>PMOI01000006.1 GCA_003162475.1 Acidimicrobiaceae bacterium
TCTTCCGTTTTCAAGGAGCGACATCACACACGACCGAAGTCGGAGGTATGAAGTACACCATCTCGGGATTTCTCCGTCGAATCCATCACCAAGTTTCCCCGGTGATAGGGATGCCTACCCTACCAGCGCGAGCCCCAAAGACGCAAGTCCCGGGCCTCACTCGCTGTGAGCAGGAAGACCATGTTAGCAGTTGAAAAGCACTCCCGTGGCGTGTTTTGACTCGAGCCTCCAGGCGCGCTGACGTCGGACGAGCACTCGAACTACGAGGTGACCTCGCTGAGCGATACGTGGGTGGTGGCGAACTCCACGAAGGCACTGAGCGTCGAGATAAGCCGCATGTCGTCGATGTCCACCGCTCGTGAATTCAGTAACTCCTCGGTACACACGAGGAAGGCCAAGCACCGCGCCCTCGACACCGCGACGTTCAAGCGATTGCGAGAGAAGAGGAACTCCGGGCCTCGGGGCATGTCGGCCGACGACGAGGTGGTCATCGTAAAGAACACCACGGGTGCTTCACGTCCTTGGAACTTGTCCACGGTGCCCACCTGCACCCCACGCAACCGGGGGTTGGCGCGAAATCGGTCGTTCAGTAGGTTGACTTGGTCGTTGTAGGGCGCGACCACCATGAAGTCGCGCGGGCTCAGTGTCAGCGTTTCACCGCGCTGACTCACCCACGAGGTTCCCACCATCTTTTCGATCTGGTCGGTCACGACGTCGGCTTCCTCCACCGACTCGGTCGATCGGCGCACGTGGTGGGTCTCCAGCCAACGAAGGCCGGTGCCGAACTCAGTCGACTGTTGGGCACAACTGACGTGACTCGTAAGGCGATTCTCGTAGATCTGCTTTGAGATGAACTCACAAACGTCCGGATGCATCCGCCACGTCTCGGCGATGAAGACGCCGTGGGTGTCGGGGATAGTGAGGTGTTCACCCAAGACGTGTTGAAGCACGCTCGACCCCGATCCACCGGGGTGCTCGGCTTTGGCGACCTGGCTGAGTTGCAACGGGTCACCCAGTAACAACATGTTGCGAGAGCCGTTCGTCGACGCCAAGGCGTCGGCCAGTGAGAGCTGCCCCGCTTCGTCCACGAGCAAGAAGTCGACGGGGCATTGACGCATCTCTTGGTTGGCCCACAGCCACGCCGTGCCCCCGATGAGATTGAACTCCCCCGACGTGAGGTCCCCCTTCTTCTTCGAGTACTGCGCGAAGGGCAGCGACGCGTCCTCGCCTTCATCCTGCCAGCGCAGGGCGCGAAGGAGCGACGTGTCACCGGCCTCCTCGAAGACTTGAAACGTCGCGGTCATGAGGTTGTCAATCGCCGGATGACTCATCGCCACCACGCCCACGCGCTTACCCGACGTAATGAGGTGGTGGATGATGTGTGAGCCGCTGTACGTCTTGCCGGTGCCCGGAGGCCCCTGAAAGGCGACGAAACTTTCGTCGAGATGATCGACCCACTTGTAGACGGAGGAAAGTTCGTCGCGAAAGACGCCATCGTCGGGACCCTGACCGGGAGTGAAACAGGGATCGTCACCACGAAGCAGGGCCATCGAAAGACGACTGGGTGCACCGTGCAAGTCGGGATCGAGTACTTGGCGCGCCAGATCCTTCAGCGCCGACGCCTTGGCACCGGGTCGAAAGTATCGGTCGCGGGTCAGCACCGCCGGCACACCCGCCAGTTCCTCTTGCAGTGCGCCCCAGCGAATCTTCACTTCGCGCTCGTCGAGATCGATGGCCGTGATTGATCCCTTGCCGTAGGGAACGCCAACACCGGCGTAGAGGACGTCCCCCTTGGTGAGCGAGTGATCGATGATCTGTTCGGGCCACGTCAGTACCATCTTTCGCGTGCGCTCGCGACCCGTGGGCTCTTCGAATCGAACGAACTCCAGGCTGGTCAAGAAGTCCATGTTGTCGTACAACACCGAGTAATCGCCGTTCAGCGCCACGTACTTGGGCGTCACGTCCGCAGATCGCTCTCGCCGCCAATAATTCAACAGCTCGCCCAGTAAGTATTCAGGGCTCTCCTCACCAAAGTGGTGTAGTCCCTCGACGAGTTCGTCCGTGTCGAGCTCGTAGGGCTCGCGCGTGATGATCGCTTCTCGCCACGCGAGCCCCGCCGGGCGCTGCTCGACCAACCAGTCGCGCAGGGCCTTCGTCGCGACCACGTCGTCGCGGTTGTAGCGAGCGATGTCGCGCAAGTACCCGTCGTCCTTCGACGTCATCCACTGCTCGTACTCCACGACCGCCCCGGCACCGTGCTCGATACCCGCCGTTCGCTCGAAGCCCACGAGATGCTCCAGATGCTTGAGCCCGTAGGACTCGGTGCCAACGCGTAGCGCGTTCTTCGCCACCAAGAAGAGGTCGACGAAGAGGCCGGACTCGACGAGGCCCGCGAAGAGGTTCTCGTCCTCGGCGTCGCGCATCAGACGCTCGATCGTCGACTTTTCGGTGTGGTTGTAGTGATAGACGTGCATATCGGGAAAAGTGTCTCGTCGGGCCGAGAAGAACTCCACTAATCCCTTGATCATCGACTGTTGCTCGTCGAGTGTGTGAGCCCACCGTTCGTCGTAGGTCCACGCGCCCGCGGCGTCTTGATAGTAGAGACCGGCGAGGAACATCAAGTCGTTCTGCGCAGTCCAAAAGGGATCGCCTTCAAAGTCGAAGAAGACGTCTGCCGCGTGGGGTTGAGGCATTAGTTCAAAACCGTGGCCGTACACCGGATCGTCACTGATCTCGACGTACTCGAATACCGGTGGCGATTCGGGATTCTCGCGTGACTGGACCTGCAGCGCCGCTTGACGCCGGAGGCGATTCAACTTCTCGTCGCGCAGATCGCTGACCGACGCCTCGCGACGCCCGAGTTCAACGAGCGTTCTCACACCACCCGCTTCCAGCGCGTCACGCTCGACCTGGCGAGAGTTGGCCACGAACGCCAACGAGTCCTCACGGCGCCACTGTTGCTCACAGTGACCCTGAAACTCGCAGTACTCGCACGTGACGCACGGTTTTGGCTGCGTGACGACCGTCAACTGCTCGTTCTCGAGTAACGAGGAGAGTTGCGTGCGCAGTCGGCGCCAGTAGGGCAAGAACTCGTCGACGAAGAGCTCCTCGGTTCGACCAGAGCCCAACCAGATGTGCATCTTTCGCGGCGTGACGCCCGTCAGCGCGGTCATGGCTTCGGCGTAGAAACACAGTTGCAGGACGTGTCCGGGCTTGCCCTTGCTGCGCGTCAGTTTGGCGTCGACCGGTTCGTACGTGGCCAATCCCCCGTCGGTACCCTCCGCGCGTACGAGAAAGTCGGCGATCCCTCGAATCCCGTCGTGCACGAAGGGCATCTGGTATATGACGTCGAAGCCCTTCTCCATGGGATTGCCTACACGCTCGACCCACTGCTGGAATGGTTCGGCGGCGTTTCGACCAGGCACCTCGTAAATGGTCTTGCCCATCGCCTCGTAGTCGTCAAGGCAGTTCGACTCGTGTTGATTGCCCTTGTCAATGAGAAGTTCCGCGAGGTCGTTTAGGGGCGTTCGCTGGGCCGTCAGCAGTCCCGACTCCACTTGATTGCTGAGCGACAGGTAGTGCCCGCAACCGAGCCACGATGAGATTTTGGATGGAGTTAGGAGTCGCTCGACCATGCACTCTCACTGTAGGTTTTGATTTCGACGTTTAGTGGCACTCTTCCACTCTGACGTGGACCTGTGACAGACGGCCGTGGGCGCTAGACGCGCTCGCTCGCGGCTTCGACCTCGAGACGAAGCCGTTGCGCCTGCTCGGCACTCGCGCTGGGACCTGACGCCCCCGGTGAACGCCGTCGGCGAAGCGCAACGCCGTCGTCGAAGAGGTGATTGAATCGCTGAACGTCCGGCGTCGCGGCAACGACGTCGCGAAGTGGTCGATTCGACGCCACGGCTTGCGCGACGAGTTTTCCAACCTTCTCGTGCGCCTGGCGAAAGGGAACTCCTTCGGCAACAAGTTCTTCAGCGAGATCGATCGCCACCAAGAACTGATCGTCGGCGGCGGCCTTGGCGACGTCGTCGTGAAACGTCATCGAACGGTACGCGCCGCTCAGCGCGCGAAGCACAAGGAGAATCTGACGAATCGAGTCGAAGAGGGGTTCCTTGTCTTCTTGGAGGTCTCGGTTGTACGAAAGCGGCAGTCCCTTCAAGACAACGAGGAGGCCGGTTAGGTTGCCGATGAGACGCCCACTCTTGCCTCGCGCCAGTTCGGCCACGTCACTGTTCTTCTTCTGGGGCAGCATCGACGAACCGGTCGTGAAATCATCGCCCAGGGAGGCAAAGTTGAACTCGGCTGAAGTCCACAGCACCAGTTCCTCGCCCATACGTGAGAGATGCACGCCCATCAGCGCCACGTCAAAGAGCGTCTCAGCGACGAAGTCGCGGTCACTTACCGCGTCCATTGAGTTCGCGAAGGGCGCGTCGAAACCGAGGATCGCCGCCGCCACCGTGGGATCGAGCGCGAGCGACGTGCCGGCGAGCGCGCCGGCGCCGAGCGGTGAGACGTTCAAGCGATCTCGGGCGTCGAGGAGACGATCGACGTCGCGCAAGAGAGCGAAAGCGTGAGCGTTCAGATGGTGGCTCAACAGCACCGGCTGGGCGCGTTGGAGGTGTGTGTAACCCGGAAGATAGGCCTTCGCGTTCTTGTCGCCGATCTCGAGGAGGACTCCCACGAGACTGAGACCGGCGCGCGCGATCTCACCGAGGGCGTCACGAGAGAAGAGTCGCAACGTGGTGGCGACTTGATCGTTGCGACTTCGACCGGTGTGGAGTTTGGCGCCAACGTCGCCGGCGAGTTCGGTCGCGCGGCGTTCGATCGCCGTATGGATGTCTTCGTCGCCGGGCGCGCGAACGAACGATCCGCTTTCGAACTCCTCGCGAATCTCCTCCAACGTGGCGAGGAGCGTCGCGCTCTCAATTTCGCTCAGCAGACCTACCGCGGCGAGACCTCGCACGTGCGCGCTACTGCCGCGCAGATCGTGCTCGTAGAGCACGTAGTCAAAGGAGTAGCTCTCCGACAGGTTCCAGAGCGTCTCGTCCATCGTGACCGAGAAACGGCCGCCCCAGAGCGTCATGACGTCGGCGGCGTGGCGTTCTTCGCGCCCTGACGCGTGGCCCACGTCTTCACGCCGAGCCCGTAGATGTGCACGTAACCCTCCGCGTCGGCGTGACGGAACGTGTCCGCGGCGTCGTAGGTCGCCAATCCGTAGTCGTAGAGAGCCTTCGGACTGCGTCGTCCCACCACGCGAAGAAGCCCGGGCGCCTCGAAGCGGAGGCGGACGTCGCCCGTGACGTGACGTTGGGTATCAGCCATGAAGGCGTCGAGCGCCTCTTTTAGTGGCGAGAACCACATGCCGTCGTAGACCAGTTCGGCCCAGCGCGTTTCGAGACGGGTCTTTTCGTGGGCCACGTCGCGTTCAAGGACCATGTCCTCGAGCTCCGAGTGGGCCGCGATCAGCGCGAGCGCCGCCGGGCATTCGTACACCTCGCGGCTCTTGATACCGACGCGGCGATTCTCAACCATGTC
Source organism: Acidimicrobiaceae bacterium (assembly GCA_003162475.1). Lineage (GTDB taxonomy): Bacteria > Actinomycetota > Acidimicrobiia > Acidimicrobiales > RAAP-2 > RAAP-2. Next base: position 5,542 of record PMOI01000006.1, read on the forward strand.
GAGTCTCCCGTAGCCCGTCGAACCGGCCAGCACGTTCAACGTGGCGATCAACTCCGCAAGGTCCATCGACACCCCGTCGAGTCCCGTCGGCACGCCCTCGTTGAAGTGGACAATGAGTTCCACCGGTTCGAAGTTGGTCACGCGCGTCAAGGTGTAGGGCTCCTCGGGGGGCGCCGCCCACGGGTCTTCGATGGCCCCACACTCGATGGCCCGTCCCCAGAGGTTCTCGTCGATGGAGTAGATCTTCTCCTTGGTGGCCTTAATGGGGATCTCCCACTTTTGGGCAAAGTCCACCGAGTCGGCCCGGGTCATGCCCCAGTTACGAGCGGGCGCGAGTACCTCGAGTTCGGGGGCGAGGGCGTGAGTGCCCACTTCGAATCGCACCTGATCGTTGCCTTTACCGGTGCAGCCGTGCGCGACGGCCTGCGCGTTGAACTTGCGCGCTTGATCGACGAGGTGACGGACGATGACCGGTCGAGAGAGCGCCGACACCAGTGGGTACTTGCCTTCATAGCGCGCGTTGGCGGCGATGGCCTTGGCGCAGAACTCCTCGGCCATCTCACGCTTGGCGTCGACGATCACGCAATCCAACGCTCCAGCCGCCAGGGCGCGCGCCTTGATGTCGTCGAAGCTCTCGGAGCTGTCGACGTCCTGGCCCACGTCCACCAAGACGCAGACGACCTCCACGCCCCACTCTTGGATCATCCAGCGAACGGCCACCGACGTGTCGAGCCCTCCGCTGTAGGCAAGTACAACTCGCTTGGCCATCTCTACTTTCCCTTCGATTGTTCGCTCACTACTTCACTCAATCCTGCCAGTACGCGAAACTCGTTTGCCAACGACTTTCCGCCGTGCTCTTCCGCGGCGATGACCAAGATCGTGTCGTCACCGGCCACCGATCCGAGCACGCCGCGCTGCGCGCTGCGATCCAGCGCCGACGCGACGACGTGCGCGCAGCCCGGCGGCGTTCGCACCACCACGAGGTTGGCCGAACTCTCGACGGACACGACCCACTCGCCCATCATGCGTCGAAGGTGATCGTGCGGCGCGGGCGCGAGTTTGGGTGAAGCGGCCATCACGATGCGCCGGGCCCCGTGTTCGTCTCGAATCTTCACTGTGCCGAGCTCTTGGAGGTCGCGCGTCACGGTCGCTTGGGTGGCGGCGATGCCTTCGTCACGCAGCCGCGTAACGATCTGGGCCGCAGTAGAGATGACGTCGTGATCGATGAGTTCACCGATGCGGTGCTGTCGTTGGGTCTTGGTCATGACTCTCCTTTTATCCAGCGCAACACGCCGATCATCGCCGAACGACGGTGAAAGACCTGTCGCCAGACACGCGACTGTCCGCTGTCCAATACTTCGTTCGTCACTTCGTCACCACGATGCGCCGGCAGACAGTGCATCAGAATCGCGTGCTCCTTCGCCAAGCTCATCAGGGGCACGTTCACCTGAAAGTTCGCCAGATCGAAACGTCGACTCGCCGTCTCCTCTTCAAAACCCATCGAGACCCACGCGTCGGTGTAGACGACGTCGGCGCCCTTTACCGCTTCGTGGGCGTTGTCGGTCAGTCGCAACGCCCCCGGACCGTCCACGGCTTGGGGATCCTCGGCACCCCCCACTGAAAGCTGGTAGCCCTCGGGCGCAGCCACGGTGACGTTCACACCCAAGCGCAGGAGGGCCACTGCCAAGGAGCGCGTGACGTTCGTCGCGTCGCCGACGTACGCCACTTCGAGACCAGCGAGCGCGGTGACGTCGCCACCGGCGAATTCGTCAGCGATGGTGAGAACGTCCGCGATGGCCTGCGTGGGGTGCGACGCGTCACTCAGCAGGTTGATGAGCGAGAGTCGCTCGTTCGTGGCCTCGCGCATGCGCGCGAAGACGCCGTGTTGGCGAATGCGCAACGCAGCGATCGAGTACATCTCGGAGATGGTCCGAGCGACATCCTCGGCCGATTCGCGTCGGTCGAGACCGATCTCCTCGTCACCGAAGAACGTGGCGTAGCCGCCGAGTTCGTACACTGCCGACGAACTCGAGGCCCGGGTACGAAGGCTCGGACGCTCGAAGATGAGCGCCACGCCCTGACCCTTCATCGTCTCGTCGTCGAAGGGCGACGTCGCCAAGGAGTAGATCGATGACAACGTGTTGTCGTCCAATTGGTCGATGGCTATGAAATGTCGTGTCACCGGACGACCTCCGTCCTTCTGCTCGAGCCCGCGAGCGCGTCACGAAAGGCGTGTGGCGTCGTACCGTTCGCCATGAGTACCCGACGCGCGCCGCCTTCGAGGGCATCGAGGGCCGCGGTCATCTTGGGCCGCATGCCTTCGAGGATGGAGCCCTCGTCGATCATGCGTACCACCTCATCTCTCGTCACGACGGCCATCGACGTACTTTCGTCCGAGGGATCGCGTCGCAACTGATCGACGTCGCTCAAGAGCACCAACGCTTCGCACTGCATCGCGCCGGCGATCGCGCCGGCCGCGGCGTCGGCGTTGCAGTTCACCAGGTCACCGTGCTCGTCCGTGACGATCGAACTGACGACGGGGGTGACACCGCTCGCCCACAGCGTCTCGATGAGATCAGGTTTGACCGTTGGCACCGAAGCCGCACGACCCCAGGGGGGTCCGAGTGCGGCGGCGCACATGAGTGATTGGTCCGCGCCCGTGAGGCCGACGCTCGCCAGTCCGGCTCGGTTGAGGGCCGCGACCAGGCGGAGGTTCACTGAAGCGAGCGCCATCGCGACGATCTCCATCGTGGCGTCGTCAGTGACGCGCAGTCCCTCGTGGAATCGACTCTCGAGTCCGACGGCGTCGAGCAGCGACTGGATCTGTGGTCCCCCGCCGTGCACGACGACGACGTGGGTGGACTCGTCTCGCAACGCGGCGACGTCGGACGCCAGCGCGACGAGCACCTCCGAGTCCGGGCGCAGCGTATCGAGCGCGTGGCCACCGATTTTCACCACGTAGCTCTTCACGGCGTGAGTCCTATGAGTGGGAGCCCGAGCGTCTCGTCGCGACCGGTCGCGACGTTCCAGGCCTGCAGGGCTTGTCCGGCAGCACCCTTCGTGAGATTGTCGAGGGAGCTCATGGCGAGCAACCAACCCGTTCGCTCATCGACGCGAGCACTGACGAAGCAGAGGTTGCTGCCGAGTGGGTCCTTCAGCGTGGGTGCGTCGTCGGTCACGACTACGAAGGGATCGTCCGCGTACGTCGAGCGAAGCAGGGCCAGCGCGTCGGCCGTGTCGAAGGTTGGTGACGTAACGCGGGCGTACGCGCTGACGAGCATGCCACGACTCACGGGCACGAGGTGGGGCGTGAAGAGCAGCGTCGCGCCAATCTCTTGTTGGATCTCGGGTGTGTGGCGGTGCGTGAGGAGGCCGTAGGCCTCGGCGTTGCCAGAGAGGCGAGAGAAGTGCAACCGGTCACTCGTGGCCCTCCCGGCGCCCGACGCACCGCTGAGCGCGTTCACGATGATGTTCTCGCGCTCGACGAGTCCCTGATCGCAGAAGGGACCAAGCGCGAGGGCGCTGGCCGTCGGATAGCACCCGGGCACCGCGATGAGCGTGGCGCCTCGAAGCTCGTCACGATGGCGTTCGACAAGACCGTAGACCGCGCTCGACAAGAGATCTTTCGCGCGGTGTTCCTGGCCGTACCAGCGCACGTAGTCGTCGGCGTCCTTCAGGCGAAAGTCGGCGCCGAGGTCCACGACCTGCACGCCGCGTGCGAGCAATTGGGGTACGAAGGCTTGACTCTCACCGTGAGGCAGCGCTAAAAAGACGACGTCGAGATCGCTGTCGAGAACGCGCTCGGACGATGCCACCATCAGTGCCGGGTAGGCGGCCGCGAGAGCGGGCGTGTGCTCGGCCACACGCTTACCAACGCTCGACGAACCACCTGCCACGACCACCTCGAGGTCGGGATGCGACGCCGCGAGACGAAGCACCTCCGTCCCGGCGTACCCGGTTGCTCCCATGACTCCGACGCGCATATGTCATTTTATGCACACGAGAGAGCAAAAGTGCAACTTTCTTCCCGCCGGGCTAGGCTCTTTCCATGTCACGAAGGGGCTGGGCGTACTTTCTCGCAATGGCGGTCATTTGGGGAATCCCCTACCTGCTCATCCGAGTCGCGGTCCGTCAGCTGGATCCCGGGGTCCTGGTCTTCGCCCGAACGGCGCCCGCCGCTCTCCTACTCTTGCCACTCGTCGTTGCCCAAAAGCAACTCCCCACCCTCTGGAAGAACATCAAGTGGATAGCCATCTTTGGCTTCGTGGAGTTCGGTGTCCCGTGGTACATGATGGCCACGGCGGAACGACACATCACCAGTTCGCTCACGAGCCTGCTGATCTGTTGCGTGCCACTCTTCTCGGTCATTGGTCAGCGGATTCGTCGCACCGAAGGCCACATCGCGCCGCGGCGCTACCTGGGACTCGGCATTGGCGCGGTGGGCGTTGGCTTTCTCGTCGGACTCGACCTGCGCGGCGGCACCCTCACGTGGATCGCGTTCATGATGGTCGTCTGCGTGGGCTACACGATCGGGCCGATCATCCTCGCGACGAAACTGAAGCACGTGCCCGGACCGACCGTCGTGCTGGGCGCGACGGCCATCGTGGCACTCTCTTGGATTCCGTGGGACCTCTTCCATCTTCCCGCGCACGTGTCCGGCGAAACATGGAGCAGCGTCGCGGTTCTCTCGGTCGTCTGCACGGCCGGAGCGTTTCTCGTGTTCTTCGAACTCGTGAAGGACGTCGGCGCCACGCGCGCCACGGTCGTGACCTACTTCAACACGGCGATCGCAGTGGTCTTGGGCATCGTGGGGCTCCACGAACCTCTCACCGCCGGCATTCTCGTGGGCTTTCCCCTCGTCATCATCGGCTGCGTCTTCGCCACGAGTAGTCGCGAGCCCGTACTCGTCTCCTAGGTGGGCGCGTACTCCACCGAGACGCGCACCGCTCCGTCCACGAGGAGCCACAGTCGTCCGGGGGCGTCGGCGAGCACTACCTCGTCGTCTCGCTCGAGGGCGCGATGGTGGGTCACGCTGACGTAGTGGATTGGCACCTTCAGTACTTCACTGACGGCGAGCCACACGGCGGCGTTGTTCACGTGTTGGATGATGTCGAAGTCCGCCGCGCGCAGCGGCCACGCTCGATACCTCGCGTCGTCGGGAATAGCGGGGATCGTCACCCGCCCGGAGATCTTTCGCGCGCGACACGCCTCGCCGTAGACGTCGAAGAACTCTGGTCGCACCCGCACCGGGTGACCCGTCACGTCCGTGGGCACCCACAGCGCCGCGACTTCGAGCAGGAGTTGCCCTTCGAATTCGAAGTTGGTCCGGCGTTCGGCCCAGGCCGCGCCGACACCACCGCACCACGTCGTCAACGTGACGTCGTCGAGGTAGCGCGGCCAGCGCGCGCCCTCGACGTGTCGCATCGACGTGCGCCGAACGATCCAGACAATGTCCGACGAGGCGTCCGTTTCGATCCAGTCGTCGGTTCCGACGTCTTGGAGGTACCGCGCGACGCCGTCCAATCGCAACCGTCCTTCGTCGTCCGCGTCGCTCAGTCGGACGCGAAAGTCCTTGGCGAATCGACGCCCTTGATCACTGAGCGCGACGAACTCGGTCTCGGCGTGGTCGATGGTGTCCTCCTAGCGAAGCGCCGCGCCCAGTGACGCGGCGATCTCAATGAGGGCCGCTCGAGCCCGCGTGATCTCGTCGTCACTGAGGGTGTGCTCCTCGGAACTCAGTCGAACGTTGTAGGCCAAACTGCGCGAACCCTCGGGCAGTCCCGATCCCTCGTAGACGTCGAAGAGGGTCACTTCTTCGACCAGATCGCTGGCGTGGCGCAGGGCGAACGCCAGATCGCCGGCGTTCACCGACCGCGGCGTCACGAACGCGAGGTCGATCACGGCACTGGGGTAGCGGCTCGGGACGTGGACGAACGACGAGGTTCGCGTCGCCGCCGCGGTGTCGGCCAACACGTCGAGGTCGACGTCGAGGACACCGAGACGACGGAGCGGCACGACGGCGGTGATCGCTCTCACCAGTTCCGAGTCGACCTCGCCCACGTATCCAAGCAACGACCCGGATGCACGATCAACAAGTTCCGCCGTTCGACTCGGGTGCAGCCCTCGAGGTGCGTTGCCCGTCGATCGCACCACGACGTCGAGGAGACCAAGACGGTGCGCGAGCACGTCCCACAGGGCCACGGCACTTCGCGCGTCGTCTTCTGGACGAGCCAGCACGATGGTGAGCCGCTCATTCTCCTGGGGCAACGACAACGACACCGATCCCCCGGCGCCGCCTCTCGTGACGCGAGGCGTTGACGCCACGCTCGGGTGCTCAAAGACCACGCCGAACTCGCCAAGGATCACGTCACCGGTTCCGCGTTCGAAGTTCTTGGCCCACGCGCGAACGAGTCCCGTCAGCATCGTCGCGCGCAACACCGACTCGTCGGACGCCAACGGATTCGTGACGCGAACGCGCGCGATGCCCGGCTGTAACAGATCAAAGTCGGCGTCGCTGCCGAGGGTGGGCGTCCACGCTTCGGTCACGCCGAGGTCGACGACCACGTCTCGTACGTGACGGCGCAGTTGCTGGCGTGCGGTGAGAAAGCCAAGTTCGGGCCAGGTGGGACTGTGACGCGGCAGACGTCGATAGCTGTAGAGACGGGCAACCTCTTCGATCACGTCCGCTCGTCCGAGATCACCCTCACGCACGTCGAGCCTGGAACTCGGAGCCGTGACTTTGAGGTGCTGCTTCTTCTCTTTGACGCCAAAGCCCAACCCACGTAGGAGTGTCGTGACCTCGTCGCGATCGATGGACACGCCCAAGAGGCGTTGCACGTCGGCGTCACGCAGCGAGATCGTGGGTGGGGTCGGTACGCTGCCCCAGACGTCAATCGGGTCCGCTAACCAGATGAGTTCGGGCACGCTCTCGGAGAGGATCTGCACGAAGCGGGCCGCCGCGCGAAGGGCCAGGTGTGGATCAACGCCGCGCTCGAAACGATTCGACGCCTCGCTGCGCAGTCCGTGGCGCTTCGACGAACGCGCGATCGTCATCGGATCGAAGAAGGCCGCTTCGAGAAGGACATCCGTCGTACCAGCACTGATCTCGCTGGCCGCGCCGCCCATGACACCCGCGAGTCCCAACACGTGGTCGTCACCGTCGACGATGACGCAGTCTTCGCCAGTATCACCGAGACCGCGACCGCTCTTGGCCAGTTCTCGCTCGACACCATCGAGGGTCGTCAAGGTCTCGCCGTTTCGAGCGCGACGCGCTCTGAGCGTTCGCTTTGACACGTGCGCGGCGTCGTAGGGGTGGGTGGGCTGACCCAACTCCAACATCACGTAGTTCGAGGCGTCCACCACGTTCGAGATCGGTCGCATCCCGGCATTCTGGAGACGCTGCGCGACCCACGCAGGTGAGGGCACGACTCGTACGTTACGAAGTGCCGACACGCTCAATCGCCCGCAGAGATCAGGGTCGTCGATGCCCGCCGCGGCGAACGAGTCCGTCGGCGTCGTGTCGTTGGTCGTGGCGAGCGCCGGCTCGCGCAGGGGACGGCGAAGTCTCGTGGCGAGATCGCGCGCCACGCCCTCTACTGACCAGGCGTCGGGACGATTGATCTCGACCGAGAGGTCAAAGATGACGTCGGGTGTGATCTTGAGCGCCGCGAGAAGTCCCTCGCCGACGTGTGGATCAATGAGGTCGTCGAGCACCATAAGTCCTTGATGGTCGTCGTCCAATTCCAGTTCGCGCGACGAACAGAGCATCCCGTGCGACGTCACGCCGCGCATGGTGCGCTCGGCGATCGCGAAACCTCCGGGCAGCACGGCGCCCACGGGGGCCAGGGGCACGTAGTTTCCCACGGCGAAGTTCATCGCTCCACAGACGATCTCGAGCGGACCGCCGCCCGCGTCGACGACCACCAAGCGGATGCGATCGGCGCCTTCAATGGCGCGAATCTCGTCCACGCGCGCGACCACCACGTCGCTCAGTCCGTCGCCCACGTGGTGCACGCCTTCGACGACGAGGCCGAGGTCGTCGAGTGTCGCGCGCAGTTCGTCGAGCGACTCAGGCAAGTCGACGAATTCGCGCAGCCAGTTCAAGGAGATCTTCACGAGAGTTGCTCCAAGAAACGCGTGTCGTTCTCGATCAGCGCGCGCATGTCGCCCAGTTGGTGGCGCATCTGCGCGCAACGGTCGATGCCGAATCCAAAGGCGAAGCCGCTCCACTCCTCACCGTCAATACCCACCGCGTCGAGCACGGCGGGGTCGAGCATTCCGCACCCCCCGAGTTCGATCCACCCCGTGAAGGAGCACGTGCGGCACCCGTCACCACGACAGATGGTGCAGGTCACCTCGAATTCGGCGGAGGGCTCAGTGAAGGGGAAGTAGCCCGGACGCAGTCGCGAGGCGATGTCGGGACCAAAGTAGGCCCGCGTGAAGGTTTCGATCACGCCGGC
>PMOI01000014.1 GCA_003162475.1 Acidimicrobiaceae bacterium
GCTCATCGGGCGCGGCTGAGCCGCTAGCGTCGAAGACCATGAAAGTCGTGATCACTGGAGGCGGAGGTTTCCTCGGGCAAATGCTGGCACGACGTTTGCTCGCTGCGGGCGAGCTCACGGGCGCCTCAAACACGCCAGAGCCCGTTGACGAAATAGTGCTGTTCGACAGCAAGGTCCCGCCCAAGATGCTCCCGGGCCTTGATGGTCGCGCTCAATTGATGACCGGCGATGTTGCCGACGCCGGGCGGCTCCGCGAGGTGGTTGATCAAGACGATATCTCGGTTTTCCACCTGGCTTCTATGGTGAGCGCGGAGTGCGAAGTGGACTTCGATGCCGCACTTAGGGTCAACTTGGACGGAGGCCGGGCGGTGCTCGAGGCCTGCCGTGCCCGGGGTTCGCGCCCGCGTCTGGTGTTCTCGAGCAGCATTGCGGCCTTCGGCGGCCTGGCGCCCTCGGAGGTGGCCACGGACTCGACCAAGCTCACACCCGGTACCACGTACGGTACGACCAAGGCCATCTGCGAGCTGCTCGTTAATGACTACACGCGCAAAGGGTTCTTAGATGGGCGCACGGCACGGCTCCCGACCGTCGTGATCCGCCCGGGCAGGCCCAATGCTGCCGCCTCCTCCTGGGTTAGCGGCATCTTCCGGGAACGGCTAAACGGCGAGGAATGCATTGTCCCAGTCGACCCCGGGACGCGCGTCCCGCTAGCGGGCTACAGGACGGTGGTCGAGAACCTTGTCCGCCTCCACGAGCTCGGCTCCGATGCGCTGGGCCCGGACCGCGCACTAAACCTACCGGCGCTCGAGCTGACGGCCCAGGAGATGATCGAGGGCCTCTCAGCGGTGGTCCCCGGTCCTCTAGGGCCTGTGTCCTTCCGTCCAGATCCTGCGGTAGAGGCGATCTTCGCCACCTGGGCCCAGCATGCATCGTCGGACCGCGCCGCCGAACTGGGGCTCCTGCGAGACCGCGGGTTAGCCGAAATCGTGGCTGCCTACCTGGAGGACTTCTTCGCTGAAGGCGGAGGTTCTTGAAAGTCCTCCAGCCCGCACCACGTACCGAAGGCGCGACAGTTCCTGGGATCCATCAATGGGTTTTCACCGCGGGTGATCGTCAGTGGACGCGGATGTAGCGCCCTTCGTTTCGGTCTCCAACGCTGCCGCCTTGGTCGCTTTGGCGGCCCGCCGCCGTTTGATCCACGCCCAAATCAACATCACACAACCTCCTGCTCGGTAAGCGCAACTTGCCGCGCAGTCGGGACCCTGGGCGACGCCGCAGGAACGATGCCAGCTAGATCACCTGTATCCAGCACGGTCCGGGGGTCTCAATTCCGTGTCTTGTTTTCGACCCTACACCCACGACATGACGTTGGTGTTCGGGTGTTCATCCTGCAGCGATGACATCCAGCGCCGTCCGGGGGACCAATGGCCCTACTCCCACGGCTACAACACGCTCAAGCTGAAGAACTAGCAGTGCAGCCGATCGACATCCCGACCAACGAAAGTGTGACACCATGAAAGCACTCGTCTATCACGGGCCCAACGACAAGAGCTGGGACGAAGTACCGGGCCCAACACTCATCGACGACACCGATGCGGTCGTTCGGGTTGACGCCACGACCATCTGCGGCACCGACCTCCACATCCTGAAGGGCGATGTTCCCGAGGTTACGCCCGGCCGGATCCTCGGCCACGAGGCCGTCGGGACGGTCGAAGAGGTGGGTACGGCGGTCAAGAACATCCAGCCTGGCGACCGCGTTCTGGTGTCGTGCATCTCGGCGTGTGGGACCTGTCGGTTCTGTCGCGTCGGCCGGTTCGGGCAGTGCCTCGGCGGCGGCGGCTGGATCCTCGGCCACCTCATCGACGGCACGCAGGCCGAACTGGTTCGCGTACCCTTCGCCGACACCTCCACGTACCCAGTACCGAAGGGCGTCAGCGACGAAGAGATCCTCATGTTGGCCGACATCCTGCCGACCGCGTACGAAGTGGGTGTCCTCAACGGCCACGTCCAACCCGGTGACATCGTCGCCGTCGTGGGCGCTGGACCCATCGGGCTCTCAGCCATTACGGGCGCCAAGCTCTTCTCGCCGAGCAGCATCATCGCCATCGACCTCGCCGACGCGCGTCTCGACGCGGCGAAGCGATTCGGTGCGGACCTGACGTTCAACAACTCGAGCGAAGACGCGCTCGCGTACATCCACGGCTTGACGAACGGCCTCGGCGTTGACGTCGCCATCGAAGCGGTCGGCGTGCCGGCCTCCTTCGAACTCTGCACGGCGTTGGTGCGTCCCGGAGGTCACGTGGCCAACATTGGTGTGCACGGCAAGCCAGCGACGTTGCACCTCGAGTCTCTGTGGACGCGTGACGTAACGATCACGACAGGGCTCGTCGACACGTATTCGACGCCGACACTGTTGAAGCTGGTCTCGTCGCGCCAGGTTGACGCTTCGCCCTTCGCCACACACCACTTCGCCCTCGATGACATCATGACCGCGTACGACGTGTACGCGCGCGCTGCCGATACTGGCGCCATCAAGGTCGTCTTGACACAGTGAGCGACGAGACGAACTAATACACCAACCAGAGACGACGGTGACGAGATGGAAGTAACGGGGCAAGAGCGCAATACCAGCGCCTCGATGTACGCCGATCTCTTGACGAACGCGCTGGCGAGCTGGGACGGAGAGTTGAACGCCGGAGCCCTGTTTGATCACGTGCTCGCGTGCCGCATCGAGATGCTCAGCGCGACACCGTCGCCCGGGGATGACGCGTATCTAACGCTCGCGAAGGAGATTGCCTACGACCGCGCATTGATAAAACTCTGCGCGGCGCACGGCATTGTCGCGCGGGCCGTGGACTTCGCGCACCCTGGCGAGGAGCGAAGTCGCCTCGAACGCGCGCTCTCCGATCACGGCGTTAACCTCACGGAGTTGACGCGACAACGTCCTCTTTAGTCTGACGTCGCTGGTCCCGGAGTGTCGCCCTTGAGTCTCGTGGCGAAGATGGCCGCTTCGGTGCGATTGTTCATGTCGAGTTTGGTCAACAGGCCCGTCATGTAGTTCTTGATGGTCTTCTCCGACAGGAACATCGCTTCCGCGATCTGACGATTCGTCAGACCCTGCGCGATGAAGTCCAACAGACGACGTTCTTGAGGCGAGAGAAGGCTGAGCGCGGCGGATGCCTTGGGCGGATTGGCAATTCGTTCGACCACTCGAGCAATCGCGCGTGGGTCCATCAACGACGCTCCGCTCGCCACCTTCTTCACGTCATCAATAAGGTCGCGTGCTCGTATCTGCTTGAGGACGTAGCCGGCCGCACCGGCCATCACGCTGGCGTAGAGCGCTTCATCGTCCGCGAAGCTCGTCAACATGAGACAGACGATCTCGGGATGCGCGGAACGGATCTCACGACAGACCTCGATCCCACTCCCGTCTTCCAATCGCACGTCCAGAATCGCGACGTCGGGTTTCGCCAAGGGGATGCGCGTGAAGGCTTCCGCCACCGTGGCCGCCTGTCCCACGACTTCGATTTCGTCATCACTCTCGAGGAAGTTGCAGATTCCTTCACGTACCATCTCATGGTCGTCGAGGAGGAAGACTCGTATCGTCATAGTGACCATTGTGTCAGTGTTCGGCCGGCGCTTCGACTTTCGAGCAATACCGTGCCGTGGGTGGAGCAATCGACGATGAGTACCATCAGTTCCGTGCCCTACAGCAAAATCGAAGACTCAGCGAAGCTACGCCGTCTCGTCGACGCCGTACTCATGATCGAAGCGGACGTCGAACTCTCGGTACTGTTGCGTCACTTCGTCGAAGAGGCGTGTGAGCTAGTGAACGCTCGCTACGGGGCCCTCGGGGTACTGAACGAAGCTCGCACCGGACTCGACCAGTTCCTAACGGTCGGGCTGTCCGAACGAGACGAAGCCCTCATCGGCCCACGACCCACCGGCCGCGGAGTCCTCGGACTACTCATTACCGAGGCCACGCCGCTACGTCTCGACGACCTCGCGCTACACCCCGACAGCTACGGGGTCCCGCCCCATCATCCACCGATGAAGTCTTTTCTCGGGGTTCCGGTGCGCGTGCGCGACGAGGTCTACGGGAACCTGTACTTGACCGACAAGGTGGGAGCGCCAGACTTCTCCGAGGAGGACGAATCTCTCGCCGAAGCCTTAGCCCAGGCCGCGGGTATCGCCATTGAGAACAATCGCTTGCACGACCGCGTACGACTGCTGAGTGTGGCGGACGACCGCGACCGCATCGCTCGCGACTTGCACGACCGGGTCATTCAGCGTGTCTTCGCCGTCGGGCTGAAGCTCCAGGAGGCGGCGCGGCTGCGCGACATCGATCAGGTCGTGGCCCGAGTCGACGGGGCCGTCGACGATCTCGACGTCACGATGAACGAAATTCGCACCGCCATCTACGAACTGGGCGCGAGCGCCCTCCCGGGAGGTCTTCGCCGGGGAGTGCTCGAGCTCGCCACGGAACTCGCCCCGATGCTCGGTGCTCGAGCCGACGTCGTCTTTCACGGACCCGTGGACAACGCCGTTTCGCAACGAACGGCTGACAACGTCCTCGCCGTGCTTCGTGAGGCGCTCACTAACGCGGGCAAACACGCCCGCGCTACTCACTTCGGCGTCACGCTCAGCGTGGCTGATGCCGTGACCCTCGAGGTCGTCGACAACGGCGTAGGCATCGAAACGCCACCCGTCAAGAGCTCGGGACTGGGACTCGTCAATCTACGAAAACGTGCCGAGAAACTTCAAGGCGTCTTCGTGGTCGAACGCCTCGAGTCTGGTGGCACCCGATTGACGTGGAGTGTGCCGGTGTGAAGACGCGAGTCGTCGTTCTCACTCGCAGTTCCACCTTGGAGTGCTGAGGCCAATTCAACCTTGTCGGTTGAAGACTTTCGAACTTCCTCCCTCGAGATCGATTTCGACGCCTGGCGTTCTAACCCGAGGTCTGCACCAACGCCAGTGGCGCGGCGCCGACACCAATGCTGATGACCGGGTGATCCGCCGGAAGCAGCCAACGCATCACGAGATTCAACTCGCTCTCGGAGATGGATACGCAACCCTCTGTGGGTGCACCAAAGCTCACGTGAAGGAAAAATCCACTCCCCGCCCCCTTGACAACGGGATCCGTGTTGTAGTTGATGACCACAGCGTGCGCGTAGGCGCGACCAGCGTCGTACAAGTTCTCGGAGTCCCCACCCGGTGAGATCGGACTCTTGACGTGATGGTTGTAGAGCGCCGTGGCGGGGTTCTCGTCCCACCAATCGTCCACGCCCGCTCGAAAGTACGGCAGCTTGGTTCCGTTGTTGGGCTGGTTGCCAAAGGCTTGCGTCAGCGTGAAGACTCCGTCGGGAGTTCTCCCAAGACCTTCCCTCGTTGGGCCGACACCGTTCTTTCCAACGAACGCGATGAAGGGTCCGAACACCTGAACGTAGCGACCATCACTCTGGAGCTTCCAAGTTCGCAGCACCGCCGACTGCGATCGAGCGTTGGCCACCTGGACCGTGATGACCTGACCGGGCTCCGTCGCGTCAGCACGTGACGTCGACATCGTGACGTACGCGCAGGTCGCCACCACGAGAACGAATCCGGTGGTGATTTTCTTGGAGGAGGCGAAACGCCTCATCGGCGTAGCGTCGAGCGAATCGAGGTTTCGGCGCCTCAATGGTCCATCAGGGCTTTCACGTGAGCAACCGTCGAGTCAACGAATGGCCACGGCGCGTTGCCCTCGCTGATGAGCAGTCCAAACTCAGTGCAGCACAGTCCGACGACGTCGCCACCACGCGATCGACAGTCCTCGGCGATATCCAACAACACGCTGCGTGATTCGTCCGAGACGACGCCTTGGGTCAGTTCGTCGAAGATGATCGATTGAAGAACGTCAACTTGTTCGGCGACGGGCTTGACGACCTTGATGCCCGCGCGTTCGAGGTGCGAGGAGAAGAAGTCACCCTCCATCACGTACTTCGTGCCTAACAGGGACATCGACGAAGCGCCCAGTGCTGTGACCTCGCGCGCCAACGCGTCTCGAATATCAACGACGGGTATCGAGACGGCGTCCGAGACGGCGTCGAAGTTCTTGTGCATGGTGTTCGCACAGATCGCGAGCACCGTCGCGCCCGCGGACTCCAGGCGCCGTGCGGAGTCAGCGAGTATCTCTCCGAGGGTCGCCCAGTCCCCTCTTTGCTGGTACGCAACGATCTCACTGAAATCGAGCGAGTCGATGAGGAGGGCTGGCTGACTCCACGCGCCAAGCTCTTGCGCGGTCATCTTGTTCAGCAGTGAGTAGTACGAGGCAGTCGACTCCCATGAAATGCCTCCGATGAGTCCAATCCGCTTCATGCCTCACAACCCTACCGAGCGACCTATCGAACGACGTCACCTCGTCGTTAGTCGGACGGCGGTGACGTGGGCGGTGCGCTGCGCGCTGACTTGACTATTGGTAGCTGACCGGCGTGGCGTCGCCGTAACTACTCAACACCGTGACGCCCGATCCGTTGACGACACGAATACCCGTGATCTGCTTCAAGGACACGGCGCAGGCCATCGTGGCGTTCACCGCCTTGCCGGTGACGCTGCGGTACGTCCCCGCGGTCCACCACGTTCCCTTGGCGGTCTCCATCGACACCGTGTAGACCGCGCCACCGGGCAGACCCTGTTCACGAAGATCGAGCGAGGTGCCCCAGTTGCGTTTGATCAACACGACGCTGGCCGTCGCCGACGTGATGCCTCGGAGCGCGACGGTCCGTTCCACCGGCTTCGTAGGCGCGCCGTTACCCGAAAAGACGGTCACCAGGATCAACGCCGCCGCCAGTGCGCCGACGACACCGATTCCTGCGGCCTTCACCCGTTGGCGGCGGCGCAGCACTCGGGCGCCACTTCGCAGATCACCGAGCACCCGGTTCGTCAGGTCGATGGGTACCGACGCCGTTGGTTCAACGTTCGAGGGATCGACGAAGCGCAACATGGAGAACGTCGTCGCCATCTCGCGCTCGAGGTTCCGGCACTCGACGCAGCCCTCGAGGTGGGCAACGAGACCGGTCGTCTCGTCGGGAGAAAGATCGCCGAACACGTGCATCGCGATGAGCTCGTGCCAGCGCTCGCATCCGAGATCGGTCATTGGTCCCACCCCGCTTCTTCCATCAGCAGTCGCAACATTCGAAGCGCGTAGAACGCGCGGCTTCGAACGGTGCCTTCGGCCAACCCGAAGAGTTCAGCGACTTCCTTGCCGCTTCGGCCATTGAAATACAGCTCGGTAACCACCATTCGATGTTCCGGGTCTAATCGCTTGAGGGCCGACTCCATCTGCCAACCAAGCATGGCCTTTTCGAGGTGATCTTCGCTGGAGGGTTCCTTGCCTTGGTCGAGGGGGAACGTCTTGGTCTTCATCTGACGAGCACTGACGTCAAGAATCACGCGCCGTTCAATGGTGAAGAGCCACGTTCGTAGCGAACCGAGTGTTGCGTCGAAACGAGACCTCGAGCGCCACGCTCTTGAGAACGTCTCTTGCACGACGTCCTCAGCGCTTTCCTTGGAGTTCAGTGATCGTCGCGCAAAGCCGTACAACTCCCCGCCGTGCGCGAGAAACGCCTCTCGAAGACTCGCTTCGTCCACGACCTCGGGACCGCCTTCACGGTCCGCGCTCACCCGCGCCACTCGATCGTGGCGTGCACCCGCCACGTCGGCAGCGTCGATCCGTGTCGAATCGCTCGAGGAGTGAATCTGGGCACCATTCTCAGGCATGAGTTTGGGTCGCGTGGACATACTTAGTAGCTATACCCGCCTCCGCCCGACGTCGTCGTGGTCGTGGTCGCACCCGACGAAGTGGACTTTGAGTAGGCCGTGGCACCAGCCGAGTTCGACTTCGCCTTCACGAGAGTCCACGTACCTCCGTCAGCGGTGATGCCTTCACCGTTCGACTGTAACTTCCCGCTGTCACCCTGGTACGTGTACACCGGGAACGAGTTGAACGTGACTTGCTTCATCGTCTTACTGCGCTTGACGAAGCCAATCGTTCCCTTCACGCCAGCGCCGAGAGACACCGTCGTCACCGAACTCTTGACGAGAAGGGGTGGCCACGTCGGCGTACACGCAGCCGTGCACTTGATCTTCGCGCCCCTTTCCGAACTCAACACGTACATAGTCCGCGACGAGTGATTCACCAACGCACCGGGAAAACCCGCGACGTTGGCCGACTTCAGTGTCGGCGACGTCGCACCGGACGCGCCCACCATTGGCGCGAGCAACACGGCGCTCGCGGCGAAGGCCGCGACCCCGTAGCGAGACCCCCGCACACGCCACCCACTTCGCTGTAGATTTTTCGTCTCTGACTTGGTCATTCGATGACTCCTTCGTTCGAGGCACTGTCCATACACAGCGTCGTACCAATGAATACCGACGAGCCGGTCTCGATGTTCACGGAATCTTGAAAAACCTTGAAACCAGCCACGAGAGCGGTACTACTTGGTACTTTCGGCGCTTCACTCCTCGAGAGAGCCGCTCGAGGAGTCCGTTGACGACGCCGAGAAATGGGGGTTGTAAATGAAACCAACGATCGATCCGTCGGGAGTTTGTACCGTCGCGGTGATGATGCCGTCACCGACCTCCGTCGCGGGACCGTGCTCTGAAGCGCCCGCGTTGAGTGCGCCCTCAACGGCGATGGCGACGTCGTCGACGCCCCAGTAGGTAAGGGCGCCCGACGCCGGGTCGGCGTCGGGCAGCAGTCCGAGTTCGTAGCCGCCGACGCTGAACCCTACGTAAAACGGTTCTTCGAAGTAGGGGGGCGTGCCCAGGAAGTCCGTCCACCACAACGTCGCCGCCGCTAAGTCGGGTGCCGGGTAGATGACGGTTCGAAGGCCCAGTAGACGTGTGCTCATGAATGTCTGTCTAGCAGCCGCGCGTCATGAGTGAAAGGGGTAGCTCGTCCCGCCAAACGTCCGCGACGCCGCACCGATTAAAATTAATACGTGGAACCACAAAAGGTCATTCTCTACTACGGCTTCACGCCGCTCGACGACCTCGAGGCGGTTCGACTTTGGCAACGTGAGCTCTGTGAGCGACTCGGGCTCAAGGGTCGAATCCTCCTTTCACCACACGGCATCAACGGGACGCTCGGCGGCGACATGTCGGCCCTCGCGACGTATATCAAGCGAACCAAGGAGTACCCCGGATTCAAGGGGATTGATTTCAAGTGGTCCGAGGGGACGGGTGACGACTTCCCTCGATTGAGGGTGCGCGTTCGCGACGAGATCGTCACCTTCGGTGCGCCGGGCGAACTCGAAGTCGATCATCGTGGCGTCGTGGGCGGAGGCGTGCGTCTGAAACCGAGTGAGGTGAACGCCTTGGTCGACGAGCG
This sequence comes from Acidimicrobiaceae bacterium, assembly GCA_003162475.1. Taxonomy (GTDB): domain Bacteria; phylum Actinomycetota; class Acidimicrobiia; order Acidimicrobiales; family RAAP-2; genus RAAP-2. The sequence continues at coordinate 9,368 of PMOI01000014.1, forward strand.
TGGCGATGACGTCGTGTTCTTCGACGCGCGAAACGCCTTTGAAGCCAAGATCGGACGATTCAAGAACGCGGTCGTGCCCGACGTGAAGGCCACACGCGACTTCGTCGGTGAATTGGAAAGTGGCAAGTTCGATCACTTGAAGGATCGACCCATCGTCACGTACTGCACGGGGGGCGTGCGCTGTGAAGTGCTCTCGTCGGTCATGAAGAAGCGCGGCTTTCGCGAGGTGTACCAACTCGACGGGGGCATCGTTCGTTACGGTGAAGAGTTCGGAGACGACGGACTATGGGAGGGATCGCTCTACATTTTCGATTCACGGATGAATCATGAATTCAGTGACGAATCCAAGACGTTGGGTGCGTGTGAACGCTGTACCTCACCGACGAGCAAGTTCTACAACTGCGCAAATCTCATCTGTCGCAAACTCATCTTGCTCTGCGCGACGTGCAAAGGGGACAACGTGTCGACGAACTGCTCACCGCAACACCAGTTCCTCTAGTCGGCGACTCGCGACGAATGTCACAGACCCGTTACGTCTCGGACGCAGCGAGGCGAACGAGGGCGCGCTCCGCTGCAGTTCGAACTCTTAGGACGGGATCGTTTCCGAGTAAAGCCATCGCGTCGAACGCGTCGACGACGCCACGTCGAGCGACCACCTTGGCGCTCATCTCACGCACTCGCCACGACGGATCGTTGGCCCCCTCGAGGACGACGTGCGTCGCCGTGTCCTCCCAGGCGTACAAGAATCCCCGCATTGCCCACACCCGTGGCCAGTAACCCGAAACGCCTCCCTCCTTACCGCGAAGAATTTCTGTGGCGCCCGGACCCGCGAGTGCGAGGAGCGTCTCTTCGTCGACGTCACCGCCTCTGAGAATCTGTACGCAGTTCGCGAGGAACGTCGAGGCTCCGACTCGAAGACACTCGGCCTCGATGCTCTCGCGCGGCGTCATGCCCCAGATGCTCGCCGTCACCGCAGCGCCACTTCATTCGTTCGTTCAGCGCTCATCACGAAACATTCTTTGTCACGAGGAGGAAACCGGGCGCGCTGTGAAGTCAGCCTTGACCGCATTCTCCGACGGGACAGCGGCGACCACCACGAGATTTCTTCTCACCTATTCGAGCCTAGGACCGCGTCAACGCCGCCCTCGGCGCTCGACGAACGACTACTCCCCGATCGAGCCGCCCGCCAATTCCACGACGACGTCGAGATGACCGAGGTGTCGCGCGTACTCCTGCACCAAATGAAACAGGACGCGCTCGAGCGACGGCGACGAGGCGCCATCCCAACGTGGCCCAGGCATTCCGAGCGCGTCGAGGTCATTGTTCTCGATGATTCTGCGTGTTCGTGCGCCCTGGTCAATGAGTGCCGCGAGCAGTTCCTCGCGCGTCTCGCTCTCTTCGACGAACCATCGATCTTCACGTCGGTCACCCCAAGGATTCGCCACGCTGAGACCCTCGAATCCCCACTCCAACCACCTCATCTCGACGAAGGTCAAATGCTTCACGAGCTCGAGCGGCGTCCAACCCGACGTCAGTCGGCTCTGGCGGAGTTCGCTTTCGGGAAGTTCCTCAACGCGCGCCACCACCCGCGAGCGAAAGTAGTCGAGGTAGCCAACGAACACTTCGCCTCGCGACGCGCGCGGAACGGTGGGACTCGGAAACTCTTGCTCCATTGGAGCAAGTATGGCGCGTCGCACCGGCTCACCAATCGAACTTCGCGAGCGACGAAGTTCTAGACGGCTTCTACCCAGATGAGTTGCGCCGCTTCGAGTGAAAGCGTGAGCGGCTCGCCCGCGACGACGAGGGCTACGTCATTGGATCCGAGGACTGGCGCGACGACTTTTACCTCACTACCTTCTTTGATGGCGTGTTCGGCGAGCATCGACAGCAACGCCGGCGCCTCGTGTTCGGCCACTTCGGAGATTCGCCGCACCGTGGCTGGTACCTCCAGCTCCAAGTCCGCGAGCGCCATGAGCACCCCGTAAGGTACGTCGCGCCCGGGGATGACGTTGCCGTGGGGGCAGGTGGACGGTGATCCCATCGACAGGTCGATCTGGTCAACGACGGCGTCCGAAATCGCCGAGGAGATGCGATCGGCCTCGATGTCGGCGCTTGCCCAGTCAAAGCCGAGTACGTCGGTGAGCCACCGTTCGAGAATTCGGTGACGACGTACCAGTTCGGTCGCCGTTCTCTCACCGCTTTCGGTAAGCGTCACGCTGCGATCAGAACCGATCTCGATCCAGCCGTCGCGCTTCAGTCGAGCGAGTGCGTCACTGACCGTCGGCGCGCTCACCGAGAGCCAGTACGCCAGACGACTCGGTCGAACGACTTCACCTTCGGCAGCGATGTAGTGAATCGCCTCCAGGTATTTGTCAACGGTGGCGGTGTGCGGACTCGACATCTAGCCGTCACCACGAGTGAAAAGTGAACAGGAAGCCAAGCGTGCGAACGATGGTACGAAACCCACGCTGAGCGATGGCGAAAGTTTCATTTAGGTTAGGCTAACCAAAGCCAAGTTCTCTGTCAACGTCGTACGCGGCACGACGCTTCGCATTCCAATCTGATCGAAGATCGACCCGCGAAGATGCGTGCGCGCCGGCGAAACTTGGAAGAACAAATTTGGGACAACCAAGGTTCGCTTGGTTCGGACGCACCCTTATACTTGCTTGTTGTCAAGCAACTAAATCCCTTGGAAGAGAGCGCCGTTTAATGCCCCCAGTGAAAGAAATGCACCGCGATCGCTACAAGTGGATCGCCCTCACTAACACCACCTTGGGCGTCTTTATGGCGGTCGTCAACTCGTCGATCATCCTCATCTCCTTGCCAGCGATCTTTCGCGGCATCGGCATCAATCCCCTGTCGCCGGGCAACGTTGGCTACCTTCTCTGGCTCCTCATGGGGTACCTCCTCGTGACGGCGGTGCTCGTCATCAGCCTCGGTCGACTGGGCGACATCGTCGGGCGTGTTCGCATCTTCAACTTGGGATTCCTCGTCTTCACGATCGCCTCGGTCTTGCTCGCGGCCGACCCGCTCCACGGCGGAACCGGCGCACTCTGGCTGGTGCTCTGGCGTCTGGTGCAAGGCGTGGGTGGAGCGATGCTCTTCGCGAACTCGAGCGCGATTCTGGTCGACGCCTTCCCCTCTGATCAGCGCGGTCTCGCCATGGGCGTCAACCAGGTCGCTGCCATTGGCGGATCGTTCGTCGGACTCATCGCCGGCGGACTGCTTTCGATTGTCGACTGGCGGCTCGTCTTTTGGGTTTCGGTGCCGTTCGGCATCATCGGCACGGTGTGGAGCTACAAGAGCCTTCGTGACAACGGCATCCGCACCCACGCGAAGATCGACTGGTGGGGCAACGTCACGTTCGCGGTGGGACTCACCGCGCTCTTGGTGGGCATCGTCTACGGCATCGAACCGTACGGAACGAGCGCCATGGGTTGGACCTCGCCCCTCGTCCTCACCTCGTTCTTGATCGCGGTCGCGTTCCTCGCGTCGTTCTTCGTCATTGAGCTGAAGGTCTTGGCACCCATGTTCAACCTTCGGCTCTTCAGGATTCGCCCCTTCTTCATGGGTAGTGTCGCCGGACTCCTCGCCGCCATCGCGCGCGGTGGGTTGCAGTTCATGCTCATCATCTGGCTTCAGGGCATCTGGCTGCCACTGCACGGCTACAACTACTCCGACACACCGCTGTGGGCGGGCATCTTCCTCCTCCCCCTCACCGTGGGCTTCTTACTCGCGGGGCCGATCTCGGGGTGGCTCTCGGACCGCCACGGCGCGCGACTGCTCTCCACGAGCGGACTCAGCATCTTCGCGCTCAGCTTCGTCGGATTACTCGTGGTGCCCACGAACTTCTCGTACTGGGTCTTCGCCATCCTCATCTTCGTGAACGGCGTGGGCGGCGGTATGTTCTCCGCGCCGAACTCGGCTGCCATTATGAACTCGGTACCGGCGAACGAACGCGGCGGAGCAGCCGGCATTCAAGCCGCCTTCATGAACACGGGCATGGTTCTCTCCATTGGCATCTTCTTTTCGTTGATGATCGTTGGACTGACGAGCACGCTGCCCAAGGCAATGATCAAGGGTCTCACCGCACACGGCGTCGCCGCCGCGCAGGCCCACACCGTGGCCAGTATGCCCGCCGTCGGCAGTCTCTTCTCGTCGTTCTTGGGATTCAATCCCTTGAAGAGCCTGCTCGGATCGCAAGCCGCCACCAACGTAACGAGCGCGCAGTGGACCACGCTGACCGGCAAGAAGTTCTTCCCGAACCTCATAGAGAGTCCCTTTCACCATGGACTGGTCATCGTCTTCGTGATGGCGATCGCCATGGCGGTCGTGGGTGCGATCTTCTCGGCACTACGCGGTAAGCGCTACATCTTCCCGCAAGAGTCGCTCGCGAAGCACGGTGGCGACCTCGCCGAGAGCTCCGGCGCGGTGCCCGGCGAGATCGCCTACGACGCGGAGGTCGCGCGATGACGGCTCTCGACCTGCCTTCTCAGACCGGGACCAGTGCCGCGCGATTGCGCATGGCCCTCGTGCGCCTCGCGCGAACCCTTCGCCGCCACGGCGATCCCGGTCTCTCACCGTCACAGATCTCCGCGCTCGCCACGGTGGAAGAGTTCGGGCCAATGCGTATCAGCACGTTGGCGACGTACGAGTCGATGGGGGCCCCGGCCGCGACGCGGGTCGTGGCGAGCCTGGAGGAACTGCAACTCTTCGAGCGTCGCGACGACCCTGATGACAAGCGAGCGAGCGTCGTCGACCTCAGTGACGTTGGTCGAGCGACGTTGGCCAAGCTATGGAACGAGCGAACGATCGGGCTGAGTTCGCGACTCGACCGACTCAGCGCTAAGGAACGTGCCACGATCGACGCCGCGTTGCCGGCGCTCGAGAAATTGGTCCGTGACAACTAACGACGAAGGATCTCGTCGACTCGCCTCGTTAGGCGAGTGCCGCGTCGAGCGTGATGGTCGTTCCGGTCAGTGCTTTGGAGACCGGACATCCCAGCTTGGCGTCGTTCGCCGCCTTGACGAAACCTTCTTCGTCGAGACCGTCGACCGTGCCACGCACGTGAATCGCGATGTCCGGGATGCGAAAGCCGCCCGCGGGGTCGGGTCCGAGTCTCACTTCGACGTCAACGACCAGCGACTTGGGCGTCCCGCCGGCGGCGGCGATGCCCGCCGAAAGGGCCATTGAGTAACACGCGGCGTGCGCAGCGGCGATCAACTCTTCGGGACTCGTGGTGCCGTCCGCGTCTTCGGCCGCTCGCTTAGGAAACGAGACGTCAAAGGTGGCGACACCACTACTCACTAATTCGACTTTTCCCGATCCGTCTTGAAGACCACCGGTCCACGTGCTGCGCGCCTTACGTGTTGGCATTGTTCGCTCCTTCTACCTAGCTCTCGCTAGGCATCCTAGGTTCGCCGGTCGCACGCGGCGCACGAGTTCTGAGAGTCGGCACATGGTAATCGCCCAAGGTTCACGTTGGATACGGAACCGACTCGTTGGCTGACGAGCATCTTGACGAACGCGAACTTTAGGACGAGAATGCCTCCATGTCGAGCAAAGAGATTGACGACTACCTCGCGGCACTCGACGAGCCAAAGCGCTCGACCTTGCAAGAGTTGCGCAGGACCATCATGGAGATCGTGCCCGAAGCGGACGAGATCATCTCCTACGGCATGCCCGCCTTTCGACTGCAGGACAAAGTCGTGGCTGGCTTCGCCGCGTTCAAACAACACCTCAGCTACTTCCCCCACAGCGGATCGGTACTGCCAGAACTGAAGAAGGACGTCAAAGCGTACGCCACGTCGACAGGGACCCTTCGCTTCGCCCTCGACACCCCGTTACCGAAATCATTGGTCGAGAAGCTGCTGGCCGTTCGAATCGATCAGGCGTTCGACACCAAGCTTCGTGGACACTGACCGGCTCGCGACACGCAACCCTGGTCTCACCACCCTTTGAGCGAGCGATCGCGGTTGCCGGGAGGTCGCCGCGAAAGAGCGGCAAAAGACCACTTTTGGGCGGTCCAGACCGGGATTTACGTGTTTTTTGGGTAAAAAAGACAAACTTATTATACCTCGTCAAGTCAGTTTTCTCTTGAGTTTCGCCCGTTTTGCACAACAGCCCATCAACGCCCGCGCCTAGGCTCTTACCTGGCAGTAACGACTGCTTCGTCGTCGCCCCACAGAGTTGTGGAAAAGGTGACCAACCCAAATGTGCCCCTTGGTGGGGATCTCCAAATAACTCGCCAAGGTTCGTGCTGTGCGTCAGCGACTCGTCGCCCGACAGTGTTTCGAACGTGGTGTACAGACCAAGGAGATAGCCGTGCGAAGAATCCCTTTCGCCTTGCTTATGGGGCTTTTCATCCCCCTAGTGCTTTTGACCCAACCCGCCGGCGCCGCAGCCAGCAAGACAGAGAAGGTCGTAAGAGTTGCCCCTCCCGACGTCGACGTGGTGATAAACCCCACGGTGCGAGCCCTCGTCGTCGACGCAGTGTCGGTGGGCGTCACGGTGCGCAAACTGCGCGCGGAGTGGCAAAACGTCGCGAACTGTGAAGTCGGTGGCAACTGGTCCATGACGGGCCCCCGATACTCCGGGATCGGCTTCTCGAACGGCACCTGGAACGCCTACGGGGGCACTCGATTCGCGCCGCTCGCCGGTCAGGCGTCCGCACTACAGCAGATCGTCATCGGCATGAGGGTCACGGGTGGATGGGTACCCGATCAGAATGGATGTAATCCGGGAGGCTGGTAGCAACAGTCCCCGTCCCGGGTCCACCACTTCGGACAGATCGAGAAACCACCGGCGCGTCGGAGCCTCTCGCGTCGTGGTTTCCGTCACATGTTGGGACTCTCGCGTACGTTCGTGAAGGGCGTCGCCCCGTTGGTCCTGCCTGCGGTGGTTGGTTACGCCGGATCGACGAAGCGAGCGGTCGTAAAGGCGATCGTCGTGGGCACGCTGAGGGCGAAGACCGACAACATCAACGTGACGAGAATCAGTGACGAACCTCGGGTGTGGTCGTGAACGAAGGCGAACTCAATCATTCCAGAGACGATGACGTAGGCCAAGAGCGCCCACTTGAAGACGACGCCGAACGTGGTCCAGGCGAAGTCTTTGATACGAGAGAGCAGCCCCGCCGCCACGACCATCAACACGATGGCGACGCTGAGTAGCGCGGTGACGAGTCCGAGGGGTGCCGTGCGAGGGGCGTAGGAGGCGAGGACGATGCCGCCAACGATCACGAGTCCGAGCGCGCAGGAACTAAGCCATCCAACGGGAGGCATGGGTTGGTCGCTCGTAACAACGGGCGCAGGTGAACTCGACACGCTCATCGCGACCCCAGTCTCGTCATGATGATCAGCGTCGCGATCTGCATGACGCCGGTGAGGCCCGCGGTGTAGATGAAGCGCTTCATGAGCCGACCGATTCGTTCGCCGTTGGGAACTGGCTTGTTCATCTCGTACAACACGGCAATGTTCGCTGGCTCGAGAACGCTGAGCGCGACGGCGGCCATCACGCCCACGACGCAGAACGACACGATCAACCACGCGTGATTGGGGCTGGACGCGGCGAGATTGCCGGCCTGACGCGCCACCTGAAAGCCCGTGGCGAGCGTCATCATCACCACGGTCGGCATGATGATGACCATCTTTGGCATAAATCGAGCCGCGAACTCCGCTCGAGCGGGAATCGAGAGCTTCCCGAGAATCGGGCCGATCACCATCCCCACGAAGAGATCGATACCCGTCCAAAGGCCGCCGCCGACGACGTGATTGAACATCAGTCCCCAGCGCCAGTTAAAGCCAATCGAGAGCGCGACGAAGACAACGGCCGCGGCCGCGACGGGCAGCCCGGCCAGTGGGACGATTTGGATTTTTTCTCGCTGGTGAGCGTGGACTGGCGTCGGCGCGCCCAACATCGTGTCTTCGCTCACGGTCCCCCCGATGAATCCTTTGCGATGCGAACTTTCAGTCCTCAACGTACACGTTCGATCCTCTCGCGTCCACTTCTTTGCTCACCTCATCGACGCCCAAGAGCAACGAAAAAGTCCCTGGCGCACTGCTGACTCTTCTGACATGATGATGCGATGCCCACATTCACCGGTCACGAAAATGGAATGCCCTGTTGGGTCGACGTCATGGTCGAGACCGAAGAGCAGCATCACGACCTTCGCGCGTTTCTCACTGCACTCTTCGATTGGACGTGGGATCTCGGCGGCCCCGAGATGGCTTTCTACGCCATCGCCTCGTCGAACGGTTCGCCGGTTCTCGGTCTCGGTCGCTTTGAAGGCGGACGCGGGGTCGCGACCACGTATTTCACGACGCCGGACATCGACGCCACCATTCAACGGGCCACCGAACTCGGTGCCAGCGCGATGATGCCAGCAACACAAGTGATGGATCTCGGTCACATGGCGGTGCTCATCGATCCAACCGGCGCGAATTTCGGTCTCTGGCAACCGGGGACCTTCATCGGTTTCGGCGTCCAGTACGAAGAGAACGCCCCGGGTTGGTTCGACCACGCTTCGTCCGATCCCCAGAAGGCCGGTGAGTTCTACGCCGCTCTCACTGGATTCACGCTCACCACGATGGAGGGCGACATGAGAATCCTCCAAAACGGAGAGCAGTGGTTCGCGAGCGTGTCGGACGGTCAGGCTGGCGACTCCCCACAGTGGAAGCCGATCTTCGTCGTCGACTCGCTCAAACGAATACACGAGGCCGTACCCCGTCTCGGCGGCGCGATACTGATCGAGGACATGCCCGTGCCGGGCAGCGCGCTCTGCGTCTTCACCGAGCCCGTGAACGGCACCGTGATGACGGTCATGGCCGCTGGCCAGAACCCCGAGTGATTCCTTGGCATCGGATCTCGCGCTCGAAGCGACGTCACGGCGCCTGCGCTACCTTTCATTCATGACCACCGTCAAATTCTCCGTCGCCGCGCTCGACTGTCCCGCGCCACTCGAACTCGCCGCGTTCTACGCCGCGTTAACCGGCCTCGAGGTCGAACCGCTCGGTGATTTTCCTGTCGAGGACGTGACGTGGATCGAGTTACTCAACCACGGGCACGCGACGATCGGCTTTCAGAAAGTCCCCTCCTACGTGGCGCCGACGTGGCCCGAAGGATCGGTGCCCCAGCAGTTACACCTCGATTTCACGGTGGAGGATCTCGACGAGAGCGAGGCACTCGCGCTTCGTCTTGGCGCGATCAAGGCCGATTTTCAGCCGGGCGAGAGTTTTCGCGTTTTCCTCGATCCCGTTGGCCACCCCTTCTGCTTGGTCAAGCCGAGCGCGAGTTAATCGTCCGAGTGTCAGCAATCTCTTTCGAGAGCCCTTAGTAACAACGGATAGACTGACGTTTCGCGTCTCGGGGTCTTGATCTCGAGAACACCGAGGACCTGTGGTGCAGCTCGGAGTGCACGCCGCCCTGTCAAGGCGGAGGTCGCGGGTTCAAATCCCGTCAGGTCCGCTCCTCACCCCCTCGGGGTGACGAGGAGGTCGAGTAGCTCAGTTGGTAGAGCGCGCGCCTGAAAAGCGTGAGGTCACCGGATCGACGCCGGTCTCGACCACCACATATTCGCGGAGGGTCCCCCTCGCGACGTTCGCGACTCAGTTTCGAATCGGTGAGACGAGAACCTTCGAGTGGTGACGACTTGTGGTCTGTCGCCACGGGCCGACGACCTTCAGCACGCCGCGTTGTCCGCTCACCTTGGCCCCGCCCGATCTTTCCAGCGTCGAGACGAGGCCCAAGGAGTCGATTCGTGCCACCACGTTCGAACCCTCGAGGCGAGCGACGAGGTAGAGACTCACTTCGCGACGATGGCGCGAGGAGAAGACCTCCGAGCGATAGACGTAGTGGGCGGTTATGAGTCCCTCGGCGTTGTCCATCCCCGAACGCTAGAGATGACCTGTGACGTCGAGCCGTGTAACAATGCTCAAGACCCATGACCAGCGACGCCCTTCCCCTCATTACGCCCACCTTCGCGACCCAGCCCTCGGACGTGGCGTGGCCGAGCGCCGAATGGCCCCGAGGCGAACACCCGCGACAACGTGAACTCGAGGCCGTGGTCGACGAGGTGTTCACGACGGATGAACTCGCCCTCACCAACGCCGTCGTCGTCATTCAACACGGGCGCGTACTCGTCGAGCGTTACGCCGGCGTGCAGGAGTACTTCGATCGTCCGGCCGAGCCGATCAACGCGTCGAGCCAGCTGCTCTCGTGGTCGATGGCCAAGTCGATGTTGCACATGATCGTCGGCACCCTCGTCGACGAAGGGCGACTTGACCCCGACGAGCTGGCCCCGGTCCCGGAGTGGAGCGACGCGACCGATCCCCGACACCGGATTCGACTTCGTGACCTCTTGGCGATGCGTGACGGCTTGGCCTTCGTCGAAGAGTACGAGATCGGCCAGACCAGTAACGTGCTCGAGATGCTCTTCGGCGAGGGCCAAGAGGACGTGGCCGGCTACACGGCGCGACTGCCTCTCGCCCACGATCCCGGGACGTTCTTCAACTACTCGAGCGGCACGTCCAACGTGCTCAGTCGAATCGTCGCCGACACCGTGGGTCACGGCGAGCCCTACCGCGACTATCTCGCGTCGCACCTCTTCGCGCCGCTGGGCATGAGCAGCGCCGTGGCGACATTCGATCCGACGGGCGTCTTCATCGCCTCGAGCTACGTCCACGCCACCGCGCTCGACTTCGCGAAGTTCGGTCTGCTCTACCTTCGCGGTGGCCAGTGGCACGAGGAACAGCTCGTCTCGCGCGCGTGGGCCGCCACGGCGCAGGTCCCCCTCAGCGTCGACGCCGAAAGTAGTTCGTGCTATTCCTGGCAGTGGTGGGTGACGGGCGACAAGTACGGCACGTACTGGGCGAGTGGCTACGAGGGCCAGATGATCAACGTGGTGCCCGCGCTCGACGCTTTGATCCTTCGATTCGGACACACTTCGTCCGACCACTACCCCGCACTCGACGCGTGGCGAGCGAAGGTCCTCGACGTCCTCGACGCGGACTAGGCGCCCTCGTAAGGAAAGCCGAGGTCTACGGCAGTGAACAAGGCCCGAAACGTCAGCCCCTCTTTCGCCGTCATCGCCTCAGCCGTCCCGCCTCGGTCGACGACCGCGAGGATCAAGACGACCTCGGCGCCGACCTCTTGGGCGACGTGCACGGCCTCTAAGAGACTGGTCCCTCGCGTGACCGTGTCTTCGGTGATGACTACGCGGTCGCCGCTACGAAGCACGCCCGCGACCCGACCGCCCGCACCGTGATCCTTCACTTCTTTTCGCACACTGAAGGCGCTGAGCGCGCGACCCCGCGTCGCCGCGACACCGGCCGCGATGAAACTCACGCCGTCGGCGCCCATCGTCAATCCCCCGATCGCGGTCGCGTCGTCGGGGATTGCGTCGAGCACGAGATTCGCGAGATCGACCATCACTTCGGGCGCGCAGATCGTCTGTTTGGAGTCGATGAACCACGACGACGTGCGACCGGACTTCAGCGTGAACTCACCACGTCGAACCGAGTGCTCGAGGAGGTGCGCTCGCACCCGCTCGCGAGCGTCACTCACGTGAGGACCACTTCACCGGCGCCAGAACGAACGTCACCCACGAGTGAAGCCCCGACACCGAGCGAGCGCGCGAGCGTCACGGCGGCCGCTGCGGCACTGGGATCGAGCGCGACGACCATGCCCAGTCCGCAGTTAAACACCCTCACCATCTCCGCGGCGCTCACCGGGCCGCGGCGTTGGATCTCGAAGAAGATCTCGGGCGTAGGAAAACTCTCCATGTCAATCACGGCGTCCAGATGGTCTGGAAGAAGCCGCACGACGTTACCAACGATGCCCCCGCCCGTCACGTGTGCGACGGCGTGCACGGCGGCGCCCAGTTCGTGGCGAAGCGCTGACACGCACGGTGCGTAGATCACCGACGGCACCAAGAGCTCGTCACCGAGGTTGCGCGTGGCGTCCTTGAAGGCGGGCTGTTGCAGCGACGCGCCACTCGTGACCAGCACCTCTCGCGCGAGTGAGTAACCGTTCGAACGCAGTCCCGGCGAGTGCAGGCCAACGAGCACGTCGCCCGCGCGCACGCGCTCGGGCGAGAGAATCTCACCTCTCTCGACGACGCCCAGCGCGAAGCCGGCGACGTCGAGGTCGTCGGGCTTCATGACGCCGCCGTGCTCGGCCGTCTCGCCACCGAGCAGCGCCACGTTCGCTTGACGACAGCCGTCCGCGATACCCGCGACCAATACTTCGAGTTGTTCTGGGTTCACCGATCCGACGGCCACGTAGTCGAGCATGAAGAGTGGCTCCGCTCCCACGCAGGCCAGATCGTCCACCAGCATGGCGACGAGGTCGATGCCCACGGTGTCGTAGCGTCCGACGAGCCTCGCGACCTCGAGTTTCGTGCCCACCCCGTCGGCCGACGCGACGAGCACCGGCTCTTCGTACTTCTTCGAATCGAGCGCGAACAGTCCGCCGAAGCCACCGATGCCACCCAGCACGCCGAGGCGAAACGTGCTCTCGACGCTGGACTTGAATCGCTGGACGACGTCGTCACCGGCTTCGATCGACACTCCCGCGTCGGCGTAGGTTCTCGCGCCGGCGACCTCGAGCAGTCGGCTCACCAGCGACTTCCGACCGCGCCCAGGGTTACCGGAATCGGCGCTGGGTAGGTGCCGGTAAGACAGGCGTCACAACATTCGCCGTCGAGTTGTACTGCCGCGCGCAGGTTCGCGAGCGTGATGAATTCGAGGGTGTCCGATCCAATGAAGTCGTTCATCTCTTGGATCGAATGATTCGCCGCGAGGAGATCGTCGCGATTGGGCGTGTCGATGCCGTAGTAGCACGGCCACGTGAACGGCGGCGACGAGATACGAAGGTGCACCTCTTTGGCGCCCGCGTCACGCAACATCCCCACGAGCGCCTTCGTGGTGGTGCCGCGAACGATGGAGTCGTCGACGACGATGAGTCGTTGTCCTTCGATGTTCTCTCGCAGCGGATTGAGTTTTCTTCGAACGCTCTTCGCGCGTTCGTTCTGGTCGGGTGAGATGAAGGTGCGCCCGATGTAGCGATTCTTCACGAGACCTTGGCCGAAGGGTATCCCCGAGACCTTGGCGTACCCTTCCGCGGCCGGGACGCCCGAGTCGGGAACGCCCATCACGAGATCGGCCTCGACGTTGGACTGTTGAGCGAGCAGTTCGCCCATGCGTCGACGCGTCGAGTGGACTTGGTGGCCCATGAGGTAGGCGTCGGGACGCGCGAAGTAGACGAACTCGAAGATGCACAACTTCTGCTTACCTTCGGCGGGAGCGAGCAGCTGCTGGCTCGTGAGGCCCTCCTTCGTGATGGTCACCATCTCGCCAGGCGAGATCTCGCGAACGAACGTGGCCCCGATGACGTCGAGAGCCGGTGACTCGGACGCGACGATCCAACCTTCGGGCGCGTCGGCGGTGCCGAGTCGGCCGAGACAGAGTGGTCGAAAGCCGTAGGGGTCACGAACGGCGTGCACCTCGTTGGCCTCGAGGATCACCATCGAGAAGGCGCCCTCGACACGGGCGAGGACGAGACCAAGCGCGTCGTTGAGCGTGGCGCCAGCTTCTACCTCGCGCCCCAGGAGTTCGGCGACGAGGTCCGAGTCCGACAGCATCGAGGTGTACTCGATGTCCGCTTCGGCCGCCAAGGCCGTCGTGTTCGTGAGATTCCCGTTGTGCGCGAGGGCGAAGCCCGACGCGCCCGCGGAACGGTAGACGGGCTGGGCGGCGGTCCAGTTGGCCGATCCCGACGTGGAGTAGCGGGTGTGGCCAATGACGAGCGATCCCGCGAGCGCGCGCAGTGTCGACTCCGCGAAGACGTGACTCACTAGTCCGTTGTCTTTGACGACGGTGATCTGCTGGTTCTGGAAGGTCGCCATGCCGGCCGACTCTTGGCCGCGGTGCTGCAGTGCGAAAAGGGCGTCGTAACAAAGATGCGCGACGTCTCGACCCGGGGCCACAATTCCAACGACCCCGCAGGCTTCTTTCATATGCCTTCCACGTTAAGGGTCAACAGGGTGGCGGGCACCGTTCTAGTCTCGCACAGAGACTCCGACCCATCCTCCACCTTTACTACGCTACGTCGATGATTGATCTGCACACGCACTCAACGTTCTCCGACGGGTCCGATACGCCCGAGGCGTTGGCGGCAAAGGCGCACGACCTGGGTCTCAGCGCCCTGGCCCTGACCGATCACGACACCACTGCCAGCCACGACAACATGGCGACCGCGTGCGCCCACTACGGCATCGAGCTCGTCCCTGGCGTCGAGGTCTCACTTCGCGACAACGAGTTCCCAATGCAGCGAGGGGGTGAGACAGTGCCGCGAAACGTCCACGTCTTGGCGTACTTCTTGCCCCTCGAGACGGACCATCCACTCCAAAAGGAGTTGGCCTCGCTTCGTCACGACCGCGACGTGCGAAACCTCGAACTCGTCGCCGTGTTGCAAGAAAAGGGCTTCGATCGCCTGACGTTGGACTATCTCACCGAGATCTCTGGCAACGTGCACTCCGTTGGTCGACCCCACTTCGCCCGGGCCATGTTCGAACTGCACCCCGAGATCGTGGGCGAGCGAACCGACCAGAGTTGGAACGGAATCTTCATCGACTGGCTGGGCAACACGGGTCGCGCCTATATCCCGAAGACCAGCATGCCGATCGAGCGCTTCGTGGACGCCGCCAAGGGATCGGGCACGGTGTTCTCCATTGCCCACCCACTCGTCAACTACGTCGAGGGCTTCTCCCCGAACGCCATCGAGGCGACGATGCCCCGGGTGATGGCGTCGCTTCGTGAGCGTGGATTTCAAGGGATCGAGGCCTACTACGGCGGTACGAACGCCCCGACCAGATCGCTGATGGTGAAGCTCACCCGCGACGCAGGCATGATCCCCACCGGCGGCTCGGACTACCACGGCCACTACAAGGAGGACGTGTCACTCGGCGTCGGCCGCGTGGGCGATCTGCGCGTGCCCGACGAGATCCTCACGGAACTCAAAGCCGCTCGCTAGTTCAGCGCGCCCAGCGCCTCTTCGAGAGCGTCGCGCCGCCTCGACGCGATCTGCGTGACAGAAAGTTCGATCATCGAGCCCACGCGCAGTTGAACGCCTCCACTCGTGCCGAGTCGCGTCGTCATCACGCCCGCCGCGTCGGCGCGTGCCTGAAAGGCGTCGACGTCACTCGTCGCCATGACGAAACGACCAGGAAACTCACTGAAGAGTTCCGCGTGTGCGTCTAGCTCCATGATCTCGGCACCGACCCCCGTGGCGGCCACCATCTCGGCCAGAGCGCCGGCGAGACCTCCACCGCTGACGTCGTGCACGGCCGTGACGTCACTCACGTCGCCCGCGCAGATTGACGCGATCTCGGCGACCACGAAGTCGAGCGTCGAGATCAGCGCGACGTGATCAACGCCCTCGATGACTCCGCCGCGACGACCCCGTTTCGTGGCCCAGCGCGAACCACCGAGGGGAAAGGGCCGCTCTGCGTGGGCCCGACGTGCGCCCACCAGCACGATCGCGTCGCCAGAACCCCAGTTCCAGCCGGGAGGCGCCGCAACGAGTTCGTCCACCACGCCGAGGAGACCGATCACCGGGGTCGGGTCGATGTCGCTGCCGCCACTTTCGTTGTAGAGCGACACGTTGCCACCAATGACGGGTAGCTCCAAGGCAACGCAGGCTTCGGCCATCCCGTCGATCGACTCCGAGAGCTGCCACATCACTTCTGGGTGCTCGGGATTGCCGAAGTTGAGACAGTTCACGACGGCCTTGGCCTTCGCGCCAACGCAGGCGAGATTGGCGACGCCTTCAATGACGGTGAGCGCCGTGCCTATTCGAGGATCGAGCGCGCACCACCGCGGATTCGAGTCCGTCGAGAGCGCAATGCCGCGCGTCGAGTTCGGCAGTCCCGGACCCGCGAGACGAAGCAGCGCCGCGTCTCGTCCCGGTCCGACGACGGTGTTCAAGAACAGCTGCGAGTCGTACTGGCGATAGACCCACGCGGGGTCGACGAGCAGTTCGAGTAGGTCGTCGTTGGGCGAACCAACGGGCTCGTCGACGGTCGGATCGTCCGCGAGTATGTCAACGAGTGTTGCGGGACGTTCTCGCGGTCGGTCGTACAGGGGCGCCTCGTCGGCGAGCGCCGAGGCCGGAACTTCGGCGAGAACCTCACCGTCGAAACCGTGACGGATACGCAACATTCCGCGTGACGTGCCGTCACTTCGCGTCAGTGGTTCCACTACTCGGCCCACGACCGTGGCGCGAACTTCCCACTTCTCGCACAACGCGCTGACGGCTTCTAAGTTCTCGGGCGTGATGATCGCCAACATTCGCTCTTGACTCTCGGAGGTCATGATCTCGAAGGGCGCCATTCCCGGTTCGCGCAGCGGTACGGCCGTCACGTCGACGTCCATGCCCACGCCGCCACGCGCCGCGGTCTCGCTCGTCGCGCACACCAGTCCCGCGCCCCCGAGGTCTTGAATTCCCACGACCAAGCCGTCGTCGAGCAGAGCCAGGCACGCTTCGATGAGACGCTTCTCCTCGTAGGGGTCGCCGACCTGCACGCTCGGACGCTTCGCGTCGTCGATCGACGCGGCCCCGTCCTCGCCGGAGAATCCCGCCGACGCGAGCACCGACACGCCACCGATTCCGTCACGACCCGTTCGTGAACCGAGCAGCACCGCGAGGTTCCCGACGCCCGACGCGATACCCAACACGAGACGCTCCTTCGGTAACGCGCCCACGCAGAGCACGTTCACCAACGGGTTCGAGCTGTAACAGTCGTCAAAGGTCAGTTCACCGCCAATGGTCGGCACGCCCACCGAGTTGCCGTAACCCGAGATGCCCGACACGACGCCTTCGACCAACCAGCGTTGACGAGCGTCACTGAGTTCGCCAAAGAAGAGGGGATCCATCACCGCGAGCGGTCGTGCGCCCATGGTGAACACGTCGCGCAAGATCCCGCCGACGCCGGTGGCGGCGCCCTGATAGGGCTCGATGGCTGACGGGTGGTTGTGGCTCTCGATGCGTATCGCCACGGCGATGCCGTCACCCGCGTCGATGACGCCCGCGTTCTCACCCGGACCCACCAGAACGTGTGGTCCAGTGGTGGGTAGACGTCGTAGGTGCAGACGTGACGACTTGTACGAGCAGTGCTCCGACCACATGACGCCAAAGAGAGCGAGTTCCAGGTGATTCGGTTCGCGGCCGAGGACGATCTGGATGTCCTCGAACTCGTCGTCGCTCAGCCCGAGAGCTCGGTGAAGGCTCTGGGGAGGGCTAGTCACGTATTCAAACTACTGGTCGCCAAAGAGTCTCTCGGCGCTCTACGCTCACGCGGCGACGTTGGCCGCGACAAAACTCTCGAGCAGGACGCGCCCGTCGGCGCTGCCGAGCAACGTCGACATCGCGCGCTCGGGGTGAGGCATCAGACCAACCACGTTCCCCCGCTCATTCGCGAGTCCCGCGATATCGGCTAGAGAGCCGTTGGGATTGTCCTTGTAGCGAAGGACTACTTGACCGTTGTCGAGCAGTCGCTCCAACGTCTCGTCGTCACACGTGTAGGAACCAGAGAAGTGGTTGATGGGGATGACGAGCTCTTGACCGATCGTCGCTCCCGAGGTGAGGACCGAGTTGTTCGACGTGACCACGAGGGTGGTGGGTTGACAGAGGAACGTCAGGCCGATGTTTTTCTGCAGCGCGCCGGGAAGGAGCCCGGCCTCGGTGAGGACTTGAAAACCGTTGCAGATGCCGAGCACCGGGCCGCCTTCGTCGGCGAAGCGTTGGACCGCCGCCATCACGGGCGAGAAGCGCGCGAGTGCCCCGGGGCGTAAGTAGTCACCGTGCGCGAAACCACCGGGCAGGATCACCCCGTCGAAGTCGGAAAGGTCGGTCGTCGAGTGCCACACCAACTCGACCGTGACACCCAGGGCCTTCATGGCGGCGGCGGCGTCGTACTCGCAGTTCGATCCCGGAAAGACGACGATGCCGACGCGGTTCACGGCGTCACCGTCTCGCCCAGGCGCGCCGCGGCGTCTTCGATCACGGGATTTGAGAGCAGGCGCTCGGCGAGCGCCGTGGCCTTTTCCAACGCTTCTTCTTCACTCGCCGCGTCGATGGACATGCGAAAGGATTTGCCGGCCTTGACGTTGGAAACACCGCTAAAACCCAGTGCCGGAAGGGCTCTTTCGATCGTGGCGCCTTCGGGATCGGCGATGCCTTGACGAAGCGTGACGTCCACGATTACGAAGTAGTTCACTCCTAGAAACCGTACCAGTCGACGAGGAGTCGTCCGGTAATTCGCTCGTACGCCGCGACGTAGCGCGCCGACGTTACGTTGACAATTTCTTCGGGCACCGCCGGCGGCGGCGGTACGCGGTCCCACGACTCGCTCGTCAACCAGTCGCGAAACGGCTGCTTGTCGAAGGCCGGCGGCACTTCGCCCGCGTGCACTTGGTCGGCCGGCCAGATTCGTGACGAGTCCGGGGTCAAGACCTCGTCACAGACCACCAACACGCCGTCGACGACGCCGAGTTCGAACTTGGTGTCGGCGAGGACGAGTCCGACGCCTTCGAGTCTCTTCGACGCACGAGAGAAGAGATCGAGACACAACGTCTGGGCCGCTTCGAGACGAGCTGGACCGACGATCAGCGCCGCCGCGTTCAGATCGATGTTGAGGTCGTGACCCGCCTCGGCTTTCGTCGAGGGCGTGAAGATCGGCTCGGGAAATGGGTCCGTCAGACGAAGCCCGGCGGGCGCCTCCATGTCGTGCACCGTGCCACGCTCGACGTACTCGTCGTAGGCCTGTCCGGCGAGGCGCCCGCGCACGATGCACTCGAGGGGCAGCATCTCGGCTCGACGGGCCAACATCGTGCGACCGTGCAGGTCACGGTGGCCGAGGAAACCGGGGACTCTTTCCTCGATCTCCTCGGGGTCACACGTCACCAGCGCGCTGGGCACGTTGGAGGCGAACGCGCGCGTCCAGTAGTCCGTCAGTCCCGTCAGCACCCGGCCCTTTTGGGGAATCGGTTCGTTCATGACGACGTCGTAGGCACTGAGACGATCCGAGGCGACCATCAAGAGATGCGCGTCGTCCACCTCGTAGAGGTCGCGAACCTTGCCCGAGTAGAGGTGGGTGAGCGCGAGTTCTTTCACGCGCGCCACGTCAGCGCGTCCAGGACGCGGCGGCGATGCACCAAGAGGCGATCGAGATCGAAGGCCCGGACCAACGCCTCGTCACTCAAGGTGACTTCGTCATCGTGTTCGATGACGTCGCGTAAGTTTCGTCGTTCTTCGATCGACGTGCGCGCGGCCGCCTGCACGACGCGATACGCGTCGTCGCGCGAGACTCCTGACTCCACCAGCGCCAGCAACACCGACTGGGAGAAGACCAGGCCGAGTGAGGCTTCGGTGAGATTGAACAGCGCGCGCTCGGGGTGCAAGACGAGCCCGTCCGCCAGCCACGTGGCCTTTCGCAGCATGTAGACGGTGAGTTGCAGCGCGTCGGGCATGATCACGCGCTCGACGCTCGAGTGCGAGATGTCGCGTTCGTGCCACAGCGCCACGTCCTCGAGACCGGCCTGGAGATAGCCGCGCAGGACTCGCGCCAAACCACTCAGTCGCTCGGCGATGACGGGATTGCGCTTGTGGGGCATCGCGGACGAGCCCTTTTGTCCCGGTGCGAATGGTTCTTCGACCTCTCCGACTTCGCTCCTCGCGAGGTGACGAACTTCGAGGGCGAACTGCTCCATTGACGTACCGAGCGCCGCGCAGGCGTAGAGGACTTGCGCGTGTCGATCGCGCGCGATGACCTGGGTCGCGGGCACGGGAGTGAGTCCCAGGTGCGCGCAGACGTACGTTTCGACGGCGGGGTCGATATTGGAGAACGTGCCCACCGCGCCGCTCAACTTGCCCACGGCGATCGCCGAACGCGCGTCGAACGCGCGTTGGAGATCACGATCGACCTGCAAGGCGAACAGCGCGAACTTCGCGCCGTAGGTCGTGGGCTCGGCGTGCATCCCGTGCGTTCGTCCGACGATGGGCACGTCCACGCTCTCGATCGCACGACGGGTCAACGCGTCACGCAAGTTCGTCGTCTCGGTGATGACGATGTCCATCGCGGCCGCCAACGTCGAGCAGAAAGCGGTGTCCACGACGTCCGACGAGGTCAACCCGAAGTGCACCCAGGCTCCCTCGGGCATGCCGATGCGGTCCTGGACGATATCGACGAAAGCGGCCGTGTCGTGGTTGGTGACCTCCTCGCGCTGGTTGACGGCGTCAACGAAGGCGGTGTCCACCACGGGGCGACGCGCGCGAAGCGCCGCGGCGTCAGCTACCGGCACGACCCCTAGTTCGACCAACGCCTCGGCGGCGAGCAGTTCGACCTCGAGCATGGTGTCAAAACGGTGCTCGTCGCTGAAGAGCGCGGCCACGTCTTTGGGTGCGTACCTCGGAATCACTGTTCTCCCTCGGAAGCCGACTTCGCGATGTCGCTTCGTCGAACGCTTCCCTCAAAGGTTACGAGAGCCGCGCCTTCGTACGCGCGACGACGGGCCTCGCTGACGTCAGCACCCAGTCCCGTCACCGCGAGCACACGACCCCCGCTCGTCACGAACTGACCTTCGTCGTTGCGAGCAGTACCGGCGTGAAAGACGATCACGTGCTCGTTCGCAGGCGAGAGCTGACCATCGGAGCCGAGCCCGTGGATCACGTCACCCGAACGCGGCTGTAGAGGATAACCCTGCGCCGCGAGCACGACCGTCACCGCGGCGCCTTCGGACACGGCACTCGCGCCCGCGAGGCGTCCCTCGGCGACGCGAAGCAACAGGTCGTAGAGGCCGTCACCGTAGAGCGGTACCAGCACTTCGGTCTCGGGGTCACCGAAACGAACGTTGTACTCGAGCAACTTGGGTCCCGACGGCGTCAACATGATCCCGGCGTAGAGGACGCCACGAAAGTCGATGCCGCGCTTCTTCAGTTCGGCGAGCGTGGGATGAATGGCGAGTCGAAGAATGTCGTCACGCTGCGCGTCGGACATCGCGGACATCGGCGCGTACGCGCCCATGCCTCCCGTGTTCGCGCCGAGGTCGCCGTCGCCGACGCGTTTGAAGTCCTGGGACGTGGTGAGAGGAACGACGTCCGTGCCGTCGCACAGCACGTGAAAGGAGCACTCGTCGCCGACGAGACCCTCTTCGATGACGATCGTCGTGCCGGCCGCACCAAAGGACTCGCCGCTCAACTTGTCGTGCACGTCGGCGCGCGCCTCGTCAATGATGTTCGTGACGCTGACGCCTTTGCCGGCGGCGAGTCCGTCGGTCTTGATGACGTAGGGCGGCAACAACGTGTCGAGAAATTCGAAGGCCGACTCCTCGTCACGAAACGTTTCGTACGCGGCGGTTGGGACGCCAGCCGCGGTGAAGAAGTCCTTCATGTAGGACTTCGAACCTTCGAGTTGAGCGCCGTCGACGCCGGGTCCGACGACCAACTTTCCCTGGGCTCGCAACTGGTCGGCGAGGCCCTCGACGAGGGGCTGCTCGGGACCGACGACGAAGAGGTCCGCGTCGAGTTCGCTCGCGGGCGTCGTGACGCAGGTGAAGCCGTGCGCGGCGATGCCGGCGTTACCGGGCGTCACGATGACGTCGCAACTCTTCGACAGCGCCCACGCCAGGGCGTGCTCGCGTGCTCCCGACCCCACGACGACGCAGCGACTCACGTGGGTCGAACGAACTGCTCTCGACCGGGTCCCACGCTCACCACGGAAATGGCGACGCCGATGGTCTCTTCCAAGAATTTCACGTAGTGCTTCGCTTCGCTCGGGAGTTGTTCGTACTTCGTCGCCGAGGTGATGTCGGTGCGCCAGCCGGGCAACGTCTCGTAGAGGGGCGTCACCTCGTGCAGGACCGACTGGTGATAGGGCGGATGGTCGTAGTGAACACCCTTCGCTTCGTAGCCCACGCAGACCTTGATCTCGTCGAGGGTGTCGAGGACGTCGAGTTTGGTAAGGGCGATCTCACTCAACGAGTTGAGTCGGGCGGCCTGGCGCGTCATGACCGCGTCGAACCAACCAACGCGACGACGTCGACCGGTGTTCGTGCCGAACTCGTGGCCTCGTTCGACCAATAGTTCCGCGAGCTCGCCGTCCAACTCGGTCGGGAAGGGTCCCGCGCCCACGCGCGTGATGTAGGCCTTGGCGATGCCGATGACGTCGGTGATGTCGCGCGGACCGAGTCCCGCGCCGATGCAGGCCCCTCCAGCGATGGGGTTCGACGAGGTGACGAAGGGATAGGTGCCGTGATCGAGGTCGAGGAACGTGGCCTGGGCGCTCTCGAGGAGGATCCGCTGGCCCGCGGCGAGGGCGTCGTGCACGATGGTGACGGTGTCGCCGATCATGGGCGCGATCCGTGGGGCCATCTCGTCGAGGTACTTCGAGGCGATGTCCTGTGCGCTGAGGGCCGGTCGGTTGTAGATCTTGGTGAGGATCAAGTTCTTCTCGTGCAACACCAACGCGAGCTTCTCGCGAAAGATCTTGGGGTCGAGGAGGTCCTGCACGCGAAGCCCGACGCGCGAGGACTTATCCGCGTATGCGGGACCGATGCCGCGCTTCGTCGTGCCGAGCGCGTTCTTTCCCAAGAAGCGTTCGGTCAAACGATCGAGCTCTTGGTGGTACGGCATGATGAGATGCGCGTTACCCGACACGACCAGGCGCGACGGGTCGACGCCTCGTGCGCTGAGTTGGTCGTACTCCGCGAGTAGGACCGCGGGATCGACGACGACGCCGTTACCGATGACCGGCGTGATGTGGGGATAGAGGACGCCTGAGGGCACGAGCTGCAGGGCGAAGGCCTCACCGTTGACGACGATGCGGTGTCCAGCGTTGTGGCCGCCCTGGTAACGCACGACCATGTCCATGTCGCGCGCGAGGAGGTCAACCGTGCGACCTTTGCCCTCGTCACCCCACTGGGTTCCGACCACTACGGATGCGGGCACTTGACTCCTCCGAGACGGCCTCGTTGCACGTCAAGCCTAACGTAAGAAAAAAGGCGCCTCGTCGTCCTGCGATGCGCGAACTCCTCGTCGAGCGGCTACGCGGTTGGTGTCACCGTCACGCACGTCGCAAGGAAGAGCCGCGAGGGCCAGCGAACCCCCGATCCGACGTTGGACGACACGATTCAAGGCCCGCGTGTCAAAGACTGCGTCGCGAGTGATCAGCGATCAGCTCTTGGGCGCCGGACCTTTTCGATGATGAGCGCGAGCGTGTTCTGCACTGGGACGAGGTCACGTCGATAGTGACGGTGCGTGCGTTCGACGTTCGCGCGCGCCTCATCCGACAGCGAGTTCATCGCCTCCTTGACTTCAGCGATCTCTCCCTCGAGCACCATGATGCGCTTCACGCCCACTAAGTTGACGCCCTCGCTCGTCAGTTCTTGGATTCTGCGCAATGCCGCCAAGTCCGCGTCGGAGAACCGGCGAGACCCGCCTCGTGTGCGTTCGGGGTTCAAGAGTCCGCCGCGTTCGTAGTTGCGCAGCGTCTGGGGGTGGACGCCGGCGAGTTGGGCGAAGACCGAGATGACGTAGACGCCATGGATCTCTGGTTGTTCAGTCACTGCTCACCTCTTCGTTCAAGGCGCTGGCCAACTGTTCGACGAGGCCGCGCTGTTGTTTCGTCAACTTCTTTGGAACCGCGACACTCACCGTCACCAAGAGATCGCCCGCCGCGTTCTTGCCGTGAGCCGGCACGCCGCGTCCCTTCACCCGCATGGTGGTGCCGGGTTGAGTGCCCGCTGGGATCTTGAGCGTGACGGGTTCGTCCAATGTCGGCACCTCGACGGTGGTGCCGAGCATCACCTGGGTGAGAGGAACCTTCACGGTCGTGGTGACGTTGCGCCCTCGACGCTCGAAGTGCGGGTCCGGGGTCACGTGCACGTCGACGAAGAGGTCACCGGGAGGGCCCCCGTGCGTGCCGGGATTTCCCTTGCTCTTGAGGCGAATACGTTGCGAGTCGACGACGCCGGGCGGGATGCGAACGTTGACGCGACGCGCCGAAGGTTCGCGACCAGTGCCGTGACACGTCGGACACGGCGTGGCGAAACGTCCACCGCGACCCTGACAGACGGGACAGACACTCGACATCGCGAAGGGTCCCTGATCGTCGTTGATGACGCCGCGACCGTGACAACGTTCACACGTCACGAACTCGCTGCCCGGCGCGCCGCCGGTGCCCTTGCAGGTGTGACACGCGTCATTGCTCGGCAGCGACACGGTGGTCGTCACGCCCTTCACGGCGTCACGAAAGCCGAGGTGCAGCGCTGTTTCGAGATCGGCGCCGCGCTGGGCGCGTTGGCGCCGAGACCCGCCAAACAGTCCGCCAAAGATGTCGCCCAAGTCCGAGAAGTCGCCGGTCTGAAAGTTGAAGCCACCGGCGCCCGGTCCGCCGAGACCACTGGCCGCGGGGCCGAGGCGTCGGACCTCGTCGTACTCCTTGCGTTTGGGCTCGTCACCGAGCACGTCGTAGGCGCTCGAGATCGCTTTGAATCGTTCTTCGGATCCGGGATTCGTATCGGGGTGGGACTGTTTGGCGAGCTTTCGGTACGCCCGAGTGATCTCCTTATCGGTCGCACTCGAGGTGAGACCTAAGACCTGGTAGTAGTCCTTCTCGAACCACTCACGTTCGGCCATACCCCCACTATCCCCTGACTTTCACCATGGCCGGACGTAGTACCACGCCCTTCCAGCGATAGCCCGCTCGAAGCACTTCCTCGACCATAGGCCCGTCACTCTGCTCGTCACCTTCGACGTGCGCGACCGCGTCCTCCACTTGGGGATCGAACGGCGCGCCCACGTTGTCTATGCGCTCGAGACCTTCGCGAACGAGCGTGTCGAGCAAGAGCCCGCGCGCCTGACCCAACGCGACGGCTTCAGCACTCTCGGAGTTTCCAAAGTGCGCCAGCGCGTAGTCGAAGGCGTCGAGGACCGGCAGGACCTTCGAGACGAGGTCGCCCGCGGAACGCGTGGCCGCGTCCTCGGACGATCGCGCCACGCGCTTGCGATAGTTCTCGAAGTCGGCCTGAAGACGTTGGAGGGCGTCGAGATATTCGTCGCGTTGACGTTCGGCCTCGCTTCTCGAGTCGAACGCCTCGGTGGCGTCGTCAAGCGACGACGCCACCGGTTCGTTTTGTTCTACTTCGTCGCTCACGGCTCGTCCACGATCTCGGCGTCGACGATGTCGTCGTCGTCACCGGCCGGTGCCGCGGGCTCGCTCTGATTGGACTTGGCGGCCTCCTCGTAGAGACGCTGGCTGAATCCCTGGCTCGCGGTGAGCAACTTCTCGGTCGCGGCCTTGATCGCATCGAGGTCGGTGCCGTTGAGGGACTCCTTGAGCGTGTTGAGAGCGCCTTCGACGTCCTCGCGCTCAGAGCCCTGGAACGACTCGGCCTGATCCTTCAACAGTTTCTCCGTGGAGTACACGAGACCGTCGGCGTTGTTGCGAATCTCAGCTTCGGCGCGACGCGTACGGTCGTCCTCGGCGTGCGCTTCGGCGTCACGGACCATGCGGTCGATCTCATCCTTCGAGAGCGAGGAACCACCGGTGATGGTCATCGACTGCGTCGCGCCCGTCGCCTGGTCCTTCGCCGAGACGTGCACGATGCCGTTCGCGTCGATGTCGAACGTGACCTCGATCTGGGGCACGCCGCGCGGGGCCGGGGGAATGCCCACGAGCTGGAACTTGCCCAGCGTCTGGTTGTACGACGCCATCTCGCGCTCGCCCTGGAGGACGTGCACCTCTACCGAGGGCTGATTGTCGTCAGCGGTGGTGAAGGTCTGAGACTTCTTCGTCGGGATGGTCGTGTTGCGCTCGATGATCTTGGTCATCACGCCACCCTTGGTCTCGATGCCGAGTGACAGCGGCGTCACGTCGAGCAGCAAGATGTCCTTCACGTCGCCCTTCAACACGCCCGCCTGGACGGCCGCGCCGATGGCGACGACTTCGTCGGGGTTCACGCTCTTGTTGGGCTCCTTGCCCGTCACCTTCGTGACCAGTTCCTGTACCGCCGGGATTCGCGTCGAACCGCCCACCATGATGACGTGGTCGATCTTGTCGAGGGTGAGACCCGCGTCCTTGATCGCCTGGTCGAACGGCGTGCGACAACGCTCGACGAGGTCGGCGGTCAACTCATTGAACTTGGCCCTCGTGAGCTTGAGGTCCAAGTGCTTCGGGCCATCGGCCGTCGCGGTGATGAAGGGCAGGTTGACCTGCGTCTCTTGGACGGCGGAGAGCTCGATCTTGGCCTTCTCGGCGGCTTCCTTTAGACGTTGCACCGCCATCTTGTCGGCGGAGAGGTCCACGCCTTCGGTGTCCTTGAAGGTCTTCACGAGCCACGCCATGACGGCGTCGTCCCAGTCGTCACCACCGAGGTGGGTGTCACCGTGGGTGGACTTCACCTCGAAGACGCCGTCGGCGATCTCGAGTACCGAGACGTCGAACGTGCCACCACCGAGGTCGAAGACCAACACGGTCTGCTCTTGGGGGCCTTTGTCGAGTCCGTAGGCCAACGCGGCCGCGGTGGGCTCGTTCACGATGCGCAGTACCTCGAGGCCGGCGATCTGTCCCGCCTCCTTGGTGGCGGTGCGCTGGGCGTCGTTGAAGTACGCCGGCACGGTGATGACGGCCTGGGTCACGGTGTCACCGAGGTAGGCCTCGGCGTCGCGCTTGAGTTTCTGCAAGATGCGCGCGGAGATCTCTTGCGCGGTGTACTTGGTGCCGTCGATGTCGACGCTCCAGTTCTCACCCATGTGGCGCTTCACCGAACGGATGGTGCGATCGGGATTGGTGATGGCCTGACGCTTGGCTACTTCACCGACCAAGACCTCACCGGTCTTGGAGAATCCGACCACCGACGGGGTGGTGCGACTGCCTTCGGCGTTGGGAATGACGACGGGTTCTCCCGCTTCCAGCGCGCTCACCACCGAGTTCGTGGTACCGAGGTCGATACCGACTGCCTTTGCCATGAAAACTCCTTAGTTCACTCTCTGGCTGGCCGGACGGTCCGGGAAACCAGAATCCATGAGAACGATGCTACAGAGTTGAGTCCCTCCTTGTCAAGAACAATTATAAGAAGTGTTGCAACTCTGTAATTCCTAGAGTTTTAACGGGTTCTTAGAGCGGGCGACCTGAGGCGTTTTCGGTGGCAGGACTACGCTCAAGAGGTGCTCGATCTCGTACTTCTGCGCCACGGACGCTCGACGTGGAACGATCTGAACCTCTTCACGGGTTGGCAGGACGTCGACCTCTCCCCCGAGGGCGAGGCCGAGTCCCGAGCGGCCGGGCTGCTCCTCGCCAGTGAAGCCGACCTCGATCTTCGGGTTCTGCACACTTCGGTCCTCACGAGGGCTATACGCACGGCCGACATTGCCCTGCACGCGGCCAATAGGTCCTGGCTCGGGGTTCGGCGAAGTTGGCGGCTCAACGAGCGCCACTACGGCGACCTCACCGGTAAGGACAAGAAGCAGACGGCCGACGAGTTCGGCATGGACCAGGTGAAGCTCTGGCGCCGTTCCTTCGACGTGGCGCCGCCTCCCCTACCGCTCGACGATCCGCGCAGCAGCAAGTTCGATCCGCGTTACCGCGACGTCGCGGCCGACTCCATTCCGCGCAGCGAGTGCTTGAAGGACGTCGTCGCGAGGGTGACGCCGTATTTTCGCGACGTGATCGGCGAGGACTTGAAGTCCGAGGGAGCGCGCGGCGGGGCGGTCCTCGTCGTGGCCCACGGCAACTCCATTCGCGCCCTTCGCATGGTGTTACAGAACATCAGTGAGAACGAGATCAGTGACCTGGAGGTCCCGACCGGCATTCCCTATCGCCTCACGTTGGACCGAGAGCTCAACGTCCTGGCGGCGAACTACCTCGGCGACCCCGAGACCGCCACGGAGGCGGCCGAGGCCGTCCGCCGCCAGGCCGGTTGAGCTAGCTAGAGGGCCTCGGGTCCTCGTTCGTTGGTGCGAATGCGCACCACGTGTTCCACGTCGGTCACCCAGGCCATACCGTCACCGACCGTGTCGGTGCGCGCGGCCGCGACGATGGCTTCGATGAGTACGTCGACGAGTTCGTCGGTGCACGTGATCTCGCAACGGATCTTGTCCACGAAGTCGAACTCGTACTCCTTGCCCCGGTAGATCTCGATGTG
>PMOI01000009.1 GCA_003162475.1 Acidimicrobiaceae bacterium
TCCAGTTGAGCTACAGGGGCGTAAATTAAAGCGTAGTGAACGAGTCCGTTGTCGATTGGGCAACACTGAAAATCACTGTGCAATAATGGCTGGTCTTGGTGGGCGTAGCTCAGTTGGTTAGAGCGCCAGGTTGTGGTCCTGGAGGTCGCGGGTTCGATCCCCGTCGCTCACCCCAAAGAATGGCGTCGGCTTTTGGACTCTGTCGCTCCGAGATCGGATGGTCAAGGGCCCTCTCTTCACGAGTAGATTTCGCTTTGGCGGTCCGACTGACGATCGCCACTGGGGGGTTCTTATGACCATCGTTCGTGACTCGTTCTACATCAACGGCGAGTGGGTGAAAGCCACGTCGGGTGAAACGCTTGAGGTCACGTCCTCGGGCACCGGTGAGCTCTTCGCGACTGTTCCCGCGGGGACGGTCGAAGAGGCCAACCGTGCCGTTGAGGCTGCCGCGGCAGCTTTCAACGGCTGGTCCAACACCAGCCCCAAGGAGCGTGGCGAGTTCTTGATGCGTATCTCGGAAAAACTCGCCGAGCGAAGTGACGAGATCGCGCTCGTCATCGCGAACGAAGTTGGCATGCCACTGATGCTGGCGAAGGGAATCCAATTGGGACTTCCCACGATGACCTTTGGCGACAACGCGCAGCGCGCCATGGATTTCGTGTGGGAAGAGGAAGTCGGTAACTCCACTCTGGTTCGTGAACCCGTAGGCGTCGTCGCGGCGATCACACCGTGGAACTATCCCCTGCACCAAATCGCGAACAAGGTTGCCGCGTCGCTCGCCGCCGGTTGCACGATCGTGGTAAAGCCCAGTGAGGTCGCGCCGGTCAACGCCTTTCTTCTTGCCGACATCATTCACGACGTCGGATTGCCCAAGGGCGTCTTCAACTTGGTGACGGGACTCGGACCCGTGGTCGGCGAAGCGATCGTCGCGCACCCGAAGACCGACATGGTCTCCTTCACGGGTTCCACTCGCGCCGGCAAGCGTGTCATGCAACTCGCCGCGGAGAAAGTGATGCGCGTCTCGCTCGAACTCGGTGGCAAGTCAGCCAACATCATTCTCGATGACGCGGACCTCGCGAAAGCTGTGAGTGACGGCGTATTCAAGTGTTATTTGAACTCTGGACAAACGTGCTCGGCACTGACGAGAATGGTCGTGCCGCGTTCGCGCTTGAGTGAAGTCGAAGACATCGCCGTCGCCACCGCCGCGGGCTTCATGCCCGAAGATCCGATCACGGGATCAAGTCTCCTTGGACCGTTAGTGAGCGCCACCCAGCAGAAGCGAGTGCGTGACTATATAACTAAGGGCGTCGACGAAGGCGCTCGACTTATCACCGGTGGGATTACGCCGCCCGATGGACTCGAAAAGGGTTACTACGTTGCTCCGACCGTATTCTCCGACGTACGAAACGACATGACCATCGCGCAAGAGGAGATCTTCGGTCCCGTTCTGTCCATCATCCCCTACGACACCGAAGAGGAAGCGATCGCGATAGCCAACGACTCCAACTACGGTCTCGCCGGTGGTGTCTGGGCGGGCAGCGATGAGAAAGCCTTCGAAGTTGCGCGCAAGATTCGTACGGGACAAGTCGAGATTAACGGCGGCGCTTTCAACGTCGTCGCACCCTTCGGCGGCTACAAGCAGTCGGGCATCGGACGCGAACTCGGCAAGTACGGCTTCGAAGAGTTTCTCGAAGTTAAGGCCATCCAACACAACTAGTCCTCAAAGTACCGGCGTGATGGCGGTATAGACTCATCACGCGCCGGTAGCTCAATTGGCAGAGCATTTGACTCTTAATCAACAGGTTCCGGGTTCAAGTCCCGGCCGGCGCACCATTCAAATGTATTAATTCGGTTCCGACTAGACAAAAGACCTTCGGGACCTCCTTTACAGAACTTCGGGACCTGCTTGACAGAGTTTCAGGACCTCCTTGACACCCAGCCGCCACCGGCCTTGGCTCTAGACGAGCGGGAGGTGGCCCAATGCTTTGGGAGTCAAGCAAAATGGAGCAGCGTTACGACGCCGTGCTCGGCGTCATCAGGGATGGTTTCACGGTCACCGAGGTGGCCCAGAAGTTCGGCGTGAGTCGCCAAGCGGTGCACTCGTGGCTCAAACGTTACGAAGAAGGCGGCCTCGAGGCACTCGCCGAACAGTCGTCGCGACCCGCGACGTCGCCCACGCAAATGAACTCGAAGGTCGAAGCGCGCGTCTTGGAGTTGCGTCGCCACCACCCCAGTTGGGGTCCGGTGCGCCTCTGTTATCAACTGCGACGCGAAGGCGTCACGCCGTTGCCCTCGGAGTCGTCGATCTACCGCGCGCTGCGCCGCAGCGGGCTCATCGAGGAGAAGGCCAAGCGCAAGAAACTCCCGACCTACAAGCGCTGGGAACGCGGCCGGCCCATGGAGCTCTGGCAGATGGACGTCGAGGGCGGCGTGCTCTTAGAAGACGGCACCGAGTGCAAGATCTTGACGGGCATCGACGACCACTCGCGCTTCATGGTGTGCGCGGGGATCATGACGCGCGCGATCAGCCGTCAGGTGTGTGGTCACCTCGCCGCGGCCCTCGAGCACTACGGCGCGCCCGAGGAGATCTTGACCGACAACGGCAAGGTCTTCACGAATCGCTTCGGGCTCACGCCCACCGAGGTGCTCTTCGACCGGATCTGTCGCGACAACGGAGTCAACCATCTCCTCACCGCGCCGTTCTCGCCCACCACCACCGGCAAGATCGAGCGCTTCCACCGGACGCTTCGTCACGAGTTCCTCACCGCGCGGGTCTTTTCTTCGTTAGAGACGGCGCAACGAGAACTCGACGCCTGGATCAACGACTACAACACGAACCGTCCCCACCAGAGCCTGAAGATGGCCACGCCGTCGGACCGCTTCTACCGACGGCGCGACAAAGTTCCCTCACCACCGCTCAACCTGAAGGCGCTCGACGATCGAAACGGCGACGACTGGGTCGCTCGGACGATCTCGGTGAACGGCATCATCTCGGTCTCGAACCAGGTCTTCAGCTGCGGCAAGCAGCGCAGTGGTCACCTCGTCGACGTGCACGTCCTCGACACGTTGCTGCAGGTCTGGGACAGCAACGAACTTATTAAGACCGTGCCGCGAACAACGAAAGGAGAAATCCGGAAAAAGAAAGCAGAACCACACCGAAAGAGGGTTAAATAAAGACAAAGTGTCAAGCATGTCCTGACCCTATTTAGTCAAGCAACTCCCGGAGTCTCACAGGCGCACCATTCAAATTTTTTGTGAAGTAGTTGCTGATTCGTCCTGCATCAGTATTGGGTGCACAGACACGTAGTAACGGGTGACGCGTTACACAGTAACAACTGTTCTGTGAAATTTTTTGCCGTGGTCCCCCGCTACTCAGCTCGAAGAACGAGAGCGGCCGGCGTGCGCGCGGCGCTGCGCCCGGGTAACGCCGCAACGAGGTTGGCGAACACCAGCGTCCCGACGCCCACGAAAAGCACCGACAAGACCGGCACGGTGGGGTCCGGAACTGCGTTGATACTTCGGGCGAACAGGGTCCACAGTTCTCGTCCGATGATGATGCCCAGCGGTATCCCCACCACCACCCCCACCAGCGCCGTCGTCGTCGACTGCCACGCGACGACGGCGGCCAACTGGCGACGAGTGAAGCCGAGAGTTTTCAGCATCGCCAGGTCTCGCCGTCGCCGGCGCACCGACGAGGCGAGGGTGAGCCCGAGCGCGAGTATCGCGCCGACGGCCAGTCCGACCGCCAGGATGACCGGCGTGGAACCGACGCTTCGGTAGTTCACGATCTGGACGGGTTGTAACACGCCCAGCACCGAGACGCTATTGCCGAAGGTGTTCTTGTCGGCGGCGAAAATCTTGTTGGCGGCTTTCGCGATGCGCTCCAAATCGGCCCGCCCGGCGCGGGCGCTCACGTCCGAGCGCATCCTGACGAACGCCAGTTGCGGGCCGTGAAGATTCGGGTCGGCGCCATAGTTGATGTACCCCGCCGGGAAGACGCCAAGGGGAAGAATGGCCCCGGTGCCCATGGACGTGTGTTCGGCGATGTAACTGCTGTATCCCACCGCGGGCAGCGTGGCGGTCCCCACGATCAATAGTGCGGTGGGCTTGATGAACGCGGGAGCGTTCTTCTTGGTGCCCAGGCTGATGACGACGGTCTCGCCAACGTGCTTGTGCAACATCGCCATCGTGCCGGCGCCCAGCACGACCTGATGTTGGTTGTCGAGACCGTGTCCGGACAGGATCGGCGGGGCGACCTTGGCCCGCGCGCTTTCAATCAGGACCGGAACCTCCTGGCCGTCGATTTCCAAGTCGGTGGAGTCGGCGCCGCTCCACGCCATGATCTTCGGGTCGTGGTTCAGCAACGACACCGCCTTGGGCGGGATGTTGTTGTTTGGTTGTAGCAAATAGTCCCAGTTCCATCCGTAGAGCGCGGGACGCGAGATCAAGTTACTCAACCCGCTCGCGAAGGTGAGAGTGGTGACGACCAGGGCGACCGCGAGCGTCGTGCCGAAGAGCACCGACCGCACCGGCACCGCCGTGCGACCCTGCCCCGATTCCAGAGCGAAATGAACCCCGATGACGCCGGCCACCGGTAGTCCCGTCGCGTTCGCGCCGCGAAGGACCATCGACGGCCCCGCGAACGACCCGCCGGTGAGTAGGGTTCGATGAGATGCCCTCCAGTTTGCCTGTGCAATGGCGATCGCACTGAGACCAAGAATCAACACGGCGACCCCGACGCCGAACACGGTCCAGTCGATCGCGAATCTGCCGCCGGGGTAGACGGGGCGAACGGGGCCCAGCGGGGCGAACGGTGACAGAAGGGCCGCCACCGCGAAGGCCAGTAGGGTGCCGAATACCACCGCGACGAGCACGCCGAGGAGACCCTCGAAGGCCGCGGCGGCGGGACTGGTGCCCAGCGCGCGCAGTACGCGCCGGTCCTGCTCGCCCCGGCGTAACAGACGAGAGATGGCCTGGGCCGCCAGCACAAGACAGACCAGGGCAGCGATGGCGCCAAAGGCGCCCAGGGCCACCGACTCCGGTTTGATGGCCAATTCGACTTGGGACTCCACGCTCGATGTGACGTGGAACTCGTAGGCGGCTCCTCGCGGCACAACGCCAATCAGTTCACGTTCCACTTGGGTGATCGTTGCGCGGGCGTGGTCGATCTGTACGCCGTAGAGCGCCGGCACAAGTTCGCCCGGCTCCAGATGGTTGAGTTTTTGCATGAGGGCTTGGTCGAGGAAGACAGCGCCGAACGTCCGGTCAATGTCGTCCTGGACCACTTGCGTATTGGGCACCACCAACCCCACCAACCGGACCTTGACCTTCAGGCGAGGGACTACGCGCGGGGAGCCAAAGTCCGGAGAATTTGTTTGCGCATTGGAGTAGAAGCCGAGCGGCACCATCTGGCCCACGCGCACCCCGAGGATGCGCGCCGCACTGGCCGTCATCACAAATTCGTCGGCCCGACGCGGATTTGCCAATCGGCCCTCCACGACCGCGAGTCGGTCTTGAGTCAGCGTCATCCCGTCCAAGCTGCCCGTGGTGACGACGTTGGACAAGCTACTCAGTCGAGGAGCGCCGTTTGCCGCCAGCGGCACCATCTGTGGTCCGAGGGCCGTCACGACGCGCTCGACACCAGCCAAGTGGCTGATTGTTTTCGTCAACGAAAGGGTCTTGCCAGGGAACTGGGAGCTGCCGCTGAAAACGAACATCGTCAAGTCCGACGGATTGGTGCTGGCCAGAAATTGGGGATACGAGGATTGGGTTCGTCGAACCCCGGCGAGCGCGGCCATGCCAATACCGCCGATTAACCCAATGAGCAGCACCACCGTCAAGTAACCGGATAGCTGACGTGCGAACGTCGCTCGGTACCGGTACCAGGCGATTCGAAAGGCTTGACCCATGAAACTACTTACCTCCGAGTACGCGCAGATGGACGAGTGCTCCCTCGAGTCTCATTTATAGGGTGGCCCGGTGCCAACAAGGTGACCGCACGAACTGGCCTCGTACTAGCACCCCTCATATCGTCCACCTAATGGTTGCCGGGGCCTAGATAATGAAAACGACCAAACCACCGACCTCAGGCTCTCAGCGAAAAACTACGACGAAGATCGACGCATCCTTGAAGTGCCCTGGAATTCTTATGAACTTGAGGGCAAGGCGACGGACGTGGAGAATGGACGACGAACGGCGCTGACAGAGTTTGCACGCGCAATAGGAGTACTTTCCTTGACCCCCGAACATTGGGTACTCATTACCTGGTGACAGAAATGCCTACTCCGAACGACGCCATTCCGACGTCTGCGACTCGGTCACTCGCCAGTTAGATTATGTAAGTCGGCTCTCCGAAACGGACCTGAGAATGTACCTGTTGGGCTCTCCGTCCAAAAGTGTGACATTCTGTTTTCCGTGGAAGTCAACTCTGAGATTTCCGATGAAAACCTTGCCGATATGAAAGGACGATGCGCCACCGCGAGTCCAGGTCCGTGGGCAACGAGTCATTTTGGCGGGTCTAGATACTTCGGGCAACGTGACGAACAGAATTGCCAACTGGCGATTCGTGCCGATTCCGTGAGGACAAAACAATGAGCGATGAAATACCCAGAGCTGAGCACGGCAAGATGGACAGCCGAACATCTCTGGCAGCCGAGTTCTTTGAGGCCACGAATGCGGAATTAACCCCCTTTGTAAGCGACGAAGCTACTTGGTTTGACTTTGACTATCTTGATCGCGCGGAATTGGTCGAGGCTGTTCAAATGCATTATGGGCTGACCTTGGACGATGCCAGCCTGACGCTGCCGTTTTGGACCTTGCTCGATTACCTGAATGCCAATCGTCAGATTGTCGGACCAAGCATTTGATTTCAACTTCTAAATCTGGCGAACAAGGCGCCAGTGCCTGGTACCAGACCTGTTGCGTCGGGTCTCCGGCTTGACAGACACAGGAGCATCAGGGATCGCACCTCGCATCATTTTCGCCGCCAACTTGGTTCAATATGTTCGCCTCTACAAGCTTGGACATAACAGCGGCGATATCTCACTGATCGGACAAATGCAAGGACTGCGACGGCCAGCATCGTGAATGCTCCCGCTATGCCTATCCAGTGGACCGCCTGAAACTTAGAGATGACCAAAAACGCAATGCCAACGAACAGCGCGATGAACACCCTCAAGCCCCATCGAGTCCAAAGGATCCCGAACTGATTCGACTTGGAGATGATGCCGTCCCACTTTGTTTGATCCCGAAGCGCATTACGAATGTTTTTTCTTGCGTATTCTCCCGGATCAATGCCGCGCCCAATCAGTTCATCTTCTGAGACCCCGAAGAGATCAAGGAACTTCCGGCTCTCATCTTCGTGCTGTGATTCCGAGGTACTCATGAATCAATTATGGACCGCCTAGTCGAGATTGAGTCATGGCGCTGTGTTCCATTGCAGAAGACGCCAGTCGGATTGTGCAGGTCGGCTCACCGATTTGAATCCAGGCGCTTGCCCTTGGTGTCGATCTCACCGACTCGGTGTTTGGACTGTTATTTTCTAAGCGTGAGTGAGCCGCGATATGCAAACGGGCGATGAATCGACGGGGTCCGGGGCTTCAATCCCAATTGGCATCGAAGCTGTCCGCGTAAATGAGGTATTGAAGGCAAAGTACTACGACTCAGCTGGCGTCAACTGGTGGTGGAACACGCCGAATTCTCACTTGGTTGGCAAGACCCCCCATCAAGCGTGGTTAAGCGAAATTGAACCTTCGGGTTCTTCTGAGGGGAATCTGATGACACCGCGGAGATCGAGCAATCAGGCGAGGGTGGAAACGATAAGTTCTCTCCCTTCTCTTCGAATGTTGGTTCGTCGTGCGATGACATCAACGCAACCTCTTGTCGCCCAATCACTTTGGCTCGAGGATGACAACTGGGATTTGCCGGACCGTCATTTCCTCGAAACCGGCGAAACTTGGGAAGCGTAGCTTCTGTAGGGTCCAGACCTCTTCTCGTTCTTCGCCGAGTGCGGCGGATGCACGAAACCGGCGTGACTCAATCCCAATCTCCGCGCTGACGTCCGGGTTTACGACCAGGTTGAAGTACCAGTCAGGGTGAGTTGACGCACCATTCGCAGTAGCGAACACCGCGACCTTGCCGTTCATAAGGTCTTGATACATCAAGGGATTGATACGTTCTTCACCGGTACGGGCACCAATCGTGTGGAGCAACAGCAAGGGCGATCCCGCGAAAGGCCCGCCAGGCTTGCCCGCGTTGGCGCGAAACTCTTCAATCATCTTGCGATTCCACTCGTGAAGTTCGTCTATTGGCGAACTCATGGTTGGAGTTCACGGGCACTCGCGGCCACCAGGTTCGAGAGCGCCTTCCTAGGACTCTGGACAAGCAGTGCACTGACGATCGCACCCGCCACCAATATTGCGGCCCCAACGGCGAACGCCACTGTAAACCCGTGCACTGCAGCCTCTTCCGTGAGACTCGTTCCGTGAGAGGCGATATAACTTGCTGTCGCGGTGGCGGCGATCGTGTTGAGTAGCGCCGCTCCGAGGGACGCACCGACTTGTTGCGAAGCATTGAGCAACGAACTCGCCACACCGGAATCTTCCGGTCTCACTTTGGTCAGTGCGGTACTGCTCAGTGCGGGAAAAGCCAGACCCATGCCGATGCTCATGACTATCAGTTGAGGGAGCAGGTGAGTCCAATACGAGGTGTGCACACCGATCTGGGTCAACCACAGCATGCCCCCGCCGGCAATGAGTAGGCCCGAAGATATGACAATGCGGGGGCCGACTTTTGGCACGAGTGGAGTCGCCATCCCGGCCGCGACGATCACTCCGAGCGCGAATGGAAGAAAGGCCACGCCCGCTTTGGCTGCCGAGTAATGAAGGATTTGCTGCATGTAATAGCTCACGAACAGGAACATGGCGAACATTCCCACGACGATGAGCAATGTCGCTAGGTAGGCGCCGCCACGATTCCGTTCTAGGACGACGCGCAATGGCAAGAGTGGATAAGCCGAGCGGGCCTCCACCACGACAAAGGCAACTAATAGGATCACACCCCCAAGGACGAGGCCCAGCGTCGTTGCCGACGACCAGCCGTCCGCGACGGCCTTCGTGAAGCCGTAAACGAGACTCACAATTCCCGCCGTTGAAAGCACTGCGCCAGGGATGTCGTATCCGGTCTTTCCGATGGCCCGTGTTTCTCGGACAACGCGTGATGCGGCCACCGCCGTGAGCAGAGCAATGGGTACGTTGATCAGAAAGCACCATCGCCACGACGCGTACTCAGTGAGGAGCCCTCCTGCTAGTACCCCGATTGCCGCTCCGGCGCCCCCCACGGCTCCGTAGGCACCGAAGGCCTTGGCGCGTTCTCCGGGGTTGTCCTGGAAAGTATTCGTCAATAGAGATAACGCCGCGGGAGCCATCAGCGCTGCGAAAGCGCCCTGCAGGGCTCGAGACCCAAAGAGCATGGCCTGGTCCACAGCTAAGCCGCCCAGCGCTGACGCGGCCGCGAAGCCGATCAATCCAACGATGAAAATCCTTCGCCGGCCCGCGAAGTCGGCAATTCGACCGCCAAGAAGCAACAGCCCGCCGAAAGCCAACGAGTAAGCCGTGATGACCCACTGTCGGTTCGCGACCGAAAAGTGCAGCGATCGCTGCGCCGATGGCAGCGCTATGGTCACGATCGAAGCATCTAGCACCACCATCAATTGAGCAATGACGACGATTAGGAGGATGGACCATCGTTTCGGGTCGGGACCGGCCCCAACTGAAATACCCGGCATTGAATCGATTGGATTGTCTGTCATCTCGTACCTCCTGACCCACTCTTAGAGAAATGGGCCGTAAGAAACTCCGCTGCTCGATTGAGCGCTGCGTCACCCTCGTCCAGAAAGGCCGCATACCCCTGGAACACGTGCGGCACTCCAGGCGTAACTTCGAGGACGACGGCCACGTCATCTTCTGCCGCCCGTTCCGCAAGTCGAACTGCGTCACTTAGAAGCAGCTCATGCGAGCCAACTTGAATCAGCAAGGGTGGCAATCCACTCAAGTCACCAAATATCGGGCTGATGAGTGGGTTCGAAGGATCGGCCCCGGCCACGTAGTCACTCACTCGCATATGAAGGACTTGTTCAGTGAAGAGCGGATCGACGTCGCGTTTGCCGATAATGGAGTCGCCTGAAAGTGTCAGATCGGCGTACGGCGACATCAAAAACCCTGATGAAGGCATCGGCACTGCTGCACTTCGAAGAGAGAGCATGAGTGCGATTGCAAGGCCCGCACCGGCTGACTCGCCAGCTACGGCGATGTTGCCGGGCTCAACCCCTGTGGCAAGCAATCCCTCGTAAGCCGTCCGTGCATCTTCGACGGCAGCCGGATAAGGATTTTCGGGCGCAAGACGGTATTCAACGCTCACAACCTTGGCATTTGATCGCCGAGCCAGATCGCTGGCCAGAGGAACCGTGGCGTCGGCGGATCCGATCACGTACACGCCGCCATGAAAGTAGAGGATCACATTCGAAGAGTCCATGCCGTCAATTGAGACTTCGACCGCCTCAACTGTTCCGAGGTCAAGACGAGTCTTTCGGACATCGTCCGCAACGGGAATATGACTCATGACTTCGTTGAAGCCGGCCCGCAACGCTGTGAGGTCACCGCTGAGATCAAAGGGTGCTTGACGAAGCGTGGCGTCGAGGTTCGCTCTTTGTTGTTCGCTCATTCCTTATCGCCAACCATCGCTTGACGCGTCTTCCACTTTTCGTAGTGGTGCGAGGGCCTCGCTCCACGCGATGACCTCACCGAGCAGCGTGTCGAGCGCTTGGCCCTGATGCGCACCAGGTGCAAAGTCCGTGAAATTCTCAAAGTCGGTGATCAATGACAGGGTCACATTGGTGCGCACTCCGGCCATCTTCAACTCGCCGGCGATCAGCCGAAGGTGCTCAGCAGCTCTCGATCCGCCAATAACGCCGTACGACACCACGCCCATCGCCTTGTTGTTCCATTCGGCGAAGAGATAATCAATTGCGTTCTTCAGCACGCCAGACGTCGAGTGGTTGTATTCAGGCGTCACGAACACGAAGCCATCGAATCCGGAGATTGTGGCCGCCCAGTCCTTGGTGTGCTGGTTCTGATACTGGCCCATGGCCGGTGGCATGGGCTCGTCCAAGTGTGGCAGCGGGTAGTTCGCTAAATCGATGAGCTCGAAGTCCGCGTCAGTCCGTTTCCGGGCAATCTCATACGCCCACTTCGCTACTCCTTCGCCACGCCGCCCAGGTCTAGTGCTTCCGAGAATGATTGCAATGCTGGTCATGGTTTTTCCTTACCTGTTAGGGGTGAACCTGGATGCCGAGACCGAGATCCAGACGTAGTGATTCGAGAATCCACACGGCGGTACTCACGACAAACGAGTCAATATCGGCCGCCGCGATTCGACCCGCGTACTTCGCGGCGAGCGGCGCACAGGCTCTGCGTGCCACTTCATCCAAATGCTCGGAGACAGACGCCCACATATTTGGCCAGTACTTCTGGTAATACTCCGTGGGGTCAAACGTGGTGAAGACCTCCCTCAGATTGTCGACGATCTCTCCAACGAACTGCTGGTGGAGGACGACGTCGTCGCGAGAGCCGAGCCTTCCCATGTGACCACTGATGAGGTGCGACCATTCGTACCCGAGGGCGATTTCGGGAGCGGCGATATACCCAGGTACATCGACGGCGAGATTGAGGGAGTAGATCGGCACCCAGCCAACGTTGATCACGTCGACGAGCATCAGCGTGTCGTGATTGGGAAAGTAGATGTAACTGTTGTCTGGCGAGTGGTTTGAGCCGTGCCAGCCGAGTTCGATCCGCTCTCCGCCAATTTCCAAAGTCCGGCTGTCTTGGTACGTCTCTTCCGGTGCCGGCCTGTTCGGGTCGTTGTCGCGCAGCAGCAATTTTCGAGTCTCTTCATGGCCGATGCGAACCACATTCGTGCCGAACAGAGAGGACGCGCTGGCGTGGTCGGCGTGATGATGCGAGTGGATGAGGTACGTCACCTTGTTGCTTACTCCATTGGCGGACGCGATTTCGTCGATGGCGCGCTGGATGTTGTGACCGATCGTCGCTGGAGCGTCGAAAAGAATGACACCGTCCGGCGTGGTCAGAAACCCGCACTGGTAGACGCCGTCGGTCACCCAGTAGAGGTTCCGCTCAATTCGGCCTACGAAGTAACCCTGCTGGTTCACTGCAGGCCCGAGCGACGAC
Organism: Acidimicrobiaceae bacterium; assembly: GCA_003162475.1. Classification (GTDB taxonomy): domain Bacteria; phylum Actinomycetota; class Acidimicrobiia; order Acidimicrobiales; family RAAP-2; genus RAAP-2. The sequence continues at coordinate 12,243 of PMOI01000009.1, forward strand.
TCGGGTACCGGCGCATAGTCTCGCTGCGAAACAGTACTCGCGGTCTTTGTATCAATAGACATTGTTCTCTCCTTGGCTGCACTATGGGATTTCTGCATGAAGCGTGAGGCCGACGCTAGGTTTCCAATATCGGCGTCTCATCTAGGAAAGCCATAGTTGTGAAGTGCATTGCCGCTACTAAGGCCTGGTCCTTGCCGCCAAAGCTCGCGACGAATTCGTCGAAGTGACGGGATCCAGCGAGTTCTGGGCAGTAACTTCCTGGCCACTCTCGCCGACGCCGCGAGCGACGAGCGTTACCACTTCGCCCGAAGTACTAAAGGGCAATTCCTACGATGATCGTTCGACGAACTCAAAATGGGTCCCGTCTGGATCGCGCGCGAGAAGACTTCCCGGCGCACCAAGCGTTCCATCGATGATCCACCCCGTGCGCTCCAAACGCTGACGGGTCAGATCTAACGAATCAACCATCAGTGAAGCCCTCAACTCGCGAACAGGCGTAAGCGTCTCTTCATTCCCGCTCAGAATGGAAATCCCCGGCAATACTGTCACTGTCATCGACCCGCCCGGCAATTCAAATTGAGTGACAATGTCGGCCTCGAGAAGTTCCCTATATCGCGCGACTGCCGCGTCGTGGTTGGTACTTGGCACCACAACGGCGATGCTCAGCACGCTCACGGGTTGCCCCCTGTGGCGACGTAGGGATATGCCATGGTGCCGCTCGCATACGCCGCGGGGTACAGCACCGCTTGAGCATCTGGGTTCCTGAACTCCGACACGTCGTTCGAACTGATGTTCTGAAACTGCACCGTGAGCACTCGAGGTTGGGCCCATTCGCCCGAGTCCGAGAATCTGACGTCCCCCACGACCGTCTGAAACCTCGCCGCGTGTGCGTACTCAGCCAGTTCGGCGTCGACGATGCCGCCGGTTTCCCTGACGGCCTGCTCCACCACTTGGAGCTGGGCGTACGCCATCGGGGCCACGTAGTAGCCGAGCCCGTCAGCGGGGGTTCCCGAAGCTCGCTCCTGATATCTCAAGATCAGTTGCTCGACGCCAGGGAAAGCCATCTTCGCCGTCGGCAGCCAGTACTCGTAGTTGACCAGTCCGTTCAAGAGCGGTCCGAGTTGCTCTTGTACCGAAGTGCTCTGCGGGCCGATCATGGCACCGCCAACCACCTTGGGCGCAATTCCGGATTCGCGGATCGCGCGCACGAGACCGAGGGAGTCGTTCAGGTACGAGCAGAGAAAGAGAACGTCGGGATCACGTGGCTCCAGAGCTTGCAAAACGGGGACGAAGTCGGTCGTCGCCAAGCTGTACTTGGTTTCCGATACAACTTCGAAGCCGAAGTGCGCCGCGTTGATCCTCGCTCCGGCAATTGGGTTCTTCGTGAAGTCGGCGTCCGCGGCCAGAATTGCCACAGTCTTTGGTCTGGGTGACTGTCGTGCAGCCGTGTAAAAGAAACCCTCGGTCAAAGCGACGTTCGGGTCAGAGCCCGTGGGAATCATCGCGAAGTAACGGTCGTAGCGGAGCTCATTGTTCACTCCTAGTCCCATTAGCCCGACGAAGAATCTCTCGTTCTTGATTACCAATGGCATGGCGGGACTAATCGAATTGTTCCCGTACCCACCGAGTAGCAGATCGACCTGCTGCTCTAAGAGCAACGATTCGTAGATCCCCGCCACCGAGGCGGCGTTCGACTGGTCATCAACGCAAACCAGTGCGACTTCACGACCGAGCAGACCGCCGCGCGCGTTCACATCCTCCTGCCAAATCTGGTGCGTGAGTCGGGCCGTTTGCCCGTTCGCGCCAAGGGGGCCGGTCAAGGAGAGGCAGTAGCCAATTTTGATAGGTTCGCTCGTCATGTCAGTGCTGGAAAATCGCGTCCAGGTTGCCGAGGACACCGAGTTGGGTGAGCACCACCGTCCCTGACGGATAGCAGTCGAAGCGCTTGATCTTTCCGTTCGTCAGTTCAAAGACATCGCAACAGGGCGCGTTCATGCGCTTGCCGGTCGGGGGGATTATTCCCCGGGGAAGTTCGAGCGGACCGAGGTGAGTGCCCTGAAGGGCGAGCTGCACGACGACGATGTCACCGGTCGCGTAGAACTGGTAGAGCTCTCGGTGCATGTCGGGAAACGCCGCGCCGTAGATCTCGACGGTTCTGCCCAACTCGTTCGGGCCTACGTACGTAACTTCGATTGACTCGTCGGTGAACGTTCCGTCATCAGTGAAACAGCCAACAAAGCCGGAGACGTCCTTTTCTTCGGCTGTCTGGTACGCCCTTCGGACTATCTGCTCATTACTCTGTGACATCTTGGGTCTCCTCTCCTACGAGATTGCGCGCAAGTCGACGCCCAACCACGTCGAGCCGCGCCTTTTGATTGTCTGTCGACGTGGTCTTACCTGGCATCTAGGAAACCCGTAGTCTCACCCGAAGGTTCGATGATTCACATCCACTCGAATGCGGTTCATGACCGTACGTTTTGATCGTGTCGATGCAGCTCTGCGTGGAAGTGCGAACGAGTCGACATCGCGGGAATCGAAGCGAGGTCAGGCGATTGTAGGACGCACGTCGACGCTGATGCGGTTACACCACACGACAGCGACAGCGGCGGCGACCCGACGTGAAGTCATCCGCAGTTCGCGCGAAGCGTTCAGACCCCGCTCTCGGGCGGTGCGAATGTTCCGGCCGATTGGAGCACGCGTTGAGTGAGTTGTGCCCGCGAACGCACCCCAAGCTTGCGGAAGATTTTGTGAAGGTGATACTCAACAGTGCTGGCACTGATGAAGAGTTTCGACGCTATCTCTCGGTTCGTTGAACCCTGTGCCACCATCCGAGAAATCTGTGACTCTTGGGGAGTGAGATCGAATCTTGTCGCCGGTGAGCGTTCCCGAGCGTGCTCCCCTGTTGCGAGCCGTTCAACTCGGGCCCGCTCAGCGAAAGCTCGAGCGCCGAAATCGCTGAACATTGTTTCGGCCTCACGCAACTGCTCTCGCGCTTCTTTAGTTCGACGATCACGTCGAAGCCATTCACCGTAGACGAGTCGGGCCCGGGCGAGATCCCAACGCATGGGCGTATTCACAACTCGATCGATCGCTTCGTGATAAAGCGTGTCGGCTGCGCGACCGTCGCTGAGGAGCGCGCGACACCGCGCTTCGACGGAGCGGGCCCACTCAGTGCCACTTGCCACCGTACCTTCGGCCAGACGAGATAAAGCCGGCTCCGCGATAATGTTGTTACCGGTGCGGCTCGCTGCTTCAATGAGTTCCACGGCCGCCCATGGCGCGAACCACAGCTCGTTCGGATTTTCGAGAGCTTGTGTGGCGGATACGTATGCCCGGTCGTACTGGGCGAGACCGTTGTAGAGCACCGCCGTAGCCCACTGCGCGAGCGAAAATCCCACGCCCTCACCTCGCTCGACTAAGTCTTGGTGCGTTTCGCTGGAGAGTGACAAGACCTTGGGCTCATCACCGCGAAAGGCCGCTACCGTCAACGATGCGTACGGTACCGTTTGTGTGTCAATGACGTCGGCGACCGATTGAACTTCCTCCATGAGGGAGGCCGCCGCTTCAATCTCCCCTGCGAAGAGTTTCAAGCCCGCTCGGGTACTCAGCGTCAACGGCAACACATTGAGCGCACCCACATCGCGGGCCACTTCAACCTGACGGGCAGTGAGAAGATCCCAGTTTTCGTAATCCCAGATGTGTCCCGCAGCGCGCCCGGCCAACCACGACCAGCGAAGCTGCTCTTCACTAGTCAGTTCGTCGCTTCGAAATGCTTCTACTGCACGTCGCACGGCGGGCGTGCCAGCGACAGGTCCTTCGGTAACGAGAAGAGCCAATCCGTCAAGCAGAAGATCGGAAGCCCTTGAAGGACCTGCGGGTTTTGGAGAGGTGCGAGCGGCACGTGCGACGTCATCGGCGCTTGCACCGCGGGAGAATCGGCCGGCGAAAAGTGCAGCGGCCAGCGCAGTCAAGTATGTCTCTCGTGCACCACTTGGGTCGAGAGGCTCGAGGCGATAAGCCGCCTGCAACAAGAGGGGCGGCGCCTCGTTGCCGCGGTGCGAAGCAAATAAAATTTGCGCACGTAGAACATCTAGTCGAGCGCGCTGGTAATCGTCCAAGGGTCCCCGCTGAGCAATGTTCGCGAGCCCGAGGGCAGCGTCTAAGTCACCGGCTACACGCTTGGCATCGGCGGCACGCAATGCACGTTCCGCTTTGAGCTTCATATTCGGGGTCAATTCGGTGGAGCGCTCCATGAACGCCGCTGCCGCAGCGAAGCCGCCACGGGATTGGGCCCGCTCTGCAGAGACCTCCAACTCTTGAGCAATGTCCTCATCGGGGCGCGCCGTTGACTGAGCTCGGTGCCATGCCCGGCGATCAGGATCGACAATGGGATCAGTGGCGTCCGCTAGCGCATGATGCGCCTGTCGCCGATCCAGTGCAGACGCCGCACTGTAGACCGCTGATCTGACCAGCGGGTGACGGAACACGATCCCCGCGCTGAGATCCAGCAACCGTTCAGCTTTTGGCGGATCCGCGGCCGACTCTGGTATGCCCAAGAGTTCAGCTGCTCGCCAAATAAGTGTTGACTCGCCCGTGGGTTCGGCGGCGGCGACCAGCAGGAGCTGTCGGGACGGCGGCGGGAGTCGACGAAGCCGACGCCGAAAGCTCTCCTCGATTCGTCCACGGAGTGGGACCGAAACCGGCAAGCCAAATCCGCCGCCCATCTGAGCGGGCGAGAGACTGCGCGGCAATTCAAGCAGTGCGAGCGGGTTGCCATGCGCCTCGACGACTAAGCGCTCGAGGACCTGTTCGTCCATCCTGTGCATCAGCGCCGAGTTAACCAGTTCACGTGCATGATCATCGCGCAATCCCCCCAGGAGCATCGTGGGCATCCCGTGCAACTCCTTCGTAAGAAAACGCGCTCCAAAGAAGAAGGACGCTGAAATGCTGGACGCACGACGAGCAGCAAACGTTATAGCTTGGGCCGACGCTTGGTCGATCCATTGGGCGTCGTCGAAGACGCAGACGAGTGTCCGCTCTGCCGCTAACTGGCCTAGCAAATTCACCAAAGCGACGCCCACGATCAGTCGGTCCGGTGGGTCGCCGGACGTTAGGCCAAAGGCCACGGTCAACGCGCGGCTCTGAGGTTCGGGAAGACCTGACAATCTCTCGAGTACGGAACTGCAGAGTCGCTGTAAGGAGGCGAAGGGCAACTCCATTTCTCCCTCGTTGCCGCTGCTACAAAGGACTCGAAAGTCACCCGCGGACGCGACTACGTCATCGATCAGTGCTGTCTTACCAATGCCCGCTTCGCCGAGAACGATGACCGCCTCGCCATGGCCTCGTAGCGCTTGACTGAGCACACGCCCAAGTGCGTCGCTTTCATTACTACGACCGATGAGCATCTCAGCGCCATCCATTGAATATGGTCCTCGGTGACCACCGCCCTTGGTCCATGACTCGAACGAATTCGAACGTGATTGGAACTATGGGTTTCCTAGATGCTTGCCACGACCGTTCCCTCGCACAATGGAAACACCTTTGACCAGAAAGAGAGACGTCAATGACCAGCGAATCGATTCGAGACCCGCTAACCGACCCGCTTTTGACCCCGGCGAACTGTGCTTTAGTCGTCATCGACTACCAGCCCGCCCAGATTGCGACAGTCACTTCGATGGATACGAAGTTGTTGACTCGTAACATCGTCACGGTGGCGCGTCTTGCCAAGACGTACGGTCTTCCCATCGTGCTGTCGACCGTGAACGTTGTCGCGAACGGACAGCCGCCAACACTCCCGGAACTTAGAGAAGTCCTTTCGGACTCCGTTGAGCTCGACCGCACTCAGATCAACGCCTGGGAGGATGTCGAGTTTCGCCAAGCGGTCGAGGCGACCGGGCGCAACAAGTTGATCATGGCCGCCCTGTGGACTGAGGTCTGCCTCGCCTATCCATCCCTTGACGCGATGCGAGAGGGCTACGAGGTCTTCCCCGTTGTCGACGCCGTCGGAGGAACATCTCCCGAGGCGCACCGAGCCGGTCTTGAACGGATCGTGCAAGCGGGAGCGCAGCCAATCAGCTGGGTGACGTTGGCGTGCGAACTTCAGCGTGACTGGGCTCGTGTGGAGACTGTTCCCCAGGTCGTAGAACTTGTCCTGACGTCGCGCCTGCACGCGGGCATCTGAAAAGACGCGAATGACAGACTTCTCTGCACACTGAGGAACGATGACGGACGACACCGACGGCGACAGTCTCACGGGGCATGCGTCATGTACGACGGACGAGTTATTGAAGTGGACGTTGACCACCACGTCAACTTCCGTCACGTCAGAGCCCCCACAAGAGAAGGGTGCGCGCACAGAGATGGCTGAACTCACGCCGTTCCTTTCTCGGGGGAAATGCCCTGACGGTCCCACCAACACTGAGGACCATACACGATTTCGTTTGCGTCAGCAAGCAATTATTACTTGGTCGGCGCCACTTTCAGCGAAGCTCTATCGCCGTTGCGCGGCTTTTGCCACAAGGGCCAGTTTTCTTGCCGACTGCTTCCTAAATACTTCCCGTAGGGAAATGAAGTTCCTAGCGTCGCACTCGCGGTTCGGTGGACGTATCTTCGAGGCGGGCCGCCACTTCAGACAAAGCTTTCGCGGCTCTCACGATGTCGCCTGGATCAACGTGATTAAAGAAGTGACGTCGAACGCTCGCGAGGTGGACCGGCCACGCGGACCTCATCTTGGCCATGCCCCGAGGAGTGAGCCTGGCGACATTTCCCCGAGCGTCGGAAGAACTCGTGGTCTTCGACACGAGTCCACGCGACTGGAGATCGTCCACCAAGCGAGTCGTTCGGCTCGCCGAGAGATCGGTCGCTCTCGCGAGATCCGCCATTCTCAATTGGCGATTGGGGGCTTCGGAAAGGTGCATGATCGTGGTGTACTCGCTCGCGGTCAGACCAACTCCTCGGATAAGGTCGCTGTCGAGGAGTCGCGGGAGCACCTTAAGAATTCGCATCTCGGCGCGCCAGAGCGCATCCTCATTTGCAGACAATGGTTCGACGGTGGCCACTTCCGCAATATTAACTTGCTTCGCCAAGCAACTGGTGCGCACCAGGAAACAGCGACCACTAAATACAGAATCCATTATCTCATCGATTACAGAAAGTTAGGCGGAGAACGTGTCAGATGATATTCCAAAAGCAGGCCGCGTCGCAGTCGTGGTCGGGGGCGGCGGGGAACTCGGTAGAGCCACGGCCGTCAAGCTCGCTAACCAAGGCATGAGGGTCGTGGCTGTCGATCGAAATAAGTCGAGCTTGGAAGCGCTCCCGGAGGGCATCGCCCGAGAATTGGCAGACGCGACTGATCCAGAGGCCGTTGCGCCAATGATCGAACGGATTGTCCACAACATTGGCGTTCCCGACGTGTTGGTCAACACCATTGGTGCATTTGAAACCGCAGACGCGATGATGACGACGCCGGACCAGTTTCGCCTCATGATCGACGTCAACCTTGCGCCGGCATTGTGGCTGAGTCAGGCCGTTGCGCCCTATATGCAGACAAAGGGCTCCGGGGCTATCGTGCACATCTCGTCTCGCCCCGGTCTCGAGCCTACGGCCGGGTTGGCGGCATATTCAGTGAGTAAGGCCGCCCTCGTCCACTTGACCCGCGTGCTCGACCTCGAGCTCCGCCCCTTCGGCATTCGCGTGAACGCAGTCGCTCCTCAATTGATCAGTACTGCGAGAAACCAGTCGATTCTCCCGAAAGAGGTTTTGTCGCACGCCGTCTCCCCCGAAGCTATCGCCGAAGTCGTGGCATTCTTGGTGAGTGAAGCGGCGGCCCCCGTGAGCGGCGCGATCCTTCCCGCGTACGGAGCCTGATCGTGCCCTCAGAGAACGAAAACGTTGTGCCTCTCGTCAGCGAGTTTGCCGCCTCAGCGAACGTTTCGTCAGCCGTCGAATCCTCGGGGACCTTCGCGCTCGGTCGCTTTCAGGTAAGTCGCATCGGATACGGCGCAATGCAATTGGCGGGCGACAACGTCTTCGGACCGCCTCGCGATCGCGACGAGGCACTTCGCGTACTTCGTGCCGCGATCGAAAGCGGCATCAACCACATTGACACGGCAGAGTTTTACGGACCCCGGACCGTTAACGAGGTCATCCGCGAAGCGCTGTATCCGTATCCGGATAACTTGGAAATCGTCAGTAAAGTGGCGGCGCGTCGAGACGAGATGGGTGCCGTCCTCGCCTATGACGAACCAGACCAGTTGCGCGCGGGCATCGAAGAGAACCTGCAAACGCTTAGCGTTGATCGACTGGCCGCGGTGAACCTGCGCCTCATGGACGGGTCGAGACCCGGAGACCGCTTCGACGCGCAACTCGCATCTCTCGTAAAAGCCCGTGACGAAGGACTGATTGATGGGATCGGTCTGAGCAACATCTCACGAGAGCACCTGCACCGCGCACTCAGTCAGACGCAGGTCGCGTGCGTCCAGAATCTGTTCAACCTCGCCGATCAACGCTCACTCGACATCTTGCACGACTGCACGTCGCGAGGCATCGCGTTCGTACCGTTCTGCCCACTGGGCTGGCCACGTGGCGTTCAGAATGAGATCCTCACGAGGCCCGTCCTCGCGGTCCTCGCTGCGCGCCTCAGCGCGACGCCAGCTCAGATCGCGCTCGCGTGGTTGCTTGACCTCGCGCCCAACGTCCTGCTCATCCCCGGCACTCGGACCCGTAAGCATCTGGTCGAAAACATTCGATCGGGATCCGTTCGAATCGACGATGCCGCTCGCGCGGAGCTCGAACGACACTTCCCCATTGTCACTACCTAGACAAGGGACATTTGGGCCTGACAATGGAAATTGAACAGTCGACGGTGAAGAAGGGACTTGAAATGTCAGGCAGGCTTGAAGGAAAAGTATGCGTGATCACCGGCACGGGCGGAAGCGTGGGCCGTGCTACCGCCCACGCCTTCGCTCGAGAGGGTGCGATGGTCGTCGGATGCGACGTTGATGAGAATTCCGCGACGGCGACTGCTGATTCGGTCCACGCGGCAGGTGGCTCGATGGCCTCGTTGCAGCCGTGCAATCTCACCGAGCGGGCGGACTGCACCGCGCTCGTTGACTTGGCGGTTCGAACCTTCGGCCAGATAGACGTCCTCTTTAACCTCGCCGCCGCGGCTTCATTCGGTTGGCTCGAGGACATCACCGATAAAGAGTGGGACCGTGATCGACGACAGGAAGTCGACTTGGTGTTCTACCTGACTCGCGAGGCGTGGCCACATTTAAAAGCGAGTCGCGGCGTTGTCATCAACATGGCGTCCTTAAACGCATCACTGAGTTTCAAACCTCTTCCTTCGCTGGCGCACACGACGAATAAGGCCGGCATCATCGGCATGACGCGACAACTTGCGATGGAGGGTCGAGAGCACGGTATCCGCGCCAACTCAATCTCGCCGGGCGTGATTGAAACGAACGCCACGAGAGAACAATTGGAGGACCCCGAATGGGCTGAGTACATGCTCGGCAAGACGTTATTGGGTCGCCTTGGTCGACCAGAAGAAGTCGCAAGCGTGGCCGTCTTCCTCGCCTCCACGGAGAGCTCCTACGTGACGGGCATCGACATCATCGTCGACGGGGGTATGAAGGTCTGGTGATCTCCGCCGCCGTGGACTCTAAAGACCTAGTTCTCCTCGAAGTAAGCGCGGAGTGACACGCCATCCTCAAGGGCGATCGCAATTTTGCCGATGCGCACTTATTCGCGAGCTCGTGCGACATCGACGAAAAGGTTAGCCCTGAGGATCTTCCTCTGCAATATCTGTTATACTGTAATTAAGTAATTATTTGTAGGAGGAACCCAATGGAGACAAGTAAATCTGCCAGTCGAACGACGAGAAGCGCTCGAGGAGAACGACCGTCTCGATCATCGAGCGAGCCGGAGATGACGTCGTCCGAGGAGATTTCGAGCTGGATTATCGGTCGGCTGCCCGAAAGTTGGTTCGAGCAGGCGCCGACGATGACCGTCGATCACGACGAGATACTGATCATTGGACGGCTACCCGCACCCGATTTGGGCGATGAGGTCGACCCCGTCGCCATAGCGGCCGCCGAGGCTGGGCGAATTACCAGGTTCCGTGAAGAGACACGCGAAGAGCGAATGACGATAGCCCGGGAAGGACAGCACCACTTCGCCAGAGCCATTAGCTGGGGAGCCGAGGTCGGTGGCACCAAACAGATCTTCACCAACCTGTCGACACCCGTAATGACCCGACTTCGCCAGCCCGAGCGAACAGTTCTCGACACGTTGGTTGACAGCGGCGTGGCTCGCAGTCGTTCCGACGCGTTGGCTTGGTGCGTCAGATTGGTTTCGACGAACGCCGACGAGTGGCTACTTGAACTACGCAAAGCGATGGAGTCGGTGGAGACGATTAGACAGCAGAGTCCGCTGGCCTGAGGCAGAGGATCATATTGAGTTGCGACTCGATTGGTTGAGATCGAGCATTCAGACAACACCATGGGATCTGACTCATGAGCATCCCAAGCAATTCAATTCTTTACATCTTCAACGTACAGTGGTCGAAAACATTATGAGCTACGCAATCCGGCCGGAGCACCAGTCTCGATTTTTGCGCAGTCATCTCTCCCTCGCTTCATCAGGCGATCGCACCAGTGAGAAACTGGGGAGAGGTAATGGCCGACTATTTGCTTGATATCGACCTCATACATCGCGAGATCGGACTTGAGGATCGCTTCGAATTCGCACGAGCCCAAACATCGTCGGCAATCCCACACACCAGCATGTACAAAAGAAACGGGACCGCTGCTAAATCAGTTGACAACTAGCATCCAGTGCAATCCCTAAATTCATCCCTAAGACATGCGCGTATCTACAAGATTTGTGCATACCCATCGGACGAAAGACCTTGCAAATAATGGTCTCAAAAGATCAATAAGACGGACAGATACGGTCCTTCCCTACTCTTAATCAACAGGTTCCGGGTTCAAGTCCCGACCGGCGCACCAAGTCCGTAGCCTTAAGCCGCTCCTCTATTTGAGTAAACGAGACAAGCGTCGGTCTTTAAGTTGTCGTCCGCCCGTCTGGCACGAGGGACAGTACGTCATCTCGTAGGACTCAAAAGACACGCGGCGCAACGTGTCGCCACACGGCGAAGGGCATAGCTCTTCGGCGCGACCGTGTACTTTGAATCGACCACCGAGCTTGGCTTCCGACAATCCGCCCTCGCGAGTGCGCTCGAGTTCGAGTGCTTCGTCCAACACACTGGTAGCGGCGCTGAGCAACGACTCGCGCTGCTCTGGTCTCAACGAACTCAACGAGGCGAAGGGCGACAGATGGGCGCGATGCAAAATGTCGTCACCCCAGCCTCGGCCGATACCGGAGACAACATGCTGATCGCGCAGGTCGGTGGTAAGACGACGATTCGAATTTCTTGTACGGATAAGTTCAGCGAATTCTTCGCTTCCCGGTTCGGGTCCGAGCCCTGCCAGCGGCCCTTCCTCTTCGGGAGACAGCACCCACCACGAGGCCTTTCGGTGAGTGCCATATTCGCGCACAAGTACGCCGACGCCCGGCTCCTCGATTCCGGCGCCACCTCGACCGAACACGAAGCGCACTGCCGAGCCGCGGGGCCGAGTCTGCTTCGGCGGCTGCTCAACGTCTAAACGTCCCGCTTGAGATAGGTGCAACACGACGCGGATACCGTCATCAAACTCCCACACCAGGTATTTGGCCCTCCTACCAACGGATACAAGTTGGTGATGCAGCACGGAGTCGGGCGTGGGTGCGTAGGTCTTGAGCGAAGAGAATCCGAGCAAGTCAGTCCGAAGCAACGTGGTGCCCGCGAGCAGCGCATTGAGTCGTTCAGACAATGCTTGCATCTCAGGCAATTCGGGCACGCCACAATGTACCCATGACTTGATCGCGACCGCGTGACGCGGTAGTCAGATCCCTACCAACGCGGCGAATGCATAAGGCCAAACTTCGCCTTCGAATCCCAGAAATAATCCCACACACCAGTTCAACTGAGATAAACCAGGCTGACTCGAAACAGCAGGATTCCTTGAATTTTCAAGATCAGGACAACCAGAACAACACCGCGAAACCGTATGGAACTCGCTTTTCATCAACTGGTTCCGGGTTCAAGTCCCGGCCGGCGCACCAAGCAACACGTTCTGCACTGAATCGATCACGTTCATTATTTCCTTGACGGATAGATCGCTTATCGATATAGTCGGACAATGACCGATCCGGATAACTCGTTAGTGGGCCTCGGGCGCAACGCTGGCGCCGCCGTGCTTATCCTCTCTAGTCTCGCGGGAGGTGACAAGCACGGCTATGCCCTCGTGAAGGACGTTGAGGAATTCGCGGGGGTCCATCTACCTCCCGGCACCCTCTACCAAGTACTCCCCCGCCTCGAGAGCCGAGGACTGATCGTTGCCCTTGAAGCCGATGAGCGTCGGCGCCCGTACCGTCTGACCGCACAGGGCGCAACGGTTCTCGCGGAGTACATTACGGCCCAGCAACGAATCTTGAAGACCGGACAGGCTCGTCTCAAGCGTTCTTGGAGCTTCGCATGAGTAGCGACCTTGAAGACACGCGCCGTGCGATGCGCTTACTTCGCTGGTATCCGAGTGCGTGGCGCGAGCGTTACGGTGAAGAGTTCGTTGACCACCTCGAACAAGAATTCGCCGAGCGCCACAGCAATCTCGGGCGAAGTGTAAATGTGGTTCGAAAGGGGGTTGTCGCCCGCCTCGGCGACATCGGTCTTTACGACTCGGTGGCGAATCCCGGAGCTCAATCACGAGCGGCGCTCGGAACGAGCGTTGCTTTCGCCGCTCTGATGGTGGTGGTCATGGTGGATTTCTGGTCAAGGGCCATGCTGGTGTGGAGCGGACGTCGTTACCATCCGATCCCCGTCTCCGCGACGACGGGCACCCTAACGGTCGTCGTTGCTCTGGTGCTCTTGGTGCTCGCAGCCATCGTGATAGTTGTTGTCACGTGTGTCGTGCGTCAGATCTTTCGGGGACGAGTAAGACCTCTCATGGTCCCTTCGACGATCGCGGTGGTGACGGGTTGGTTTCTCTTGTACGAGGCGCGATTTTTCCCGAGGTACCTCTTTCCGTACATTCATGGTGCTCACGGTTTTCAGGGGATGAGCTTGTCCCGTCCCGGTCAACTCATCGCCAATTTTGCTCAGGTCACGTGGATGACGACGCAACGATGGGTAGATTTTTGGAATCCCGGAATCGCACCTCTATCGACGACCCAAAGGGTGGTCGATGACTGCGTACCGCTGGCCATGTTTGCTTTCGGCATTGCGATTGGGTTGCTCGTCCGGCGCGTCGAGATTCCACAGAGGATTGCGCGACTTGTTTTCCCGACCGTAGCGCTTCTGGGCGCTCTCAGTGGTGTGTATTTCGTCGCCTATGTCGGATGGAACTTATTCGGGGGTCCTTCCAACTACGACTTCTTTTTCCGTGACAAGTGGCTCGGAATTGTGTACCTCGTTCTTCTGGGCCTCGTCCCTTTGCTCGTCATCCGATCGGGACTCCTCGCGAGGGAGCACAAACCTCGTCAGTGGCTTAATCACATTGAGATCGTGCGCTCGAAGATCGAGTCGGCATAGTCGCCTCTTTACGCGCGCTGTAGAAGGGATTCATCGTTCCGATCCGCGCGCCGTTGAGTTCCCCGAATTCCACTTGTAATCAAATGCGATCCGAAGTGATCCATCCCTAAATCCATCCCTGAGACATGCAAGTATTCACAAGACATACGCGTATCCATTAGTCGAAAAGCCTTGGCAAAAAAGGACTCACTGGATCTGTAAGACACATCAATACGGTCTGGTCCCACTCTTTATCAACAGGTTCCGGGTTCAAGTCCCGCCCGGCGCACCAAGTTCAATATTTGACGCGGTCGCTCCAAACTTACAGTTTCCAACGGAGGACCTCTTCTAGCCGCGCTCTTGAGGTTCCAAAATTTTCGCCGCGACGACTGGAGCTGAAGGTCCGACGCGGATGCGTCGTATGCAGTAATAATGACAAGAGCGACGATGACGGGTGATTTCGTGAAGCACGGACTATTTCTGCCACCTTTTGACGGCCTCGCCGATGCAGAGCGGATGGCCGACCTCGCGATGCTCGCCGAGGAGGCAGGCTGGGATGGCTTCTTTCTTTGGGACCACTTGCGCTACGCATCGCCGGTGCGCAACATCCTCGACCCTTACGTCTGCCTGGCCGTCATGGCCGCCAAAACATCACGCATCACGCTGGGACCCATGGTGACTCCGTTGATCCGTCGTCGCCCTCAGGTGGTCGCGCGCCAAGCAGTCACGTTGGATCGTCTCTCCAAGGGGCGCCTCGTGATGGGATTCGGTATTGGCGATGACTACCCGGGTGGTGAGCTCGCCTGCTTTGGCGAGTTGACCGACGTCGTGGAACGTGGACGTGCCTTGAACGAAGGGCTCGCCATTTTTAAGGGTCTGGTCACGGGCCAAGAAGTGAACATCACCGGCGAGTTTTTCAGAGCACAAGAGGTGGCATTTCAACCGACGGCCTATCGCACGGACGGCATTCCCGTGTGGACGGCAGGTCGATGGCCGAACCCGGCCCCTATCCGTCGTGCCGCCAAGCACCAAGGGATGATGGTGATTCAGATGACTGAGCCCGAGCAAGTGGCTGAGCTCAAGAAGAAGTTGATTGGCGCCGGTGCCGACCTCGACAACTTCGAAATCGTCCTCTGGGGTCAGCGCGATGAGAAGATGGTGTACCGCGAGGACGAACGCTACGCACAATGGGCGCAAGCGGGAGTTACTTGGTTCCTCACGGGACCGGGACCCTTCAATCTGGTCTACGACGAGGTCCGCGAGTACGTCGCGGCTGGGCCGCCTCGATACTCGACGTCGTCGTCTCTCGCGTAACAGTTTTCCCTTTTTGGCTACTCGAAGAGGTAGCTCGAGCGAACCGACTCCGCGTTCTGAGCTATCGAACTGAGTACTACTGAATCATTTGACCCGACAGCCCCCTGGGTTCTCGCCATGCCGCGAGCCAACCGACAATTGACGCCACTAAGGGCATGGCGATGAGAATCGCCAACAGGTTCGCCACGGGAACTGACCCTAGAGACGAGAGACCATCGAGGGCGCTCGTGCGGCTAAAGCCAACCATCGCGAGGTAGGCCGCGGCGGTGCCGACGACCGCTCCGACGAGGGCAAGTGCGCCCGCGGTCGCGGCGGTAAGACTGCGACGCGTCCGGGTGCTGGCTCCAGTTGCTGAAAGGATTCGAAGATCCGCGGCCGTCTCACTTCGAATCAGACCGATCGTCATGGCGAGTACGCCCAACGCGAGCAGGATGCCGACCAACGTGGCCCAGTTGATGATGGTGGCTGACGTGGGAATAGTCGACTTGCTTTCGATCGACAGTCCATCCGCCGCGGCAGTGGCGCGAGCCCCCGTCAGTTGAGCTGCGCTGAAGGGCGTCGAGGTCTGGACGAACCACCCCGACGTGATGGGCGCCAGCCCTAAACGATGGACCGCGTACTCGGTAATAACCGTGTTGGGCGCGGAGGTGCCCGCAGGAAGTGCTCTGGTTCCTTGCATCGAAGGATTGGCGAGGCAGTCGCTCGTGGGACACGGCCACGCCCCGTTCGGTCCTCCATTGGCGAAGTAGTTGCCGTACACAATCTGCATCTTCGTAATTCCGGCGAAGCCCGGCCGCATGGAGAGGATCTCGGTCGTCGCCTTGATGGTAGACATCTTTATTCCGAACGCCTTGAGGAGTTGAGGCGTCGCCACGTACAGCGGCCCTGAGTAGCTGCGACCCGGCGCGGCGTGTTGCAGCGTCGCGCTGGTCGTCTCCAGTTTGACGAACTTGTTGGAGCCGAGAGCTGCTGCAATGTCGTGCGCGTCACGCCTCATTGTCGCAATCGATTCGCTTGAGCCTCCCCCGCCGTTACCCGAGTTACCCGGACCACCCGGACCGTAGGGACCGTTTGGCGTGTAGATGAGCAACTGCGTCGACGAAACATTGGGTCCGGCGTAGTCAAGGACGTTGCCAAAGCGTGCCGCCGAGGCGATGATGACAACCATGGCAATGAGCACCCCGACACTGATGGCGCCTAGAGCCGAGCCCGATCGAGCCCGATAGCGAGCGAGGTCGCGCATCGCCATGCGGATCGCCAGTGGTGCGCGACGGGAGAATCGATCGAGCACGGTGAGCAAAAAGGGCGACAGCAAAACGACAGCTACGGTCAGGCCGACGAAACCGAGAACGACCTCGCCCGGGCCGATGCCGTTTCCTCCGCTGGCACCGGCGGCCCCGAGGAGAAAGAAAGCCGCGACGGCGAAGATGATGCCGGGAACGGCGGAACGTCGCAGTTTCTTCGGTGGTGCCGGTCGGCCGGCGAGCGCCGAGACGGTGGAGATCATTGTCATCGCACGTGCTGGCCTCGTCGAGGCGAAGAAGGCGGCCGCTACCGCCAGCACAACGGCCACGACGATGACGATCCACGGCAACTGAAAGACACCAATGACGTGATGGGCGCTTGATTGCAGAATGGGTCGATAGGCCAGCCACGCGGCAAAGCCCACAACGAAGCCCAACACCGCGCCGACGAGTCCGACGAAAAAGCCGTTCGCTCGAACCACCAGTTTTATGTGATCGTCGGTGGCACCGAGTGCGCCGAGCATCCCGATTGATCGCAGTCGACGTTGGGCAATGACGGTGAATCCCGCAATGGCGACGAGCCCGATCAACAGCATCGCCATCGTGACGAGCACGATCGAGATGGTCTGAGGATTCAACACGTTGTTTTGCGCGACCGACGCCGGCGTGATGACATTGGAGCCAAGTGAAGACTTGCCGATTCGTGAGGCATCGAATAGGACGGTCACCTCGTTGGGCGATGTCACCTGCCCCAGATTCACTAGGGCGAACTCATCCAAGAGGTTCTTCGGATTCTCAACAATGCCGACGACTTTTCGCGTCACACCCAACTCGCGCCAACTACTTCCCACTCTCAAGTTGAAGTTCGTGGCGACGCCGGAGGTCACGGCGACCTGGCTGGCGTTCGTTGGAAAGTGCCCCGACACCAGGGACAACAATGGTTGTCCGTATGGGCCATGGGGATTTTGTGAGCGAAGGTCGAACGCTTCAACGGATCCCGGTATGGTCACCGACTGGTTCTCGATGACATCCGTCGCACCAAAACGCTGATGCCACGATGCGATCTTCGCCGTCGTCGACGTGCTGTAATTCGAAAACGTCGCGAGATCCGTAGCGTTGCCAAATCCAACGTACGGAGATAGTGGCGTGTTCGTCGAGACCCCGACGCCGACCGTGGTAACCGCGACGGCGATCGCAATGAGCGCCAAGACCAACGACTGTTGGCGCCATTCGCGTCGAAGAAGTCTCCACGCCCATCGCGTTACGGCGCGTCTTGCGGGAACGCCTCCATCTGAAGGGCGGCGCGCGAGGCTCTCTGAGTCCAAGCTCACGATTCTGAGGGGTTCGACGCGTCGTGACTTAGGAGATCTTCGGGTCGTTGGGGAGGCAAGGTCTCGTCGACGGCCTTGCCATCACGAAGGAAGACCACGCGATCGGCCCATGAGGCGAGTTTCGCGTCGTGGGTCACGACGAGCGCGGCCACACCACCGTGGCACGCGGTCAAGATCATTCGCATCACGGCCTCGCCATTGACGGAGTCCAAGGCACCGGACGGTTCGTCGGCCAGGAGCAAACTGCGCTCTCCAACGACCGCTCTGGCGATGGCGACGCGCTGACGCTCGCCACCGGACAGCTGGTCGGGAAAACTCTCGGCGCGGTCTGAAAGTCCGAGCTCGTGGAGCGCCGACATTCCTTGAGCCCGTGCCTTCTTCATCGAGATTCCGTCGAGTTCGAGCGGAAGTGACACGTTCTCGACGGCAGTGAGTCCCGCCAAGAGATTGAAGTCTTGAAAGACGTAGCCAATGGTCCGCCGCCGTAGCCGGGCCCTGTCATTGCGCGACATACCCACCACGTTTGATCCATTGATCATGACGTCCCCGGTTGTGGGTTGTTCAAGGCTTCCCGCGATGGTCAATAGCGTTGATTTACCAGAGCCACTCGGCCCCATGATCGCGACGAGCGATCCGCGCTCGACCGCAAGGTCGATGTTGCTGATGGCGTCGACCTCGGTGGTGCCTTCGCCGTAGACCTTCGATACGTTTCTGAGTTCCAGCATGCTCATCGGTGTGCTCCAATTCTTCGTGCAATACGCGGAAGTGCGTCCGTGGCGTCCGTCGTCTTTTCGAATGCGGCGCGGCGAAGCCGACCATCGGCGGCGTCAAGCCGGCGAACAACTGCGTCCAGCCGAAATAGCTCGGCACCTACCGCTAAGGCGAAGGTCGGCACCATCGTGTTCTTGTGCATTGCAAACTCCCTGTGCGCCGACTTCGTCGTTCTCGTAGGGAGAGTACGCGAAGAGTCTTCGATGTGGAATCCGGGACATCCCTATAGTTCGGCGAACGCCCTCAGGTTGACTCAGGGTTAACCCTTAGTTGATCGCTGCACGTTGGTTTCTACACGTCATCACACGTGCGACTCTTGTCCAAGGCGCGATGATGAATGTCCATCACATAAGCAGGGATGAGAAGCGGTCGAGCGCCTGTTTCCGAACGATTGAACACCCCTTAGCGACGCAAGATCCGCTCGGCCCAACTCACTCCCCGCGGAGCACTTGGCCCGGCGATGTGCGCGCAGCACTTCGCGCAGGCAACGTCGCCACGATGATGGCTAGGACGAGCGCTTTGACCAAATGCTGCGACCTACCCTCAAGCGCGGCTGATGTTGGATTGCCCTCTAAAGAATCCTCGACACATCGGGGACGAACGGTTGACGGCCAGTACCGCGCAAATCTCCGTTCTCCTCGCCGGTCGCCGGGACCAGCGCCGGGACCAACGGCGCGACAAAGTTTCGATCAGGGACGACGTCCGACTCTTGAGCGGGAGTCATCGACGTGCGTTTGATTCGCGATCGGTGACGATTCGCATGTCACGGTGAGAGCGGTTGGCGTAAGTCTCTAAATCAACAGGTTCCGGGTTCAAGTCCCGGCCGGCGCACCAGTTCCAGCTTTTTCATGTTGTCGGTTCTCGCTCGGGGATCCCAATAGTCGCGCCATCGAGAGATTCAGCGAAATATCTTGGTGCTTGACGCTCTCAGTCAAGAGAGCCGTTGAACCTCAGATCACGCGGACGTTCTGCGCTTCTTCGCCCTTCTTACCGGGAGCAGCGTCGAACTCAACTAGCTGTCCCTCTTCGAGGCTCTTGTAGCCATCTCCTTGGATGTTGGAGAAATGTACGAAGACGTCATCACCCTGCTCGCGCGAAATGAAACCGAATCCCTTTTCTGCGTTAAAAAATTTCACTGTACCTTGTGCCACGAAAACTCGATTCTGAGGGCGATAGACCGACCTTTTCCGTCTCCTCGCTAAAAAAACCTTACTCGCCGCTGCCGTAGAGGTTGATGAAACCACTCGAGCACCCAAAAAAGTCGTCCAGAACGGACATCTAATTCCTCCCTGAAGACGGACCTGATTAGTCCAAATTGGTGACTAAAGACCTTATTGAATACGGCCTTCGCTGCGATACGTTCACATCACGGCAGGTTTTTGTACGTGAAAGGCAACAAGACCATGTTTCAGATTCGTATTCATGGCAGGGGCGGTCAGGGGGTCGTAACGGCGGCCGAAATCCTCTCGGTCGCTGCTTTTGACGAGGGACGTCACGCTCAGGCCTTCCCGAGCTTCGGATCCGAACGCACCGGAGCTCCAGTGGTCTCGTTCTGTCGAATCGACGACCGGCTCATCCGCACCCACGAGCCCGTCATGGAACCTGACGCGGTGATCATCCAGGACGTCACCTTGATTCATCAAGTGGATCTCTTTTCAGGTCTCTCGCGCGACGGCTACGTCCTGATCAATACGTCTTCAAGCTTTTCAGAACTAAATTTTGGCGACTTCTTCGACCAGTTTCACCCCGATCGACTCATGACGTGTCCGGCGACCGACATCGCCCTCGAACACCTCGGACGCCCGCTTCCCAACGCTGCCCTCCTCGGGGGGTTCGCTGCTCTCACTGGTGAGGTCACGATGGGGGCCATCGACAAGGCGGTGCGAGAACACTTCGCTGGCTCCGTGGGCGAGCGCAACGCGGCGGCCGTGAAGGCTGCGTTCGATTACGTGGCGTCAAAAATAAAGCAGGTGGCTCGTGCTTCGACAAATTGAAGGTTCGAGGGCCATCGCCGAGACGGTCGCACTCTGTCGACCAGAGGTCGTGTGTGCGTATCCGATCTCACCTCAGACCCACATCATCGAAGCGGTGGGTGAGTTGGTGAAAGCGGGCACGCTCACGCCTTGTGAATTCATCAACGTCGAGTCTGAGTTCGCGGCGATGTCCGTGGCGATCGGCGCTTCGGCGACCGGCGCTCGGGCCTACACCGCAACGTCGAGTCAGGGTCTTCTCTTCATGATGGAAGCGGTCTACAACGCGGCCGGGCTGGGCCTGCCGATCGTCATGACTCTCGCGAACCGGGCCATCGGAGCGCCCATCAACATCTGGAACGACCACAGCGACGCGATGGCGGTGCGTGACTCAGGATGGATTCAACTCTTCGCCGAGAGCAATCAAGAGGCCGCGGACCTTCACGTCCAGGCGTTTCGCCTCGCAGAGGAACTTTCGATCCCGGTCATGGTGTGCGTTGACGGCTTCATCTTGACCCACGCGGTAGAGGGCGTTGACCTTCTTGAACAGTCCTTCGTCGATGCGTTCCTTCCGCCCTACGAACCTCGTCAGGTGCTGGACACGAACGCGCCGGTCTCAATCGGTGCCATGGTTGGTCCCGAGGCGTTCGAAGAGGTGCGCTACCTCGCCCACTTACGTCAACTCGACGCGCTGGAAAGAATTCCCGAGATTGCCCAAGAGTTCTTCGAGGCTTCGGGGCGAGACAGCGGTGGTCTCGTGCGCCCGTATCGAACAGACGACGCCGAGGTCATTGTCGTGGCGATGGGCTCGGTGCTCGGAACGTTAAAGGACGCCGTCGACTTGCGGCGCGACCTGGGCGAGCGTGTCGGCGTGCTCGGCGTGACGTCGTTTCGACCTTTCCCGAGCGAAGCAATACGCGACGCACTCAAACACGCACGTCAGGTTGTCGTCATTGAAAAAGCCTTCAGCATCGGCGCTGGCGGTGTGCTCTCCAGCGACATTGCTATCGCCATGCACCGCGAGGAGACTCTGCTTCGCACCGTCGTTGCAGGTCTCGGTGGTCGGGCCATCACGCGACGCTCTTTGGAGAAGGTCCTCGACGACGCGTCGGACAACGAGCTTGCACCCCTCACGTTCCTCGACCTCGACCACGATGCCGTCGATCGAGAGCGCGCCCGCATGCAAGCGACTCGACGGTCGGGACCGTCGGCGGAGAACCTGCTGCGCGATCGCGGCACTGTGTCCCAAAAGGCGGACGCGTGACGAGCCAGGATGTCCACTTCTACCAAGTCGGCAGCTTCGCGGTCGGTAACCGGCTCCTTGAGCAAGAAGAACGCACGGTGCAGGCCCAAGTTGATCGGACAAACTCCATCGACTCAGGCCACCGAGCCTGTCAGGGCTGTGGCGAGGCGCTCGGCGCACGCTACGCCCTCGACGCCGCGATGCGCGCCACCAACGGTCAGATCGTCGCAGTGAACGCGACTGGTTGCCTCGAGGTCTTCTCGACTCCCTACCCCGAAACGTCGTGGAGAATACCGTGGCTGCACTCGCTCTTCGGCAACGCCCCCGCCGTCGCGACCGGTGTTGCCGCCGCGCTTCGAGCTAAGGGCATTGAGGACGTGCGCGTCGTCGCCCAGGCGGGCGACGGTGGAACGGTGGACATTGGCTTTGGATGCCTGTCGGGGATGTTCGAACGCAACGACGATGTGCTCTTCATCTGTTATGACAACGAGGGTTACATGAACACCGGTGTGCAACGCTCGGCGGCGACGCCTCCGGCCGCGCGTACCGCGACTACCAAGGCCGTGGGAGCTGAGCCGGGCAACACCTTCGGACAAGGCAAGGATCTTCCTCGCATCGCGATGGCGCACAATATTCCCTACGTCGCTACGGCGACGGTCGCTGATCTCCACGATCTCGAGCGAAAGGTCGAGCGCGCCATGGAATTTCACGGAGCGCGCTACTTGCACGTCCTCGTTCCTTGCCCGCTCGGCTGGGGATCAGCGTCGAATGAGACCATCCACATTGCCCGACTCGCCAAGGAGTCGGGTCTGTTCCCGGTCTTTGAGGCCGAAGATGGCGTCGTGCGATCCGTGTCGCCCATTCGCCGCCGGGTCCCCGTCGAGGAGTACCTGAAGCTACAGCGTCGCTTCGCCCACCTCTTTGGCCCCCACCCCCGCCTCGACGTCATCGCGCGTATTCAATCCATGGCCGACGCAAACATCGAGCGCTATGGGCTTGTCTCCCCAGAGTCCCTCGAGGAATCGTCATGAAACTCCCCTTTGCGATCTCGCTGGACATCGGCTCCGGTCGGGCGAACCATACCGGATCCTGGCGCGTCGAACGCCCGGTCTACGTGGATCGTCTTCCTCCGTGTAACAACGCGTGTCCTGCCGGTGAGAACATCCAGGGTTGGCTCTACGACGCTGAATCTGGAGACTACGAGGCTGCGTGGCGCAAGCTCGTTGAAGAGAACCCACTCCCTGGCATCATGGGTCGAGTCTGCTTTCACCCATGCGAGAGCGCGTGCAATCGCGTCCAGGTCGACGAAGCAGTCGGAATCAACGCCGTCGAGCGCTTTCTCGGCGACCTCGCCCTCGAAAAGGGCTGGACCCTGCCCAAACCAGGTCCCGACACGGGTAAGCGCATCCTGGTTGTCGGGGCGGGTCCGGCGGGACTGAGCGCGACGTATCACCTGCGCCGACTCGGCCATCGCGTTCGTCTCGTTGATTCCGCCTCGCATCTTGGTGGCATGATGCGTTACGGCATTCCCGCCTACCGTCTCCCACGCGCCGTACTCGATGCGGAGATCGCCCGCATTGTCGCGATGGGCGTCGATATCCAACTCGATCACGTCGTCCATGACGTTGAACAAGAACGTCACGACGGAAAGTTCGACGCAGTGTTTCTCGCGGTCGGCGCCCAACTTGGCAAGCGTGTCGACATCCCGGCCGGTGACTCATCTCGAGTCATTGACGCAGTGAAATTCCTCCACCAAGTCGCCGACGAAGATCCACCACTGCTTGGACGGCGAGTTGTGATCTACGGCGGTGGCGACACCGCCTTTGACACCGCACGCACCGCTCGTCGTCTCGGAGCGACTGACGCCGTCATTGTCTATCGACGCAATCGCGAACGCATGGGTGCGAGCGGCGAAGAGTTCGAACAGGCACTTGGCGAAGGCGTCACCGTGCGTTGGCTCTCGACGATCAGAAAATTCGACGGTGATCGAATCTTGCTCGAAAAGATGAAGCTCAACGGTGAGGGCTTCCCCGAGCCGACTGGAGAGTTCGAAGAGCTCGACGCCGACTCACTCGTCCTCGCCGTCGGACAAGATACCGACCTTTCACTACTCGATCACGCCCACGACGTCACTGTGCGTGACGGTTCAGTCGAGGTGCTCGACTCGATGATGGCGAGCCCGTCGGGCATCTTCGCCGGAGGGGACGCCATTCCGGCCCAGCGAACCGCGACGGTGGCGGTTGGGCATGGCAAGCGCGCCGCGCACGGCATCGACAACTTCGTCATGGGAAGCGACTCAGTGCCGAAGGTGCGCAACCGACTCGCTTCGTTCGAACAACTCAACACGTGGTACTACGCGGACGCACCGCGCACCGAGCGACCAGAGCTTGAACGAATACGGCGACAGACAAACTTCGAGGAAGTCGTCGGCGGTCTCAGCGAAGACAACGCGCTCTTCGAGGCTCGCCGCTGCATGTCGTGTGGCAACTGCTTTGAGTGCGACAACTGCTTTGGTGTCTGTCCCGACAACGCCGTCATCAAGCTCGGTGGGAATATGCGATACGAGTTCGACTACGACTTTTGTAAGGGATGCGGCATCTGCGTAAAAGAATGTCCCTGTGGCGCCATTGAAATGGTGCCCGAGCGAAACTGAGCGATGACCGTCGTTTTCGCCGCGAGCGGCCGGTCGGGTAGCGACGTGCTTATCGTGACCCTGGCCACTCCGGCGTGAAGACGGTTTGGTGCTAGGTGTCTCGACGAATCATCAGCCAGCCCCCTATTCCCAACAGGACGACTGCGTAGAGGGCGACGACAAGCAATCCGGTCGTGGGGCTGAAGATCGGCGTTCCCTGGAACCTACTGGGCGTGGTCGCAGAAAAGACCGTTGAACTGATGTTGGCCGGTAAGTATCGACTGATCGCGTTGACGATCGCGCCCGGCAGAGCGAAGAGCACGACGGTTACGACGAGCATGATGCTCGTGAATATAGAT
Source organism: Acidimicrobiaceae bacterium (assembly GCA_003162475.1). Lineage (GTDB taxonomy): Bacteria > Actinomycetota > Acidimicrobiia > Acidimicrobiales > RAAP-2 > RAAP-2. The sequence goes on from PMOI01000009.1 coordinate 36,716, forward strand.
ATTGATGCGGCCGTCGAGCGAACGAGTGCGGCGACACCCAAGCCAATGAGACCCATGAGCGCGAGATCGACGCCACTTTCAAACAGCACGCGAAGTACGCCCGGCGAAGCGAGCGACACTTGGACGGCCTGGCCCGAGAGGATGAGGTGTCCGAGGAGAAAGGTCGAGAACGAAAGCACTTCACCAAGAACGAGTCCGACGCCTCCGATAACGATGGCTTTCGCCGCGAGTACGATCGATCGCCGCGGCATCACGGCGATGGTTGAACGGATCTGACCAGTGCCGAACTCTGAACTTAAAAAGAGCACGCCGAGTACACCGACGGCAAACTGACCGAAGTTGAAGCCGACGAGGACCCGCACGATCGGGTCGGCCGCGTGAGCGTGTCCCCGCAACGCGCTCGTTGAGAGGTAGCAAAGCCCGTACGTCACGAGCGTGAGTCCGAGGAGAGTCCAGCGAGTGGAACGCACCGACCAGAACTTGGTCCATTCACCGCGAAGGGCGAGGCGAAGCCCCGCCCGAGAGGGTGATTCACGAATCTCACCGCGAATGAGAACATCGTTCGTCATCTCGACGCCGCTCGGTACTCAACCACGCCCTCGGTCAGTTCCATGAAGGCGTCTTCAAGCGAGCAGAGATCGGTCAACTCATAGAGGGCATTTTGCTGTTCGAGGGCCAATTCACCGATCGTCTCGGCACTGACATTCGTTACCGTGAGCGAGGAGTTCGCTTCTCGGATCGTAAGTGCACCAGCGTCCTCGAGAGCGGGTATCAACAGGTCGAGGTTTGCCGCACGTACCTTGAAGGACCTTTTGGAACTGCACGCGACGAAGTCGTCGACGGGAAGTTCTGCAATCAGGCGCCCTTTGCCAACAACGACTAACTGATCTGCCGTGAGGGCCATTTCGGCCATGAGGTGACTCGAAAGAAAGACGGTGCGGCCCTCGGCGGCAAGGTCTCTGCAGAGCCTTCTCGTCCAGCGGATGCCTTCAGTATCTAGTCCGTTCACCGGTTCGTCGAGCAAGACGACCGCCGGATCACCGAGCAGTGCGGCGGCGATGCCGAGTCGCTGTCCCATACCGAGGGAGAATTTACCAACGCGTCGATTCGCAACTGACGTAAGTCCTACGTGGTCGATGACTTCTTCGACGCGACTTTTCGCGATGCCGCCGTACTGGGCGAGCGACCACAGGTGCGAGTACGCCGAACGACCAGGATGGATCGCTCTCGCTTCGAGCAGCGCACCGACTTCGCGCATGGGCCAGCGAAGGTCGTGGTACTTCTTGCCTGAGATCGTGACTGAGCCAGCGTCGGGGTGATTGAGGCCCATAATCATTGACATCGTCGTTGACTTTCCCGATCCATTCGGACCAAGGAATCCGGTTACTTTCCCTGGTGCGACGTTGAAAGTCAGGTCGTCAACAGCGACAGTGTCACCGAAACGTTTTGTGAGTCCGCGGGCCTCAATCACCCGACAAAACTAAGTGGCTCATATGTGAAGAGCATGTAACCAACGTAAGAATGATTGGCGTCAGCGCACTCATCCCAATGAGCCCTAATGAGCCCCGATGGAAGTCGTGTTGCATCCCACTTGGTAAACGTTTGTCTACCATTTGTTCATAGAAACGAGAACAATGGCTGAATCGCTTAAGGAACGTCGAGTACCAAGTCTTGGCGAACCACTTCCCCGGCGGGAACGGTGACGGTCGTTGGTCCAACTTTGTTGCCGCCAGCGAAGACACCAGTGATCGTGTATTGACCAGCGCCAAGAGTAATCTTGAGCAACTGACCCGCAGTAAGAGCCATGTTGTCGGCGATGAGTGTTCCGGCGGAGTTGGTCACGGTGATTGTCCCCGCACTTGATCTACCGATCAAATCTTTGCAGTTCGGCGCCGAACGATAAATAAGCGCCCCACCCTCGACAAAAAGTCCGGTATCGAGCTCCGTCGGCCCTGGGGTTTCCAACGGCTCGCCGGGCGGCGGTCCTATATTCACAGAACTCGGACACAGTGGATTGACAGTCAAGGTCAAGAGTCTCGTCACTTGACCCGGCCTGGGACTCTGGGTACGAATCGACTGAATCTTGGCCATCTGCACTGGTGCCCCGGTAAGTCGCAGTTGACAGCGACTCAACGCCGCTCGCGTACGCGCAGCCGTCACCGTCAAGCCAATCATCCGAGGAGCGTGACAAGTGTGAGCTGGCGCAGCAGCAGAACTCGATGGTGCCGTGACGATCAGTGGCACGAGGGCTACGATCACCAAAGTTGCCAACCACGGTCTCAGTGACTGTCGCACAGCTACAACGTAGTTGGCGACGAGTCACGCCTCATGACGGCCCGATTGCCCGAGAGTTCAACTCACGATGTAGCCGACCGAGAGCAACTACCCATCTAGAAATCGGCGGAAGTTAACCGGCGCATTTCCAACTTCCCTTTATGTGAACGATGCCACTGGCGGAGCCCTCATGAGCGCCCAATGTGAGGTTGACCTTGCCGGAACTGTTCCCGAGCGTCATCGTTCCCTTCGTTGCGCCCCAACCGTTCAATCCGCTTTGCAGAACGAAAGTCGCGGTCGAGGAGTTGAACTTCTTGGCGGCGGCACCCGGCTTGGTCAACGAGATGGTTATCGACCAGTTCTTGATTTTCTTTGAAGAAAGCGTCGTAGAAAACGAACTCAATTGGGCATTTGTGGTGCTCCCGCTGCATGAGGTGACGGGACCGATCTTCAACGTTCCTGAGAGCGCGCCACTGACTACAAAGGAGTTGGTGGTGGACGCTGAAGCGCTCGCAACGGGAACGACCATCGACACTAATACCGTCGCCAAAAACGACACGGCAACCAGCGCAACTTGTGCCATCCGTTGGGTGGAAAATCGATCTGTTTGATTCGCAAAGTCCTTCATTCGCACTTCCCTCTCTCAGGTGTCGAATATCGATTGGCGAGCGTCTTTCGCGCGAACTTTCCTTAAAATTGCGTCACCCAGAAATCGAGATGTTCCACGGTATGTACCGTGAGTTTGGCACAAACGCTGCACTGATTCATTGCCCGTAGCGTGAAGTGTTTGATACCACTCTCGCCACCGCCGAACCCAATTCTTATGTCCCGGGGAGCTGCTCGGGATTAAGACGAAGCGGGCTCATCCCGACGACTTGGCCGGCTTGGCCAGCTTGGCCAGCTTGGCTAGTTTGGCTAGCTTGGCCAAGTGCTCTTTGAGCGCGACGCCGTAGGCGGTCGGTTTACCACCGTAATCCTCGATCAGCGCCGGCCCGACCGAGCAGTCCCAGCCTTCGTCGGTCGCGTCCCAGGCCCAGCCAAGGTAGGAGATGCCGTGTTGGTCGGCCCAAGGCATGAAGGCCAAGTCGAACGTATCGCCGCATTTGTCCTCGCCGAACTCGCCGGTGACGACCGGGACCACCTTGGCGAGCGGGGCAACATTTGTACTCCAGCACGCGGGGTAGTCGCAACCTCCGTAGTTATAGGTGTGGAAACTCACTACGAGTTGATGGGCGGGGTCCTTGGGCTCGTACTGTCGCCAACCCGAGACGTCATTGGCGTACCCCAAGCCGCCGAGCATGAGCGGCATCGTGGCCCCGGTCGAACGTACGGCGTCGACAAGTTGCTGCATGCCGGCGGTCTGGTAAGAGATGACCGTGGGGCTGCCGTAAGACGCTTGACAGCCGCTCAGCCAACACGGCCAACTAATGCCGTAGGGCTCGTTGAAGAGGTCGAAGAGCACGGCGTGGTTGGACTTGAACGTCGTGGCCATTGAAGTCCAGAACGCCGGCGAGTGATCGGCGTCGGCCATGGGCCACTGGCTGGCCGCAATGTCCGTCGCGGGGGCCGCCCAGTGCAGGTCGAGAATCACGTAGAGACCGAAGGATTCGAGGGTGTTCACGTAGCTCACGATCTGCTCGCGGTACGTCGCGCCGCCCGTCACGGCGCCGTTAATCCCGAGCCAGCAGTCCTCGTTGAGCGGAACCCTGACGGCGTTGATGTGCCACGAGACCATTGCCTTCACCGAAGCCGCGTTCGAAGGTCCGTCGAAGACTTGATTCGTCGTTACGCACTCGTACTCCGCACCTGAGCGGTCGACGCCCAGCAGGCGGATGGTCTTTCCGTCCTGGTTGACGAGGTGATTGCCCTGCACCTTGATGCTGAGGGCCGGCGCTGGCGTCGACGCCGACACCGTCGACGAGTTCAAGGTGATGACGCTCGTCGATAAGGCCATGGCCGCCGCGATGCGCACTGTCCATCCAGCCCTGAGGGTCCGCTCACTGCGACGAGGAAGAACTAGTTTCATTCGATCAACTCCTGGCTCCGATGCAAGTGCCGTGACGAAAGAAGGAAAGAAACGTCCCACGCGGTGCGCTGAAATCGCCCGAAGAGAACGCGCTTACTCCTCTTGCTTCTTCATCTGTTCTTTCTTCTGCGTCGTATTGCTCAGTATCGTAAACGCAACCTAGAAGCTCGTAGCTCCGCCGGCCAAAAATGTTAATTGTCAACCAATAGGTCAATACTTCTTCTGCTCAGTTGGCGCAACCGTCTCCAGATCGTGCAGATTAGCCCACAATGAAAATGTCAACTGATCGGTGAATCCGTATTGGCTATCACGGGCGAAAATGACAGCTGATCCTTGATGCATCGTCGCCGCCAATCTCGGCTCACGCCATAGAAGAAGTGTCCACACGACGTTCAAATCAGCAAAGCGAAATCAAGAATCTTCACCGTGCGCACGCGGCTTCTCGTTCCGTTCATTCGGCACGAAGTACGAGTGCGGCCGATGTTCGTGCCGCACTACGTCCGGGTAGGAGCGCCACGACGTTGGCAAAGATCAGTGCACCGACACTCACAAAAATCACGGAGGGCACTGGCACGGTTGGCTGGGGCACGACGTTGATGCTCTGGGCGAAAAGTGTCCAAAGTTCACGTCCAACCACCGTTCCGATTGGTACGCCGAGTGCAAGTCCGATAACCGCCGCCACTGTTGCTTGCCAAGCGACCGCTGCGGCTAACTGTCGCTCAGTGAAACCAAGAGCTTTCAAAAGGGCCAAGTCCCTACGGCGCCGACGAACCGACGCGATGAGCGTGAGTCCGAGTGCCACGACGGCCGAAGCAGCGAGAGCAGACGCCAGATACGACGGAGTCGCTCGAAGCGTGCCGGCGTCAGCGATCTCCGCCGGACGTTGGACCCCTTCGACGCCCACGGAGTCCATCGCCGCACGCTCAAGAATTGGTGTGATCTTGTGCAGTCGAGCGAGAGCGTCCGCGTTAATGGGCGTTTTGAAGCGAACGAAGACGGCGTTGGGACCGCCCCCGGGGAGATTGAACAGATTACGCGCGCTCTTCGGTATGAGTCGGTAGTCGAGTAAGGCGCCAGTACCCAATTCGGTGTGTTGTTGGCCACCGATCGCCGGAAACGTCGCAGTTCCCACGATTTGCAGCGTCGTCGATTTGCCGGCGCCATCTCGCACTCGAACTGTCGCACCGACGCGCTTGTGCAGTTGCGCGAGCGTGACGGAACCGAGCACCACTTGACCAGCTCTTTCGAGGCCGTGACCACTCAAGAGGGGGGGCACTACGCGGGCGCCGGGGTTTACCCCTAGGACCGACACCGTCTTGCCGTCGATTTGTAGTTGGGCGAAGTCCACACCAGACCACGCAGCAACGTCGGGGTCGGCCTTTAGCTCTTCGGCCGTCTGCTTCTGCGGCATGACCCCGACGCCGCCCGCGGCCGCCAGGACCACATTCCAGTTCCACCCGTACAGCGGCGGACGTTGGACCAGTGTGTTGAGACTTGATCCGAACGTTATCGTCGCGACGACGACGGTGATCGCCAGCACCGCGCCCACCACCGCCGAACGCACCGGCGACGCTTGACGCCCGTCGCCCGATATGAGAGCGAAACGAATGCCGCACACCGCTGGCACAGGAAGACCCATCACCATGGCGGCTCGCACAGTTTTCGACGAGCGTGCCGAGTTCATCGAGGTACGCCGAGCGATCCGATGGGGCGCTCGGCGATAACCAATCGCAACGGCAACGACCGTCAAGACCACAAGGAGACAGAGCACACCCAGTCCGAGGACGACGCCATCAAACGCGAATCCTCGCGTGGGATAGACGGGCCTCACTGGACCAATTGGGGCGAGCGGCGATAAGGCGAACGCGACGACACCAGCGAGGACGGACCCTACGACCACGGACCCGACGACGCCGATGAGTCCGTCGACCGACGTCGTCGCGGACCCCGCGCCGAGGGCGCGAACTATCGCGAGTTCATCTGCCCCACGTCGCAATTGGCGTCCGAGGAGTTGAACCGCGATGATCAATGTGACCAGTGACACGATCAAACCAAAGATGCCCAAGGCGAGCGCTTCGGGATTTATGACCCGTTGCGCGACCGCCGAGGCCACCGATGCAGTGGGTGAAAAGAGTTGCGGCAACCCATGAGGCAGAATTCGAGCGATCTCGCTCTCCACCGCTGTCAGATTTCGTGACCCACCGGAGATCTGGAGAAACGAGATCGTGGGATCTACGCAGCAACGCAGCAACGGTTTCGTGAACGCGGGGGTCGCGAATATTGTCGGAGCACGGTCAGTGTCGTCAACGATCAACCCGTTACTCGTGATGACTATGCCAACCACGGTTACCACGCCCTGATACGTCGGTTTGCACGTTTGACAGTTCGTCGTGGACTGAAGGTCGCCAACCACACCGAGGGAGAGTTTGGAGCCGAGGCGCGCCTTGAGTAGTCGCGCGGCGTCGGGCGTGATTGCCACTTCGTCTCGACGGTGGGGATTCGGCAGTCGACCGCTGAGCACGACGAGACGGTCCATCTTGTAATCCTGCCCGTCCACACTGCTGTAGAGAGTTACCGCGCTGGACGACAAGGAACTCTTGTTGAGGTGGCCAGTGGGACCGGCCACCTCAGCCTCGTAACCACCTTGGCTCTCGACGCGCGTGACGTACGGAAGACGGCGTATCTCTTGAATCAAATGAGCGTCGTATCCGGTTGGATCAGGGTGGTAGATCGCCGTAACGAGAGCCAGGTCCGAAGGATTGGTGCTGGCCAAGAATTGGTGGAATGACGACTCGGTGCGGCGCGCGCCGGCGATCGACGCCATGGCAACGCCACCGACCGACCCGATCAACAGCACGATGCTCAGGTACCCGGTCCAACGGCGCCCAAAACTGGCTCGGAACCGATACCAGGCGACGTGAAGACCGTGCGTCATGCCCCTCCCACCTCCGGTCACCGATTCACTCAAAATGTTGCGCCAAGTTTCATCTCTCTCACGAGGTGACGCCAGCAAGGTGACCGTACAACGTCACTTCGTACTAGCACCCCTCGTCCATCCTTTCGGTCTCATCTCTAAAGCCGATGTCGTGTCGACGAGCTAACGTCTCCGGCTGAACGTGGTCGTGACAGCCACGTCAGACGGCCGGTCCGGAGCGCCAGCGTGGTCGGTTTCTTCATAGTGACCAAATCGATCGCGAATTCGTCGTAACGACGCCGGCGCCCACCAATTCGCGTTGCCGAGTAGCTTCATCGACGCCGGGACCAAGAGCAAGCGCACAATCGTCGCGTCGACGATCAACGCCACCACAATGCCGACTCCCATCATCTTGGTGAACGTGATACTGGTAATCGAGAACGCGCCAACAACGACCCCGAGCATGAGTGCCGCGCCGGTGATCACGCCACCCGTGCGTTGCAGTCCAGTGGCAATTGCTGCGTCGTTGTCGCCGGTCGCGAGAAAATGCTCGCGGACTCGCGACAGCAAGAACACCTCATAGTCCATTGAAAGACCGAACATGACGGCGAACATGAGGATTGGTGTTGACGGGTCGATCGTTCCATTGGCGGTGAACTGCAAGAGCCCAGATAAGTGACCCTCTTGGAAGATCCAGACCAGCACGCCAAACATCACTGAGAGCGAAAGGATGTTCATGACGATGGCCTTCAGCGGCAGGACCAACGAACCGAACGCTACAAACAGAAGTAGGAACGTCGCGAGAATGATGATGAGAGCCATCCAGGGAAGAATCGATCTGAGGCTGGTCAGCGTGTCAACGAGGTCCGCACTCTGACCGCCCACGTAGCGGCTAGCGCCCGTTGGCAGCGTCACCGCGCGGACCGTCACGACGAGAGACTGGGCATCCGACGAGTTGGGTCCGGCACCGTAACTCATGTCAATACGAGCGAAGCTCCCGTGGACACCGGTGACGTGTGCACCGGTAACACCCGCTACGTCGCCAAGGCGAATCGCGTACGTCTTGAGTTGATCGTTGCGGATCCTTGAACCGGCGATGGGTCCCGCGAACTTCACCATTACTTCAATGGGCGCCGCCGGATTACCGGGAAAGTCGCGACTCAGCGCAGTCTGCACCTGGCGCGGCGCTGAAGTGACCGGCAACACCGTCGCGTCCGTACCACCCCACTGCACCCTTAAGAAAGGCGATCCGAGCGCCAGTAGAACGACGACAATCACGAGCGCGACGGACACGGGCCGACGCATCACGCGGCGCGCGATTCGATACCACGCCCCACTTTCGACGGGCTTCGGCGCTCTGTTGATGGCCGGACGAATCCGAAGAGCGTTGACGTTCGGCCCCAAGACGGCCAGCAGCGCGGGCATGGTGATGAGGGCCGCCAGCACGTCGATCAGTACGGTCAATACGCCCCCGTACCCCATAGAGCGCAGAAAGTTCTCGGGAAAGAGCATCAAACCCGACAGACCAACCGCGACGGTGACACCCGAGAACGCGACGGTGCGTCCCGCGGTCGCCATCGTTCTCTCTATGGCGTCTTCCACCGAACGCTGTAAACGAAGTTCCTCTCGGAAACGACTGACCATGAAGAGTCCGTAATCGATTCCCAAGCCAAGTCCCAAGATCGTCGCGATGTTCACGGAAAAGATCGACACGCCTGTAAACAAAGTGAGCAGCCGCAGCACCGTGAGCGCGCCGAGTATGCCGATGCCACCGATGACGAGGGGCAGACTAGCTGCCGCCAAACTGCCAAAGATGAGGAGAAGTAACACGAGGAGAATGGGTAGTGAGATCGATTCGGCGTGGCTGATATCGGTGCTCGTTTGGCTACTGAGCAGCTCGTTGGTCGGTACGACTCCTCCGACCTGATCGCTCAGTCCCCTCGCCGCAAGATCGCCCTTGATGTTGTCGAAGTTCGCCTGACGTGCGTCGTCGCTCGCTCCCGCGAGTTCGAGTACTGCGAAGGTCTCATGACCACTGGCACTGATGAAACTGCTTGAGTCAGAGGTCCAGTACGTTGCGTAGGACTGAACGACCGAGTGCGGCAACGAGGTAAGCGTGGCGTTGACTGCGTTTTGAAACGCCGTCGAGCGAACCGACACTGTGGCGCTGGAGTAGAGGACAACGACGTCGCCGGTATCTCGACCAAACGCGGCGGTCGCGAGGTTACTTTCTTGTTGACTCTCACTACTCGGAGCGCTGAACCCTCCAGCACTCTCGAGGTGCTTGAAGACCCCGGTGCCCCAAAACCCGGTGAACGCGACAAGTACGAGGGTGATCAAGAGAATGAGACGCCGACATCGATAGACGACGCTCCCCCATCGTTCAAAGAGTGTCCCGGGGTTCACCGAGTGAGATCGTGCCGACGATTCCTTCGGGCCGTTCTCCTCACTCATCGCCAGTGCCCTCGAGGGAACTGAGTCCACGCGCCAACGCTGCTTCGCACGCAGCGTCCATGAGCGATCGACAATTGAAGATGCTGCATAGTGATCATTCAGCTCGTAGGGCAAGTGCTGGCGGAGTTCGAGCGGCACCGCGTCCAGGAATCACCGCAACGAGGTTCGCGAACACGAGAGCGCCTACGCCAACGATCACGAGGGACAACGTCGGGATGGTGGGATCCGGGACCGCGTTGATACTGCGGGCGAAAAGCGTCCACAGTTCGCGGCCGATCACGATGCCGAGCGGCACGCCTACGCCGACACCGATCACGGCGGTGGTTGTTGCCTGCCACGCGACGGCGAAGGCCAACTGCCGGTGAGTGAAGCCAAGCGTTTTTAACAATGCCAAATCTCTTCGACGACGCCGCACCGACGAAGCCAACGTGAGCCCAAGTGCGAGAATCGCTCCGAAGGCAAGTCCGACCGCGAGGAAGATCGGCGTGGAGCCGATGCTTCGGTAGTTCACAATTTGCACGGGTCGTAGCACACCCAGCACGGCAACGCCGTTGCCGACACCGTTCTTGTCGGCAGCAAAGACCTTGTTCGCGACCTTCGCTATTCGCTGTAAGTCCGCGCGGCCAGCAGCAGCGCTGACGTCTGTTCGAGTCCGGACGAAGACGAGTTCGGGGCCATTCAGATTCGGGTCCGCGTTGTTTCCTGAGAAGGGAATATTGGTGAAGTTCAACGGCAAAAGGGCGCCAGTACCCATTGACGTGTGCTCCGCGACGAAACTGGAGTACCCAACGGCCGGCATCGTTGCAGTACCGACGATCGTGAGCCGCGTCGCTGCGAGGTAGTACGGAGCATCCTTCTTCGTTCCGAGGCTCACGACAACGGTGTCACCGACGTGTTTGTGCAACCGTGCCAAGGTGCCGGCCCCGAGCACGATCTGTCGACTGGTTTGGAGCCCGTGGCCCGAAAGGATTGGCGGAAAGACTTTGGCGCGAGGACTCTGCAGAAGGACTGGAATCTCCTGGCCGTCAATTTCGAGGTCGGTGTAGTCGGCGCCACTCCACGCAGCGACGTCTGGATCGTGGTTGAGCAACGACAGTGCCTTCGGCGGTACGTCATTGGTCGGGTTGAGCAGGTAGTTCCAGTTCCACCCGTAAAGCGGGGGTCGAGAGATCAATGTGCTGAACCCGCTCGCGAAGGTGAGCGTGGCGACCACCATGGCGACGGCAACGACCGTACCACCGAGCACCGATCGCACAGGGACGGCGCTGCTGCCTTGTCTGGATTCGAAAGCGAAGTGCACTCCGACAACGCCTTCTATCGGTACTCCCGACGCCTGGGCCCCGCGCGTGACACTCGATCGACGACCCGTCGACGCAGAAGTGTTACGCGATCGAGGGTACGCCCCACGGTAGGCAAGGGCGGCCGCAATAACCCCGAGGCTGCCGACCAGCACGACAACGCCCATTCCCACCACCATCCAGTCGATGGCGAATCCAGCACCGGGATAGACAGGGCGCACCGGTCCAAGAGGACCGATCGGTGAGAGTCCGATCGCCACCGCCAGCGCGACCAGTGTGCCCAGGACAATGACGATGAGCGCGCCCAAAAGGCCCTCGATCATGATGGTCAAAGGACTCGCGCCCAGTGCCCGAACCACCCGGCGATCCTCTTCACTACGACGCAAGAGTCGAGACATGGCCTGCGCCGCGAGGACCAAACAGGCCAAGGCGGCGATTACGCCGAAGGCGCCCAGTGCGACTGACTCAGGTTTTATGGCGAGTTCCACCTGGGACGTCACGCTCGACGTGACGTGGAACTCATAGATGTCTCCTCGCGGGACGAGGGCGACGAGCTCCTTTTCGACGTTAGTGATATCCACGTCGCCACTTTTGAGTTTCACTCCGTAGAGGGCCGGCGTGAGGTGCGCCGGAGCGGCCCTGGCGAATTTTTGAAGGAGCGCCTTGGTGATGTAGACGAAACCGTAGGTCCGGTCGACATCGTCCTGAACCATCTCGGTGTTGAGCGCGACAATACCCACCAACCTGGCGCGAACCGTGAGGCGAGGCGCCACGCTCGGCGTACCGAAGCCCGGCTGGCTCATCTCCGCTTGGGTATAAAGACCTAGTGGCACAATCTGACCGACGCGAACGCCAAGTATGTGTGCGCCGGCGGTGTCCATGACGATCTCGCTGGCCCGCTTTGGATTCGCCGCCCGCCCTTGAATCACGGCAAGCCGGTCCTGGTTCACGAACATGCCGTCGACGCTGGCTATCGTCAAAACAGTAGAGAGCGAACTCAATCGTGGTGCTCCGTTCGCGGCGAGCGCGACCACCGTTGGTGCCTCGGCCGTAACCACACTCTTGACGCCCGGCAACCGTTCGATCGCGGCCTTCAACGAGACAGCTGGCCCTCCGTTTGCGGAGGCGGTGTATACAGCCATGGTGAAGTCCGACGGGTTGGTACTGGCGAGGAAGGTCGGATACGAGGATTGCGTGCGCCTGCCTGCGGCGACCGACGCCATCGCGACGCCCCCGATCAACCCGATAAGAAGAATCACACTGAGGTAGCCGGTCAACTGACGAGCGAACGTCGCGCGATAGCGGTACCAAGCGACGCGGAGCATTTGGCTCATCTCAGCAAATACCTCCGTACGTGGTGTTCACAGAAGGCTGGTACATCGCTGGTTGTATTGAAAGCAAGGTGACCGCATGGGCTGACTTCGTACTAGCACCCCCTTTCGTAAGTGGACCGAAGGAGTTGCAGTCGTGATGGTCCCTAGTCCTTCTCATCGCGTCCCCTACATTCCCAACCACACGAGGATGACGATTCACTCGGCTCGAAGCACGAGCGACGCCGGCGTGCGCGCCGCCGACCTCCCAGGAATGGCCGCGACGAGGTTGGCGAAGACGAGAGCACCGACACCCACGAGAACCATGGACCAGATCGGCACTGTGGGTTCGGGCACTGCGTAAATACTTCGAGCGAAGAGTAGCCAGAGATCACGTCCGAGGACAATGCCGAGCGGTATCCCCACCACGCAGCCAATGAGCGCCGCAACCGACGCCTGCCACGCAATAGACGCGGCCAACTGTCGTTGGGTGAAGCCCAACGCCTTTAACAGCGCCAACACTCGTCGGCGCCGACGGACCGACGCCGCGAGCGAGAAGCCAAGCGCCACGACGGCCCCAACGGCGAGGCCCGCGGCGAGGACCGCGGGCGTCGTACCCATTGAACGGAAGTTGACAATCTCGGCCGGGCGCAACACCGAGATGACGCCACCCGCTAACCCGCTGGACGCGGGAATCGCGTTGATCTTGGTGTTGATCTCCTCTAGCGATCGAAGTGCTGTCGCGAGATTGACATCGGGTCGGACGCGAACGAGGATGAGATTAGGTCCGGGAATAGTGGCGCCTTGGAGATTGAGTAGCGCAGCGGTGAAGTCGCTCGGCGAGGCGACCGCTCCCGATCCCATTCCTGCGTCGGTGATCGCGGGCATCGTCGCCGTACCGACGATGACGAGTTTCGTCGGCTTGGTGAATCCGTTGTTCAGCGTGACGGTGTCGCCAACGCGCTTGTGGAGCTGAGACAATGTTTGTGGGCCGACAACGATCTCATTGACGGCCTTAAGCCCGTGTCCAGAAAGTAGGGGTGGTCCCACGGGAGCGCCTGGCTTCTCTGCGAAGATCTCTTCGCGCTGACCGTCGAGTTTGGCCCCGACGACATTAACGCCGGACCACGACTGAATTTCCGGATCGCGATTCAAGAGCGCGGCGCTCTGAGCGGCGGGCAGATCTTCCGCCCCAGCGAAACTCGACAACAAGGCGTAGTTCCAGTTCCATCCGTAGAGCGCCGGATGCGACACGAGACCGTCAAGACTGGCCCCAAACGTAACGGTCGCCACAAGAACCGTGACGGCGAGCACCGCACCTAACATCGCCGAGCGCACGGGCGTCGCGTTGCGACCCCTCCCAGGATCGAGGGCGAATCGCAGACCGGTCACCGTTGCTATCGGAAGTCCCGAAACCACAGCAGAGCGCACCCAGCGGGGTTCGGGCTTCCACGGTTCGGCGGTGCGGCGCAACGTGACTCGACGGAGTTCGCGTCGGGCGTGGAGCGCGGCGAACGCGCTTAGGACAGCCGTCAAGGCGAGAAAACCAAATCCAAGCACCGTCCAATCAAAGGCCACCCCCGAGTCCGGGTAGACCGGGCGAACTGGTCCAAGAGGCGTTAACGGGGACAACGCAATCGCCACGGCGACCGCCATCATCGAGCCGATGAGAATCGCACCAAACACCCCTACTAATTCGTCACCGAGCATCGTTGCCTGCGTGGCCCCCAATGCTCGCAAGGTTTCGGTTTCGTCGGCGCCTACACGAACGAGGCGGCCGATCATCAGTGCGGCGATTAAGAGGGCAGAGAGTCCGGCGATGGCGCCAAAGACGCCGAGCGCGGTGGCCTCAGGCAAGATCGCCTGTTGGACGGTGGGCACGAAGCTCGACGTGACTCGCGCAGGGAGCTGTGCCGCGACTGGATCCACTTTGTACGCTTCGGCCAGCACCCGCTTCGCGTTGGTGTCACCTCCCACGAGTTGTAGATACGATTCGGTACCGGTGGCGCACTTGAGCGCCAATTTCTGCGTCAGGGCCGGCGAGAAAATCACCTCACTCGAACCGAGTGCGCTCTTATCGCTCTGGACGATCAAATCACTTGAAGTGAACACACCGACCAATTTCACATTGGCAATCAGAAACGGTTTGCTGGACTTTGGCGATTGCACCTGCGCGTCGGTGTAGAAGGGGATCTGGATGATCGAGCCGACGTGTACATCTCCTTCTTTCGCGGCTTCGGCGTTCATGATTGCTTCGTTGGGCCGGTTCGGATTCGCGAAGCGACCCGCGACGAGTGTGACGCGGTCCATCTTCGTGAACTCCCCGTCCAAACTGCCGATGAACGTCGGCGGCCCCTCGCCGGCGCTTAGATGTGAATGAGTTCCCTTCACCGAGTTGAGGTCGATGTTGCCGTCGAAGATGATGGCGGTCGCCGCGCGTTTGACGAGGGGAAGATGTTCGATCAACTTGGCAGCTTGAGCGTTGTATCCAGTGTCGATGCCCAGACTGGGGATTGCATACCTACTAAAGAGCCCAATGGTCGATGGGTTGGTACTCGCCAGGTACGTGGGAAACGACGACTCGGTGCGCCGAGCCCCCGCGACGGATGCCAGCGCTAAGCCACCAATCGATCCAATGAGCAGCGCCACGCCGAGATAGCCGCCCCACCGTCGAGAAAACGTAGCCCGGAACCGGTACCAGGTGACGCGCGGGACTTGTCCGTTCACGACTGCACTCCCCTTCCGGCGCGGCTCAGCGATTTCCTTAGAGTCAGAGTGATTGATGAGAATCGGACAATCAAGGCGGCAGCCTCACCGGTTGCCATCGTGTTAGCACCTCTATCGCTGTGAGCAGGGACGTTGCTTCGCGTACTTTCGTCGTACCCTTCGCCGTTTTCCCTCAAGTTCTCGCTAGCGTCCACGGTTACCTAGGAAGGCCACCTACTCGGCTCGAAGGGCTAGCGCCGCAGGAGTGCGTGCGGCACTTCGACCGGGATACACGGAGACGAGGTTCGCAAACAGAAGTGTCCCTACACCGATGAGCACTACTGACCAGACGGGCACCGTGGCGTAGGGCACGGCGTCTATGTTGCGAGCGAACAACGTCCACAGTTCGCGACCGACGACGATGCCCGAGGGGATTCCCACGACAATGCCGACCACCGCAGCGACGGAGGCCTGCCAAGCGACGGCGCCGGCGAGTTGACGCTGCGTGAATCCAAGAGTTTTCAGCAGGGCCAAATCTCGACGGCGTCGGCGCACTGACGCGGCGAGCGTGAGACCCAGCGCGAGAATCGCCCCTACCGCCAGTCCCAGAGAAAGGACGATCGGCGTTGATCCAATGCTTCGATAGTTGACGATCTGGACGGGACGAAGCACGCCCTCGACGACGACGTTGTTGTACGACGCCTGAGGGTCGTTCGCCAATACCTTGTTCGAGGCCGCGACGATTCGTTGCATATCGGCTCGGCCGACCTTGGCGGTTACGCCACGCTTCAATCTGACAAGAACCATCTCCGGGCCATTGAGGTTGGGATCCGGGCTCAGCAAGATCTTCTGGAACGCCAGCGGTTCGATGGCGGACGAGAGAAGCGCTCCCGTGCCCATTGAGGTGTGGTCGAGGACGAAACTGGTGTAACCCACCGCTGGGAACGTCGCCGTGCCGACGATCACCAGCGTCGTAGGTGGCACGTACACGGGCGCGTCCTTCGCGGTCCCGTACGTGACGACGACCGTATCGCCCAAGTGCTTATGCAAGAGCGCCATCGTGGCAGCACCCAAGACGATCTGATTCTTCGCGCGAAGTCCGTGGCCGGAGAGAATCGGCGGCGCTACCTTCGGGCGTGAACTGCCAATGATCATGGGCACCTGTTGTCCATCGATCTGCACGTTGTTGACCGTGTCGCCGGACCACGCGGCGACGTTGGGATCGTGATTGAGCATCGTCAGTGCGATGGGCGGGACGTCATTACTTGGATTGAGCATGTAGTTCCAGTTCCAACCGTAGAGAGCGGGATGCGAGACCAGCGTGCTGAATCCGCTCGCGAAGGTGACGGTGGCGACGACCAGGGCCACGGCGAGCGCGGAACCTACGAGTACCGAACGCACCGGGACAGCCGTGCGACCACGGCCCGGTTCAAGAGCGAAGTGAACGCCGACGACGCCAGCCACCGGCAGACCCGTCGCCTCGGCGCCACGAGTAATCATCGAGCGTCGTATTGGAACCTGTCGACTTCGAGCGACCCGACGCGACATTCCTCGAAAGGACTGCACCAGTGAAACGGCTCCCAAGGCAACGACCAACAACACGAATCCCAAACCCAACACCGTCCAGTCGATGGCGAATCCCGAATTCGGGTAGACGGCGCGTACAGGTCCCAAAGGAGCGAGCGGTGACAGCGCGACCGCGACCGCGAACGCCAGTAGCGAACCTAGAACCACGGCGCTGAGGACCCCGATGAGTCCGTCGGCGATGGCATTCGACGGACTGGCCCCCAGGGCCCGCATGACCTGACGATCGTCGTCTCCTCGGTTCAGTTGCCGCGAAATAGCTTGCGCGCCGAGGACCAAAGCCACCAGCGCGGCGATTGACCCAAACGCGCCCAGCGCGACCGACTCTGGTTTGATGGCAAGCTCCACTTGAGACACCACACGAGAAGTCAGGTGGAATTCGTAGGTCGATCCTGGCGGAAGGATTCCAATCAGTTCTTGTTCCACCGTCGTGACGTTCCGGTTTCCATTTTTAAGTTGCAGTCCGAAAAGGACGGGCAACGCCGCCGCATTTGAGATTGTCACCGCTCGGCGAACGAGCGCCGGAGTCAAGACCACGAACCCGTCCGCTTTATCGATGTCGTCTTGGAAAACCTCGTTGTTGAGCACGATGATGCCCACCACTTTGACGCGAACTCGTAGTTTGGGCACCACCCGAGCCGTACCGAAGCCCTGCTGATTGAACTGAGCGTTGGTGAAAAAGCCCAGAAAAAAGACACTCCCGATTCTTACGCCGTACAACCTGGCGGCGGCGGCGTCCATGACCACTTCGTTGCTCTTCGACGGATTCGCAGCTCGTCCCTTCACGACGGAGATCCGATCCTGACGGAACAACATCCCGTCCAAGCTGCTCACGATCAAAACGTTCTCGGCGTTGTGCGTCAGCGGTAGGCCCTTCGCGGTGACCGGAAGAAAACTCGGTCCCACGATGCTCACCACTCGTTTGACGTACGGCAGATGTTGGATCGTGGATTGGAGTCGTGCGTCATTGACCGCGCCACCGAGGCGAGCATTCGCCGAGACGACGATATTCGAAGGATTAGTGCTCGCGAGAAACGTGGGATATGAAGACTGCGTTCGCCGGCCCCCCGCGATAGACGCCATCGCCAAGCCGCCAATCAATCCGATCAGCAACACGACGCTCAAGTAACCACCAACTTGGCGAGCGAATCCGGCTCGAAACCGGTACCAGGCGACGCGCAGCATCTGACTCATGACAATCGCTGCCTCCTGAAACGAACGAACTGGCGAACGTTGGGGGAAGTCTCACCTCTTGCGCGTTACGACGCTAGGTAGTTGACCATACCGTCGCACCTCGTACTAGCACCACTCGAACGTTCACTTCGAATCGTGACGAAAGATGCCCTCACGCGCCGTCGAAGTAAGGGCCGGGCTTTCGACCAACGCCTCTCACTCGGTTCCAATGGTTTCCATCGAAGGGTCCGGGCACGTTAGCTCGTGACGCCGCGCCGTGAGCACCACGAAGCCGCTATTGAAATAGGTTGTGTTTCAGATCCTGGAGGACGGCACGCGCGGCACCGACACCGCACATCCCGTGCACGCCACCACCGGGGGGCGTGGCCGAAGAACAGAGATAGAGCCCCGGGGCACCAGTGCGATAAGGATTCCAACTCATCGTCGGTCGAAAAATCGTTTGGCGAAGTGTGCCCACGCCTCCGTTGATGTCACCGCCGACGTAGTTCGGGTTGTGTTGTTCGGACTGCGCGGCGGTGATGGTGCTGCGAGCCAGAACGAGATCGCCAAAGCCTGGCGCGAATCTTTCGATCTGCGCTTCAATTCGTGACGTCATATCGACGGTGGAACCATTCGGCACATGGCAGTACGCCCACAAGGTGGCGTGACCCGACGGAGCCCTCGACGCGTCCACAACTCCTGGTTGAACGACGATACAGAACGGCCTCTCAGCGTGGCGACCACGCGCGACGTCGGCTTCGGCCGACGCCACCTCCTCGAACGTTCCCCCAAGGTGGATCGTGGCGGCCCGGCGACACTCGTGGGCCGACCACGGGACCGGACCCGACAGAGCCCAGTCGACTTTGCAAACTCCCGGGCCGTTGCGAAATCGACTGATGGCGTTGACGTAGCGAGCGGAGAGTCGCTCACCAGCGACGGCAACCAGCGTTTGAGGAGAAGTATCGAAGAGCGTGACTCGAGACGGAGGAAGTTCGTTCATGCTTCGAATCCACTCACCGGTGCGCACCGTCCCGCCGGCGTCTTCGAGTTCGCTCACGAGCGCGTCAACGAGACCGCTGCTGCCCCCTTCGACGAGTGGCCACCCTCCGGCGTGAGCCGCCACGGTGAGAAAGATGCCAAAGGCCGCCGTGAGTGGCGTATCTAACGCCATCATCGCGTGCGACGACACTCCCGCGAAGAGGCCCTTCGCGTCCCCTGAAAATCTTCGAACGAGGTGGGCGGCGGAAGGAACACCGGCCAGGGCGAATCGAGCCATCGGGAGTGGGTGTCGCGGGATGGAGCGAAGCGGCGAGAGCACGGTGGGCACGAGTATGGGCGCCGCGTCAACGAGCGGCCCCATGAGCCGGGAGTACGGCCCGCCGTCGACGCCCAGCGTGGCGGCCGTCTCGTCGACGGTGCCGTGCACCGTCGCGGCCCGCCCCCCGTCAAAGGGATGAGCGAACGCCACTTCGGGCGACAAAAGACGTAGGCCGCGTCGTTCGAGTCCGAGTTCGATGAAGAATGGCGATAGCGGGGCCATCGACTGAATCGTCGAGCAGACGTCGTGGTGAAATCCGGGCAACGTCAACTCTTCGGTCCGACATCCCCCACCCGACGTCGGCGCCCCTTCGAACACTTCGACGCTGAGCCCTGCTCGCGCCAACACCAACGCCGCGGCCAGTCCGTTCGGACCAGAACCCACGACGACCGCGTCCAATCCTCTCGTGGCACTCGAAGTCAAAGTTCGAGCACCATTGACTCCGAAGCGACGACGACTTCTTTCTCCAACGCGAAGCGCTTCTCTATCTCATCGAGGGCGTCGTCCACACGGTCGGGCTTATGGTGGAAGAGAACGACTTTGCCGGCGCCGGCGCGCCGCCCCAGTTCTGTCGCGTACTCAGCGGCCGCGTGGCCGAAGTACGCCTCCGCAGCGAGTTCCTCTGAGAGCAGTTGCGCGTCGTGGATGAGAACGTCGGTGTCTCGGGCAAGGGTGAGGGCCTCGGGGTGGTACTCGCCCCAGCCATCAGGACCAGGGCCCAACTCACTCGGGCAGTGATCGGGCATGTAGGTGAGCGTCGAGTGTCCGTCGCTGACGCGGTAGCCAAAGGTGCGCCCGCCCTTGTGGGGTATCTCCCTCGCCGTCACACGGAAGCCCTCGATCTGCTCCTCTCCGGGCGAGAACTCCGAGAAGGTCCACGCCCCACGAAGTTCGTCGGGGTAGACCGGAAAGTGCGGAGGGGACATTCCTCGAGAGATGACGTCGAGCGCGCTGGCACCGTTTTCTTGGTCGGGTACTCGAACCGTCACGTGCGCGTCATCGTTGTCGGCGCCCGAGAAGAAGGGAAGCCCGTGTAGATGGTCCCAGTGCAGATGACTCAGCAGGATCGTGCCGCGAAACGCGCGGCCGCCCAGCAGAGAGGTGCAGCGTCTGATGCCCGTCCCCGCGTCAAGGATCAGTGTCGGTACCTCGTCGTCGTCGAGCGCGAGGGCAACGCACGACGTGTGTCCTCCGTAGCGCACGAAGTCAATACCCGACGCGGGCGTGGAGCCTCGCACGCCGAGGAAGTGAACTCGCACCCGGTCAGCCCGCGTCCGTGTCTTCTCGGCGATGCCCACTAGAGAGTTGCTCGAGCGCGCTGCGATCGAGCGCGCTCGCGGGGACTGAGGCAACGCGACATTTGGTCACGGCCATGAGTGTGGACGTGCGCGTGCCACCTTCGAGCAGCGCCCTTTCCCCGAGCAGCGCGCCCGGTCCGTACTCGGCCAAACGTACGTCGTCCACTTCTACGCGCACGACGCCGTCAAGTATCAAGTACACGTCCGAACCTTCTTCACCTTGGCGAACGATAGAGGTTCCCGGACCCACGTTCACGATCCTAACTTTCGCCGCGCCGGACATCACCTGTTTCGAGAGCGAACGCTCCAGTGCGGATTCCACGACCGTGACAAAGGCTTCCGAGTCTTGGTTACCCCAGGGCGTCTTCTTGCCGAAGGACTTGGCGTACCAGTCCTTGAAATCGATCAGTCCGGACTTCGACGTGAGTTGGCCGGCGTGGTCGTACACCCAATGGCGCGGAAACCGGCTGGCCCCGACGAGCTCGCCTTTCGACTCTCCGTTGGTGCGAATGGTGAGCGTGAGGGTCGTCCACGCGAGGGGTGCCTGCCACTGAACGAACGGAGCGCGTCGCACGTGTCGCGGTGCCGGCATCCCCGTTCGACCACCAGCAGTCTGGGTGAAGCGAACCCAACCGTCGCCGTACTCGATCTCGTGTTGCAGGTCCGGAAGGGCGACCGC
The DNA here is from genome assembly GCA_003162475.1 of Acidimicrobiaceae bacterium. GTDB lineage: Bacteria > Actinomycetota > Acidimicrobiia > Acidimicrobiales > RAAP-2 > RAAP-2. Next base: position 57,750 of record PMOI01000009.1, read on the forward strand.
TTGGAATACGTGGCGCAGTCCAGCGACGTGAATGGTGGTGCTGCCCATCATTCCCGCCCCGCTGTAGCCGGCGTTGGCGATCTCCCCCGAAGCGCGTACCTCTATCCAGGCGCCGAGATGGTTGGCGAAGCGGAATCGATCGGCGTCGCGCAACGCGCCGAGGTCCCCTAACTCATCGGGGGGCGGTTCGTCGTAGTGTGCTACTCCTGCGTCGAAGGGAAGTCGAGTGCCACCCACGATTGCCTCTGAGGGGATCCACGACAGTGACGTAACTGAGCTTTCTATTTTCATGTGCCAATGCTCGCGAGTTGCGCCAGAGACGAAAAGGGTGGTGGCCCGATGAAGAAGGGTGGTTCTAGCACCCCCACCGGTGAGGAGGGTTGCCCCCTGTTGTCGACGGTCGCATCGTGGCAGAACTGTACGTGAGATGACTGAGCACGACGACACGCACGAGGGGACCATAAAAGTGTTCCTCGCCGACGACAACCTCATCGTGCGCGAAGGCGTGCGATCCCTTATCGATCGTCATCCCGACCTCACGGTGGTTGGTGTCGCCGCAGACTACGACGAAACCGTCGCCGGCGCCAGTGCCACCGAGCCACACGTTCTCGTCACCGATATCCGGATGCCACCGTCGTTCAACCGTGAGGGCATCGACGCGGCGAAGGAGGTTCGCAAGCGTCACCCCGGCACCGGCGTCGTGATCCTCTCGCAGTACGACGATCCTGAGTACGCCGTCTCGTTGCTCGCCGAAGGGTCCGCCGGCTACGGCTATCTCTTGAAGGACCACATCGCCGAAGGCAACCAGCTGATCGAAGCGATTCGCGTCGTGGCGACCGGTGGGACGGCACTCGATCCCGCCATCGTCGAGGCCCTCGTCCGTCCAGTCACGTCGAAGGGTGAGCTCGCGCCTTCGGAAGAGGCCCTGTTGTCACTCATCGCCGAAGGCAAGCCGATCAAGGCCATCGCGGCGGCTCGTAGGCTCCCTCCCGAGGCCGTCGACGCCGAAGTGGAAGCCGTCTTCTTGAAACTGGCTCAAGGGGTGAGCGCCGGGAACCAAGGTGCGCTGCATCGTCTGCGACTCTTACACCAAGCGATAGTCGATCGCGAGGAACAGGGCGAGACACTCTCGAGGCTGCTGCCCGGAAGATTGGCGGAGAAACTTCGCCTCGAGGGCCGCCACATCGGTGAAACTGAGCGAGTGGAGGTGACCGTCGTCATGAGCGACATCCGTTCCTACTCAACCATCGCCGAGCACGCCGACCCGAGCCAACTGGCCGGCCAACTCAACACGCACCGCGCGGCGATGAACCAGGCCATCCTCGGTGAAGAGGGAACGGTCATGCAGTTCGTCGGCGACGCGGTGATGGCGGTCTTTGGTGCGCCGTTCCCCCAGGTCGACCATGCGGATCGAGCGGTCGCCGCCGCCGAAAGCATGCACGCCCTCCAGGCTGCGATCAATGAACGCTGGCTCACCGAAGGACTGCCCGCGTTCGGACTTGGCCTCGGGCTCTCGACCGGTATCGCTGCGGCGGCGCTCCTCGGCTCCGAAGAACGCCTCGAGTACACCTTGGTCGGCGACACGGTGAACCTCTCCCAACGTCTTCAGCAACTCGCCTCGAGTGGCGAGACCGTTCTGTCGGAAGCGACGGTGAAGGCGATGACCTGCGAGGTTTCGACGCTGAAACTCGACGAGCAGTTGGTCAAGGGTCGTGACACGCCGGTCGTGGCCTTCAAGGTGCTCTCCTTCGTGCATGTCGCACCGAGCGTTGAGCCCAACGTGCAACACCACGCAACAAACAAGAGAGAGGAAACTTGACCATGACCAAAACCGACGTCTCGACACACCCCGAAGACACCACCGCGCCCGCGCTTGAGGTTCACGGCGTACGAAAGACCTTCGAAGCGGAGATCGCGCCCGTGCGCGCGTTGCGGGGCGTCGACCTCACGATTTCGCGCGGTACGTTCGTGGCCCTGATGGGGCCGTCCGGATGTGGCAAGTCCACGCTGCTCAATTTGATCGCCGGCCTTGAAGAGGCGGACGAGGGAACGATCCAAGTGGCCGGTGAGTCCATGACGGGTGGGACCGAAGACGATCACGCCCTCATTCGCCGCCGCCACATTGGTATCGTCTTTCAGTTCTTCAATCTGCTCGAAGGCATGACCGTGTTGGAAAACGTCGCGCTACCCGCGATCATTGCGGGTCGAAACCGTAAAGCCGCAGAAACACGAGCTCGAGATCTTCTGGATTTACTCGGCATTGCCGACAAAGCGTCCGTAATGCCCGGTGTACTTTCGGGTGGTCAGCGCCAACGCCTCGCCATCTCACGGGCCCTCGCTAACGAGCCCACGCTGCTGCTCGCCGACGAACCGACGGGCGCCCTCGACTCCGCCGGCGGCAGTGAGGTCATCGAACTACTGAACCGCCTGCACGCCGCGGGCCAGACCATAATCCTCGTGACCCACGACGCTGACGTCGCCGCCGCCGCCGACACCGTGCTCGCGATGCGTGACGGGCGAATCGTGACGAACAGCGACGACGCGACGGGTTCAGCCGACTCCGCAACAACGATTGGATCGCTCTAAGCGTGCGCGCCGGAGATGGAGCGATCGATATCAGCGGCCTCGGCGCAGGTCCCGTCGTCACCGTGACAAGTGCCGACGATCGACCTATGGTCCTCGGCGTCATCGTGGCCCTGGGCACGATCGCACTGGTAGTGGTCTCTCTGTTTACCGCGCGCCACGTCGGCCACCGCACGCTGTGGATCGTGAGTGGGGCCGTCATCCTTTGCTGGGCCGGCGCCGGACTCGCGACGCTTCCTCGAGCGCGTCACCTTGGTTGGCTCGTCTCGCTCGGTGCGCTCCTCGCGTCAGGAGCCATGACGGCGAACCGCTTCGCCGACGCCAAGGGACTCGGTTCGCACGGAACGGCTCGCAACATGGCCACGATCGTTGCTCTGGTCGCCGTCGCCGTGTCGATGCACGTCCTGCTGTCGCTGCCCGACGGTGACCTCACTGTCCGGTCGCGTCAGATAACCGCGGCGCTGTGGTACACGGCCGCGCTGGTGGTCGGGATATTCCTCGCCGCTACCGGCCGAGTGCTGACACTGTGGCCTGTGGCCGTCGTGTGGACCTTGGCGATCTTCTCTGCACTGCCGTCCGTGAACACCCGCTACGTGGGCGCGTCGGCCGCTGGGCGTCAACGAGTGCAGGGACTCGCCGTTGGAGTCGCACTAGCGACCATCGCCGCGATTGTCATTGGTACGCTTCACCTGCTCGTGATGTGGCCCGTTCAAGTGGCTGTCTCGCTGATCGGCGCCACCGCGATCGTGCCACTGGGTCTCGTGACGGGCACACGATCATTTGCGTCACGACTCGACCGTTTTCTCGTTCATCTTTTGGTGGTTCTCGGGATGGTCTTCGTCATGGCGGCGGCGTACCTTGTCGCTCTCCGGGGATTCGGCAAGGCGCCCACAGTTTCGAAAGAACGTGCCGTGCTCTGGTGGTCAATGGTGGCGGCGGCGGTCGCTGTCGTTTCCTATCTTTCGCTTCGACGGCGCTTCGAGCGTGTCGCCAACAGCCTGACCTACGGCGCTCGCGAGGCACCCGATGAGGTCGTTCGGACGTTCGGAACGCGACTGACTCGCGCGATTCCGATGGACGAGTTGCTTCTGCAACTCGTGGAATCGCTGCGTAAAACACTCACCCTCGCGTCGGCAGAGATCTATACCGGTACAGGCGAAGTTCTCGAACTCGCGGCCTCGGCCCCCGACGTCGCCAAGCGATCCTTCGTCGTGACGGGTGACGAACGCACCGTCATTGCACGCGCCGGCGTTTCGGGTAACGCGTGGATGTCAGTATGGATCCCGTCGGTGTGCGCCAACCGACCAAACGCGCCCATGCGCGTGGCACCCATCAGTCACGGTGGTGAACTCCTCGGGATCATCGTCGTGACGCGAGTAGAAGGGGCCGTGGCCTTTAGAGAGGAGGACGATCGCGTCCTCACCGAACTGGCCCGCCAAGTTGCACTGGCCCTTCACAACGCCCAGTTGGACACGGCACTACAGAGTTCACTTGACGAGCTACGACGTCAAGCCGACGAGCTTCGCGCTTCGAGGGCGCGAGTCGTGGCCAGTGGCGACGCCGAACGGCGCCGGGTCGAGCGGAACCTACACGACGGTGCCCAACAGCATCTCGTGGCGCTCGCGGTGAACCTACGGCTAACGAAGGACGTTGTCGTCGAAGACCCCCAAGCCGCGGTGAAGATGCTTGACGAGCTCGGCGTCGCGGTGCAAGACACCATCAAGGAGCTGCGCGAACTCGCCCACGGCATCTATCCGCCCCTGTTGGTGGACAGTGGTCTCGGCGAAGCGCTGCGCGCCGTGTCCAATCGCAGTCCGCTCGACATTGAATTGGTGACCGAGGGACTTGGGCGCTACGGGAGTGACGTGGAAGCCGCCTTCTACTTCTGTTGTCTCGAGGCGTTGCAGAACGCTGGCAAGCACGCGCCGGAGTCCCACGTCAAGCTGCGGATCTGGGAAGAATCGGGAGGGCTGCTCTTCGAGGTCAGCGACGACGGTCCCGGTTTCGATATTCGACTCGCCCGGCAAGGTCATGGCTACGTCAATATGTCCGACCGTTTGGGCGCCATCGGGGGTCTCGTGCGATGGGAGTCCCAACTCGGCCACGGCACCACTATCCGCGGCTCCGTACCGCTCAACTGAGCGCGGTCCAGCTCGACGATCCGTCCGAATCGCGATCATCCCAGAGACGACGCAGTGTCGTTGCGTCCAAGTGCTCTTTGTTGACGTAGGCCCGAGCTCCGCTGGTCGCGGCGTCGGGCGGCAGGTCGCTGACGTCGTAGGTCGAGCACAAGATGACGACCGTATCGGCGTAGTCGGCCAAGATCCGTCGCGTCGCCTCGATTCCACCCATCTCGGGCATGTTGATGTCCATCAACACGAGGTCCGGGCGCAATTCGCTGACGAGAGAGATGGCCTCGACGCCGTTCTCGGCCTCGCCCACCAGTTCGAAACCCTTGCTACGACTGAGAACCGCGCGCGCGGCGAGACGAAACGGTGCCTGGTCATCGACCACAACGACGGAGAGCGAGGGAGTCACGATACGTCAAGTCTTTCACGTGAAGCAACTGATTAATGGAGGGGTGCCACCCACCTCGAGGTGGGGTTAACCCCCCGGCTGCGCACCGAGATAGACCAGAACGGCCTTTACCCGACGATTGAGATCACGTTCCTCGGACAGCCCCAACTTCGAAAAAATTGCGTTCGAGTGTTTCTCGACCGCTCGTTCCGAGACGCTGAGACTCTTCGCGATGGCGCCATTGGACTTCCCCTGAGCCATCTCGGCCAGAATTTCGGACTCTCTCGGTGTCAGCCACTCGAGATCGGACTTGGGATGTTTCGCTCGAGCCCTCACCAACTCATCGACCACGTTGGGGTCGATGACCGACCCACCCGTGGCCACCACGCGAATCGTTCGCGACAGCTCGTTGGCCCCGGCGACACGCTCCTTCAAGAGATAGGCCCGACCGGCCGAACCGTCCGCGAGCAGGGCTAGCGCGTAGGCGGGAGCCGTGTACTGACTGAGAACGACGACGCCCATCGCTGGCCGGTTCTCGCGAATCCACGAAGCAGCCCGAATGCCTTCGTCGGTGCCAGTCGGGGGCATCCGAATGTCAGTCACCACCACGTCGGGTTCGTGCTCGACCACGAGCGCCAGCAACTCTGGAAGGTCCGACGCGACGCCCACGAGATCAAGTTCCCCATCGACCTCGATCATGTGCGAGATCCCCTCGCGCAGTAACGCGTTGTCTTCCGCCAAGACCACCCGTATCGTCGGCATAGAACCGCGAGCGTACCACTCATGAATTTCTGGATTCGTCTCTCGGTGAACGCCAATCGACATCTCGTTGAACTGGCGAAAACTGACTGAGCATCATCCGAGCAAACCGTACAAAACAACGAGCGACCGGTCGACAAAGCGCGCCGCGATTATCCCGGAGAAACGACCCGCCGCGAAAGGTGCTTGCCGACGGCGGCCCACCACACCTGATCACGGCCGTCGCGCCAAGATTCGCGCTGAGAAGACGACCTTGACCGCCTCACCTAAGATTTCGACGAATGGGACGAGAGCCCTTTGGTAGGAGCTTTTTTGAGCAACCCGTCGACGTCGTCGCACACGAGTTGATCGGATCGCACATGATCGTTCACGGTGAAGGGCGCGTCTTCGACGCTCAGGTCATCGAGACTGAAGCGTACGGCGGGCTCGACGATCCGGCTTCACACGCGTTTCGAGGTCCGACGCCTCGAAGCACCATCATGTTCGGACCAGCGGGCCACCTGTACGTGTATCGGATCTACGGCATTCACTGGTGTATGAATGTCGTCACGCAAGAAGCCGGATCGGCGAGCGCTGTCCTGCTGCGCGCCGCGATAATTCACCAAATTGGCGCCAACGCCGATCTCAGCGAGACCCCGACGGTCATTTGTCGCGGACCAGGGAATCTGACGCGCATCCTCAGCATTACCGGTGACGACAATGGGACAGACTGTTGCGCCAAAGCCGGGAGAGTCGTGTTCGTGAGATCCACCAACGAAACAGAGAGTCGCGTTGTCGGCCAGTCGACGCGTGTGGGCGTCTCGCATGCAAAAGAGCGGCGTTCGAGATACTTTCTCGAAGGGATCTGAGCAGAAGCTGACTCTTCGGCATGTGGTCGGTCCATGGGCAAGTGGTGAAGATCATTCCACGCGCTCGAAAGGCGGACGTGGTAACGCCGCTTCCCAATGAATCGGTCAGAGCAGCCGTTGTCAGGTTGAGATGATCATCGTCACCGCACGTTGGTTCCAACTAATCGTGGATCCTTCGCGGACCGCCCACGTTGGCCGCGGATGAAGCGTCACAAGGAGCGCCGTGACCGACGCGAGGATCAGTGCCGGCGCTTAACTCGTTGCGCGCAGGCGTACGGAGGAGTTGACGAGGTCCAACGCGCGCGCGAAACCGTACGGCGCTCTTGCTCGACGTCGGGCGCTCGTGACAACACGAGTCGCGGAGTCGTAATGCACTCTTCCACCTTGATCAATCAAGGCGCGATGGAGGGCGCGGTCCTCTCCCGTTTTCAATGCTTCGAATCCGCCCGCGGCAAGATACGCCGCAGCGTTAAATCCCAGACTCGCCCCGTGGATCGGTCGACTCTCTTGGTCGTATTCGATTTGCCATTGCAGCCCTGTCTCGTGGCGATGCTCGGACCAGTCAGTGACCACCACTCGTCCGGACCAGTGTTCGGCTCCAGCTTCATGCTGCATTACTTGAGTGGCGAGCCAGTTCAATGGAACCCGTGAGTCTGCGTCGGTCGTCGCGAGCCAGATCTTCGAAGGTGGGAGCCGCGACCATCGTGCCAAAAGTGCCGAACATCCAAGCCCTCGGGCGTAGCCGACGTTTTTGGCTTCACACTTGACGACGCTGACTTCAACAAGGCCCTCGTCGCGAGCGAGAACGTCTTGCAACTCGAGCGCTATGTCCCTGCTGGCGTCGCGACACGAGTCAAGGACCACCATCAACCTCGACGCTGCGCCCCACTGACTCACTTCCTCGAACGCGTCGACAAGCGAATGTAGTGAGGCGGCGAGTAACTCCTGCTCGTTGTGCACCGGTACCACGACGCCCACGGCTGCCGTTCGAAGGAGGGGCGATGCAAATGTCACGTCACGCGCTCCCACAGATCCAGTACGAACTCATACTCCACGTGGTGGACCACGTTTCTCAGACTCTTCCTTTCGTCGATCAACGCGTGCGCTTCGTCGCCAGTGAGCGGATAGTCCGTCTCGCCTCGCCAGTGGACACCGATGAGGTGAGCCCCGGGTCCGGTAGAGCACTCGACGTGCTCTAGGACGTCGCGCAGCGAACGGGTGTCGAAATAGTAAGCGACTTCGCTCAGCACAATGAGGTCAAAAGTCTCGTCTGGCCACGACTCGGGGATCGCTCGATAGTCCACCATCACGTTCTCGTAGTCCTCGAGGCGCTTGGTCGCTTGCTCCAGAGCGCACGGAACGATGTCGGTGGCGAGCAAACTGTCGCAACGTGGCGCCAATAGCTCGGTCAATACGCCGATGGAGCAACCAGGCTCGAACGCACTCAGATAACGTTCCCTCGGCAGCGAATCGACGGTCAAGGTGTACTTGCGTTGCTCGTACGAACTCGTCGCAAAGCTCCACGGGTCGTCGGCGTCGGCGTACATGTTGTGAAAGTACTGACGGTCCGTTGAGACCTTCACGCCCTCACCGCCTCGTGGACGGTCAGCTCCACGCGCCCACCTCCCTCGCGAGACGTCCGAGTGCAGCCGCGTCGATTCCCCCGTGGTGTTGCGACAGATAGACGTAAAGGTCCGCGACCCTGCGCGATTGCGTCGCGTCATGACAGAGCGGCCGCGCGCCGCCTGCGGAGCCCACACGAGCGAGCACCTCCGTGGCCGCGTCGTGAACGAACTGACGCGCAACCAGGGCTCGATAGCGCGACTGTCCAGCCGCGTCGGTGGGATCTGCATCGATTGCGTTTGCCGAACTCTTCAACACTTCTCGCATCGCCTCGAGAGAAGCCACCGCCAATCCAAGATCTGCAAGGACGTGTTCGTTGGGTTCGATGGGCAACGAGTTGATGAGATTTCGAGCGAGTCCTTCGGCGCCGCCAAACCAACACGCGGCGACGCCCGACGCGCCGAACCAAAATCCTTGGCGCGACGTGTAGAAATCCGGAGGTCCCACGACCTGAGCATCGGGTATCTCGGGACCCGCGAATTCAAGTGTTTCGCTCACCGACGCCGACATCCCAACCGCCGGCCACGAGTCTTCATGGACCGCGGCGACGTTCTTTTCGAGAGCGATGTCGAAGATTCGATAGCCGTCCTCGGTGTCTGCCGTGACGAGCGCTCGGTCGATGATTCCACTACCCGAACAGAACTCTTTGCTGCCGGTCAGTCGCCACCCACCCGACACCCGCTCGGCCACGGTGCCGCCGTGACGCGATCGCGCGGCCCACACGCCGTAGATCGCCCCTTCGTCGACGGGCTCCATCCCGGCCTCGGACAAAATCGCGGTAGCGTCGGCGTGCCCTTCGACCAACCTGCCCACCGAGAGATCCCTGGACGACCACGACGCGAGCGTCTCAAAGCGACGCCACGTGTCACCCGAACCGGGCAACGGCAGATTCACCGCGTCGGTGCGAACGAACTCCTCGAGCGCTGATTGTGCGCCTGACATCAGGACCTCCCTCGTGGGAACCACGTGGAAACGGTCGCCCGTCCTACGGCGTTTGCGAAGATCACGTGAGTATTGCGGACTCTCTGTCTAGTTCTCACTTTCACGTCCACCATCGAGCATCTGGGTCGACCGACTATCTGAAACCGTCGAGGAGGTCGAGCATGTCTTCGGCGTGCTCTTCTTCCATCGCGAGAATGTCTTCCAACATCCGACGCGTGGTGGGATCACCGTCGCCCAACCACGTAATGATCTCGGTGTACGACGCAATGGCGACACGTTCCGCCACCAGGTCCTCTTGGATCATCTTTTGTAACTCCTTGGACGAGTCGTACTCCGAGTGGCTTCGCCCCATCAACGAGTCGGGATTGAAATCAGGCTCGCCACCGAGCTGCGTGATTCGCGCCGCGATCAAATCGGCGTGATCTGACTCTTCGCCGGCGTGCTGAAGAAACTCTTCAGCGGCGGATTGCGCGTTCAGTCCCTGCGCGGTGAAATAGTGCCGCTTATAACGGAGCACGCACACGAGTTCAGTCGCCAACGCCTGGTTGAGTACGAAGATGACCCGTTCTAGGTCAGCCCCGTACGCGTCGGTCACTGGCCCCTTCTTCATGTTCGTACGGGCTCGCTTGCGCAACGTCTCAATGTCAGTAAAAAATTCTTCCATCGTGTCACTCTCTCATCTCATCATCGGCACGTTGCCCGAGTCGTCCAATTTCTCCTGTGACGAGGGGTTCGGTAGCGAACCTTCACGAGTACCAACTGCCTTAAGGAACCATTCGGTTTTCTTCCGCCATGTTCACTAAGGACTGAATATTTTGATTGACCTTGACTAGTTCTGTCTTCCTCTCGATTCTTCGTCGTCCTCAACTACACCGCCGTGGTCGCCAGTGCCCCCGACGTCGACCCCACCAACCGATTCGAGGTCACTCTGGTCGGCACCGCCAACGGCGTCACCGAGATCACCCTGGTCCGCACCACCCACCGCGTCAAGTCGGTCAACATCGCTCCCACCGACGGAATCGACGCCGACGTCACCGTGTCCTACGTGGTCGTGGTCGTGGTCGTGGTCGTGGTCGTGGTCGTGGTCGTGGTCGTGGTCGTGGTCGTGGTCGTGATCGCCAGGCTGTGCAATTCCTTCGCCTGTGTTCTGTGATTCAGCATTTTCCATGTTGTGCCCCTACTCCTCGTACTTGAGTCGCGTGCTGATCTTCACCGCGAAGGTCATCCACGCGTCCAGCAAAGTATCTTTTGACTCGATTCGATTGTCAAGTTACTTTTCTACGTCATCGCCGCGACCGTACGAACAGTAGAGATTGAAGCAAAATCGCCATCGTTCAGTGACAACGACGAACTGCATATATCTCGAGATGTCGAGAGGAAAATTGGCAACAACTCAATCAACACTGGCAAGATTGCTTTCATCGTTCGTATCAAGTTTCGCGCAGGGACGCGTTGCCTTTCGAAGCGCGAACCGGTCGTAAATGTTGAGCGGCATCGTGATCAGTACGTAGTGAAAACTCCGAGCCTATGGTGGGCCATGCGTTCGACCAACCAGGGCGCCGTCGTCGGACAATCGCGTCCCAGCGATAGTCACGCCGCCTCGAGTCACGAGGAGATCCAACTTCGTGCGGGGGTCGCTGCCTGGTGATCCACGCTGGATCACTCATTCGCGTAGTCACCAGCTCGTCGTGATACTGGTCCCAGGCTCGCGTTCCTTTCTTGCAAGTGAATTGGTCCGTTATTCCTAACTTCAACTGCAACAATCTGCTAAACAGACGGTGTCGGCGCCCGAAATATGGTGCCAGTCGAAAGAGCCTCACGGAGGTGTTCGCCGGGACGTTCTTCTTAAGGGAGGGTTTACGGTGTTCACAAGAACTAGACGTGTCGTCGCTACTTCAAGAACCGCGCTAGCGAGTGGTGTGGTTTTGGCGACGCTGGTTGTTTCGCTCGGCGTCTCGGTACCGAGTAGCTCGGCATTGGGTACAAGCGCCTTTTGCAATACGATGTTCACCTACAAACCAGTCGGGCCGCCGACGAAGATCACCACCGCGAGTTACAAAAAATGGGCAAAGACGCTCTTGCCGTTCTACGAGAAGTTGGACTCAGAGGCGCCTAACGCTAAGACGAAAGTCATTCTCGACGAGATTGTCACGATATTGAAGTACGAGGCGAGTTCGACCAGCCTCAAGGGGCTCGAGTCGTACATCTTCACGAACCACAAGAAGTTTGCGAAGAGCTCGGTTGCGTTGGCGCAAGCCATCGTCGCTTGCGCGAAATAGTCGACACTTCAAGACGAGCACACCGCTCCTGTGGATTGACGAAGGGGTGCCAAAGGTCCTAGATAAGGCAGCAACGAGACTTTGGTCGCTCAAAAGGAACCCCAAAGGCCCTATTGGCAGCCATTAGACGTAAAGCGAGTCAGGGTCAACGAAGCGGCCTAGAATTGAATGAAACCACGAAAGTTACTGAGCCACTCTCGTCCCTGTGAACCTATCCCCGCGCCCCTTGCCTACCTCGATCATCGAGCGAGGTACTCGTCGACGAAACGCCGTGCGTACGATGTCGGTTTTCCTACTCGCGACGCTCCTCTGGCTTCCACTGTCGACGTACGCGGCACCAACGCGGGCGAACGCTGCTTCGAAGGCGACGGTCCCTTTTCCCGTGGGCATTCCCAGTAGTAGCGAACCCTCTGGGATGAGTCCTCCGGGACCAACCGAACTCCCTGGATACACCGAAAGCTACGTCAACGACTTCACGACCAGCGCCTTACCGATTGGCTGGGACCTCTTTAGTGGCGTCCCCGGCGGAGATCCCGGTGGGCACTTTGGTTCACAACACGTTCAGTTCAGTGCAGGTGTGCTGCGTCTGAACGCTTGGAGAGACGTCAACTATCAGAACCGTTGGGTCACCGGAGGCATCTGCCAGTGCGGGCTGAGTCGCGTATATGGCGCGTACTTCGTGCGCTCACGCGAAACGGGTCCCGGGCCTAACGAAGTTCAGTTGCTCTGGCCAGTGACCAACCTATGGCCTCCCGAGATCGACTTCAACGAGACTGGCGCCTCGGACGTGAAGACGACGGAGACCGTCCACTACAGCGCCCAAAACATCATGGATCACGGCAATATCCAACTCAACATGCTCAAGTGGCACACCTGGGGGGTCATCTGGACGGCTTCTTCCGTCACGTTCGTGGTGGACGGACGCGTGTGGGCCCGAGACACGACGCCCGCCGACATCCCGGCCGTTCCGATGGACCTCAATCTTGAGCAACGAGCACTCTGCACGGTGGGACGTGAGTGCCCCAAGCACAACGTGTCCATGCTCGTCGACTGGGTGGCTGAGTACGTACCAGGAACGGTCCAGTCAACGACAACGACAACAACGCCAACTGGAACGACGTCCACCTCTACGTCGACAACATCGACCACGACGACGACGACGCCGCCGTGACCGCTCGACGCGTCAACCGCTGATCTTCACTGCGTCGAATACTTGAAGCACGTCGTCGCCGACGATATCGACGCGTCATCAACTTTTCGTCTCCGATGGTGACGAGCGCCGCGTTCGCCGTGGTGCCTTCATCTCTATCGTGTCCTCCTCAGAAATGCCTCGCTCGAGTCGGAGAAACACGAGGTGCGACCCTCTCAAGCCAACAGGATCTATCCAGAAATCTCCTGTAATCGGCCAATAATCTCTTGCTCTTTGAGGTGCGAGACCACCCCACACGATTTCTGAAAATGAGGTCCAAAACGACTTGACAGCGCCGGGTTCGGTGAGTACATTGTAAGCGGTTACAACTCTGTAAGCGGTTACATTTAGAGTTGTAGGGGAGATTTAGGGGGGCCTGGTGGTCGATTCACCACCAACGATCTATGACGTTGCGAAACTTGCGGGCGTCTCGATAGCGACGGTAAGTCGAGCGCTCAACTCACTCTCGTCGGTACGCCCATCAACGCGCGCCAAGGTGATGGCCGCCATGGACGAGTTGGAGTTCGTACCCAACGCGGTCGCGCGAGGACTCTCGAGGGGAAAGCATTGGATCTTAGGACTCGTCTTCACGCGCGCCACGGTCGACAACAACGTGCTCGTCGTCGAAGAAGCGAGTCTTCTTTACACGGACATCGTGATCCGAGGTGCCGAGACGCGCGCCGCTGAACACGGCTACTCGCTTCTCTTAAGTAGTGCCGACGACAGCCATCCTTCGGGGATGAACTCTCTCCTTAGTCTCAGTGGCACCGTCGATGGCTTGATCCTCTTGGATCGAGTGTTGGGCGACGAGGACGTGGCCTACTTGGCCCGGCGGATCCCCGTGGTCTTGCTCGCGGGTAGAGGGGACTCTCCTTCAGCAGTGACCGTACGAGTCGATAACAAACAGGCCATGCGAAGTCTGGTCGAGCACCTCACCACGGTGCACGACATCACTCGAGTGGGCTTCGTCTCCGGCGCTAGCGCGAGCCCCGACAGCGTCGCGCGCGTCATCGCTTTTCGCGAGGCAATTAAAGGAAGTGGCGGCACGCTGGACGACGTCGATGTCCTCGACGGCGACTGGACGTCGGCGAGCGGCGAGGCCGTCATGCAGGCCCGGCTCAACCGACCCGAACCGTTGCCCCAGGCGTTCGCCTGCGCCAATGACCAGATGGCGGTCGGCGTCATCTACGCGCTCAACGTGAGGGGGCTCAGAGTCCCCGACGACATCATCGTCACGGGCTTTGACGACATCACGCTCACGCGTTACTTCAAACCCGCGTTGACCACCATTCGTCAATCGGGCAGCCTCCTCGGCGCAGTCGCAGTCGACACGCTCGTAGCAACGCTCGACGCTTCACACGAAATCGAGCGGACTATCGTCTTGCCAACCGAGCTGGTCGTACGCGGAAGCTGCGGATGTGTCGACGAGACTGAGCCACGACTCACCCTCGCTGGCGTCTCGACGTTACGAAGCGAAGCCGGCTGATCATGCGAATGATCATTCGCCGACTTTCCTTGTACGCACTCACGGCGTGGGTCGCAATAACGGTGAACTTTCTCTTGCCGCGGCTGATGCCCGGCAATCCGGTGCAAACGATGATCGGAAAACTGACAGGCCAAGTCACCGCCGCTGAGATGAATGCCATTCAACTGTCATTCGGAGGCAGTTTCAAACAAGGCCTGTTCGCGCAGTACTTCACCTACCTGACGCAGCTCTTTCACGGTAATTTTGGCTCGTCGATCACTCTCGGAGCACCGGTGGGCGCCATCCTGCGCGAATCGGTGCCGTGGACCGTTGGGCTCATCGGGGTGTCGACCATCGTCAGTTTCGCCGTGGGAACGTTCGCGGGGGCGCTCCTCGGCTGGACTCGCGGATCGCGCCTGGACTCACTCATTCCCACAGCAACCTTCTTTCAAGCAATCCCGTACTTCTTCTTGGGCACCGTGATGCTCCTCGTCTTCGCGAGTAACCTGCACTGGTTCCCCGTGCTCGGGGCCTACAGCCAGAACGCCACGCCGGGATGGAACTGGAACTTCGTGGGCAACGTCATTCGTTACGGCGAACTACCCGTCATTTCGATCGTGCTCAGCTCCATCGCGGGTTGGATGTTGGGCATGCGCAACATGATGATCACGATGGTCGGTGAGGACTTCGTGCTCATGGCCGTGGCGAAAGGCCTGCCACGGCGAAAGGTGATCATGCACGCCGCGCGTAACGCCATTCTTCCCAGCATTGCGAACCTGTCGCTCGCTATTGGCCTGGTCGTGTCGGGCGCACTATTGGTAGAACTCGTCTTCAACTACCCCGGCGTTGGTGATCTTCTCTTGCAAGCCGTTCTCAATGAGGACTACCCGCTTATTCAAGGAATCTTCTTGGTCATCACGCTCACGGTCCTCTGCGCCAATTTGATCGCCGACGTCGTGTACCTCGCGCTCGATCCTCGAACGAGAACTGAAGCCGCGGTATGAAGGTCTTGCGTCTACCCAAGTCGCCCAAGGTTCTCTTGGGGCTCGGCATCTTGGGCTTCTTCATCCTGATGACGATCATCGGCCCGTGGCTCGCCCCCTACAACCCGAGTGCGACGAACTTTGCGGCGAATCTCACGCCCTCGGCGCACCACTGGCTCGGTACCACGAGCCTCGGTCAAGACATTTACTCTCAACTACTCGTCGGCGCGCGCGCCACCATGGTCGTAGCACTGCTAGCAGGACTCGTGGCCACGATTCTTTCGGTGACCATCGGCGTCGCCGCGGGCTATCTCGGAGGCCTATCCGACGACGGACTTTCGTTACTGTCCAACGTCTTCCTCGCTATTCCCGGATTGCCGCTCCTCATCGTCATCGACAGTTACCTGCCCGTGAACAGTCGCTCCAACACCTTCGTGATCGGTCTCATCATCAGCCTCACCGGGTGGGCCTGGGGGGCACGTGTTCTTCGGGCCCAGACGATGTCACTTCGCAACCGAGACTTCGTCGAAGCAGCGCGCATTATCGGAGAAAAGCGCCACCGCATCATGTTCAGCGAAATCGCGCCCAATCTGCTGCCGGTTCTCGCGTCATCGTTCCTGTTCACGGTCCTCTACGCAATAGGCGCCTACGTGACGCTCGCCTACATCGGTCTGACCAGCACCGCGGTCTGGAACTGGGGCACGATGCTCTACTGGGCTCAAGCGAACAACGCACCGCTGTCGAACGAGTGGTACTGGTTCGTGCCGCCAGGCATCTGCATTGCGCTCGTCGGCACCGGTCTCGCGCTCGTGAACTTCGGTATCGACGAGTTCATCAATCCCCGACTTCGTGCCGGGGGTCTGACGTCGCGCCAGCGCCGCAAACTAGGACTGCCTCGCCGCGTCCGCCTCGGTCTCACGCCCGTGCTTCGCCCCGCGAAGGCGCCACGCGTCAGTACGGCGCCAGCGAAATTGGTGAGCCAATGAGCGCCGACACCTTCGACATTCAAGCGGTCTCGCCAATGAGAGAGGGACCCGCGGAACGAAAGGGCAACGCTGTGGCGAACGTCGAACGCAGCGAGTTCGTACTTGAGGTCAATAACTTCAGCGTGGACTATGGTGTGGGCGAGAACATGGTGCGCGCCGTGAACGACGTGACCCTTCATCTGCGACGTTCGAAGGTCCTCGGCGTCGCTGGAGAGAGCGGTTCGGGAAAGTCCACCTTGGTCTACGCCATGACGCGTCTGTTGCGAGCGCCGGGGGTGATCAGCGGAGGATCCGTGACCCTCAACTTCACCAGCCGCGACGACGAAAAGGAGTTCACGACACTGAACCTCGTGACGGCGAGTGAGAAGGAACTGAGAAAGATTCGCTGGTCGCACGTCTCGATCGTCCTACAGAGTGCCCTCAGCGCGTTGAATCCAGTGCTTCGTGTCGGACGAGAGTTCGACGAAGTCCTCAAGACACACCGACCGGACATGTCGAAGGCTCAGCGCCGCGCGCGGGCCGTTGAGTTGCTCACGATGGTCGGTCTTAACGACGATCGCTTGGCTCGATACCCGCACGAACTCTCCGGCGGCCAACGCCAGAGGATCATGATCGCCCTCGCGCTCGCGCTGGACCCCGATCTCGTCATCATGGACGAGCCCACGACCGCGCTCGACGTCGTGACACAGCGCGAGATCATCTCTGAGCTCCACGACTTGCGTTCGCGCTTTGGCTTCGCGTTGATCTTCATCACCCACGACCTTTCACTGCTCGTTGAACTCGCCGATGAGATCGTCGTGATGTACGCCGGGGAGATCGTCGAGCGCGCTGGCGCCAGCGAACTCTACGAAGCGCCGCGTCACCCCTACACCTTGGGTCTGCTCAACTCATTTCCACCCTTGCACGGCCCGCGGCGCGAACTGTCGGGCATTCCCGGTTCGCCACCGGACCTTTCGGACTTACCCGCGGGCTGCAATTTCTACCCCCGATGTCCGTTCGCGATGTCGCGCTGCGAGAACGAGGCGCCCGCGCTCACGGCCATCGAGAACTCGGATCGAAGTGTCGCGTGCTGGCTGCACTCTTCGGACTCGTCGGTCCCCGTACCCGTCGAACTCTCACGTACAGTGAACCCCGCGCGAAATCCCGTGACCACGTTGAAGGAGAGGCCGTGAGCGAAGCGGTTCTCTCTCCGGCGCAGTTGAGCGCCCGTCACTTGACGCGTCACTTCACGACGCGCGTGCCCGGGCGGTTCCTGACCGCCAAACGCGTCGTGCGTGCCGTCGACGACGTGAGCCTCGACCTCTTCGAGGGCCGCGTGACGGCGGTCGTGGGCGAGAGCGGTTCGGGCAAGTCGGTGCTCGCGAGAATGCTGGCTCGGATCGTCACGCCGACGTCGGGCGAGTTGGTCCTTGAGGGAAGCCCCATTCCGGTGCGCTCGAAGCGGACCCTCGACTACGCCGCCAAGGTGCAGTTGGTCCTTCAAGACCCGTACGCCTCGATCAATCCCGTCCACCGCATCCGCCACAGCCTGGAGCGTCCACTACTAATCCACGGCGCGAACAAGGGTGAGGTCGAAACACTCGCCAAGGCCGCGCTGTCGCGAGTCTCTCTCGATCCGCCCGAGCGATTCGTGGACCGCTACCCCCACGAACTCTCCGGCGGTCAGCTCCAGCGGGTGTCAATCGCCCGTGCTCTGTGCGTGAAGCCGGACGTCCTGCTCGCCGATGAGCCGATCTCCATGCTGGATGTCTCGGTGCGCCTCGGTATCTTGAACCTCTTGCGAGGACTGTGCGACGACGAACGCCTCGCCATTTTGTACATCACGCACGACATCGCCTCGGCGCGTTACATCGCCGACGAAACGATCGTGATGTACGCGGGCCAGATCGTCGAGCGTTCTCGTGGTACGGCCCTGGTGGACGAACCCACCCATCCCTACACCCAGCTCCTGATCTCGTCGGTCCCCGATCCCTCCGATCCGACGAGCCAAGATCCCCAAAAGAGGGAGCACGCGACGTTCGAGGTAGCGAACGTCGGATGTCGTTTCGCACCACGATGCCCCTTCGCGATGGACGTCTGTCGCACTGACGATCCACCAGATTTCATAGTCGGTGAGGACCACACCTCGCACTGCTGGTTGCACGCGAGCGAGCCCGAAGCCGCGGTCGAGGTGGCGCCACCAAAGCGCCGACGAGAGGGGGAACCGACGAAGGCATGATGACGACCATTTAGTTGGGCTCACGACTGACGACAAGGTCGGGCGCGGGCCCACACGAGAACGCGAAGGTCCAACCGGCCTCGCGTCGTGCAATACGGACCCACACGGTTCATAAAGACGTCGGCGAAAGCCGGCTGGACACTATCAATATAAAGGATACGTATGTTTAGGAAAACAGGAGTTGTTTTAACCGCCCTGTCGTGCTTGACGCTCGGCATAGTGGCGGTGGCCGTTGGTACGGCGTCCGCGTCGACCAGTTCGGTGTTGACCCTCGAGGGAAATACCGGAGTGACCTTCACCAATAATTTCAATCCCTTTGACTCGAGTTCTTTCGCGGAGCAGTTGAGCGTTCGCTCACTCGTGAACGAACCGCTGTTCGAGTTCGACACGTTGAAAGCCAACACGCAGTACCCGTGGCTCGCGACCAGTTACGCGTGGAGCAACGGGGGCAAGACGCTGACCTTCCAACTTCGCAAGGGAGTCAAATGGAGTGACGGCAAGGCGTTCACCTCGGCCGACGTGGCCTTCACGTTCGACCTCTTGAACCGCGTGCCCGCTGCCAACGTCTACGGCGTGCCGAAGATGTCGAGTAACGCGACGACCAAGGGCAAGTACACGGTGATACTGCACTACGCGGCACCTCAGTACTTGAACATCACGGCGATCGCTGGCACGGCACTGATCGTGGCTCAGCACGTCTGGTCCAAGGTCTCCAATCCGGCGACAGCCGTCTTGACGAAGACCATCGGCACCGGTCCTTACGTCTTGAGCAGCTACTCGTCGACGGTGGTGAAGTACAAGGCCAACCCCCACTACTGGGGTGGCAAGCCAGCGGCGGCTGGGATCAACGTCCCCGCGTACTCCTCGAACACGTCGGCGGCCACTGCACTGGCCGATGGTCAGCTGACCTGGGCGGGTAACGACATCGCCAACGTGAACCAGATCTTCGTGGACAAGAATCCCAAGACCAACCACATCTACTTCGCGCCGGGTAGCACCGTCACGTTGGAGTTCAACGTCACGGGCACGGGTCCGCTCAGCGACCCGGCCGTTCGCCAAGCCATCAGTGTTGGTATCGACCGTTCGGCGCTGTCCGTGAAGGGTGAGACGGGCTACGAGAAGCCCGCGACCTCGTCGGGTGCGCTCATCTTGCCGAACCAGGCTTCGTACCTATCTTCGTCACTCTCCAACGACATCTCCGCGACGTCGGACCCGAGCAAGGTCGCGTCGATCTTGACCGCGGACGGTTACGCGAAGGACGCGAGCGGTTTCTACGCGAAGAATGGCGTGGAGATCAAGTTCTCAGTCGAAGATCCGACGGCGTACTCGGACTACTACGCCGACGACCAGTTGATGTCGAACGAACTCCAAGCGGAGGGAATCAACTGCACGGTGGACGGGGTACAGGCCTCACAGTGGTACACCGATTCAGCCGACGGCAACTTCCAGACGATCATCCACTGGGGTAACGGTGGCTCAAGCCCGTTTGTGCAGTTCGACAACTGGCTCGACTACACCCTCTCGGCCCCAGTCGGAACCTCGGCGAACAGTGACTACGGGCGATACAACTCGTCGTCTGCACAAGCGGCTCTAACGACGCTTGAGAACACGAACCCCTCCAACGTGAGCGCGCTGAAGACGGCCGTGACGTCGTTGGAGAACCTCGTGTCGACGCAGGTACCGGTGGCACCGCTGCTCTACGGCGCGGACTGGGACGAGTACTCAACGGCGAGCTTCACGGGATTCGTGACAGCAGCGAACCCCTACGCCGACCCGTCACCTGGTGACCCGCAGTTGCCGCTGATCCTCATGCGCCTGAAGAAGGCGTAACCAACTCGTCTACGCGCGGCCTCGCCTCACTCCAACCCGGTGAGGCCGCGCGTAGAGGTATCAGCATAATTTCACGACAATCTATGAGGAGACGCAGCAACTATGAGCACTTCAGGCTCGAGAATCACCGATCACACTCGCCCATTCCCACCAGGGTTTCTCTGGGGTACCGCGACGGCCTCGTATCAGATAGAAGGCGCCGCGACCGTTGACGGGCGTGGTCCTTCGATCTGGGACACCTTCAGTCACCGACCCGGCGCGGTATGGAACGGCGACACCGGCGACGTGGCCTGCGACCACTACCACCGCATGACCCAAGACCTCGATCTCTTGGGCGAACTCGGGGTGGGCGCGTATCGCTTCTCGGTCGCGTGGCCCCGCGTCCAACCCACGGGCCGAGGACCGGCAAATCAACTTGGCCTCGATTTCTATCGTCGACTCGTTGATGGTCTGCTCGAACGCAACATCGAGCCCACGGTCACTCTCTATCACTGGGACTTGCCCCAACCTCTCGAGGATGCGGGCGGTTGGTGCGTGCGTGACACCGCCGAGCGCTTTGCCGAGTACGTCGACATCGTCGCCAGGGCCCTCGGTGACGACGTCGAGCGATGGATCACACTCAATGAGCCGTGGTGTTCGTCGTGGCTCGGCTACGGTGCTGGGCGCCACGCGCCAGGTCTCCACGACATTGGTAAGGCCGCCGCGGCGAATCACCATCTCCTTCTCGCCCACGGTATGGCCGTACCCATTCTTCGATCCGCCGTTCCTTTGGCGAAAGTCGGGATAACGCTCAATCTGGGTGATCATCGTCCCGGCTCGCAGCACGAGTTGGATATCGCGGCGGCGCAGCGCGCCGACGGAAATCTCAATCGACTCTTCCTCGAGCCGCTCTTTCGAGGCAGCTATCCCGAAGACATGTTGGCGCACTACGCGACGTCGCAACCGGGATTCTCGGTGATCCAAGACGGTGATCTGAAGATCATCTCCCAGCCTCTGGACTTTCTGGGCGTGAACTACTACTTCCCGTCCACCGTGGTTGACGAGTCGCGGGCCACCGAAGCTCGACTCGCTGGGTACTTCGTGGCACCAGATGAACAGTTCCCCGACCTTCGCGTTCGATCAGTCGAGACGCCGGGTCGCGATAAGACCGCCATGGACTGGGAGATTGAAGCGTCGGGCTTGACTGCCCTGCTCGTGCGCATCCGAGACGAATACACCACGCTGCCGATTTACGTCACTGAAAATGGAGCAGCGTTTGACGACTACGTCGATCCCAACGGACAAGTGCTCGATCACAATCGGGTGGCGTACCTCCAAGAGCACATCTCGGCAGTGCACGACGCCATTGATGCGGGCGTCAACGTCCAGGGTTACTTCGTGTGGAGTCTGCTCGACAACTTCGAATGGGCTTATGGTTACTCGCGACGATTCGGCATCATATGGATCGACTTTCCCACGGGTGAACGCCTCACCAAGCAGAGTTTCCATTGGTACCGTGACACGATCCAGTCCAACTCGGTGGAGTACGCGACGTCGGTGGGAAGCGGTTAGGTCGACGCCACCAACGCCAGAAGACGCCGATTATTGGGTCATCGCCGTCCTGAGTCCTTCGGATTCGGGCGCGTTCGTCGGTACTCGGATGACGGTCAACGAAATCAAGAGTCCGAGACCCGAGATGCCCGCGGCCACCAAGAAGGCTGTCGTGTAGCCGTGCGTCGTGGCCACGTTCTTCGCCAGGGTGGTCGTTTGGTGCAGTGACTGGTACGAGGACTTGGTGGCGTCGATGGCGACCGTCGCCAGTACCGCGAGCCCCAAGGCGCCGCCCACTTGCTGCATCGTGTTCAGCAACGCCGACGCCAGCCCGGCCTCGTTGGGCTCGACGCCCGAGACGGCCACGAGCGTGAGGGGAACGAAGGAGAAACCCATTCCCAGAGCGATCACGATGAGAGGCCCGAGGATCTCGAGATAGCTACTGGTGACGGTGATGCGGGTGATCCACAACATGCCAATGGTCGCGGCCGCCGGCCCTAAAAGGAGTGGAATGCGTATCCCAATCTTGCCCACGTAGCGTGACGCGAGTGCCGCCGAGACGATGATGCCCGCCGTCATGGGCAAGAAGCCAACGCCCGTCCTAAT
Source organism: Acidimicrobiaceae bacterium (assembly GCA_003162475.1). Classification (GTDB taxonomy): domain Bacteria; phylum Actinomycetota; class Acidimicrobiia; order Acidimicrobiales; family RAAP-2; genus RAAP-2. Next base: position 80,108 of record PMOI01000009.1, read on the forward strand.
CGGACTCCAGCCCAACACGTTCTGCAGATACTGCGTCAAGAAGTAGAACATCGAAAACAGCGCGATGCCGATGCAGAGCATCATCGCGAAACTGCCCGAACGATTTCGATTCTTGAAGATGCTGAGGGGCATCAGTGGTTCCCTGCTTCGTTGTTCGATCAGTCCGAAGGCAGTTAACAAGACGACCGCCGCGACCAAGGAGACGATCGTCGCTCTACTGCCCCAACTGTGACTCGACGCGTTCGAGAGTCCGTAGACGAGAGCGAGCATCCCGCCGGTGACCGTGACCGCTCCAGGAACGTCAAGGCGACCCGAGGTCGTTTGCGACTCATTGAGCGCGCGTGGCGTAAGGAACAAGACCAGCGCCGCGATCGGGACGTTCACGAAGAAGATCCAACGCCACGAAACGTAACTGGTCAGTACGCCGCCGAGCAGAAGTCCGATCGCTCCCCCGCCTCCCGACATCGCCGCGTAGACGCCCATGGCACGATTTCGCTCACGACCTTCGGCGAAGTTCGTCGCGATCAGTGAGAGGGCCGTGGGCGCGGCGATCGCGCCACCGACCCCTTGCAAGCCTCGCGTGAAGATGAGCCAGACGTCGTTCATCGCGAGTCCTCCGAGCAACGACGAGACCGCGAAGATCGTGATACCGATCATGAACATTCTGCGCTTACCGTAAAGGTCGCCGGTTCGCCCTCCGAAGAGCAAGAGACCACCGAACGTGAGTGAGTAAGCGGTGATGAGCCACTCGAGGTTCGTCGGGGAGAAGTGCAGCGCGTGGTGGATCGTGGGTATAGCGACGTTCACGACCGTCGCGTCGAGCACGATCATGAGCTGCGCGCCGGATATGACGGCCAGAGCGAGTCCGAGGTGCTTACCTTCGGTGTTGCTGTGCGAGAGATCCGAACTATCCGAAGCCATTAGCGTCTTCGCTTTCTAGTCGACATACCGCGGTGGTGGTGATTCGAAAGGCAGCGAGACGGTGCACTCGGCGATGACGAGGGCAGGTTCACTCCTTCGATCACCGATTCGAAGAACGCCTGGTCGGGCACGTTGCCGTGCAGGAGAAGGCGGCGAAGAACGAGCGCCGGAAATATCGACCCCATCGTATCGAGATTTCGAACGGGCGCCATCTCCGGAGGTGACCCGGTTGCCGCCCAACCGCGTCTCAGCTCGACAAGCAGCGCGAACTCAACGGCGCTGGCGTGAAAGCGCGCGTCGTTTCCGGGAATTGGGAACGGTGTTCGCTTGGCTACCTCGACCCGGGTCGGGCGCTAACGGGCCTCACCGACGTGTGATCTGAGATCGTCGCGACCCGCGTCACGTTAAGCCCGAAAACGCTGACGCGCTCTGCGATGTGGCGAGAGCGCATCTATCGGCGCTGACGCAGTTCTTGATTGAACCACGGCCTCGGTGAAGGAGGTCAGGGACCTTTTTGGCGTCTGCTCAGGACGCCGGAAACACCACGGAGTAGGAGATCGTCGAGGACGGCACCTTCACTCTGACCTTTTCGCCCCACTTGCTAAACGTCGTCTCGCTCTTTCCGGTCGACGTCGATACCGCGTCCTTCAATGGAAGCGTCGCCCTGCCCGAGGAGAACGTCATCACGGTCGTCGTCTTTGGCTGCGTGCTCGTGGCCTTGGCCGTCCACTTGAGTTGGTAGCCATTGGTCTTCTTGTCCCTCGTGGCGAGCAGGGCCGTGCCCCTCGCCGCGGGCAGGAGCGACGAGAACGTCGTCCCCGAGGTCAAGTTCGATTTGAACGTCGTGTAGTACGACGTCCCCTTCTTCATGGCCATCGACTTCTTACCGATCTTCTTCTGCTCAGCGGCCGTGAGTCCCATCAACGTCGTTAGACCCTTCTGGCTTCCGCTCAAGTAGGCGTACGTTGGCGTCACGGTGATCGTAAATCGTTCGTTGCCCGAGACGTAGGTCTCGGTGCCGCTCGTCTTGCCAATGTCGGCGACGACCGAACTGTCGGTCTTACCAGAGCTCGTCGAGACGGTAACGTGCACGCCGCTCTGTTTCACGATCGCGACCTTGGCCGCCTTGAGTATTGTCGCGACCGAGGGATTCGACACCGACGCCTGCGCAGCCAACGGGACGCCCACCACCAATACCGTGGTGAGAAGCGCGAGCGAGGTCAGGTGGAGCGAAGTGCGTCGAAAGGTAGCCATGGCGTAAAGCCTAGGGGGGATTACACATCACTCTTCTTCAGACCGGTCACTTCGCGAACGTGTTCTTACTCGCGTCTTAAAAACAGGCCGCCAACTCGAAGAGAAACTGCTGCATCGTTCGAATGTCGTCTAAGAGCTCTGGCGCGCACGCTTCGAGTTTCTCGTCGCTCAAGAGTCCGTTCACGACGGCCGTCGAGCGGAGCGCGACTTGGAGGGTGCTCAGCCACGCCCAACCCTCGGCGTCGTTCAGGTACTGCTCGTTGAGGGTCATGATCGAAAGTTCGGCGTTCGAGGCGATCTCGTTCTGGCGAGCCAACGACGAGAGTGGATCGTCGTCGTCGCTGCTCGGATTGATCGGGGCATTCAACGAGAGGTGCCACTCGTGTTCGGGTTCGCGCTCGGCCGCCAGAACGTGGGCGAACACCTCTCGAATCGCTGCTCGACCCACGTCGTTGAGACGCACTTCGATGCGACCGTCTCGTCGTCGAGAAAAGAGTTTGCCGGCCACTACGCGTCTCGCTCCACCGTGGCCTGCAGTCCAGCCACTTGTAGTTTCACGCAGTACGACTCGGCTCGCTCGCGCTGACCCGACCACACCACGGCACGACCTTCGTGATGGACGGTCAACATCAAGTCCGTGCACTTGTTGTTCGAGTAGCCAAAGATTCGCTTGAAGATCACGACGACGACGGTCATCGGGGTCACGGGATCGTTCCAGACGATGACGTTCCAGGGTCGCTCGGTGATGACCGCGACCTCACTCTCGACGTCACTCTCCGTAGAGGAGAAACGAAGTGGTTGCGCCGACGGCATCTCTCTAGTGTCGCAGACGACCGGTCTGAATGAAAGTGTCAGAACGTAAAGTGGGTATGAAACGTTGAGGAGGACGCCTTGAATGCTTCGTGGTATCGCGACTTGCTCGAACGTCTACGACAACGCGCGAACATGAAGATCCGTCGTGCCGCGGGACTCTCGATGGATCCCCCGGCGCGCTGTGACGATCCCCTCGCGGCGTACAGCGACGTCTACGGCGTGACGCGAATCGTCCACGGAGATTTGCCATCGATGTTGGTGGGAGGACTGGGCTCACTCTTCTTTCAGATGCTCCACCCGCACGCCATGGCCGGCGTCGCGCAGCACTCGCGCTATCAAGACGATCCCTTCGGACGAATGCTCCAGACGGCCAACTTCATCAGCGCGACGACCTTCGGTTCGAAGGAGTCGGCGGCGGCGGCGATCGAACGGGTGTTGAACGTGCACCAGTTCGTCCACGGCGTCACTGACGACGGTGCCGCGTACGACGCGAACGATCCCCACCTCTTGGCGTGGGTGCACTGTACCGAACTCTTCATGTTCCTCAACTCCTATCAACGCTTCGGCGCGCACCACTTGAGTGATGACGAAGCCAACAAGTACGTCGCCGAGATGGTCCACGTCGCGGACGATCTCGGCGTGCAGAATCCACCGCACAACGTCCGCGAACTCAACGCCGCCCTGTTGTCGTTTCGACCCGAACTGAACCTCAGCGCGGACGGTGTGACCGCGCGTGACTTCATTTCTCACGGCGTGACGAATCGGCGAAAGCAGCGATTCGTGCATCGACTCATCGTGCGAAGCGCCTGGTCGCTGCTTCCCTCGTGGGCGCAAGATCACCTCGGCGTGCGCACGAATCGCGTCAGCGACCTCCTCGTTTTCCGCCCGGCCACCAAAGTACTTTCGTTCGCCTGCCGACTGGCGCTCCCCCCGGCGCCGCGTCAGGTCGTGAGCGAGAGTCCGCCGTCGACCACGACGATCTGACCGGTGACGTACGAGGTCGTCGAGAGCGCGACGATCACGTCAGCCACGTCGTCGGGCGTACCCGTTCGACCCAGCGGCGCTACCGATCGGACGAACCCGCGCACGGTGTCCCAGTCCTGCGTCCACGGGGTGTCGATGAGGCCCGGCGCGACGGCGTTCACTCGTACTTCGGGTCCAACGACTTTGGCGAGCAGGGTCGTTAAGTGATTCAACGCGGCCTTCGACGCCGCGTAAGGAATCGACGAACCAGTCGGTCGAACGCCCGCGACGGATGAGACGTTCACGATTGATCCCCGACTCTCCTTCAGCGCGTCCATCGCCGCGACGCTGAGTTGCCACGTGCCAAAGACGTTCACCTCAAAGATCTCGCGCCACACGTCAACGTTGGCGGCTTCGAGGTCACGATGGGCAATGAGTTTGGTGGTGCCGGCGTTATTGACCAGCACGTCCAATTGACCGCAGCGTTGGAGGACTTCACGAATCAGTCGCTCGTGCTCGCCGGCGACGGCGATATCAGCCTGCGCGTAGAACGAACCCGGCGTCTCCACGGCGAGGCGCTCTCCCGCTTCGACACTGCGCGCCGAGTTGAAGACGACGGTATCGCCCCGCTGCGCGAAACGCCGCGCCGTGGCGAGACCGATACCGCTGGTCGATCCAGTGACGAGCACGACACGTTTGGTCATGACTACTTGCGTCTCAGGCGCCACGAACCAGCCCAGTGCTGTCCCGGTTCAAGAACGACGACGTCCTTGCCGCTACGCAGTGCGTCGGGCGGACAGGTCATGGGTTCGATCGCCACCGACGTACGTCGACGACCTTTCTCCAAGTGGTCACCGGTGTACACCTGAAAGTACGGAAAGTTTCGGTCGACACTGAGTTCGATCTCGCCGCCCTGGGCGTCTTCGAGGGTGGCGACGGCCAGACCGGTGTCATCACGCACGAGCTCGGTGTAGGTGACGTCGAGTTCGTGGCCGCTGAGCGACTTGCGCTTGGAGAAGTCGAGCTGGTGACCCGCAAGAGGAAGGATCTCGCCCGTCGGAAGTTGCCGATCATCCACAGCGACGTAAGCCTTCGCGGGAATCTCCAACTGGGAACCCTCGATGGTCGGCGTCGTGACCGAGAGATAGGGATGAAACCCCACACCGAAGGGAAGAAGGACTTCGTCGCGGTTGGTGACGGTCGTCGTTACGGTCAAGCCGAGCGATCCGAGGTGGTAGGCGACGCTGATCTCACTCAAGAAGGGATAGTCCGGGGTCGGATGGAGCAAGAGTGAGAGCACACAACGGTTTTGATTGACGGCTTCGATTCGAAAGGGGCGCCAGCGAACGAGGCCGTGCGAGGCCGTGGCGTGTTCGACGTCGTCGATGGTGGGTCGGGCGCTACGCCCGGAGAACGTCCACTCGCCGTCCCCGATCCGGTTGGGCCACGGGAAGAGGACTTGGCCCCGCGCGTGCGTGGGCACCTCCTCGCCCGCGAAGCCCTCGATGACACTGACGCCACCCTTCACGAAGGTGCGAAGCGTCGCGCCCACTTCGGTGATGACGGCACGTTGATCAACGTGCGCGATCGCGATCTGTTCTCCCGAGGGCAACATCAGATGGTTTTCCTTCTTTTCACTGGTACGTAACCTACGACAATTAGGGTTCGGGTATGCGACTACTCCTCACGAACGACGACGGCGTCTTGGCTCCTGGTATGGCCGTGCTGGCCCGTTGTGTCGCTCGTTGGATGGACGAGTCACCCTCGGACGAGGTTCGTGAAGCCATCATCGTCGCGCCCAATAAAAACTACTCGGGCATGTCGTCGGCCGTCGGTGACGTGTTCGAACGACCCACCGTCAAGTACCGGCGCCACCGTGTGGCGGGCGCCGAATCCATCGTCGCCTACGGGCTCGAAGCACCGCCGGCGCTGTGCGCCATTTTGGGCGCCCTGGGCAGTTTCGACTTCCAGCCCGACGTCATCGTCTCGGGCATTAACGCCGGGGCCAACGTCGGGCGTAGCGTGCTGCACTCGGGCACCGTGGGCGCGGTCTTGACCGGCGCACAACTCGGGCTTTCGGGTCTCGCGGTGTCCGTGCAGTGGGGCGAGAACGTGCACTACGACACCGCTGGGGCCGTCGCCATTGAAGTTCTCGACGAGCTCTTTCGCGCGCCGACTCGGACGTTGCTGAATCTCAACGTGCCCAACTTGCCCGCCGCGGAACTGAAGGGCGTGCGACGTGGTCGCATCTCACTAGCCGGGCTCATCAAGGCCGCGGGACCGCTCGCGGGCGGCGAAGCCTTAAGCGACGAAGGTGAACTCCCCCTTCGTCTCGGTTCGGCAAGCCCCGAGCTCGGTGACGTCAGCGACGAAGATGCCGACGAGGACGGGGCACTCCTGGCGGCGGGCTACGCGTCATTGACGCCGCTTCGCGGTCCGCACGAGGACGACGACCCTGCCCTCGACGAACTTATGCACAAAGCGCTGCACGCCATCACCCAACAGTTGGAGCGTTCGCGCTAATCCTCACTGGGACGGCGACGTTGTACCTTCAGCTGCCCACGCGCCTTCTTCTCGTCAACGCGACGGATCTTGGCGCCCTTCGTCGGCTTCGTCGCGCGCCGCGGTGTGCGAGGAGCGAGGGCCGTCGCGAGTTTGTCCGCCAACTGATCGAGCGCGGCCGTGCGATTCTGTCGTTGGGATCTGAAACGGCTCGCGCTCGATCGAACGACCGGTCCGAGTGCCGAACTGACGCGTTGCTTGTCGGCGTCACTCAGTGCTCGCGACTCGAGGACGTGAAACGTCGCCACGACCCGCGTGAGTGAACGGTTGGCGTGTTGTCCGCCGGGTCCACCGGACGTCGTCACGCGCAGCCCAATCTCCTCGGAAGGAATGGTGAGTCGAGAACGAATCGACAACGAGCCGTCGTCGTTGGCCCGCGGGCCGGCCGGCACGGCCTAGTGACCACCCGGTAAGCGCACCATGGCGAGTTGCGATGACGAGGCGACCAGTTGATTCGTGTCGTCAAAGAGTTCACAGCGCTGGTCGAGCAGACCGTCGGCGATGACGACGGCCCACTGACGCGCGCGCAGCCACTCACTCGTCGGCACGCGGTGCACGTGCGACGTGAGTTGCAGCGTGGGCACCCAGCCCGAGGAGCCAAGTGGCAACGTCGCGGGAGGAAGCGCGTCGCTGGCGAAGAGAAGACTCCACGGATCCCACGACGCTTCACCGTCGTCCAGGCGAAGCCAACCGCGCACTTCGCCCTGGGTCGAGAGTTCGCCCTGCCACCAACCGGTGCACGAGGGATCGAGTCGTAGGTCCAGGACCCTCAAGATGTTGAACTCTTCGCTCCCCGTTGACTGGCGACATTTCTCGAGCGCGTCGATGACTGGCATGACGGCTTCTTGGTAGCGAATCTTCGAGTCATCACGTAGGGTGCCGAGCGTCACGAGCGACTCCGCCGCGAGTTCGTCGTTTTGGAACAGTGACACGTACGTGAAGGAGACGCCACGTCCAACGCGACGCACTTCCACACGGAGTTCCGCGGCTCCCGGATCGGTCGCGTTCACGAAGTTGGTGGTGAGCGCCGTCGCGTGAAGGTGCGTGGCGCCTTCCTCACTGGCCGCCGCGAGAGCGCCGCTCGCCATCACGCACTGGAGGTAGCCCCCGTGAGGGTGTCCGACGACGGTGTAGAGGGACGAAAGGTTTACGGAGAAACGCCCGCCGCCCAGGGGTTCTACGGACGCCGCTGCGCGCAGTGCCCGTCCTGGTTCAGCTTGTTCCATTGAGCAACCTTAACGAAGGAAAGGCTTGAAACAGTAGATTGGCACTGCGAAAGAGGACTGACATGAAAACGATTCCCCACTTCATCAACGGCGAAAGGGTCGACGAGCCCGGGCAGTCGAACGTCTTCAATCCCGCCACCGGCGAGGTCACCGCGCAGGTACCGGTACCCTCGTCCGCGTTCATCGACAACGTGGTCGACGTCGCGGTGCGCGCGGCCGTGCAGTGGGGTCAGTCGACCCTGTCGCGGCGAACGAACATCCTCTTCTCCTTTCGACAACTGCTCGTCGAACACACTGACGAGTTGGCCGCGATCATCACCTCCGAGCACGGTAAGACGATCGCCGACGCGAAGGGCGAGATCGCCCGTGGACTCGAGAACGTCGAGTTCGCCTGCGGCCTCGTCGAGCTCTTGAAGGGTGGCTTCTCCGATCAGGTCGCCGATGGTGTCGACGTGCACTCGACGCGCGAGCCCGTGGGCGTCGTCGTGGCCGTCACCCCCTTCAACTTTCCGATCATGGTGCCACTGTGGATGGGCGCGACCGCACTGGCGAGCGGGAACGTCGTGATCTTGAAGCCCTCCGAGCGTGACCCGTCGGTCTCCATTCGATTGGCCGAACTCTTGAAGGAAGCGGGACTTCCCGACGGCGTCTTCAACGTGCTCCAGGGCAACGCCACGACCGTCCAGGCACTCTTGGCCCACCCCGGCGTTGACGCGGTCAGTTTCGTCGGCTCCACGCCCGTCGCGCGAGCGGTCCACGAAAGTGCCAGCAAGCACCACAAGCGAGTCCAGGCTCTCGGGGGCGCCAAGAACCACATGGTCGTGTTGCCCGACGCGGACCTCGACGTCGCGGCCGACGCCGCGATCAACGCGGGCTACGGCTCGGCGGGCGAACGTTGCATGGCCATCAGCGTCGTCGTGGCGGTGGGCGACGTCGCCGATCCCCTCATCAAGAAGATCACCGAGCGACTCGATCGCCTGAAGGTCGGACCCGGCGACGATCCCACCAGTGACTTCGGTCCCCTCATCACGAGAGAACACCTCGAGCGCGTCGTGAGCTACGTCACGTCGGCGAAGGAAGACGATATCGAGGTCGTCCGCGATGGAACGACGCTCACGAACGGCGGCGGCTTCTTCGTGGGGCCAAGTCTCTTGGACGGCGTGCGGCCCGGTACGAAGGCCTACGACGACGAGATCTTTGGACCCGTCCTGGGCGTCGCGCGCGTGGCGACCTTCGACGACGCCATCGCTCTCGTGAACGCCAATCCCTACGGGAACGGTGTGGCGATCTTCACCCGTGACGGCAACGCGGCGCGGCTCTTCTCACGCCAAGTCCAGGTCGGGATGATCGGCGTCAACGTGCCGATTCCCGTGCCGATCTCGGCCTACTCCTTCGGGGGTTGGAAGGACTCGCTCTTTGGCAACTCCCACATCTACGGACCCGAAGGATTCGCCTTCTACACGCGCGCGAAGGTCGTCACGACGCGCTGGCCCCAACCGTCAGATTCACAGATCGACCTCGGCTTCCCCACCACTCGTTAGGACTCGATCGGGGACCTCGCGGACCATGACTTCGCCACGTAGGGACTTTTGACCCTGGTCCGTTGGCCTACTATTTCTCCAGCGAGGACCAGCGAATGCAGTCCCTCGCGGGGGCGCAGCGTTGCGCGGTCCAAGTGACGTAGTGAGGACGACCAGCGAACAATGAGTAAACAGCACACCAGCGTGAGGGCGTACGGGATTCTCGTGCACGACGAGAGCGTGCTCCTCGTGCGTTCGAGTAGCCCTCAGATCAGGCCACCTCTCTGGTGGCTGCCGGGAGGCGGCATCGACTTCGGCGAGTCCCCCGAAGAGACGCTGCTACGCGAGTTTCGAGAAGAGACCGGCCTCTCGGTAAAGGACCCGGTCCTGTTCGACGTCGTGAGCGACGTTCGCCGGCGACCGAACGGCGACCGCATTCATACCGTGCGCGTGCTCTACACCGTCGCTCTCGCGGGCGGGGAGCTACGCGACGAGATGACGGGCACCACCAATCAAGCCCAGTGGTTCAAACTTCACGAACTGAGCGAGGTCAACGTCGCCGAGTACGCCGAACGCGCGATTCAAACGGCGTTGGGAAAGTAGAGCACCGGCATCTCGCGCTTCAAGAGTTTGCCCGCGGGGTTGCGCGGCAAGGGCTCTCTGGTGAAGGCCACGCGCGAAGGAATCATGAAGGCGGCGAGGCGTGAAGAGAGAAAATCGCGAAGATCGTCAGCGCTGAGCGACACTCCTTCACGAACCATGATCGCCGCGGCCACCTCTTCACCGAGCCGCTCGTTGTAAAGACCAAAGACGGCCGCCTCGTAGACGGCGGGGTGTTCGTAGATGGCCGACTCGACCTGAGCCGAGTAGACGTTCTCACCCGCGCGGATGATCATGTCCTTCGCTCGATCCTCCACGTAGAGGAAACCCTCGTCACTCACGTGTCCGAGGTCGCCCGTACGGAGCCATCCCTCTTGAATCGTCTCGTGCGTGGCTTTGGGATTACGCCAGTAGCCGCGAATCATCGTCGGCGACTTCAACCAGATCTCGCCGCTCTCGCCCGTGGGTAGTGAGCGAAAGGACTCGTCACGGATATCGGCGTCCATCACGATCGTGGGGACCCGGCCCGTGGACGTGGGATGACTTAGGTAGTCCTCGCCGTAGTTACCCGGGCCGTACGCGTTGGTCTCGGTCATGCCGTAGCCCAAGTTGGGACGGCCCTTGGTGAACGACTGCTCGACGCGCGCGACCAAGGTCGGCGGCGCCGGCGCGCCGCCACCCCCGACGGCCGTCAGCGATGACGTGTCGAACGTGGAGAAACTCGGCGACTCAATGAGGTCCCAGGCCTGAGTGGGAACGCCCACGAAGTTGGTGACGCGGTGGCGTTCGATGAGCGCCAGCGCTCGCTCGGGGTCCCACTTGTACATCATCACGAGTTTGAAATGCCACGTGAAGCACGACAACATCACGGGAATGCAGCCGGTGACGTGAAAGAGCGGCACGATCAAGATGAAGCACGGCGCCTGACCGCTGCCCTCTTCGTCCTGGTCCCGGCGAGCGGCCTGAATGGCGGCGCCCGATGAGAACGCCATGATCGTCTGACAGATCGCCCCGTGCGTCGAGATCGCGCCCTTGGGATAACCCGTCGTGCCCGAGGTGTAGAGGATCGTGGCGTCGCTGTTGGCGTCGAGGTCAACGTCGGGCATCGCCGCGCCCTTCACGACCACGTCCTCCCAGCGTTCGACACCGGGGGCGTAGGTCGTGTCCTCTTTCAGTCGCACGCCGAGCAGCCGCGCACCCGCTCGCGAGCACGACGCGCTCGCTCGAAGGATTCGTTCGCTGTCACCGATGAACACCGACAGACCCGAGTCGTTGATGGCGAAGTCGAGCTCATCCTCCGTCCACCACGCGTTCAACGACACCGAAACCGCCCCCACCGAGACGATGGCGCCAAAGGCGATCACCCACTCGGGATAGTTACGCATGGCGACGCCGACCCGATCGCCCTTCTTGATGCCGAAGTGGCGCACAAGCGCGTCACCGAGGGCGTCAACTTCACGCATCACTTCGGCGAACGTCCACTCCTCGTCCTCGTAGACGAGGAACGTCTCCTCGACATCCCTCGCAGAATCGAAGAACTGGCGAAGCGTGGCCGGAGCGTTTTTGAAGACCCGATTCGTCACGCCGTCGTGTTCGACCTCGATGACCTCGAACGGCTGTCCCGCCGCGGCGACGTCCGCGATCGCTTCATTAAGACTGCGCACCAAGCACCCCCGTGTTGACGACATCCTAGACAGGCGACGTTCGATCACACGACACACCGCCGCAACGCCTCGGCGGCGACGTGGCTCTCTTCGCGACCGGCGACACGCCCTACGACACCGCGCGCGGACTCTACACTTCGCCCTAGAGGTTATTGAAAGGACTGCCGTGCTGGCTTCAAACTATCCCTTGCTTGACGTATTCGTTTCGACGCTGTACTTCGCCCTGTTCATCTTTTGGATGATTCTCGTCTTTCACGTCGTGCTCGACATATTCAGTAGTCACGACCTGAGTGGACCGGTCAAGGCCCTGTGGGTCCTCTTCATCTTGATTCTTCCCTTAGTGGGATGTCTCGTCTACGTCGTCACTCGCGGGGGCGACATGCACCTACGACGAGTCCGAGCCGTGCAGTCACAACAGAAGGCCTTTGAGGACTACATCCGCGCCGTCGCCAGCACCAAAGAGTGAGTTCGCGGGTGCGTTAACGCGAGGCGCCGAGTGACGTCTTGATGAGCGACGCCTTGTGGGCCATGCGCTCGACGGACTCAGCAATCTTCGCCTTGACGTTCATCAGTTCGACGCGGGCGATCTCGGCCTCTTTGCTGAGACCCTTCAAGTGTTCGATGTCCCAAAGAGCCAGCACCGGTGTCAAGACGTCACCCAAGTACTGGCCGAGTCCGTAGATCCCCTCTTTGGCGATTCGCACGGCGTGACGGGTGAAACTCGGAATGCCGGTGCCGGGCATGGCGAAGGTGCTCACCTGTTTCGAGACCGCGATCATCATCGCCGAAGGATCGATCGCGAAGGCGGCCAAAGTGAGGTCGCGGTAGAAGAGGTAGTGCTTCGTCTCGTCACCGGCGATCAACGCCAGGACGTTTCGACCGATCTTGTCGTCCTTGGGGAGTTTCGCTCCGGTGTTACGGTGGGCGATCTGCGTGGCTCGTTCTTGAAATGACACGTAGGCGATCAGCTCGGCGAAGGTGGCCGGGTGGGGAACCTCACCTTTCTGCATCTGGACGCGTCGGCCCTCCTCGAGGGTCGTGGGATTGATGCATCGACTGATGTGGACCCAGTCACGCATGACCATGGCGTGACGATTCTCTTCCATCGTCCATTGACAGGTCCACTCTCGAATGGGGTGGCCCTTGGGCGAGTGTTCGAGAATTGAGTCGGTGTAGTACGGCAGGTTGTCCTCGGTCAAGAGGTTGACGAAAATCGAACTGCGCACCCCATCGGCGAGCGGATAGTCCTCCGGCGACCAGGGGCGTTTGAGAAAACTCTCTCCCTCACCCCAGTTGATCTGCTCGTGTGGGAACCAGAGGCGTGGTGCTTCCATGTGTCGGTTGAAGAGGCGCTCAACGTCGGGCGTTATCTCCTCTAGAAGGTCAACGCGGCTCTTGGCCAATCGAGTGCTCAAGTCGTCACACCTCTCCGTTAGTGGGTGACTAACCACCCAACCTTAACTCTCGAGGTGAAAACGGCTTCGCCACTCTTGTGATTCGCCGCACAAAGTATCTCAAGTAACCTGATGACCTCGTGAAACTCATCGACAACCTCGTTCCCACTGATTTTCGCTCGTCGATTCGTGGTCCCCTGCGTCGTTTTTTCCTCTGCACCTTCATTGGATGCGTGGGCAACGGACTCACGCTTTCGCTCTTCGTCATTTACCTGCACAACGTGCGTGGGTTCTCTACGACCTTCGCGACGCTGCTGCTCGCGTTGTCGGCCGTCGTGGGCATTGGGAGTGCGCCGCTGTGGGGGTCGATGACCGATCGGCTCGGACCGATTCGCGTCATCTTCTTCGCCTACAGCTGTGACGCCGCCGCGCTCGTCTTCTGGGCGCTCGCGCACACGCACGAAGAGGCCATCCTCGCCGCACTCTTCATCGCGGTCTTCGGTGGCGCCGCGTGGGGACCGGCCAGCACGATGCTGAGTCGCCTCGTCGCACCCGAACACCGACAACGGGCCTTCGGTTTCAACTTCATGTTGGTCAATCTCGGCATCGGATTCGGGGGACTCATCTCGGCGTCAGTCGTGAACCTCCAACGCCCTGGCACTTTCGTCGCGCTCTACATTTTCAACGCCGGCGTGATTGTGTTCGCTGCCTTCTACTACCTCACTCTTCGCCGACACGGCGGTCCCATCAAAGTGCACCACGAGGACCCGGTCAAGAACGCTGAAGGCTGGCGTGAAGTGATGAGGGATCGCCGACTCGTTCGCTACGTCGTGGCGGCGATCTTCCTCATGGTCGGTGGCTACGGATCGCTCGACGCGGGTCTCAGTCTCTTCGTCGTGAACAACCTGAAGCTCTCGGTCCACTCGATTGGCGTGATCTGGTTCTTCAACACCTCCACCATCGTGCTCGCACAACTCTGGGTGCTCAATCGCATCGAGGGCAAGAGTCGAACGCGCGTCATGGGGATCGTGGCCGCGTTTTGGTTCTTCTTCTGGGTGATTCTCGAAACGACGTTGGCGCTGCCGGCGGCCGCCTCCATCTCGATGTTGTGTCTCGCCATGGTGGTCTTCGCGATCGGCGAGACCATACTCCAGCCCGTCGGTTCGGCGATCGTCAACGACATCGCGCCCGAACACTTGCGCGGACGTTACAACGCCGCGTCCGGCCTCTCGTGGGGCATCTCGGGCACCCTCGCGCCGGCCATCATGGCCCTCTACTTCAGTGTCCACCTCGGCAACTGGTGGCCCATCGGCACTGGTATCACCGCGCTCGTGGGCGGAGCGATGATGATGAACCTGCGACGTCACATCAGCGCGAGCGCCGACGGACGCAGCGAACTCGTCGCGTAGTGCGAGTCGCTTCACTTCGTTCGACTCACTGACGTACGTGGTGCGAACACGTACATCGCAAAGTTCTCACGACGTCCGATCACTAAAGCGGACAGAATGTCGACATCTTCGCCAACGACAACGATTCAACGACTTTCTGCGCGGCGAACGCAACGCATTCAGCGCAGAACGTCATACTCTCAGAAGACTGTAAGACCATCCCTTTGAACGACGCTCGCGACACTCGTAGGCTTACAAGACGTGCACGCACTCCTGACGAAGTCTTCGTTTGTTGTCGTCGTGGCCGCGGTCGTTCTCGTGGCTACATCCGGCCTCGCCTTTCCCGCGACGCCCATCGCGCCGACGTCGATCGGTTACGACATCAGTTTTCCCCAGTGCAGCGAAGCCCAGCCCCCGTCACCGGGCTTTGGCATCGTGGGCGTCAACGGGGGCCATCCCTTCAGCGTCAACCCCTGTCTCGCGAGAGAGTTGGCCTGGGCCCAGGGCGCGGTCAACCCCAACCCCGCCTTCTACGCGAACGCTGACAATCCAGGTCCGACGTTCGCGTCGGACTGGCCGACCAGTCAGCAGACGCCCAAGGTGTGCTCGGGCGCGGACTCGGTCGCGTGCTCCTACGACTACGGCTGGAACGCGGCGCGTTACGCGTTCGCCAACGCCGTCAACGCCGAGAGGGCCAACGGGTCCTCGTCACCAACGGGAGCGGCCATCGCAGCACCGTGGTGGCTCGACGTCGAGACGGGTAACCAGTGGCAGACCATCGAGTTGGGTCGATCCGCCGCGACGGGCACCTACGACGAAGAGGCGATCGAGGGGATGATCGCCTCGTTCACGAACATCGGTGTGACGTCGCTCGGCATCTACTCCACGTCGCAACAGTGGAACGTCATCACCGTCCACACCCCGGCGTCGCTCCCCCCGGTACCCGTGTGGATCCCCGGATTCGGCTCGGTGCCGGCCGCGCAGGTGGGCTGCAACTCGGCGTCGTTCACCGGTGGACGCGTGGCCCTCATTCAGTTCGGGTTGAACGGTTACGACGGCGACTACGTCTGTGGGCTGTTGAGCGCGCCGGTGTTGACCGCGGTGTCGGTGGCGGGATCAGCCTCGTTCACGAGTCAACTCGTCTCCACCAACAACGACGGCGCGGTTAGTTACGTCCAGACGAGCGGCACGCCCCAGTTGCTGGTGAGCGCGAGCGGCCTCGTGACGACGAGCGGCGCGCTGCCCCGGGGCACCTACGTCGCGACGGGCACGAGCGTCGACGCCAACGGCAACGCCGGCACGTTCTCACTCACCCTCGCGGTGGGCAAGTTGCTCCAAGGCGTCCCCACCAGCGCCTCGGTGAAGTCGAGCGCCTCGGGGGCCTTCAACGGCCAACTGAGCGTCACGGGCAACAACGGCGCCGTGACGTACGTACAGACGAGCGGCACGCCCCAGTTGCTGGTGAGTGCGAGCGGCCTCGTCACGACGAGCGGCGTGTTGCCCGCGGGCACCTACGTGGCGAAGGGCACGGCGAGCGACGCGAGCGGTGACGTGGGCAAGTTCACGTTCACGTTGACGGTGGGCACCCTGGTCCAGCGAGCACCCACGAGCGCGTTCGTGACCACGACCTCGTCGTCGACGTACAGCGTCCAACTCGACGTCGGCGCGAACTTCGGAGCGGTGACGTACGTCCAGAACCGGGGTACTCCCAACCTTCTCGTCAGTTCGAGCGGCCTCGTCACCACGAGTGGCGCGCTCGCCAACGGTGCCTATATCGCGGCCGGAACGGTGAGCGACCCCTCGGGAGACGCTGGCACGTTCTCCTTCAAGTTGAACGTCACCACGCCACAGGTGGCGCCCACGGCCACGTCGATAGTTGGACACGTGGTCGCCGGGCGCACCGTGACGCTCACGATCAACGGCACCGGGTTCTATGGACGACCCCGCGTCACCAGTCACGCGGGAACGACGGCCGTCGTGACTCGCGACACCGGTCAGGTGTTACTCGTAAGGGTCACGTCGCGTGCTCGATCGCGCAACGGCGTGTTCACCTTCACGATCACGCTGTCCGACGGACTCTCGTGCACGATCCGCTACAACCAGCGATAGACCCAACGTAGGCGCGAGCGCACCGCCTGATTCGAAAGTGCTCGTGCGCTCCATGCGCAAGAATGGAAGCGTTCGTGCGCCAACGATCGACGTACGTCTACGTGAGGAGTCCCCGTGCAGCAGCACCTAGTTCGCGTCTACGAAAGTTCGTCGACTCCTGCGCGCAGCGAGCTCCTGGCCTGGAAACTGGCCGTCGTCGCTGCCGACGACGCGCCCCTCGACGTCGACGTCACCGAGATGATCGTGAACCGGGTGATCGACAACGCGGGCGTCGCGGTGGCCGGCCTCTTACGTAGGCCCGTGGCGAACGCACGCGCCCAAGCGCTCGCCCATCGCCACGACGGCGGCGCCACGGTCTTTGGCGTCGCCAACACCACGCGGGTGTCGTGCGAGTGGGGGGCCTGGGCGAACGGAACGGCCGTACGCGAACTGGACTTTCACGACACCTTTCTCGCGGCGGACATGAATCACCCGGGCGACATGATTCCCCCGATCATCGCCGTTGGTCAACAACTGGGTTCAAGTGGGGCCGACCTCCTTCGCGGCATCGCCGCCGCCTACGAGATCTCGGGCGACCTCACCAAGGGCATCGCGCTTCACACGCACCGCGTCGACCACCTCACGCATATCGCGGCCGGCATGGTCGCGGGGATTGGCGCGATGTTGCGACTCGACGTCGAGACCATCTACCAGGCCCTCAATCACGTGGTGCACGTCACGCTCACGACGCGTCAGTCGAGAAAGGGCGAGATCTCGACCTGGAAGGCAAACGCCCCGGCGCACGCCGGCAAGTTGGCCGTCGAGGCGATCGACCGCGCCCTGCGCGGCGAGACGTCGCCCGCGCCGATGTACGAGGGCGACGACAGCATCATCGCCTGGTTCCTCGACGGACCCGACGCCGAGTACACGGTCTTCCTACCCTCCCCCGGTGAATCCAAGCGCACCATCATGGAGTCGTACACCAAGGCCTACTCGGCTGAAGTTCAGGCGCAGGCGTGGATCGACCTGGCGTTTCGCCTGCGCGAGCGACTCACCGACCTCTCCGACGTCGACGAGGTCGTCATCCACACCAGTCACCACACGCATCGCATCATTGGCAGCGGTTCGGGCGATCCGCAGAAGTACAACCCGAGCGCCAGTCGCGAGACGTTGGACCACAGTCTCATGTACATCTTCGCCGTGGCGCTCGAAGACGGGACGTGGCATCACGTGCAGAGTTACCAATCCGAACGCGCCGCGCGAAGCGAAACAGTGGCGCTATGGCAGAAGATCCACACCGTCGAGGACGCCGAATGGGACGAGAAGTACCACCACGAGGATCCCCAGAAGAGGTCCTTCGGCGGACGCGTCGTCGTGACGCTTCGCGACGGCACCACCATTGAAGACGAGATCGACGTCCCCGACGCCCATCCCCGCGGCGCCACGCCCTTCGGACGCGACGACTACCTACGAAAGTTCCACGAACTGGCCGGGCTGTACGCCACGGTCGACGAACGTGAGCGCTTCCTCCACGTCGCGCTCGCGCTACCCAGCCTGACGCCGGGTCGATTGAGCGAGCTGAACGTCGAAATACCTCCGGCGTTGCTCGACGTCGTGGGCCTCACCCCGGGCCTCTTCGAACGACACGGGCACTGAGCGCGAAGATGACGTCATGAAGCAACACGCCATCCCCGCCGTCTTCATGCGCGGCGGAACGAGTAAGGCAATCATGTTTCACGAACGTGATCTGCCCACGGGCCGCGAGGACTGGACGAGGCTGTTCGTCGCGGCCATGGGCTCACCGGACCCCCACGGTCGTCAGCTGAACGGTATGGGCGGCGGCGTGTCATCACTGTCCAAGGTGTGCGTCTTGGCGCCGTCAACTCGGGCGGACGCTGACGTCGACTACACGTTCGCGCAGGTGATGATCAAAGAGGCGCGCGTGGACTATCGCAGCAACTGCGGGAACATGAGCTCGGCCGTTGGACCTTTCGCCGTCGATGAAGGGCTGGTGCACGTCGAGGGTGACGTCGCCACCGTGCGTATCTTCAACACCAACACCAACAAGATCATCCACAGCACCTTTGCCGTCGAGGATGGCGTCACTCGCTACGACGGCGACCTGGTCATCCCTGGCGTGAGTGGATCAGGTTCGCCAATACGACTGGACTTCATGGAACCGGGCGGCGCGACGACGGGAGCATTGCTGCCGAGCGGTCACGTGACCGATCACCTCGAGGTCGCCGGTTTCGGTGCCATCGAGGTGTCGCTCGTGGACGCCGCGAACGCCGCCGTTTTCGTTCGAGCACGCGACGTCGGACTGACGGGTGTCGAGTTACCCGGGGAGCTCGAAGGCCGTCTCGAGGTTCTTACCCTGCTCGAGGCGATTCGCCAGGCCGCCTCGGTACGGATGGGTATCGCGCCCGACGTCGACAGCGCGGCGAACATCACCAGCGTGCCCTTCGTCTGCGTGGTGAGCCCTCGCGCCGGCAGCTCGAGTGTGTCGGGCGAGATGATGGACGCCCACGAGGTTGACCTGGTCGCGCGCGTCATCTCGAATGGCCAGCCCCACCGGGCGCTTCCCCTGACGATCTCGCTCTGCACCGCCGTGGCGGCGCGCGTCCGTGGGTCAGTAGTGGCCGAACTTCTCACGTCGGGCGGCGACGGGGCGCTGCGGCTCGGGATGCCCTCGGGGGTGTTGAGCGTGGACGCTGACGTCGGGTTAGAGAACAACGATTGGGTCGCGCGCGCGGGGACCTTCTTCCGGACGGCACGGCGCCTGTTCGACGGCCGCGTCTGGGTCCCCGGAGTACGGACCGATCTTTGACACACGCGAGTTGTAAGTTGAGCCTCTTGATGGACAGTACAGCGTCAAACGCGAAACTCGGTCAAGTCACCTCGGAGCTGAACAACTCCGTTCACCAAGCTTCGAGACCACCAAATGAGAAGGGTTCCCCGTGTCCAGACCACCAACGTTGATTCGAACCGTACTCATCGCCGTGATGGTGTTCTCATCGCCCGCGGTCGTGGCACCCAGCGCGTCCGCCGCGACCATTTCCGCAACGTCGGGTGACGTCAAAGCCACCTTCACGTACACCGGCACGTTCCCCCAGTCGCGTAACCCACGCCTGACGATCTCTCGCGCGGGCAAGGTGGTTAACGACGTCGCCGTCACGTCGAAGTGGTGCGGCCACCAATGCTGGCCCGATTCAGTGTCACCGGGACATTCACTCGTTCACGTCGTTCGTCTTCGCCAGCATGGTCCCCTCGACGTCGTTCTCGACCTCTACAGCGGCGGCGCTCACTGTTGCACCATCGAACAGGTCTTCTCCTACGACGCGACGTCGGAGACGTACAAGAAGTTCGAATACAACTTCGGCGATCCCGGGACCAAACTGATTCCGCTCGAAAAAGGTGGAAGTGACGTCTTTCTCAGCGCTGACGACAGTTTCGCGTACGCCTTCACCGACTTCGCCGCCTCCGCCATGCCCATCGAGATCCTCAGTTTCTCCGACGACGCGTTTCATAAGGTGACGACGTCGTATCCACAGCTCATCGCGAAGGACGCCACGCAGTGGCGCAGCGCCTTCGACGGTGCCGCGTCGTCTCACTACCAGGACACCGTGGGACTCGCGGCCGCGTGGGCGGCCGATGAGGACATGCTCGGGCACGTCAACGCTGTTCAGAAATTTCTCCAGTTAGAGCTGCGAGCGGGCCACCTCAACAGTGCCCTCAGCCCTATCCAGCCGGGTGGCCGAAAGTTCGTGGTCGCCCTGCAGAAATTCCTGCGCCAACACGACTACGCGCAGTGAGCGAGACGGTGCGTACTCACACGACGTCGGGCTACTCGCGAGCGAGCGTGCGCCGAACGGTGATCTCGTTACTGCTCGCTGGCGTACTCGTCATCGCCGTTCCCGTTTCAGTGGAGCGACGAGCCGAAGCGTCGCCTCGCCCCAAAGCGTGTTCACTGTCAGCGTTGCACTTCACTCTTCAGCCGAACGGTGGGCTGGGTCACGGCTGGTACCAAATCCTCGTTCGAAACGTTGGTTCGTTGACGTGCTCGCTCACGGGTTACCCCCGAGTGCGCGTGCCCCTGGACGACCACGTCGATCGGTCCGTCCAACGCAGTTTTCAGCGCGTCATGCCGCCGGGAAGTTTCGCGCCCGTGAACGACATGCTCAACAGTTACGCCGGTGGCTACAACGGACCGGTCCCTGCGTCAGGCCACGTCGCGCTTCCCGTGACGGATCTGATCCCTCGAAGCGGGGTGGCGAGCTTCACCATCGAGTGGGCCGAAATAAGTCCGAAGGCGTGCCCCATCTCGCAGATCTTGGAACTAGGACTCACTGGCAGTGCGCAGTTGCGAATCAGACACCAGTTCAACTTCGTTTGCTCTAGCGTCGAGGTTACGCCCTTCGTGCGCGGGGCCACTGGTTCGGGGCGTTAAGAGGTCAGGGCGCGATTCGCAAAAGTGCCTTCCCGATTTGGCGCCGTTCCTCCAGAGCCGCGTGCGCTAACTCCACGTCGTCGAACGAGAACTCGCCCGCCAACTGCACGGAGAGTGATCCGTCACCGAGACCCTCGAAGACGGCGTCGGCTCGACGCTGGATGGTCGCTCGGTCGGCGATGTAGTCGGCCAGTCGCGGTCGCGTCAGCCAGAGTGAGCCAGCCTCGCCGAGTTCGACGGGATCGAGGTCGCGGATCGAACCCGCTACTGATCCGTAGTTGACGACCAATCCTCGCGACCTCGTGGCACGAAAACTGTCGCGCAGCGTAAGGGCGCCCAGCGCGTCGAAGACGACATCCACCCCGCGACCGGATGTCGCGCATAGCACCTCGTCGGCGAAGCTACCGTCGTCGTAGAGAACGACCTCGTCCGCACCGCACTCGAGAGCGACCTGTGCCTTCTCCGTTGTGCTGGTCGTGGCGTAGACGGTGGTGCCTACCTTCTTCGCGAACTGGATGAGCAACTGGCCAATCGCCCCTGAGGCGGCGTGGATGAGACACGTGCTCTCGGGACCGAGTCGTCCGACGTCGTGACAGAGGTAGTGCGCGGTGCACCCCTGGAAGAGCGACGCCGCCGCGAGGTCCAATTCGATGTTCGCCGGGACCTTCACGATCCGCTGAAGCGGGACAGCGGCGAACTCGGCGTAACTCCCCCACGACAGGCACCACGCGACGCGATCGCCGACGGCTACGTCCGTGGCGTCCGCACCGACCTCGACGACGGTGCCCGCCCCTTCCATCCCGAGGGTGAGCGGAAGGTGCAGCGGATACGTCCTCGAACCCTCGTACTTACCTTGGCGCGTGTGCACGTCCATGAAATTGACACCCGCGAAAGCCACGCGAACGAGTACGTCCGAAGTACCAGGGACGGGCACGGGTACGTCCCAGCGCTCGAGTACTGACTCGTCCCCGTACGCCGAAATACCGATTGCCTTCACGTCGAGTCAGCACTCCTTGACGCTCAAAGGGGAGAGGCAGTGTGCCTCTCCCCTTTGAGCATTCCTTCTACAATCTCGGACGTATCCGATGAGTTTTATTGTCAAGTCGCGTCCGAGATGCAGTCCGAGTTGCGTCCGAGATTCAGGTGAACATAATCCAATATGAAAGCGTGGCGTCGACCGCCAGTATCGGGCACGAGCCAATTATGACTCAGGACTTGGCGATTGTGGGGATTCTGTTTGATATGAGCCACTACGCATCCGATTGCCTCCGAATTGCTGTCCGAGGACCTCGTTACCAGCAACTTGGCCCTGATCGCACGGGGGACTTGGTGCAGCTGACCAACGAGGGTACGCCACCACCCCATAAAAGTGACGGAGTGGCTTCGAATTACGTTGGGGGCGCAAATCGATATCGCTCGGAGTTATCGTAAGGCATGTCGACAAACCGCTCCACGTTCGGATCTTGGACCTCGCCGGTCACGAGCAAACTTTTGGTGGGCGATGTTGTGGGTTTGAGTTTTCCACTTGTTGAGGCCGGTGCGTACTACTGGATCGAGTCACGTCCCACCGAGGCGGGGCGCAATGTCCTCGTTCGCCGAAGTGCTGATGGGGTCACCGCCGATGTATTCGGTTCTGAATTCGCGGCGCGAACCTTGGCTCATGAGTACGGGGGCCTTTGTTACGCCGTGTACGGTTCGACCGTCTATTTCTCGAACTACTCCGACCAACGCCTCTATCGAATTGAAATTGGTGGGGAACCCGTCGCCTTGACGGCCGAGCCACCTTCCTCGCGCTCGTGGAGATACGCCGATCCCGTCGTTAGTCCCGACGGAAAGTTTCTGGTGTGCGTTCGCGAGCGTCACGAGAGCGAGGTCACTAACGACATCATGGTCATAGCGACCGACGGCACCGGTGAGCCGGCGGTAGTGGCCGAAGGACATGACTTTTTCAGCTCCCCCTCCTTTTCGCTCGACGCGAGACGTTTGGCCTACGTGGCGTGGGACCACCCCAACATGCCCTGGGACACCACGGTGTTATATGAGGCCGAACTCGACGCTCATTGCCAGGCGACGTCGCGTCGTGTGGTTGTGGGCAATCTCAACGAGTCCGTTATTCAGCCCCGATACGACGCCACCGGTTCACTAGTCTTCGTGTCCGACCGTTCCGACTGGTGGAACCTTTACCGCGACACGCCCACCGAGCCAGTGGCGCTGTATCCCCTTGATAGCGAGTTTGGTCGCCCCGCATGGGTCTTTGGGTTGACGAACTACGCACCCTTGGTCGACGGGTCATTCGTCGCCACCTGGCAAGCGTCGGACGGAAGTCACCTCGGCGTCTTGAACTCGGCAGGCATGCGCGAGGTAGCCACCGATTGGAGCATCGTCGGTTCGGTCGCCACCGACGGCGTCGCCTTCGTGGGCCTCGTTGCCTCCCCTGACAAGCCCGGTGCGGTGGTGCGCGTCGACCTCAGCAGCGGTGCTGAGACGGTTCTCGCGACGAGTTTCGTGAATACCGTCGACCCGGCGTATCTATCGGTTCCCCAGCCCATTGAGTTCGCGACCGACAATGGACTGACAGCGCACGCGCTCTATTACGCCCCCACTAATCGTGACTTCGATGGGCCGCAAGGTGAAGCACCCCCGCTCATCGTGGCGAGCCACGGCGGACCTACCGCGAGTTGTAGCGCCGCGATGAACTATTCGATCCAGTACTGGACGAGCAGGGGGTTCGCCGTTGTGGACGTCAATTACGGCGGCAGCACCGGGTACGGGCGCTCGTACCGCGAACGCCTGAAGGGCGCCTGGGGCGTGGTCGATCTCGACGACTGCGTCAACGCCGCGCTCTACCTCGCTGGGAGCGGTCGAGCGAATCCTGAGGCGCTCTTGATTCACGGTGGCAGTGCCGGGGGATATACCACGTTGTGCGCCTTAACTTTCCGCGATGTCTTTGCCGCCGGAGCGAGCTACTTCGGTGTGGGGGATCTGGGAGCGCTAGCCGAGGACACCCATAAGTTTGAGTCACGATACCTTGATGGGCTCATCGGCCCCTGGCCCGAGGCCCGTGCACGTTACGAGAAGCTTTCGCCGATCTTCCATACCGAGTTGCTACGAACGCCGATGATCTTGTTCCAGGGACTCGAAGATGCTGTCGTGCCCCCCGCCCAGGCTGAGGCCATGGCTCAGGCCCTGCGCGACAAGGGCGTTCCCTTTGCCTACGTTGCCTACGAGGGCGAGCAGCACGGCTTTCGTCAAGCCAAGAACATCATCCGCACCGCCGAGGCGGAGTTGTCCTTCTACGCACAGGTGTTGGGCTTCACACCGGCGGGCGACAACGAGGCGATAGAGATCGAAAACGCTGGCGCAGTGTAGAACGCTTACCTGTCGATACGCTAAGCGGACCAATACCAGCTACTGAAGGCCGCGCGTAATCTCGACTGAATTTCGAATGCGACTTTACATTTACGTGTCAAGTTGCATCCAAGATCCAGTAGACACTTTTCCAATTTGATCGCGACTCCATTGTCAGCAGCAAAACACCTTGGTTCAGTTGGCAGTGGAGTGTTTGACGTGTCCGTGAACCGAAGTCAATTCGTTAGATCATGATCCAGAATTCAAAGCGGACAGGTCAACTGATGCAGGGGGTCGCGGACGGTAACGACTCGTCGTCACAATGAGTGCCATGCCCACGACCCACGCAATTAAGGCGATCGCGTTCAGAGTGTCCACTTGCAAATACTGGAGTGACATCGGATACGCTACGCCAACGATTATCCAGGGACTGCTGAGAATCAGCGCGGCACTTGCAACTTCGCGTCGCTTAGTAATCCACAGCACCGCAAACAGTGCAAGAAGCAATACGTCAACGTAGGGTTGGCGACGAACGATTTCGTACGTCCCAGACCAATAAAACGAATTGAAGAATCCGGGATTGACGCGCGAATTCGTAACGAAGAACAAGGTCGCGAACGTGGCGAGACCAACAATCAAACTGGGCATGACCCGGCGTCGCGTGACATACACGTCCGGGGCAAGCAGGCTGGGAAGGCCGAGACTCACCAGTATGGCAATCTCCCAAATGTTTGGATTGCGATGGGCGAGTTTGGCGAGCAATTCGCCCACGATCGTGAGTGTCATGCATACGCCGGCAATACGTCGTCGGTATTGCGGCCACTCAAGGACCGCTGCGACCCCCAGAATCCAGACCAGATAGAACAGGGGTCCTACCGTGAGGAACGGTCCGAAGTGCGGATAGAAGAAGCGTGAACTCACCACGGGTAAGTCGCCCGAGATTAAGAGATACACACCAAAGAATGCTCCCATCACGAGACCCGGGATCGCGGCAATATCCAATGCCTTGCCGAACATGGTTTCACTGGTCAGACCCAACCGAACGCGCACTCCATACAGCGCCACACTGATTTGGTCGCTGAGCGAAGCTCGAGGAACACGAGCTTCGGCCGCTTCTTGCAACGTGGAGACGATCTCTTCTCCGCGTTCTTCGCGGTACGCCTTGGGATAGAAGCTCAAAAGTTTCCGTGTCCGAGCGAGGTCTTGAGTCATGCGAATCCTCCCACGAATCGAAGTCGACGTAACGCGATGTTCGAAACTTTGACGCGACGTTTGGACTCTTCGGCGAGAAGAGTTGTCCCTTGCGACGTCAGTTCGTAGTAACGGCGAAGTCGTCCGTCTACGATCTCCTCCCCCACGGATTCAATGACGCCGTCGAACGACAAGCGGTCCAACATCGCGTAGAGCGTTCCCGCTTTGAGTTCCACTTCGCCCTCAGAAAGCGACGCCACCCCTTGAATAATCGCGTACCCGTGTTTCTTGCCTTCGGCCAAAGTCGCCAGCACAAGAAATGTAGGTTCTCTCATCTCTTTAATCATGTCAGCAGTATATACAGTTCACCTGTATATTACAAGAATCAGTGAGTCCTCAGTGAATTTAGGGTTGCGAGCCAATATGAAGTGATGTCACGCGGCGCCACCTTTCTCGTGCGAAATGGTCCAACGGGTTCTCGCGACAAAATGGGAACCGAGGCGATCAATCCTTCTCACCGTACGCGAAGTCTCTGAAATCGCCATCTAGCGCCTTTTGGAAACACTGCATTTCGATGCGAGACACTGCATTTAAGACGCGACCGTAGTGCACTACCATGCGATTTCACCGCACAAACGATGCGACTCCACTGCATTTAGCGTGCAGTTGCGACGTATCCGAAGTGCGACTTTACAGTTACGTGTGAAGTTGCATCCGAGATGCAGTCGACACTTTTCCAAGATGCACCTAAATCTCAGAACTAGCAAGAGATGATTTTGATGCCTCGACCAGAAGAGTTAACCAGCGCCTGAATATCGCTCAGGTCGCTGGTAACAATCTGATCTCCTTCCCTGGCGATGGTGACGACAGTGGCGTCAATGGCACTTCCGCCACCTGCATCTTGGATGAGGACGCCTGCGGATCGCCCCAAATCACCATCCACAGGTAGCAGTTCCACGGCGGCTAGCAGGCGAGCCAAAAGGACTTGGTTCCCCGACCCACCTCGCCAAACTTCTGCGACCACACCACCATTACTTCGAAGTGAAATTGAGTTCTTTTGGGCTGCCTTCAGAAGAGCTACCGTGCTCCGGTCATTCCGCTCAATAGCTATGAACGCGCCAGCATCCAAAATCAAGGCAGTCATTCGGCCGGAAGGCTCAATCGAACTTTCGCCTTTTCAAAGGAAATGCGTTCGCCGACTTTCACCATCCTCGATATGTCAGGAACGTCTTGTTCTGGAACGAGAACCGAGTGACCACTTTCGATGATGCGAGTAATCGTCGAGATGAGCTCCTCGTGGCTCCCTCCCGAGGCGGTGACCTTAACAAAACTGAACCAACTATCGGGCGCTGACTCAACGGGGCCGAGCCTGGAAGCAGCATCTCGAAGTTCTTCCTCCGTGATGGCTCCATTTTGGCTTTCCCAAACATCAAGGAATTCGTCGAGTGCTTGTGCACGCAGCTTCGTCTGGGCGGCGTCTGCTAACCAGCCGGAGAGAGTTTCGCCAGATTGCTCGGCGGCGTCACGCACCGCGCTGCTCAGTGATGGAGCCAATGAAACACTCATCTTGTCAACCGTCATAAATCAATCCTACTCGAGTACGAACTACTATGGTACGAGTGATTTCTCGGAGGCACGAAGGCCTTTCGTCTCGTTTTCCTGGTCAATCCGGTCCTTCGCTGGGGATCGATCAGGATCCACTCAAGAAGGAAGAACCCGAAGACGATGAAACCCGCAAGCACGGTCAGGAAGCCAGCACGTCATCCGTTCAGCCGTGCTTCCTCCGCAGTCGGCAATTCTGGAAAGTCAGCGACGCGTGTCACCATTCTTTGCATGCCTGCGTACTGAAGTTCGATGAAATTCAACTGAAGTTCGGGCGCAACCGTACTGAAGTTCGGATGCAATTTCACCGCACGAGCGATGCGAACCTACTGAACGATGCGTGCAATTTTCACTGAAATTCGAGTGCAGCTTGACATTATGAACAACCGCTCGTCGCCCCACAGGTCGAACAGACGTAGCACGAGCCTGCGCGCTGCATTGCGTTGCCGCACTGGTAACACATGGGTGCGTCACGCTGCTCTGAACGACTGATCAGTCCGGGCGTCTCGCGAGGTGCCGCGGGTTTCTCGTTCACCTCGATGAGCGACTGTTGGATCGGCAAGTTGATCGTGGGCGTCGCCTGTTCGGCTACGTCGAGCAAGGTGGGCTGGATGCGCTCACTCGTCGAGAGCACGCCGATCTCTTCGCGCTCGAGTGGGCTTAAGTGGTCGAGCGCCAAGCGACGGAAGATGTAGTCCACCAGGGACGTCGCGATGCGCAGGTCTGCGTCGTCGGTCATACCCGACGGCTCGAACTTCATGTTCTGGTACTTGCGCACGTAGGTCGCGAGCGGCACCCCGTGTTGGAGTCCGAGACTGATGGAGATCGAGAACGCGTCCATGATGCCCGCGAGCGTGGAGCCCTGCTTGGCAACCTTGATGAACACCTCACCAGGTCGTCCGTCCTCGTACTCACCCACCGTGACGTACCCCTCGCAGTCGGCCACGCGAAAAGCGAACGTCGACGAGACGCGTCGACGAGGCAGGCGTTCGCGAACGGCGCCCACGACCACGTGCGCACCTTCGTCGCGAGCGTGCTCGAGTGCGGCCTCGAGACGAGCGACCTGTGCGTAGAGCTCGACCATCTCCGCCGCGTCGACGTCGGACTCGCTGACCGGCGCGCTCTGGCCCTCGCCGTCCTTCTTCGCCGTCGAGAGGGGCTGGCCGACCTTGCAGTTGTCGCGGTAGATCGCGACGGCCTTGATGCCGAGGCGCCACGCGTCGAGGTGGAGATTCTCCACGTCCTCGATCGTCGCGTCTTCGGGCATGTTCACCGTCTTGGAGATCGCGCCGGAGATGAAGGGCTGCACGGCCCCCATCATGCGTACGTGACCCGAGTAGTGAATGGTGTTGTCACCCATGGAGCACGCGAAGATCGGCAGGTGTTCGGCCTTCAGCGCCGGCGCGCCCACGATGGTCTTGTGCTCGTCGATGTAGGCAATGATGACGTCGCGCTCTTCTTCGCTGTAGCCGAGCACGTCGAGCGCGCGCGGCACGGTCTGGTTGACGATCGACATGTTGCCGCCGCCCACGAGCTTCTTGAACTTCACGAGACCGAGGTCGGGCTCGATGCCCGTCGTGTCACAGTCCATCAAGAGTCCAATGGTGCCCGTCGGGGCGAGCACGGTCGCCTGAGCGTTACGCACGCCGTGACGCACGCCTAAGTCCACCGCCTCTTCCCACGCGCCTTTCGCGGCCTCGAGAATGTTGCCCGGCGCCAAGTCGGCGTTGATCTCGTACGCCGCGTCACGGTGCATCCGCAACACGTTGAGCATGGGCTCGGCGTTCTCCGCGTAACCCTCGTGGGGACCCATGCGGCCAGCCGTACGGGCACTCGTGGCGTAGGCGTGGCCGGTCATCAGCGCGGTGATCGCGCCGGCCCAAGCCCGTCCGGCGTCGGAGTCGTAGGCGAGTCCTGACGCCATCAGCAACGCGCCGAGGTTCGCGTAGCCAAGTCCCAACTGACGGAACTTACGCGAGTTCTCACCGATCTTCTCGGTCGGGTAATCAGCCGCGCCCACGATGATCTCCTGCGCGCTGAAGAGCACCTCGACGGCGCTCTTGAAGGCGTCGACTTCGAAGTGACCGTCGGTGCCGAGGAACTTCATCAAGTTGATGCTCGCGAGGTTGCACGCCGAGTTGTCGATGTGCATGTACTCCGAGCAGGGATTCGAACCGTTGATCCGGTCGGTGTTCGACGAGGTGTGCCACTTGTTGATGGTGGTGTCGAACTGCAGACCGGGATCCGCGCACTCCCACGCGGCGCGAGCGATCTGACGCCAGAGGTCGCGAGCCTTCACCGTGCGAATCGTCGCGTTGCCGTGTCGCGCGGTCAGGTTCCAGTCGCCGTCGGCCAGGACGGCCTCCATGAACTCGTCGGAGACTCGTACGGAGTTGTTGGCGTTCTGGTACTGGATCGAGTTGATGTCCTTGCCGTCAAGGTCCATGTCGAAGCCGGCGTCACGCAACGCGCGCGCTTTCTTCTCTTCGTTGGCCTTGCACCAGATGAACTCTTCGATGTCGGGGTGATTGGCGTCGAGGATGACCATCTTCGCCGCGCGACGGGTCTTGCCGCCGGACTTGATCGTGCCGGCCGAGGCGTCAGCGCCGCGCATGAACGAGACGGGACCGCTGGCGGTGCCACCGCCTTCGAGTGCTTCGGCGCTGGAGCGAATCTTGGAGAGGTTGACACCCGCGCCCGAGCCCCCCTTGAAGATGATGCCCTCTTCGGTGTACCAGTTGAGGATCGAGCGCATCGAGTCCTGCACGGCGAGGATGAAGCAGGCACTGCCCTGCTGGGGAACACCCTTGACGCCAATGTTGAACCAGACCGGCGAGTTGAAGGCGGCCTTTTGGGTAATGAGAAGGTGCTTGAGCTCAGCGCGGAAGGTCTCGGACTCTTCTTCGTCGACGAAGTAGTCACCCTCGACGCCCCACGTCGTCACGGTGTCGACGATGCGGTCGACGACCTGCTTGAGTGAGGTCTCACGCTCGGGCGTGCCCAGAGTGCCACGGAAGTACTTCTGCGCGAGGATGTTCGTCGCGTTGAACGACCAGGTTGAGGGCACTTCCACGTTGAGTTGCTCGAACGCTACCGAGCCGTCACGAAAGTTCGAGATGCGCGCGTCGCGGCGATCCCAGACCACTTCGTCATAGGGATGGCGATCCTCGGTGGTGAAAAAACGACGAATTCCAATCCCGAGTCGCTGAGGTGCGATGGCCATTTCTCTCTCTTTTCTTTCCAGTAACCGACACTAAGAACACGCGTCCGACGACGTGGAGTCGAGAAGTCAAGGTTGATGGCCCCATTTTCCCCTAGCCACAAGATGTAGTGGCAATGCCACTTCTCATCGCAAGATGCTGTGTTATTACAGCACTGTAATTACAATTTGTCAACTACTTCTTTGAATACTTTTTCAGATTCCTCGGAAGTCCAGTCTAGGCCCCAATACCGTCCCCGCTCCCCTCGATAGCCTGACGCGGATGGAGCTGATCCTCGCCCTCGACGCGGGCACCTCGGGCGTGAGAACGGTGGCCTTCGACCGCGACCTCGGGGTCGTCGACGAGGCCTACCTCGAACTCACCCAGTACTTTCCCGCCCCGGGCGAGGTCGAACACGACCCCCTCGAGATCGCCCAGCTGGCCGTTTCGACCCTTCGTGACGTCGCCTCGCGCGTGCGTGACGCGGGTCACCACATCGCGGCGCTGGGTCTCACTAATCAACGAGAGACAACGGTCGGCTTCGACCGTGAACGCGGCGACGTTTTTCAACGCGCCATCGTCTGGCAGGACCGTCGCGGCGCGGCGCTCTGTCGCGAACTCGACGAACAAGGTCACGGCGACGCCATTCGCGCCACCACCGGTCTCGTCCTCGACTCGTACTTTTCGGCCACGAAGATGAAGTGGATGCTCGATCGCGGACTCGCCGAGCGCGCGCTGCGACCAAGTTTTTCGACCATCGACTCGTGGCTCCTCTGGACCCTCTCGGGCGGTGTCGAGGGCGGCGTCTTCGTCACCGAGCCCTCCAACGCGTCGCGCACCTTGCTCATGGACTTGGCGACGCTCGACTGGTCGCCGGCCATGATGACGCTCTTTGGCGTCTCACGCTCGATGCTCGCGGACGTTCTCCCTTCGTCCGGCCAGTTCGCGGTCGTGAGTGGTGACGTCGTCGCGGAACTCGCGGGTGTACCCGTGACCGGCGTCCTCGGCGATCAACAGTCCGCACTCTTCGGCCAGGCCTGCTTCACACCCGGACAGGTGAAGGCCACCTACGGCACCGGCGCGTTCCTTCTCGCGAACGCGGGCGACACCGTGCCGAGCGTGGTGAACGGACTTCTCAGTACCGTCGGGTGGGACCTCGGGGCGTTCGGGTCCACCACCTACGCGCTGGAGGGATCGGCCTTCGTCGCGGGGGCCGCGGTGCAGTGGCTGCGCGACCTCGGGTTCATGAAAGCGTCCAGTGACCTCGAGTCACTCGCGCTATCGGCGAACGACTCGGCGGGCGTGCAGTTCGTGCCAGCCTTCACGGGACTCGGCTCACCTTTTTGGGACCCCGACGCGCGCGGCGCGATCACGGGACTCAGTCGAGGCGTCGGCAAGGGCGAGATCGCGCGCGCGCTCGTCGAGTCACTCGCCTACCAGGTGCGCGCGATGACGGACGCCTTTCGCGGCGGTGGCCTCGAACTCAAGGAGCTTCGCGCCGACGGAGGCGCCGCGGCGATGGATCTGCTTCTTCAACTCCAAGCCACGAATTCGCGCGTCGACGTGCTGCGCAGTTCCACCCTCGAAGCCACGGCGCGCGGCGCGGCCAGTGTCGCAGGATTCGAAGCCGGACTCTGGTCTTCGCTCGACGAACTCAGTGAACGTTGGCGTGACGTGGCGCGATTCCACCCCGAGAATCCCGTCACCGTCGACGCCGGCTACGAGGTGTGGCGTCGCGCACTCGAACGCGCCTAAAGGGTAGGTTCGAGCAAGCGAATTGGGGGATGATGGAGAACTACGCCTCGCGCGTACTGCGCGATGGACTGGCCTTTGGCGATGGACCGCGCTGGCACGACGGACGACTCTGGTACTCGGACTTCTATCGTCACGGGGTCTACTCTCTCGACGAAAGCGGAACTGACGAACGCCTCGAGCACGTAGTTCCTGGTCAACCGTCGGGACTTGGGTGGATGACGAACGGTGACCTGCTGTGCGTGTCGATGACCGATCACCGGGTGCTTCGCTTTCACGACGGAACAGCATCTCTTTTCGCCGACCTCTCGCCCTACTGCGGTTTCTGGGCCAACGACATGGTGGTCTCAGCGAACGACGTAAGTTACGTCGGCAACTTCGGCTTCGATCTCGACGAGATGTTGCGCGACGTCGGGGTGGAAGGGATGCTCGCGTCGCCACCACCCACAACGAACCTCGTGGTCTTGGACCCCGAGGGCGCCGTGCTCCAGGTCGTCCCCGACCTGGCGTTTCCGAACGGCACCGTGATAACTCCTGACGGTACGACGCTCATCGTCGGCGAGACCATGACGTTTCGACTGACGGCCTTCGACATCAACGCTGACGGCACGCTTTCGAATCGCCGAATCTGGGCCCAGTTGGACTTCGTCGCGACCGACGGGATGTGCCTCGACGCGGAAGGCCAGATCTGGCTCGCGAACGCTCTCACCAATCAGTGCCTTCGCGTGCGTGAGGGTGGCGAGATCACCGGCGTCGTCGAGACGACCCAAAGGGCCTTCGCGTGCGCGTTGGGTGGATCGAGTCGTTCGACCCTCTACGTGATGAGTGCGCCGACCAGTGATCGCTTCAAGATCGCCGACACGACGCAGGGCACCATCGAAGTCGTCGACGTTGCCGTGCCCGGCGCCGGCCTTCCTTGAGGTCTAGCCAAGTTTCGTGAGGGCGCGTTTCAAGTTGCGCACCGCCTGGTGCGTGCGCAACTCGTTCTCAATGAGGGCGAAGCGAACGTGTCCGTCACCCCCGTCGCCAAAGCCCACGCCCGGGCTCGTCGCGACGTCGGCCTCTTCGATCAAGAACTTCGAGAACTCCAGCGACGACATCTCGCGGTACGGCTCGGGTATCGGCGCCCAGATGAACATCGATCCCCGCGGGGCCACCACGTCCCACCCCACGCGACGCAGACCGTCGATCAACGTGTCGCGTCGAGACTGGTAGATCGTGCGCAGTTGTTCGGGGTAGTCCACCGCTTCGTTCATCGCCACGATCGCCGCGATCTGCACGGGCTGGAAAGTGCCGTAGTCGAGGTAACTCTTCAACTTCGTCAGCGCGGCGACGATCTCGGCGTTGCCGACCAAGAAGCCCACGCGCCATCCGGCCATCGAGAACGACTTCGTGAGTGTGTAGAGCTCGACGCAGCACTCCTTCGCACGGGGAACTTGGAGGATGGACGGCGGACGATAGCCGTCGAAGCCGAGATCGGCGTAGGCGAAGTCGTGACAGATCACCACCTCGTGCTCGAGGGCGAAGTTGACGAGCCGTTCCATGAAGGCGAAGTCGACGCACGCGCTCGTCGGGTTGTGGGGAAACGAGACGACGATGACGCGCGGCTTGACGCTCGCCTTCTGCCACGCGTCGACGAGACCCGAGAAGAAGTCGTCGCCGGGATCGTTGGTACTCGCACCCGGGTCCACCATGGGAACCGTGATGACGTTCGCGCCAGCAAAGCCCGGACCGGCCAAGTGAATCGGGTAACTGGGACTGGGCACGATGGCCGAGTCGCCGGGGCCGAGTAGGACCCACATCAAGTGGGTCAAACCTTCTTTGGCGCCAATCGTGGTGACGACTTCAGTGTCCGGGTCGAGGTCGACGTCGAAGAGCATCTTGTAGCGATTGGCGATCGCGAGACGCAGGTTTGGAATGCCGCGACTGGCGCTGTAGCGGTGGTTTTTCGGGTTATGGGCCGCTTCGGCCAGTTTCGCCACGGCCACGTCGGGGCTCGGGAGGTCGGGATTGCCGAAGCCGAAGTCAATCACGTCACGACCGTGGGCGCGCGCGTCGGCCTTCAACCCATTGATCTGAGCGAACACGTACGGCGGCAAACCCGTAATGCGGCGGAACTCCATCTATAAACCGTAGTAACTCAGTGGGCCCGACGCCACTCTTCCAACTGATCTATTCGCAGCGGCGCGCTCGCCACCGCCCACGTGACACCTACTTCTTCGAGTTCATCGAGCGTCTGAGCGGTGTTTTCGTTGAACGGTCCCGCCCAACTGACGGTTCCACTTCGCGCCACGTCGCGCACGACGGACGTCTCCTTGCCCCAGAGATTGATGACCACGCCGAGATCTCTCGCGAGTTGATCGGTCTCTTTCGAACCCGCGCCGCACCACACTTCCATTGTCGGCGACAACGCCACGATGGCGTCACGTAGGAACTCACGGCGAACGCTGGCCGAGGGGTAGCCGAGGTCGTAGGCCAACTGCTCCGCTTCGGAGAGTTTGTCCCCCGTGCCGAGTGCGGCGATCACGCGACCGGGCGCGAGGGCGAGCAGGGTCTCGAACTGTTCGACGAGCTTCTCAGTCCCCACCAGTCCGACGCGCGCCACCAACGGGCCGAGGTAGAGCGAGGGGCATCGCGAGGAGATCGCGGCGAGGATGGGGAACGGCGCGAGCGCGGGGCGTTCGGGTGAACCCATGGGCCAGAGGTGGTCGAAGGCGAAAACCCCGTCGAGTCCGGCTTGTTCGGCCTCGTGCGCGACGGCGAAGGCGTCGTCCGGGTTGTCACGAAAGGTCGGTAGGAGGACGCCGAGTTTCACGCGCCCTCGTAAGCCACGAGTGTCGCGCCCATCGCGCCCGAACGAGGTCCGAACATTGAGGTCGTGACCGTGATGGTCGGGCGGGTGTCGTAACCCTCGACGAGATCGACGAGGTACGCGCGCGCCGCGGGCAACACCAGATCCGACGCGCTCGAGAGACCGCCGCCAATCACGAAATGACCGCAGTCGAGGATGGCGGCCAAGTTCGCGAGTCCGAGCGCGAGCCACCAACCCACTTCGCGCATTAACGTGGCGGCTTCTTCGAGCCCTTCGGCGGCGGCGGCGGTGACGTCTTCGGCGCGAACGTGTCTCGGATCACCGCCGACGCGATCAACCAGCGTCGCCAGTCGTCCGTCGAGCGCGGCCTCTCTCGTCATGCGGTGCAGTCCCCCGCCCGAGGCGTAACGCTCCCAACAACCGTTCCCCCCGCAGGGACACGCCGCGCCGCGCGCCTGGACGACCATGTGGCCGATCTCACCCGCGAAGCCACTTCGCCCACGTACGAGCTGTCCGTCCGCGACGACCCCGCCGCCGATTCCGGTGCCGAGGGTCACCATGACGAAGTCGCGGATCCCACGCCCGGCACCCCATTCGTGTTCAGCGAGCGCCGCGCAGTTCGCGTCGTTCTCAGAGAAGACGCTCGAATTGCCGAGCGCCGCGCTCAACTGGGCGCCGAGGTCGGCGCCCGACGCCGTCTGGAGATTCGGCGCGAAGGCGAGGTGTCCGTCGCGTCGCATCATGCCGGGAAGCCCGAGACCGACGGGCACGTGCGCCGGGTCGAGTCCCTGGCGATCGCAGAGTTCGTTGACCTGTTCGACGAGGACCTTCGTCGTCGCCTCGCCCGCACCGAAGCCTTCGTCGTGGGGAGTCTGGGACTTCATCTCAGCCAACACCCTGCCGTCGCGTGCCACCATGAGCGCGAGCGCCTTGGTGCCTCCGACGTCTATGCCAATAGCGACGCCACTCATCGCGCTCGCTCGGCTCGCGC
Source organism: Acidimicrobiaceae bacterium (assembly GCA_003162475.1). Taxonomy (GTDB): domain Bacteria; phylum Actinomycetota; class Acidimicrobiia; order Acidimicrobiales; family RAAP-2; genus RAAP-2. Next base: position 115,844 of record PMOI01000009.1, read on the forward strand.
TTTCAGTTCGCGCAACGCCTGACTCTGGATTCGATACGCCGCCCTCGACTTGATGAAGGCGGGAATCGGCACGAGGAGTTCAACTTCGAGATCGTACGTGAGGAGTGTGCCGTCGCCCTGGGGCTCGAATCGGTACTCGCCGTCCAAGGTCGAGGTGAGATCGCCGTTCGTCTGATGCCAGGTGAGCACCTCGGGCGCGCGGTCGTAGTCGTAACGCAGGGCGTAGGTCGTCGATCGACCGAAGGCGGCGGCGCGAAACTCAACTTCGAGGGGTCGTCCCGTCGCGTCGCGTTCGAGGACTTCGATCCTCTTCAAGTCGCTCACCCAGTCGGTGTAGTGCTCAAAGTCGGTGACGACACGATAAACCACATCGGGTGGTGCGTTGACCGCTATCGACTCCGTCGCGCGCTGTGTCACTCCACCTCCTCAGTGCTCCACCCTAGGCCAGCGAACTCGCGGGTTTGAAGTGATCAAAGGGCTCGAGCCCTCTCGCCAGCTCGGTCGCGAGAGAGTCCCACGAGAAGTTGGCGAGCGCGTACTCGCGTGCTTGGCGCGCGTAGCGTGCTCGACGTTCGTCGTCGATCATCAGGGCTTCGACTACGTCCGCGAGTTCACGCGGACTTCTCGAGTTCTTGAGAACCACTCCCGTGTCGCCGTCACGAACGGCGTCATGACTCCCTCCCGAGCGCCCGGCGATCTGCGCGAGTCCACTCGCCGCGGCTTCGACGAACACGATGCCGAAGCCCTCCTGTTCGAGGCCGAACCATCGACTGCGACACGCCATCACCATCAGGTCCGAAGCCCCGATCCAACGAGGTTGGACGTCGTCGTCGACGTGGCCGAGGAACGTGACGGGTGCCTTCAGCTTCGAGACGAGCCGGTCGAGCCGGTCGCGATCTCGACCGCTTCCGCCAATGACGACGCGGAGCTTAGGGTACGCCTCTTGAAGTTGCGCGCTCGCGCGGATCAACGTGTCCATCCCTTTTCGCGGTACGAGTCGCGAGTACGAGGCGACGATGAACTCATCGTCAAGAAAGCCGAACTCGTCACGCGCCGACGCGCGAGCGGCGCCGCTTAGTGGCGTGAATCTCGCGGTGTCGACACCGGGCGGAATTTGAAGGACGGGACAGAGATGTTCGGCGGCGTTACGTGACGCCTCGCTCTCGGGATACGGACCGGCCGCGATCGCCACCGCCGCGTTCTTGAGGACGTAACGAAGCGACGACGCGACGAGAGGGATTCGACCGGGAATCGTGACCTCAGCGCCGTGCAAGATCACCCCGTAGGGTCGAGAAAGCCGCGGACCCAAGAGCCCGAGTGGCCACGCGGGGTCGAGTAAGACGAGATCGGGCTGGTGGCGTTCTATGGCCGCTTCAATGGCGCGCAGAGTTCGAATGGTCGGCAGAAACAATGTCGAGCTTTCGACGCGTTCGACGATCACGTTGGTCGAGGCGTCGAAGTCATGGGTCTTTTCGTGAGACGACGCTGTCAGCACGACCGCGCGGCCATCTTCGAGTCGACGCCACAGTTCGTGAAGGTAGACCTGAATACCGCCCGTCTTCGGGAGGTAGTCGTTGGTCACCAGGAGGTGGCGGGCCATGGAACCACGCTAGCCACCTCGCGCGGGGCGCTCGCTAGTGCGCCGTACGGTGGAACTTCAGAGTCGGCAACAGTCCTTCAGCGGTGAAGAGTTGCACGACCTCGGCTTCTTGCGTCGTCATGACCAGCTCGTCGGGTGTCTCACCAAGTACGAAAGTGACCAGACAGTCCGAACAGTCAGGTGTTCCACGTCGCACGCACTCGTGACAACTGATTGAAAGCTCAATTTCCTTGGTCATGATGGTCCCTCTTTTCTGATGCGCACACTCTGCCAAGCGTGTGTGACATCAGGAGATCACGAACGACGCGATCTCACTAGCCACCTGCGCGGGACTAAAGAGCGCGCCTTCGCTCAGCACCCTCGAACGCACCGGATCGATCAAGACGTAGTACGGGGCGGAGCGAAGGTCGAGCTCTTGCATGAACTCGGGTGCCACGACGATGGCCCGACGAGCGGCGCTCCATTCCTGGTCACCCGGCGTGGCGCTGACCACAACGACGTGGACGTGGTCCAGTTCGTGGAGATCGCCGTAAATGAAGTCGTGGCACCCGTCACAGTGTTGTTTCACCGCGACGATCAACGTGGGACCGGCGAAATCAATCGTGAGCTCCTCGCCACCTAGTGACTTCCCGTGAAGCGATTGAGGCGCCGAGCGCTCGCGCGGTGAGTCAAAAGAGTGGACGTGAAAGTCACTCACTGGGGTTCGGAGAAGACCTCAACGCCGCGTCCGTGACCACACCAACGGCACGTGACCGATTCGACACTGTGCGCAATGATCTCGGGCTCCTCGACGTTCAGTTCGCCGCCGACACTGTAGTGATGAAAAGCGCGCACCGACGTGGTCTCCACCACGTCAAATCGCGTCAAGTTGCCGCACGCAGTGCAGCGATATCGGTTGGTCACGACCTCAAGTTACCGGAATAATCAAAGACTCATTCGTGGCGACGTCGCTGCCACTCGTCGGGACGAACCTCGAGCTGATAGGGATCGGGATCTTCGTAGGTATAGATCGTGTCCAAGGGAACAGAGTGATTCTCACCTTCGCGACGTTCGGCGTCGATCAACCGACAGAGTGCTCCGGGGTGTCGCACGAAGCCCACCGCGATCGGCCCCGCGGCCGTTTCAAGGTAGACGTAACCCCGTCGGGTCAGGCGCTCACTCACGCGCTGGTCCAGCCTCGTCGCCATCACGTCGCGCATTTCAATTGACGTACGCAGGTGTCGAAGGACACCACCTTCGATGACGACGCGGTCGTTGGTCACGTGGACCTTGTGCGATCGCCAGCGCCAAATCCTCGTCAGCGTCAAGAGACCAAGCGGTCCGATCAAGATGAGGACCAGCCAGTCTTCGATTCGGTGGACCAGCGAGTACCGCGACGCACCCTCCACGATGAGAGCAATGGTGGTCAGGGTGACGAGAGAAGGACGCAGCACGCCGCGCGACACGGGCGTGACCGAAATGACTCGCACTTCGCCCTCGCGTAAGAGGTCACGGCTTCCCATATCCTTCCAGCGTAAGGAGTTCGCCGCGGCAATACGCGGAGGGCACGATCGACCACGCCGAGCGTCGAGGCTAGACGTTCCTCATCTGATTCGCGGCCATGAGGAAGTACGCGGTCATCTCCTCGTACTGTTCGTCACTCAGTTGCTCGCGCACGCTGTCGAGCGCACTCCCCATCGCCACGAGCCACGCGTCGCGAGCACTCTTCGTGATGCGAAAGGGCGCGTGTCGCATCCGCAAACGCGGATGACCCCGTTCCTCTTGGTAGGTCCGCGGACCACCCCAGTACTGGACGAAAAAGAGGGTCAGGTGTCGTCTCGACTCCGTCAAATCGTCGGGATACATGGGACGCAACGTCTCATCGAGTTCGACCGCGTCGTAGAAGGCATTCACCAATTGCTCGAAAAACGGTTCGCCACCGACTTGCTCGTAGAGTGATTCTTCCACCTCAACACGCTAATCGTGTCGCCTACAATGTTCTTCCCGGTCACTACGGGACACGCGGGTGTAGCTCAATGGTAGAGCTCCAGCCTTCCAAGCTGGATATGCGGGTTCGATCCCCGTCACCCGCTCCAAGGGTTTCTTCTTCAGTGACGACGATTGTGTGACTTTGAAACCAACCTCTAGCTTTCGTAAGGTACCAACGTTGTCCCACATTTAGCGCCGATTGGTTCCGGAATGCTCATATCAAAATCTTCGTGTGTATCGCTCATGGTGTGCATCACGCTCTAGGTCGTCGGGCTATCGCCGGAAGTTGATGAACTCATGGAATGAACGCCGTCGTGGTCACCAAAATCGGCGAGAGATGGTGCGCCGGGTTCGCTGTAGTGATACGGATCACTCATGATCACTGGAATGCGTTCGAAGTTGTAGTGAGGTATGGGATAGGCCGTCTGCCATTCAAGCCCCAAGGAGTCCCACGGGTTCGCAGGCGCCCTCTCTGGACTGATGAACATTGACCACATCAAGTTTGCCAAGAAAATGAAAAAGGACAGACCGAGAAGAAACGCACTCACCGAAGAGAACTCGTTGAGGAACTGAAGGTTCTTCGCGTACGTAAAGGTCCGACGGGGCTGTCCCAGCAAACCAATGATGAACATTGGGAAGAATGTCAAGTTAAAGAACACGAACATGGTCCAAAAATGCCAGAGGCCTAATTTCTTATTCATCATCTTTCCCGTCATCTTCGGCAGCCAGTAATAGAGACCGGCCATGAAGGCGAAGACGATGCCGCCCATGATCGTGTAGTGGAAGTGTGAAAGCACGAAGTATCCCCCATGCACCGTCACATTCACCGGAACGTCAGCGAGGAAGACCCCCGTCACTCCGCCGATGAGGAAGTTGAAGTACACCGCTAAGCAAAACATCATCGGGACTTCAAGTCTGATCTTCGATTTGTAGAGCGTTCCCATCCCCACTAAGAAGATGAAGCCCGTCGGAATTGAAACCATTTCGGTCGTTAATGAAAACAGCGGCCGCATATCTGGGTTAATGCCGCTTTCGAAAAGGTGGTGTTGCCAAACGAAGAATGACAGTAGCGCCACGCCCATCATCCCGGCGGCCGCGATTCGATACGCGAAGAGAGGCTTGCGAGTGAAGACGGGGATGATCTCTCCAACAATTCCGAACCCCGGCAGCGCCATGATGTAGACCTCGGGGTGACCAAAGAACCAGAAGAGGTTCTCCCACATGAAGGAACTACCACCGTGTTCGTTGACGAAAAACGCAGTCTGCACCGTCTCGTCCAACAGTCCAAAGACGCAAGCGGCGAACAGCACAGGCGTTGCGAGCATCAGCAACGCAGTAGTCGACAGAGCCCCCCACACAAAGACGGGGAGTCGACCCCAGGTCATTCCCGGGGCGCGGTAGTTGATGACAGTGGCTGCGATGTTGAAACCAGCGGCCATCATGCCGAGCCCAACAACGCAAAATCCAAAGAGATAGGCAATCATCCCAGGGCCGGCTTGCGTTTGAAGAGGCGCGTAACCCGTCCATCCGGTAGGGAAACCACCGTAAGGAAGCGCCGCGACGATGACCAAGAAGCCAGCGGTGAAAATCCAAAAACTGAACGCTTCAATCCGGGGAAAGGCCATACGGCGAGCCCCGATCATGAGTGGGACAAAGTAGTTGGCCAGTGGACCAATGATGATGGACGTCGCCATCATCATCATGATCGTTCCGTGTTCACTGACGATTTTGATGTAGGTATCCGCACTAAAAGCGTGGGTCGTTGGGTTCAGTAGTTCGGTACGAATAGCCATCGCGAGAAGTCCGCCGGTGAATAAGAACAGCAGCACTCCCACCACGTACTGCAGGCCGACCACTTTGTGATCAAGGTTGTAGCGGAAGTATTTGCTGAGGCCTTCGTATTCAACTTCCGCTGGAGCCCCACGGCCAAGAATCTTCGCGAACGGATAGTTCAGCGCGCCGATACCCCCCAGCCAACCAATCACCATACCGACCAAGGCCAAGAGGTCAGCTATCGAGTTCTGACCACTGCTGACGACGTAGGAGTAGTCGCTGGAGATGTAGTTACCGAACCAGTGCCCCAAGATATAACCAAGGAAACCAAACAAGATTGCGGTCCCGAGATGTTGGCTGAACCAACCGGGCCGCTTCGGCTTGGCTTGAAGTGTCACTGCTGGCGGCGCGTCGCTATTGGTGACCACTTCGGTCGACAGATCTTCGATATTTTCCATCGCGCAAATTCCCCTTCTTAGTCCATTGACGCTGGTTCAATCTCAAGGGTGTACGTCATCACGAACCCGGCTGCGTGGAACCGTAAACCTCAACGCGGCTGTACGGCGTCACGTTGCCGTCGGGATAGTAGCCACCGGCCGCGCCGTTCGCGTCTGGCACGTACGTCCACGCGAACGCAGGAAGATCCGCCGTGTTGGCGGCATTCTTCGCCTCGCTCGTGGTTACCCAATGGAGAAAGGCCGCCGGCGACACAACCTTGCCGTAGTCGTACATGTCGGCGTGCCAGATCCCGCACAACTCACTGCAACGGACCACGAAGTTACCGAGTTGTCGAGTCTTCGTGAATGCCACGTCATTCACCTGAGGGTTCGCGTCAGCCTTTACTTCGAGCTGATAGGCCCAAAAACTGTGGATAACGTCAAGCGACGTGACGTTGAAGGCGATCGTGGTGTTGTTGGGCAGAATGAGTTGCTGTGACTCGAATCCGCCAAACGTCGGGTAGCGGTACGTCCACTCCCACTGTTGACCTATCACTTGAACGACCAATATGTCGTTTCCACCTGGCGCCCACGTACCGGTTCCCGCAAGCGCGTTGGCTTCCGCCTGATTTACACCAGCGGGTTGCCAAATTGGGTTCGGCCCCTCACCGGCGCCGGCACCCTCGTTGACGATGAGTTCAACAGTGCCAAAGGCCACGAGGAGGATGACCAGGGTCGCAGTAATGGCAACCCACGAGACTTCAACCTTTTGGTTGCCTGCAGCTGCGGGACCACCGATGGGCTCGGGCACGCCGGGACGCTTCGACCGCCAGGTGATCAAGGCGTACAAGATGAACTCCCACACGCCAAGAAGTACCGGCAACGCAACGACCATAAGTATGTTGAAGTCGCTCTGATTTGAGGCCGCGGTCGAAGTCATTCTTCCCGGTGGCATGTGAGGTCCCGCGAGGAACCAGAACAAGAGATCGGCTACTACGGACGAGACGAACCAAATCAGCGTCACACGACGCAAGTGGCGCGGCGCCGCTTTCGTTGCGCTCTCGGACGTCATGAGACGTTCACCACTTCCAATTCACCACCCATGTAGTTCTGCGTTGACATAGGCCCACCGTTACCAAGGAAGTATCCGACTCCGCAGGGCACGAAGCATTGCCAGTAGTAACTTCCGGGTCCCGGTGTCTTGAAACTAAAATTCACGATGTTGTGTGCGTACTGTGTCGTACAGGGGGCGGACCCACAGACGTTGCCGGTGGAACTCACTCCAACCAGTGGCACGTTCACACCAAACTGCGGAATCGAAAATGTATGGCCAAACCCGTTACCGGTGTTTGAGTTGTACTCGCTAAACGACTTGCCGTTGAGGGTTGCCGTTCCGCCAATAACGCCCAGCACTTGGCCATACTTTTGATTGCGCAGTGGGCTACCCGTGTCGTACTGATAGACCGTCATATCGATGACCGAGTACGCGGGCAGTTCCCACGACGTGTTCTGCACCCACTTACCGGTCGTTGGATTCCTCACGAGGTAGGACACCCACGTTGGGTGCTTGCCGAAGCCAATCGTGCCAACAGTTTGCACCGTCAAATGGACCGGTCGCCCTCTGGCTTGCGCGTGGGTGAAATTCATCACGCCACCGGGCACCCCAGGAGCGAGCCACGCTGAGAGTGCCCACACAATAAGACCGGCCGCTACCAAGAAGAGCCCGGAAACCGTAGCCAGTCTTGCAGCCTTCGTCATAACTCCACCCTTAAAATGAATGAAGCAAAGCCTTCATCGATGTGAAGACTTACCGCGTTAATGCGACAACAAATTGTTTAGTTAGTCTGGTTATAGCAGGATTTGTCAGCGTTTCGAAAATTTTTTCCGCACTGACCGAGCTCCGTCACCCGCTCCAGAGAATTCGACGGGAAGACGCACGATCACCAGACTTTTGCTGAACCGATGCTGAACGTCGAGAATCGAGGTTGCCACGGGCATTCGTCTCGTCAAGCACCGACTCCGTCGTCATCTGCTAGTGCGGCCCGAGGGTTTTGGCCATAGACTCAATACTGGTAGGGGGTATCAAATATGTCAGCACAACCGGGATACACCAGTGACAAGGACGTCGTTCAAAAGCGGCTCCGACGGATCGAGGGACAGATTCGAGGCCTTCAACGCATGGTCGAAGAAGACCGCTACTGCATCGACATCCTCGAACAGGTCTCGGCGGCCACCCGTGCACTTCAGTCGGTGGCCCTCGTCCTCCTCGACGACCACTTGGGCCACTGTGTAGCCAACGCCGTGAAAGCGGGCGGCGATGAGGCGACGGCCAAGCTCAATGAAGCCTCGGCCGCGATAGCTCGTCTCGTTCGCTCGTGACAGCATTTTCGTTCGCCTCCACTGGTTGGATCGACGACATCGGACGAAGCGTGCGTGAAGGTTTCTTCATGTTTTGGGAGACCCTCTGGCCACTGATTCTCGGTTTCGGACTTTCCGGTGCCGTCCAGGCCTTCGTGAGTCGACAATCGATGCAGCGAAAGCTCGGTAATCATGGACCGGCTGCGGTAGCTCGCGCTTCGGGCTATGGGGCGATCTCGTCCTCGTGCAGCTACGCCGCTTCGGCGATGTCGAAGTCACTGTTCGCCAAAGGTGCCGACTTCACGTCGTCAATGGTGTTCATGTTCGCGTCCACCAATCTTGTACTGGAACTTGGCATCATCCTCGTCGTCCTCATGGGCTGGCAGTTCGCCGCCAGCGAGTTTGTCGGCGGGGCGATCATGGTGGTTCTCTTGGCCTCGGTGGGAGGCCTTTGGTTTCGGGGTCGCCAGATCCAAGTGGCGAGGGATCGACTCGAAGTCCAGGTCACGAGTGCGCACGACCACGACGAACACGCCCACCACACCGAGTCCGAACTCCAAAGCCAGCCCTGGTCGACAAAGCTTCGTTCGAAGGGGGGCTGGGCGAACGCCGCGACCTACACGATGGCCGATCTCACGATGCTTCGTCGTGAGCTCCTCTTGGGTTACACCTTCGCCGGGTTCCTAGCGGTCCTCGTACCAGTTCACTTTTGGAATCTCGTCTTCATACACGGTCATGGTTTCTGGACGAGCCTCGAGAACGTTGTCGTAGGACCGTTCATCGCGATCATCAGCTTCGTGTGCTCGATTGGTAACGTGCCACTCGCCGCCGCGCTCTGGCGCGGCGGCATCTCGTTTGGCGGCGTGGTGTCGTTCATCTTCGCCGATCTCATCGCGTTCCCACTGTTGCTCATCTATCGCCGGTACTACGGCACGAAACTCACGCTCAAGATGCTGGCACTCTTTTGGGGGGTGATGTCGCTGGCGGGCCTTCTCACTGAGGGACTCTTCACGGCGACCCACTTGGTACCCAAGACCCGTCCCGTCCAGATAGCTCCAGCTCACTTCTCGTGGAACTACACGACGTATCTCAATATCATCTTTCTCGCGATATTTGTCGTTCTCTACTGGACCTATCGCAATCGTCTGCGACTCGGTGGTGGTGGAGGTTACGCGCTTGACCCGGTCTGCGGCATGCAGGTGCAAACGTCCAACGCTCCCGCGTCAGTCCTTCACAAAGGTTCGCGCGTGTACTTCTGTTCCGACCGGTGCGCGCAACGGTTCGAGGCCGATCCCGCAAAGTTCCTAAAGGATCCGACAACGTCATCGGGCCACGCGTCTTCACACGAAGGAATGCATATGGGTAACGAAGATGACTCGATGCCGATGGACGTCATGAACGTGGCGATCGACCCGGTCTGCGGTATGACGGTGGATACCGCGAACGCGGCCGCCACCGTAACGCACGATGGGGTCGTTTACTATTTTTGCAGCGAAGGATGCGCGACGACGTTTACCGCTAACCCGATTGTCGAACACCGGACGTGAACACCCTGCGCGCCATGTACGGGTGTCGTTTGGCCAACGATCCCCCACGGCCACGTGTCGATCGTTGGAACGCGGCAACGAGGGCTCTTGGCTAAGAGCGCTGCCGAAGATGAGTACAGTCGGGCGCATGGATAGTTTCGTGAAGGTGAAGGCGCTCAACGACGTCGATAAGGACGTCCACTACCGGGGGTCAGCTACTCCCAAGACGACCCTGTGCGGTATGCAGACCGCTCCTCTCGCGGTCGAGGGACCGGTCACGTGTTACCGGTGCCACCAGTTCGCTGCTGGAGACCTCTAGTCCCCATCAGTACCAGACCGCGTCGCTCGCGCTCTTGGCCTTCACCCGCCGAGCCAACGACATCAGGCACACGCGGTCTCGCTCGATTTCCGTCTCCAACGTCAACGGCCTTTCGCAGAATTCGACGGTCATTCGCCGAGCAGGAGACCGGGTAACTCACTCATTGTCTCGAAGGCAGTCGCGCCCGCCGACGTCAACGCTTCTGCGTTGGTCCTGAGTCACGTGCGCACGATACGCTCAGCCCGTGTCGAAAACGTCGTCCACGCCTGAAGTCCGCGACGAACTATCCGGCCGCGAGGCGACGCGAATCGCGCTCTACGCACAAGGACTACGGGGACCTCGGTCCCGCAGTGGCGCGAAGGGAGTGGTGGCGCGTCTTCGAGGTGTGCAACTTGACACGATCTCGGTACTTGCGCGCTCACACGAACTCGTCGCGTACGCGCGCCTAGGGGCGATTCCCCGCAAGAAGATTGAGGATGCCTACTGGGGCCCTCAAGCCGAAACGTTCGAGTACTGGTCGCACGCCGCCTGCGTGTTGCCCTTAGAAATGTGGCCGGCCTTCGCGGCGCAGCGTAGATCGAGAACCGAGCGAGGATTTCGGTGGCATCAACTGGAAGACCAAGAACTTAGTTGTGCGGGCGTTCTCCAACGCTTACGAGACGAAGGACCACGTACCGCGCGCGAGCTCGGTGGCGCCAAGAAAGGCGGCGTCTGGTGGGACTGGTCCGAAGTCAAGATCGCTGTTGAGTGGCTCCTCGACGTGGGCACGGTGGTCTGTCGCGAACGGCGCGGCTTCGAGCGCGTCTACGACCTTGCGGAACGAGTAATCCCGTCGGGACTGCGCGACCAGGAGTTGGATAGCGAGTCCTGCGCGCGGATTCTCGTGGAATCAGCGGCGATCGCCATGGGTGTCGCCACCGCAAAGGACCTCGCTGCGTACCACGGCTTCGCCGCGTCGACGGTGCGATCGGTGTTGCCAACGACCACCCTTCGACCCGTCAAGGTAGAAGGGTGGCGCGAGATCGCGTACCTCTCCGAGAGCGCCGAGAAGGGGCTACAACCGAATATGCGGGGCCGGAACGTCATGTTGTCACCTTTTGATTCGTTGCTGTGGGATCGCGCCCGATTGGAGCGACTCTTCAAGATCGCGTACCGCCTCGAGGCCTACGTGCCAGCGCCCAAGCGAGTCGTGGGCTATTTCGCGATGCCGGTTCTCTCGAATGACCGGATCGTCGGATTGGTCGATCCCAAGCGGGTTGGCACGACGTTGCACGCTCGCCACGTTGTCGTTCATCACGCGGGTGCAATCGATCAGATTGCGTTGGCGCTGCGCGAGGCGGCGGCCTGGGTGGGGTGCGACACCGTTTCGATCGATCGCGTCACGCCGATGGAACTCACGAGCTCGCTCGAAAGTTCATTGAACAATCCCTAACAAGTCGTCGCGCGGGCCCGAGAGTTGTAGTCGCGTTTCCGAAGTTCCCGGACCGACCTCGCGTACTTTAGAGCGGTGAAAAAGAAGTTGGCGCTCGTTCTGCTACTGAAGAACCGTGAACCGGCACTACTTGTCTCCGGACAGACGGTGTCCAACTTTGGCGACGGCGTCGCCCTCGTCGCCCTCACGCTCCTCGTCTATGACACAACGGGTAGCCTCACCAAACTCGCGTGGTTCGCCGCGGCGCGCATGACCCCCCTCGTCATCTTCTTGCTCATCGGCGGCGCCATCGTCGACCGATTCTCGCGCAGAGTACTCCTCATCATCTCCGACGTGGCTCGCGCAGTCCTGACCGGCGTTCTCGTGATCATGATCGCGACGGGTCTTTTGCGCTTCTGGGAACTCATGGTCTTCGGCGCCCTTTTTGGCTGTTTCGACGCGTTGTTCTTCCCAGCGATATCCGCGCTAACCCCCGAGATCGTGCCCGAGGATCTCCTGCCGGCGATGAACTCGTTGCGGCCACTGTCGAACAACTTGATGGGGGGAATGATTGGCCCCGCTGTCGGGGGCCTACTCGCGGCGTACAGCACGAGTATCGCGATGGGCGTGGACTGCGCGACCTTCGTCGTAAGCGCGAGTGCACTGTGGCTGATGAAACCCACGCCGAAGCCTGGTCGGAAGGAGGAGAACTCCATGATCGACGACATCAAAGAAGGGGTCCACTACGTTCGCCGAACTCGTTGGCTGTGGACGACACTCGTCGCCGTGGCGCTCTCGAACGCGTTCCTCTTCAGCCCGATGTTCGTCCTCATTCCCTTTTTCTTGCTCCACAACTTGCACTACGCCAAGGTGTACGTCGGTTTCTTGGAGGCAGCCTCGGGGGTGGCCGGCGTCATCGGCGCGCTCGTGATGTCCAACCTGCCTTCGCCGAAGCGTCGGGTGAGGGTCATGTGGATCTATTGGTCGATCGGCACTCTTTCGGCCCTGATCATGGGGGTCGCCACGAACTTCTGGGAGATCATCTTCTTTCCCATCATCGCCTCACCGATGATGATCTTTGGCAACGTGATCTGGGAATCAATGATGCAGAGCGAAGTGCCACGTGAACTCTTGGGCCGGGCCGGTTCGGTGGATTGGTTCGTCTCGCTCGGTGTCGCGCCGCTGGGGCTCGTCCTCGCCGGAGAAATCGCGAACGTCGTAGGGATTCGCATGTACTTCGTGCTGCTCAGCGTTATCTGCGTCGTACCGGGTCTCTACATTCTCAAGTCAAAGCGCATCAACGAGATCGACGAGAAACGGGTTCACCCAACGCCAACTGCGGCGCCGTAGCGAGCGAGAGGCCCACGACCCGCGAGCCCCTCTTCGCTCCGCCCGGGTAGATCAACTCGCAGCGAAACGATCGGCCCTTCGATTCGCCGACTCGTCCTCCTCGCACTTCCACCCACTCCTCGCCCGTGGCTTCATTGAGGACGTGCGCCACGAAGGTCCACGATTGACGAAGTTCTTTCGGCGCGTTGACCACGACCTTGTCGCCAAAGCGCGCCCCCTGCCACACGGTCGAGCGCACGATCTGACCGCGACGGGTAACGATCGTGTTGCGTGCCATCTCTCCATTGTTACCCAGGAAGGCCGGGAGTCGCGTCACAGCATTGACCTAGCGTGGCACCATGGCCTTCGATCAACCACTACCAAAGTCGCTCTCCCCCTCACGACTGTCCGACTTTCAAACATGTCCGCGCCGCTACCAACACGCCTCGATCGAGCGTCTACCCCAACCGGCCTCGTACGCGACGGCGAAGGGCCGATTTGTCCACTACGTCTTCGAGCAACTCTTCCTGTTGGAGGGTGACCAACGCACCATTGCGAAGGCGCGCGAGTACGTGACGCCCGCCGTCGAAGCGATCCTCACCGACGACGTGCGACTCGACATTGGTCTCGACGAGGCCATGTTGGCGCGACTCCTCAGCGAGACCGAGGCGATCCTGCTGCGGTACTTCGAAATGGAGGACCCGACCACGGTAGCGAGTGAAGGCGTCGAACTACGACTTGGCGTCGATGTCAACGGCGCGCCGCTCTACGGCATCCTCGACCGCCTGGACCGTGACCCAGATGGTTCGCTGACGATCGTCGACTACAAGACAGGTGCCCTGCCCAATCGCAACTACGACAGCAAGACGTTCGCCAACGCCGAACTCTACGCGGCGCTCTGCGAGGCCAAGCTCGGTGAGCGCCCTACGACCATCCGCTTGATGTACGTCGCGCACGGACAGTCGATTGAACGTAACGTGACCGACGTCGTGGTGAAGGCGCGCGCGAACGCGGCCGCCACCGCGTGGACGAAGATCAATCGCTACTACGATGACGGCGATTTTCCGGCGACGCCTTCGTCAAACGCCTGTCGTTTCTGCGCTTACAAGGACCTCTGTCGTAGTCAGGGCGTGCCGGTACCGACCCGCTAGTCCTTAGGCTAGTGCCATGCTTTCCTTCCAACTTTCCTACGACTATCGCTGCCCGTTCGCGAAGAACATCCATCTGCACGTGATCACGGCGCTTCGCGCGGGCGCGGACTTCGACGTGGCTTTCGTTCCCTGGACGATGAGCCAGGGCTACAAGGCTGACGGCGCCCCGGACGTCTGGGACGATCCCACGCGCGACGAAGAGCTGTTAGCTCTGGCCGTGAGCACCTCAATTCGTGATTCTCAATCCGAGTACTTCCTCGACGCCCACGAGGCGCTCTTTCGCGCTCGCCACGAACGCGCAATCCGTCTCGTGACATCCGAAGAGATAACCGGCGTACTCGCTTCGACGGGCGTCGATATCGCTCAGGTCTTCGACGACGTCGAATCACGACGTCCCCACAAGGTCATCGGTGAGAGCTTCCGAGAGTTCGATCATTTCGAAGCCTTTGGCGTGCCCACCTTCGTCGTGGAGAACGACGCGACGTTCGTGCGCTATATGAACGCACCAAGCGATGACCCAGGAGCGTCGATTACCCTGATCGAGTCGTTGGTCAACTTGATGAGCAATCAAGGCGCGCTCAACGAGTTCAAGCACACGAAGGTGCCGATGTAACGCCTAGTTCAGGCGAAAGATCAGCTCCAGTAATGCCAGAACGCCAAGGATCAGCGCGGGCGCGAAGTACTTGGCCTTGTCACCATTTCGAAGGTGAAAGGTCACGGCCAACACCATCATCACGAAGAGTCCCGCGGCGGCGATCTCGTTCACGATGGCGAGGAGTGACGACCCTTTGGCTGCGAGACCGATCAACAGGCCAATCGCGCCGAGTACTTCGATCAACCCGATTCCCCGATACGACCGTTTCGTGAATCCCAGATGACCAGCGGCCTTGGACATCACGGGATTGAAGATGATCTTCTGGGCCCCCGCCGAGCTGAAGGCCAAAAAGAGCACGATAGAGAGCAGTGAAGCGACGACTGACATATTTATTTACACCTCGGTAGGGAATGAAGTTTAACGGCGCGACAAAATCTATTTTGATGCCTAGTCTCTAGGCGTCGTGCTGGTACTCCATCAATACCTCGAGAGCGCCTTCGCGTTCTTCGCTCGTGCCCGACGGAGCGCCAGAGAATTCAGTGACGCCAGCTTCTGCCAACTCATGAAGCTGATCGAGAACCTGCGACTTCGTTCCGATTAGTGAGACGTCGGCCGGTCCGGTTGCTCCTTCGCGCTCGATCATCGCCGCGTAACTCGGCAGCGTTCCGTACGTCGCGTACTGGGCGTTAAGTCGCTCTCGTGCACCGGCAACGTCGGAGGTGACGGTGACGGGTAAGGCGCAGACCACGCGCGGCGCCGCGCGGCCCGCGGCTGAGGCCGCCTCACGAATCGTGGGCACGATGTGCGCTGCGATCGTCTTGGGTCCGGTCATCCACAGAACGGTGCCGTCGGCGAGCGTTCCCGCGAGCTTGAGCATCTGGGGACCGAGTGCCGCAATCAAGAGGCTCGGCGTCGCGACGCCCTTGGGTCCGAGAGTACCCATCGTGACGGCTTTGACGCGCTCGCCCTGGACGTTGACGTTCTCTCCGCGCAGCATCGGCGCCAGCGCGTCGAGGTACTCGCGCATGTACTGCGCCGGTCGTTCGAAAGAGATGCCCCACAGTCCTTCCACGACCACCCGGTGCGAGAGACCTACGCCGAGCGAGAGATGACCACCAATAGCGTCTTGCACGGTGCGTGCCTGCGCGGCGAGCATCGAGGGATGACGGGGTTGGATTGGGATAACCGACGTACCGAGGTCGAGATCGGACAACTCGCGTCCGACGACGGCGAGTACCGTCAACGTGTCGGGGCCGAAGATCTGCGATGACCAGAGGCTGCGAAATCCCCGATCGCGCAGGCGCGTGGCTCGCTCCACTGTCTTCTCGAGGGGTCCATCGGTATCAAGCCCCAGTGCAATGCGCATTCTCGACGCTCCTTCAAGACCACTAGCGTTTCCCTCGTGTCCGATGCCAACAAACTTACCGTCTCACCGCGCGTTGGCGTCGTGGGTGCGGGCCAACTCGCGCGCATGATGGGTGAAGCCTCTTCCGACGTGGGCGTCGCGATCACTGTGCTCGCGACTTCCAACGACGACAGCGCGGTCGCGACGTGCCAGGCCGTGCTGCTCGGCGCCGCGAATGACGAGCAAGCCCTTCGTGCGCTCGCCGGTGAGGTCGACGTGATCACCTTCGATCACGAACTCGTCGACCTCGACGTTCTCGAACGATTGGAAGCCAACGGCGTCGTGCTTCGCCCGGGTAGCGCGGCACTGCGCTTCGCCGTCGACAAGGCGTACCAACGCCAGGCCCTCGACGACGCCGGCATCGCCGTCCCGCGCTTTCTCGTCGTTCGCTCGTCAAGAGATGAGCGGCTGGACCCCTTTCTCAACAGCGTGGTCACGTCGCCGGTCGTGAAGGTGGCTCGCGGCGGCTACGACGGACGCGGCGTCGCTTTTCCCTCCACGCGAGGCGAGACCTACGAGATCATCGACGACTTCGCTCGCGCCGGCGAGGTCGTCGTCGAGGAACGTCTCGAGTTGACGAGTGAAGTCGCCCAGCTCGTTGCGAGGTCAGTCATCGGGTCGTTGGTCTTTTACCCGCTCGTGACGACCGTGCAACGTGAGGGGATGTGCGTTGAAGTCCGTTTTCCAAGCGACGTCGACGCCGCTGCACTCGACGACGCGCGTCAACTGAGCGAACGCGTCGCCAATCTTGTCCAGGGCGTCGGCGTGATGGCCATCGAATACTTCGTCACCGCGCGTGGACTCGTGGTCAACGAAGTGGCACTTCGGCCCCACAACACGGGGCACTGGACTATTGAGGGCGCGGTGACGAGTCAGTTCGCCCAACACTTACGTGCCGTCAGCGGTCAGTCACTGGGGGACGTCACGACGCTGGCGAGCAACGCCGTCATGGTGAACGTCGTAGGTGCGGACGAACCCGGTTCACTCGACGCGGCGCGCAACGTCGGCGACACGTTCGTCCACGACTACGGGAAAACGTGGCGACCGGGTCGCAAACTCGGTCACGTCACCGCGCTCGGTGACGAACCCACGAGTCCACACGTGAGAGCATGGAACAGTGCCCGCGCGTACGGCACCGTGACCCAGGAGATCTAGTGGAGCCAGTCGTGGGAGTCGTGATGGGTTCGTCGTCGGACCTCGAGGTGATGAACGACGCCGCGACGATCCTCGATCGCTTCAAGGTCGGCTACGAACTCCACGTGATCTCGGCGCACCGCACGCCCGAAGCGATGCTCGAGTACGCCAAGAGCGCGCGCGCTCGCGGTCTCAAAGTGTTGATCGCCGGCGCCGGGGGTGCCGCTCACCTGCCCGGCATGCTGGCGGCCGTGACGACACTGCCCGTGATCGGGGTGCCCGTGGCGCTCGCTCGACTCGACGGTCTGGACTCACTGCTCTCGATTGTTCAAATGCCTCGGGGCGTCCCGGTGGCGACGGTCGCGATCAACGGCGCCACCAACGCGGGGCTGTTAGCGCTGCGTATTTTGGCGTCGTCGAACGATGAGATCGGCGATGAACTCGAGGCGTACCGCCAAGAACTGGGCGCTCAAGCTCGCGCTCAGGATAAAGATTTACCCGGAAATTAGGTAATCGACACCCTTGGTCGTAGTGCGTGTTGACGCCCGCTTCGTTCGTTCGACCTAGTCTGGATGAGTAGCAAAAGGAGGCCCACGTGGGCATTATGAAGCGCGTCCAGACGATTTTCCAAGCGAAGGCCAACGACGCCCTCAACAAGGCCGAGGATCCGCGTCAGACCCTCGACCTCTCGTACGAACAGCAGCTCGAGAACGTCACCAAGGTGAAGCGCGCCGTCGCCGACGTCGCCACCGCGCGTAAGCGCATCGAGATTCAAGCTGAGCAGCTAAAAAGTCAGGGCGGCAAACTCGCCGACCAGGCCAAGGCCGCGCTCGCCCAAGGTAACGAGCCCCTCGCTCGTGAGGCCCTCACCCGACGCGAGGCCATCGCGGGTCAGCTGAAGGACCTCGAGGTCCAGCACGCCTCCATTGACGATCAACAGCAAAAACTCGAAGCCACCGCCTCCAAGCTCCAGAGCCAGGTCGAAGCCTTTCGCACGCGGAAGGAGACCATCAAGGCCTCGTACACGGCCGCTGAAGCCTCCGCGCACGTCAACGAAGCCGTCAGTGGCATTTCCACGTCGATGGGTGACGCCGGAGCCGCCATGCAGCGCGCACAGGACAAGGTCTCCGAAATGCAGGCACGAAGCGGGGCCCTGGACGAACTTCTCGCCTCGGGCGCCCTCACCGACCTCACCAGCACGAACGACGACATCCAGGCGCAGCTCGACAAGGCTTCGGCCACCTCGGACATCGACGCCCAAATCGCAGCGTTGAAGGCCACGGGCACGACAAGTGAACTGCCCGCCGGCACGAGCACCGCGTCGAGCCCAGCGCCCACCAACGACGGCAACTAACCGTGGCCAAAACGAAGATCGATACGGACCACAAGCTCAACGTTCGAATGTTCATCACGGGCGCCGCGCTCGTGGCGCTCTACGCGATCATCGTCTCGGTGATGTTGAGCCTGGGCGTCTCGACGGTGTTGGTGATCGTGATCGCGGCCGCGCTCATCTTCTCCCAGTACTACTTCTCGGACAAGATCGCGATGTTCTCGATGCAAGCGCACGAGGTCACGCCCCAGCAAGAGCCGCGACTGCACGAGATCGTCGATCGCCTGTGCCTCCTCGCTGACATGAAGAAGCCTCGAGTGGGAATATCGGAGTTGGACATGCCCAACGCTTTCGCCACTGGGCGTAGTCCCAATCACGCCGTTATCTGCGCGACCCGCGGGCTCATGCAACGACTCAACGACGAAGAACTCGAAGCGGTGCTCGCGCACGAACTCAGTCACGTCGCCCATCGCGACGTTGCGATCATGACCATCGCGTCGGGCGTGGGCATGTTGGCCGGTCTCGTGAGCCGCATTGCAATGTTCGGCGCGATGTTCGGCGGACGCGGCGGTGGGCGTGGACGCGGCGATCAAAACATCGTGCTCTTGGAAATGGTCACGATGCTCGTGTCGATCGTCATCTACGTGATTGCCTATCTCTTGACGATGGCGCTCTCTCGCTACCGTGAACTCGCGGCCGACCGCTCGGGCGCGATCCTGATCGGCAAGCCCAGTGTCCTCGCGGCCGCGCTCGTGCACATCACGGGCGACATCGGCAAGATCCCGCGAACCGACCTTCGCAAGTCCGAAGGGATGAACGCCTTCTTCTTCGCGCCGGCCTTGGCCGGTGGCACGGCAGCCACCCTGTTTTCGTCGCACCCGTCGCTCGAGAAGCGTCTCGACCAGCTGAACAAGCTCGAGAAGGAACTCAACGGCTAGTGGGACTGCGCGACGCGCTGTTTGGGCGTACCAAACAAGTAGCGCCTAATCTCGACAACCTCTTCGCTCTGCCCACGGCGGCCCTGACCCTCGAGAGCGAACTCGACCTCGTCAGTTCCGGTCAGGCAGGGCTCTGCTTCAAGGGGGGTAGCGGCGAAAGCACGATCACCACGGACGACGACATCATGCAGCTCCTTAACTTTGACGAGACCACGAACAAGGTCACGCTGACGACGGATGATCTCGGTTTCGAGTGGCTCGTCGTCACGGATCCCGACTTCGAGGCGTTGGTGACGCGCGTACACGCGGCTAACACCTCAATGGTCGAACACGGTCTCGGCCCACGGCTCTTGTGCGCCGTCTTTGGTTTCGTGCCCAAGACGCCGCCGGGCGAAGGATCGGTGCGCATGGTGTACCTCTTAAAACAGGGCACGTTCTACCCGTTCGCGCCGACCGGTTCCTCGCAGCGCAATAACGAACTCGAGCTACGGGTGAAGTCGTTTCTCGGTACGGACCTGCCCATCGAGAAGGATCTCTCTCGCTGGATGGCCCTGTGGAATCTTCCGGTGAAGTAGTCACCCACGGTGACCGCGCGGGGAACCTTCCGTGCTTCAATGATCCGATCGTAAGCACGGTTGGCACTTCGCCGTCATTGGACGTCGAGTGATCCGTTCAGGGCTTCTCTTTCGAGCCCTTTGCGGCGGCCTTCCACTGTTTGCGCTGGGCCGCCATCGCGGCGGGATCGCGTAAACGTTCGTGGTGTGCCAGTTCTAAGCGCATTCGCCGCCACGTCTCCAGACGTTGAGGAGAGAGATTCCCTGACGCCACCGCAGCCTCGACGGCACACCCGTCGTCGCCTTGATGACGGCAGTTACGAAAGCGACACTGTTCAGTGAGGTCGTCGATATCCTCGAACATCGAACTGAGACCCTCCTCGTCGAGCATCACGTCGAGAAGGCGGATGCCCGGTATGTCGAGTAACACCCCTCCGGCCTTCAATCGATAGAGCTTGCGCGTCGTAGTTGCGTGGCGCCCTTCCCCACTTCGCCCGACGCTTCTCGTAAGTTCCGAACTTCCTTCCAGCGCGTTCAAGAGTGAGGTCTTGCCCGCGCCCGACGCTCCGAGCATGACCGCCGTGACGCCACGGCCGAGGTGGCCACCGAGTGCGCCGATGCCCACGCCGTCGACGGCACTCGTCATGAGAACGTCGACCCCAGGTAGTTCTGCTTCGATATCGGATTCAATAGTGGAGACGTCACGAACGCCGTCGACCTTCGTCACCACCACCAACGGACGAGCGCCACTGTCCCACGCCATGATGGAGAGCCGCTCGAGCAGCCGAACGTTCAGGGCCAAATCGATTGGCACCACGATCAACACGAGATCGACGTTCGCCGCAAGAATCTGCACGTCGCGGCCGTTGGGGTGAGGGCGACGGAGCTCGCTCCTTCGAGGCAGCACCCTGGCGATGCGGTCGTCGCGAACGATGACCCAGTCCCCCGCGACCGGGATGAGGTCCAGGTTCGCCGCGAACTCGCATCGCGCCTCGACCTCGAGATCGTCGTTCCCGACCCAGATAACGTCCGCGCTGGCTCCGTGAGAGATCACGACCCTGCCGACGTTCAACCCCTCGCTATCGTCGAGGTGGTCGAGTTCCGTCAGACCCAGGCTCTGGAGAATCGGGTTCATCCCTGACGCACTCTTTCGTGAACGATATTCATAGTCCAAAAACTACCGCGCCACTTTCGTCATTCAAAGTACGGCGCCGTAACTCACTGCGGCAAGGAACTATCGCTGAAGGTACTTCACCGTGCACGTGGTGCCGTGAGCGAAGGTCAGAGTGAATTGAAACACGCCCTTCCTCGATCCGGACTTGACCTTTACTCGGACACTCAGTGACGTGCCCGTGTCCTTCGTGACCTGCGCGGTCGTTCTCACGTGGCTCGTTATTCGCGGCTGGCCGTAGAAGCCTGATCCTTTGATCGTCAGCGTCTCCGTCTTGCCAGCGACGGCGTGGCCCACGACCGCGACGGCCTTGGGCGTGACCGGTGCCGACGGCGGCGGCGTGGTGACGGACGTCACGTGAAGGGTGAACGTGAACGCTCCTTGATCACCTGAGGAGTCAACGACGGACCCTGACGCCGTGTACGCACCTGGCGCCAACGCGCCGCTCGTCGAAACGTGACCGCTCGAAGAGACGACGAGGGACGGAGAACCTCTGGTTTGGCTGTAGGTCGCGGATCCGGTGACGCCATTCAGCGCGAGCTGGGACGTGAAAGTTGACGATCGCGTCGTCGTCGTAGAGGCCGAGACGGGCGCTCCCTGGGCGAGCAGACCGACGCTGAGGGTGAATGAGTACGATCCCGCGACGCCACTGGCGTCTACGGTCGTGCCGGACGTCGAGTAGGTGCCCAGCGCTAGCGAACCACTCGTCGTCATAAGTCCAGCTGAGGAAACGACGAGGGCGGGCGCACCCGTGGTCTCGGTGTACGTCAGCGCCCCGTTCCCGTCGCTCGCCGCCAGTTGATCCGTGAAGGTAGACGATCCCGCGACCGACGTCGAGCCCGTGTTGGCGTTCAACGCCTGGCCACAGACGTAGTCACCGTCGAAACCATTGGAGGGGTACTGGGTCATCTTCACAGGGCCGCCGGTGAAGGTCGACAAGCCGCACGCCGACTGGGCGGCACTCAACGTCGGCGCACCGGGAATCCAGACCGGAATCGAGGCGAACGACGTTCCGGACCCACCGGTGATCTTCGTCCACTGGTACGTCGTTGAATAGATACCGACAGAAGAAGCGCCGACGGACGAGAAGTACGCGATCTCGCCCTGAAGCATTGCCTGATCGTTCGTGTCGGACGCCTTCGTGGGTCCGTACTGTGCTTCCGTCGTCTGCCAACTGTTGCCGGTCTCTACGTCGAGCCACCACGGCGTCGACGCCGCGGCCGACGCGGGCGAGGTCGATCCATTCGCCGTCTCGGCGTTCACGGCGTTCGTGAAGGAGACCCCCGCCGAGTTCCAGCCGTAGTCGTAAGAGCACGCCGACGAGTTATCCCCCGCGCAGACTTGTGGAGTCGATTGGCTGGTGGGCCATTTCGTCGTGTACGCCGGTCCGGGGTTTGCGGTGTTGGCGTAGAACGAGGGCGACGAATTCTGTGCCACCTTCGCCCACAGCAACTCCCTCGACAGACAGGGGTTGGTCGTGAGCGGGGATCCATCGTTGACCCCCACGATGCCAAAACCCGGCGCGGACGGGAGCGTTTCGCTGCACTGGGGAAAACTGATGTCGTAACCCGTTGCCGTCGAAACCTTTGGCACGCTGGCGCCGGCGACCTCGATTATCGAGAGGGGGGCAGCGACCGCAACCAAAATCGCGATGAAGCACTTCGTTACCGGCCTAAGCATTCACACCCATCTTACGGGGAGCACTCGTAACGAAATCAGTGTCGTCGTGAATGACGCGAAGGCCGGTCGATCATGCACTTCTCGTGCATTGAACGATCAGAGAAAAGTTTTCTCGTCTTCGTCACACGATTCGTGAATGAGGTGAACAGTTCGACAGTGACGTACTCGTCACGTCGCATGAATCCCGACGTGTCACATGAAGTGAGCAGGTGTAGGTTGACTTCTACGACGTCATCCGTCGTAAGCGCATCGGAGAAAGTAGTGGATCACTTTTCGCGAAGTCCCATCGGTAACCACTCTGCTTCAGACGCGTTCACTGATGAAGAGTTGACAAAACTCGCGATGGCGGCTGACTACGGTGCGCCCATTGACGACGACGCCGTGCCATGGAACTGGGGCTTTGGATTCGAACGAAGCCTGTTGCCTGATTGGTACATGCCGCGTCCCATCGCGACCGGGCGCGGGCGAGGCACGAAGATCGTCGTGGGCACGCTCGTCGCGGGTCTACTGATCATTGGAGCGTTCGGACTGTGCATCACGTCGGGATTCCTCTCGCTGGCCTGAGATTCACCGGCAAGCGAAATCGCGAAGATTACCCCGCTTCCTTGATGTCGTCACACGCCGCGCCGACAAAGTCGCTGAGCACCCGGCGCAACTTTGGTGGAGCGACTCGAAGCGATGAGTCAACGGTTCGCCCTCGGACACTGGGCGACGACGCGTCTCGGTCCTAGGGATGCGTCATTTCGTCGGGGACGACCGCCGCGTCGAACTGTTCCGCACTCAGAAAGCCCAACGAGAGCGCCGCTTCGCGTAGAGTCGAGCGTTCCTTGTGCGCTTTCTTCGCCACTTGTGCGGCCTTGTCGTATCCGATGATCGGATTGAGGGCCGTCACCAGCATCAATGAGTTGTTGAGGTGATTCTGGATCTGCTCGTAGTCCGGCGCCAAACCTTCAACACAGAATTCACGGAATCGATCGCACGCGTCGGTGAGCAGGTCAATCGAGTTACAGAAGTTATAAATGATTACGGGCTTACAGACGTTCAATTCGAGATTGCCTCTCGAACCGCCGATCGCGACGGCGGTGTCGTTGCCAAAGACTTGAATACCGACCATGATCATCGCTTCGCTCTGTGTCGGGTTCACCTTGCCCGGCATGATGGAGCTACCGGGCTCATTTTCGGGTAGTTGTAGTTCACCGAGACCCGATCGAGGTCCTGAACCAAGCCAGCGAAGATCGTCCGCGATCTTGGTCAGACTGGCTGCCAATGTCTTGATTGCACCATGAGCAAAGATCAACGCGTCGTGGGCCGCGAGCGCTGCGAACTTATTCGGGGCGGTCACGAAGGGCTTTCCCGTCAACTCCGTGATCGCCTTGGCGACGCGTACCCCGAATTCAGGGTGCGTATTAAGACCAGTTCCCACCGCGGTGCCACCGGCCGCAAGTTCGAAGAGGCCTGGAAGCACAACGGCGAGACGGTCCAGATCGGCATCGAGTTGTGCGACGTAGCCCGAAAACTCCTGGCCAAGTGTCAACGGCACAGCATCCATGAGATGTGTGCGGCCGATCTTGGTGACGTTGACGAAGGACTTCGCCTTTTCGTCGAGGGCGTCACGCAGCCTTGTGACGGACGGCATCAGTCGGTCAGTAATCTCCGTTACTGCCGCGATGTGCATTGCGGTTGGAAAAGTGTCGTTTGACGACTGGGACATGTTTACGTCGTCATTCGGGTGCACGGGAACTTTAGAACCGAGGACGCCGCCCGCAAGTTCAATGGCGCGATTCGAAATCACTTCGTTGACGTTCATATTCGTTTGCGTTCCCGATCCGGTCTGCCAGATTCGAAGCGGAAACTCCCCCGCCAAAGCACCGTCGATGACTTCCTGCGCGGCGCGTTCGATGAGCGCAGCTTGTTCGTCGCCGAGCTTGCCCAGCGCGTGATTTACCTGGGCCGACGCCAGCTTCAAGACACCGAAGGCCCGAATGACAGCCACGGGCATAGTTTCGCTTCCAATCGCGAAGTGGTGGAGACTGCGCTCAGTCTGGGCACCCCAGTAGTGGTCACCGGGAACCTCAATGGAGCCCATGGTGTCTGACTCAACGCGCACCTTCGTCATCAGATCCCCTACTTCTTCGTTGTCTTTTTCGTG
>PMOI01000013.1 GCA_003162475.1 Acidimicrobiaceae bacterium
GCAGAGCACGCTCCGCTCGGGCATCTCGCGCGTGGCAACTTCATGCATGACAATCCTCTTTCCGCTCAGTCGGTTGACGAGGTAGTCGGCGAGTTCGCGGCGCGCGTCGTGTGCGGACTCGACCTCCCGCCAGTGCGCCGCAATCCGCTTCGCGGCATCAGCCGGATCGCGTGCGAGCAGCTCCTTGATCGAGGCAAGCGGAAATTCAAGCTGGCGCAGCATCGCGACGAGACGCGCCGTTTCAAGCTGCGCGTCGTCGTAGTAGCGATAGCCCGAGTCTCTGTCGACCCGCGCAGGGATGAGCACGCCGAGTTCGTCGTAGAGGCGAAGCGCCTTGACCGAAAGGCGCGACCGTCGTGCGAACTCGCCGATGCTGACTTCTTCCATATCGCTCACTTCCTCGCCGTCGCGCCGGACAGCACGACATAGCAAGTATGCGACCTCCCCCAGGGTGAGAGTCAAGCCGTCCGTTTCGTGCTCACACGGACTCATCATCACCCGTCATATGACTGGGCCTCGCCTGTGACCTGGTCTCGTCAGCTCAAGCCGCCAGTGCAAGGTTGCAGACCTGTTGCTTCGGGTCTCCGACACCAGATTGGCTTTAGTAATTGGACGCCAGTGTTTGGTACCAGACCTGTTACGTTGCATCGCCATGAGTTTCTGGTGCCCTCGGATTGCAATTGATGTCGGGAGTGATAAGGATGGACCGATGAAACTCATTGTCGGTACCAAGACCGCATCGACAATCGCCACCAGAAGCACCAAATAGTTCGTCGACGTCCGTGGCAATCCTTCAATTTGGACGTAATTGGTTCAAAGTTCGCCTAAGACGCCACGCCTACATTCTCTGGAGTCCACTAACACCCGTGGAAGTCTCATTGCGACTGTCCCAAAACCTGACTCCGGCGAAGTTGTTGGCAGTTGGTTTCGTTGGAAGTGCCGTGGAGGTTCAAGGCGTTGTTCCCACATGGTCGGTGAGCGTGTCGCACCGAAGTGGTTTTAGAAACTCCGGGCGGTTCATCTTCAGGGGCTTGGTCGGAGCTGGTGAGCGCGGAACTTGGTTGACCGGAGACGTTGGACCCGATCTTTTTGCTCCAGTCTTTTCCATCATTTGGTTCAGCTTCGTTACTCTCTTCCTAGTGGCTGGCCTGATCGGTCTCATTACCGACCTAGCCACCGACCATGGAACTGTGTATCTCCCATTAGTACTATTTCCCGCGGCGATGCTCTGCTTCTTCGTTGTATTGATCGAAGTAATGACGAGATTTGCTACAACAGAGTGGAAGTCTACGGACAGGTGGCTTCGGAATCTCCTTGAAGGGCGAGACAATCCATAGTTCCGCGTGGTTCACCAAAGTATGCGTCAAGCCGAAACAGGTTGAATCACAAAGCATGGTAAAAATTCAGGATCGACTGATGTCAGACGCCAATGCTTGGTAGCAGACCAGTTGCGTCGGGTCTCCGACACCAAAAATGGAGTGACGTTGGTATCACGCTTGACGGTTCGTCACTGTCACGTAGGAGCGTTTCTCCGTCGAGACCTCATGGGGACGGCTCGACACGGTACTGAATGTGTTTCGATCGCAAAGGCGTGCGTCAGCCGTCCGTTGGAGTAGTTCATCGTTGAGCGTCTAGCTCATAGTGAAGACTCGGGAATATGGTCTCGCCAGGAATGGTGCGGTTCATAGCCAATAGTTTCTCGGGCACGGTTGATTGCGAGCAACGTCTCATATTCGCCGATGTCGCGAGTCAACGGCACCCCGGGGAATACTTCGGTCATAAGTCCGACCGATGGTCGATTCATGACGGTGTCCGCTGCGGCAATGATCAAGCCAAGGCTTCCTGCGACAGCCTCGGAAGGTGCGGTCAGCGCCTGGCGACACGCAGTGGCGACGTCTCGGACGTCAACGTAGCCCCACAGATTCCATTTACGCAGATGGGGATTTGACCAGAACGAGGGGAACTCCTGGTAATCCTCGGGGTACATGATGTTGGAGAAGCGAAGCGCTAGGAACGGTACTTCTGACCACTCGGATATCTGCCCGGCGATGGTCTCACTCGCAACCTTGGAAAGTGCGTATGTGACCGTCGGATATGGGTAGTGGTCTTCGTCGACTGGGGCGTATCGAGGAGGCCGTCCATCAACTTCCATGGAAGGAAACTGCTGACGGGTAACTCCAAAAAAGAGGCCGAGCGTCGTCTCGCTTGACGCCCACACGACCCGACTCAGGCCGTTGCTCACCGCAGCGTAAAAGATGTTGAAGTTCATCGCCATATTGGTGTTGAACGTGACGGAGGGCGTCTGCAGACCGGGGGCTGGAATGTTGGCGAGATGGATAACGGCGTCGACGCCCTTGAGCACCTCGACCGCCTGACCGTAATCAGTCAGGTCTGCACGAAGAAGTCCTTTTCCCGCATCCTCTCTAGAAACCTCAATATCCGTAGCAACGACCTCGTAGCCGTGTTGGAGAAGGTCTCGCACTACGGCTCGTCCGGCCTTCCCACTTGCTCCCGTCACGCAGATGCGACGTAGCGATCCAGCTTCCATATCAGCCTTCTTTCTAAGTCTTCTGAAATCCTGTCAGTCCAACGCACTCCGACCATAACTGGACCGCAATGCAGCAAAGCCTCATGTGCCAGTGCTTGGCATCAGTATTGTCACGTCGGGTCTCCGACACCAGAGTTAGCCCACCGGTTCGTTGACCGGTGCATTCACTCGTTTGCCGAGATGATTCGTCCTATGTCCCACAGATGGTGACTGGCGTCGTGCGCATTATTCCTTGCGACGTCTTCAGCGCTCTGTCGTCCACGATCGGAATGGTGCAGCTCCGTGCCCGCAGCGAGTGCGAGGCGTATTGAATCGGACCACTCCCGTACAGCCCAATCGAGCGACCACTGCGCTGCGTGAAGATTGATCGCGTCGTAGCGCCGGGCCAATCCAAGCAGATCCTGGTCGTATCCAGCAACTCGACGCTCGCCCGATAACCTCGCTCCGGCGAGCCGTTCACTCCAGATTCGAAGATTGTCCGCAACGTGACTCACGTACGCGCTGACAGACCAGGCGAGGTCCGAACAGGTCTCCTTCCCGGTTGCGCCGTCGAGTCGAGCGGCGTAGAGCTTGGGAAGTTGCTGGACAAGACTGACAGCGTCCGCAGCCGAGAGTTCCCAGTTGAAGTCGCACTCGCGACAGGGATTTCCGTAGAGCTGAGGCCCCCACAGGATTGTCACATCGGTGGGTTCCGAATCTTTCATTGGTTTCGTATTCTGTCAGACAAGCAGCCACTCAAAAGCTAATGGCATTTGTCGACGATTTCCGATGGACCGAGCACTCCTTCTACCGACGACTCCGTTGAGGGCCGAACTGGATCGAGGCGCCAATGCTTGGTAGCAGACCTGTCACGTCGGGTCTCCGACTCGAGTCATGAATTCACTGGATCAAGCCGCCAGTGCAAGGTCGCATTGTCGCTGCGCCAGGCTCTCGATGGAGGAGTTCTCCTTGGTCTGTTCATCTGTTAACTCCCGGCACATGCGCGGGTCAATATTCTTCGTTGCATTGAGTCTTTGGCTTTTGAACTTGTGAATGAGCCATAGTTGACGAATGGTTGACAGTGGCACTTCCAAGGCTCGCACACTTGATCCAGTCGTGATTGAGGCGTTGAAATCAATTACACGCCGTGTCTATCACCGTCGTGGTCCACGGCTACAGGACCAATTTCGCCGCTACTTCAGCATGCTGGATAGACATTCACGCGACTACGCGATCGCGGTATTCAAACACTTGCGAAATGGAGGCTTCGACTTCCCGCCATTCTTGGTGCGCCGCTGGGCGGTTGCCAACGGGTGGAAGGAACCTGACGCACAACTGCTCGACGACTACGCGGCGGGAGTTTTGGCAGGTGTGCAGTATCACCACGCCGATCCTTGTGGTCGTCATGCCATCAGCGTCTGGAAGGGTGATGCCGAGGGTAAGGAGCCATGGCCGGATCCAGGTCGTCCCGAGCAGGGCGTTCCATTCACTCGCAGCGGCTAACGATATGTCTGATGCCGTGACGGACTCATCACTTCAGATGAGCCTCCAATGCAAGTGGTATTCCCATGACGTCAGGTTTCCGATGCCAGATTGGCTTAAGCAGATAAACGCCAGTGCTTAGTAGCGGACCGATTACGTCGGGTCTCCGACACCAACAAAGGCCGACTCTCTCATGCCTACCTCTCTGGACAGGAACTTGAAAGTTGGGGTGCCGTAAACGGATACCTCAAAGTGATTCGGGCAGACGGTCACCGACTCCACGAGTTCTTCAATGAACACGCGGCGTTCTTCCGTTGTTGCCGACGTTCAATCTCATCGTTGCGGAGACTTTCAATTGTCGCGACACATCTCCAAGCGAGTCGTTTCTTTCGACCAACTAGCTAGAAGTTTGAGTCCTTGGCGCAAGCTTCTCGACACAGGTTCCTTCGATGCCTACGCTCCTTCGGGGTTCGCATCCTCCAACTCGTCGTACTGAAACGCACTCAAAATGCAGAATTCGTTACCTTCGGGGTCGGCCATGACGACCCAAGTCACCGACGGATCTTGGCCAATCGAAATTCGTCGTCCACCCAGCGCCTCGATTCGAAGCACTTCATCGTCTTGGGCGTCGGGTCGAAAATCCAAGTGAAGTCGATTTTTCAGCGTCTTCACTTCAGGGACTTTCAAAAAAAGCAAGTCAGGTGACATCCCCTCTCCGCGGACTCCTGCTGGCGGCGTAAGCATCACCAGGTCTTCATCGCTGTCGTCGGAAATGTTCCAATGGAGTACCCGTTGCCAAAACTCGGCTTGACTCCTGGGATTGATCGCATCAATAGTGAGTTGTTCGATTTTGAGCATGCGACGAATGTTACTTATGAGGAGTGGTGCGGCAAATTGTCCATACTTCGAACGATGTAGCCGTAGGACTTCGCGACGACGTACCATGGCACGCATGTCCTGGGCAACTCCCACGCTGCACACCGCTCGCCTGCGACTGCGTCCCTTCAACGACTCGGACGCGAACGCCCTCTTCGCGCTGCACAGCAACGCCACCGTGCTTCGCTACTGGGACGCGCCGCCCTGGAGCGAACGTCTGCGCGCCGAGCAGTTCATAACGACTTGCCGACAGATTGCCGAGGCGGGCACCGGAACGCGGCTGGCTGTGGACCGTGTTTCCGACGGGGCGTTCATTGGCTGGTGCAGTCTGACCCGGTGGAACCCGGATTACCGCAGTGCGTCGATGGGCTACTGCCTCGACGACGCAGCGTGGGGCCATGGCTACGCGACCGAGGCAGCGCGGGCCTTGCTTCAGTGGGCATTCGACACGCTGGAAATGAATCGAGTCCAGGCCGAGACCGATACGCGCAATGCGGCATCTGCCCGCGTCCTGGAGAAACTCGGATTCGTGCGTGAAGGGACGTTGCGGGAAGACTGCGTCGTGAATGGCGAGGTCTCGGACTCGTGGGTGTACGGACTGATCAGGCGGGAGTGGCAGCCGTCGTCGGAGCCGGTTCCCGCCCGCTGAGTCTTCGCTCGCGAGACGGCATATCGGGTCTCCGACACCATGTTGTACAAAAGACTCTCCAACATTGTACAATCGTGTAATGAGCAGAATATCCGTCAGCAAAGCACGTGAAAAACTTTCCGAGGTCGTGGAGATGTCGCAATCAGAGCCTGTCGTCCTTGAGCACTACGGACGTCGGGCAGCGGTGGTGGTGAGTCCCAGCCACTACGACGAGATGCTCGACGCTTTTGAGGAATCACTGGACGTCATCGCGTTCGACAACGCAATGATCGAAGAGGGGAAGAACATTCCCTGGGAGCAGGTAAAGATTGACCTCGGCTGGTCGTGAGTGACTACCGCATCGAATTCAGGCCGGCGGCTCTCCGTGAGATTCGCAAGGTAGACCGTTCAGTCCAGCCCCGAATTCAAGGAGCGATCGCACTTCTCGCACTCGATCCACGTCCGCCCGCATCGCGACCACTTCGTGGACGACCTGGCTACAGGCTCAGAGTGGGCGACTACCGCATCATTTACACGATTGACGACGGAGTTCTCCTGATCGTGGTGGTCACCTTGGGTCACCGACGAGACGTGTATCAGTAGACAACCCTTAACTGGTTTGAATCGTCATGTGCGCGAGTAATCGCCAAAGCCTGGTACCAGACCTGTCACGTCCGGTCTCCGACACCAATTTACTTGGTTAAGACATCAGTAATGATTCGTTACGTCAAAGTAGACACTTCGGATTGCATCTGTTTTTAGTAGTTCGGCGCGGCTTCTCGGAGCCGGGGTCGCCGGCAATCCGGGATCTGGTCGCGCTATCGCGGCGTCAACACACAGAACTCATGGCCGTCGGGATCGGCCATGACCACCCAACTGACTTCGCCCTGACCAATGTCGATGCGAGTCGCCCCGAGGGAGATGAGACGGTCGACCTCCGTTAGCTGATCATCGTGGATGGGTGGCGCGAGGTCGAAATGCAACCGGTACTTCCGGGTCTTCGGCGTCAGTGGCGGACCGCCCCAGGTGATTTTCGGACCGCCGCGCGGCGAGCGAATCGCGGTTTCTTGGTCTTGATCCCAGACCAACGGCCAGCCCAGCGCTTCGCTCCAGAAGTACCCGACTTCCTGGGAACCCTCACAGGCAACCGCTCCGATGAATCCGCAGTCGGCGAGGAAGTCATTATCTGGTCCTATGACGCAGAACTCGTTACCTTCGGGATCTGCGAGCACAACATGACCTTCCTCTGGGCGTTGACCGATGTCGATGTGCCGGGCGCCGAGCCCGAGCGACCTCGCCACCGTCTGCTGCTGGTCCTCGAGAGACGTGCTCGTTAGATCGAAGTGCATCTGGTTCTGACCGACCTTCTGCTCCGGAGTTGGAAGAAATTGGATTTCGAACCCGGTGTCATCGCTCGGCAGAAGCGCAATGCCGTCGTGGGGGTCGTCGGCTGTCTCCCAGCCCAAGACGCCGGCCCAGAAGCGAGCGAGACGGAGCGGGTCGTTCGCATCGAAAGAGAGTGCGATGAGGTGACAAGTCACTCTCCTCCGCACCTCCGATCTGCTGCCTCAAGGCCGCAGAGAGTGGATGTCCTCCGCGCCGATAGGCAACAAAACGCTAGACGCTTGAGGACCTGACAAACCAGCTCAACTTCGAAATCAGCCACCAGCCCAACAAACATACCCTCGAAGACAACGGCGATGATCAATGGGGTTTGGTGGCAATTAGTGGAGGGTCAAGCGCCAGTGACTGATTGCAGACTTGTTGCGTCGGGTTTCCGACACCAAAAAGCGGGAAGTTTCCCGTGACGGTTTTGGGCAATGGGACTCAACCCATTTAGTCAATGCCTAGGTGGGGGTGTGGCCATGGTTTGCATGAATTGGCGAAGTAATTTACATGCGTAAATAAGATGCACCATTGAAATCCAAAACGGCTCCGCTGGCCCATTCGCTATCAGCGGACGCGAGGAAGTAGACAGCTTTTGCCAATTCTTCTGGTTTTGCAACTCGATTAAATGGACTTTGGGAACGAATCCCATCGCCTTCAGGGCCTTCCAAATATCTCGACGCCATTTCAGTTTCAACAAATCCTGGAGCCAATGTTGTGACACCAATATGCATCGGTGCTAACGCCTTCGCAATTGACTGACCAAAAGCCACGATTGCAGCTTTAGAGGCGCCGTAAGCCGGGTTAGCCGGTTCTCCACGGAAAGCTCCACGCGAGCCAATGTTTACAATTCGTGATGTGGCATTTTTAGGCATATGTTGCAACGCGCACCAAGTGACATTGGCGGCGCCAATTAGGTTCACACCTATTGTTTGCTCCCAGGCACTTTGCCAGTCCTCATAGGTTGTGGATTCAATGGGATGATCAATGAAGATCCCGGCATTGTTGATCAGCACATCAATCTTTCCAAATTCGTGAGCGACGTGGTCGACCATCCTTCGGATTGCCTGGGGATCGCGCAAATCAGCTTGGGCAGTGACATGGCCGTCACCCGATAGAGATTCAACAACGCTCTCCGCATCTAAATTCGAGGAGACGTAGTGAATTGCAATGCGATCACCGGCCCCCGCGAATTCGCGAGCGATGGCTGCCCCAATGCCTCGTGATCCTCCAGTTATGAGTACTGTGCGTTTAGTCATTGCCGCACCCTAATAGTTAGTTCGTAAAACCAAAGAGGAAACCTAGGTACAGAAGAAAGTTGCGAACCCCCTGGCTAACAACTAGAGGTCCCTTTAAACGCACTTGTGGCGTGGTGGTGCGTGCTATTGCGAAAGAGGTATTCGTCTTCGTACAGTGCGTGGCGAACTGCGTTCGAGTGATGGGGGTAGTTCGGTGACCGTTCAGAGAAGGCAGAACGGGAAAGTTCCCGTTGTGACGGCATAAAGTCCAGTCTCCGGCATGGATCGTGGCCGGTTTGGCTCAAGTCGCCAGCGCGAGGTTGCATTCGCGTCACGTCGGGTCTCCGACACCAACAATCTGCCGTACCTTGGGTCCCACTTCTCTGTAGACATCATTCAGGACCGAGGTTCGCGGTCAGCGGCGGCGTGACAGTTCTTCGGTATACCATCGCCTCGAGTCGATGAATGACTCGTTTACACAGGAGGCGCTCTGGAAATGTCCAACGACGACGCAGTTGAACGCAATCTTCAAGGAATGGACGATCTCGACTTCGTGGGATGGAACGGAGCCGACTGGAATGGTGTCTTCGCTCACTATCACACCAACGACGTCCTAGTGGACTGGCAAGGACAGCCCCCGACCCACGGGATTGATGGACACGTCGAAGCAATGAAGTCATACGTTGAGCAAAATGGCGGCGGTACACCGCCCCAGATCACGTCACACCCGATCAAGTTCGGGTCTGGAGAATGGACGTGCGTCATCGGTGAGTTCGAAAACGGTGCGCGCATGGTTACCGTAGCGAAATGGCGCGATGGTGCGATCGCTGAGGAGTACATCTGGTCGTAAAGTCTTGAGCACGGGAGTCATGAACTCGCCAGGCCGAGCCGCCAATGCTTGTTAGCAGATCTGTTGCTTCGGGTCTCCGACGCCAGACAATTTCTCAGGATGTCTCGGCTGATGCCGCGTTTGAACGAGGAGCCTCTCTAACTCGCCATAAGGGCGTCGTAGACCTGACGCGCGAGTAGCTCAGTTGATGTTGCCGTCGTGTCGATGACCAGGTCGTAGATCATCTCTCGGTGGACTACGGCCGACGTACCTGATGCGAAACCGACGTGGCGATCGCCTCGAGCAGTCTCGCGTCTAATTAGTTCGTCGACGTCGCACATCACGCCAACCCAGAACGCACCAACGAGAGTGTCTCTGGCCTGTTTGCGCAAGGTTGGGTCGATAAGAACGTGATCGATGACAAGGTTGACGCCGCCTTGACTGATCAAGGCCCACGACTCATGTGCGAGTCGCATCATCGTGTGAAAGTCATCACCAAATTCTGGAATCCACGACGGAGCCGGGCCGAGGCCAGGGACAATGCGAACGCCCGCGCTCGGCGCGGCGGGCGAGCCATCGTCCGCCGGATACGTCGCGTAGCTATCCGGCCATCCGAGAATAAACGCATCGATTCCCGTGAGGATCAGAGGGCGTGGCCAGAGGTCCTGAAGTGCTCTCGCGATTGTTGTCTTCCCACTACTGCTGGCTCCGTTCAGCACGATAATGGACGCAGGCACTCTTCGATTGTTGTCTACTTTCCATCCATTATCAATCGCCAATGGCTAGCTGCAGAACTGTCATGTCGGGTCTCCGACACGAACAGTCTTCGGCCCTGTCCTAATTCTCGCGTGGCTACCATTTCGCATGAGGGAGCATTGCACCCCTTCAGCGGAGGTGAGCATGAAACGGCGATCGATCGGACTCATTCTTCGATTAGCGCTGACCGCGTTTTGCTTTGCGGTCGGAGTGCCGATGACGAGCGCGGGAACTTCCGTGGCCTCAGCGTCTACCCCCCACGTTGCTCCTTGCAAGGGGGACGACCTTTGGGGTGCGTACGTTGGCACGGGTGCTGCAACGCAGAATTTCATCTACACAATCGCACTTATCAATGTGGGTCACACAACGTGCGAGTTATCGAGTTACCCAAAAATACAAGGCATTAGGGATAATCGCACGTACACGTTGCACGTCACTAAACACGGGACATTCGCCGGTGATCTTCCGTCGACCGTGCTGTCCCCTCGAATGAGTGGGGAGCTTTTGCTCAGTACCGCGGACTATTGCAACGCGCTCAATACAGGCGGAGCCACCAAGATCGACAAAGTAGCGGCTGCGAATACGTACACGAACTTGACCATCGAACTTCCGAACTCGGCTGGGGACGTGTACCTGTTTGGTTTCAAAGTCGACGTCGCTTGCGGTTTAGAAGTCAGTCAACTTGGCTGGAAAGGAAACTAAAAGTTGGGCCAAGGCCTTACACCCTCGCGATCGTGACGAAGCGAGAGACCGTTGCGTTGAAGCCAAATTGCTTGTCACGACGGCGCAGTCGCAAGTCGCCAGTGCCTGGTAGCAGATCTGTTGCGTCGGGTCATGGACGCTTCAAGAATGTCAAATAGAACGCCGCGAACACCATGACAATTCCGACGTTTACTAGCAGCCGCTCCAAGGCGTGGTGCCTGAAGAACAGGACGTCAACGCCGACCACGACGGCTACCAGCGCGAGCACGTAAAGCACGACGGCTGTCCTTATTCCCATCGATCCATCGTACTTAAACTGACCATACCGCCTCTCTCCAGTCGGAGATTGTGGACATCGGCTCTCCGACACCGAGAATGGAATTGAGTGTTTGAATATCGACACTTCACGTGAAAGGCTCTCGCCATGGAACATCGTCCGCTCAACCGTGCTCAGCGAGTAGTGGCAGTGGTCGCCTTTGGATTCGTTCTCTACTTTCTCGGTGCCTGGATAGTTTCGCTTGGTGCACATCTGCCCTACGGTTCAGCAACGTATACCAGCGTGAGTTCCTCCAACGTTGTTGGTGGGCTATACCCCTGGGTCCGGTTCACCATCTGGATGTTGCTAATCGCGACTTGGGTCGGCGTGTCGATTCCTTTACTTAGGGATCGCTCGATCAATGAAAGAAGCCGCTTGTCTTCTTAGTGAGTCGCGAGCCAAGGTGGCGAACGAACGTTTTAGTTTGACGCGCTCGGTGACTGAATTCAACGATCTTGATTTGCCGCACTCGACACGCTCGTCAATTGTGGTCTAGGGCACTAAGCGCTGGTGCGACGTGGCAAAACTGTTGCGTCGGGTCACCGACACGGGGCGATCAGTCGGATGCTTCGCGAGAAGCGATAGCTTGTTGCGATTCTCTTTGTCGTCGTCCTAAGGCTGCACGACGGCGTGAAGCTCGAAGTACTCAGTGGACATGGCGTCTGGATCCGGCAGGTTGGGCTTCACGAATTCGTTATACCAGGCTTCTTGCTGGGCTTGGTTATCCCAGACTTCGCCGACGGCGAATCCGCCGGGAATCGGATACGCGACGTGCATGATGAAGCCGGGTTGCTTTTTCAAAAGTGGGTGAAGGGTCGGGACCATCTGGTCGTAGGTCGCCTGATCCAATCCGGCGGCGGAAATTCTGATAAGTACGGTCATTAGGTCTCCCTTTGCAATTGGTGTGGGGGGGGAGGCTATACCTATTTCATTGTAAATCCCAACGGTGGAATGGGAAGGTGTTTTTGTCAGTGTCGAAGCAAGTCCGGACCACCCGTATGCCTGGCAGCCACAGGCCACGTGCCGCGCCGTGGCGGCCGGTCATTCAAGTCGCCAGGGCAAGGTTGCATTTCTGCCACGTCGCGTCTCCGACACCAGATCGACCTAGTCAACCTGCCGCCAGTGCTTGGTACCAGACCTGTTACGTCGGGTCTCCGACAACTTGTTCCGTGGCTGGTAAAAGTGTTGCTAGGTAGGGCCTCCAAGTTTGAAAGAGATTTGCCCTGGCGGTTTCAAGGAGAGAGCGCAACACTTGGTGAGTGACTCTGTTCATGATTACCCATCAAGGAGATGTAAATGGCCACTTGCCGACAAAGTCACTTTTCATTGCTAGAACAGTTCAATGTGGCTACGCCCTACCCGTCTCGAGCCAGAGACTCTCCCGGCATGATCCGATTTACCGTGCGGGTTCATCCGGGGTCGACCACGAGCAGCGTTGGTGGCACCTACGACGGCGCTCTCCAGGTGCGCGTGCAGGCCCGGGCTATCGATGGCGCAGCCACGAACGAAGTGTGCGCCATACTCGCCGACGCCTTCGGCGTTCGTCCCGGCGCCGTGCAGTGCGTACGAGGTGCACGTTCTCGAACAAAACTGATCGCCATTGAGGGCAACGACGACGTCCTCGCGGGCCAGCTCAGCACGCTGCTGTCGTCAACCTAAGGTGCCAGCAGGTAGTGCATCACGGTTTGATCAAAACGCGATGGACTAATGGGTACCGGCACAGTCCCATCCGGGCGAATCCAGGTTCAAAGACACGATCCTCCAGTCGGAGAATGTTGAAGTCGGGTCCTCGACATCATTCCTCGGGCATTCAATTCTCCGCCATGAGCGGTCAGGTCTATCGCTGGCTCAAGCACCACTTGGCGGGGTTACTCGGGCTAGTTCGCTCCGGGCAGATTGGAGATCACCAGTGGACCAGATTGTGCTCCAGAGGTCGGTGGCACAAAGTGGTCGCTGAGGTTACCAATGCCCATGCAGCCATCGCCCGTCGGGGGGCACGTCAGTGTGAGCACGTCTGCAATCGGCGGCTGAGCGGTTGGTAGGGCGATCGTCGACCAGGTGGCGCCGCCATCCTGGGTGGTCTCAATAGTGGGCTCGCTATAAGCGCCCGCCGCACTGCTGGAGTCATACGTTGATATGGCGACCCAGCAATCATCGGCGTTGGCGCATGACAGTGCCGTGGGCATGTTCTCCCATCCGGCCGGTGGACTTGACACTTGCCAGGTCGCACCGGCGTTCGAGGTGGTGATGATTTCGTAAGGGGTCGTCGGCGAGCCGGCGGGCACCAGCATGCAGTGTGTGGTGTCACCACACGAGGCGTACAGGATGGCGGCATCGAAGGAGCCGGAGGGCGCGCCGGCCTGCCACGTCAGGCCCCAGTCGTCAGAACGTAAGCCGACAATGTACGAGTTCGGGGAACTGCCAAGCGCCGAGACCGCCAAGCATGATCCGACTGTGTCGCAGTTCAATGTCCACACCCCCGCAGCCGGGACGCTCGGCGCCGACGTTGATTGCGTCCACGTCTGCCCGGCATCCGCCGTAGACAGGAACGTCCCCATTTGCTGCGGGGGAGAGCTAGAGCTGGTACCGCTCGCCGCGGACGCGCTGCCGCTGACGCTCAAGAGGCAGTGACTGGCATCTCCACAAGTAAAGCGTCCGACGGAAGGGTTCTGATATCCCGTCGGCACGGGTATCACTGACATAGTCCAGTGGGCGCCACCGTCCGTAGTGAGGATGAACTGAGCAAGTGGAACATTGTTGTTGGTGTCGTTGGGAAGGTAGACAATCGCGCACATATCAACAGTGGGGCACGAGAAGGATAAGAGTGTCCATGCCTGTCCGTCGGCAGCGTTCGGTAGAGGCGCCGTCTGTTCCCAGTTGAGACCTCCATCGGTGGTCCGGTAAAAGTCGTCCTGCGTGGCACCGGTTGAATAGCACACCAGATCGGTGACGCACTGAAGACCAAAAGCTGTGGCTCCTGGGGAGACGGATCGGAATGGAGACGTGGTCACATCCACCAATCGAAATGAGAGAGCCCCGGATGAAGTGGCCGACGAACTGGGCGCTGGCGCGCTCTTGGAGCCCGCGATGAGGAGTCCGGTCACCAGAGCCACCACGGCGGCCACAGTCAGTGCGGTCAGCGCGAGCGACGGGCGAAGGCGCCCACCGTACAAACGAGGCTGACGGGTACGCGGGAAACGAGCGGCAGTCAACGCGCCGCCGCCGAGCGTTGAGAGACGGGAACGTACGCGACGCTGACTTAGGCGCTCGTGAAGTATCTGAGATGACGGCACGGCCTGCTCGGGAACCGACGACAGGGCGCGGTCAAAGAGGTCTTGAATCTGATCACTCGGTGACATTGGTGGTTTCCTTTGATTGGAGGGACGCTTTGGCGAGAGCGGAGTGCAATGTTGCCTTGACGGTTCCTTCGGCGCAGCCCATAACAACGGCGATCTCGGGGATAGTGAGTTGGGTGACGTAACGCAACAGCAACGCCTGACGCTGGCGATCGGAAACGCCTTTGAGGAGAGTGGAGACCATCATCCGGTCCTCGACGTGACGCTCGCCCGACTCGACGTCGGGCTGTTGGACGACGATGAGACCCTGCTTGGCATCGTGACGGACACGACGACGATGAAGGTCACGACCTTTGTTTAGGGCCACGACCATCGTCCACCCTTCTGGGTGGTCTAACGTCGAGACCTTCGGCCACCTCTTCAGCGTTTGAAAGAAGGCCTCCTGAGTTATCTCCTCCGCGAGCGCCGGGTCCCGGAACGCGAGCGTCATCGCTCGGCGCACGCGGTCATAACTTGCCGAGTAGAAGGTGTCGAACTCCACTGGTTGCAACGCTCCGTTCGACTCGGGGTTTAGGGTTCCCAATAGTAAGACGATGCACCAGTCACAATCGTTTATTCGATCTCCGCAATGTCACGAAAACGAATGACCGACCCTGTGGTTAGTTCGGAACTTTGCTGTGAAGGCGCGTGTATGGGAGGCCGCTCGATGCTCACGCCTTTTCCCACGCTGAAATTCGCCAGTCGGAGATTGTTGACGTCCCCGGGTTCAAGGGGTGCTCGCAGACTCGAACCCGCATAGGGCGTTGTTTCACACCCCGTTTCGAGAGCTGGTGGGGAAGGATTCACCCACCGCGAGCCGGCCCAAATACCTCCTCGGACCGCCGCAGGTTGTTATCGCTCGGGTCGCATTCTTTGAAGAGCTTTCATTTCATCCCGACCAATTCAGGAGTGGGCGATAGGAACGCCAGAATCGCGCGAGATATTGCCGTTGGAACGGTCTCTGACTGATTGGCGAGCGCTCCAACAGAACCAACGCACTCGGATGCTAAGAAATACACCATGCGAGTTCGGGGTTTTTGTTGTGGCTGGCTCGAAGGGGACGTCGCGGATCTTATTGAAGGTGAGCAGGGGCGTGCGCGGCTTCCGGTCCCGGCCTACCTGATTGAACACGCCGGTGCGACTGTCGTCTTCGACTCCGGTCTGCATCCGGACTTCCGGGATCGCCAATCCGCGCGGTACCTCGCCGTCGCTCCCGCGTTCGACGCTCTTCTACCAGAAGGTACGCATCTCGCCGAGCGACTCGAGGCCTGCGGCGTCGACGTCGCCGATGTCGACGTCCTCGCGTTGAGTCATCTGCATTTTGACCACGGAGGAGGTAGTCGCCTCTTGGCCGCCTCGGAACTGATGGTCCAGCGGGCCGAATGGCTGGCGGCGCTCGCGGACGTCGACGGAGAAAACTACCTGCCCGCGGATGTCGATCGCGATCGCTTCCCTCATCTCCTGGACGGTGAATACGATGTTTTTGGTGACGGACGGGTGACCTTGTTTCCGACGCCGGGACACACCGCAGGGCATCAGTCGCTGATTTTGCGGACGGACGACGGTGGTGAGCTCGTCCTGTGCGGCGACGCCTGTTACTTCCAGCGTTCGCTACGCCGGCTCGCCCCGCCACCGCACGCGTTCGACCGCACCACCCAACTGGAGGGTTTCCATCAGTTGGGCGAACTCGAATCGTCCGGGGCCCGACTGATCTTTGGACACGATCCGGAGCAGTGGCCCACCGGGCCCGACGATGACTTCATCGTCGAACTCTCTAGTCCCGTTCCGTGAATGCCCCATCGTGAACGGACCAAAATACCTCCGACTCTGCGGGCGCGATGATCGCGCTCTTTCCAGGTTCCGGAGGGTTTACTTTTTCCCAGCTCTCCTGCCAAATTGCGAAAGGTACGGGAATCCAAACACGCAACCGATCAGAAGGACAGCCGCCAGTGATTGGTAGCAGACCTGTTGCTTCGGGTCTTCGACACCAACAAGTTCCGGCACCTTAAGCCACACTTCTCCGTAAGGGTTCGAAGACGAGGCGCCACGAGCGATGGCTTCCAGATGGTTTGGAAGTACCGAACCTCAACTACCCGGAGAGCCCTCCATTTGGATCTAAGAGTGATTTCAAGAGAACCTCCGTATGATCGAAGTTGGCTTCGAGGCCATCGGTCTTGGTCCAGTGGTCACGGCCAGCCTGATCGACGAACGCCAGCTTCCACGTCAACGTGGTCACTCCGTTAGCTTCCTGTAGATCTTGCGTCTCGACGGCTTGCACATCCGGCCAGCCTTCGAACAGCCACGTCTCGACAGTCCGGGTCGGCGGCTTGACCTCCAAGAAGGTTCCACGAAACGAGCACTCGGTTCCGTCGTCGGTCACGAAAACGAAGTGGTAGTTCCCTCCTACGCGTAGGTCGATCGAGCACTCAGTTACCTCCTCACCAAATGGAGCGACGGTCTTGCTCACATGCTCTGGATTTGTCAATACGTCGAAGACGAGTTCGATCGTGGCGTCGAACTCTCTCGTCACGACAATCTCGAGATCGTTCGGGAATGTAACGACCGCTGAACCGCGCCGATTAGGTGTCATTGCCGCTCTCCCTGTCGTTGTAGCTCTTTGAAGTAGTCATCCAACTGATTCATTCGATCATTCCACATTGTCTCTTTTCTTTAATGCAACGTCGTCGTCGCGTTTCCGCTTCGCCTGCTATTCGTGAAAATAACTGCCACGAAAATAGATAACGCTGCTGGTCCGACGCAAGAGCGCGCCACTGATCTTTCTCCGACACAAGGAATGCCGCAAACAAGGCGCCAACCGACGAACTGAGAGAACGACAATTCATCTCATCGTTGAGGGTGTGACGACCAGAGGCAGACTCGTCTCTCTCGTTCGCAAATGTACAGAAAATATGTTAATTTCCGCGATGGCGTCCGCGAGCCTCGCTTGACGCGAGGGAGGGATCATGTATCTGTTCGCAAGGCAAGCCCGACTAATCGGCCCCGACGCCGTTAAATGGGCGTCGACGATTCGCGATCACGTCGCAACGGTGACGAAGAGCGAAATACAGCTTTGGGCGACCACTTTGTCGCCGGGATTCGGCACAGTGACCTGGACTTCATCGTGGGACGATCTTGGTTCACTCGAGACTTCATTCGCGAAGCTCGTGGGCGATGCCAAATATCAGGCCCTCGCCACTGAAGGGGCGCAGTTCATCAATGGCGGTGTGGATGACACGTTGTACCAGTCTCTGTACGACGGCTCCGGCGAGAGCGGCTCAATTCAACTGGTTAGTTCGATTCAAGCCGTGTGCGCAACTGGTCAGCTGATGACCGCGTTGGCTAACGGAGTTGAAATTGCTCAAAAGGCCGAGTCGGCCACTGGTCGCCCAACAATGTTTCTCACCAACGTGACCGGCAACTACGGCGGTGTCGGGTGGCTGTCGGGTTACGAGAACCTCGCAGCCTTCGAAGATGCCAACGCGAAGTTGAATGCTGACGCCAACTGGCTCGCCTTCATAGACGGCGCAACCACTTGCTACTCCCAAGACGTCGGAGTCACTCAGTCGACGCTTCACGTGTTGATTCCCTAACGCACGTAATGCTCCGCGGCTCGCAATGCCGTGAGCGGCTTCGGCGACTCGAATCTTGTAATACCGAACCCATCGGGTCCGGGAATCAATTTCAACGTCTCAGTTGGACCTAGTCTCCTGTGCCCGGTAGTGAACCTGTCACGTCGGGTCTCCAACGCCAGAGGTCTGCTGTCGGTTTGTGGCCCGACTTCGTCAAGCGTGACGTAAGCCGGAACTACCGACCTTTGCCGCTGCCATTAAATGGAAAGATCTTCGTGCGACCTCCGTTGGGGGTTCTTGGCGAGATGGATGAATACTGGCTGGCCGGTTTCTCGAAGAGGAAACGACGAAGCGATGTTCCAGCGCGCTTCAGCGCGCCGTCAGTCTGAAGGGTGATCTCATCGTTAGACGGCCCTTCTGCAAGCACCGCACTCACCGTATCTTCATCAGCGTGATACGCCGGCTGAACAAGAAACTTGGCAATCGTTGTGCTGTCGCCGGTGTCTCATTCGTTCGACGGGTGGCGGGACCTCATGAATCGCACCCTAGTCGTCTAGATCGTCCAACGAAGAAATCGCCGAGCCATCGAAAGGTAAGTTGCCGATCACCACAACTGTGATATCTGATTCGACACGGCGCCGAAACTGTCGATCACGATTGGTGGTGAATCGGCGTCTCCAGCAGAGGCCTCGTTGGCGGTGACCACCTCCAATAACGTTGATCGCACCGACTCAGTGAGAAACCTCGAAGGCTGAGCCCAAGAATGTTCGTCGCGGACTCGATGATGGTGATAGCGAAGCGGAACGTAGATCGCCAGATCACGTCGAGCCCTCGTCACCGCGACGTAGAAGATTCGACGCTCCTCTTCCAATCCCTCCGGTGTTCCCAGCGACATGTCGGAGGGAAAGTTGCCGTCGGCGGCGTGGATGACGTGCACGGCGTCGAACTCGAGGCCCTTCGCTGAATGGACGGTCGAGAGGACGAGCCAGTCCTCGTCGACCATCGGCGGTCCCGCAAGATTTCCCGTCGAGACCGGAGGATCGAGCGCCTGCGCCGCCGCCACGTCGCTCAGACGCGTCGCGTCGCTGCAGGCTAAAACGAGAGCGCCGAGATCTTCCAAGCGAGGGATTGCGTCGTCGTAGGCGGTGATGATGAGTGGCGCCACTGCCTGGCGCAGTCGATCCGCGTGCACGACGAGCGGTTCGTCGTTTGTCGAACAGAGAGATTCAATGAGTCCTCGGGACATCTCGGCGGTTTCGCTTGGCAG
Organism: Acidimicrobiaceae bacterium; assembly: GCA_003162475.1. Taxonomy (GTDB): domain Bacteria; phylum Actinomycetota; class Acidimicrobiia; order Acidimicrobiales; family RAAP-2; genus RAAP-2. The sequence goes on from PMOI01000013.1 coordinate 18,912, forward strand.
CACGTGGCTGACGTGCTGCCAACGTCGGCTTATCTCCTCCATTGAGAGGGGGAGCGTTCCGTCGCCGTCGCGCAACGCGTCGATAGCGCGTCGAGCTTTCGCCGGTCCCACGCCGGGCATCAACTGAAAGAGCCGGAACCAGGCCATCTCGTCTCGGGGGTTATCCACGAGACGGAAGGCGGCGAGGAGGTCCTTGACGTGCGCCGCTTCGAGATACCTGAGTCCACCGTATTTAACGTAAGGAATGTGACGTCGCGCTAGTTCAATCTCCAGGTCGGCACTGTGGTGCGCGGCGCGAAAGAGTACGGCCTGTCGTTGGAGCGCGATCCCTTGTTCGTAGAGATCTAGAACACGGTCAGTGACCACCGTGGACTGCTGGCGTTCGTCGACACAGTGGATCAGCGCCGGTGGAACGGCACCCGTTGTCGGCACCTCTTCGCGTAGTACCGCACAGAATCCCTCGGGTGCGTCCGCCGCGAGAGCGTTCGCCACGTCGAGGATCGGAGTGGATGATCGGTAGTTGGCATTGAGGGTGATGGTGGTGAGCCCGTCAAAGTACTGCTCCGCGTCGAGCAGGTACCGAGGCGAGGCTCCACGAAAGCCGTAGATCGCCTGTGCGTCGTCGCCGACGATGGTGAGGCGAGGATCGCGTTGGCGCAGCGCCCGCAGAATATCGAGTTGCAAGAGATTGACGTCTTGAAACTCGTCGACCAGCACGTGGTCGAACGCGGCACCAAGACGTTCTCCTAGTACTTCGTGCTGTACGGCGATGCGCCAAAACAGGAGCAGGTCATCAAAGTCCAGCACGGCGAGTGACTGCTTCCTCACTATGTAGGCCCGAAAGAGAGAGGCGATATCGTCGCAGTGTTCGACGCACCAGGGAGACATATCGCTCATGACGTCCTTGAGCGGAACGCCGGTGTTCACGGTGCGCGAATAGATGGCCGTCAGCGTGGACTTCTTTGGGAGCCTCCGCTTGCCGCTCAGCATTCCGAGGTCACTTCGCACCAGATCGAGCAGGTCGGCGCTGTCACCTTGGTCGAGAACGCCAAACCCTTCAGGGAGACCGACGGCGGCATGGTGGCGACGCAGTGTGTGGTGGGCCACCGAGTGGAACGTTCCACCCGAGACCGTTTGAACTTGTTCATCGCGCCGCGACGCACGTACACGTCCGATGATCTCGCGGGCCGAGCGGCGCGTGAAGGTTAAGAGAAGTATTCGATCCGGTGCCACCCCGCGCTCGAGAAGGAACTCCACTCGGGCGCTCAAGGTAGTCGTTTTGCCGGTCCCGGGCCCCGCGAGAACTCGGAGCGGTCCATCGCCAAATGAGGCAGCTTCCATCTGGCGCGCATTGAGTTGTTGTTGAGACGCGAACACGCGTTGGACGCTACTTTGAGCCTGTGACGTCGAGCACCGGGTGCTGGATTCCGATATCAATCCTGTTGAGTCCGGTCTCCGACACCAATCAAGCTTCAAGCAGCCCGAGTCGCCAGCGCAAGGTGGCAGACCTGTAACGTCGGGTCTCCGATACCAAGGGTTTTCGAGTAACACCCAGTGATCCTGCGGATGCTCACGTGACTACTCGTGCCTGCTGGACACCGTTAACGCCACGAGTTGCGGCGCTCCACCGCGAGTAGGTCGCTCGCCACGGGGGTACCGGTCGAAGTGGCCAGCGCGTACCTAGGGCATTCGTCCATCCGGATGACCGTGAACACCTACGACCACATCGGCGACGTTGAGACGAGATCCGCTGCGGACGCGATGGACACCGCTCTCGGATGAGTTAGGGCGACGGCTTCTTGATGGTGAGCCGAAGACCACTTCGCCATATGAGGTAGAGCAATAAAAGCACGGCCAACGCGAAAGCAGCAGGAAGTACCCATTTGGGGATGCCATTGGCCGAGTGCGTTGATTTGGTTGAGATGGTGAACTCGACTTTGGTGGCCGCAGCTGCTGAGATTTGAGTCGCAACGCCAGAAGAAGCACCGTTCGAGATGGCGTGGACAACCACGTCACTCAGATAGGTGCCGGTGAGAGCACCTCGGGGCACATGAAGGTTCACCCGAATGTGGGCTGATTCCCCAGGCCGCAAGCGAACCTTGGCGGTTGGGAACGAGATCCATGACGCCGGAAGAACGTGTTCAGCCCCTTTGTTCAACGGCTCGACGGTGAATCCTGCAATGATGCCCTGTGTTCCGTTATTGATCACGTAGACGGTCGGGAAGTGGTAGTTGTGTCCGGGCTGGGCAGTTGTGGCGAGCATAAGCGGCTCGGCTTGGATGCCCACACCGATTGAACCCGCGGCCTGCGCGACGCCAACGCTCATTAGGTCGACGATTCCTAGAGTCAGTGAGGCTATCAAGCATAGAAAGGCCACTCGGGACCTCGAATCGGACCGTCTTGATTGGTCCGAGATTATTTGGTCCACCATGGCACCGCTGTCCGGGGAGCCCTAATGGGGAAAACGTGACGTGTCAAGGGACTACGCAAGGTCGACCCAGCGAGAAGACTCCCGGTGCCGCCGCCCTCGTAGCGATATTTGTCACCGTCGTTGATCGCGCTCGTCCCTCCCACCGTGATGACGAACAGGTTCCATGTCCCGGCCCGAGCCCGGCCGCCGGTGGTTGCGGTGATCTTTTTGCTCGAAACCACCACCACGTTGGAGGCCACGATGGCGGTTGGCCCTGCCTCTTTACCCTGTCCGATCTCAACCTTTGCTCCTATCACGAAGCCGGTACCGGTGATGTTGATGGCCTGGCCCCCGGTTGTCGGTCCAGCGTTCGGTTTGACGGAAGAGACGACGGGTTTCACGGGACTCATCACGTGGATAGTGGCCGTGCTCGATCCGCCATGACGAGTCGCCGATACTGGGGAAGCCCAGAGACCCACCACGGCAACCATCGGAATGGCAAGCTTGCCAACATTTCGCATGGTGAGCGGCCGCAGAGGAACAGGGCGAGACGACTTCTTCACGTGCAGAATGCCGTCCTGTTTCATAGGGAACCCAGGTTCTGTTCCATCGAATCTTCCTCCAGAAGATTGATCAGACCGTCGGACACTGCAGATTGAATCCCGAATACTCCCGTGTCGCTCGCGTGCTATCTAGGGTCCCGCGGTCCAAGTGAGTGTCGTTGTGAACGTGCTCGATGTGTCAGTCGAAGACTCAGGACCTGCCAGGTTTATCCCTTCGATCTGGCTCGCTCCAATGGCGGCCGTGCACCCTCCCGAAGTGCCACCATCGAAAGCCGCGTCACATGCGGGCGAGTTGGAGAGGATTGTGTACGCGTTGCTGCCCTGAGGGTCGGCCTCGGTGCCCAACTGGAACTGGTTCGCTCCCGGGTAGTACAGGCTTCCTTGAAGACTGGTGCAGGTCCCTCCTCCCTCAGAGCACAGGGTCCACGGGGTTCCGGCGTCAGACGGAACCGCGCTGGAACCATTGACGTCTATGTGGCCGGCCGCACCCGTATTGGTAATCGTGATACCACTCGTATAGACACTCCCAGAGCCAGTGCCGTAGTAGCAGTACCCATCGGGGAATCCAAGACTGCCCCCAGTCGAGGCGCCGAGGCGGGTGCTACAAAGGCCGAACGCAAAAGTTGCAGGGCTCACCGTCACGCTGTACACCGGTCCAGCGACGTTGATTGTTGCTGTGCTCGATCCAGTATTTGCCGCAAGCGCCGGGGCTGCGGAGAGGCCGACCAGGGCCATGACTGAGATGGTCAGGGCCAGAGGTCGCCAACCGTGCCGCCGTACGGGGGAACTTCGATCAGGGGTCTCGACCCGTACGATTCGAATCCGCTTGATCGTTGACAATGCACGCATAACCCTCACCCCTCCGTTGGGAAGATCTTGGGACTTTCGACCTTGGTGTGAATCCCGCCTGGGATCCGCTCTTGCGCCACTTCCCTTCGAGCAGGCTCAATGGTGGTTGAACCTGCACGCTACCCACTCTGAGGGATGGTAGCCCAAATATCCCAGAACCGACTTACCGATTTTCTAGACCAGAGTTTTATTCGCCTAACTTGGAATCACCGATCGCAACGATTTGCTCGGCGTGCTCTCAGCGTGACTTGCTACGTGGCGTCATCCAAGGTAGACCCGCTACTTAGGTAGGACGATGTCCCGCGGCAAGACTGCGCAAGTGAGGCATCCACGAGCTTCATTGCCGTCGATGGGGATAGACGGCGGTCATTCGATCGAGGTTGAAGTAGCCGCCAGTGCAAGGTTGCAGAACTGTCATGTCGGGTCTCCGACGCCATTGTGATACCTCATCTCTTCTGGGGTAGTCGAATTATCACGACGTATCTTTTGCTTGAGTGGGGTAGTGCCTGTACGGGTCGACAGTGAAGTCGGGTGGGACGGCGCCCGGATCGTCTGCGATCAGGAGGATGACGCCTGCGGAGTACTTCCGCCTTACCCGGATAAAGACGTGTCGCTCGTTGCTATCGCTAGCGGCGGCTCGCAGCGACTCGGACCCTTGTGTCGACACCGGTTGACGGAGTGAAATCGCGCGGATACCCTTTGGCAAACCTGCCTCGCTGCAGAGAGGAGCCCTTCAGATGCCCTTTGTCAGAACCGAAGATGGTACAGAGCTTTACTACAAGGACTGGGGCGATGGCCAGCCGATCGTGTTCCACCACGGTTGGCCGCTCAGCGCGGATGACTGGGACGCGCAAATGATGTTTTTCGTGCAGCATGGGTATCGCGTTGTCGCTTACGACCGTCGCGGCCACGGCCGTTCGACCCAGTCATCAAGCGGCCACGATATGGACACCTACGCCGCTGACGCCGCCGCCGTGGTGGATCATCTCGATCTGCGTGACGCCATTCATATCGGTCACTCGACCGGGGGCGGCGAGGTCGCCCGCTACGTGGCCCGCCACGGTGCCGGCCGCGTGGCCAAGGCGGTTCTCATCAGCTCCGTGCCACCGCTGATGCTGAAGACCGACGCCAACCCGGGCGGCTTACCCATCGAGGTGTTCGACAGTTTCCGCGAAGGCACCGGCTTCAACCGGGCCCAGTTCTTCCTCGATGTCGCGTCCGGTCCGTTCTACGGCTTCAATCGTCCAGGGGCGACAGTGTCTCAGGGCGTCATCCGAAACTGGTGGCGCCAAGGGATGATGGGCGGCGCCAAGGCTCACTACGAGGGCATCAAAGCGTTCTCGGAGACCGACTTCACCGAGGACCTCAAGGCAATCGAGATTCCCACCCTGGTGATGCACGGCGACGACGACCAGGTCGTGCCGATCGCCGATGCGTCCTTGTTGACAATCAAGTTGCTCAAGAACGGCACGCTCAAGGTGTATCCGGGCTACCCGCACGGCATGTGCACTACCCACGCCGATGTCATCAACCCGGACCTTCTCGCCTTCATTCAGTCGTAACGCGGGTATCGCTCTCTCACCTTGAATTCAATTATCCAGGGGGTTAAGCCGACTACGTGAGCCACTCTCGATGGCAGGTTTGTCACGCGACGTTATTGCTGGTCCTAGTGTTCTCATTCGAGTCGCGCACTAGCTGGTGACCCGGTACTGAATTTGTATCGCTTCCGCGTTGGCGTGACGAACCACGGAGCCGATTCTTCCGACAGCTCGAGACGGATCGCCGATTCCACCACCGTTGTCTCCACACCCTCCAAGAAAGGTCAATCCCGTAACGATCGCTCTCAGACAACCATTCAGGGATATCCTTCGGGCGAAGGAGTGGCCGAGTCGATTTGGCCTCCCCGAGCATTTACCGGTTGAGTGACGCTCTCGTCGCGTCTTATCGACGATCCGGTGCTTGAACTCGACGGGGCCAAGATGAATCACACCACGACCGGAGGAAGATGAAAATGTTCGCATCGATGAAGAGCACTCGCGGATGGAGCTCGCCCAAGTTGACCGCGGCCGTCATGGCCGGGACGATGCTGTCTGGTGCGATCGCGCTGCTCGCTCCGTCCGTCGCCGATGCCAAGACGGCGTCGAACACCTTCACGTTCAGTGGTGCCCACAGCGGGACGCTCGTTCTCACACCCTCGTCCACGAACTGTTCCTTCGGCAAGACGTACAACGGAAAGTCGTACATGGTGACCCTCTCGCACATGAAGGGCTCAATCTCTGGCGCGGGTAAGGGTCCCTGGGCCATGAGCGCCTACGTCTCGAAGCAAGGAAAGAATCACGTAGCGAAGGCGAACGTGCACTCGCTGACCGATACCTCGTTCCAGAGCAACGGGGTGCCGATCATTGCCTTTGAAGAGACGTCAGGCACGGTAACCGACAAGGGATCCACGGGCTCGATCAATATCACGGTTGAGTATCACGCCGTGGGCAGCACTACCTATAGTGGCTCCGCGACGGTCACCGGAAGCTGGAACTGCCCGAACGGACTCAATCTGGGCTGACGATGGGAGGCCGCGACGGTGCGAGCCAGAAGGCGACTCGAGCACGTCGGTTCACCGACACGAGGGCGATGACCCGGGGTCTTCGCGATTGAACCCTCGGGGACAATATTCTCTGTGGAAGAATCCAGGAATGGCCGAAGATGCAGCATTGTTTGGCGGTTCCGTTGCGGACAACTATCGCGAGTATTTAGAACCAGTCATCTTTTGTCCGTGGGCTGAATTGCTGGTCGATTTCGTCGGTGTGGACGAGGGCCAAACGGTGCTGGACGTCGCGGCCGGCACTGGCGTTATGTCGCGCGCGGCCGCAGCACGGAGCGGTCCCGGAAGTCAGGTGATCGCGAGTGATGTCAGCGCAGCAATGCTCGCCCAAGTAACGAAGGGCTTTCCCAGTCGCGATGTGTCGCTTCAAACGTTGGAGTGTTCGGCGACCGCGCTTGAATTACCGGATACTTCGGTGGACGTCGTGTTCTGTCAGCAGGGGTTGCCGTTTATTCCTGATCGGCCGGCGGCGGCACGAGAGATGTTTCGCGTGCTACGTGGCGATGGCAAGGTCGGCATCGCGGTATGGCAGTCGACGCCGAGACTTGAGCCGTTCATCATCTACGGCGACGCTCTACGAGCCCACGACGTACCCGAACCGTTCCCTGGGGCCTACGACTCATCGATCCTCGGCATGACCACGGCCGAGGTGGAAAGCGCTCTGGACGCCGCGGGATTCGAAGATGTCGAGGTACGGGTCGAACGACTCGAACTGGAGTGGCCGAGCGTACTTCACGCGGTTCACGCCGCTTCCGGCACGCCGTACGGTCCGATCATTGACGCCTTGGACAGCGGCATTCGAGAGTCAGTGCTTGCGGACGTGCAGCGACGGATGACGGGTCCTAGTGGCGACGTCACAAAGCACGTCATGACTTCGATTCTGGCCCGGGGTCGGCGCCCCTAGTTCGTCCCGTGCGGCGCTACCCACGGTCTCGAGCATCGTCGAGCGGCCGGTGTGCCCTATGCGCAACAATGAGGTCAGTCGCGAGGGGGAGTGATGAAGGCGAGACTGGCCTCACCTTGGACACGCATCCTCACGGTGGTACTGGCGCTGGGTCTCTGCTCCGTACCCATTAGTACGAACGCCGCGGTCGCTGCAAACAATGCGTCGGGGTCGTGGCCGTTTTCGAACGCCGACCTGGCGAACACTCGCGACACAGTGGGTTCGACGATCACACAAGCGAACGTGTCAACGCTGAAGAAGGCGTGGTCGTTCACACTCGCCGGTAAAGCGAAGAAGAGTGTCGGCGGCTACGGCACTCTTGCGGCGACGCCAATCGTCGTGAACGGTGTCGTGTACATTCAAGACCTCCACTCGAACGTGTACGCGCTGTCCTTGGCGACGGGCAAACTCGAATGGTCGTACGTCGTGAACAAGAAAGAGAAGAGCGGACCGGGACCCAACGGCGTCGCGATTGTTGACGGCATGGTTTACGGCGCGACCCCTACAGCAGTCTTCGCTCTCAACGCGGCGACGGGTCACAAAGTCTGGTTCAACGACAAACTCCTAGGGAAGGGCCAAGGCACCTTCGGAATACAGCCACAGGTTGCGAACGGACGGGTCTATTTGGCGAGCCAGTGCGGCCACCTACCTGGCGGGGGAGTTCTACTGGCCCTCAACGCCGCGACCGGTTCCTTGCTGTGGACGTTCAAGACGGTGCCGAAGAAGGATAAGGGTGTCGAGAAACTCGGACTCGGGGCGGGCGGCGCGTGGGAGACGCCGCTCGTCAGCACCGACGGATCGGTGACCTTCGGCATTGGCAATCCGTACCAGTCCGTTGCGTCGGCGCTGACGGATCCATCGACACTGCTCTACACCGACAGTGACGTCAACGTTGACGCGGCTACGGGCAAACTGCGCTGGTACTACCAGGGCGTCACCGACGACTTCAAGGACTACGACATGCAGACCTCGCCGATCTCGGCGAACGTCCGTGGAGTGCCGGTCGTGATTGGCGGGGGAAAAATGGGCATCGTCTACGAGATGAACGCCGCGACCGGCAAACTGATCTGGAGGACACCGGTTGGAAAGCACAACGGCCACGACGACGACTCACTACAAGCCCTCGAGGGGAAAAGTCACCTGAAGGTGCCCTTTACCTATTCCCCTGGGGCGCTTGGTGGCATTTTGACCAATATGGCCCTGGCGGGGAACACCATCTACGTGGTGACCTGCAACGTCGCCTTCTCGTTCACCAAGACCGATCAAGTGGATGGTTCGAATGTCGGAAAGAAGCTCTCCGGCGACGTAGAAGCCCTGAATCTTGTGACTGGAAAGGTTGAATGGACGACCAAGGTGAATGGGCTACCGCTCGGCGCAGCCACGATCTCGAACAACTTGGTTTTCACAACGCTGTTCCAAGGGGAGCTGCTCGCACTAAACCGCTCAACCGGTGCGATCGTCTTTCAGCAACGGCTGCCACGGTCGACGAACTCAGCAATTGCCATCGCTGGCGACAAAGTGATCGTCCCTGCGGGTGGCCCCAAGTACGGAAAGGGAAAGGGGTCGTCGCAGGTAGTCGCCTACACGCTGTCACCGACCTAAAGGGCTGCGGCGATCAGCGAGTTCCACTTCGCAAGAACTATTTCGCTATCTCCCAGATGTTGCCACAGGGGTCCGTGAAACTTGCCGTGCGAATGCCCCACCAGCGATCCACCGGGCCATTCAGTAGGGTGACGCCTCGTCGCGTCAATTCTTCGCACACAGCATCAACGTCGTCCACCTCGATAGTGAAGACGAATCGCGCTCCGCCGTCGGAGGCTGCGACAACTGCTGGCGAAATGAGTTCTGGTGCGGACGTGATGTGAAGCAGATTGATAAGGGTGCTTCCAAAGCGGAAGACCACGGAATTGTCGTCTTCATAGTGCACGGGCAGATTGAATACGTCAAGGTAGAACTGCTTGGTGCCCTTGAGGTCTTCGGCGAACAGGGTGATGGCCGCAAGATCCTTCGACTGGCTGTCCCAATCACTCATGACGGCGACTCCGATCAGTAATTCGAAAGACTCTATCGGCCATTCGAAGCGGCAGCACGAACTTGGTCGTCCGTTGCCACGCGCGACTCCAGAGTCATCGGCCGGTGCAGGCGAACAAGTCCGCCACGTCCGGACTCCGACTCCAGTGAAGCCATCGTTGCTCAGACGAAGTCGCTTCGTCCGTCTAGCGTTGTTGTCCGGGTCCGTTCAAGCCGGATTCAAAGACCTTTTTAAGTTCGACACTGAAGAGAGTGTCGTCAAAGTACGCCTCCTCCGAGCACAGGAGTACCCCCGGTTCCGCGATAGCGAACCACTTGCCCACTACGGCTACGACAAGTACGGCGGCCCTCAACTGCTCTGGATCTACCTGGCGTTCCTCGCTTATCGAGTCAGCTACGGCCTTGGGTATCGGTGAGCCGCGCCGCATCGTCTGGGCTCCATGGGTGTGTGTCCACGCCACTCCTTGCCTCCACGTCTGTTGCGCAGCGCTTCTCAAAGGCGGATAATCACCAAGGCTCTCGAATTCTTCGAACGGATCGAACACTGACTGACGAAGAGAAGCACGGGATTGCAGATCATCTTTCGGAGTTCCTCCCAATCGGTTGCCCAGCTGCGCTGCACACGTCACGTGAACGAGTCGACGCCACCACGCAGTCCACGCGTCCGAAAGTTCAGCGGCGTCGGGTGCGCTCCCGATCAGTTCTGCAGTCCGTAGATCTCCAACCAGCGGCGGGGGCACGTCGGGGCCACGGGCCTCGATTGAATAGACGTCACGAACGTAGAGACAGACGTGTGCCGCTTGGTCGTTCGTCACACTCAAGAACCACGACGGGCTTCCAGCAAGTCTCATCCCAGTACCTCATTAGGCGGAACAATGTAGAAAAGGTGGTTGTTCAACGAGAGTGCGACAGTGGCGCTCTGGCTGGCTGAGAGGATGAGAAGAGACTCCATCGAGCGCGGTTCCGATCTAACTACGTCGACTGACGAGACGAAATGACTTGATCTCAGCCTCCGCTGAAGCGAGATCCATCTGATGAGTGAAGATATTGAACAAGGTTGTTCCGTCGAGCACCACCAGGCTGCCAATTGTGCCGACGCAGTTTCCTGACGGGTCACAGCCCGGGACGAACGCCGTTGCCGCCAGGTGACCGTGCCATCGAATAATTCGACCCCCATGCGTGGTCGGCAGGTAGCTTCTGAGAAACGGTCGTTCTCGATGACTCGGGACGATGTTGGTCAGATACTCCACCGAGACGTCGACGGTCGGCGGCCCACTCCCACCACTCGTGAAGACCTTGGCTGAGAGAACGCCGACGCCGTATTGAGGTTGTCGCGTTCCGGAGTTCACGAAGGACCGTTCACTTGGTCGGTGGGGGAATGAGGCGCCAAATCGATCACCCGTTGGCCCATGAATGGACGCCGGAGGCATCGATGCGACTGCGGAGCTACATGAACTGAGCGCCACTGCAGACACTAGGACAGTCACCAACACTGCAAAACCGCGCGCCCGACTCATCGCCAGAGAGTATCTCGGAGTGAGACTTGAAGGATTGAAATCGCGTTCCGACTTTTTCGAATGTAGTTCCGACTCGTCGGCGCCCGATATGGAGTCCGCCTGGTTGTTCGTGTGCTCGGGTCAGAGACTCACTTCGAAGACGTACTCTTCACCGTCTATTTCGTCCACTTGGACAGTGGTCCTGCGAAAACCTGCTTTCTCAATCACCCGAAGCGATGAAGGATTGTTGGGCGACACGGCGGCGAACACGACCTTCGAACCTTGCAGGCGCGCCCAATCGACAAGGCCTCGCGCGGCTTCCGTCGCGTAACCGTTCTCCCGGTAGGCCTCAAAGATGGTGTAGCCAATCTCTGCCCTACCTATCACCTCCGGAGGCCCATGGAATCCGCAGTGTCCGATCACGAGACCATCATGTTCGCGAATGATCGCGCGGACACCCCAGCCTTGACGTGAGGGTCTGAGGAGCATTTGCTCTAAGTATCTCGTCAGGAATGATTCATTCACCGAATCAAGGAAGGCGCTCGGAATCGCCACTCCTTGAAATTCTCCCGCGGTGACGGCGTCACCTTCGAGCAACGAACTGAGAGCCTCGGTGCGCATCAAAGCCAGCCGCAGGCGTGTTGTATGAATCTCCTGGGCGTCCGTCACGCGCTGAGCATACCGCCGTGTCTTTCGTGAGGGACGAACTGTCGAGCGCTTCTCTGTGCCACCCAAACTCAATCAACCTGTCGGGACTCGAGGACTGACTGATTCCACGACGCGCCGCCACGAAGGTCTCCAAGACCTGTCGTTAACGCTTGATACTGAACTGTCGTGCCGAGTCTCCGCACGAGTCAGACGTCTCACTCGGACTGATTGCTAATCTGCCTCCGTGCGACTCAGTTTCACGGGCGAGATCTGGTTCTGGAGAGGACCGTCGCCGTTTCATTTCGTTACCGTTGCCGAAGAGGAGAGTGCGGAACTGCACGAAGTCTCCGCTCTCGTTACGTACGGCTGGGGCGTGATACCGGTGGTAGCGGAGATCGGGAGCACGAGCTGGGAAACCTCACTCTTTCCCAAGGACGGGGGCTATCTCGTACCGATCAAAACATCAGTGCGAGAAGCCGAGGGGATCGGTCTCGGCGACACTGTCCGCGTCGCTCTTAGCGTTGACGTTCCATTTTCAAAGATTTGACACTCGACGAGGTCCTAGTAGTGGGCGATCGCCAACTGATCTGACGACAGAATTCTCACACTGCCGTGCGCGGTGTACGTCGGCCGCTATCGGTCCAACGTTCTTCCCAGAAGTGAGCATGGGCGCTGACGGATCAGCACTTGATCTTTGAGAGAGGCAGTACGTGAAGTTCGGACGGCGGGCTCGCGCTGTTGGAGAAGCGTGTTTGGATCCAAAGAAGATCACTGGCGTCAACGCGAATTGAATCGATCGTCCAGGCGCCTTTTGTGTTGTCAAAGACGTTTGGGACTTGGCACCACGACGTAGAACCAGGCGCGAGACGAAAGAGCCTCTGGTGGGTCATTGTCGGAGTGTTAACCATGGCGAGCAGATCACCAGTGGGCGCGAACAGCAGTACGTCACCGTAGGACAGGGGATAGGACTGACCCGGAAGTCGCGGAACGCTCCGATTCACCCACGACTGACCCGAGTTCGTGGATTGGAGCAGTTCGTACTGCGACGAGGGATCGACGAGGAGGAGTCCGTGCGCGGAGGTCGCCACGAGCTGCTGGGCGTCACAGTTGTTGACGGTACTCACCCAGGGAGAGCTTTGCCAGCGGACCATGGCGCTCGTCGCGCTGGCGCGAACAGCGCTCATGAGCGACTGGTTCGAGCCATTCATTGCGCAGTTGCCCAAGAGCAGCGGACCGAACGCTTCGCACGGCCCGCTGCTTGGACAGCTCAGCGTGCTCGGCGTCCAGCTGACGCCGCCGTTGGTCGTCACCTCGGTGTCGATCAACCCGTGATTGGACCCGAGTGGCCAGAAGCTGTCGTAACCCCCGCCTTGGTTGGTGTCAAAGAACGTCGCGACGACCTTCGTGCCTGAAGCCTCAAAGCCGGAGAAATCCTGCTTCAAGAGTCCCGTTGGCGTCGGCACCCACTGCCACGTCGCGCCGGCGTTCGTCGTGTACAGCCCCGCCATGAAGACCGGAGGAATGGAGCCACCGACAGCGGCGTCAAAACCTACGAAGATCGAAGAGCGGTGCAGTGGATCGACAATGATTGTCTCGCATCGCGGCGTCGAAGAGGATCCCGGTAAGAGCGAGAGCCCAGATCCGCGCAATGTCGCGCGTACGCCCGCGGTCGGCACCGGAGAAGACGTCGTGCCCTCGGTGATCGTAGGTCCGGACGCACTGCACCAGGCGACCTCTGGCGGACCAGGTACTGGCGAGAGCGGCGAGGGACCGGCCCAGGTCGACGAGTCGTAGGAGAGGCGACCGAGTGAAGCCCAGGTGCTATCGGGGGTGACGGTGAAGATCTTGGGTGAGAGGACCACGTTGAAGCCTCCGCCTTTGGAGTTTTGACTTGACGAAAGCGCTGCGTAGTGGTGTGCCCTTGATGTCGCGATAGACAAGTTGAGGCCGAAAGGTTGGCCGATTATGGACTGCAATGGAGCCCATCCGCTAACGATCACTTCGTCGCCGGGAGCCGCGTGACGAAGACTGAGTTGAAGTGACGCGCAGGGACGTCCCGTGACGCAGCGATGAGGTGTCGGCGCCTTCAGACTCAGATACGTAGTGGCGTCGCCGGGTCTGAGCGCACAGCCGGACGTCTGTTGTACGCACTGAATCGCTACCTGATACTTGCCTGATACGAGCGGATGGACCGAGACGGCGCCACTCTTCAATTCCAACCACGCCGAGGCCGGGACCTCGAGTGAAGCGTTGAAGGTACGCGATGAGGTCCAGTGAAGTGGAACTGCCTGCTCGACCAGTCCAGTCTGGCACCCGTCCCAGCAAAGATTGGCGTAGGCCGACTTTGTGACTGATGAGCCACGTGCGTACGAACCGACGACGACAACGTGGTCGCCCGGAAGCGCGGTGGTCGTGGCCACGGAGAGCGAGAGCGTGTCACGTGACGACGGTCCACGTGTGGTCGTCGTTTCGTTTGACGTGGTCATGGAGTTATCGAGGTAGGCCTGCAATGAAACGACGAGCGACGTTCCAAGGTTCGCTGGCACGCGAAAGCATCCCGTTATTCGTCCCGTCAACGATTGATTGATGAAGTTCGAATTCGCAGCGCACTCTGAACTAGACGCGACGTACGCCGTCGGCGTTACTGAAGGAGTTGATGTTTGGCCAGAGGAAGTGGCGGATACGCCACAGCCACCGAGTGCAAGTGCGACGACGACGAAGAATGACACGAGGCGAACGGACGATCGACGTTGGTGTTTGACCATGGATCGCACCCTTCGGCCAGAACGTATGAGTCAACGAACGTGTCCACTCAGTGATTCTTGGCTACGAGCCAACCTATAGCGGCGCGTTCGCCATGGAAAGAGCGAGAGGTGAATGTTGCGAGTGACGCGACGAGACGAGGGGGAGTGCCCGCTTCATAAATCCCCTGAGCGGGCGACGACGCAGGGTTCATCGACTAAATTTCGAAACATGCCCGAGAGGATTACCCCGCGGCAGTTCCATGAAGCCGAGGGTGTTGAGGACTGGCGGATGCTGGCGAACGCTGTCGCCACGCACTTTCGCACGCGGTCCTTCGCGAAGGGTGTCGCGCTCGTTGAACTCATCGGCAAACTGGCTGACGACGCGAATCACCACCCCGATGTTGACCTGCGGTACTCGGACGTGACCGTACGGCTGATGACGCACGAGGTCGACGGGTTAAGTCTTCGTGACGTCGAGTTGGCGCGCCAGATTTCTGCGGCGGCGCGCTCGCTTGGCGTGCCTGCTGACCCCACCGCCGTGCAGGACGTGCAAATCACCATTGACACGCTCGACATTTCCGAAGTACGGCCATTCTGGCGCGCTGTGCTCGCCTACCGCGACGTCGGCGACGAAGATCTGATCGACCCGCACTCGCGCGGTCCATCGATCTCGTTTCAGGTCATGGACGCTCCTCGCTCTGAGCGCAATCGCGTCCACGTGGACGTCTTCGTACCCCACGACCAAGTCGAAGCACGCGTCGCCGATGCGATCGCCGCGGGTGGACACCTGGTGACCGACGAGCACGCACCCGGGTGGTGGGTCCTTGGCGACGCCGAGGACAACGAAGCCTGTATTGCTTGTTGGATGGGTCGCGAATAAGCGGGCTCACCTGCGTGAGGCCATGTGTTCTCGAATCGATGGTGTTCGCTGACGGGCCACCACGTCGCGTTCGCGACTCTTCCAACAAGCCAAGAGATCTCGTGCTCTATTCCAACGCAGAGTGCGCAAGCCAGAATTCGGCCAATCCTTCATCGCCGCGCACTTCGACACTCGTGTTCGAGATCGACAATCGACGATAGAGGACGAGTAAGAGCTCAGTGGCGGGCCCAACGAACTCCGCGGTCGGGACTTCTTGTTTCGCGCTCAGCTCGAAACCACTGGGCCCCAGTTCGACAGTCCACGTCCCGTCGTGATCGGTGGCTGTCATCCGGAGCAGTTGACCGTCGCCACGAAGTTGACGAACTTGTGGCGAAAAGTGAGCAGCTCTAGCGAGATTGATGAGAAACTCGTCGATGGCGTCGCAGGCAATGTCCGGCGTGGACTCCGGATTTGCACCAACGGAAAGTTCGAGGTCCATTCGGTGGACGAGTGTTTCGTGGAGTTGACGTCGTGACCAGAACTTGAGGTGTTGGTCTTCTCCCCAAGCCCACATGATCGCGTTCGGATCACCAGCGCGCAGCGTCGAACAAAGCTGATCGCCTCCTTCACGGATCCAGTCGGCGTTCACCGGGCCGCGACTGAATTCCATGACGTCACTCGCAATTCGTTCGTTGGCTTGGCCGCGAACCAAGTGTTCCGCCCATCGGTGCACGGTGCCCAGGTGTTCGGCCAGATCGGATGCTGTCCAACCCGGACAAGAGGGCACAGGAGTGTCGACGGGAGATTCGCTCAGCGCGTTGGCGAACCGGTTGACTTCGTCCGCCAACGCGTCACAGTGGTCGAGATGATTCACGTGTCGATGCTAAGTCACTGTGTTAGGGAGTGCCCGGTCGTTTCACGCGAACCCACGTAGGTCGATTATCCGTTGACAACAAAGGTCTTAGTCGCAGTTCTATGCGAGAGTTCGCGGTTGTTGAATGACCAGTGACGCCAATTCTGCGCGAAATGCCCAGATGTTGTACCTGAGCCGACACGCCGATAGTTGCCTAGACTCGCTGCCCATGGCTGACATAGATGAACACGGTCGTCCGGAACCACCCCTCACGGACAATGAGATCGGCACTCTCAGGGGCTTCCTCGAGTACCAGCGCGCGACCCTGGCGTGGAAGTGCGCGGGACTGGACGCGGCGGCCTTCGCGTTGACCGTTGCCGCGTCGTCAATGACCCTGGGCGGAATGTTGAAACATCTCGTCATCGTCGAGGACTATTGGTTCTCTCAGTCGCTGTGGGGACGAGACCCCGAGTCCCCGTTCGACGCGGTGGACTGGGACGTCGATCCCGACTGGGACTGGCGTTCGGCTGGCGCGGACACCCCCGAGCAACTCCGCACGCTCTGGCAAGACGCTGTCTTGCGCTCGAACTCTCTCCTTGAGGAGGCGCTGGACAGTGGGGGACTGGACCAGCTGGCCCGGCGCACCTGGGATGATGGTCGTGCACCTAGCCTGCGCTGGATCCTGTGCCACATGATTGAGGAATACGCGAGACACGTTGGCCACGCCGACCTCATCCGCGAATCGGTGGACGGACTCACCGGCGAATAGCTTGACGACAGAAATACGTGAGCTCGCTGGTCACCACTGGCTGGTGACGTTGCCACTTTGGTACTCCGGCGTAAGCAACTTCGCGATCCTCACGCGGACGCTTGGGAACTAGAGAATCCCGGAGACTTCGTGAACCTCTCCGCACGGCACTCCGAGAGCCGCGTGGTGACTACGGACCGCTTGCGCGTCAGGTGCTTCGAGAAGGCAATACACCTTGCCCTCAGCGTTGTGAAATAGCTCCAGTTGACGAACGCCAAATTCATCCGACTTGTGTTCTTTCGTCTCGTTGGTTATCTGCTGAATGGCCTCATCGGGCAGTATCAGATCGTCGTGGTAATCCATAAAGTGCGGCATCAGTTTTCTCCTCATCCGATCATGCGGTCCATCGTGCGACAACGTTTACTCTCTCGCGACGAGAACATACTCCACTACGGTTTGGCTTGCTCAGCTCGCACGTCGTGAGGTGAAAGGCCCGAAAAACATGAAGTACGTGACGTCGGCGCTGGCGGAGAGGTTATGGTCCACGACGGCCGCCAGGCACGTCGGTCGCCCGCACTAGCGCTCGAGGAGTCGCGATTTCACCAAATGTGTACGACTTGGTGATTGGCGCGTTGGGCTCTGCGGTGACGGTCATCAACAGCATTGCGAGAACCCCAGTGACTCCGTCTGCTTGGGTCCATTGTCTTCGCACCCCCGATGGCGATGTGTTTCGCTCGTCACGCCGTCGTTATCGACGTGAACTACGGACCCGATGGAGGACCTCGGTCAGAAGGCTCCTCCGTGCTGCTGGGTATTCAAGATGGGCCATGGTGTGTCCACACACGTCATGGGTGAACTGTGTGAACTCCTTCGGGATCTTCACCTCGAGTGGGTCGCACCAGGTTCCGTAGAGTTTCTGGGTCTGGTACACGGGAAGCAGCTCATCGTGAATGACGCCCTCCCACACGGCTGCGGTGACACCCGGCGCATGGAGCGTGATGATGTCATCAAAGATTACGAAGCCGCCTGGAACGAGGAGAGACTTTGCCAAAAGGAGATCTGAACGAACGATCTCGTAGTCGTGTGAGCCATCAACATGAATAATGCGGAACGTTCGCGCTAAATCTTCGCCGGAAAGCGTCGTCGATGGCTGAGCGAAGATTTCTGGGAGCTTCTCGTGGAACTTCAAGTAGTTGGCTTCGAAACTCTCGCGGCTTAGACCCGCGTACGAGTTTTGGCGCAAATGGAACTCATCGAGAGAGGGAGTGACGTCTTGAAAGAGGTCACACACGACCAGTCGTTCATTCGCACGACGTAGATAACCCAACAAGATGGCACTAGAACCTTGGAAGCACCCAATTTCTAATATGTCACCGACGATGCCCGCGGATCGCTGTGCAACGTCAATGGCGCTGAACAGTTCCGCATCACCACGTTCGAACCATCCAGGTATGGACTCGCGGCCTTTCGTGATGTACCGACGTCGCTGCATCGCAACAAAGTACGTCAAATGAGAGAGTTCGACCAGCGCTTGCGCGTCGTAAGTCCAAAAGTAAGCATCAACCATCCGAGCCACGGTTCGCACCCCGGTGAATCCTCGCGCTGAAGGAGTAATCCCTCAACGGATCGAGTCAGAGGTGATACTTAGAAGGTGAATTCCTCACAGGCCACGTTTCCAAATCAGCCTTCGAAGCACCAAGGATCGCCGCTTATTCGTCCCGAGGTCGTCGTTCGTCACCTTTTGGAGGATCCCGACGTCATCATTCCCGAATGCGTGATCTTGGGATACAGCACTCGGCTACACGCGCTACTGGCCGCGCGAGGTTTCCGGAACGTCCCTGGTTACTCGGCGCCCTGGCGTTCGATGTGGTTGCAAGAGGGATCCGCCGCGCCTCGAGTTGGTGTCGTCGAGGGGTTTGGTTTCGGTGCGCCGGGTGCCGCGATCGTCATCGAGGAACTGGCCACGTTGGGCGTGCGGCGCTTCATCAATCTGGGCCTCGCTGGAGCATTACCCAACGAGATTGGTTTTGGGGATGTCGTACTCTGTACCGGTGCGATTCGAGACGAGGGAGTCTCGCACCACTACGTTCCGGCTGCCCGCTACGCGTATCCGCACGCGGGACTCACCGACGAACTACGTCAGGCCCTTCTCAGTGGAGGAGTCCCGTTCAGCGAGGGACTGACCTGGACCCTTGACGCGGTGTATCGCGAAACCGTCGAGGAGGCACTGGCGTATCGAGAGGAAGGGGTGGCCACCGTCGAGATGGAGGCCGCCGCACTCTTCACGATCGCCCAGGTACGCGGTGTCGAGATCGCTTCAATTTTCACGGTGAGTGATCACCTCCTCGCCGCTACAGAGTGGCGTCCCGCACATGACAAAGAAGTGTTGACGAAGGGACTGGCACGGATCCTGGACGTATCACTCGAGGTGCTGTCTCCAGAGGGGGAGTTCGAAGCACAGTCCGATTCGAAAAGTGGTTCTGAGACGGAAAGCCCCTTTTCGTGACAATGCGTCTGAGGGTTGCCCTGCACTGGACGTTCGAGCCAAACCACACTGAGTAACGAAAAGGGCGAAGTCGGGTTGCTGCTCAACGAGTCTCTCTCGCTAGGTGCGTGGCATAGACGACTACCTTGTGGCGATGACGATAGTTAGCTTGAGCGATTCGGCCTCACACGGCACTGAATCGCGTCAGCTTCGTGGTTATCTCGCGAAGCCGGTCGGGAGCGGGCCTTGGCCGGGCGTCATCGTGATCCACGAAGTCTTCGGCCTCGACGGCATGACGCGCCGACACGCGGACCGGATCGCCGCCGCAGGGTATCTGACGCTCGCCGTTGATCTCTACTCAGCCGGAGGCGCGAAGCGCTGTCTCATCTCGACCATGCGAGCGATGATGAAGGGCGAAGGTCGAGCCTTCATCGACATTGAAACTGCTCGGTCGTGGTTGAAGGAGTCGACGGAGTGCACCGGAAGCGTCGGGGTTATCGGATTCTGCATGGGAGGGGGATTTGCTCTTCTCACCGCCGACACGGGCTTTGACGTCGCGGCGGTCAACTACGGGGAGATGCCACGTCATAAAGTCGACCCCTTTGAGGCAGTGTGCCCGATCGTTGGCTCGTACGGCGCTCGAGATCGTACGTTGAAGAACGCGGCGTCGACGTTGGATGGAGCGCTCACGAAGGCCGGTGTCATCCACGATGTGAAGGAGTATCCCAATGCTGGTCACTCCTTTCTCAACGACGCGCCCGTCGGGCCCCGATTTCTTCGACCACTGATGCGGATCGCCGGCATGCGACCAGATCCTGAATCGGCAGCTGACGTGTGGGAGAGAATCGAAAAGTATTTCGCCACGTATCTGCACTGACGATACGCGTGACGCGCTCGTGCTTGGCGAATCTACGTGCCTACTTGATCCCCTTACGTGTGTTGGCTGCGTTGAACCATTTTAATGTTGACCCGGCGCCACGAATATCGACCGATACTGCTTCTCGAACGTTGTAAGTTTCCTCTATGCGTCGATCGCTCGTGCTCGTGTTTGTCCTCGCTTTGTTCTCAAATGTGGTGTTGGCGTCGAGTGCCCTTGCCGACTCGACATCGACCACCACCTCCACGAGCACCGTCTCTACGACAACGACGAAACCTCCTACAAAAAAAGCCGGTCCGGTGGCGCCCCTTACGGGACTGCCGGACCCGTCAAAGATGACGAAGCACCGGTCGGCGCTCACGATAAAGATTGACAACACCCCGGAGGCGTATCCCCACAGCGGAGTGCAAGACGCCGACGTCGTCTACGAGGAGATCGTCGAAGGCGGTATCACGCGACTCGCGGCAATCTTCAACTCACGAATACCTACCGTGGTCGGTCCGGTTCGCTCCGTGCGTCGAACAGACCGCGAGATCGTCTTCCCGATCGGTGGCATCTTTGCTTTCTCGGGCGGTGCCGCGTACGCGGTGAAGAGCATCGCGACGGCTCCCGTCAAGCTCTACACCGAGTCCAACAGTGGTGCGGCGATGTTTCGCGACCCGAAGCGGTACCCTCCTCACAACCTGTTCGCCAACGCGGCGCTCTTGATGATGAAGGACGGAAAGCCGCGACCACCGCCAGCCCTGTTCACCTACTCCTCGGGGCCTCGGAAGGTCATTGGTCCGCGAGTGAGTTCGTTCGTCGTTGGCTTCACGGAGGGCTACGCGACGACGTACACGTGGGACACGAAGAGTCGATCGTGGGATCGATCCATCTTCGGGCAGCCGGACGTGACGACCAACGGGGCGCGAATCTCTCCTAAGAACGTCATCGTGATGTCGGTGAACTACGTCGGGGGCGTTGGCGTGATTGACTCGTACGCGCAGCTCATTGGTTCTGGGCCCGTCGAAGTCTTCACGCAAGGCACGCTGCAGCGAGGGAGGTGGTCACGTCCTAACCTGCGCACGCGAACGGTCTACAAGAACGCCGTGGGCAAAGTCATTGACTTGACACCGGGTCAGACGTGGGTTGAGCTGCTCGACGTCTCCGAACACGTCAGTGTGATTTCAGCTTCGAGTTGAAGGAGTCTCCAAGTCCCGTGACGACGCGCCGAAGAAGTGAGCGATCGAGTGGATAAGCGGACCCTCGTCTACGCCGGACTTTTACGTGGGGTCAACGTCGGAGGCAACAATAAAATGCCAATGGCGGAGCTGCGCTCGCTCTTTGAGGGCCTCGGGTTCTCTGCCGTCAGAACGTACATCCAGAGCGGAAACGTGATCTTCTCGAGTCCAGTCCCCCCCGACGTCGCGATGCTCGAAGCAGCGATTGAAGAGAGATTCGCGATTAGGACGGACCTAGTGGTGCGTAGCGCGGACGAGCTTGAGGGCGCGGTCAGACACAATCCCTTTTCAATCTCCGAAGAAGCTCGCGTCCACGTGGGATTCATGGCGAAAAGGGTGTCGGAGCCGATAGTCGCCGCGTTGGACCACGAACGTTTTGGACTTGATCGATTCGCGATCGTTGGTTCGGACATCTACCTCTATCTACCGGTTGGAATCGGACAGTCGAAACTGCCCAACTACTTGATCCGCCAGCTCAAGACGCCCATCACGATGCGAAACTGGAACACGCTCAACAAGTTGGTCGAATTGGCGACTGTGTCGTAGCTGTTGTGAACTTGGGCTGAGAAGATACTTCACGATTCCGACAAGGCCCTAGGTGAGTTCGCCGTTGTGGATCGCGGCGACGGGGCGCGGTCGTACCGGGTTCTCGGCGCTCTGTTCAAGGGTGAGTCCCCGAGTCTCGCGGCCAAACAGCGCCACCACCACGACGGCGATCAACGCCACCGAGCCAACGAGCGCGTAGACAGCGCCTACGCCCAGGTTGGAGAGCACCGCGGGAATGAACGACGGTCCGACGACGCCGGAGATGAGGCGCCCGAACCCCTCGGTCGTCGAGACGCCCCAGGCGCGAATCTCCGTAGGGTAGCTCTCCGACGTGTAGGTCTTCACCGCCGGGTCGACGCCGATTCCAAAGAACGACATCAGACATCCGAGGATGAGGATGGGCAGCGCACCACGCGCGAAACCGAAAGCCAGTGACGCCAACGCGGCGACGACGGTGAAGGTGATGATCACGGGCTTTCGACCCCACCGCTCAATCACCCATGACTCGAGTAGTTTGCCCGGAATCGAGACGCCGACGATCACCGAAGTAAAGGCGAAGGCCGAGGTGAGCGAGTAGCCCATGTTCGTCACCACGGTAGGCATGAAGATCTGGATTGAGTAGAAGATGAAGAACGTCCCTCCGAAGGTCACCCATAGCGTCGCTGATCGGCGAAGAAGGGGAGGACGAAATATCGACCGCAGCGGATGAAGGACCGGCGTTGTCGAGCGAAGCTCTTCTTTGGGAATCGGAGCCAAGGTTCGTCCGGTCGAGCGTTCGGCGTGGGACTCAATCGAGGCGAGCACTTCTTCGCACTCGATCCATCGACCCCTGGACTCGAGCCACCGGGGAGATTCGGGTAAGAAGCGCCACAAGAGCAACGCGAACAGAATCGGCACGCCGCCGACGAAGAACATTATTCGCCAGCCGTTCGTGTCCTCGACGTTTGGAATCAAGAGGAAGGCCAACAAGGGAGAGAGAAAGTAGCCCAGGGACAGGAACGAGTCCGCCCAGCCAATGTAACGACCTCGGCTGTCGCGAGGGCAGAGCTCGCTCGCGTAGATGTACGGGATTGGAAATACCGCGCCCATGGCCATGCCGTCCGCGATCCTCAAGACGATGATGCTGTCGATACCGTGAGCGAGGCCGGTCGCGAACGTGAGTATGGCGTACGAACACACTCCGGCGATGAGCACCTTGCGCCTGCCGAAATGGTCGGCGAGGCGCCCGGCGGGCACGATGCCGATGACGATCCCGATGTTCGCCGCGATCGCGAAGAAGGACTTCATCGATGTCGAAAGGGCGAACTGATGGGTCAGTGACGGTAGTACCGAGCCCGTGAGGCCAATGTCGTATGACTCGACTAGCCAACCCAAAAAGAGGAGGCCCATGACCCCGGCGAGCCACTTCGACGCGGGTAGTCGGTCGAGGCGAGCTGCCGCGCGAGGTGGCGCTCGACCATCATGGTCTTCGGGTTCAGGAGGTCTCGACTTCACGACAGGCGATGCCTCGTCGTGAACGCACACCGAGCAAGAAGGCTCACGATTAGGAGCGAATCAACTCCACGACGGGAATCGTCCTCTTCGTTTGTGCCTGATACTCGCCAAATCCTGGGTATCGTTCAGCCTGCACGGCGTAGATCCGATCACGCTCTTCTCCCGAGAGCGGACTCGCGGTGGCCTTGAACTTCTCCGTGCCGAGCTCGACCGAGACGGAGGGGTCGGCGACGAGATTGTGGAACCAGTCGGGGTTCGTGTCCGCTCCCGCCTTCGAGGCGAAAACGAAAATCCGGTCCTCTTCGCTCAGATACATCATCGGATTGAGACGTTGCGCATGGGTTCGCGCGCCCGTCGTACCCAAAAGGAGTACGGGCGCGCCCTCGAATCGTCCACCGACTTTTCCTTCGTTGGCGCGAAACTCTTCGATGATTGTTGCGTTCCAGGCATTCGTCGCGCTGGCCGCGTCCTCGTTTGATGTCTTCTCGTCGCTCACAGTCATCCGTCCTTGTCCTATGCGGTTACCCTCAGATTATCTATCTGCTTCGAATCAAAAGTTAGACCGTGAGTGGCGAAAATGGAAGCGTCAGTACCGCGCCATTCTGACGCCCATTGTGATCGGATCGTCAACGAAGACGGTGGGCCGCAAAACTAGATTTTGGCGCAGAACGAAGAACACTCGGCGCGAGATTAGGGCGTGGCGACGCAATTCGTTCCGGAACTGGCCATGGTCAAGAATCCACCATTGGTGCCGGCCACGGACGCCTGACGGGCATTGGTGATCGTCGTGCCGGGAAACGCCCAATTTGTCGACTTGGCTTCCAAACGGTAGAACTTGTTTCCATTGGAAGCAGCCGTATACGTTTCCGTGACGGTCAACGCGGTGCCCACGGGCTGCGTGGCGTCGACGGCGAAAACGCCGTTTACCGTGGCGCTGACGAGTACTTCGTAGCCGGTGACCCCGGTGCCCGCGGTCGTCCACGTCAACACGGCTTTCTCTCCGCTCGCGGCGCACGCAGCACTAAAAGTGACGGGGTTTGCAGTAGGCGTGGTGATTGCCTTGCGCGACTGTCCTTCGCCCTTCGAACCGGCAGCCAACGTCGCCGTCCAGTTTGATGCGGCGACCGGTTCCGAAAGGTAAGCGAACGTAATCGTCAGTACGGCCGAACACAGGACCACCTTCAGCGTCGAGGACGTGGAAGGTCGGTCCACCACTACCGTGCGACTAACTGGTCCACGCGTCGACGACCGGCGTGTTTGTGGCGGTCGCGACACCCCCGGTAGCCGCAATGCCGGTGAGCGACGGCATTGAGAAGAACGTGTTCTCGCACGCCGCCGGTGCCGCAGCCCCCATCAACGCGTCGCTAGTCAACGTGACCGTCAAGGGGTTGTTCGCGTTGCCACTGGCTCCAACGATGAGCGCGGACGTGAGCGCGTGAGCGCTACCAGACACTCCTGTCGCGAAGTTCCAGGCGACGAGGCTCGTTACCGTGGTGCAGCCACCTTGAGCCGTGCTGAGGGCCGAGGTCGTGAAACCACCCGCGTAGGTGGCGTTCGTAGGCAAGTTCACACCCGTCAGTGTCACGGGATAGGGGTTGGGGTTGGTGATGGTCAGTACCACGTCACCAGTCCCGCCCGGAAAGAGCTGATTGGTCGCTGCCGGCACCGCGATCGCGGTAATCGTCAGGTTCTGAACGGCGGCGGACTGACCTTCGCCCGATGAACCTGCGTTGAGGCCAACGAGCCAGTTCGTTACGGCGAACGCGCCTCCCGCCACGAGGAACATGCCCAAAGCCGCCGCGAGCACTCGACGGATCGTCCGACGCCGGCGCGCGTGCTGCGTACGAGGTTCCACCACGGGGTGAGGCGAAGGACTGAAGAACGACAGCGAGAAATGGTTGCTGAAACTCATGGAGTATGACCCTTTCCGACAAATAATCAATAAAAAAATATTTACCGATGGGACATCCCGATTTTGGGATACTCGTACCACTTCTGATCAGGTAAATAAGAAAAAATTCAATAGAATATTTATGTCGCAATGTTCCTTCGCGACGGAATTTCGCCCATCGGGTGACGGCGATCGAGAGGCGCTGGGCGGAGCAATGAGTTCTCACCGCAGCTCAAGATGAGGCGGGGAGGTCCTCGTTCCGATGGAGCATCAACGGGACGGAACACATTGGGATCGGCGACGAATTGCATTGAAGGTTGCTGAGCGCCCTACTGTCGAGTTATGTGTCGAAACATCACCACGCTCCGTGGTCTACAGCCGGTAGCCACCACCGAAGAGATTGAATCGGCTGCTCGCCAGTACGTTCGAAAGGTCAGCGGTGTCACTTCGACGTCGAAGAACACTGAAAAGGCGTTCGAGATCGCGGTTCGGATCATTGCTGACGCGACGGCCGACCTACTGAGGGAGCTCCCACCGAGGCTGACGCCGCCTCCGACGCTTCCGCCGCTGCGGCGCTAGCGCTCCGCGCCCCTCCGAGTTACGAGCGCTCGCGCGAGTGCACGGCCGACCTCGCCTCGTGATCAGAACGTCGTACTCGACGCTCGACCTCGTGAGACGAGCGCCATCGGTGCCCCTATCGCGTGGTGGGTCCGTTCGACCTTTGTTACTACCATTAAGTCGAGGTGTGACGTGACCCAAGTTCTATTTACGGCTTTTAGCAATCGAGGTGACGCGGTCGACCTCGCCACCGAAGTGGGTGAGCGGCTCGCGCTCGAGGGCGTTGCCTCATCGCTTCACCTCCTCGATTCGGACGAGAAGGCCCGGCTGGACGACGAAACCCTGGTGGTGAGCCTCGGCGGCGACGGCACCTTCTTGAAGGCGGCGCGCTTGGCGCACGACGCGGGCGCGCGGATCGTCGCGTTCAACCTCGGACATCTGGGTTTTCTATTGGACGTTCCGTCGAATGACATCACCGAAAGCGTCAAGGACGCACTCGAGAGTAACTCGGTCTCTGAACGTCTGGCGCTCCAGATCACCCGCTCCGGGACTGGGCTCGAAGAGTTCGCGCTCAACGAGGTTCTCGTGGAGCGCGCGAGCGCTGGCCACATGGTCAAAGTGAAGACCTTCGTCGACGCGGAGGAGTACTTGACCTACTCGGCCGACGGCGTCATGGTCGCTACGCCCACCGGCAGTACGGGTTACAACTTCTCGGCAGGGGGACCCGTGGTGGACGCGTCACTCTCGATCATGATTCTCACGCCTATCGCGCCACACTTCACGATCGATCGCTCCATTGTCGTGCCCGACGACAAGGTGATTCGCCTCGTCGTCGTCGATAAGCCCGCAATGCTCGTGGCCGACGGAACAACGATTGGCTCCATGGGACTGGGCGAATACGTTGACGTGCGCGAGAGTCCGACTCCGGTGCGCGTGGTGGCGACGCGAAGCTTTGATCTCGCCACGCGACTTCGTCGCAGCCTTCGAGAAGGTCATGCCTAAGGCGCAACTCGTTGAGCTCTACGCGCACGGACTCGGGGTCATTGACGACGCACGTTTGGAGTTCGGCCCCGGATTCAACGTCCTCACCGGCGAGACGGGCGCGGGTAAGACGCTCTTGTTGGGCGCGCTCGGACTCTGTTTGGGCAGTGACGCGGGTACGTCGCGCTACGCACTCACTCCTGATACTCGTGCGGTGGCGCTCTTCATCCGCGACGGTGGCGAAGAGTTGTCGTTCTCGAGAGAGACGAGCAGTTCGGGTCGACTCCGAAGCTCCCTTAATGGGGCCCCGTCGAGTGTTGACGCTCTTCGGGCCTTAGCGGAGGAGTTGATCGTCGTTCACGGTCAACACGACTCGCTCGCCTTACGAAACCGAAGTGAAATTGTCCGTCTCATCGACGAGAGTGGTGCCGTTGACACCAGCGAACTCGACGCGCTGCGACGAGAACTCAGTGTCGCGCGCCAGCTTCGGGGAGGTTTCGGCGGTGACGAGGCGGCGCGAGCGCGTGAAATCGAGTTTCTGTTGTTTCAGATTCGTGAACTCGACGGTGCCAAGATCCTTTCAGCCACTGAACTGAACGAAACGCTCGAAGAACTCACTCGGCTCACGACGCTGAGAGAAGGACAGGCCGCGATCGGTGAGGTTCTCGAACTCTTCGACGCCGAGAGTGACGCCGCCGTATTGGCCCAGTTCGCGCAGGCTCTGAACCGTCTCCCGGAGAGTGACGCCTACGACGCGGTGCGCGCCAATCTTCGAAGCGCGCTGATCCAGTCTCGAGAAGCCCTACGCGAACTGGCCGAACTAGGCGACTCCGACGCCTTTGACCCGCGAATCCTGGAAGAACTCGACGCGAGGGCGAGCGTGCTGCAACAGATCGCGCGAAAGTACGGCGGGACACTGGAGGCGGCACTGCGTTCTCGAGATGAGTTCGAGGCTGAGCACGCTCGCCTCACGGTCGAAACGGACGGGCTCGAAGGCCTCGACGAGGAGATCCGTTCGCTAGAGGAGCGAGAGACCGTCCTCGCCCGCCGCGTTCGACGTGAGAGAGAAGTCGCCGCCACCCAGCTCACGGAGGCCGTTGGTCACCAGTTGACCCGCGTCGCCCTCGTGCACGCCACGTTGCGTTTCGTGGTCGACGGCGACGATGGTTCGGATGCTCAGATCTTCTTCACGCCCAACCCGGGTCTGCCAGAAGGACCCCTGGCCACCCTCGCGAGTGGGGGAGAGCTGAGCCGTGTTCTGCTCGCGATCTCTCTCGAGACGGCCAACGCGAACGTCGTTGCGGTCTTCGATGAAGTCGACGCGGGCCTCGGTGGTCAAGTGGCCCAGCAGATCGGCGAGTGCCTCAGTGAAGTCGGTCGTGGTCAACAGGTTCTCGCCGTGACGCATTTAGCCTCGGTGGCCGCACGCGCTGATCATCATTTCGTTATTGAGAAAGTGATTGACCACGGTGTCACAAGGACGTCCGTGCGTGCACTCACGGGCGATGACCGAGTTCGTGAGATTGCTCGCATGCTCGCCGGCAACGACGCCACGGCCGAATCACGTGCACTCGCAAAACAATTACTTGAAAACTCCGTCGAAGTTCGCGCCGAGTCCGATTTCTCTCGCTAAGATATTGTTCCGTGAGAAGCGTAGTTTTGCAATGACAAAGTACGTCTTTGTAACGGGCGGAGTGTCGAGTTCGCTCGGCAAGGGTCTTACCGCCTCCTCTCTCGGTCGACTCCTCAAGTCCCGTGGTCTCAAAGTCACGATGTGCAAGCTCGATCCCTACCTCAACGTGGACCCGGGCACCATGAACCCCGGCGAACACGGCGAAGTCTTCGTCACGGACGACGGCGGCGAGACCGACCTGGACCTCGGCCACTACGAACGTTTCATCGATGAGTCGCTTTCTAAGATTTCGAACACGACGACCGGTTCTATCTACTCGAACGTGATCGCGAAGGAGCGAAGGGGCGACTACCTCGGCAAGACGGTCCAGGTCATTCCCCACGTCACGGACGAGATTAAGGAGAGGATCCGCCGCCAGGGCACCCTGGGCGCCGACGTCGTCATCGTCGAAATTGGCGGCACGGTGGGCGACATAGAGATCGTGCCCTTCATTGAGTCGATTCGTCAGTTCCGTCGCGACGCTGGCCGGGACAACGTCTGTTACGTGCACCTCACGTTGGTGCCGTACCTCGCGCCCTCGGGTGAACAGAAGACGAAACCCACACAGCACTCGGTGACGGAACTTCGTTCGCGCGGTATCCAACCCGACGTCATCGTCTGTCGAAGTGACCAACCGATTTCGGACAGTCTGAAGCGCAAGATCTCGCTGCTCTGTGACGTGCCGGTGAACGCCGTCATTTCCGCGGTCGATGAGGAGAGCATTTACGACATTCCCATCACGTTGCACCACGAAGGCCTCGACACGATCATCTGCAACACGCTGAGAATCGACCTTGAAGAGCATCCCATCGACCTCGCTCCGTGGGAGAAAGTGGTGCGTCGAGTGCACAACACGACGAGCACCCTGCGAATTGGGATCATTGGCAAGTACGTCACGATGCCCGACGCCTACTTGAGTGTCGGTGAGTCCATCCGACACGCCGGCTTTGGCATCGGCGCGAAGACCATCGTTGAGTGGCTCGAGGCCGAGCGAGTGCCTTCTGAGATCGACGCCGACCGGCTCGGCCAGTTAGACGGCATCATCGTCCCTGGTGGTTTCGGGGAACGCGGCATTGAGGGCATGATCGCCACCGCGCGAATCGCCCGTGAGAACGACATTCCCTACCTCGGGATCTGTCTCGGTATGCAGATTCAAGTCATCGAGTTCGCTCGTCACGTACTGGGTCTCGGCGACGCGCAGTCGACGGAGTTCACGCACAGCTCGTCCGCCCCGGTGATTTCATTGCTCGCCGAACAGATGGACGTTACGGACCTTGGTGGCACGATGCGTCTCGGCGCGTGGCCCGCGATGCTGGACGAGGGATCCCAAGTGGCCGAGCTTTACGGGACGACCGTCGTCTCCGAGCGCCACCGCCACCGATACGAGTTCAACGCCCGCTACCGCGATCAGTTCGAGGCCGCGGGTCTTCGTTGCTCGGGTAACTCACCCGACGGGAGACTCGTTGAGTTCGTCGAACTGCCCGGCCACGCGTTCTTCGTGGGCACCCAAGCCCACCCCGAGTTCAAGTCGCGCCCCGATCGACCCCACCCACTCTTTCTCGGACTGATCAAGGCCGCGGCGTTGCGCAAAGAAGGCCGCGAGCCACACATCATCGATCCCTCGACGGTCGACGCGACCTTGTGAGCGACTCCTTCCGGGTCGAAGGAGCAGACGAAGTTTTTCACTCGTACGTCTTTAACGTCGAGCGACGCACTATTCGCCACGGTGACACAACGTTCGAGCGCGACGTCGCGGTGCATCACGGGGCTGTCGCTGTACTCGCGATCAACGATCTCGGTGAGGTTGGCTTCATTCGCCAGTACCGGGCGACCTTTGACGACCTACTGCTGGAGATCCCCGCGGGCACGCGAGACGTCGATGGAGAGCCCCCGTTAGAGACCGCGAAACGCGAACTGCTCGAGGAGATGGGCTACGTCGCCAACGAGTGGACACTCCTTGGACGATTCATGAATTCACCCGGTTGGACCAACCAAGTGATGACGATCTACGAAGCTCGCCAGCTCACGCAAAGCGAACGAGCCCCAGCTGGGCCAGAGGAGCGAAGTTCGACGATTCACTGGCTTTCGCCCGAAGAACTTCGCCGGACGCTTCGAGCGGCACCAGCGATCGACTCGACGACGGCCATCGCGTTGCACCGAGTCTTTGGGACGTTCCTTGACGAGCTTTGACGCCCTCTACGACGAGTACCTGCAGTGGCTCACGATAGAGAAGGGGCGCAGTCGCGCGACGATTGAGGCGTACCGGCGTGACCTCGACGGTCTCGCCACGTGGACGACGCAAAGTGGGACCGCACTCGAGTCGCTCCGCGAAGACGACCTCGAGCGGTACTTCAACGAACTTCGAGCGACGAAGCGCGCTTCGAGTACTGTCGCGCGCGCCGTGGCGTCGGTGCGGGGATTCTTCGCGTACGTGGTCGACGAGGGCTACCTAGCGGTCGATCCCAGTGCTCGACTGAAGGGCGGCCGGCGGGGACGAACGCTACCCAAACCGTTGGCCGAACAGGAGATCGTCAAACTCCTGGACTCCATCCCTTCAACGTCAGCCGTTGACCTGCGTGACCGGGCGCTCCTCGAGCTCTTGTACGGCACGGGCGCTCGGGTGAGCGAAGTCGTCGGCCTGTCGCTCGGGGACCTCGACTTCGATGAGGAGCTCGTGCTGCTGATGGGCAAGGGCGCCAAACAGAGGTTGGTGCCGATGGGCGCGACGCTGAAACAGGCGCTCGTGGACTACTTGAGCCCGGGCGGGCGGGCGTCGCTGCTCGCGACGCGTAAGAGTTCGAAGGTGTTTTTGAACACGCGCGGAGGTTCGTTGACGCGTCAGGGCGTCGACGTGGTCATCCATAAGCGTGCGCTGTTGGTAGGCATCGAGCGCGCGCGAATCAGCGCGCACGTCTTTCGTCACAGTTGCGCCACGCACATGCTCGCGCACGGAGCGGACATTAGAGTGGTGCAAGAACTGTTGGGACACGCCTCCATCGCCACCACGCAGCTTTACACCGCCGTGTCGATTACCACCCTGCAGCGCGAGTACCAAGACGCCCACCCACGAGCCCACGACTAAGAGGTAGATCACGATGTTCTATTGGTTCTACTTCATAAGTCTGGTTCCGTCAGTCGTCTTGCACGAGGTGGCGCACGGCTACGTGGCCAACCTCTTCGGCGACCCCACGGCGAAGGAGCAACATCGCCTTACGCTCAATCCGCTGCGCCACATCGATCCCTTCGGTACCATCCTCATGCCGGCGTTACTGGTCTTCTCGCACCTGCCGGCCTTCGGCTACGCCAAGCCAGTGCCGGTGAATCCCGGGCGCATGCGCAACCCGCGCAAGCAGGTCTTGTGGATGGCGCTCGCCGGTCCGGCCGTCAACGTCGTCTTGTCGGCCGTTGGCTTCGCCTACTGCGAGTACGAGATTCGCGTCGTCCATACCCAGAACTCCAACGCGCTTCTCTTTGGCATCGCGTTCGGACTCGTGAATCTGGTGCTGGCGGTCTTCAACCTGCTCCCCATCCCGCCACTCGACGGTTCAGCGATCATCGAGCGTTTCATACCAGCGCGCCACCTGCCGCGCTATTACCACTTTCGCCAACGCGCCATGCCGTTCTTCATCATCTTCATCATTGTCGACTACTCGTTCTTGCACGTCGGAACCAACCTGTTGCCGAACCTCGAAAACTGGTGGGTGAATCTACTTATCCGCTGAGCCCCATGGCGTTCGCCGCGCGTCGATAGACAACGCCCGCGACGTCGGAGGCCTTCTCTGCGCCGTTCGCGGCGATCTTGTAAAGGTTCCCAGGGTCGAGCAGTAGTTCTTCGTAGCGCTGCTTCATTGGCGCGAAGGTGGTGACGACGAGTTCGGAGAGATCGGTCTTGAGTTCTCCGTACCTCGTGTAGCGACCAGCGACCTGTTCGGGTGTCTCGCCGCTCAGACTCGAGTAGATCTCGAGCAAGTTCGAGAGCCCAGGCTTCTTCTCCCAGTCGAAACGCACCTCGCCGTCGGTATCGGTCACGGCCTTCGAGATCTTCTTTCGGATGTCCTCGGGCGCGTCGAACATGTGGAGATTGCCCAGGGGACTGGAGATGGACTTACTCATCTTGCGTGTCGGCTCTTGGAGGTCCATGACGCGCGCTGCCACTTTTGGTTGGGTGCCCACGGGTACGCGAAAGGTCTCGCCAAAGCGGTTGTTGAAGCGTTCGGCGATGGTACGCGCCATCTCCAGATGTTGGCGCTGGTCGTCGCCGACCGGGACGAACTCGGTTTGGTAGAGCAGGATGTCGGCGGCCTGCAGCACGGGATACGTCAACAGTCCCACGCGAAAACCCTCTTGGCGCTGGGACTTCTCCTTGAAGGCCGTCATGCGCGAGAGCTCTCCGTAGGTCGTTACACACTCCAAGAGCCAGTTCAATTGGGCGTGGTAGGGGACTTGGCTCTGAATGAAGATCGTGCAGACCTCGGGGTCGAGCCCCGCGGCGATCAACGTGGCGAGGAGGTCGGTCGTCTGTTCACGCAACTTCTCTGGCTCGATCTGCAGCGTCAGGGCGTGCAGATCGACGACGCAGTAGAAGGCGTCCGAGCTCTGCCCCTCGACCCACTGACGCAGCGCGCCGAGGTAGTTGCCCAGGTGCATCGAACCCGAGGGCTGTATTCCCGAAAGTATCCGCATCGCTCAATCGTAGGTGAGGGCTCTCGTCAGGTCACGAAGTAGGGTTAGCGAGTGACCTTCGTCGTGACGACGCCGTCCTTCAGCGGCCCCGTAGAACTTCTGCTGCAATTGATTTCCACGCACGAGGTCGACATCCTCGACGTGCCTCTGGCCCCTTTAGTAGACGCGTTCGTGGCCGTTCTGCGTGACGAATCGACGACCCTGGCGATGGACGAACTCTCTGAGTTCCTCCTGATCGCCGCCGTGCTCCTCGACATGAAGAGTCAGCGCCTCTTGCCGGGACGCGACAACGGTGAACTGGACGAAGAGTTCGTGGGATGGGAAGAGCGTGACGTGCTCCTCGCTCGACTGTTGGAGCTACGCACCTACGCCGCCCTCGCCGACGCCTTCGTCTCGCTCTTCGAGCGGGCCGGTCGGGCGTACCCGCGTCTTCGAGGCGTGAACGACGGCTTTGA
Source organism: Acidimicrobiaceae bacterium (assembly GCA_003162475.1). Lineage (GTDB taxonomy): Bacteria > Actinomycetota > Acidimicrobiia > Acidimicrobiales > RAAP-2 > RAAP-2. The sequence continues at coordinate 52,517 of PMOI01000013.1, forward strand.
CGTTCAACCACCGGACCTCCTTGCGGGCGTGACGGCCGCGCAGCTGGCTCTCGCGTACCTGCGCGGGATCGAAGAGAAGCCCGTGCCCGTGGTGCGTTTGCACCACGTCACCGTCGACGCCGTCACCGTCGCCGAGACCGTCGCGACGCTGGCCCAGAGCCTGCCAATGAGGGGTCGGCTGTCCTTTCGCCAACTCATCGAGGGCCTCACGACGCGCATCGAGATCATCGTGCACTTTCTGGCGCTGCTCGAACTGTGCAAGTTGGGCCACGTCGAACTGGGCCAGGGCACCACGTTCGGTGACGTGCAGATTGAGTGGATCGATTCGACGTTGGGACTCGATCTCGGAGGGGTGGACCGTTATGAGGGATGAGCTTTCGCTCGAACAGAAACTCGAAGCCATGTTGACCGTGGCGCTCGAGCCGATCTCGGCCGAAGAGCTCGCCGACGTCGCCGACGAAGACGCGCGGGCGGTCGTCGAGACCCTTCGAGCGTTGCGTAGTGAGTTCATCGAACAGCGACGGGGCTTTCAAGTGGTGGAACTCGCCAGCGGCTGGGTGATGCAGTCCGCGCCCGAGGTGGCACCCTGGGTGACGAAGTTCGCCAATCGCGACGTCTCGTACCGTTTGAGTTCGGCCGCCCTTGAGTCACTGGCGATCATTGCCTATCGCCAACCCGTCTCGCGAGCCCAGATTACGGCGCTACGCGGCGTGAACGTCGACGGCGTGGTGCGTCTACTGGAGCAGCGCGGCTACATCGAAGAACTCGGCCGCGCTCCCGGCCCGGGTCAGCCCATCCTCTACGGCACCACGGAGACCTTCCTCGACCGCATGGGACTCGCGACGCTCAACGATCTGCCGCCCATCGAAGAGTTCATGCCCCCGATCGAGACCGCCAACGCCATCGCCGACGAGATGGCCGGCGAGTTCGACGTCAACGAGGTGTCGTAGTTGGACGAGGGGGAGCGCTTACAAAAGACGCTCGCGCGTGCGGGCTACGGGTCTCGTCGCGCCTGTGAGATCTTGATCACGGAGAAGAGGGTCACGATCGACGGGCGCGTGGCGGAACTAGGCAACCGCGTCAATCCCGAGGTCCAGTTGATCTGCGTCGACGGCAAGCTCGCGCCCACCTCACAGAGCAAGGTCTACTTTCTTTTGAACAAACCCGACGGTGTCGTCACCACCGCTTCGGACCCCCAAGGCCGCACCACCGTGTTGGACCTCGTCGAGTCGCCGGTGCGGATCTTTCCCGTCGGCCGACTCGACATGAACACCGAGGGCCTCTTGATCCTCACGAACGACGGCCGCTTGGCCCACCTCTTGACCCACCCGAGTTCGGGCATCGCTAAGGAGTACCTGGCGCGCGTGGACGGTGATCCCTCGCCCGGCGCGCTGCGTCGATTGCGAGAGGGTGTCGAGCTCGACGACGGAGTGACCGCCGTCGCGCAGGTCTCTCGTGTCAGTGAAGGGCTACTGCGCATCGTCATCCACGAAGGTCGCAATCGGCAGGTGCGCCGAATGTGCGCGGCCGTTGGCCACGAGGTCACCCGACTGGTTCGAACGCGCATCGGTCCGCTTCAGGACGCGACGCTTTCGCCGGGATCGTATCGTCAACTTTCACTCAACGAAGTGCGTCGTCTGATGGAGGCCGTGGGGATGACCGAAGAGCTGGCCTCTACGATGCCTTCATGAGTTTCGCCATGGTACGAGGTCTACGCGGGGCGTCGTCGTGCGCCACCAACACTGCAGAAGAGATCAGCGAAGTGACCCAAGAGTTGTTGCTCGCGATGTTGGAGCGCAACGGGCTGCGTCACGACGACGTGATCAGCGTGCTCTTCACCACGACGCCCGACCTCACCGCGTCGTTTCCCGCCGCGGCGGCGCGCGGTATTGGTTTCGGTGACGTGCCGCTGCTCTGCGCCAGCGAGATCAACGTGCCCGGGGCGATGCCGCTCACGGTGCGGGTGTTGCTTCACGCCTACACGGAGCGGGCGCGAAGCGAACTTCGTCACGTCTATCTTCGAAACACTTCCTCACTGCGTGATGACCTCCCCGATTAGTCGTCACGCCCACGTGATCGGCCTCGGTCTGATCGGCTCATCGGTGGCGCTCGCGCTCGGCGACGCCGGGTGGCACGTCACGGGAACGGACCTCAATGGTGACGTCGTCGACGCGGCACTGAGCTCGGGCGTCATTGGCGCCACGGAGCGCAGCGACGACGTCACGCTGGTCGTCATCGCGACTCCGGCCAGCGTCGTCGCGGAGACGGCGAACGCGCTCCTTCGAGCATCGTCCAACGCGTCGCTTATCGTGACCGACGTCGCCGGCGTGAAGGGTGCCATCGTGAGCAGCGTCGACGACCCGCGCTTCCTCGCCGGTCACCCGATGGCCGGATCGGAGTTGCGCGGACTCGCCGGCGCGCGCGTCGACCTCTTCCAAGGTTGTACGTGGGTGCTCACGCCCACCGCCGCCACGAAGCCCGACACGTACGGCACCTTGCACGGCGTGTTGCGAGAACTCGGCGCCAACGTCGTGGCCGTCGACGCCGACGACCACGATCGACTCGTCGCCGTCGCGAGTCACGTACCGCACCTTCTCGCCGGTGCTCTCATGAACGAGGCGAGTCGTGTGGCCGAGGAAGACACGGTCCTCTTGCAACTCGCCGCCGGGGGTTTTCGTGACATGACGCGCGTCGCCGCGGGCGACCCCGGCATCTGGCCCGACGTGCTCTTCGAGAACCGTGCAGCGATCAGTCAGTCACTTCAAGCGCTGGAGGCGCGCCTGGCGGCGTTGCGCACGGCGCTCAACAACGACGACCACGACGCCGTGGCGAACGATCTCCTGAGTGCCGCGTCGGCGAGACGTCAGCTACCCGGACGAGCTCTCAACTCTGAGAATCTTGCGTACCTTCGCGTCGGCGTGAGTGACCAACCGGGCGTCCTGGCGGCCGTCACGATGGCCGCCTCGGAGATGCTCGTGAACATCTACGACATCGAGATCGCGCACGGCATCGAAGGGTCGAGCGGCACGTTGCTCCTCGCCATCGACGCTCGCCAAGCCGAGACGTTCAGCGCCACGCTCTTGGCGATGGGCTTTCAGGTCGGCCACGAATGAGCGACGTCGAACGCGTGGCGCCGGCGCGCCAGCTGCGGGGATCGCTGCGCGTGCCTGGCGACAAGAGCACTTCACACCGTGCTCTCATGATCAGTGCTCTCGCGAAGGGTCAGAGCACCATCACGGGACTCTCGCCAGGCGAGGACGTCGCCGCCACGAGCGTGATGCTCGAACACCTTGGCGTGACGCGCGTCGACGAAGACGGACGCGTGCTCGTGAGCGGCCCCGACGAAGGACTGAGGCCGAGCTCGCTCGACCTCGACTGTGCCAACTCCGGCACGACCATGCGTCTCATGAGCGGCGTCGTCAGCACCATTCCCGGAAAACATCATTTGGTGGGCGACGAGTCCCTTTCGAAACGACCCATGGACCGCGTGGCGACGCCGCTCGGACTCATGGGCGCCACCGTTCTTGGCCACGGGAACTCGCTGACACCGCCCTTGACGGTGGAGAGTCCCGCGCAACTTCGCGCCCTCTCGTACCACGTGCCGGTCGCCAGCGCACAGGTGAAGTCCGCGGTTCTCTTCGCCGGTCTCGCCGCCGACGGCGAGACCTCGGTCAAAGAAGACGTCCGTACGCGCACCACGACCGAAGACATGCTCCAGGCCGCCGGCGTCGCTCTGACGTCTCGGTCCGTGGGGGAGGGACGTGAGATAACGGTGCGTCCGGGCCGACCGCTGCGTCACGACTGGTTCGTTCCCGGCGATCCGTCGCAGGCCGCGTTCTTTGCCGTCCTCGGCGCGATACATCGCGACGCCACACTCGAAGTACTGAGCCTCGACGCGTCGCCCGAACGCGTTGGCTTCGTTGGAGTTCTCCAGCGAATGGGCGCGGACGTGCGACTCGTCGAACGAGGCGCGATTTACGCCCTGCACGCACGAAGTTCCTCGCTCGAGGCGACCGAGGTCCACGCGCACGAGATTCCCTCGGTCGACGAAGTGCCGGTCCTCGCCGTCGCGGCCGCCGCCGCGTTCGGAGTCAGCGCGTTTCGAGCAATGGGCGAATTGCGTCACAAGGAGTCCGACCGATTCGCCGGATCGATGGTGCTGGCGCAGAACCTGGGATGTCGCGTCTGGTCCGAGGGCGACGACTTCTTCATCGAAGGGCTGGCGAGCGCTTCGAACTTTCTCGATTTCACGTCCGCGTCGACGCTGGACCATCGAATGGTCATGGCGAGCGCGGTCGCGGGTTGCGCCGGACGCGGCTGCACCATCGAGGGCGCCTCGACGGTGTCGTCGAGCTATCCCCACTTTTTCCGCGACCTAGCATTGCTCCAATGAGCAACCGGGTCATAGCGATTGACGGCCCGGCCGGCTCGGGTAAGTCCAGCGTCGCGCGGGCGCTCGCGGCGGGTCTCGGCTGGTCGTTCCTCGACACCGGCGCCATGTACCGGGCGGTGACCGTCGAGGCGTTGGATCGCGGCGTCGACGTCCACGACCAGGTCGCCATGGGAGAGCTAGCCAAAGAGGCACAAATGACGACACTGCCGCGCGTCAGGGTCAACGGCCGCGACGTCGAAGACGAGATTCGATCCGAGAGGGTCAACATCGCGGTGTCCGTCGTGGCAGCGAACGCGCTCGTTCGAGCACAGATGGTGGGACGTCAGCGCGAGTTCGCCGCGGCGCAACCGCTCGGTACGGTGGTCGAAGGACGCGATATCACGACCGTCGTCTTTCCCAACGCGACGATAAAGATATTTCTCACCGCCTCGCTCGAAGAACGGGCACGCCGACGAGATGACGAGGGTGAAGCGTCAGTGTCACGGCGCGACGTGGCCGATTCGACGAGAGAGGCTTCGCCCCTTCGCCAGGCCGACGACGCGCTCGTGCTAGACACGACGGGACGAAACGTGGATGACGTGGTCGAGGAGATTATTCAGTGCCTGAAGCTCAAGACCTTGTCCTGAACCCGAAGAAGACCTTCACGTACCGCGTCTGCGCGGGTCTCGTGTGGGGTCTGGCGAAACTGTTCTTTCGTCCGAGCGTCGAGGGTGCCGAGAACATTCCACTGAACGGCCCGGTGTTGATCGCGCCGATCCACCGCTCGAACGTCGACTTCGCCTGCAGTCTCTTCATCTCGCCGCGCAAGGTCTTCTTCATGGCGAAGGACGGCATCTTTCGCGTGCCCGTGATGGGCTGGTTGCTTGCGCGCCTCGGCGCCTTCCCAGTCAATCGCGACACCGCCGACCGGGAGTCCCTTCGCTTAAGCGAAGAGGTGCTGCGTCGAGGTCAGGCGTTGGTGCTCTTTCCCGAGGGCACGCGCAAAGAGGGCTTCAGGGTCGAGCCGCTGCACGACGGGGCGATGTTCATCGCCGCTCGCACGGGTGCCGTGGTGGTGCCCGTCGGCGTTGCCGGGAGCGAGCGCGCGATGCCCGTGGGCGCCAAGTTCCCCCGATTCGCGAAGATCTACATCGTGGTGGGAAAGCCAATCGCTCCGCCATCGAGCGAAGGTCGCGTCTCGCGTTCTCAGATCGCCGCGAAGACCGAGGAGCTGCGCCAAGAGCTCGAGTCGGTCTACGCCCTGAGCCGTCAGCGGCTCAACTAGTTACCGCTCACGCCACCAGGTCCCAAAGACCACGCGGGCGTAGCGAAACCCGAACAGCCAGTTCTTGCCCTTCTTGGTCGTGCCCGACGCGCGCGGGTACCAGACCGTCGGCACCTCGGCCGCGCGCCATCCGCGCTTCAGGCACGTGATGAGTAGTTCGGCCGTTTGGTACTGCTCTTGGGTGAGGCGATCGATGACGTCGGCGAGCATCGTCACGCGCAGCGCCCGATACCCCGTCGAGGTGTCGGTCAAGTTGGCGCCGGTCATGTGATTCATGACAAAGGAGAAGAACCGTACGCCACTCTTTCGCACCACGTCCGAGGTCTTGTCCTCACCAAGTACGCGGCTCGCCACGACGAAGTCCGCCTCGTCGCTTCGTAGCGGGGCGAGGATCAAGGGGATCTCCGAAGGGTCGTTCTGACCGTCCGCGTCGAGGGTGACGACGTACCTGACGTCGTGATCGATGCAGTAGCGGTACGTCACCTGCAGGGCCACACCGTGGCCGAGGTTGACGGGAAATTGAATGACCTTGACGCCGGGAAAGTTGCGCGCGATTTCCGCGGTGCGGTCCTCGCCGCCGTCGACTACGACGAGCGTGGTGTAGGCGTCACCCTCGATGGTGCTGGGCATCTTCGCCAACACGTCGCCGATGTTGCCCTCCTCTTCGTAGGCGCAGATCGACGCGACGGTGTCTTCGGGTTTGAAGCCGGGGTAGTCCGCGTTGAATCGGTCCATGGCATGGGAAATGGCGAACGTGCGAAGTCGCGCGAGGCGCCGCCTCTCGAGGTCGTCGGAAGACATCAATACTCCTTAGATGGACTTTGCCTGGGCGAACACGTTGACCACCATGGGCTCAAAGTGTTCGAGTGACTCGGCGTCGAACGTCGGGTCGAAAGCCTTTTGGTCCCAGTGGTCGGCAAACTTCTCAGCGAGTTCGTACCACGCCTGGCCCCGGTGTTGTTCACGCAGATTGGGATTCATGCCCAAGTGCTCGTAGTAGTAACGGCCCTGGAAGTCCTGATGGAACGAGACCATGCAGTACACCTCGTGTCGCACGTACGGTTTGAGGATCTCCGCGGCGATCTTGGGGTGATTTGGCACCGAGATGAGCTTGCCCACGTCGTGCAAGAGCGAGGCCACGATGACCTCTTCGTCGGCCCCGTCGCGTTCGGCTCTGGTCGCGGTCTGTAGTGCGTGTTGCATCTGGTCAACGGAGAAGCCGTCGGTGATGTCACTGAGGCCCTTGACCATGGCGAGCACCTGGCGCGCCACCCGGGGCTGCGCTTCGATGGTTTTCTCAACGATTTCCATCCACTGTTCGCGAGTGGAGACGTCCATGCTGGGAAACGAGGTCACGGATAAATACTACCTGGGTCGCTTTTGGGCGACTAGCGACTGACGGCGGAGAGTACTTCAGCCGCGGTGAACTCACGATCGGCCTGGCTGTCGAAACTTGAGGGTTCGGGTGTCTGCAGCACGAGGTCCACGAGAGCGGTGATGGCCTTGAGCATCTCGCGAAGCTCGGGTGGAGGGGGGAAGTACTCGTCTTCGACGGTCACCGAGTGAATGGTGACCCCGTTTTTGGGGTTGAGAAAGCGCAGCACTTCGTTCACGAGCGACTCTGGGGCCGACGCGCCGGCGGTCACCGCGATGGTGCCCTTGAGGTCTTTGGGTAGTTCGCCGGTGCCGTTCACGCGAAGAACGCGTGGGCAACCGGCCGCCTCGGCCACCTTGGTGAGCGCCACGGTATTCGACGAGTTCGCCGATCCAATGACGATCACCGTGTCCACGTCCGACGCCACTTCTCGCAGCGCTGCCTGACGGTTCGTGGTGGCGAAGCAGAGATCGCCTCGACTGGGCATCCAAATGTCGGGGAACACGACCTCGGCGTACTCGCGCAGATCCTGCCATTCGTCCAGACTGAGTGTGGTCTGACTAAGCAGCGCGAATGGTCCAGGTTGGCCGATCAAGGCGTCGATGTCCTCGCGCGACTGAATCAAGTGCACCGCGTCGGGCGCGACGGCCATGGTGCCAACGGCCTCTTCGTGACCCTCGTGGCCGACGTAGAGCACGGTGTAGCCCTTTTTTGCTCGAACCTTGAGTTCGTGGTGGACCTTGGTGACGAGGGGACAGACGGCGTCGATGACGGTGCCCCCGGTTTGGCGAGCGGCTTCGATGACCGAAGGCGGTGAGCCGTGGGCGCTCAACATGACCGGCGCGCCCGGGGGCACGACGGTGACGTCGTCGATGAATATGACGCCGAGCGATTGAAAGTACTCGACGACGAACTGGTTGTGGACGATCTCGTGGTAGCAAAAGACGGGTGGTTCGAAAACGCGCGTCATCCAATCGAGGGCCTTGATGGCCTTTTCGACCCCGGCGCAGAATCCCCGAGGGGACGCAAGAAGGACCTTGTCGACTTTCACAGCATCCAGCCTAGTAAGGGAAGAATTTCCACAGTGCCTAGGCTAGAGGGGTGTCTGGTGCCCGAATTTCCTCCATCTCACCGGATTCTCCGGCTTCGAGCGTCGATCTCGTCCTGGGCGACGAGTTGGTGAGCGTGAACGGTCGAGAGCCCACGGACATCATCGAGTACCAGCAGCTGATTGACGGCCAAGTCGTGACGCTCGTCGTGAAGCGAGAGGGCGAGCCCCTTTCTCGCAAGGTGACCATCACCAAGGATGAGGGCCAGCCGCTCGGGCTGAGCATCGATTCGGCAGTCTTCGATCGCATCCGTACCTGTGACAACCACTGCACTTTCTGCTTCATCTACCAGTTGCCCAAGGGCATGCGTCGTTCGCTGTACGTGAAGGACGACGACTTTCGCCTCTCCTTTCTCTACGGCAACTTCACCACCCTCACGAGGTTCACCGAGTTCGACCTCGAGCGAGTGATCGAAGAAGGTCTCTCGCCGCTGTACGTCTCGATTCATACGACGAACCCGGAACTGCGCGCCGAGATGTTGCGCAACCCTCGCGGCGCGACGAGCCTTCGCTGGCTCAGAGAACTACTGCGCGCGGGCGTCGTCGTTCACGGCCAGGTCGTCGTGTGTCCCGGCGTCAACGACGGCGCGGAACTCGAACGCACGCTCTACGACGTGCTCTCGCTGTACCCCGAACTCGCTTCGGTGGCCCTCGTGCCCGTGGGCGTGAGTGCCTTCTCCGAGGAGAAGGACATGCGTCCGCACAACGCCGCCGAGGCGCGACACGTGGTGGCCCTGGCCGATCGATTCCAGCGCCTCACCCGTGAACTCCTCGGCACGGCCAAGGTCTTCGCCAGCGACGAGTTCTACCTCGTCGCCGGGCTTGCGCCGCCGGGCACGGAGAGCTTCGAGAGTCTCGACGAGGCGGAGAATGGCGTAGGCCTCGTCGCGGCCTTCACCGAGAGTTTCTCCAAGCGCACGTCGATGGCGAAGTTGGGCTCTGGATTCTTCCAATCAGTCGACGGCGCGCCCGCGCTCGGCTACCGCGCGCCGCGAACGCTCGAGAGTGCCACCTACTACGGCGAGGACGTGACCGTGCTGACGGGCGAGTACGCGGCGCCCATCTTGCGTTCGCTCTTCGACGAGCACGGCTTCGCCGACGTCGAGGTGAAGGCCGTGAAGAATCGGTACTTCGGCGGCAACATCAAGGTGGCGGGTCTCTTGACCGGTCAAGACCTTCAAGTCGCACTCAGCGAGGTGAATGAGTCGAACGTGTGTCTCGTGCCCGACGTCTGTCTCTCCGAGGGACGTTTCCTCGACGGGCTCTCGCTCGAGGACCTGCCGCGCCCTGTCATGACCGTCGCGACGACGGGTGACGATCTGCGCACCACGCTCGAGATGGTACGAACCAAGGGATTGAGTAGAGCGTGAAAAAGCCCCAAGTGGTCGTGGTCGGACGACCCAACGTTGGCAAGAGTTCGCTCGTGAATCGTCTCGCCGGCAAGCGCATCGCCGTCGTCGAAGAGCAGCGAGGCGTCACGCGCGACCGCAAGGCCGTCGACGTCGAGTGGCGCGGCGTGGCCTTCGAAGTCGTCGACACCGGGGGCTGGCTCGAGTCGGGCAACACGCTCGAAGACAAGGTCTCACAGCAGGCCGAGGCGGCCCTCGCCAGTGCCGATCTCGTGCTGCTCGTCGTGGACGCGGCGACGGGACCCGTGGAAGAAGACTCCAAGGCCGCGCGTTGGGTGCGCAAGAGTGGCCGACCCGTTCTGCTCGTGGTGAACAAGGTGGACGACCAACACCACGAAGCGGCGAGTTGGGAGTTCCTCAGCCTGGGCGCCGGCGAGCCCGTGATGGTCAGCGCGCAACACGGTCGAGGTGCTGGCGATCTTCTCGATCACATCGTCGATCACTTGGGCGAATTGACGAGCGAACCCGCCGTCGAAGAAGAGGACGACGGAGCACTTCGCGTGGCGATCGTCGGACGGCCAAACGTGGGAAAGTCCACGCTCTTCAATCAACTCATTGGTGAGGAGCGCTCCGTCGTGCACGACATGCCCGGCACGACGCGCGACGCCATCGACACGCTCGTCGATACGAGCGCCGGACTCATTCGATTCATTGACACGGCCGGAATGAGAAAACGCGCGCGCACTGAAGCCGGCCTCGAGACCTACTCTGTCCTTCGAAGTCTCGACGCCCTCGACCGCGCGGATATCGCGATCCTGGTCATCGACGCCACCGACGGCGCCACTGGCCAAGATCAACGCCTCGCCGAACGCATCTCGGCGTCGGGATGTCCCGCGCTGGTGGTGTTGAACAAGTGGGAACTCGTCGCCACCGAGGACCGTGACGCCGTACTCGCGGGCGTTGGCGAGAAGCTCGCGTTTCTAGGCGACGCGCCAGTGCTGAAGACGACGGCACTCTCCGGTAAGGGCGTACATCGCCTGTTGCCAGCCCTGTCGAACGCAGCCATCGACTACGCCAAGCGCGTGCCGACGGGTGCACTCAACCGCGCTATTCGCGATCTTCAGATCAAACAGCCCGCGCCCACCGGCAAGATTCGCTACGCGGTCCAGGGCGCGACGGAGCCCCCGACGTTCACCTTGTTCGTGGCCGGCAAGTTGCCTTCGACGTACTTGCGTTACGTGGAGCGCAGCCTACGCGAGCGCTTCGAGCTCGGTGCTTCCCCGATTCGAGTTCGTGTTCGAGTCGAGTAGTGGCGAACTGGTGTGAGAACTGCGATCGTCCCGAAGAGGGCGACGTGTGCACGGTGTGCGGCGGGGACATCGTCGAACCGGTGCACGAGCCCATTCCGTGGCGCTGGCGTTTCTTCATCGTGGCGTCCGTTATCTACCTCGGGTGGCGGATCTATCAGTTAATTTCGTGGATAGCCCACTAGGAGGTCCATCGTGCCCGTCTACGCTCTCGCCAGTCGCGTACCCACCATTCACCCCGACGCCTTCGTCCACCCCGACGCCGTCATCATTGGCGACGTGCGCATCGGCGCCGATTCGTCGATCTGGCCTGGAGCAGTGTTGCGCGGCGACTACGGCACGGTCATCGTGGGTGAGCGAACGTCCATCCAAGACGGTTCGGTCGTGCACGCGACTGCGGAGTTTGCGACGGTCATCGGGAACGACTGCGTCGTAGGGCACCTCGCGCACTTAGAGGGCTGCGTGATTCACGACCGCGTGCTGGTGGGCAGTGGTTCGATCGTGTTGCACGAGGCCGAGGTGCACAGCGGCGCCACTGTGGGCGCGGGCGCCGTTGTCAGGAATCGCACCGACGTGCCGGCGAACGCCATGGCGCTCGGGGTGCCAGCCACCATCAAACTCGAGTCGTCCAGCGAAGAACTCACCCTTCTCTCGGCGGCGCTCTACGTTGAGAACGGGCGTCGCTACAAGGCGGAACTCAAACTGCTCTAGCCGTTCGAGAGCGCGATGAGTCGTTCGAGAGCCGTCGCGGCGCGACCGTCGGTGACGCTCGCCTGCGCGAGGGTGAAACCGTGGCTGAGCGACGAGGCACGACCGGCGACGATAAGCGCGAGCGCCGCGTTCGCGCACACGACATCAAAGATTGGCCCCGGAGTCGCGTCAAGAAATGAGCGAACGGCGCGCACGTTGTCGGCCGTGTCGCCGCCTCGAATGCTCGCGGCGTCGTGGTGCACGCCGAGTTCCTCACCCGCGTTCACGCGCTCGACGGCGTGACCCTCGGGAGAGACGAAGTGCAACGTTGAAGTCGAACCGAGTGAGAGTTCGTCGAGCCCGTCGTCGGCGTTCACGAGAATCGCCGAGCGAACCTGTCGGGCTTGGAGGACGTGGGCCATCTTGTCGAGGAGAGGTCGCTGCGCCACGCCGATGAGCGAGCGCTGGACTAGAGCCGGATTAGCCAAAGGTCCCAGAACGTTAAAGACAGTGCGAAAGGCGAGAGCACGTCGAATCGGCGCGAGATGACTAAGCGCCGGGTGAAAGTTCGGAGCAAATAGGAAGCCAATATTCGCACCCTCGACGCAGGCCCGCACGACCTCTTCGGGCGCGTCGAGTCGTACACCGAGGGCCTCGAGAACGTCCGCCGACCCGACGGACGACGACGCGGCCCGGTTGCCGTGTTTCGCGACGGGCACACCACAGCCCGCGACCGCGAGCGCAGCCATGGTCGAGACGTTGACGCTGTGCAGTTGATCACCGCCGGTGCCGACGACGTCGATCGCGTCGGGTCCGATGGAAAACGTCGTCGCGGCGTCGATCATTGCGTCGATGAAACCCGTCATCTCTTCGGCCGTTTCACCCTTGGCGGTGAGGGCGGTGAGAAAACTGGCGATGAGGACACCGTCGACGCGTCCTTCGAGTATTTCGCCAAGAGCGGCGCGCGCCTCGTCACGTTCGAGACTCGTACCGCGTACGAGTGGGTTCAGCACATCCAACGCAAATGAATTCACCTCGCGCACCGTGCGGAACTGTGTCCTGACATAGCGACACGATAGTCGTGGACGATCACCCCTTCGCCGCAAGTACGATTCATAGATGGCGCCCACGTACCTCGACGCAATCTTGCAGAGCCATCGCCGGCGAGCGGCGATGGATCAACGCGATTGGCGAGCGCGCGTCGACGTGATTCGCTACGACGGTCCGTCGTTCGCGCTCGTTCTTCGAAAGGGCTCGTCGCCCTTCATCAAAGTCATCGCCGAGGTGAAGCGCCGCTCGCCGTCGAAGGGCTTGCTCGCCGCCGATCTCGACGTCGCGGCGCTCGCCAAGGTCTACCGCGACGCGGGCGCGAGTGCCGTGTCCGTACTGACTGACGTTGAGTACTTCGACGGATCGCTCGACGATCTGCAGAGAGTGCACAAGACCATCGAGTTGCCCGTTCTTCGTAAGGACTTCACCGTGAGCGAGAACGACGTCCTCGACGCCGCCGACGCCGGCGCCGGCGCCGTTCTCTTGATCGTCGCGGCCCTCAGTGACGAGGAGCTCGTGTCGTTCATCGAACTCGCTCAGAGTTGTGGCATCGACGCACTCGTCGAAGTGCACGACGCTGATGAGGCCCGACGAGCCCTCGACGCCGGGGCACGGATCATCGGCGTCAACCAGCGCGATCTTCGTACCTTCGAAGTGAGTCCCGAACACGCCGCTTCGGTGATGGACGCGCTGCCCCGTGACTGTCTCACGGTCTGTGAGTCTGGACTTTCGACTGTCGAAGACGTGGAGCGAGCGGCGCAAGCGGGATTTGACGCCGTTCTCGTGGGCGAAGCCTTCGTCACCGCCCCCGACCCCAGCGCCACCGTGAAGGCCTTCGCGCTGGTGCCGAGCGCCCTTCGTGCCTAGGACCATCGAGCGAGGCTTCGTGAAGGTCTGTGGCGTTACGAACGTGAGCGATGTTTCGATGGTGGCGAGTGCGGGAGCGAGTGCGCTCGGACTGATCCTGACGGAGTCGCCACGGCGTGTCTCACTAGAGCAGGCCCGCGATATCGCCGCGGCGGCGAAGGGCGAACTCCTTCGATGCGCGGTGTTTCGCTTCGACGACGACGAGTTCGTCCTCGAGCACCTCGACTCGCTCGACGTCGACATGGTGCAACTGCACGGCACGCTGAGCTCGTCATTACTTGCGGCGATCCGTCAAGGACCGACGTTGATCGTCAAGGCCCTCAACATCGAAGGCGACGAATTCGATGACTTCGACGAGTCCGAGGTTGACGCGGTTTTGATCGACGGCCCGCGACCTGGTTCGGGCGTGACCCACTCGTGGGAGCGACTTCGTGAACGACACTTTCGAGTTCCGGTCGTTGCCGCGGGCGGACTGAATCCGAGCAACGTGGCTGAGGTCATCAAAGCGACGAACGCGTGGGGCGTCGACTGTGCCAGTGGGGTGGAGCACGTCGCGCGACAAAAGGACCGTCACTTGGTCGAGGAGTACGTTGCCAACGCCCGTAGCGCCTTTGCCCATTTGGGAGTGGCGTGACCGAGCGCGACAACGTAATGGGAGCGCCCGACGAGCGAGGTCACTTCGGTGACTTCGGTGGTCGCTTCGTGCCCGAAGCACTGATGCCGGCGTGTCTTGAACTCGAAGAGGCGTTTCGAGACGCGTGGAGTGACGCGGACTTCGTCGCTGAGTATCACACGGTGTTGCGCCAGTTCGCCGGGCGCCCGACACCGGTGACGCCGTTGCCACGACTCTCGAAGCGATTGGGCCTCGAACTCTTCGCAAAACGCGAAGACCTGGCACACACCGGGTCACACAAGATCAACAACGTCATTGGCCAGACGCTGCTCACCAAGCGCATGGGCAAGCCCCGCGTCATCGCCGAGACCGGCGCCGGTCAGCACGGTGTCGCGACGGCCACCGCGGCCGCTCGGCTCGGCCTCGCGTGCACCGTCTTCATGGGCGAAGTCGACACCAAGCGCCAAGAACTGAACGTGTTCCGAATGGAACTCCTAGGCGCCACCGTTGTGCCGGTGACGTCGGGATCGAAGACGCTCAAAGACGCGGTCAACGAAGCGATGCGCGAGTGGGTGACGTGCGTTGCGGACACGCACTACTGCTTAGGCTCGGTGATGGGTCCGCACCCTTTTCCGTGGATGGTGCGGGAGTTTCAGAGCATCATCGGGATCGAAGCCGCCGCACAACTGAGCGAACTCGGTGTTGGCACGCCCGACGCGGTCGTGGCGTGTGTCGGGGGAGGGTCCAACGCGGCGGGCGTGTTCGCTGGTTTCGCCCAGAGTGACGCGCGCCTCATTGGTGTCGAAGCGGCCGGGGGCGCCGCCGTGCGCAGCGGGTCGCCCGGGGTCTTACACGGCATGCGCTCCTTGTTACTTCAAGACGAGTTCGGTCAGATCGAAGAGGCTCACTCGATTTCGGCGGGCCTCGACTATCCCGGCATCGGACCCGAGCACGCGCATCTCGCCGCCACCCAGCGCGCCGAGTACTACGCGATCGGCGACGACGACGTGCTCAGCGCGCTGACGCTCCTCAGTGAAACCGAAGGCATCATTCCGGCTCTCGAAACCGCGCACGCCGTCGCCTGGATCGCTCAAGAGGCGGGAGGTCTCTTGCCTCTGGGATCCTCGGTCTTGCTGAACCTCTCGGGTCGTGGCGACAAGGACGTCGCCCAGGTCCGAGCCATACTGCGCGGTGAAGCGTGAAGTCGCTCGAAGTCACCCTGCGCCACGTTCGTGATGATGGCCGCAAAGCGCTCGTGCCGTACTTCGTCGCGGGCGCGACACCCGATTGGACCCGTCACGTTGAGGCCGCCGTGCTGGGGGGCGCCGACGCCATCGAGATCGGCGTTCCCTTCTCCGACCCCATGATGGACGGTGTCGTGATCCAAGAGGGCGCCCTGCGATCGCTCGAGCGCGGCACCACGCTCGAGTCCATCTGTCAGGAGTTGGAGTCGCTGGAGACGGAGATCCCGCTACTCGCCATGACCTACTACAACATCTTTCTCCACTACGGACTCAGTCGAGCGGCGGGACGATTGAGGGATTCTGGTATCAGCGGCGCCATCGTGCCCGATCTCTCACTCGAAGAGTCTGACGAGTGGCGCGCGGCTTGCGACGAGAGCGACGTGGCCACGGTTTTCCTCGTTGCGCCCTCGACACCGACGTCGCGCCTACGCGACGTCGCGCAACGAACACAGGGTTTCCTCTACGCGTCAGCTCGAATGGCGGTCACCGGTGGCGCCAGTGACGCGGGGGAGGGCCCAAGGGTGGTGGCGTCGCTGCGCGAGGTAACCGACGTGCCCGTCTACGTCGGTATAGGAATTTCCACGCCGGCCCAAGCCGCAAGCGCCGCGTCGTTCAGTGACGGCGTCATCGTGGGATCGGCGCTCGTCAAGATCATCCTCGACGGTGCCACGCCGTCGGACGTCGAATCATTCGTGCGGTCTTTTCGCGGCGCCATCGACTAATCCAGTTCACCGCTCAGAAAAATTGTGAATGCCGACACTCAGCGCTACGCGTTGCAATCCCAACGGTTACCACCAGGTAAATTTCCCCTACCTTGTGAATCGCGTCACAAAAAGCCAAGATATCCAGCGAAGGAAGTGTTCAGAGGTGTTAAATCATCTACGGGCCACCATTGCGGTGACTTGAAGTGATCCTTTATTGGGGGGAAGTTCATGGCTGATGAGAAAGTTGCGGATCCGGGTCCTTTAGGACTAGCGGGATTCGCTATGACGACGTTCTGCCTTAGCACTTGGAACGCCAACTTATGGAAGGGCGCAGGCCTCGAGTCGGCGCTCGCTCTGGCGTTTTTTTATGGCGGTATTGCTCAGCTGCTCGCAGGTATGTGGGAGTTTGTGCGTAAGAACACGTTCGCGGCGTTGGCGTTCTCGTCATACGGCGCGTTTTGGCTGTCGTTCTACGCACTCATTAAGTTCGGCCTTCCTGGTGGTGGCACCGACACGGTGGCTATTTTCCTGGCCGGTTGGACGATTTTCACGCTGTACATGACGGTGGCGGCGATGAAAGTCAACACTGCGGTGCTCACGGTGTTCGTGTTGCTGTCAATCACCTTTATTTTCCTGACAATCGGAAACTACGGCACACCGCACACCACCCTCATTCACATTGGGGGCTGGACGGGTCTCGCCACGGCCGCCGCGGCCTGGTACGCCTCGGCTGCGGGAGTCATTAACTCGACGCACGGCAAAGTTGTGCTACCGGTTGGTCCACGAGGCTAACGTAGGGGTCACTGGTGGCTTGCCACCGGACCCAACCGCCAACAGCGCCCGTTCCGTAAGGATCGGGCGCTGTTGGCATTTACGATCGCGAGTGAAGTTTTCAAGTGTCTCGTCCGCTCGCGGGACAAACATTGCCCGCAGCGAAGAGACGGAAATCTAGCCCGGTGGTAACAGCTCACGGGTTGACGCAAGGTCATTGAGCGCCAAGGAACACGATCGACGGTCTCGTCACTGCGCGACATGCGTAGTGGCAAACATTTGAACTGTGTTTGACAGCGAAATCTTGTGACCGACAACGGAGAGCTTCTCCGGACACATCGCCATGAAACTCGAGGGGGCGCTGATGCTTCACGCTCTAGATCACGAACTCGACGCCATGAACGAGACCCGCACTCGCGATAGCGAGTCAGTCGTGGGGAACCTCAAGAATAAGGATGCGAGGCAATCGATACTTGGACCTCAGTGTGGCACTCCAGAGAGTGATTTTATCTACCGCTACGCGGGGTCGGAATGACGTGATTCGCCCGCGGTGTCCGTGTCGCTCGCCGGATGGTCGATCTTTCGGTGTGGTGGACTGATCTCCTAGTGAGAATTTGGTTCAACTGTGGTAGAAAAAGTGAGCAGTGTTCGTAGGTGAAGTTCAAACTAGCGGACCGAAACTCAAGAGTCACGGGGCCGTCTGTACGGGACGAGGTGCTTGCGGATTTCAGATCGCGATAGAGGGGGATTCATGGCGAAAATAAAGGACGAGGTAACCGAGAAGACGGAGTCGGAGAAGGTTTCGGAAGCTCAGATTGCCGTGCACTGGCGCGAAGAGGGTTATTACTTCCCATCGGCGAAGTTCATCGGGCAAGCGAACGCGTCCGATCCGAGCATCTTCGAACGGTTCAGTGAGAAGAACTTCCCCGAATGCTTCAAAGAGTACGGCGATCTCCTTTCGTGGGATCAGTACTGGCACACGACGCTGGACACCAGCAACGCTCCGTTTTGGAAGTGGTTCGTTGGCGGTCGGCTGAACGCCTCATATAACTGCATTGACCGCCACTTGGCCACCGATCGAAATAAGGCAGCGATTATTTTCGTACCTGAACTCGAAGACGATGAAACCGAGGTCATCACCTACCAAGAGCTCTACGCACGGGTCAATGAGTTCGCCGCGCTGCTCGAAGGGTTCTGTGGTGTGAAGACTGGTGACGTGGCCACCTTTCACATGCCCATGGTGCCTGAGCTGCCGGTGGCGATGCTCGCGTGTGCACGTCTTGGAGTCATCCACTCACAAGTGTTCGGTGGCTTTTCGGGCGCCGCGTGCGGGGGCCGCATCGCCGACTCCAAGAGCAAGGTTCTGGTCACGATAGACGGTTACTACCGCGGCGGCGTGCTCCAAGATCACAAGGTTAAGGCCGATGAGGCGGTGGCGCGAGCCCTCGAAGAGGGCGTGGTGGTCGAGAAGGTCCTGGTGTTTCGAAGGAATCCCGGCGAGTACGCCTCGAATAGTCCGATGGTCCCCGGACGAGACTTCTTCGTCGATGAGATCATGCCCCCGTACAAGGGAAAGTTGGTTGACCCGGTGTCGATGCCCGCCGAGGCGCCTCTGTTCATCATGTACTCGAGCGGCACGACGGGGAAGCCAAAGGGCTGCCAACACAGCACGGGTGGCTACTTGTCCTACGTAACCGGCACGTCGAAGTACTACCAGGACATTCATCCTGAGGACACGTACTGGTGCGCCGCGGACATCGGCTGGATCACTGGGCACTCCTATATCGTGTACGGGCCGCTGTCACTCGGCACGACGACGGTCATGTACGAGGGCATACCCACGTACCCCGACGCGGGCCGCGCGTGGAGAATCGCCGAGCGACTTGGTGTCACTCACTTTCACACCGCGCCCACGACGATCCGTACGCTGCGTAAGGTCGGCCCCGATGAGCCAAAGAAGTACAACTACCACTTCAGGCACATGACGACCGTGGGCGAGCCGATAGAACCGGACGTCTGGCGCTGGTACTACGACGTAGTTGGTAAGGGCGAGGCCGTCATTGTCGATACCTGGTGGCAGACGGAGAACGGCGGGTTCTTGGGCAGCGGTCTGCCAGCCCTTAACCCGATGAAACCCGGCAGTTGTGGTCCCGCGGTGATTGGAATTTTTCCAAAGATCCTCGACGAGAACGGCAAAGAGGTGGCGGCAGGCAGCGGCATGGCTGGCAACATCTGTATTCGCAACCCGTGGCCGGGCATCTTCCAGACGATTTGGGGAGACCCAGATCGCTTCGTCAAGACGTACTACGAGAAGTACAACGCCGATAAGAACAGTAAGGACTGGCACGACTGGCCGTACTTTGCTAACGACGGCGCCATGCAGGCCAGCGACGGCTACTACCGAATCCTCGGCCGTGTGGACGACGTCATCAACGTTTCGGGACACCGACTTGGGACCAAAGAGTTGGAGTCGGCGGCCATCATGGTTGACGGCGTGGCTGAAGCAGCGGCAGTTCCCGTGGTCGACGACGTGCGCGGCCATGCGGTTGAGATGTACATCGCTCTAAAGCCGGGAGTCAGTCCAGATAAAGGGATTGACCAACAAGTGTCGTCGATGATCGAAAAGGAGATCGGCAAGGTGGCCCGGCCCAAGAACGTGTGGATCGTGGCTGATATGCCCAAGACCCGTTCGGGAAAGATCATGCGCAGAGTCATCGCCTCGATCTCAAACTTCACCGACGTTGGCGATATCACGACGTTGGCAAACCCTGAAGTCGTCGAGGACATCCGTCACTACGTCCAGAGCAACAAGGTGGCGAGTGGAGATCAACCGCGAGAGTTGAGTGCTGCGGAGCTTGCGGCAATATTGGCCTTCGGTTCCTCCGAGTAAGACGTTGACCTTGTCGCCTTGGACCGTTGGGACCAAGGGGTAAGGACTCAGAAGACAGATGTACTAGAACGCACTGCGCGATGGTGCATCGACGTACAGAGAATCGCGTGCACGTTGGCGTTCTCGTGGATACGTCGGCATTCGTGTTCACGTGAGGCTGTTTGACGGACGTTCAGGAATCGAAACCAAGATTGAACACGGCCAGGAGCCTTAGCCAGAGATTGCGACGCCCACCATGTTCATCGGCTCGCTGAATCGCACGCTGAGTGAGTCGGATGAAGACCCACCGCAAGGGCTCGGGAGGAAAGGGCATCGGTTTCTTTCGCACCATGGTTAAGCGGGTTCGTTCTGTGTCGTGTCCGTCCAAGAGGTCGAGCATCACCGAGGCGCCAAAGCGCGTGGAAGCCACGCCGAGTCCGGTGAAGCCCATGACGTACGTGGCCTTGCCGCCATAGGCCGTACCCCAGAACGGGGAGAATCGCGTGCAGGTGTCGATGGCCCCGCCCCACGAGTGGGTAAATTTGACACCCGCCAGTTGCGGGAAGGTCTTGAGAAAGTGGCTCGCGAGTTTGGCGTAGGTCTCGGCGTTGAACTCGTAGTCGCGGCGAGCCTTGGCTCGAAAGGTGTAGATCGCGTCGTAACCGCCCCACAGGATGGAGTTGTCCTTCGTGAGTCGGTAGTAGTGGAACAGATTGCCCGAGTCGGCCACGCCTTCGCGGTCCTTCCAACCAATGCTCTCCATCTGCTCGTCGCTGAGCGGCTCGGTGACGAGCGTGTAGTCGTAGACCGGCACGACGTACTTTCGTGCTTGGCGAATCAGGGAAGGAAAGACGTTCGTCGCGAGCGCCACCTTCGCCGCCGTCACCGCGCCGTAGGGAGTGTGGATTCGCACCGCGTCGTCGACATCCTCGAGCCACTCGACCTTAGAGTTCTCGAAGATCTTCACGCCCAGTGAGAGACAGGCGCGCTCGAGCCCCCAGACGAGTCGCGCGGGGTCGACGAGGGCCGTGCCGTCGACGTCGAAGAGTGCGCCCTCGTACGACGGGGAGTGAATGCGGGCCTGGACCTGTTCGCGATCGAGGACTTCTACGTGGTCGCCCATCTCGTTTCGAAGTCGGGCCTCCTCGACCATGCCCTTGAACTGCCACGGCGCAACCGCGACACGCAGTTCGCCCGTACGTTCCCAGTCGCACTCGATCTTGTAGCGCTCGATGGTCGATTCGATCTCGTTGAGGTTCTCGCGAGCGAGCCGTTCGATGATGGGCATCTCGCTCGCGAAGCGGTTCATGCCGTTGTTGAAGCCGTGGGTGAGCGACGCGCTGCAGAACCCGCCATTTCGTCCCGAAGCGCCCGCGCCCGTCTCGTACTGCTCGAGCACGATGACTTCACGTTGGGGGTCTCGTTCCTTGGCCAACAGAGCGGTCCACAGTCCCGTGTAGCCGGCACCCACGACGCACAGATCGGCACCGAGGTCACCAATAAGTGCGGGGTGCGAGTCAGGCTCGAGGGGATCGGAGTCCAACCACCACAATTCGGGTTGGACTTCAGCCAGGTGGCGTAAGACGAAGGGGTCCTTCTTCTCCATACTGTGTCCAACCAATGGTTGGGATCACCCTCTCTTGGCACTTCGTTTTTCGCGGGTCCCAGCCGCGCGAACGTCGGGTCTCACCCCGGCCTCTACTTGGCAATTCTACCGACGAGCCACTGTCGTCGAGGTACCCTCGACCGCTCAAACTCGCGGAGAGATCTCTCACGAGGCGGCCTCCAAGTCTTCGCGGGGCAAGGGGTCCATCAGGGGTCGTAAAATGATTGAACCCCCCCCGAGCACTGCTCCAGAGTGAAAGCCCCGTGTATCAATGCGAATTGCCAATCTGGCCGGACGAGCGACCATCGTCACGGATCAAGGACTTGTTGACGTAGCCTCACGTTCTAACGGTGCCTTCTCGACGTCGATCGACAAGTGCGTGCGTAATCTCGACAATCTTCTGACCTGGTTCCACGCGGCCCAGCCCGAAGTGACCGATCCCACGACGCCGAGCGAGCTCTACGGCGACGCTCGACTCGGTCCCGTCGTTCTGAACCCCCAACAGATCTTCGCCGTGGCCCTGAACTATCGCCACCACGCCGAAGAGATGAAACTCGCGCTGTCCAAGCAACCGACGATCTTCACGAAGTTCGCCTCTTCGCTCTGTGGGCCGAACGACGAGTTGCCAATTCCGAGCGACACGACGGACTTCGAAGCGGAACTGGTCGTCGTCATTGGTGCCACGGCGCGTGGACTCACTCTCGAGAACGCCCTCACGGCGGTGGCCGGCTACTGCGTCGGACAAGACTTCTCGGATCGAACGTTGCAGATGCAAGGGGCACCGCCTCAATATTCGCTCGGCAAGTCGTATCGAAATTTCTCGCCCATAGGGCCGTGGTTGACGACCGCCGACGAGATCCCCGATCCAAACAACCTCTCGATTCGCTGCAACGTGAGCGGCGACGACTATCAAGACGCGTTCACCAGCGACATGGTCTTCACCGTGGCGGAAATCGTCAGTTACCTCAGCGACGTCGTTGAACTGCGTCCCGGTGACCTCATCTTCACTGGCAGCCCTCACGGGTCTGGACAAGGTCAGACGCCGCCTCGGTTCCTCAAGCCCGGCGATCACGTCGTCACCGAGATCGGTCGACTTGGCCGCATCGAGAATCGGGCCGTCTAGCCGTCCGTCCGCCGTTGATGAACCGGGGGAGCAACAAGACGGCGACGAACAACATGTCTTGTCCGTAGTGCGCGGCGTGACTGGATAGCCTGATCGAAGTGCGACCAAGGACACGTGAGTGACTGACTTTGTAGGTTTCGACCTTGAGACGACGGGCGTCAGTTCGTTTGTTGACGTTCCGGTGTCCTACGGCTTCGTCCAACACGTGCGCGACGCGAACGGTGTCACAACGCTCATCGAGGGGGGATACGTGAACCCGGGTGTGGCGATTCCCGCGGGAGCGTCCGCGATACACGGCATCACGAACGACATGGTCACTGACGCGACGGTGCTCGGTGACGCCGTAGAGATCATGGCCGCCAAGCTGACCTCAGCGTGGGCGTCCGGCGCGGTGATCGTTGGAATGAACGTCGGCTACGACCTCACGATGGTCGATTCGCTGTGTCGACGACTCGATATCGCCACGCTCGAAGAGCGCGGCGACATTGGTGGGGTGATGGACATCCTCGTACTTGATCGTCACTTTGACAAGTGGCGAAAAGGAGCTCGCAAACTCACCGATCTCTGTCGGCACTACGGCGTCACGCTCGATAGCGCCCACAGCGCCGCCGCGGACGCCGAGGCCAGTCTCTTCGTCTTCGAGGCCATGACGGCAAGCTTTCCGGAGATAGAACGCGTACCCGTCGGCGAGATCAACACGACGTTGCGCGCCTGGTACCAGGAGTGGCTCTCCAGCTTCTCGAGTTACCTCGAGAAGAAGGGTGAAGCACCCATCGAAGCCGGCCGCTACGCGTGGCCGATTCATCTCGACGCCTAAAACAGTCCTTCTGGTCGGGCTGGGGAGATTTGAACTCCCGATCTCTCGGCCCCCAGCCGAGCGCTCTAGACCAAACTAAGCCACAGCCCGTGAAGGAGCAATCCTACTCGGCGCGACTCAGTTACTTGGCCGGTGCGCGCCGTGCGGCTGGTCGGGATTCGTCAACCACGCACGTGCTTCGCAGAGGTACGCGATCGTCTCTCCGGTGGCTTTCGCCTGGATCGCGTCGAGTATTCGTTGGTCGAGTGCCTGCGTTAGTTCGTCGACTGCCATCATGACTCCTTACCTATCCACCGGCCGCGGCCGTGACTATTTCGACGCTGCTCTCGTCGGGAACGATGGTGCTCGACCATGCGGAGCGCCGCACGATCTCGCCGTCGAGCGCGACGGCGATCCCGCGAGGTTCAATGGCGAGACGCGTGAGCAACGCTTCCACCGATTCGAGGAGGAAGTCGTCGTCACCGCCGTTGACGTGAATCACTTGAGGCCCTCAGCGAAGGACAGGGCCTCACGAGCTGTGAGCGGTGCGAGGGTCACGCCGTGACGATAGTGACCCGACAGCCAAGCCCAGCGCTCGTCCACGATCTCGACGAAGGGCGCGAGGTCCTTGCTCGCGGGGCGAAGACCTTGACGGGTCTCGACGATGGCCGCGCTCTCGAGCGACGGGACGAGATCGAGCGCGTCACGAAGGAGTCGCTGGAGTTCGCCCACTTCAACGACCAACTCCCCTTGTTCATCAGATGACGCTCCCAGCACGCAGTAGCCGCCCGGTCTACTGACAACGTAAAGTGAACGACCACGGACGAAGGCGCGCAAGGTCGGCAACGCGGAGCGATCGAGACCTTGGACGCGTACGGTCATGCCCCTCACCGGGCGAACGACGTTCGCTACCCTGTCCGCCACGCCTTCGGGCAGCGCTCGAGCGCCCGTGGCGAGGACGCCGACGTCGCCGCGAAAGGTCTGCTCAGCAGTCGTGACCTCGACGTGGTCACCGTCGGTCGTGGCGGCGAGGACGTGCTGGCGCACAAGTGTCACGCCCAGTGACGCGTTGGCCTTCGTCAGCAGCGCAATGGCTTGGTCGGGATCGAGCCACGCGTCGCCGTCGAGCAGCACGCCATCGTGCACTCGCGCTGAGACACCGTCAAAGAGTTTCTCGTGGCTCTCACGAGTGACGTGTTGGGGCGCAACACCAAAACGTTGAGCGACGAGTGAGAACTGGTCGACGAGGCGGCGGTCACTAGTGTCGAAGCCCACGAGCAACGTTCCCGTCTCGAAGAGTTCGAGTTCGTCACCCGTTACGTCGAGAATCTCGCGCGCGACGTCGCGCCAGGCGGCGAGGGCGCCGCGCTGCAGCGTGAAGTTCTCTTCTTCACCGGGCGCCACTTCGGCGCTCGGCGCGATCATCCCTGCGGCGGCCCACGTCGCTCCCGAACCGGGCGCCGCGTCAAAGAGAGTGACCCGCCAGCCCTCCCGGGCGAGGCGAAACGCACTGGTGGTACCGATCACGCCGGCCCCGACGATGAGTACGTCACCCGTAGTCGCAGTCACGTGCCTAGCGTAGGGGGCAGGGCAACATTCCCTATTCGGTATAGTGAATGCGGGTCAGCGTTGCCCCAGGACAACCGCCATGACCAGAAACCTCTACGACCCCTCTTTCGAGCACGACGCCTGCGGCGTGGGCATGGTCGCGGACCTGACCGGCCGCGCGACCAACGCCACCGTGCGCGACGCACTGACGATCCTGGAAAACCTCGAGCACCGCGGCGCCACGGGCTCGGACGTCGACTCCGGGGACGGCGCGGGAATCCTCATCCAGATGCCCGACGCGTTCATTCGATGCGTCTTCGGCGACGAAGTGCCCGAGAAGGGCAACTATGGCGTGGCGAACTGGATGGTGGCCCCCGCGTTGGACGTCAACCTGGTGAAGGAGACGGTCCAGTTCGCCCTTTCACGCGTTGGCCTCACGTCGGGGTCCTGGCGCGAGGTTCCGGTCGATTCGTCAATTCTCGGACCCACCTCGAAGGCGTCGGAACCACGCTTCTTTCAGCAACTCATCGTTCGAGTGGACAACGGCGAGACGGCTCCCTTGGAGCGCGCTCTCTACTGTGCTCGCAAGGTCATCGAGCACACGATGGACGTGTACGCGTCGTCGTGTTCGTCCCAGGTGCTCATCTATAAGGGCATGCTGACCTCGCCCCAGCTGCGTCTTTACTTCAAAGACCTCACCGACGAACGTCTGACGTCGGCGATCGCGGTGGTGCACAGTCGATTCTCCACGAACGTGTTACCTCGCTGGGATCTGGCCCAGCCC
This sequence comes from Acidimicrobiaceae bacterium, assembly GCA_003162475.1. GTDB lineage: Bacteria > Actinomycetota > Acidimicrobiia > Acidimicrobiales > RAAP-2 > RAAP-2. The sequence continues at coordinate 77,978 of PMOI01000013.1, forward strand.
TTTCGCTACATCGCCCATAACGGTGAGATCAACACTGTCCGGGGCAACCGTAATTGGATGACCGCTCGAGAGACGACACTCGAGAGTGACGCCATGCCAATGGCGGTCAGTGAGCTCACGCCCATCATCACGCCCAACATGAGTGACTCGGCCAGCTTCGACGAAGTCGTCGAACTCCTCGTACACTCCGGGCGCTCCCTGCCGCACGCCGTGTTGATGATGATTCCTGAAGCCTGGGAGCGATCGACCACGATGAGTCCAAGCCGTCGCGCGTTCTACCGCTACCACGCCGGTCTGATGGAACCGTGGGACGGGCCCGCCTCGGTGACCTTCTGCGACGGAACGGTCGCTGGTGCCGTGCTGGACCGAAACGGACTCCGTCCGGCGCGTTACTGGGTCACGAAGGACAAGCGCGTCATCCTCGCGAGTGAAGTCGGCGTCTTGCCGATCGATCCGTCGAACATAGAACGCAAGGGCCGTTTGCAACCCGGTCGGGTCTTTCTCGTTGACGTCGAACAGGGTCGGATCATCGACGACGAAGAACTAAAGGAGACGTTGGCTTCGAGGGCGCCCTACGCGGAGTGGCTCGATCGCCACCAAATCTCCCTCGACGAGATCGAGACCACGTCGTCGTTGGCTCCCGAGTACCTCTCCATTGTTCGCCAGCAAGAGAGTTTTGGCTACAGCGAAGAAGACCTGCGTCTCATCGTGCGCCACATGGCCCAAGTGGGCGAAGAACCCATTGGTTCGATGGGCTCGGACGCCACCTTGCCCGTGCTCTCGAAGTTTCCGCGATCGATCTTTGACTACTTCACGCAACTCTTCGCCCAGGTGACGAACCCACCCCTCGACGCGATTCGTGAAGAGTTGGTGACGTCGACGCGCGTGGTCATTGGCGGCGAGGAGAACCTTCTGCGCGAGAGCGAAGAGCACTGCCAGCAGATCGTCCTGGCGTCACCAGTGCTGAGCGTCAACGAACTGCAGAAGATCCGTTACATCAATGAACAGGCGGGCGTCGAAGGTTTTCGCACGACGGCCATTGACGGACTCTTCCTGGCTCACGGTGACGACAGCGCGGCCGACCGGCTGGCGAACGCGCTCGACGACGTCACCAACCAAGTCGTCGAACAGGTTCGCTCGGGAGTCAACATCGTCATCTTGAGTGACCGCGGCACGTCGATCACTCACGCCGCGATTCCGAGTCTCCTTCTGGCCTCGGCGGTGCACCACCGCCTCGTCGCCGAACACCTGCGCACGAACGCGGCCCTCATCATCGAGGCCGGGGACGTTCGTGAGGTACACCACCTTGCGCTCTTGCTCGGCTTCGGAGCCTCGGCTGTCTGTCCGTACCTCGCCTACGAGTCGATCGACGCGCTCATCGAAGAGGGCGAGCTCACCGAGCTCACCGCCATGGACGCGCGCTACAAGTACGGTAAGACTCTCAACAAGGGCGTCGTGAAGGTCATGTCCAAGATGGGTGTGTCGACCGTCGCGAGTTACGTCGGATCGCAGCTCTTTGAGCCCGTGGGCCTATCCGACGATGTCTTGTCACGCTACTTTCCGGGCTTTCACTCTCGTCTGGGTGGCGTCACGCTCGAACACCTCGCCAACGACGTGTTGCGTTGGCACACGAGCGCCTTCGAGCCCGAAGTGGGCGAACGCGTCGAAATCACCAATCACGGCGAGTACCAGTGGCGTCGCGACGGTGAACTCCATCTCTTCAATCCACGTACGGTCCAGAAACTCCAGCACGCCACGCGCGAGAAGCGCTTCGACCTCTTCAAGGAGTACACGACGCTCGTGGACGAACAGAGCGAAGGAAAGTTGACGCTTCGCTCCTTGTTGTCACTGGTCCCGAGTGCGTCACCGCTGCCCCTCGACGAGGTGGAAAGCGTGGCGTCGATCGTGAAGCGCTTCAGCACGGGCGCGATGTCCTACGGCTCGATCTCCGAAGAGGCGCACACGACGCTCGCCGTCGCGATGAACCGTCTGGGCGCGAAGTCCAACACCGGCGAAGGGGGAGAGGACGAAGAACGTTTCGACACGTCCGACCCTAAGCACAACACGCGCTCGGCCATCAAGCAAGTCGCGTCGGGTCGTTTCGGGGTCACGAGCCAGTTCCTCGTGAACGCCGACGACCTGCAGATCAAGATGGCCCAGGGCGCCAAGCCCGGTGAGGGCGGTCAACTCCCGGGCACCAAGGTCTATCCCTGGATCGCCAAGACGCGCCACTCGACGCCCGGCGTGGGCCTCATCTCGCCACCTCCGCACCACGACATCTACTCCATTGAAGACCTCGCGCAGCTCATCTACGACCTCAAATGCGCCAACGACCAGGCCCGTGTGCACGTCAAGCTCGTCAGCGAGCAGGGCGTGGGCACGATCGCGGCGGGCGTCGCGAAAGCACACGCCGACGTCATCTTGATCTCGGGCCACGACGGGGGGACCGGAGCGGCGCCCCTGACCTCGCTCAAACACGCGGGGACACCCTGGGAGTTGGGACTCGCCGAAGCGCACCAGACACTCGCCGCCAACGGTCTTCGTAGCCGCGTCACACTCCAGACCGACGGGCAACTCAAGACCGGGCGCGACGTCATCGTGGCGGCTTTGCTCGGCGCCGAGGAGTTTGGCTTCGCCACTGCGCCCCTGGTCGTGGCGGGATGCGTGATGATGCGCGTCTGTCACCTCGACACCTGTCCAGTGGGCATCGCCACCCAGAATCCCAAGCTGCGCGAACGCTTCCAGGGTAAGCCCGAGTTCGTCGAGAACTTCTTCGAATTCATTGCGCAAGAGGTGCGCGAGAATCTAGCGATGCTGGGCGCGCGAACGGTTGACGAATTGATCGGCGACGTGTCGAAGCTGCAGTTCAACGAGTTGGGCGATCCGACGAACGACCTCGACCTCTCGGCCCTGTTGGCGGTGGTGGCGCCCGATCAACGTCGCCAGAGCGTGAAACAGGACCACGGACTTGACGGCGCGCTCGACTGGGCGTTCCTCTCTGACGCGGTCACGGCGGCGACGAACGGTTCGGCGTTTCACTACGCCACCGACGTTCGCAACGTCAATCGTGCGGTCGGCACGCTCACGGGCAGCGCCGTGACGCGCGCACTGGGTTCGAGGGTCCTTGGTGACGACCACATTCAGATCGATTTGCGCGGTTCCGCGGGACAGAGCCTGGGCGCCTTCATGCCAGCGGGTCTCACGATCCGCTTGAGCGGCGACACCAATGACTACGCCGGCAAGGGACTATCGGGCGGGCGGATCGTGATTCGCCCCGACGCCTCGGCGACGTTCGCGAGTGATGAGAACATCATCGCGGGCAACGTCATTGGCTACGGAGCGACGAGTGGCGAGATCTTCATCAGTGGCATCGTGGGGGAGCGCTGCGCGGTGCGTAACTCGGGCGCCACGGTCGTCGTCGAGGGCACCGGCGACCACGCCTGTGAGTACATGACCGGTGGCGTGGTCGTGATTCTCGGTGACGTTGGACGCAACCTCGCCGCCGGCATGTCGGGCGGCACGCTCTACCTCTACGACCCGAACGTCACCGTGCACGATCATCTGAGCGCCGGGGTCTACGAGATTGATTTACTCGAGAGCGAGGACGACGTGAAACTCTTCGCGCTCCTCGAGCGATTCCGTGACGAGACCGGCTCGAAGAAGGCCGATCGACTGCTCAAGGATTGGCGGAGCGAGCGGATGAACTTCATACGTCTCGAGACCTCGGAGTACCAACGGATTCGTGACGAGGCGAAGGGTGGGTAAGGTCACCGGCTTTCTCGACTTCGAGCGACGCGGACCGCAGTACCGACCGGTGCCGGTGCGCCTGCGTGACTGGCACGAGGTGTACGAGGCCCAGAGCGACGAAGAGATCGCGCGCCAGGGTGCTCGCTGCATGGACTGCGGAATTCCGTTCTGCATGCAGGGCTGTCCCTTGGGCAATCGGATTCCCGCCTTCAACGATCGGGTCTACAAGAACCAGTGGGCGCAGGCGGCCGACCAACTCTTCAGCACGAACAACTTCCCCGAGTTCACGGGTCGGCTCTGTCCGGCGCCGTGTGAGTCGGCGTGCGTCCTTGGCATCGCGAGCGATCCCGTCACCATCGAGCGTCTCGAGTACGAAGTGGCCGAACACGCCTTCGCGAACGAAGTCCCGGTCTCGCGCCCGACGCCGCCCGAGAGCGGACGACGGGTAGCGGTCGTGGGCTCTGGGCCGGCCGGCCTCGCGGCGGCGGCGCAGTTACGAAGTGTCGGACACGCCGTGAGCGTCTTCGAGAGGAGTGACGCCATCGGGGGACTTCTTCGCTACGGCATTCCCGAGTTCAAGATGGAGAAGTCCGTGATCGATCGCCGCATCGCCGTCATGAGCGACGACGGCGTCGAGTTCCTTACGGGTGTGACCATTGGCGCCGGTGGCACGCCCCTCGACGTCTTGCAAGAGGACTTTGACGCCGTCTTGCTCGCCATTGGCTCGACGATCCCTCGCCTCATTCCTGTCCCGGGCGCCACGCTCGAGGGTGTCTATCCCGCCATGACGTACCTCGAAGCCTCCAATCGCGCCGTCAGTACGGGTGTCGCGTCGCCGATCAGCGCGCAGGGTCTCAATGTCGTCATCCTCGGTGGAGGGGACACCGGCGCCGACTGTCTCGGCACGGTGCATCGTCAAGGCGCCGCGTCCGTCACGCAGATCGAGATCATGGATCGCCCACCCGACGAGCGACCCTCGGACCAGCCCTGGCCGACGATGGCGCGAATCTTCAAGACCACTTCGGCCCACGACGAGGGTGGCGAACGTCGCTTCTCCACCGAGACACTCGAGTTTCGCGGCGAGTCTCGCGTGTCGTCACTCGTCGTCCAAGATCACGTGACCAACGATGACGTCACCATTCCGGCCGAACTTGTCTTGATCGCGGCCGGCTTCACTGGTCCTGAACTCGACGATCTGGGACTGAACGCTGAGCAGTTTCTCAGCCCACGCCAGACCCTGGCCGTCGACGACAACTGGCGGATCACGAACGCCGAAGGCGTGAGCCCCGTCTTCGCCTGTGGCGACGCGGTCAGGGGCCAGAGCCTGATCGTCTGGGCCATCGCCGAAGGGCGAAGCGCCGCCTCCTCGATCGACGCCTTCCTCTCGAGCCACGACAGCGCCCTGCCCGCGCCCGTCGAGCCCTACGGCCTTTCGTGGTAACCCCGAGACGAGTCGGCGTTTTGTAGCATCGAGCCAACGGTGTTTCGAGGGGGATCATGAAGAGCACTATGCAAGACGCGCCGCTGTTGATCAGTGGCATCCTTCGCCACGGTGAGTACGTCTACGCGGACAAGAAGGTCTTTACCGTGACGCCCGATGGGGTTGACGAGGCGACGTTCTTTCAGATCGCGCAGCGCGCACAGCAACTCGCCGCGGCCCTTACGAAGCTGGGCGTGAAGCGAGGAGACCGTGTCGCCACCTTCATGTGGAACAACCAGGCACACATGGAGGCGTACCTCGCCATCCCGTCCATGGGCGCGGTGTTGCACACCTTGAACATTCGACTCTTCCCCGAGCAACTCGTCTACATCATCAAGCACGCCGAAGACGAGATCATCATCGTTGACGCCTCCCTCGCGGGGGCGTTCGCGAAGGTTCGTGACCAGATACCCCTGGTCAAGACGATCATCGTGAACGGTCCGGAGGCCACCGGCGTACTCGGCGAGACGCTGGACTACGACACGCTCGTCGCCGCCGAGCGCCCTGGCTTCGAGTGGCCAGAACTCGACGAACGTGACGCCGCGATCATGTGTTACACCTCGGGCACGACGGGTAATCCCAAGGGTGTCGTGTATTCGCACCGATCTACGTGGCTGCACTCCATGGCCTCGATGACCGCCAATTCGGTGGGACTGTGTGAGAAGGACCGAAGCCTCTTGATCGTGCCGATGTTTCACGTCAACGCCTGGGGCTCGGTCTACACGTCGTTCTTCGCGGGCGTGGAGCTCATCATGCCCCAGATGTTCCTTCAAGGTGCGCCGATCATCAAGATGATCCGCGAACTAAGGCCAACGATCTCACTCGGTGTGCCGACGATATGGAACGACGTGTTGCGGGTGGCCGAGACGACACCCGAGACTGACTTGTCGAGTCTGCGCGCCATCCTGGCTGGTGGCGCGGCGGTGCCGCGCACAATGATCGAGTCGTTTCGCGACCTCTACGGCATCAACGTCCTCCAAGGTTGGGGCATGACCGAGACCAGCCCGTTGGCCGCGGTGTCGATTCCCCCCGCGGGCACACCGCCCGAACTCGAGATCGACTACCGCGTGAAGGCCGGTCGCCTCGTGGCGGGTGTGGAAGTGCGCCTCACCGACGACGACGGCACCGTGCTCGCTCGCGACGGCAAGACCGTTGGTGAGTTCGAGATTCGCGGTCCGTGGGTCACCGGTTCGTACTTTGGCGTGGACGACCCCGACAAGTTCCGTGACGGGTGGTTGCGCACCGGCGACATTGGCACGCTCGACGAAGAGGGTTTCATGGTGGTCAGCGACCGAACGAAGGACGTCATCAAGTCAGGGGGTGAGTGGATAAGTTCGGTCGATCTCGAGGTCACGATGATGGCCCACCCGGCCGTCTTCGAAGCCGCGGTGATCGCGGTGCCTGACGAGAAGTGGCAAGAACGTCCGCTCTGTTGTGTGGTGTTGAAACCCGACGCCACCGTGGGTGTGCAAGAACTGAAGGCCTTTCTCGCGGAGCGCGTGGCGAAGTGGTGGCTACCCGAACGGTGGGCCTTCATCGAGAGCGTGCCCAAGACCAGCGTGGGCAAGTTCGACAAGAAGGTGCTGCGCGCCCAGTACGCCGAGGGTGCCCTCGACGTCGTAACCGTCGACTAGTGGAGTCACTGGACGATCTCGCCGACGAGGTAGCCGCGCTGGAGCGTCGCGTCGCCGACGCCATCTTCGACACGGTCAGAGCGCAGCTGCGCAGCGACGAGGTCGAGAGCGCCAAAGAGCTCGAACGCCAACTCTCAAGGGTGCGACGGAGCCTCCAAAAGGCTGAGCACCTACTTCGACGCAGCGACGCCGACTAGATAGCCCAGTCGTTGACGACGTCGATCACCTGTCGCAGGTTGGAGTAGTTGCGTCCGTCGAAGGCAAACGAGAGGGTCTGGTCGTTCTCCACTTGGTAGCCGTCGCCTTCGTCGAACATCGGCACCTTCGCGCGTAGGTCGCTGAGTTGTTCCAGCGTGGGCGCGTGGTGAAGGGACATCAGCCCACGCGGTCCGTCGACGGCGAAGTCCCGGTAGTTCGAGTAGAAGTGCTCGATCTCTTCGACGGTGTCGGCGATCGTGGTCGCCAGCCGAACGAGGAACATGTCGTCGGTCGCGACGTAGTGATTTCGCACGATACCTTCTTCAATGAAGGCCATCCACTGCTTCCAGAACATGCCGTCGGGCGTGTCGAGCAAGATGACCGGTGCGGGCGTGGTCTTTCCGGTGTCGAGCAACGTCAAGACTTCGAAGAGTTCGTCCATGGTGCCGAGTCCGCCCGGCAGGACGACGAACGCGTTCGAGGGGCGCGTCAGGGCGACTTTGCGCGTGAAGAAGTACTTCATGGTCACGAGATTGTCGACGCTGTCGATGTAGGCGTTGGCGTTCTGCTCGAAGGGCAGTTGGATGTTGACACCAAGCGTATTGGCCATGCCGGCGCCCTTCGCCGACGCCTCCATGATCCCGGGACCGGCCCCCGAGATGATGATCCAGTGGCGTTCGGCCATGGCCTGCGCCAATTCGCGCGTCATCTCGTAGAGCGGACTGTCAATCTTCGTTCGAGCCGAGCCGAAGATGGTCATCTTGGAGCGGTCGCTCCACTTTTCGAAAAGATTGAACGCTTCAAGGAGTTCGTCGACCGCGCGCACGGCGACGCGCAGGTTCTTCGTTTCAGCGTCGGACTCGGCCACCGCGACGACGCGCGCGAGAAGGTCGTGCAAAAGTGCGCGCCGGTCGTCCGAGAGCGCGGTGTCCTCGGCGATATCGTCCAGGAGAGTTTCGATGAGTGAGGCCACGATTACAACGTCTGGTAGAGGGTGCTTCGCTGGTGCAGTGGTCGACCGAGCGGCGCGACGAGGTCTTCCAGCGACTTGACGTCCATCTCTTGGCCGTGAGTGGCCCCCGCGGCTCGTGAGATGTTCTCGTCCATCAAGGTACCGCCGAGGTCGTTCGCGCCCGCCTGGAGGATCCGCCTCGAACCTTCGACGCCCATCTTCACCCAACTCACCTGAATGTTGTCAATTAGCGTCGCGTAGTGCAGACGCGCGACTGCGTGCATCAACACGGCCTCTCTGAAAGTCGGACCCTTGCGTGAACGACCCTTCAAGAACAGCGGCGTCGCCATGTGAACGAAAGGGAGGGGGACGAACTCGGTGAAGCCGCCGGTCTCCTTCTGCAGTTCTCGCGTGCGAAGGAGGTGTGTGGCCCAACTCTCGGGTCCTTCAACGGCGCCGAACATGATGGTGATGTTCGAGCGAAGTCCTACCTCGTGCGCCGTGCGATGGACCTCGAGCCACTGATCCGAGTTGATCTTGTCGGGACAGAGAACGGCGCGGATCCGGTCGTCGAGAATCTCCGCCGCGGTGCCCGGAAGAGTCTTCAGTCCCGCGTTCTTCAATCGCGTGAGGTACGTCGCGAGGTCTTGTTCCGAGCGCCGAGCACCCTCGAAGACCTCGAGTGCGCTGAAGGCGTGAATGTGAATTGAGGGTGACCCGGCACGCACGGCGGCCACGACGTGGATGTAGTAGTCGCCGTCAAAGTTGGGGTGGATGCCGCCCTGGAGGCAGACTTCGGTCGCTCCACGCTGTTCGGCTTCACGAACGCGCTCGCTGATCTCATCGAGGGTCAAGAGATAGGGATCGCCGCGAAGGTTCAGTGACAGGGGGCCCTTCGAGAAGGCGCAGAAGCGACACTTGAATGTGCAGACGTTGGTGTAGTTGATGTTGCGATTGATGACGAAACTCACCGCGTCGCCCACGAGGTCCTGGCGAACAGCGTTGGCGAGGTCCACGACGGCGTTGTAGTCGCCGCCGCGAGCGTTAAAGAGCGTGACGAGTTCGTGCGCGTCGAACTCGTAGCCCGGTGAGTAGCGCGCGAGCAGACTCGTCACGTCGTTTGTCTTCAACGTCGAATCCGGCGCCGAAGGAGGGGTGTGATCGGTGCCCGAGTACCAGGCGTCATTGCGAGCCAGTGAGTGCGCGTCGGCCTGGGCTAGGACGAACGGTCGAACCTTCTCGTCGAGAAAGTCCGTTCGTTCGCCAACGAACTCGGGGTACACGGTGAGTCGCGGCGTCAGATGGAATCCGCGTCGGTCGCATTCGCCTGCGAGTGCGCTTACCGCGGGCCATGGGCGTTCGGGGTTGACGTGGTCGGCCGTGACGGGTGAAACGCCGCCGAAGTCGTCGATGCCGAAATCGAGCAGACGCGCGGGGTCGTCGCTGAGGTTTGGCGGCGCCTGCAAGTGAATGTCGTCGGGCAACAAGAGACGCGCCACGGCGATGGTCCAGTGAAACTCCTCTTCGCTCGCGGGCGGGTGTGAGGCCATGGCGGTGCGCGCTTTTGGAAGAAAGTTCTGCACGATCACCTCTTGCACGTGACCGAACTCCTCGTGCGCCGCGGTGATGGCTTCGAGTGCGTCGATTCGGTCTTGTCGACTTTCGCCAATGCCGACCAACAACCCGGTAGTGAAGGGAATCTTCAACTCGCCCGCGAAGCGCAACGTGTCGAGACGCCGTTGTGGCTCTTTGTCGGGCGCCAATCGGTGCGCGGGCACTTCGGCCAAGGTCTCGAGCATCATGCCCTGGGACGCGCTGACCCCTCGGAGTTGGGCCAGTTCGTGTGCGTAGAGCGCGCCAGCGTTCGCGTGCGGCAATAGACCCGTACCTTCGAGCACCATCTGCGCGGCCGAAGCCACGTAGTCAACGGTCGAGTGGTAGCCGCGCGCGGCGAGCCAACGCGCCGCTTCGTCGTAGCGCAGTTCGGGTCGCTCGCCGAGCGTGAAGAGCGCTTCGGTGCAGCCGGCCTCACGCCCTGCCTGGGCGATCGCCATGACCTCATCCAAACTCAAGTAGGGCGACGCTACGTGCGCCGGCGCCTGGGCGAACGTGCAGTAGCCACAGCGATCTCGACAGAGTTTCGTAAGGGGAATGAAGACCTTGGGTGAGTACGTCACGACGAAACCGTGCGCACGCCGAGCCTTCTGGTGGGCCTCGTCAGCGAGTGAGACCGCCGACGCATTCAGTAGATCGTTCAGGGTCTCGGAACCTCGTAGCGTCGTCATGGAGTCATCCTACGACGCGTTACTAAGAATTGACGCAGACTTTATTGACGCGTTGGAGCGGTTCGGAGACGTGAAACCTTGCTACTTCGTCGCGTTCATCTTGGACGACACGGTCGCCAACAGTTCGTCGTAGGACTTGGCGAACGACGCCACGCCCTCGTCTTCCAACTGCAGCGTGACACGATCGAGATCGACGTCGGGCGACAACTTCTCCAGCTCGGCGGCCTCGGCGTGAGTCGATTCCTTGTTCAAAAGATACGAGGACGCGAAGTCTGGGTGATCGAGCGCGTCGGCCAACGTCGCGTCGGGCATCGTGTTCACCGTTTCGTCACCAACCAGGCGATCGACGTACAAGAGATCGTCGTAGGTGGGATTCTTCGTGGACGTCGACGCCCAGAGTGGCCGCTGCACCTGCGCGCCGTCTGCCAGAAGCGACGTCACTACGTCTCCGTTCACACTGGTGCGGTAGAGGACGTAGGCGGCCGCGGCTTGCGCGTTCGCGGTCGTGCCGCGACGTGGGTCGCCGTCCGGGAGTAGGGCGTCCACGGCGACGTCAACGCGCGAAACGAAGAACGACGCCACGCTCGCGATGGCGCTGACGTCGTGGCCTGCGTCGTAGGCGTCGCGAATACCCGCACCCCAGGCCTCGATGACTTCGGTGTAGCGAGCCAACGAGAAGATCAGCGTCACGTTCACGTTGATGCCCGCGCCGAGCGTGGCCCGTATCGCCGGGAGACCTTCCTTGGTCGCGGGGATCTTGATCATGACGTTCGCGCGGTCCACTTTGGCGTGGAGGCGCCTCGCCGCGGCGATCGTTCCTTCAGTGTCGCGGGCGAGGCGGGGGGAGACCTCGAGGGACACGAAGCCGTCCAAGTAGCGGCGCCGACCCGCCGCAAAGTCAGCTCGCGACGTCTCGTGGACCTGGGCCAGGACGTCACAGGCGTCGCGAACGTCGTGGACAGCCAACGTCTCGAAGAGGTCCTCGGCGTTATCATCGTTCGAATCCGCGATGAGCTGGTCGTAGGCCGTCGAGGTCGCTAGTGCTTTGGCGAAGATCGAAGGGTTTGACGTGACCCCACGAACGCCGTTGGCGACGAAGGTCGCGAGCGTGCCGTCAACCAGCCAGTCTCGGCGGATGTTGTCAATCCAGGGGCTCTGACCGTAGTCGGCGTAGAGGTCGTTCAGACTGGTCATGTTCTCTCACTTAGAACTCGTTCGACGTGGTTGACCACGGTCGCTGGGACAATATTGAAATACTCGAGGACCACGTCGCCGGGGGCCGACATACCAAAGGCGTCGATGCCGATCGACGCGTCGACGTAGTTCGCCCAACCCAGTGTCGCGCCTGCTTCGAGTGACACCGAGGGAATCGAACGTCGTAACACGTCGTTTCGATAGTTGAGTGGCTGTGCGTCAAAACAGCGCCAGCACGGCAGCGCCACGACGCGCGCGACGACACCCTTCGTCGCGAGTTCGTCCGCGGCCGCAAGGCAGAGCGAGACTTCTGATCCCGTACTAACCAGCGAGAAAACCGCGTCGTCGTTCTCTCGAACGACGTAACCACCGAGACGCGCGCCCTTGCGACTGGCGACGGTCTCGTCTGGGCCAAAGACCCGGACGTCTTGACGGGTGAGGACGAGCGCCGTGGGGTGAGGCACCTTGGCGGTGAGGAACTCCTCGACGAGATCGAGGGTCTCGTTGGCGTCGCTGGGGCGAACTACGTGCAGGTTCGGCATGGCCCGTAGCGCCATGAGGTGTTCGACGGGTTCGTGGGTGGGACCGTCCTGGCCCACGCCCACGGAGTCGTGGGTGTACACCAACAGCGCACCGGCGTGGCTGAGCGCGGCGAGGCGCACGGCGGGTCGTGCGTAGTCACTGAAGACGAAGAACGTCGAACCGGCCGGACGAAGACCTCCGTGGTGGGCCTGTCCAACGAGGATTGCGGTCATGGCGAGTTCGCGGATCCCGTAGTGGATCTGACGCCCTCCAGGCGCTGACGCGTTCTGAGCCGTGGCGCCGGGAAGGACGACGCCCGTGTTGTCCGTAAGGTCCGCTGACCCGGCCGTGAGACCGGATGTCTGTGGCGCGAAGACGTCCATCGCGCGCTGCAGGGCCTTGCGCGTGGCGACCATTGAACCGGGCTCGTAGGCCTCAGGTCTGGTGGCGATGATCGCGGCGCCGTTGGTGTCAAGTTGTTCGAGGAGTTGCACGCCCTTCGCGCCCGCAGCCGCGACCCGCGCTTGCCAGGCGACACGATCGTCTCGACGCGCACTGATCGACGCCACCAACTGGCGCGAGTTCTCCGGATCGAAAACGAAAGGTTCGTCCGGTACGCCAAGGATCTTCTTCACGGCCGAGATCGCGTCGGCGCTGAATGGGTTGCCGTGTGCTTCTTTCGTGTCCATCATCGTTGGAGAGGGAAAGCCAATGTGCGAACGCACGATGATGAGAGAAGGACGGTTCGTCTCAGCGATCGCCGAGCGTGTGGCCTCTTCGAGTACGTCAAGGTCGTTGGCGTGTTCACCCACGACCACCACGTGCCAGCCGTAGGCCGCGAAGCGCTCGGCGGCGTTGTCGTGCAACGCGAGCTCGGTGGGCCCGTCAATCGTGATGTGGTTGTCGTCATAGAAGACCGTCAGACGATCGAGTCCCAGGGATCCGGCCAGAGACGCCGCCTCGTGGCTGATGCCCTCTTCAAGACATCCGTCACCCGCGACGACCCAGGTTCGGTGATCGACGAGATCTTCGCCGTAGTCACTTCGTAGAATCCGTTCGGCGAGCGCCATGCCGACACCGTTGGCGATTCCTTGTCCGAGGGGACCCGTCGTGACTTCGATGGTTGGCGTATCGCCGCGCTCCGGGTGTCCCGGCGTTTTCGAATGCGCCTGGCGAAACTGTTCGAGGTCCGCGACGCTGAGGTCGTAGCCAAATTCGTGCGCGAGCGCGTACTGCAATACGCACGCGTGACCACAGCTCATGATGAAGCGGTCGCGGTCGTACCACTTGGGGTCGGTGGGGTCGTGTCGCATGACCCGGCCCCAAAGCATCACGCCCAGGGGCGCCAGTGCCATCGCCGTGCCACTGTGGCCGGACTTGGCCTTCGCGGGTGCGTCCATGGCCACCGCGACGATCTCACGGATGACGCGACCTTCCAACTCATTGGCTCCGGGGTAAAGATCGTCGGTCATGACTAGAACAGTACCGAATCGCCCCTCGTCGCCGAGCGGGCCCGCGAGTAGTCTCGCCACGTGGCACTGCAAATTCCTCCCAACTGTGACTTAACACTGGGCATGACGTGCGTCGACAAGTCGGTGCCCGGACGAACGGTGTGGCGAGCTCGAGCGGACGAACGATTCTTGAATCCCGCCGGTCGGGTGCAGGGCGGCTTTCTTGCCGCCGTGCTCGACTCCGCCATGGGCGCCTCGGCCGTGACGGTAGTGGGCGACCGACGAGTCACCGTTGCCAACACCGAGATGAAGGTCACGTTCCTACGCTCCGCTAAGGAGGGAGACCTCCTGACCTGCGTGGCGACCGTGTTGAAGCCGGGAAACGTCATCTCGTTCCTCGAAGCGACGATCGTCGACGACGACGACCGCCTCATCGCCACCGCTAGTTCGACGTACCTGATAAAAGAACGCACTGAGTAGGCTTAGGCCGTGAAGAACTCGACGTGGCGCCGGTTCCTTAGGGGAGCGTCGCTCCAACGCGATTTCGACGAACTGCGCGATCTAGCGATCCGCTACGTCAAAGAAGAGACGATCAAGCCACTGAAGGATCTCGGTCGCTTCATGCTGTGGGGAGCAATCGGGAGTGTCTTCGTAGGATTCGGCGCCGTCTTGCTACTCCTTGGATCTCTTCGTTACTTGCAGTGGCAGTTTCGGGTTCTCGACGGCTCACTGTCCTGGCTGCCCTACGTGATCGTCGCGGTGCTGGCCGTCGCCGTCATGGGCCTGACCGCGTGGCGCGTCGTCAGCGGAACCGCGAAGCGCCGACTAAAGGTCACTAAGTGAGCGAGCACGCCAGAACGCGACGCGAACTCGAGGCTTCGCTGCGTTCGTTCCTTCCCGATCAAGTTCAGATCGGGAACTCGATGACGTCGTCAAAACCTACGGTCGCCGCCGTGGGACTCGGTGGCGTCATGACGGGTTACCTCTGGGGACGGCTTCGCGGGCGCCGGGCGCGAAAGAAGGCCTAGATGTTTCGCCGGATCTTTCGCATCGCCATCGCGGCCGCACTCGGTCGCGCGTGGGCGCAGAAGTCCTCCAAGTGGCTCTCGATAGCGCTCGGGATCGCGCTCTTTCGCTTCATTGACTCGCGCTCGGCCAAGTCCGCCAGGCGAGCAAAGAGTGAGAAAGCGTGAGGGGTGCGCAACTAGGCGCGGGCGAGCGCGTCATGCTCATCGACGCCAAGGATCGCCACTACCTCGTCACCCTTAAAGAGGGATCGGCGTTTCACACTCACGCCGGCATCGTCCAACACGACGACGTGATCGGGGCGTTGGAGGGTTCACTCATCCGCTCCAGCACGGAACGATCGTTCTTGGTGTTGCGACCAACGCTCTCCGACGTGGTGTTGAAGATGCCTCGTGGGGCGCAGGTCATCTACCCCAAAGACCTCGGCGCGATCCTGATGCAGGCGGACGTCGGACCCGGGATGAGAGTTCTAGAAGCGGGCGTGGGATCAGGCGCCCTCTCGATGACACTGTTGCGCGCGGGAGCGATCATCACGGCCTACGAGATTCGTGAAGACTTCGCGCAGCACGCCATGAAGAACGTCCACGACATGTTGGGCGACGACGTGGCCTACGACGTGAAGATTCGCGACGTCACCGAAGGTATCGATGAGGTCGACCTCGATCGGGTGATTCTCGATATGCCCGAACCGTGGGACGTCGTCAAGCACGCGGAAGGGGCACTTCGCCCGGGCGGAATCTTCCTCGCCTACCTGCCGACAATCAATCAGACCCAGCTCTTACGCGAGGCGCTGCACCACAACTCGTTCGGGTTGGAAGAAACAGTGGAAATTCTTCGGCGCACCTGGCACATCGACGGTCGTTCAGTGCGACCCGATCACCGAATGGTGGCGCACACGGGATTCCTGACCTCAGCTCGACGACTCGTCGGGCGTCTCGAGAGCGACTAGTCGCGCTCGATGAAGATGCACTCGCCGGGGCACTCTTCGGATGCCTCGATGACGGCATCTTCGAACTCCGAGGGGACAGTAGCCACGCCCTCGGCACCACCTGGACTGCTCTTGACGTCAGCGCCCTGTTTCACGTAGGCGAGGCCGTCGTCGAGCAGGGTGAA
>PMOI01000002.1 GCA_003162475.1 Acidimicrobiaceae bacterium
GATGGGACCACGATCGGGCGTCAGCGTCGGCGACCACCTCCACGTTCGACTCAATCCCGATCACTTCCACTTCTTCGACGTTGACTCCAGCCTCAGTCTTCGTCGGGGCGCGTAATGACCAACACCATCTCCGACGCGCTTGACTACCGAGTTCTGGCCTCGGGATTCGACCACGTTGAAGGTGTGTGCTGGGACGCGGCGCGACAGTGCCTGTGGGCCGGCGGTGAAGCGGGTCAGGTCTACCGAGTCGATCTCGATGGATCAGTCGGCGTGGTTACGGTAATCGACGGCGGTGCACTATTGGGACTCGCGCTCGACGCGAGCGGAGCGCTGTATATCTGTGATCCGGGCAATCACCAGGTCTGGACGATGGACGCGGACTTTCGGGTCGAGGCCTTCGGCGACGCGATCGACTATCCCAACTACCCGGCCTTCGCGCCCGACGGTCGCCTGTTCGTCTCCGATTCCGGAGAGTTCGCGACCGCGACCGGCGGCCTCGTCGCGATCGAGCCCGACGGCACCACGTCGCGCGTGCCCACGCGTCCCCTGGCGTTCGCCAACGGCATCGCCATCGACGAAACGACGCTCTGGATCATCGAGTCGGCCGCGCCCGCGGTGAGTGCGATGTCGTTGAAGGGCGGTGAACTGGAACGCGTCATCGAAATGGAACGATGCGTTCCGGACGGCTTGGCCCTTGACGCCGCCGGCGGCCTCTTGATCTCGTGTTACCAACCGAATCAGCTGTGGCGCTGGACCGTCGAGGCGGGTCTGGAGTTGATGGTCGACGAGTGGACCGGAGAACTCATTCTCTCCCCGACCAACGTCGCCTTTTACGGCGAGGGGCTCGACCGTTTGGCGCTCGCGTCGTTGTGCGGGCACAATATCGTGACCATCGCACCCGAGCACCCCGGTGCACCGATTCGACTTCCCAGATTGGAGAGACGTGGGTGAAGTGATCAGCACCAATCCCTCGACCGGTGACCAACGGTCTTTGGGCTTGCGGCGCTACGGCCCCGCCGACGTCGTCGCCGCGGCGGAAATCGCCGCGAGCGCACTCGATAACTACGCCAATCGTCCGCTGACGTGGCGGGCCGGAATGCTTCGAGCGATGGCCGAAGAACTCGAAAACGACGCAGCGAATCTGGTCGCGCTCGGAAGCACCGAGAGCGCGTTGCCCGCGCAGCGCCTCGAAGGTGAACTTCGACGGACCGTATTTCAACTTCGATTCTTCGCCGGCGTGGTGACCGACGGATCTTTTCTGGACGCGACCATTGACCACGCCACCGACTCACCCATGGGTCCGCTGCCCGACCTTCGCCGGGTGCGAACCCCAATCGGCGTGGTTGGCGTCTTTGGCAGTTCGAACTTCCCCTTCGCCTTTTCGGTCCCCGGAGGCGACACCGCGTCCGCGCTCGCGGCCGGCTGTCCCGTCGTGATCAAGGCGCACCCGGCGCACCCGGCCACGAGCCGCGCCGCTTACGAAGCGCTCGAGCGCGCAGCGCGGCGATGCGACGCGCCCAAAGGAACCGTGAACCTCATTTTCGGGCTCAGTGCCGGTACCGCGCTGGTCGACGCCCCGGATATCAGCGCCGTCGGCTTCACTGGTTCGGTCGGGGCCGGCCTGGCGCTCTGGGAACGAGCCAACGCCCGGGCCGTACCGATCCCCTTCTTCGGCGAACTGGGTTCGGCGAATCCGATGGTCGTGACCGAAAGTGCGGCCGAGGAACGCGGCGCTGAGATCGGGGCCGGCCTTGCCGGATCAATGACCCTCGGCGTGGGTCAGTTCTGCACGAAACCGGGTCTGGTGTTCGTGCCGAGTGGTGAACACGGCGACGTCCTGGTCGCGTCGACGGTCGAGTCCCTGTCCTCACTCGGAACGCTCACGATGCTCAGTTCGCTGCGCACTGATATATTTCGCCGCGGCGTCGAGGCGATCGAATGGACCGCTGAAGAACGAGGACTCGCGGGAACGAGCGATCTTCAAGGGTTACCTTGGGGGATGTCCATGGAGCAATTCTTCGAGGCTTGGGTGGAGACGCTCATGTCGCGTGTTGTCCGCCGAATCGGTGGGGAACTACGATGCGGTCGC
Source organism: Acidimicrobiaceae bacterium (assembly GCA_003162475.1). Classification (GTDB taxonomy): domain Bacteria; phylum Actinomycetota; class Acidimicrobiia; order Acidimicrobiales; family RAAP-2; genus RAAP-2. The sequence continues at coordinate 2,090 of PMOI01000002.1, forward strand.
GAGCATCAGACGATCGTGCCGCTCAACTGGGATCCGCCTTATCTCGGCCCCAGAAGGCACTCATTCCCGACCTCATCATCGAGCGCGGCGACGCCACGATAATTGTTGACGCGAAATACAAAGAGCACTGGGAGGATGTGCAAGAGCACCGCTGGACGAATCTCGAAGAAGAGATCCGCGAGCGTCATCGTGCAGATCTTCCGCAGGTGCTCGCCTATTCGACGGTGGCGCGCCCAAGGTTCTGGTTTGTCTGGCCTACCCCTGTAACCAGGAACGGTGGCTGTCGCTTCGCGACCGCAATCTATTGGCCCATCGAGCGTCGCTACCTCTTACAAAGAGACGCGTTGAATTGGTGCTGGTCGCTTTTCCGCTGTCGACACGTCTCATAAACGAGGCCGACTCCTTGATGGCGTAAGAGATCCGTCGTGTGACAGCTTAGGGGGCAAGATTTATGCTTCGAGCGATTTGCGCACCGTCGTGATGGGAGGGTCCCCCCTATGTCATTTGATGCGTTCGACACCTTCGAGTGCGGCAGTGGCACCGTCAGGGCCGATTTTCTCTCCGACTGCCTCGATATGAGTAATCCAGTCAGCCTCTTGACCAGGCTCATCCTCAGGCCTGTACTTGCCTTGTCGTAAGGCCAGCGATTTCGTTTCGAGCGCGTAATATATCTCGAACCAATCTTCTCGTGTCAAACTGATCATACGATCCCCCGTTCTCTCATTGTCTTTGGCTCACCA
>PMOI01000007.1 GCA_003162475.1 Acidimicrobiaceae bacterium
GTCGACGGCGACTCGCCCGCCGCGTGGCGAGCGGCGGTGCGAGAGACGACGAAGGTCTTCTACGCCGAGATGATCGGGAACCCCGGCGGCAACGTGCTGGACGTCGCAGCCGTCGCTGCGATCGCCCACGAGCACGGCGCGGCGCTCATCGTCGACAACACCTTCGCGACGCCGTACCTGTGCCGCCCGGGCGAGTTCGGGGCCGACGTCGTGGTGCACTCGGCCACGAAGTTCATTGGGGGGCACGGAACCTCCATCGGCGGCGTGATCGTTGACGGTGGCACGTTCAATTACGAAGCGAGCGGTCGTTTCCCGGCCTTTACCGAACCGGACCCAAGTTACCACGGGCTGGTGTTCGCCGATCTACCGGCGCCCCTCTTCCCCGCGCGCTTCGTGCTCAAGGCTCGACTGCAGTACCTGCGTGACGTGGGAGCGGCGATCGCGCCCTTGAACTCGTTTCTATTCCTTCAGGGCCTCGAGACGTTGAGTTACCGCATGGAGCGGCACGTGCAAAACGCGGTGGCCGTCGCCAACTGGTTGGAAGCCCGTGACGAGGTTGCGTGGGTGGCCTACCCCGGCCTCGAGTCCAGTCCGTGGCACCAACGCCAACTGCGCTATCTCCCTCTGGGCGGGGGTTCGATCATCTCCTTTGGCATCGAGGGAGGCCTGAGCGCCGGTCAGAAATTCATCGAGGGCCTCGAACTGTTCAGTCACTTGGCGAACGTGGGCGACGTCCGGAGCCTCGCAATCCATCCGGCCTCGACGACGCACTCCCAACTGACCGAAGACGAGCAGACCACGACCGGCGTCAGCCCAGACCTGGTACGGCTCTCGGTCGGACTCGAGTCAATCCAAGACATCCTCGCGGACCTCGACGCGGGGTTTCGCGCCGCCAAGGACGCGTGAGCCCCACTCCGATACCGGGTACGTGGCAGGTCGGCGACGACCCCGGTCGGCGTCAATTCGTCGAACTGAAGGGAAACGGAAACCAGGGTTTCGTCCTGGAGAGCGGTTCGTCGTTACCGAGTGTCACGGTGGCCTTTGAATCGTGGGGTCAACTCAACCAAAACCGCTCGAATGCGGTGCTCGTGTTGCACGCGCTGTCCGGTGACTCGCACGCCGCGGGACCAACGGGGCCGGGCCACCTCTCGCCCGGTTGGTGGGACGGGCTCATCGGCCCCGGCAGACCCATTGACACGGACCAGTATTTCGTGGTCTGTCCCAACGTCCTCGGGGGCTGTCAGGGCACGACGGGACCGTCCTCGCCGGATACCGAAGGCTCCCCTTTCGGATCAAGATTCCCCACCATCACGATTCGCGATCAAGTGGCCGTCGAAGTCGCACTCGCCGATGAGCTGGGCATCGATACCTGGGCGGCGGTGATCGGTGGATCGATGGGCGCGATGCGCGCTCTCGAGTGGTGCGTGGAATACGGCGAACGAGTGGAGCGGGCCGTCGTCTTAGCCGTGTCAGCGGCCGCGTCCGCCGAGCAAATCGCGCTCTGTTCGCTCCAGGTCCGCGCCATCAAATCCGACCCCGCGTTCGCGGGCGGCGACTATTACTTCAGCGGACGTCACCCGTGGGTTGGCCTTTCGCTCGCGCGAGGGCTCGGCCAACTTAGTTACCGGACCGAGCACGAATTCGATGTTCGGTTCGCGCGCGAGGCTCAAGGAGACGAAGAACCGCTCCGCGGCGGTCGCTACGCCATCGAATCGTACCTTGAGTATCAGGGCCAAAAGCTCGTTCGACGATTCGACGCGAACACCTACGTCGCACTCAGTGAAGCCATGAACCACCACGACGTCGGTCGAGGACGAGGCAGCGTCGCCGAAGCGCTCAGCACTGTTCGTGCACGCGTCACGGTCGCCGGCATCGCCAGCGACCGCCTCTACCCGCTGGAACAGCAATTGGAAATCGCGCGTCTGTTGCCGGGTGACAATGAAGTGCACGTCATACAGTCGGAGTTCGGACACGACGGATTCCTGCTAGAAACCGACGCGGTCGGCGACGTCGTTCGAACTGCCCTTCAACGATGATGACGTCGCTCGGAGGAAAGCCGAGAGCAAAAACTCGGCAGCCCCTTCGTCATCTTCCTTGACTAACTCGGCGACGGCGTTCATCGGCTGAGCGAGCATTCGCCTACAAACACGCAGGTCCGAGCTACTTTCTCGATCGGTAAATGATGCTGGTTTGACCGGCCCTTCGTATTTCCTACTATTTCACTAGGAATAGTTGTATATTGAATGCAGCCAGTTAAGGAGGCACCATGTCACTCAACATTGCAACCATTTCCAGTGAAGCACCGGCGTCGCGCGTCAACGAGCTGCGCGAGTTCTTCGAGTCGCTGCGGTTACCTGCGGGCCGACTCGACACTGTCACTCTCGAGAAGGTCACTAACGCTCTTGCGGCACGACCGGACCTGTTCGAAGACTTGCTGGTCGATGACGAAGTGAATCACTGGTGGCACCGATTGTTCGCCACCGAGAGCTACGAAGTACGGCTGCTCACGTGGGAATCTGAACAGTCATCCGATTGGCACGACCACGGTGGTTCGTCGGGCGCGTGGACCGTCACCGCCGGAGCACTGTACGAGACGTATCGTGGCGACGACTACGTCAGCGTTGGCGATCGTCACTACGCGGCGGGTGATAGCGGTTCCTTCGGACCCGGGCACGTCCACGACGTGATCTACGAATCCGGCCAACCGGCCGTAAGCATCCATGCTTATTCACCATCCCTCTGCGGCCTCACGGTGTACGACCACACCCGTTTCGGCTTCGTGGCTCGTGAGTTCAAGGCCGAGGAACAACGCGCGGAACAGCGCTCATAATTCGTCTCGGCGACGTCAGTTGATCGAGGGAGCTCCACGCGCCGTGGCTGTCCCCCACGCCTGGGCCACGAGCGTAAGCGATTCGATTCGAGCGTCGAATGAATGGACCCGCGTCGAGATCATCAGCTCGTCGGCCGCCGTTCGCTGTTGCAATCGAAGGAGTCCCGAAGCGACAGTGTCCGGATCGCCCATCAGATGGGTCGACATGGCTTCGGCGGCGATCGCCTCTTCCATCGGCGTGAAGGGATACGCCGCGGCTTCTTGGGGTTAGGGCAGCTGACCGGGGCGGCGAGTTCTCATCTGCACAATGCTGAGCGCCGACGATCCGGACAGCCACTTCGCCTCCTCTTCGCTCGAAGCACAGATGACCGAGGCGGCAACCATCACGTGGGGTTCACGCAGGACGATCGACGGTTGAAAATTGTCACGGTACGCCGCGAGGGCCGCATCCACTTGTGTC
>PMOI01000008.1 GCA_003162475.1 Acidimicrobiaceae bacterium
ACATGGACTTCAAGGTCGCCGGTACCGCGGACGCCGTGACGGCGTTGCAGCTCGACACCAAGATCGACGGGCTTCCCGCCGACGTGCTGGCGAAGGCCCTGCACCAAGCGAAGGACGCGCGTCTCGCGATCTTGAAGGTTCTCACCGACACGATCGCCGAACCGCGCAGCGAAGTCGCTGAAGTGGCTCCCAAGATCGTCTCGATGCAGATTCCGATCGACAAGATCGGTGAGGTCATCGGTCCCAAGGGCAAGGTCATCAACACCCTGCAACAAGAGACCGGTGCGGACATCGCCGTCGACGACGACGGTGTCGTGGGTACGGTCACCATCGGTGCGAAGGACGGCCGGGCCGTGGAAGAAGCGCGTCGTCGCATCTCACTCATCCTGGACCCGCCCTCGGCGGACGTGGGCGCTATCTACCAAGGTCGCGTCGTCTCGATCGCGAAGTTCGGTGCGTTCATCAACATCCTGCCTGGTCGAGATGGTCTGTTGCACATCTCGAAGTTGGCGCCCCTCAACGGCGGCAAGCGCATCGGCCAGGTCGAAGACGTATTAGAACTCGGCCAGTCCCTGGAAGTAAAGGTCGACGACATCGATCCTCAGGGCAAGGTCTCGCTCTCACTCGTCGGAGACTTTCCCGACGTCGTGGACGAGGCACCACGCTCTCGTGAGCGTCGTCCTGAGCGTGACAGTCGTCCCGAGCGTGACAGTCGTCCAGAACGTGACTCACGTCCCGAGCGTGACAGTCGTCCCGAACGTAGTGCCAGCTCAAGTCCGAAGTCCGGATCCTTCGAAGCGTCCTTTGAGGCCGAGTTGGCCGGAGAGATCGGCGACTTGGGCCCCGGTGGCCCGACGTTCAGTGATGGCGACGGCGGCGGACGTCGTAGCCCTCGTCCTCGTCGACGCTAGTTAACGAAAGGCCGCGGTGAGCAGTCCTGGACTGTCCACCGCGGCCCCGTCGTTTTTCGTAGCGTAGAGAGAATGAGTAGCGCCCCCGAGCCGCCCGTACGTTGGTGGCGTCCTCTCAGTAACTCCGATCGCTGGGCACTCGCGTGGTTCGTCATCATCCCGACCGCGCTCTTCGTCATTCCCGCGCTGCTCGGTCGACCGGCCATCGACGCCGACAACCTCATTCAGAACTTTCCGTTACGGGTACTCGCCGGTCAACAGATCGCTTCGGGTCACCTGCCGCTGCTCGACCCCCTCACCAACGCGGGAACGCCCCTTTTGGGCGGAATGAACGCGGGCGCGCTCTATCCGCTCACCGTCATCTTCGCCTTTGTCCCCGCCATTGCTGCCTGGATCTTCAACCTCGTCGTCGTCTACGTCACCGCGGCCGTTGGTGTCTTCGTCCTACTGCGTTGGCACGGACTGCGCACGTTGCCCTCGTTCGTCGCCGCGATGAGCTACGCCTACTCGGGAGCGATGATCGGCCAAGTCGTGCACCTCGGTGTCGTCCAAGGCTTCTCGTTTCTCCCCTGGGCGACGGTGTTGATGTTGGCCCTCTCGCGACGGCTTCGTCGCGTGAACGCGGACTCGTCGTGGCTCGAGTACGCGCGCGTCTCGCTGCCGTGGGTGTGTGCGGTGGCGCTGCTCTGGGGCCTCACGTTCCTCACGGGTGAACCGCGCGGCATCGCCGACGTGGAGTTGTTGACGATCGTGGTCGTGCCCTGCGTTCTGTTGTTACGCACGTCGTACTGGCTGGGAACGTGGCGCGCGCGCGTCGCCTACGTTCTCGCCCTCCTCGTTGGCTTCGCCTGGGGTGTGGGACTCGGTCTCGTGCAACTACTGCCGGGTTGGTCGTTCATCCACTTCTCGCAACGCGCGGGCGTGGACTACTGGTTCTTCGGAGCGGGTTCGCTCGTCGTTCGATGGTCAGCGTTGTTCTTCGTGCCCGACCTTTTCGGGGGCAGCGGCGTGCTGGGCCAGCAGGGGTTCTTCGTCAACTACAACTTGGCCGAGGTCACCGGCTACGCCGGTGTCGTGGCACTCGTGGCGGCGGCCGCGTTCTTGACGCGAGTGACGCGCCGCGGCTGGAAGGGCACCGAGCGCGACTTCACGATCTACTTCGTCATCGGCGTCGTCGGGCTGTTCGCGACGTGGGGGAGTTTCACGCCTCTCGGACACGTCTTTCGTGCAATCCCAGTCTTCGGATCGACGCGACTCCAGAGCCGCAACGTCATCCTGGTCGACTTCGCCTTGGCGATCGCGCTTGGCTGGTGGCTCCAACGCGTGCAAGAGAGAGAACTCGAACCCGCGGGACTGGGTCGACGCACGCGCTGGATCACGATCGTGCCCGCGATGCTCACCGTCGGGCTCTGCGTCGCGCTCATTGGTTGGGGGCCGGCGGTGGTCTCGTACCTAGGCGCGTCCAAAGGCGTCGCCACCCTCGCGACGGGACTCAGGGTGACGGACTCGCTGCACCTGGTGATCGCCCTCGCCGTTGTGGCGGCGGTGCTCTTTTGGCGGAACTCTCGCCACTTCTTGCGCCTCCTCATCGCGATCCTCGTCGTTGACCTCGTGGTCTTCTCGGTGTTCACCTCGACGGGGTTGGTCGGTGGCCCGGGGCCGCGTGAATCGTCACGAACGACGGCCGTGGCCCTCCTCGGGACCAAGGGACGCTTTGCACTCGTGGGTTTTGGCGCCTCGCGCACAGGCGTCTATCGCGTACTGGGCGAGCCGAACATGAACGTCTTCACCGGACTCGCCAGCGTCCAAGGCTACGGCGCGTTGATCTCCACGATCTACGACAACGCGACCGGTACGCACCCTCAGACCACCCTCAACGCCTGCCACCTGGCCGACGGCACCTTCACGCAACTCCGACTCGACGCGATCGCCGTCTCGGCGACAGAGCTCGGTACGAACACGAAACTCGAGAAGTCCGTGCCGCCAACGTGCGTGCCCGACAAGACGACGCCCTCGACCCGTCGATACTTCGGACAGCTCCTGCGCGTCTCTTTCGTCTCGATCAGCGGCGGCCTTGGTCACGATCTCTCAAAGGGCGCCGTCAGCGTTCAGCTGTTGAACGCCAACGGCGCACCCTTTGGCCCGGTCTATAAACCGCACTACCCCGTGGGATCAAACGTCAAGATACAGAACGTGGGTTTCAGTCTCCCTGGAACGCCACGGGCCGCCGGTTTCGTGGTGAGTTCGAGCGCCGGGGTGCACGTCGCCGACGCAGTTGTCACCACGCAGGGCGGAACAAGTTATCGCTTGGACTCGAACTTTCAATTGGCAGTGTCGTCGTCGTGGCGTCTCACGTCTACCGAAGACGGTTTCTCGGTCTTCAAGGCCACGTCGCTGCTGCCACCGGTCTGGCTCACGTCACCGACGAATGGGCACGTGAGCAAGATTCGAAGCGCGTCGTGGGGTGACACGTGGGTGAACGTATCGGTGAAGAAGTCGAGTGTGCTCGAGCGAAGCGAAGCGTACCTCCCGGGTTGGCGCGCGACCGCCGTGAACGCGACTACCGGACGCGCGGTCGATCTCAGCGTCTATCGAGTCGGACTCATCGAAGGCGTTCGCGTTCCGAAGGGCACCTGGACGATTCACTATCACTATCACGCGCCGTACATCGAAGTAAGTGTCGCGGCCTCGGCGGCCTCGTTCGTTCTCTTACTCGGCGTCGTGACGACACTCGCACTCACGAGACGACGTCGACGCACCGCTAAGGTTCTTGCGTGAAGTCACTGGTAATCGTGGGCGGAGCGGGTCGCATGGGTCAAGCGCTCGGCGAAGGGCTCAGCGCGCTCGAGCAGTTCTCGCTGCTCGCCCTCGTCGACGAACACGAACCGTCAGTACTCTTCGGCGCCGCCTACGCGTCGTCGCTCCAGGACGTCGATCCCCAGAAGGTCGACGTCGTCATCAACTTCTCTTCTCCTCAAGGTGTCGTCACTTCCGCCACGTGGTGCGCCGAGAACGGCGTCGCTCTCGTCATCGGCACCACCGGTCTCTCGAAGGAACAGCGCCGCGCGGTCGAAGAGGCCGCCACACGAACCGGCGTCGTGATGGCCTCGAACTTTTCCATCGGCGCGGTACTGTCCGAGCGATTCGCCGCGATGGCCGCGCCGTACTTCGAACGCGCGGAGATTATTGAACTTCATCACGATCGCAAGGTCGACGCGCCATCGGGGACCTCGATCACGACCGCGACGACCATCGCGAACGCGCGAAGAGCGTCGGGCCTCGCACCCATGCGCGATCCCACGACGCGACACACGATCGACGGCGCCCGAGGGGCTGACGCCATCGACGGCGTCAAGGTCCACTCCGTGCGACTTCCGGGACTGGTCGCGCACCAAGAGATCCTCTTTGGCTCGGCGGGCGAGGGACTTACTATTCGCCACGACTCATTCGACCGACAGAGTTTCGTGCACGGGGTCGCGCTCGCGGCCTTCGCGATCGACGCGACGCCGAAGTTTCTCGATGGCATTGCGTCCTTGATTCCCTAGTGAGTCCTCAACGACGCCCGTCGCTCGAAGCGTCGGCTGGTAACTTCGTACCATGAGTACCCCTCGATTCGGTCGCGTCCTCACGGCCATGGTGACGCCCTTCGCGTCCAGCGGGGCCGTGGACTTCGACGTCGCGAGCAAACTCGCCAAGTACTTGGTCGCCGAAGGCAGTGACGGGCTCGTGGTGGCCGGTTCGACCGGTGAGGGATCGTCGCTCAGCGACGAGGAGAAGCTCGACCTCTTCGCCTGCGTCGCCGAAGCCGTGACGGTACCCGTGCTGGCCGGTTCGACGTTCGCCAACACCCAACAGTCCGTGGTCTTGACCGCGCAGGTGAAGGCCACCGGTGTCGCCGGCGTCCTCGCCACGACCCCCGCGTACGCGCGACCCAACCAGGCGGGCATCTCCGCTCACTTGGGAGCCATCGCGGAGAGCACGAAGCTCGAGATCATGCTGTACGACATTCCGTCTCGTACAGGCCGTAAGATCGCCGCAGCGACGACGATCGGCCTCGTCAAGGGTCATAAGAACGTGACGGCCCTGAAGGACGCGTCGGGTGACTTGGTATCGGCCGCGCACGCCAAGGCGGTGCTCGGCGACGCCCTCACCCTCTACAGCGGCGACGACTCGATGTTGCTGCCCTTCTTGGCGATCGGGGCCGTTGGCATCGTCTCGGTCGCGGCGCACTGGGTCGGGCCCGAAATGGCGGGTATCGTGCACGCCGCGGCGCTGGGCGAGTGGGAAGAAGCCCAGATGCTTAACGAACGCGCCGCGCAGAGTTTTGCCTTCGAGAGCACCGAGGCCTACCCCAATCCCATGCCGTCCAAGGCAGTCCTACGCGTGCTGGGCTTCAACGTGGGCGAGTGCCGACTGCCTCACGCGCCCAGTGATCCCGAGCTCAACGCCGCCGCGGCCGAGATCGTGGCGTCACTAAAGACCGCCCGTGGCTGACACCCTTCGCGTTACCTTCCTCGGCGGACTCGGTGAGATCGGCCGCAACTGTCTGGCCCTCGAACAAGACGGTCGAATCGTCGTCGTTGACGCTGGTCTCATGTTCCCCGAGCCCACGATGTACGGCGTCGACCTCATCCTGCCCGACTTTCGATGGCTCATCGAACGTCGCGACCGCGTCGACGCCATCGTGCTCACCCACGGTCACGAAGATCACACCGGAGCGTTGCGCTATCTCGTGAAGGACGTCAACGTGCCCATCTACGGCTCTCCGTTGACCCTCGGCTTCGCGCGCCATCGCCTCAGTGAGGCCAAGGTCGCAAAGGACCTCACGTTCATCGAGGTCGCCGACGGTGAGCGTCGAAGAATCGGACCCTTCGAGGTGGAGTTCATCCCGGTCACCCACTCGGTGCCGAGCGCGCACGCGTTGGCCTTTCACACCAAGGTGGGTGTGGTGGTGCACTCGGGTGACTTCAAGCTCGACTTGACGCCCATCGACGGTCGGCGCACCGACATCAACCGCCTGGCGGCGTTGGGCGACGAAGGGGTGGCGCTCTTGCTCGCCGACTCCACGAACGCCGAAGAGCCGGGCTTCACGCCGTCAGAGGCCAGTGTTGGCGTGGCGCTACGCCGACTCTTCCTCGAGCGTCCCGAGCGACGGATGGTCGTGGCCTGTTTCGCGAGTCACATCCACCGCATCCAGCAGATCGCTGACGTCGCGCACGAGACCAAACGCAAGATCGCCTTCATGGGTCGATCGATGGAGGCCAACGTCAAGTTGGCGAGGAAGTTGCACCTCCTGCGCGTGGACTCGGCGGATCTCATCGACGTCGAGAACATCAGTCGCTTCAGCCCCGGCGAGGTCTGCGTGATCTGCACGGGGAGCCAGGGCGAACCACTCGCGGTGTTGTCGAAACTCTCGCGCGGCGACGCGAGGAACTTCAAGGTTGGTCCCGACGATACGGTGATCTTGAGTTCGCACCCGATCCCTGGTAACGAGTGGTCGGTGGGACGCGTGATCGACGACCTGCACCGCGAGGCGACCGAGGTCATCCACTCGGGCCAAGAACCGGTGCACGCCTCGGGTCACGCCCGCCAAGGCGAGCTTCGCACTTACCAACAGCTGCTGCGCCCTCGAAACTTTGTACCGGTGCACGGCGAGTATCGCCACATGGTCCACCACGCGGAACTCGCGGTGTCGATGGGCTTGAGTCCTAAGCACGTGTTGATCTGTGAAGACGGCGATCAGATTGAAGTCTCGGAAAAGGGAATACGTCGCGCCGGCAAGGTGCCCGCGGGCTTTCACTACATCGACGGAAGTGCGGGTGATCTCGACGAGCGACCCTTGGAAGAACGCCGGATGCTGGCCGAGTACGGCGTGCTCTTGGTCTCGGCCGGGGTGGATCGCGCAAGCGCCACTATCGCCCAGCCCGTCGCGATCTCCGCGCGCGGCTGGTTCGAAGGTGCCAGTGACCATGAGCTCCTGCTCACTCTCACGAGCGCGGTGCGAACAGCGATCCAAGAGGCGCTCGCCGAGGGCAACCTCGACTCCGACTCGCTCTCCAAGGTGGCCCAACGTGCCGCTGGTCGCCTGCTCGGACAGCGCTATCGACGCCAGCCCGTCATCTTGCCGGCCGTCGTCGTTCTTTAGGCTTCGGTCTTCACCGGTTCACCGTGGTCGGCGTTGCTGCGTCCGCTTCGCCAAAAGGCCTTGTGGCTGACCTGTTCTTGGCGCAGTCCTCGGTCGAGCAACGCGCTCTCGAGTACGCGCATGACGTGGAACTCACCGAAGAGATACGCGTGTCCGAGGTCGGGCGGGAGTTCGAAGGCCGCGAGCCCGCGTAAGAGTCCCTCAGGATCGCTCGTGGATCGGCCCTGTCGATCGACGAAGATCCCCGTCACGCCGAGTCCCTCGTCGAAGGGCGCGCTGAGGGCGTCGTCGGCGGCGTCGATCTCGACGATGAAGATCGCCTTGGCGGGCACCTCAATACTCTGGGCCATTCGATAGAACGCCGCGAGACCACTGGCGTCGCCCACGAAGAGGTGCCAGTCGGCCAGGGGATCGAGAAGAACCTTTCCGCGAGGGCCAATGACGTCGACGAGTTCACCCTTCGTCGCGCTCTTCACCCAGGTGCTGCCTGGTCCTTCGTGGTCGACCGTGATCCACAAGGTGAACTGATCGTTCGCCTCGTCGAGACTTCGCACACTGTAACGACGGCGAACGAATCGACCCTGTGCGTCGACGAGACGGATCATGACGTCGTTGCCGGGCACGCCGGCGAGGGTGGTGGCGTTACCGCTCAGCACCAGTTCATAGATCGACGTGCACAATGGCGTCGCCGTCACAACCTCGCAGAGACTGGCCGTGGCGCTCACGCGTTCGGCGAGTTGTATCGATGAGTCGTCGGGTACGTTCGTCATGGTCACAGCCTAAGTGCCGAAGGCGACGTCGTGAAGGGCGCGTCGTCCCTGCTCTAAGACGCCTTGTTCTCCAAGAGCGACACCGTGTGGGTGTCGATCGAGCTCTCGATCTCGTTCAGTTGCTGGAGCGTCGTGGGGTCGAGTCGTTGTAGAAAGCGGGGCTCCTTCTTGGCTTGGTCGAGTGAGCTGCGCGCCTTCGTGACCGCGCGAAGCGCGCCGCGGCGAAGGAGGTGTCGACGCATCGGGTCGTCGATCGTGGCATCGCGTTCGTAGCGCGCGGAGGCGGCGCGCGCTTTCTCGAGTTGTTGGGCCGGTCGCAGCGACGGCGCGGTCGTCCAGAGCACGAGGTCGAGCACCAACACGATGGCGGCGCCGATCGCGGTGTCGGTGATGCGCGGCGCGAAGAGGTACTTCTCGGTCCCCAAGAGGCTCAAGAAGACGAAGACGATTGGTGTGAAGGTGATGACGGCGAGCACGTGCGAGCGTCTCGTCGCCCACGGCACGGTCGCCGCCATCACGCACGACAGGGCGATGAGTAGCCCTATGGAGTTGCCCGACAGCGCGACGAGGGCGGCGATGCCAACGCCCACCACCGTGCCCAGTGTCCGCGCGAGCGCGCGGGTGATGACCGGTCCGAGATCGGGTCGAAGAATGAAGGCGATACTGAGGGGCAACCAGAATCCGTGTGGGCCGTCGAGGGCGTTGGCGACGATCGTTCCCGCGACCGTCGCCAAGCTCAGTATGGCGGCGAAGCGCAGTCGCTCAATAATCGGTAACGTCGCGCGCGTTAGCGCGTGATCCGAGGAGCGAGGAGGGGTCGCGGGAAGGTCACTGGGATCGCTGAGTACGAGGGCCGAGGTGACCGTGGGGTCGAGACCGGCGATGGCGTTGAATCGTGCGGGCAGATCGCGCAGCACCGCCGCGGCGTCGAGACCCGAGGTGTCCTTCAATGCACTCGCGACCCCGCGCAGCGACGCTGGGACCGACGCGTCGGCACGAAGGTGTTTTCCTTCGAGGTAGGAGATCACTTCGCCGCAGCGAAGCGCCACGATCAAGCATTGACGCAGTGCCACCTCTTCGGTGCTGCCACCACGACGTTGACGACTGCCCACGACGTCCTGGGCTGCGTCGAGGGTGGTGACCGCTCGCGCTCGCACGGCGTAGAAACGTCTCGTGTCCAAAGCCTCGACGAGGGACGCCAGGACGTCGAAGGCCTGCGAGAGGAAGATTCGTTGGTTGGCGAGGCGATTCCTTCGATCGGTCAGGGCCGCGACGGCGTAGACCCACAGCGCTCCGAGTGCGATACAGAGACAGGATTGCCACACTCTTCCGCTGAAGCGCAGACCGGCGCCGATGATCGATCCGATGAGAAGGTAGGCGCCCTGCGAAGCCCAGTTCGACGCCTCGACGAATCCCGCGATGAGGGCCGCGGCGGCGAAGAACAACACCAGGGCCACTGCGCCACTGTCGTGACCTACGAAGATCGCGCCAAGCGCGACGCCCACCGTTGCCGCGACAGCGACCCAAAAGAGGCGCGGTCCTCGAACGCGCCACTCGTCGAGTCCGTCTTGACTTATCGCCCAGAGCGCGCCGATGGCAAAGACGATGGCGTACGAACGCTGATTGATAAGCAGACCCACGACGAGCGGCGCACTAAGACAGAAACCGGCGCGAATGGAGAGTCTGATCTCGGGCGTGGCGTTGACGCGTCCGCGAAGGTTCAACGTCGACGCCGGTTCACTCGAGGGCGGGTCGTAGTGACGATCGTCGATGCCACGAGGGCGAAGAACGGCCACCGATGAATCGTCGTCACTTCCCAGCGGGTGAACACCGGCTCATCATAAGTCCGCGACGTGGTTGGACTCCTCGATAAAGCGCGCAGGGTGGGACCACGGACTCTTCACAGCACATGAATCGAACGAGTGGTTCAAGAAGTGAACAAGTCATTAGTAAGTTAGAGGGTTGTGGCACAGGCGCGACACCAAAAGAAACCGGTAAAAAAGGCGGTAAAGCGCGCCCCAGGTCGCCGCGCGTCCTCCGACACGCCGAACGTCTGGCAGCGCCACCAGCGCGACCTCTGGGTGGTGGCCCTGCTCGTCGTTGGGCTCTTCGTGGCCCTGGCCGAAGTCGGCGCGCTCGGACCCGTCGGTCGCGCGATTTCACGCGGGCTCTCCGACGTCTTGGGCGTGGCGCGCTACGCAATGGCGATCATCCTCTTGGCGCTGGGCGTCGCGATGGTGTGGGGAAAGATCGAGTTTGATCGCGGACGGGTCCTCTGGGGCGTCGTGCTCGGACTCGTTTCGATAAGCGGCATTGCCGACGTCGCGTCCGGTCGACCCGGTGTGCACGCGACGACCAAGGTCTTGGGACAAGCGGGCGGATGGGTCGGCGTTGCGTTCGGTGGGGGACTCGCGAAGGCTCTAGGCGTCGCTGGCGCGATCGTCGTCTTCTTCGCGGTCCTCGTCGTCGCGACGATGGTGACGACGGGTGTGGGTCTTCGTGCGCTGCTCGTCGGCGGAGGTGTGTTCTTTCGCGCGCTCGGTCGGGTGCTCGCGAGGTGGTGGATGATCCGGCCCCAGCGCGAGGTTCGCGACGACGACGAGGAGGAGCTCCCCGAAGAAGTGCAAGAGAGTGAGCTCGAGCCCGAACCGTTCGTCTACGACGACTACGAAGACGAAGAGGCCGAGCCCGAGTTCGATTACGTCAACGACGAATCCGAGCCCGAGGTGGTGCCAACGAGGGCAGCTCGCGTGAAGCGCCCGCGCCACGTGGCGTTACCGAGCGCATGGGAGTTGCCGTCACTGTCGCTGCTGCAACGAACCAGGGATCAAAAACTCGACCGATCGTTGACCGACGCCGCGGGCGAAGAGCTCGTCGACGCCCTCGCGGCGCACGGTGTCGAGACGACGCTCCTTGGCTACACCGTGGGTCCCACGGTGACGCGATTCGAACTCGAACTGGGACCCGGCGTCAAGGTATCGCGCGTGACGTCGTTGAACAAGGACATCGCGTACGCCATGGCGTCTCCCGACGTGCGGATTCTCGCGCCGATTCCCGGGCGATCGGCCATCGGCGTCGAGGTGCCGAACCGACAGCGTTCGCTCGTTGCCTTGGGTGACGTCTTGTCATCTGACGAGTCGATCGCGGCCACGCACCCCCTCGACGTACCCATCGGGCGCGACATCTCGGGAAAGACCGTGGTCGTGAATCTCGGTGAGATGCCCCACGTGTTGATCTCGGGCGCGACCGGAGCGGGCAAGAGCTCGGCCATGAACTCTCTCATCACCGCGCTGGTGATGAGAGCCACGCCGGACCAGTTGCGCCTCTTGCTCATCGACCCCAAGCGCGTCGAGATGGGACAGTACAACGACCTGCCGCACCTGTTGGCGCCCGTGGTCGTCGATCCGAAGAAGGCGGCCGGGGCGCTCTCCTGGGCGGTGAAGGAGATGGAACGACGCTACGACCTCCTCGCGGAGAGTGGCGCCCGTGACATCACGAGCTATCAGCAGATGATCGCCAAGGGCGAATTGACGCCCGAACCAACGACGCGCGAATTGGCAGCCGACGCCATCGAGCGCGCGACGGGACTTCCCTCCGACGCCGAGCCGGCGCCGGGTCCCGAGGAGTTGCCCTACATCGTGATTGTCGTCGACGAGTTGAACGACCTCATGATGGTGGCGGCACGTGACGTCGAAGAGTCGGTGGTACGCATCGCCCAGATGGCGCGTGCCGTTGGTATACATCTCGTCCTCGCGACCCAACGTCCGAGTGTCGACGTGATCACCGGGGTCATCAAGGCGAACATCCCCAGTCGCATGGCCTTCGCAGTGTCCTCGCTCGCGGATAGTCGCGTCATCTTGGACCAGGCCGGGGCCGAACGCTTGATCGGCAAGGGCGACATGCTGCTCGTCACCGCGTCGAGCAATATCGCGCGTCGCCTCCAGTCACCCTGGGTATCCGAAGACGAAGTACGACGCGTCGTTGACGCGTGGCGCGCCCAAGGCGGCCGACGCGAGACGGTGGTCGCCCTCGACGTGCCCTTGAGCGGAGGACTCTCGTCGTCGGGCGGAGGGTCGGGTGACGACGACGATGAAATACTCCGCAAGGCCCGTGACCTCGTGATCAGCACGCAAACCGGATCGACGTCGATGTTGCAGCGAAAGTTGCGGGTGGGATTTGCCCGTGCCGGACGCATCATGGACCAACTCGAAGAAGAGGGCGTCGTCGCCCCGGGCGACGGCTCGAAGTCTCGCAAGGTTCTCGTCACGCCTGAGCAGTACGATCAACAGACTTCGCTCTAGTTCCGTGTCTCGTCGCACCCACGTTCACCATCCGGCCCGTCGTGGACTCTTCGCGCGATTTTTCGGTCTCGTGATGGGCTTGGTCGTAGCGGCCGCCGTCATCGTTGGTCTGCAGTTGCCGCTACTTCACCTTCCCGCGAACGTCCACGTGTCGTTGAGCGCGGTGTCGCTCGGGGGTCCGTCGGCGACGCTCGCGTGGCCGACGGTCGGTTCGGCCGCGATCGACATCCCCTCGCTCGGGGTCATCGAGGGACACAATAACCAGGTGGCGCCCATCGCCAGCTTGACCAAGATGATGACCGTGTACGTCACGCTGCGACGTTTGCCACTCAGTCTCACCGCGACGGGACAGTGTCTCGTGGTCACCAGTGACGACGTGGCGACCTACCAAGCGATGGAGAAACTCGACGAGTCGAGCGTCGTCGTGACCTTGGGTGAACAACTCTGTGAGAGGGATCTCTTGAACGGCGTGTTAGTGCACTCCGCGGGCAACTACGCGGTGATGCTCGCCAACATGGTGGCCGGGTCAAACGTTGCCTTCGTCGCGATGATGAATCAAGAAGCCGCGACGCTCGGACTGACGAAGACGCACTACGACGACGTGACGGGCTTCTCACCCTTGTCAGTCTCCAGCGCGCTCGATCAGGCCAAACTCGCGGTGCTCTTGATGAAATCGCCGCTCGTTCGTTCGATCGTCATTCAACCTTCCGTCACGTTGCCCGTCGCGGGTACCGTCGCTTCCTTTACTCCCTACGTGGGGATCGACAACGTGATTGGCGTGAAGTCCGGACGCACCACGGAAGCGGGGGGCTGTGACGTGATGGCCATGACGTTTCAAGACGGAACGTCGACGAAGGTTCTCTACGCCGTCGTGCTCGGTCAACGAGGCGGCGACCTGCTCGGGCCAGCGGGTGCGGCCGCGCTGGCGCTGGCGGACTCGGCCGTGGCGAGTCAGTTGCACCACACGTTCGTGAAGGATCGTGCGATCGGTGAGATTTCGTACGCCGGACGTCGCGTGGGCTTCGGACTGATGCAACAGCGCGAAGTGTGGTGGTGGCCCGTGCAAGGAAAGCTCAGCGTGGTCGTTCACGTACGACACTTCTCGACGTCGATTCGTCGTGGTGAGGTCGTTGGTCATCTCATTGTTAAGGGCGTGCAGAAACACACGTTCACGCTTCGCGCGCTCGGAAATCTTTCTCCGCCCACGCTGCTCGAGCGCCTACGCTGACGTGATGTTCGCGCGCGCTCCTGCCAGTTCTGCCAATCTCGGACCGGGTTTTGATACCCTCGCCGTTGCCCTCACGCTCTACGTGGAGGTATCACTAGAGCCGGCCGAGAGCCTCAGCATCGTGAGTGACGGCTGTGGCGCGGGGCGATTCGACGACGAACGCCACCTCGGCGTTCGAGTCGCGCGCGACGTGCTTGGCCACACGAACTTTTCCATGAGCGTCACGTCGACGATTCCCCTCTCGAGAGGGCTCGGATCATCGGCGGCCCTCGCCGTGGCGGCCGCCGCGGCTGCTGGCGCTCTGGACCCCCTCGCCGTAGGCACCCACGTCGACGGACACGCTGAGAACGCGGCGGCTTCAGTGCTTGGAGGCTTGGTTGTGGCCAGCGTGTCGCCAGACGACGTCGTAACCGCGCGTCAACTTCCCCTCGACGATTCGTGGCGATTCGTCGTTGTCGTCCCCGACGTCGAGCTCGACACCGCCGACGCGCGTCGGGTGTTGCCGACGAACGTCCCTTTTCGCGACGCCGTTCGCAACTTGAACGCCTTCGGACTTCTGATCGCCGGACTCGCGAACCACCATGAGTTCGTCAGCGCCGCCATGGACGACTATCTTCATCAGCCCTATCGAATGGAACTACTCCCGTTCGCGGGGCCGCTGCTCTCGTTGTTGCGCGAAAGCGGCGCGGCCGGGTCGTGCTGGTCGGGCTCGGGTTCTGCGATGTTGGGCCTCGTGACGAACGACACGGCCCAGAACGTGGCGCAGGCGGCTACGAACTTCTTACACGAGCAGTCCATTCGCGGTGACGTGTACGTGCTCGACGTGGACCGCATGGGGCTGATCACCCGTTGAGCTCAGTCGAGCACCGCGTCGCCGGGAGAACAGTGAACGGCGCCGGCTTCATGTTGCTCGGGGCGGTCTTGATCCAGTGGTCCGCCGCGATCGTGATCCCCGTCTTTGGCGCTATCGGTCCGTCGGCCACGAGTGCGTGGCGCTTTCTCCTGGGCGCGATAGTCCTGCTCGCGCTCACCCGTCCCAACGTGCGCCACTGGACGAGGCGCCAGTGGTTGGGCGCGCTCGCGCTCGGCGCGACCACGGCGTTCATGAATTTGTGCTTCTACCTAGCCATCGCGCGCATCCCCCTCGGCGGCGCGGTGGCCATTGAGTACCTTGGACCGTTCTGCGTGGCCGCCTTTGGAAGACGCACGCCGCGACATCTGGCGCTCGTCGCGCTCGCTGGTGTGGGGGTGGTGGCCCTCACGCGTCCCGGCAACGGTCTCAACCTCGTCGGTGTCCTCTTCGCCGCGGGGGCGGGCCTCGGTTGGGCCGCGTACGTCTTCGCTTCGCAGCGCGTGGGCGGCACGACGAAGGGCTTTGGGGGACTGGCGGTGTCGATGTCGGTGGCGGCGATGCTGACCCTGCCCCTTTCGCTCGGGGCGAGCGCGCGCCTCGTGGACCATCCCGACGTCCTCCTTCGACTCTTGATCGTGGCGGTTGCCGCCATCGTGCTCGGCTTCGGCGCCGAACTCGAGGGACTTCGACGTCTTAGGCCCTCGATCGCTGGCGTGCTGATGGCGGGCGACCCCGCCGTGGCGTTCTTCATTGGTTGGCTGTTGTTGAACCAGGTGGCGCGCGGGTGGGACCTCGTGGGACTTGGTTGTGTGGTCGTCGCGGGCGCGGGCGTGATGCTCGACTCCACCGTGAGTGAGAGCGAACTCCCTCAGTAGGCTTGAGGGGTGGGAACACCCAAATCGTTCGTAATTCGCACTTTCGGTTGTCAGATGAACGAACACGACTCCGAGCGACTGGCCGGACTGCTGGTCGCCGACGGGCTCGTGCCGGCCACCAACGACGCCGACGCCGACGTCATCGTGCTGAATACCTGCACCATTCGAGAGAACGCCGACCTAAAGCTCTACAGTGCCCTTGGACAGTTGAAGGCCCTGAAAGAGGAGCGACCGGATCTCCAGATCGCCGTCGGGGGCTGCATGGCCCAGAAAGATCGCGGCGCCGTTCTCGAGCGCGCGAACTGGGTGGACGTGGTCTTTGGGACCCACAACCTCGCGTCCGCGCCCTCACTCCTTCGCCGTTCTCGCACTGAGGGACCTCTCGTAGAGATCTTGGACGCGCCTGACCCCGTCACGAGTCGCGACATGGCGCCCGCACTCTACGCCGTCCGCGAGTTGCCCTTCGCCGCGTGGATGACGATTCAAACGGGCTGTGACAACACCTGCGCGTACTGCATCGTGCCGAGTGTTCGCGGTGGCGAGATCAGTCGACCTCTCGTGGACCTGATCAACGAAGCCACCATGCTCGCGCAGTCGGGCGTTACCGAGATCACCGTGCTCGGACAGAACGTGAACTCCTATGGTCGAGACATCACTCGCCGCCGCCCCCTCTTCGCCGAGTTGCTTCGCGCCCTCGGCGAGGTTCCGGGCATCGAGAGGATCCGTTTCACCAGTCCGCACCCCAAGGACCTTCGCCCCGAGACCATCGCGGCCATGGCTGAGACGAAGAGTGTCTGTAATCAGTTGCACCTGCCCCTGCAGTCGGGATCGAACCGGGTCTTGACGGCGATGCGTCGGGGCTACAGTGTCGAGCGCTACGTGGAGAAACTCGCGGCCGCGAGGGCGGCGATCCCCGAACTCGCGGTGACGACGGACCTGATCGTGGGCTTTCCCGGCGAGAGTGACCGAGAGTTCGACGAGACCCTTGAGGTGGTGGCCGCGTGTGAGTTCGATCTCGCCTATACCTTCATCTTCTCGCCTCGCGAAGGGACGCGCGCGGCCGACATGGGCGAAGCCTTCGTCGCGTCCGACGTCATCAAAGCTCGGTTCGAACGGCTGAAGGACGTCACCGACCGCTCGGCATTGCGTCACCACCAGGCCCGCGTGGGTAAGCGCGAAGAGGTGCTGGTCGAAGGACCGTCGCGGCGTAACGATCAGATGCTCTCAGGTCGCACCCGTCAGGGCAAGTTGATCCACTTTCCCGTCACCGAGAACGCTGCACGCTCGGGATCACTGGTCAGCGTGGACGTCACCTACGGCGCGCCCTACTACTTGATGGGTGAGATGAACGAGGTCCTTCGAGCTCCTCGCCACAAGATTCGCGTGCCACTGCTTTCGACGTGATGAATCCCACGTTGTCGTCGGCGGCGCTCGTCGGACCAACCGCCTCGGGCAAATCGGCGTTGGCCCACGAGTTGGCACTCGAGAGCGAGGGGAACGTCGAACTGCTCAGTGTCGACGCGATGGGCGTCTATCGGGGCATGGACCTCGCCACGGCGAAGCCCACGCGTAAAGAACGCGACGAGGTTTCGTACCACTTGCTCGATCTCGTGAGTCCGAGCGAGGAGTTCACCGTCGCGCAATTCCAACGCGAGGCGAGAACCGCCGAGACGCGGGTCGCTCACGTCGGACACCGGTCACTCTACGTAGGCGGCACGGGCCTTTACGGACGTGCCGTCATCGACGACCTCGACATTCCCGCTCGCTACCCCGAGATCCGTCGCACGCTCGAAGAGCGCGCCGACGTCAATCTTCAGGGGCTCTACGACGAACTCGTCGAACGCGACCCTCTCGCGGCCAGCCGTCTCGAGGCGACGAACGAACGTCGTGTCGTGCGCGCGCTCGAAGTGACCCTGGGGGCGAAGCGCCCCTTTTCCTCCTACGGCGAGGGACTCTTGAACTACGGTCCCGTTCGCGTGGTGCAAGTGGGTCTTGACTGTGACCTCGCGGTACTCGACGAGCGCATCGAACGGCGATTTCGCTCGTGGATGGATCAGGGTTTGCCGGGTGAGATCGACGAACTGTTGCGCGCGCCCGGTGGGATCGGCCGTACCGCTCGCCAAGCGGTTGGGTACCGCGAACTCCTGCGTCACCTCGAAGAAGGGGAGCCCCTCGAAGTCTGCGTGCAGGACGCCATTACGCGCAGTCGCCGCCTGGCTCGCCGACAGCGTTCGTGGTTTCGCCGTGACCCTCGCGTCGAGTGGTTCGGTGACGTTACGTCAGCCAAGCGTCGGCTTCTCGAGGTGTTGAGTGACGCCAACGGGTTCGTGCGAGACTAGATCAGTGACGTTGCGCACGCTCCAAAAGTGGCACGGCGCGGGAAACGACTTTCTCGTGGACGTGCAAGAGGACGGACTTTCGCCGTGGTGGACCCCCGCACGTGCGCGCGCGCTCTGTCATCGCACGACCGGTGTCGGCGCTGACGGACTACTGGTGGCGACGCTCGGCCCGGTCGTCACGATGGTGCTCTACAACGCCGACGGTTCAGTGGCCGAGATGTCGGGCAACGGTATTCGATGTCTCGCCGCTGCCGTTCGCCGGTCGACGAACGCCACGTGGGAGAGCTTGTCCGTCGAGACGGCCACGGGAACGCGCAGCGTCGAACTGACGATGGACGGAACCTCGGGATACGGAAGTGTCGTTATGGGTGACGTGACGTTCAACGAGTCGATTGAGGGCGCCATTGGTGTAGCGAGCGTGGGCAATCCCCACGTGGTCGTGCTCGACGACGCCACGTGGAGTGACGCCACGCGCGAAGACCTCGCGGCCAAGCTCGCCGCGCAGGTCGGCGGAGCGAACGTGGAGTTCTTGAGCGTGCTCGGCGAGGATCACTTGAGTATTCGAGTGATCGAGCGCGGTGTTGGCTGGACGCAGGCATGCGGCACCGGTTCGTGCGCGGTGGCGGCGTTGGCGCGCCGTGCGGGACTCTGCGGCGACGTCGTGACGGTAGAGAATCCCGGAGGAACGCTACGCGTGGTGTTGGACGGAGACGAAGCCACCTTGAGTGGTCCGGTGCAGTTCGTGGCGAACGTGGAGTGGCTCGAAGCTTGACGTACGTACCAAGCACGCTGATTGACCGTACGTTTCGAGAGAAGATCGTGCTCGTTGGCGTGCAGTTTCCCGGCGTGAGCCCGGAAGAACTCGACCACCAACTCGACGAACTTGCGCTACTCGTCGACACCGCCGGCGCCGACATCGTCGGGCGCGTCGTCCAGCGTCGCGACAGTCCCGACCCGGCCACGTTCCTCGGATCGGGCAAGGTCCAAGAGCTGCGCGAGATCTGCCTGGCGATGGACGCGGACACCGTGGTCTTTGAACACAATCTCTCTCCGGCGCAGCAGCGGAATCTGGAGAAGATCCTCGGCCGTACGGCCATCGACCGCACCGCGGTGATTCTCGACATCTTCGCCCAGAACGCCCGCACGCCCGAGGGTAAGGCGCAGGTCGAGTTGGCGCTGCTCGAGTACCGACTACCTCGCCTTAGACGAGCGGGCGGTTCACTATCGCAACAGGCCGGTCACATTGGTTCGCGCGGTCCCGGCGAAACACAACTCGAAGTTGATCGGCGCCGACTCGTCCAGCGCATTCACCACATCAGGGGCGAACTCAAGGAGATCGACCGCACGCGCCAAGTCCAGCGCCAGGGTCGAGTTCGAGGTCGTCACCGCGAGGTGACGTTGGTGGGTTACACCAACGCGGGCAAGTCCTCGATGTTGAACGCCCTGACGAGCGCCGGCGTTGAGGTCGAGAATCGACTCTTCGTTACCTTGGATCCGCGCACGCGCCAACGCCAACTTCCCGGCGGCGAGACCGTTCTCTTCACCGACACGGTCGGCTTCATCTCGAACCTGCCCCACGAACTCGTCCAGGCGTTCATGAGCACGTTGAAGTCGGTGCAGCTCGCGGACCTCCTGGTGCACGTAGTGGACGGCGCGAGTGACAACGCTGAAGAACAGATCGCCGCCGTGCGCGACGTCCTCGTCGAGATCGGCGCCGACCAGGTCCTCGAACTCCTGGTCTTCAACAAGGCCGACGTTCCAGGTTCGCGGGCGAAGGATCTCGCGAAGCTCTACCCGGGCAGTGTCTGGGTCTCGGCCAAGACCGGAGAGAACCTCGACAGCGTGATCGCCACCATCGGCGATCGACTGCGCTCGCACGATCGCGTACTCACGCTGCAACTGCCGCTCGACCGCGGTGACCTTCTGGCGGCGGCGCACCGTGAAGGTGACGTCCTCGACACGTCAGTGAGTGACGAAGGCGTGTTGATCCACGTGGTCCTCGACGCCGTGGGCGCGGCCCGCTTCAGCGAGTGGCGCGTGTCGGCGTGAGTTTTACCCCTCCGCCGTATCCCTACGAGCGTCTCGACGGATTAAAGAAACTGGCGGCCGCTTTCGACGGCGGCCCGATCGACTGCTCGATCGGCACGCCCGTCGACCCACCGGCGACCTTCGTCATTGAAGAGCTTGCCCGGGGCGTTGGCGCCAGAGGTTACCCTCCTTCGGCGGGCACGCTCGACTACCGCGACGCGGCTGCGCATTGGATGAATCGGCGATTCTCGCTCGAGCTCGCGTCCGACGATCTTGCGGCGTGCGTGGGTACCAAAGAGTTCGTCGGATCACTCGCCGGTTATCTTCACCTCAAGTACCCTGAGCGCGACACCGTGCTCTACCCAGCCGTGAGCTATCCGACGTACGCAATGGGCGCGACCCTGGCGAACCTTCGATCCGTGCCCGTCTCGTTGGTGAATGGCCAACTCGATCTCGGATCAATCGATCCTTCCGACGTGTCACGGGCGCTCGTGCTGTGGGCGAATTCGCCGTCCAATCCAACGGGTGCACTCGACGATCTCGAACGTCTCGCCACCTGGGGACGAGACCACGGCGTGCTCGTCGTGAGCGACGAGTGCTACGCGGAGTACACGTGGGCCACTCGACCACGGTCGATTCTCGAACACGGCTCCGAGGGCGTCTTGGCGCTGCACTCGATATCGAAGCGTTCGAATCTGGCCGGCTTTCGCGCCGGCTTCTACGCCGGCGACGCGGGGATTGTCTCCTACCTTCGCAGCGTCCGACAACACGCGGGCTTCATGGTCCCCGGTCCCGTCCAAGATGCCGCCGCCCTCGCTTTCGCCGATGACGCGCACGTCGAACTCCAGCGTGAGCGCTATCGCCGTCGCCTCGAACTACTGAGTGGCGCGCTGAAGCGTCTCGACGTGGACGCTCCCTTTCCCGAGGGTGCGTTCTACCTCTGGTGTTCGAAGGAAGGTCTAGACGGTTGGGGTCTAGCGACGATGCTCGCGCAACGATCGGGCCTCATCGTGAGTCCCGGTGAACTCTACGGTGACGCCGGTACGGACTTCGTGCGCCTCGCCGTTGTCCAGCCCGACGAACGACTCGAACTCGCGGCGTCTCGTCTCGAAGCCTCCTAGGGCCACCACTACGATTAGGTGATGAACGAACTCGAAACGCGCGTTGGACACTGGTTCGAACACATCGCCGACATGACGCCCAACAATCTAGAAGCTCGTCGTGACGTCGAGCTTGTGATCACCAAACTCGACGACGGTCAGGTGCGCGTCGCTGAAGTTGGTGCCGACGGTTCGATCGTCGTGCACGAGTGGGTGAAGCAGGCTATCTTGCTGCTCTTTCGCCTCCACGGCCTCAAACGGATGGACGTCGGACCTTTTGAGTACCTCGACAAGTTGGAGCTGAAGAGCGACTATGAACGACGTGGCGTGCGCGTGGTGCCCGGGGCCTCCGCCCGTCGAGGGAGTTACCTCAGCCCGGGGGTGATCTTGATGCCGTCCTACGTCAACATCGGCGCGTGGGTTGGTCGAGACTCCATGGTCGACACGTGGGCGACGGTGGGGAGTTGCGCCCAGATCGGGGCGAACGTGCACTTAGCGGGCGGCGTGGGCATCGGAGGGGTGCTCGAGCCCGCGAACGCCGTACCGGTCGTGATCGAAGACGACGCGTTCATCGGTAGTCGCTGCATGATCGTCGACGGCGCGCGCGTCGGGCGGGGATCGGTACTTGGCGCGGGCACTATCTTGAATCCCTCGATCCCCGTTATCGACGCCGAGAGCGGCGAGGAGGTGTCTCGAGGGTACGTGCCGGACTACTGCGTCGCGGTGTCCGCCAGTCGCCGTCGCGAGTATCCCGGCGGCGAGTTCTTCCTACCCTGCGTGTTGATCATTAAACGTCTCAGTGAAGGTGAGCGCCACGACAAAGTTAAGTTGAACGACATTCTTCGTGATCACGGTGTCGCGACGTGAGCCGACTCGACGAAGCACTCACGTTGGTGTCGATCAGCTCGGTGAGCCGTGACGAAGCGGCTCTCGCCGCGCACGTTGAAACCCAGCTTCGCGCGTCGAACCTTCTCGAGGTCGAACGCGTGGGCGACAACGTCATAGCGCGTTCGACCGGTCACCGCGCCACGCGCGTGTTGGTTGCCGGTCACCTCGATACCGTGCCCGGCGACGCCCGTCAAGCCACCATTGTCGACGGACAGCTGAGAGGCGTGGGAGCCTGCGACATGAAGGGATCCCTCGCCGTGATGTTGGCGCTCGCCACCGATCCCACGCCTCGATCGCTCGAGGTGACGTGGATTTTCTACGCCCGCGAAGAGATCACCCGCAGCGAGTCCGGTCTCAGCGAGATCGCCGAACTACGTCCCGACCTCTTACAGGGCGACGTCGCGCTGCTCGCCGAACCGACCGGTGGCGTAGTGGAAGCGGGCTGTCAAGGGACCCTGAAGGTCGGCGTCGAACTCGTGGGTAAACGTGCCCACGTCGCGCGCCCCTTCACGGGCCGAAACGCAATCCATCGATTGGCTGACGTCATCGCACGCGTGGCGACCTACGAGCCAAGAGTTGTCGATATTGAGGGTGTTCGTTACACCGAACAACTTCAAGCGGTGGGCGTCGAAGGGGGAGTGGCCGCGAACGTGGTGCCCGACGTGGCGACGCTCACGATCAACCATCGCGTCGCGCCGGATCGCTCGAAGGAACAAGCGGCCGCGTGGCTGCGTGAGTTTCTCGGTGCGTTGCTAGAAGATAGTGACACGTTCTCGGTGCTCGACTGGGCCCCGGGCGCGCCGCCGTCGCTCAGCAACGAGCGCCTGGGCGCGCTCGTTCGTCTGACGGGCCAGCCGGCCCAAGGAAAAGTTGGTTGGACCGACGTCTCGACGTTTCAAGAACTCTCGATTCCCGCGACGAACTTCGGCGCGGGCGATCCACTGCTCGCTCATCGAAGTGACGAGTTCATCACGCTCGACGAACTGATCCGCTTTGAGGACGTCCTTAGAGAGTGGCTCGCTTAAATCGCAACGGGAAGTCTCGAGACGCGATTAGTAGTGGCGCAGGACGGAGATGACTCTGCCGTAGATGGTGACGTCACGAGAGTCGAACTCCATTGGCTCCATCGTGGAGTTTTCGGGCTTCAGGATGATTCTCGAGCCCTGAGGAAAGAATCGTTTGACGGTCGCCTCGTCATCGGGAATCCCCGCGACGACGATCTCCCCGGCGTTCGCGGTGCGTTCACGCTGGACGACGATGAAGTCACCCGATAGGATTCCCGCCTCGACCATCGAATCACCCCGCACCTGGAGTACGAAGCTGTCACCGCGTCCGGCGAACTGCTCGGGAATCGACATTAGCTCGTGCGCACTCTCGACGCCAAGAACACCCGTACCAGCGGCAATGTCGCCGACGAAGGGAATGTGGCGGATGTGTTGTTCGGGCGCGGGATTGGCCGCGTCGAGACGAACCGTAAGGGTCCGGGGTTGCTGGGGATTCTTCTCGATATAACCAGCGTCTTTCAAGACGGTGATGTGATTGGCGACCGTTGCGGACGACGAAAGACCGACGTGTTCGCCGATTTCACGAATCGTCGGAGGAAAGCCGCGCTCGCGCTGACAGGTCACGATGTACTCGAGAATCTGGCGACGCATTGGTGTCAGAACTTCAGCCATGGGGGTCCTCCAGGTAACGAACAGTTGTTCGTAGGATAGACCATCGGAGCCGGAAAATCAAACACCTGTTCGTGTTTCTAGTCTCGAAAATGAGGTTGAGCGACGCTGGGCGCGGAACATTGTTTGATTTTTGTACGAATCAGTTTGCAGCGTTGGACCCAGTATTTGGGCTGCTCGTCTCGTTGAAACGGTGATGAAGGTTGCGTGAATATCTGGTTAACCCGCGGGTAATAGTGCGTGAAAGTCATGCTATTTTCATGGCGACGGCGAAGGCCCGCAATTCCTGAGAGGGGAATAAATGAATTATAAATTTACTAGGTTGACTACGTTGGTCGCAGTGGGAGCGTTGACACTTTCGGGTGCGACGTTGACATTGGGGTCCAGCGCAGGTGCAGCCGCGAAAATTCCGACCTACACAATTGCGTTCCAGGGTGTTCTCTCGGGCGGTGCTGCGAGTCTCGGAATACCTGAGAAGGACGGCGTCTCTGTGGCCGTCAACCTTTGGAACGCCAATAAGAAGCGAAAGTTCACCATCAAGATGATTTCTGGTGACGACCAGTGCGACCCTACTGTTGCTCCTTCGGTGGCAACACAGATCAGCTCGAATAGCAAGGTCCTTGCCGTTGTAGGACCGTCATGCTCGGGTGCGACGTTGGCTTCGCTACCTATTTATGGTCCCACTGGCATCACGGTCTTAAGCCCTTCGGCGACGAATCCTCCGCTGACGACGCCCGCCGATGACCCTGACCACATCTACTTCCGTGATGTTGCGAATGACTCGATTCAGGGTCCCGCAGACGGAAACTACTTGGCAAAGTCATTGAAGAAGACAACCATTGAAGTGATCAACGACGCCAGTACCTACGGCGCGGGTTTGGCTTCGCAGGTTGCTGCTCAGGCCAAGACTGACGGTGCGACTGTGACAACGGCGACGTTGCCAAGCACGACCGCTTGTGGAAACGGCGGAACTGGAACTAACGACCAGATCACGATTCCGTCAGGCGTAACCGCTGTTTTCTATGGTGGTTACTACTGCGACTTCGCTCAGATGACGGATCTCGTTCGTACGGCTGGTTACACCGGAGCTTTAATGAGTGGTGACGGATCAGACGAGCCGGCCTACATCACGGACCTTTCTAAGGTTGCGGATGGCAGCGGTGTGTATCTCACTTGCGCTTGCTCTCAGGTAAGTTCCACGAGCGCCGCTGGCAAGCTCTTCAACACGACGTACCAAAAGCTCTTTAAGACGGTGCCTGGTGCCTACGCTCCAGAGTCGTACGATGCTGCGAACATGATATTCACCGCAATGACCAAGATCAAAAAGGTCACGCGCAAGGGCATCACTGCCGAGATGAAGAAACTGGCCTACAAGGGAATAACAAAGACGATCAGGTTTACTTCGACCGGCGATGTCACGTCGACGGCGATTTATGTATCTCAGGTCGTCGTTGCGAACGGCAAGGGCTCCATCAAGCAGATTGCTTCAACGACGCCGTAGTATTTACGACGCAAGTTCGTTGATTTCGTACTGTGAGAACGGCCGCTCCAAGTGGGCGGCCGTTCTCACAATACTGAGGTAAGTTCAGTGGAACTCTTAGTCATTCAAAAAGGCCGGAATGTTTAATTTTCTGCTGCAGGGCATTTTTACCGGTCTCATCTTTTCGTTGGTTGCGCTCGGTTACACCCTCGTCTATGGAGTACTTCGCCTAATTAACTTTGCGCACAGCGAAGTGCTGATGACAGGTGGGTTTGCAGGTTACTTCTTTCTTCATTACACCATTGGTAATCATCAAGTCCCTTCGAGTCTTTGGGCAACGATTTTCTACGTCGTTCTTGGTGTCATCATCAGTGGCGCTGGAGGGACAGTGGCCGCGTTAGTCATCGAGCGTTTCGCGTACCGGCCATTGCGTCGTCGTAACGCACCAAAATTGGCATATCTCATTTCGGCGATCGGCGCCTCGTACTTTCTTCTAAATCTCTTTGGCAAGGAGTTCGGACGTTATCCAGTTGCCACATCTCAGCCATTCAATAATCACGTAGTTGTCACGCTCTGGGGTGGTCAGATCACGATGTACGACCTGGTGATTCTTGTCGCCACGTTGGCACTCCTCTTCTCTCTTGACAGAATTGTCTATCGCTCCAAGATGGGTCGCGCGATTAGAGCGGTGGCTTCAGATATGGAGACGGCTTCATTGATGGGTGTCAACGTGAATCGGACCATCGCGAGTACCTTCGCGCTTGGCGGGTTCATGGGAGGAGCTGCCGGCTTCTTTCTGGCGATTAACCAAGGAGTCTCAAACAACATGGGATTCAAGCCCGCGCTCTTTGCCTTTACTGCGGCAGTTCTCGGCGGTATCGGCAACGTGCGCGGAGCGATGGTTGGGGGTGTCATCCTGGGCATCGTGATGTTCACTCCGATCTATTGGCTGGGTCAACCGTGGCTCGAAGAGGTAATTGCCTTCTCAGTTCTTGTTCTCATCCTTCTCTTTCGTCCGACGGGAATTCTCGGCGAGCGTCTCGGGAGGACGGCATGAGCACGGAATCGACTGTGCCGAAGAGGCGCTATTGGGCACTGAATGGCGAAGACGCGCGACGTATGTGTACCGCTATCGTCGGTGGTCTGGTCCTCGCGATCATGACTGGACCCGAAGGAGCCATCTCGGATCCCACGTACGGTGTCAAGACGTCACTGCTTACAGGTCACGTCGTCGGGTATTTCATTTTCGGTGTCGTACTCGGTTGTCTGTTGACGTATCGAGCGAAGGTCAAGGATGGTACTTGGCGAAGGGTCCGCACCGCGCGGCGCAGAACAATGTCAGAGCGTGTCACGGCGTTTTCGTCGATATGGCGATACGCATTCTTGGCAGTTACGACGTTTTTGGTCGCGCTGATTTCGCTCATCTTTGCGGACTTTTCGGGTCCAGTCACTCGGAACAAGATGTCGGTGCACGTTCTCGAGCACCAGTTTTTGTACACGCGAACGTACGGTTACTTGGTATTGGCCGTTGCGTTGTGGTTCGTCGTCGTGAATCAAGTAATGCAACTCAGTTCCTTCAAGCTCCGATCTCTCCCACGACCCGTCCTTGGTCTCAGCGCAATTATCGCTATTCTTCTTTTTTCACTGACGTCCGATCCATTTTTGCCAGCCAGGTTTTCGTGGCGGGCGCTCGATCCACATGCATCAAACTCTCTGTTTCATCATTGGACGACCTATCTTTGGTTGATTCTCGGCCTCGCGGTCACCATTTCGTGGTTGTTCCGGCGCGACCCGATTGATGGCGCGAAGCCCGCAAGGCGTTCGCGCGCTCTGGCTGTCACGCCCGAAATGAGGATTATCACCTACGTCGCCGCCGGATTCATTGTGTTCGAAGCACCCAAGTATCTTTCGCTGTATTGGCAGATCTCGCTCTATCAGCAGATCGGTGTGTTCTGTCTCTTGGCGATTGGTCTCAATATCGTCGTTGGCTTCGCGGGGCTATTAGACCTCGGCTACGTTGCCTTCTACGCGCTCGGCGCGTACGTCACCGCGTACTTCTCTGGCGCGTTGCCGCTTCATCCGCCGTTCCAATTGAATCCGTTTTTCATCATCCCCTTCGCAATCATTATTGCAATGCTGTCGGGCGTGCTGCTCGGTCTACCCACTTTGCGACTTCGAGGCGACTATCTCGCCATCGTCACACTGGGTTTTGGTGAGATCGTCTACGTGTTAGCAAACGACTGGACCCAAGTGACCTATGGTTCGGCCGGAACGGGCGCGATCACCAACTTCAACGTCCACTTGCTCGGTATTAATTACGTGTGGAACCCCGTCAATCCTCTTTCGTATTACTACTTAATGATCGGAATTCTCATTCCGGCTATCTTCCTCTTTGACTTTTTGAATCACTCGAAAGTGGGTCGCACGTGGGCAGCCATTCGAGAAGATGAGGTCGCGGCGCAGTCACTGGGCATCAACGCACTGAAATACAAAGTCATGGCTTTTGCCATGGGCGCTTCGACCGCCGGCGTGGCGGGAGTATTTACCGCGGTAAAAGTTGGCCACCTCTTTCCCAACACCTTTGTGCTCCAACTATCGATCACGATTCTGGTGCTCGTCATTTTCGGCGGCATGGGCTCGATCGTGGGTGTCCTCTTTGGAGCCATCGTTCTTCAGTGGCTTCCCTCGTATCTTAACTTTCACTCGTATTTTGGCTATCAACAGGCAGACCTCTATCTCTACATTGGTGCTCTCCTCGTCGTGATGATGATCTTCCGGCCGCAAGGTCTCGTTCCGTCGCGTCGGCGCCGTCGAGAGATCCTCGATGCTGAAGAGGGCCTCGGTTCGGCCGACGCTCTTGGCGCTATAACGCAGGAGCAGCCTTCGTGACGTCCGCCGATCCCATTTTCGAGGTCAAGGACGTTACTCTGCGCTTTGGTGGCGTGACGAGTCTCAACAACGTCAGTCTCAATCAAGAGCGTGGAGAAATTCTCAGCGTGATCGGACCTAACGGAGCTGGCAAGACGTCACTGTTTAATTGCCTTACCGGCGTGTACTTGCCACAAGAGGGCTCGATTACCTTTCATCCCACTCAAACAAAGGCAATCAAGATCGTCGGTCGTGCACCGCACCGAGTAGCCCAGGCTGGCGTCGCTCGGACATTCCAAACGAGTCGGATGTTCAACGCATTGACGACCTTCGAGAACGTGAAGATAGGTGTCGAGGCCCATCAGAAGACGGGTCCCATTGGAGCAATGCTCAAACTTCCGCGCACGCGCCACGAAGAGAAGTTCTCCGATCAGCGGTCACACGAACTTTTGGAGTACGTCAATCTCACTCACCGAACCAACACACTTGCCTCTTCACTTCCCTATGGAGATCGCAGACGACTCGAGATTGCGCGGGCCCTGGGAACCGATCCGAAGGTGCTCCTTTTAGATGAACCGGCGGCCGGTACGAACCCGTCGGAAAAGTTGGCGTTAGCTGAACTTATTAGCCGAATCAATACTGAGCTCGGTATTTCGATATTGCTTATCGAGCACGACATGAAGCTCGTGATGTCGCTCGCTCAACGGCTCATCGTTCTCAACTTCGGTGGCGTCATCGCGGAGGGAACACCCCAAGAAATTCAGGAGAATCCGCTAGTGATTGAGGCCTATCTTGGTGCAAGCGATGAGGCGACACAGTAATGGATACACCAATGTTGCAAGTGGAACACGTGCAGGTGCGTTACGGTTCTGTGCCGGCGATTCACGACTTGTCACTGCACATCAACCAGGGTGAAATCGTTACGGTTCTTGGCGCCAACGGTGCCGGCAAGACCACGACGCTGCGGATGATCTCGGGACTGCACCGGCCGTATTCGGGCCGCGTGCTCTTCGAAGGTGAAGAGATACAAAACCGCCCCGCCCACGAACACGTCAAACGCGGCCTCAGTCACGTGCCCGAGGGCCGTCGAATCTTTGCCACGATGAGCGTACGAGAAAATCTCGACATGGGAGCATTTGGCCGACGAGGGGACCTCAAAGACGACTTCGAACACGTCTACTCACTGTTTCCAGTTCTCGGTGAACGTCAAAAACAGTTGGGTGGAACGCTCTCAGGCGGTGAACAGCAGATGCTCGCCATTGGCCGCGCGTTGATGGCGAGGCCCCGCTTACTTCTCCTCGACGAACCGAGTTTGGGATTGGCGCCGATGATCATTGCGTCAATCTTTCAAATCATCGGAACTATCCGAACGGAAGGCGTGACGGTCATGTTGGTTGAGCAGAACGCTAACCAGGCGCTCCGCATCGCCGATCGTGGCTACGTGCTCGAGAACGGTGAAGTGCGATTTGAGGATTCGGCGGACGCACTTCTCGGCGACGATCGTATTCGACGCGCCTATTTGGGCAGCGACGCTTAGAGCCATTGACGAACGCGGCGTCAGAATTTCATCGACGCAGAGCGGCGCTCGTGAGTTCGTTGTCGCGCGCGAAGGACGTGTCGTGTCGAAATAGAGACGAGGTGTCGCGCTGCTCGTTTTGATCCTGTTTGCGCTCTCTCCGCGCGACCGTTGCGTCATTCGAAAGAGAGGCTCGATGGAGTGCGCTGAAAAGAATGACGGACTGGATGGGTGTTGGCAGGATCTGGTGGATGTTCTGGACGCGAGGATCTCTAGAGTGCTTCTCTACGGTCCGCCCGGTACAGGTAAGACCTTCGCCGCGCTGCACCACGGCGTCGAAGAGGGGTACGCCGAGCGCCTGGTCTGTACCGAAGACCTCACCTCGGGTGAGATCACCGGAACCTGGATGCCGACGGGCGAGAGCCGCTTCGAGTGGCGCGAGGGTCCGGCGATTCGTGCCTGGCGAGGGAGTGACGGTCGAGGAGGTCGTCTCGTCCTCGACGAGGTCGATCGCGCGTCGGGCGACGCACTGGCGACCCTGCTCGCGGTCACTGATTCACCCGAATCGGCGCGCTGGCGCAATCCCGAGACGCTCGAATGGGTCCGACCCGGTCATGAGTTCTCCGTCGTGATGACGTCCAATATCGAGGATCTGGACGACGTCCCTCGCGCGCTTCGCGACCGCTTTCCAGTGAGCATTCGCGTCGATCGGCCCCACCCCGCGGCGGTGTCGCGCCTTAGTGGTGACCTTCGCGGGCCGGCACTCGCCGGATCACTTGGTCCCGAGCAACGTCGGGTCTCGCTTCGTAGCTTCTACGCTTTCGACGAACTACGACGTCATCACGGTTCTACGCGCGCGGCCCGGCTCGTCTTTGGCGCGGACGCCGCCCAGAGTGTTCTCGACGCCCTCACTATCGGCGCGGTTTCGTGACGAGCGGGGTCATCTTCCCCGAACTCTTGAGTGGTCGAGAGGACGAGAAGATACTGCGTCCGTGGACCGTCCGCGAAGGTTCGACGCAGCGAGGGTCGGCCAGTTGCAACCTCGCCGAACGAGTCATGGAGGTCCCCTTCGGCTCGAGCGCGCAGGCGCGCGTCGTTCGCGCCCACGAACTCATGCACGCGCGCGTGAGTCCGCACGTCGAACACTTGATGAAGGCGCTCGATGAAGTATCACCAAGGGCGTTGGAGTGTGCCGAGGAGTTGCGCGTCAATACGCTGCTCGCTCGATTGCACTTTGACGTGGCGCTGTTGAAGGACGGCACCGAGAAGATCGGTGGTCGACGCGTCGCCGACGCAGGGGAGTGGTCCGAAGCGGTCTGCTTCTTCATGGCGGTGCTGGGTACGGGTGCGGAGAGGGAGTACCTCGCAGGTATTCGACAAGGTCGCGCCTCGTGGCTGCCGGCGTTGCGCGCTGTTCGAAAGCGCGCGTTGGCGCTCTTGGATCAACAAAGCACGCCAGCACTCGCGTCCACCCGCTTCGATGACGAAGGTCTCCCCAGTGGCTACGCAACGTCGACGTTGGCGATCGCGCGAATGTTGACTCAGACCCTCGAAGCACGGGCGCCGACGACGCCCGAGGAGCTTCGGGCGTTTCGTCGCTCGCTCGAATTGGGGGGACGTCGACCCGCGACCGGACGCTTCGCCGATCTGGTCTTTGACGCCTCGCTAGTTCGCTACGCAACGTCGTCGGTCGGACGCATTCGGCGACCACGCGCGACGATGACGGGCACCACGTTGCGCTATCCGGGGCGCCTCTTGACCGATGATCAACGACGCGCCTTCACACAACGGCGGAGCGTTCATGGTGGCGTCGTCGTGATCGACCAATCGGGATCGATGGACCTCGATCCCCAGGCACTGAGTGAACTCTTGCGCGCCGCGCCGAACTCGCTCGTCGTTGGTTACAGTCATCGGCCGGGTGACCGAGGATCGACGCCCAACGCGTGGCTACTGTGCGATCGCGGAACGATCGCGAGCGAGTGTCCTTCGGGCAACGTTGGCAACGGCGTCGACGGACCGGTGCTTCGCTGGGCACTTGGCCAGCGCACCGGCAACGAACCGTTCGTGTGGATCACTGATGGTCAGGTCACGGACTCGCACGATCATCCTGACGTCGCCCTGACGCTCGAGTGCGCGAACCTCGTCCGGCGCCACCGCATTCGAATGGTTCGAGACCTCGCCGGCGCGTCGAGAGCCCTGCGATCGGGTCGTCCTCAGAGCCCCGCGAACCTGGCGGCCTTCGGCCGGGTGGGCCACCAGTTGCGCGAAATCGTTGGAATGTAAGGGTTTTTCGAACTCTCCAAAAAAAAGTTGCAACGAACACCTGTTCGTCTTATGATGACGAACAGGTGTTCGTACAATCAGGGAGGGCGAAATGGCCGCAGTAGAAGTTCTCGAAAATCCAGAGATCGACTTTCTCGCCTCAGGCCCGTACTTGCGTCTGGTGATCGCCCCACCCGTTTTGCAACCTCTTCGCTTCGGACCGTCCGTGGGGCAACGTCGACGTCAACGCGCTCGCGTGCTGCAGCGTCGTCGTCGGGCAGTGGTCGCGCTCGTTCTCGTTGGTGCGTTGACGATCCTGGCCCTTCCCGGACACACCTTTGGCGCCACCACGGGCGCCGGACTTTCGACGGACCTCGCCGATTCGTCGGTTCTCGCTTCGGGAATGAACTACGTGGTGCAACCTGGCGACACCCTCAACTCCATCGCGCGCGAAGTGAACCCCGTCCAACCCACTTTGGCGCGATCACTGCTCGTGCGCGAACTCGGTTCTTCGGTGGTCGTGCCCGGCGAACACGTCCTGATCCCCTGAGAAATTGGACCTTTAGGTGTATCGTGCAATGGTGCGTTGTCCTTTTTGTTCGGCAGATGACGACCGGGTCGTAGATTCGCGCCTTGCTGAAGACGGCGTGGCTATTCGCCGGCGGCGCGAGTGCGCGAACTGTGGGCAGCGCTACACCACGTTCGAACGAATAGAGGAGATCGGCCTTTACGTTGTCAAGCGATCTGGTGATCGCGAGCCCTTCTTGAAGGAGAAGATCCTCAGTGGTGTTCGCTCGGCCGCGAAGAACCGCCCGGTGGACGACGAGGTGCTCAACGGCGTGGCCGTGACGGTGGAGGAGTCGATGCGCCTGCTCAATCGTGACGTGACGAGCGAGGAAGTGGGAATGGCGACGTTAGAGGCACTGCGCGACATCGACGACGTGGCCTACGTGCGCTTCGCGTCGGTGTACAAGGGATTTGAAGGTACCGAGGACTTCGCCCGCGAGATCGGCATGCTCGTGAAGACCACTGCTCCTAAACATCGCGGTTAGTCGTGCGCGCGCTTCGGATACGACCGCGATCGGCTCTGGCTATCTACGCTCATCCCGACGACGCCGACGTCGCGGCGGGTGGGCTCATGGCGCAGTGGGCCAGTGAGGGGATCGACGTCCACTTGGTGGTTCTCTGCGACGGCGCGAAGGGCTCGCACTCACCCAACTTGACATCGTCGGTGATCCGCGAGACCCGTCGAGAAGAACTCCAAAGTGCCGCCGACCTCCTGGGTGCGAGAAGTGTGACGTCCCTCGACTGGCCCGACGGCACCGTTTCCAACACCCTCGAGTTACGCGAGACTCTCGTGGGCCTGGTGCGAAATCTGAAGCCCGAGGTCGTGCTCGGGCCCGACCCCACGGCCACCTTCTTCGGCGAGGTCTACGTGAATCACCGCGATCACCGTGAGACGGGTTGGGCACTGTTAGACGCCGTCGCTCCGGCGGCCGCGATGCCGCTGTACTTTCCCGAGCAGGGTCCGCCCCACCAGGTGCGCGTCCTTCTCCTCAGCGGCACCCACGAGCCCGACGTCGTCGCCGACGTGTCGAGAACCATCGACACCAAAGTCAAGGCCGTGCTCGCGCACGCGTCACAGTTAGCGGACGACGCCGCTGCTATTCGCGACGTCGTCTTAGAGCGCGCCGAACAAGCAGGTCGGCCGGTGGGCGTCGCGTACGGCGAGGCCTTTCGCTGCATTGAACTCGCCTTCTAACGGTCCAACGGTCGATGAGGCCCCGATCCTGCACGTGGACCTCGACGCCTTCTTCGCGTCCGTGGAAGTCCTCGACGACCCCACGCTGAGGGGAAAGCCCGTTGCGGTAGGCGGCGGGGGCGAGCGCGGCGTCATTGCGAGCGCGAGCTACGAGGCGCGCCGTTACGGCGTGCGCAGTGCCATGCCGAGCGTGGTGGCCAAACGCGCCTGTCCGGCACTGATCATCCTGCCGGGTCGTTTCGATCGTTACGAGGAGTACTCGCGACGCTTCCACGACGTCGTGCGCGACCTGACCCCGGACTACGAACCACTCGGGCTCGACGAGGTCTTCGCCGACCTTCGCAGTCTGCGTCGCCTCGACGTACGCCCGCTCGACGCCGCGGCGTCACTGCGACGTCGAATCACGGACGAGCTCGGTCTGCACTGTGGAGTGGGACTGGGGAGAAACAAACTCTTCGCCAAACTCGCTTCCAAGGAGTCGAAGCCTCGCGTCGTGGACCGCGGACTCGTCGAAGGATCCGGCGTCTTCTGGGTGAGTCCCGCCCAAGAGGCCGAGTGGCTCGACGTCCTGCCGGTGCGCGCGCTCTGGGGCGTGGGCCCCGCGACGGCGGCAAAACTGTCCCAACTCGGCCTCACGTGGGTGCGCGACCTCGCGCGCGTCGACGAGGACACACTCGCCCAACACGTGGGACCCTCCATGGCCGCGGCCCTCGCCGCGTACGCGAAGGGTGAGGACTACCGTGACGTCGTCGTCGACCGGGCGCTCAAATCCCTCGGACACGACCAGACGTTCGCTCGTTCACTGACGGGACTTCGTGAAGTGCGCGAGGCCCTGAAGGTCCACGCCGGCGTCGTTGCCAGAGCCCTGCGCGAAAAGGACCGCGTGGCGCGCACGATCACCGTCATCGTTCGCTTCGACGATCGCACGAGTCTCTCGAGGTCCCAGACGCTTTCCTTCGGGATCGACGACGACGACGCCATCGAGGCCATTGGCGAGGCATTGGTCCAGTCCGTCGACCTCTCGAGGAGCGTCCGATTGCTCGGCCTTCACGCCTCGGGCTTCCTCGAGCGTGGTGAGAATCAGATGCAACTGAGCTTTGGGATCGAGACGGCGTCTCGCGACGCCAAGGCCGGCGCGGTCGCGGTCTCGCTAGGTCGCCAAGTGGGCAACGAAGCCCTGCGCGACGCGATCGACGAAGTTCGTCGGCGCTTCGGGCGCACCTCGCTCGCCACGGCGAACGAGCTCGGTGATGGGGGTGTGGACGTCGCCACGCAACGCGGACGTCACGCCTTTGGACCGGAGGTGGCGCGCGACGAGCGTGACGCTACGCGCGAACCGTGACCAGCGTGCCGATGGGCGTGTAGGGAAAGACGATTTTCGCCGAGGCGAAGGGCATCTCGACACAGCCGAGACTCTGCGGGTATCCGTACGACGACCGGATGAAACCGTGTAGCGCGTCGCCTCCGTTGAAGTACGAGACCCAAGGAATGCCCGGGTCGGCGTAGTGCGAGCCGTCAGGATTCGTGCCGGACATGGTCGTGGTGACGTAGCGCACGTACACGGGGTACGTCCCTAAAGCCGTCGGCGCGACCGAGATGCCGGTGTTGACGAGCGCACGGAACTTGACGCGGCCCGCGACGTAGAGCGTCAGGGTCTCGGGACTGGATTCACTCACGTCGACGTAGTTGTAGGTCGCCGGGTCCACGTGGTTCGCGTTGGCGGCGTTCACCAGGTCGGTCCACGTGGTCGCGTCAGCGACGCCGGAGACCGGAAGATTCGACTGGCTTTGAAAGGTCCGAAGTGCTCCCTCGAGGATGATGTTGTCAGTGCCGACGCTCCACTGCGAACTGAAGGTCGTCGGCAGGTTGGGGTAGGCCCACGTAAAGGTGCCGTTCACTTGCAGTGAGGGGGAACTCTGGTTCGTGCCGGGCGTGAAGTTCAAGGGCAAATACTTCAACTCGGCGAGCAGTTGCGCTTCCCACGTGAGGTTCGTTGACACGCTCGCGACCCGGGGACGTAGTGCCACGAACGCGCACGTCTTCGCGCAACGCATCTGTG
The DNA here is from genome assembly GCA_003162475.1 of Acidimicrobiaceae bacterium. Lineage (GTDB taxonomy): Bacteria > Actinomycetota > Acidimicrobiia > Acidimicrobiales > RAAP-2 > RAAP-2. The sequence goes on from PMOI01000008.1 coordinate 35,059, forward strand.
TGGGCGTGCTGAAGGTGTACGTCGTTGACGGATGCAGCGTGCCCATGGCGACCGCCTGCACGTCGTTGGGTCCGATCTGTTGCCACTGTGTGGCGAGGGCCGGGCGAACGACGAGTGGGGGGAGAGCGCGGGCCTTCGTGGGCACCCTGAAGTGCAAGCGCATGACGGGCAGATTAGCCGTGAGCGTGGAGGGGAGCGTAGCCGCGACGAGTGTCAGCGTGGCCCCGGACGCACTGAGCGCGGGCATCAAGGTTGAGCCCACGAGGACGACCCCGAGGGCCCCGGCGAATCTGAGTCGACGCATCACGTCTCCATCGTACCGAGTGCTTCTTGAGTGCAGCCTTACAATTGGCTTACGAAAGGGGTGTTCAATGGCAATGATCAAAACAATGGGGGTTGTTGTTGCTGTTCTGTTGGCCCTTTGGCTGATGTTCTCCGTCGCGGGTATTCTCACGGCGATCATAAAGTCGGTTCTTCTCATTCTCATCGTCGTGGCGATCTGTTACGCGGCGTACCACCACTTCAAAAAGCACTAGAGCTCTGAACGCTTCCCACTAGGATTGACAGTTCTGGCGGCGTGGCCGAGTGGTTAGGCAGGGGCCTGCAAAGCCCCGTACTCCGGTTCGAATCCGGACGCCGCCTCTAGTTTCATCCTTCTTGGCCCTGGGAGGGCCGAACGATGCACCGATCACATGGACCTCGTACACTCCAGCCCGGATGCCCCGCATTCGATACCGCGCTGCCGGATACATGGAGAGATCGGCTCGGGGAAGAACTTTCGGAACCGCGGAATTTGGTGGGTTCCATTGCCAGAGACGTTGCATGCCGCTTGGTCCATCGTCATCCAGGTAGTAGACGCGGTGTGCACGATGATGCGCCGTCATCCATTCCTCATACCATTTGACGACCATCGCGATCCCGCCATTACTCGCTGGATCTTGAAGTAGCGAGATGGAAGTCAATGCCCTTGCGCAATGAGCTCAATGCAGCTAGCACCACCTACGACAAAGTTATTCTGGCGGTTCCCATAACTAGTGGCCGAACGGAACGGATTCACCGACTCCATCATCATCCGACGTCTTGCAGTTAACTCGCTTTGACCGAACAGAATTGATCATTCTCGTAATCGACGTTCCGCAATCGCTGGTTGCCTAGGCTTACGGCCTCTTCTTTCGCGTCGAGCTTCGTACCGCTAATGAGCTTCGACATAAAGGCTGCAGATGGCGCGCGACGGCTCACTTGTATCAACTCTAAGTTCTGGGATAGCACTCCCGTTGCATGACGACCTAGTGATCTTCTCGAATCCAGCTTCCTTCAATGCGAACGACAGGCTCTCCCAATCATCGATGAATCGATGAAAATGGTCCGTGAAAATACTATTAAGTCCACGTGTCTTGTCACAGTCCACACCGGATACAGTCGCAAACCAGGCCAAATCGTCATTCATATATGCTTCCACGGCGAGCTCGCAGTCAGGTAAATTTATTCGCAGAACGCCATCGGGAGCGAGGAGCCGCCGAAATTCGCGGAGGACGCGTACCCGGAAACTTTGGTCGATGTGCTCAAATACATGCTCCGTAAATATGAGTCGGCAACTTCCATTGGCTAGAGGAAGCGGTTGCCGCAGGTCGATAACTAAATCAACGCCAGTTCGGGCCCATCCATCAACATTGAGCCATCCATCCAATAATCTGCCACCACATCCAAAGTGCAATTTGACGTCTGACGCCTGTCGTAGCGCCCGTTCATTAGCGCGCACGAGTGGATTAAAGCGCCGCTTTAGCCGTACACCTACCAGATGCATCTCCATGCGGACTTCTTGAATGACCTTCAACGGAATGGGTCCCCGTGCAACAACCGAACGCGCAGCACCCTTCAGGCTTCCTGAAATACTCACTGAGCCGCTCCTTTACCGTTTGCATCGCAATGGTCCATAGAATCACAAACAATATTACGTCGCATTAAGTTCGACATTGAGGAGAGCACTGTCCCTATTCCCGACTACGTGGCCCAACGGTTCACGTAGTCGGGAATAGGGTCGTTCACGTCGTTCACGTCGTTCGCCAGCACTCGGGTGTCACTCACCGCAGATCACAGACACCGCACGTTCGAGGCCTGCTACGAGCGCCTCCGGGCCTTGTCCGAGCGCCAGTTTGGCGCCCGCCTCTTGGATCGTCGCCCGCCTGGCGGGGTTAACAATAAGTTCCCGGAGCACTTCAGCCAAATGGCCGGCATCACCACTTCTATATACGAAACCAGTGACGCCATCTTCAATCAAATCCCCCCGCCCCCACACAGCCGTGTTCGAACTTGCCACCACCACCGCTCCGGCCGCCATTGCTTCGGCGACAACTAGCACGCGCATGTCGAGGAGGGAGGGAACCACGACAATGTCACACGATGCGAGCTCGTGTGGCATCTCAGACGTATTGCGAAATCCGACGAAACTGACTCGCTCAACGATCCCGAGTTCAACGCTGAGCTTCTCAAGTCGATCCCGCTCGGGGCCATCGCCAATGATCTTGGCATGCCACCGCAAATTTTCCTTCACTATGGCCAACGCGCGAAGCAAATCGGCTACGCCCTTGCGCTGGATCAACTTGCCGGCAAAACCGATAATTATGCCGTCGCTACTGTCTCCGGAAGACTTTCCGGTGTTTCGTGCAGCCGAATAGGTGTCGACATCGACCGGACACACGCCATCAATAATTCGAGAAGGATGCACCCCATGGAGAATGTAGAACTCCCGGTTGAACGTCCCTGTCGAGAGTGCGCCTGCCGCAATTCGGAAAAGGAATCGGAGGACCAATGAACGAGCGATAGATCGAACGCGCCCGCCGGGACGAGACGAGTGCTGCCAGGTCGTGTCACCGTAGAACAACAGTGGGGTGCGCGTGAGGGCACACCAGGCGATGGTTAGGCGAGCCACTGCCGTACCCCATCCGAAACAAATAACCACGTCGGGCGCACAGTCCCGAATGGCTTTGCGGAAGCTCTTCGTTCGCTTCACAAAACTAGATCCTTCGACCTTGCGCCATTTGTAGCCTGATCGAAGGTCGACGTCCCATGAAATATGCATGCCGAAATCTGGGTCAATCCGTCCACTTTCGTCATCAACCCAATAGAGCACGGATGAATCCATCTTGGATGAACGTGCAGCAAGTCGGAAGCTCTCGGAAAAGTGCTGTGCCGGATGTTCGAGCACAATCAGCACCCGCGGATTCGTAGGCAGATTCACTCAACTCCTCCCACGAAGCAAAGATGACTCTTGGCTCCCGTGCGACCGGATACAGGAGCACAGCCGTTGCGATGAGCCCAGTGGCTACTGCTCTCAGCAGTAGTTCCACGACTGGAACCCCCTTCGATATCCAGATTGTCAACCCTTCCGGACCTGCACACCACGTCCTCGGTGCGATACCCGGTGCTACTGTTCTCTTGCTTGTGAATCGTTTGGCCTCCTTCTGATCGGGATTCAATGCCGTAAGTGATCGTTAACAACCCCGTTGGATGGTCAGAGCCTTGGCGAGTGCGCCCCAATCGTATGCGACGTCGTGAATCCATGAGCTCACGCTGCCCACTACTGCTTACTGGTCGGCGCCTAATCATCCTCGCTCATATCTGCGCCTGCACGTGCGACGAAGGCCATGTTCTGGGTGATTATCACGTTGTGGCGTTGGCCTGTCTCGGCCAAATACGCAACCTTAATTGCGGACTCGATCGCCTTCCAAAGGACAAGCCTCAAGGCGCTGGCGATCCCGTGGATTGGCGGTTCACATGGATATATATCCAGCTCTTCAAATCCTGCGACATTGGTCAATTGACGAAGACTGCTTGGGGTGAACCACGTTTCATGTGTGAAGTCGCCATGACGTATCGCTCCGGAGAAGGGGCTTACTGCATTGGGAACTCTCCCAATGAACAGTCCCCCAGGCCGCAAGGAAGTCTGGACAATAGTCAATGCTTCAACAACTGTCTCGCGCTTGAGGTGCTCGAAGATATCGAGTGCAAGAACCACATCTTGTGACCCCGGTCGAAGCATCTCTCGGAAGTCTCCGAGTTGAACAGGCAGGACGCCCATTTCGTGAGCTATCGTGACTTGTTCAGGACTGATGTCGATGCCCCAAGCATTCGCGTAGCCAGCTCGCAGGCACGCACGAACCAACAGTCCCTGCCCGCAGCCGACATCCACCATGACGATATTTCGATCGGTAGGGATTCTCGGCGCTAACTCCTTTCGGAAGTACGTCTCGGCAACCTCAGCGCTGCTCGCGCCAGCGTGCGTGGATGCATACGAATCATATAGAGCATCCATGGATTCTTGGTCCTTCCGTGATTACCTGAAAACTTACCCCCAGTTGTCGCACCCGGTGGCAGCATTCGACTTCCATAGAATGGTACGAAATACCCCGGCATCGCCCCCTTTGTTCCCGCCTTGCATCGTCGGCAATTTCCACTCCATCACCAATGAAAGCGTGTTTGACGGAAGAAGAAGGGGGAGCGCGGCTTCAAGTTCATCTTGATGCAGGCTGATAGAGACAGTCTCATCGCTCTCGTCCAGTAAGAGACGTACCCCGTCGAGCATCCTGTATGGCTGAAGCGTAGCTTTGAATTCTTTGAGGAGCGCGTAATGAGACCGGCGGGGTCGTTCCCGCCGATCATCATGATCTCCATCCTCTTCGGACACTCGATGAACTATCACGTCTTTCCAGTCTCGCGCAAGCACGAGGAGTGGCTCAATACCAACGACAAAGAGGAGGCCATCATTCGCGGCCGGGCAAATACCGGCCAGGTCATGACCGCAGCCGCACTCGTAATGATCTGCGTCTTCATCTCGTTCTTCGTCGGCGGACAGCGCGTTATCGCCGAGTTCGGCATCGGTCTCGGTGGAGCGATGCCGATCGACGCCTTCGTCATCCGGACGGTGCCCGTGCCTTCGTTGATGCACTTCATCCCGCGAGCCCACTGGTGGATGCTCAATTAACTCGATCGCGTAGTTCCCCACGTGGCCGTCGACGTCACGGAGTAAGTCAGAGTCGACGTGCTTCGATCAGTGGTTCGATGAGGAACTATCAGCCCGGCACAGCGTGGAACTTGACAATGAGTTCGTCGCCACTAGGCGTAACTGCCGTAGTTCCCGTAGGCGCCGTAGCGTCCGTAACCGCGTCTCGATCGCTCCACCTCAACCGCGTTCAAGATGACGCCCCTCACCGGAGCATCGACGTTGGAGAGAAGTTCCAGAGCCCGCGACACGGCGCGGGCGTGAGACAGCTCGGCCCTGGCGACCAGCACCACGAAGTCAACGACCTGGGCGACGACAATCGCGTCGGTCACGGGCAACACTGGCGGGCTGTCGACGAGGATAACGTCGTTGGTCGCTCGGAGAGCTTCGAAGATGTCCGAGAGTCTTGTAGACCCCAGTAGTTCCGACGGATTCGGGGGGATGGGTCCGGACGGTATACAGATCAAGTTAGGTAGTTCTTCGAAGGCTACGAAAACGCTCTGGAGCGTCTCAGTTCCGCCCAAAACGGAACTTAATCCTTTGGAGTTGTCAGTCTTGAAGAATTTGTGAATCCCAGGCTTCCTCAAGTCGCAACTTACTATTGCAACTCGGGTACCGCTAGAAGCCATTGTAACAGCGAGGTCAATCACCGTAGTCGTCTTCCCCTCGCTCTCCATTGGACTCGTGATCTGAATGACTTGAGCACGTTCAGAGTCGAAACCAATGAACTGGATCGCGGTTCGAAGGCTACGGTACGCTTCGGCGGCGGCTGACTTAGGTCGCTCGGCCGCGACGATCGAAGTGTCCGAGTGATGCTTCCAATTGTCAAACTTGGGGATTTCGCCGAGCAGCGGAAGACGACTAGTCACGGCGTGGAGATGTTCCTTACTGCGAATCCTGTCATCGAGGAAGTCCAGCAACAGGGCTAGCCCGATACCGATGATCAGCCCGAGGAACGCGCCGAGCACAGCGTCAGTAGTTCTCTTGGGAGAAACTGAGACGTTGCTCGCCGTCGCGGGAGTAACTAGGAGGCCACCCGACGCGACCAGCGTCTGATCCAGTTGGAGTTGCGAAAGCGAAGTGTTGACCTGTTCCAATTGGGCGGCGTAGACCTGCAACTCGGTAGTCAGTCCTGAGTTCGAGCTACTCGACGGCGTGCTAGCCGCTATCTGCTGCTCGATCGTGCTTATCTCGGACTCGAGCGTAGCCCGTTGAGTCGTCAGAGCGGTCTCTTGATGCTTGGTCTGCTGCGCGTAACGCTGAGTCGTGAATTGAATATAGGCGTTGACGTATTCGTTGGCGGCCCTCACGGCGAAGTCGAGATTCGTTGAGGAGACGGACACGTTGACCACAGCAGTGAGACCGACTTCGCTCACGGCTACGTTCGGGGCGGGTTGATTGAGATTGGCGGTGACGATGGCCTTCACCGCGGCACTCGAAATGAGCTGGATGTCTGTCGCGATGTCCGTTGTGGAGAGTTCGATCGCGCCGCCGCCTTGCGCCACGTTCTGCGACACCAACTGCATGATCGCCGGCGCGCCGTAGACCTTGGCACGCGCGTCGTCCACGCCAATAGAAAGGGCTACCAGCGCTACAACGATGGCGATGATTAAGTACTTCCTTCGCCAGATCACGTTGAGGTAGTCGAGAAAACTCTTTTCTTCAGTCTCTACGGCCAACAAGTACCACTCTCTAGCGCTCAAATTGATGGTTGTACTTCAAGTGAAAACATTACCTCCCTTCCTTGAGCATTCCAGTTTGGTATGTCAGATCTTCAAGTGGGGTTAGCGCAGTGGCATCACTTTGGATATGAATGTTCAGGCAAGAAGGCTATCCAACCTGCTATCGAGGCTGCAATGAAGAGCCCAAGTATGCCAATCAGCGTCGTCGTCACATCATCTTCTGAATAGAGCAACATGACGAGTAAGGGTATATAGAGGACCAATCGACGCAGATCTCGACTCGGGTCAATTGCGGAGTCGAAAGTGAACATTATCCCTCCAAAGATGAACATTCCCAGGCATAGCGGCAACACTCCTCCATGGCGATATAGGTCCCCGGGTATGGTCACGGCCGAAGCAGTAATCAGACCTTGCGGAATCTGGTAGTACTGCTCTGAGAATGCCTGGCCCGTCGACAGTACCGGTTTGGAGGACCAAAGGATTCGGGGAATCCAGTCGATTGCCGGATCAATAACAAGATCAGTCCAAGGAAGGTAAGGAATCGCGACCGGGGTCTTCTGTCGTATGATTGCCACGTTATCGATTTCGCGAAGCCGGTCGGCGATCTGCGCGGGACTATCAATGAACAGAAACCGTGGTGTGAAGTTTGAGGCGGTGCTTTCGAGAGTCCGAATAAGTGATGTGGCTGCCTGGTTAGTCGCCACCGAAGCGGTCGACGCCCCGCGAATCGAAGCGCGATATGACGTAACCAAGGGGAAAATGAAGAGGATAACGAGGACTACTATGACAGCTCCTCGCTTGGAAACCTTGCCATAAGCATAAACAGCGACAACCCCAACGATTACCAGGCTCTCCACGACTAGCTGCTTTGAGCCGGCGAAGAGTCCAGTGGAAATCTCCGTCAGCAGCATCAAAAGTAGGATTGTTCTGCTTCGGAACGATTTAGAAACAACGAAAGCATCGAGCGCGGCCATTACGAGTCCGAACTGCGCAAAGTCGGAAATTAGAGCGGTCAATTGTCCTAGCCCCGAAGGGGAAGCCAACGCCGCACCGGCATTCTGTAAGTAACCGAACTGACTAGTTTGCAATTGATACAAGCGAGCGGCGAAGCCAATCAAGTACACCGCAATGGAAATGGTGGGAAATCGAAAAGTCCAGTTTGCCTCCGGAAAAAAACGGCCGACGAAAGAACTTGCAGTTCGATGGATGACGGCCGGCGCGCCACCAACGTATCCGATCACCCAACAAGCCAGACCGATAGTACAGAGTGCTACGGCGGGGGGAACTTGCGAAGGTTCGACGAGTGATGTAACTCCCGTTTGAGGTTTAAGCCAAGCAAGCGAAAAAACGCCGAAGATGAGTGTGTAATAGATCGTGAACAAGGGACCAATCCGAAGCCACCGAGGTGCTCCGATAGCCCCGAGTCGTCTTCGTGCGAGCACAAACCCACCAATGCCAACGGTGACGGCACTCACCACAGATAGCCATAGTTCGGAGATAATTTGCGCGGAAGCGTCGGGGAGGTTCAGTACAACCAGTGAGATCCACGCTCCTACAGCGACAAGCCCCAGGGCTGTGAGCACACTGAACTGATTGCCAGCGCGAGTCTCACGAGCGGTAGTCACCGACATTGACTTGTCCCCAAATCTGGATTCCACCACTCAATTGAAGGAAAGTTGGTTGAGAAAGTTGGCAGAGCTGCAATATAATTTGCTTCGCGGAAGGTCTCAAGCTCCGGGCTCCACGATGAATACCACTCAACCGATCGTGGCGTGACTTTCCCAATCATGTACCCCAAAGGCTGAAGTAAATCGAAGACGTCCTTAAGGTAATGTCGAGCGCCGATCCATCGGAAGTTGTACTCGAACTGCAGAATCCGAACCGCTTGTGCCGCAAGGAGCTTGCGGGCTCCCATCAGAACAAGAAAATCATGCCCTTCCGCGTCGATTTTGAGCAAATGAATTGCACCGATGTGCGCACGGGTACAGTATTCATCCAGTGAAACAAGAGTGATTGATTCAGGCTCGAGTCCATCAGTTTTTCCGGCAATGCCGTGGAGAGAGTTTGACCCAGCAAGCTCATGAACTTTATATAAAGTACCGGTTCCGGAATGGTCTGATGCCGCAGCATGCACCGCAATTACTTGGTCTCTGAATCCATGTAATGAAAGATTCTCAACGAGAAGGGCATACGTGGTTGCGCTGGGCTCAAATGCGTGAACCACAACGGGCACACGACTTAGGGCTGATTTCCGCACGAGTCGATCAGTCCATAACCCGACATTTGAGCCAATATCAAAGATGACCTGTGGAGTGATGTCCATTGACATTGCTACATCTTGGATCATCCACTCACCATTCTGATCGAGACGGTTTGGGAGATCGCGGCGAGCGTAATCCAGAAAAAAGCGAGATCCACGGACAAGATTACGCCTTCCGACAATGGATTCCATGAGAGCTGCGACACGGAACTTTATGGAAACCTTCATCGTGACTCGTCATGGATCAATGAGACGCGTGTACGGTGCCTCTCCCAGAGGAGATATGACATAGTGATACCGTAAGCCATTGTCGATGCGGCGGCAGCTCCGTTGATGCCGAAGTGCGGGATTAGGAGGGTGAGCAACAGCACCGTGCAGATTGCTCCTATCCCCTCGGCGACCGATGCTACTAGCGGTCGCCCACGACCCTGCAGAATCGCGGTTAGTGTTTGATTCATCGCCAGGAAGATTGCCCCTGGTGCCAGGATCCAAAGCGCCACGATTGAGCTGTGATAACCATGCCCGAGCAATACCGGCACTACGACGGGCGCAGCCACACACACCGCAGTAATGATCAGCCCGGAAGATACTCCGGTACCAATTAGGGACAGTCGTTCAATTCGTTGTCGGTCAGATTCCTCATGCGCTCGAGCGATGCGAGGGAATGCTATTGATCCAAAAGCTTGTGCCACGGGCGAGACAAGGCTCGACAGCGAGACAGCGACCACGTAATTCCCCAATTTGGCCGCTGTGACACCAGGCCATATGGAAAGTAACAGTAGGTCGAGGTTCCAGTTCACCAAACGGGGAACGGTTGTAAGAAATACTTTCGTCCCATAGCCATACAGTGGACCAAGCCATCGCGCTTGTGGACGAGAAAAAGATCCGACTTCATGCCGCGATCGAATGAGCAAGTACAAAGATTGAATAACTAAAGAAGCCGCGAAGACGACTACCGCCCCGACTAGCGTCAAAGCGCCCACCCACCATAGGACCACCGCTCCAAAAAAGTAGATGAGCGGTTGAGACAGACGAGAAACATTCCAATGTCGAATTGACGTGGCCTGAAGAGTCGATAGCCACACTCCACCAGCTATATACAACGGAGAAAGCGCAAAAATCCAAGTCAAAGGCTCTACAACTTGATCGTTACGGCCAATCACCGAAGCGATCCACGGGCCCGCTATCGCCAGTACAAGGCCGGTGAGCAAAGCGGCGGCAGTCGCGGTCCACATGATTGAGCGCGCTTCAATTGGTCGTCTAGCAACGAAATAGCAAGTGGACTCGGTTATCCCAACGCTTGCCAAAGTTCCAATGGTCGCCGGCCACTGAAGAATTACAGCAAGGTCACCACGATAAGTAGGGCCGAGAACTCGAGCAAAGAGTAGCCCGGCGGCGCTTCCGAGCAAGGTGATAGCGACGTTTGTACTTGCGGTTCCCGCAACCGCCCTTGCGTGCGGTCGATTTGCGACGCGTTCCTTCAATCGATGAATTATTCGCCGAACCTGTGAGGACAAACGCTTCGAAATCATGACCGCTATGAAGTCTCGGCTATTCCGAGTTTCTCCGTCAGTCCAAGCGTATGTAGCATCTCAACCATTCGTCGTGGGTGAGTGTGATCACGGTGAGCTCGGGCGAGACCCGCAGTGGCAATTTTGCGCCGCTCTTCTTCGGCGCCGAGGTAGTAGTTAATAGCATCACGAAGTTCAGTTGAGCTATCAAAGGTAGCGATCTCAACTCCTGGCTCGTAGTATTGAGCGATGTCAAGACCGGCGTGGCTCAGCACGAAACCGCCGCACGCAGTCGCTTCAAAAAGCCTTGTGTTCACTCCTCTAATTTCGCCGTAGTGCATTGTGTTCAATACAATCTTGGCACCGCGAAATGCCAAAGATTTATTCCTCCAAGTTACGTATTGGCCGGTGAGCGCTCCGGCAAATCGCTCGAAGCGTATTGGGAGCACGTTTCGCGGATCACCATATATCCGGAGGTTAGTTTCTTCGGGAATTGCTTCCATGACGAGTAGTCGATAGGGATAAAGATTCCCTGCTATAGCAATGTCGCATTGGTATTGGCGACGCTCAACCTCATTCGTAGGTTCCTCAGGACGGTGACGATCTGGGTTGCAGGCATCGGCGAGCATATGCACTGGCAGATTCGTTCTGGCTGACAGTAAGTCAACAAGAAATGGCTCTTTAAAGAAGAAATGGTCATACGGAGCGATTAACACTCGGTGGGCTCCCAGGTTTGCGAGGTGATCTGGATACCAGAAGACCCACATCGCCCCCGGTGTTAGTCCTCGCCAACGCTCGATTTGGGCAGGACTAAATTGAGACCATACTGAGATAACGAGTGAAGGGCTGGATTGCGTGAGTTGGCGCTCAATAGGCCGATCGACGACAAATCGTTCAAGTTGATGTACACGGCGGACCGTCTCACTCATGATCAGGCCGTAAGTGGAGTATGCCTGTAAAGTTCCGCGTTTGGCGAATCCTCCATTTGGATCAATTACTACAGCAGTGATTGCTAGCGACTTCAGCCCTTCAGCGATATTCACCGCGAAGGAGTCGGCGTGATCAGGACCAAGTACAATAACATCTGCATTCTCCAAATCATCACTCATTCTGTTTCCCCGTCGTAGTAATTTCGAAGTTTGTCACAATGGAACGATGATTGCATCGTTTTGGATTCAAAGGAGTTCGACCGTGGAGCATGGAACAGTCCGTCGTCGGGTGTCGAAGACGAGGCGCGCTCGACGGGCAACCCAGTCGTAGTCAACGTCGTCGTGGTCAGTAACGATCACAACAAGATCTGCGCTCTCGAGTTCGTCGTCAGTAAGTTTCACCCGTTTCCACGGTACCTTTATATGAGCGGGGACCCAGTGGTCGGCGATCCGGATCTCAGCGCCGAGACTCGCGAGCGACTCGCAGACAGCGATCGATGGGGACTCTCGAAGGTCACCAGTATTTTTCTTGTAGGCGAGTCCCAGCACCAAAATCCGCGCGCCGTTGACTGCCTTGCGCTCTCTATTTAGCATTTGGGTGATTCGGGTCGCAACGTGGGCCGGCATGTGCTCATTGATGTCGTTGGCAAGTTCAACGAATCGGAAGGAATCTCCAATAGTTCGTTTGACCTTCCACGACAAGTACGAAGGATCGACAGGAAGGCAGTGGCCTCCAACACCAGGTCCCGGAGTGAATCGCATGTAGCCAAAGGGCTTGGAGGAAGCCGCATCGATCACTTCCCACACACTGACACCCAGTTGATTCGCGAACAGTGACAACTCATTGACTAGGGCGATGTTGACATGGCGAAAGGTGTTCTCAAGTAACTTCGACATTTCGGCAACTCTTGTCGATGAAACTGGGATGGTCTCCTCCACGAGAAGTGAATAGAACTCATTTACCGCGTCGCGGGAAGCAGAGTCGATTCCAGCGACAACCTTGGGTGTGTTACGAAAGTTCCAAGTCGGGTTGCCTGGGTCGATGCGTTCAGGGCTATAGCCGACGTGGAACTGCCGTCCAGCCTCGAGGCCCGAACCGCGTTCGAGGATTGGAACTACCAACTCCTCGGTTGTGCCCGGATACGTGGTGGACTCGAGTATCACGGTCGCACCCTCGGTGAGGTTTTGAGAAAGGCTGCGTGCGGCGTCCTCAATGAAACTCAGGTCAGGGACGCCCTCTCGCAAGGGAGTCGGCACCGTGATCACGGCGATATCGAAGACGGAACAGTCTCCCAAACTGGACGTTGCAGCGTATCGGCCCGAATCTAAAGCACTTGCGACTTCGTCGTTGGAGACGTCCTCAATGAAGCTTTTTCCACTCTGGAGTTGCGTGACACGGTCATTGCTGGTGTCAAAACCCACGACATCATGTCCTACTGCGACCGCTCGCATTGCGAGTGGCAACCCGACATATCCTTGTCCGACTACGACGACCTTCCATAACTTTGATTCTTCATTGGTCGGACTCATCGTAGGGACCCTTTCGATTGCGGATTCACCGTCCATAATGCCAGCAGGTTTGTGACTTACTGAAGTGCATCACCGGATCGCCACGTTGCGCCCCGTTCTGGGAAGGTGAGATGTCCATTTCTTGGAGCAGACTGCATGATGCAAGCGAGACCTGCAATGAACGGTCCGCAACCATCTTTTTCGCCCGCTTTCATTGTGGCACCTCTAGGTGGAGTGACTTCAAACTAGTTGCGGTTCAAGACGTCAGCATAAATCTTGGCGTATTGGTCCGCTACCATCCTCACGTCGAAACGCTTCACATTTTTTCTGCCTTGCTCAACTAGCCTTCGACATAGATCAGGTGAACTCAAGAGTTGTTCTAGACCGGAACGTATTTCGAATTCGCTGTACGGATCGACAAACAGTGCTCCCTCGCCCGCAACGTCCGTCATAGGTAGGATCTTGGAAGTCAAGACGGGTAGGCCAATTGACTGCGCTTCCACTATCGGAAGTCCAAACCCCTCATACGTAGAGGCGAACACCAGAGCATCGCTGTTTTGGTACTCCTTGATTAATTCCTCGGTAGATAACTGTTCGGCTGAACTCCATTCGAGGTCAAGGTTGGATAACAACGTCCGCAGATCATCGTTCAGCGGACCAATGATCCGAAGATGCAGAGGAAGGCCCGAAGCCGCTACGGCAACCCGATGGACGTTCTTGTTCGCGCTAGTCCCAACTTGTAATACCCGTGGCTTGTCGGCGTCCGCGTGCGCAATCACCATGTTGCCCTCAAATGTCGGATCAGCACAACACGGGATAACGCTGACCCTTCCCACGGTCGAAGGGAAACTTCTCTCTAGCTGTTCTCGGCTCTCTTCCGAGATTGAGGTCACGTGTTGTGCCCATCGGAGAGGTAGCGAATACCAAAGCAGAGAGAAGACGCGCTTTCGTGCGCCCTTCAGACGATTCAGCGAGACGAGATCGAGAACGGTCAAGACACAGCGCTGACGCGGGACGGCTAAGGCGCAGTATTGAATGTCCCCCGTCACGTGTACAACATCAGCGCGGAGTCGCGCAGTGAATATGAGATTTCGAATAAATTCGACGGGACTGACCCCGAAACAGGGCACATGCACGACTCTGACATCGAACTGTCTTGATAGCGGTGGAACGAGATTGTCGAACAAGCGCTCGATACTGTAATAATTTGTCCTCTTCTTGCGCATAAGGAGAATTACCGTCGGAAGGTGACTCATCATCGATATTCTGAGGGGTGAAACGGGGAAGATATCGAACAACACACAATCATTCGAGTCTTGCCTTTGGGCATCTGAGAGTCATGTTCTGAGGAGCCATTCGAATCCGTGAGCGGTCGATTTTGAATGAGGCAAGTAACCGGTCGAATCGTGCTTCAGCCGCTTCGGGTTTGGACAGATCATTCAGCCCACACACGATTGAAGCCTTGATTCGATTTTTGGTGTCCGCCATTTTTAGTGATTGCTGGTGCTTCGATAGAAACCAGCCTCGACCTATGGTACCGAAGATCCCCGACTCTCATCGCAGTGACTTCAATATTGCAGTATCACTAAACTTTCAGATTGCCACTCTCGCCGACATCGGCTCATACGGCATTTGGCTTATGGTCGCTCAGTTCTTCCTGCGCGCAAGCAGTCTCGAGAGAGGTGCGGACTCCGACGCGAAGTGACGATACATTTCGCGGTATCGGGCGTGTGCTGTTGACGACGATGCACGAGTAGCCACAGCGGCATCGTGACGCTATGACTTCTGAGGTCCGACAACGACCTGTCGGCGACGTCCGACCGGACGTGCTCGCCGCCGCCCCGCCTTCCTTGCGGGCGGCCCAGTTCGTTCATTCGCAGGGCTGGTGGACCAACTTCACGACGAGTTCGTCTTCTACGTTCTTGCCGTCGACCACGGCAAACATCTGACGAGTGCGTTGCGAGGATGGCCTTGACTTCGTTCAGTGGACACGGTGACTACCAAACGGAGTCAAGGCCAGAAGTAAGGTCGTCTTTGTGCACGGCAAACCTGAGAGAGACTGACCGTGCGATTGCACATCAATGGTGTTGGCATGGTCAGAGGTGGTGGTGAGACACACCTGGACGCGTTCGTTCGTGCTCTCATTGAAGTTCGG
>PMOI01000004.1:0-254019 GCA_003162475.1 Acidimicrobiaceae bacterium
TGGCCGAGGATCCAGCCGCCGCCCCCGAGGCACTGTCCGTAACGGCCCTCACGGCAGAATCGACACGAGCCGCACGCCGTAATACACGAAACGAGGACACGGTCACCGACCGAGAGAGTCTTCACGCCCGAGCCCACTTGTTCCACGGTGCCGACCGCTTCGTGGCCGAGGATCCGACCGGCGGTAACTTCTGGCGTGTCGCCCTTCAAGATGTGAAGGTCCGTTCCGCAGATGGTGGTGACGGCGACGCGAACAATGACGTCGGTGTCGGCTTCAAGTGTTGGGTCGGGGACGTCCTTCCACTCTTTGGTCCCGGGTCCTTGGTAGACGAGTGCTTTCATGACGTACCTCTTTCTTGGTTACTCAATCGACGCTTCGTCGAGTGGCAAGTGAACGTTGGAGCCAACACTTGAGCGTGTCCGTGAACGTTGCGCACCCTCGACGAGTCGTGCGTGAAGTCATGTAGTGAGTATCTCTCCGGGCAGGCGTGCGTCGATAGGGACGAAGGTCCCCACTATTGGTGACGTTCGCCCCTATTTCACTTACCGGTTGCTGGTCGACACTAGTTAGGGGATTTTCTTAAAGGAGAGAAACTAATGCAACGCAAAATGTTTGACGTCCTCGCCAGTGCGGGCGGACTTTTGATAGTGGTGGCCCTGCTGTTGGCGGGCGGCCTCTTTACATGGGGTTACAGCTTCACCAACTCGAGCATTAAGAGTCAGCTGGTGCGCCAAGACATCGTGTTTCCGTCGAAGGCGGCCTTCGCGGCCGCGAAGCCTGGAACCGAAGTTACGCCAGCGATGATCCCCTACCTGGCCAAATACGCTGGTATGCAACTCACCACGGGCGCGCAGGCCGAAGCGTACGCGGACCACTTCATCGCGGTGCACCTCTCTGAGATGCCCTACGGCGGTGTGTACTCCAAGGTCAGCAACGCGTCACGGGCTAACCCAACGAACACGGCGTTGACCGCCGAAGTCCAGACCACGTTTCAAGGCACCACGCTACGAGGACTCTTGCTCGAGGCGTACGCCTTCTCCGAGTTTGGATTGATTGCTCTCTATTCCGCGATCGCGTCATTCATCCTTGCTGGACTGATGGCGATGCTTGTAGCGCTCGGTTTCTGGCACGCTCGACGTACCCCAGGCGACAAGGAACTCGCGCTTCACGTTGAAGCGGAGCGAGTACTTCTTAACGCCTAGATCGCACGGTTTGAAGCGTCACGACGCCCGGCCCAGCACTCTGCTGAGCCGGGCGTCGCTGTCCGCAAAGTATGAAATGATGCGGATGAGCAATTAGTCGCGGGAGGTTGTGTTCATGGTGGATCGGCCGACTCTCTTCGACTACGCCGGCGGTGACGCAGCGTTCGTCGCCCTGGCCGCAGCGCTGCACGAACGTTGTCTCGCGGATCCGGTACTGAATCACCCGTTCTCGCACGACTTGAATCCCGAGCACCTCGATCGACTCGCGGGGTATCTCGGTGAGGTCTTCGGCGGGCCGCCCGCCTACTCGGCTCTCGGTGGCGGGCACGTCGCGATGTTGTTGATCCACGCGCAATCGGGGGCGGAAGACGAGATGGCGACTCGCTTCGTGACGTGCTTCGATTTGGCCGTTGACGACGCCAACCTTCCGAGCGACCCTGAGTTTCGCCGCGTCCTTCACGACTACATGGTGTGGGCCGTTAGTGAGGTGCATTCGTACTCGCCGCTCGATTCGGTCGTGCCGACGTACGCGGAGTTCCCACACTGGTCCTGGGACGGCCTCGAGACGTGAGCGGACGTGCAGCACGACGCACGACGTTGACGTTCAGCGCTGAGGTTCAAATCGTTGGTGTCAATCCCTACGTTCTCGTGAGCGACGAACAGGTCCAATCGTTGAGGCCGGGTTGGCGCCGACCGATGCCGGTGTTGGTCAAGTTCAATGGATCACCCGACACGCCGTGGCGAACCAATATGATGCCCGTCGGCGGTGGGGAGTTCTACCTCTACCTCCACGGTGGGATGCGAAAGGCCGCTCGCGTCAAGGTGGACGACGTGGTGAGCGTCACGTTGCGCTTCGACGACTCGTACCGCAACGGTCCTCTGCACGATTCACCCGAATGGTTCCAAGAGGCGCTGGAGGCGAATCCTTTGGCGACGGCGAACTGGACCAAACTCGCGCCGAGTCGCCAGAAGGAGATACTTCGCTACTTCGCCGCACTGAAATCCGATCAGGCAAAGAAACGTAACCTCGTCCAGGCGTTGAGGGTTCTCGAGGGCGAAAGTGATCGCTTCATGGGCCGCGACTGGTCGAAAGGGAAATAGGAGCGTCCTTAGGAAAGGTCACGCGGACGTTGGTACCGTAGGGTTTGGCTTCGCGCCGTGTCGAACAATCGGAGGATCACGTGACTGTTACACCACAGCGTTCGGCGGTCTTCTCCTTCGCCAACGACGTCGTCGAACGCGACGCCGCGACCGACCCGATCTTCGCCACGAACTCAGGGATTACTGAGTTCGACCACCTCTTGCCGGACTTCTCTCCCGAGCGCACCAGCACGGACGTAGAGACCGTGCGGGCGTTTCTCGACGAGCTGGCGACACTCGTGGCCACCGATGAGATCGATCGTGTCGCCTTCGCCGTCATGCAAGAACGCTTGAGCGCGCGCCTCGGCCTGCTCGAGTCGGGTGAGTCGGCGCGCGTCTTTTCTGTCTTGAGCTCACCACTGTCGGAGATTCGCCAGGTCTTTGAGCTGATGGCGACGGGTTCTACGGACCAGTTGAACGTGATCGCCCAACGACTGGCTCAGGTACGTCCCGCGCTGAAGAGTTGGCAACGCACGCTTGAGCACCTCGCAGCCAATGGCCGCCTTCCATCGCGCCGCCACGTTCTCGGCGTCGCGCAGCAGGCGGCGACGTACGAAGCTGGTGCGTATCGAAACTTCGTCAAGCGCGTCGCCCCCGACGCCGCCGACGACAGCGACCTCGTGACCTCGGCGACAGACGCCGACGCGGCGTGCGGCGAGCTCTCGACCTGGATGAGCGACGTCCTGGCGCCTCAAGCGAACGAGCACGACGCCAGCGGGCTCGAGCGCTACCGCGCGTGGAGCCAGTACTGGAACGGCGCCGAGCTCGACTTCGACGAACTCTACGCGTGGGGCTACGCCGACCTTCGCGCTATCAACGCACGAATGTGGGAGATCGCGAAGGAACTCGCTCCGGAGGCGACCAGCCTCGTCGAGGTCGCGCAACTCCTCGACCGCGACCCGGCGCGGGCCATTGAGGGTACGGACGAACTCCTGCGGCGTCTCATCTCGTTCACCGAAGAGGCCGTGGAGAAGCTCGACGGCGTCCACTTCGACATCGATCCGCGCATCCGATTCTGCGACGCCCGCCTGGCACCGGAGGGATCGGCGGCCGCTCCCTATTACATCCCACCCAGCGAAGATCTCACTCGACCAGGCACGACGTGGTTTCCGACCTTGGGGGCGACGTCGTTTTCGTGGTGGAGTCACGCGTCCACGTGGTATCACGAGGGCGTGCCGGGTCACCATCTTCAGTGCGCAACGTCGATCATCGAAGCCGACCGGCAGAGTCGCTTCCATCGACTCGAGGCCCTGATCAGCGGCTACGCCGAAGGGTGGGCCCTCTACGCGGAGCGACTGATGAACGAGTTGGGCTTCTTCGACGATCTCGGCGAGGAGTTGGGTTACCTCGCCAACCAGGCGCTACGCGCGGCGCGCGTGATGGTCGACATTGGTCTGCATCTCGAACTGCGCGCACCCGACGACCTGGGAGTGCTCGGCGACCTCGGTGACTGTTCGGGCAAGGTCTGGACCGCGGAGATGGCGGTCGCGGTCTTGGAAGATATGGCGATACAGAACCACGAGATGTCAGTCTCCGAGGTCGAACGCTACCTCGGTCTTCCGGCTCAGGCGATCTCGTACAAGGCGGGTGAGCGCGTGTGGATGAGGGCCCGCGAAGAGGCGAAGCAACGTCTTGGCGCCGACTTTTCCTTGAAGCGGTTCCACGCTCACGCGCTCGCTCTCGGTCCCCTGGGACTCGATCCCCTCGAAGAGGAACTTCGTCAGTGGGACGGCGATTGAGCCCAATGCGCCGGCGACGCGATCCACGCGAAAGCGCGGGCAACGGCGGCGATGACCAGAACGATGAGTCGCGCCGTCATCACTGAATCAAGACGACGTCGGGTCCTTGCGTCGTCGACCGAGGAGCCAGAGGAAGAATCTGCCAAATCGTCCGAGGTTTTCGCTTCGGCCGTGAGCCGCGTCGTGGTCGAGGCGGGTGTCGTGCACGCCGTCACTGCTCGTCGTGAGACCCGCGAGCTGAATGTTGTTGGCCTCAGCTCCCCGGGGTACCTTGGCCATTCGACGCCTCATCTTGCGTGGCTTCTCTCCGGCATTTCCCATAGAGGCATCCTTTCACACAACAGTTGTCGAAACGACTCGCTCCGTCAGTCTTGAGGCGAGGTCACGATGACGAAACATCCCAGAGATGATGCAGTGGATCGTGCAGGCCGTACGTGCCGAGCGAGCTCACCGTGAAGAGGCTGCCGTTAGAGCGAGTTCCGGGCCGATCCCACTGCGATGACGTCACGGTGTCGAACCGGTCGGCGTAGCGTGCGGCGGCGTCCAGGAGTTCGCCGTTGACGATCGTCGGATCTTGGAGGTCGTAGCGCTCCTCGAACGCGGTTTCGTCCTGGTCCCAGTTTTGAAACGTCGGTCCGTCCTCTTCGAGCATCGAGCGGAGTCGTTCGTCGAAGATCCGATAGACGTCGCGAACGTGACAGGCGTACTCGAGGGCCGACCAACGGTCCTCACGGGGTCGAAGCTGAACGTTGTCGCGATGAAGGACCAGAGTCCACTGCGCGGCGTTGTCACGTATGGCGTGGCTGAAGGTCTCACGGGGGTGGTCTTGCGCGTTGAAACCACACTCTTCGCAGGGCCGTTCGAGGACCCAGGTCCAGTCCTTGGTGTCCGGGGTGATCGGCATAGGACGAATCTAATGTCCGCGGCGACGTCGTCTTTCGAAAGTCCCACGAGGACGACTGACGTTGCCGCCAGTCAATCCAGCCAACTTCTCGTTCTTCGCGACCACGCTCTGGTTAGGTCATTTGGCTTTCTAACGTCGCCAAAGCGTTAACGCGGACCTCAATTGCCCAGTGGGCCGGCAGCGTCATCCTCCGGCTTGCGAAAAAAGACCCTTTAACAGTGACGGGGTGATGACGGTGGCGCCCGTGGGTGCGTCAATGCTGAGGCTGGCGTGAGCCACGGTGACGTTGAGGCCCACGGTGTCGTCCCCCTGGCCCGCGACCGCGCTCGGTGCCGTGACCGTGATCGATCCTCCAGTCGCGGTGGAACCAGAAGCCGTCACGGTGAGTGTGTAGTTTCCCTTCACCGACGACGTCGGTATCGTGCTCGCGCCCAGACCCTGGATGGTCGGCAAAACGGCCTTCACCACTGATTCCAGCGTTCCCGTCTCTGAGTAGCCGCCATTGGGCAACGTCGTGTACGGCGTGGCCGCGATGAGGTTGGAGAGATCGTCGAAGATGGCTCGGGCCGCCGCGGCTTCCTTCGCGGTCTGGGCCTGGGACGTCGCCGAGGGTGTCGGAGTGACGGAGTTCAAGAGACTCTTCGGGAGTTCGAACCAGCGCCCGCCCAGAAGGAGCTGCAGTGCCGCGACCTCGGTCGCAGGCAACTTGACGCCGGGGATGTTTGCCGCGCCGGAGATATCGAGCATCACGTAGAGGTTGGAGTCGACGACACGGAGGTCAGCCAACGTCTGGGTCCCGGCGTTGATCAAGATTTCGGCGTTGGCCGTTCCGCCCGACTGCGAAAGCGCCGCCCCCGAGGGATTCGAGTAGTTCATGTCGATCGACACGACGCCCAGAGCTGGTTGAGCCTGGGCGGTTCCTGGGCCTGAGGCGCTTCCCGTGAAGTGCAGCTGCAAGTCGGCCGATGAACCCAGTGACGTAACCGCCTGGTCTATGGACGCCTGGGCCCCACAGGACGCAAGTCCCAATGAAGCGCCAACCAATCCCACGAGCATCATCTTTCGCATGCTGTTCCCCTCGTCATTTCGCCCTTTTTCAGCGCGACCGACTCGACACTCCAGCCCTTGCGGAACTGTACGGTCGCCTTCATGGTACCGCCAGCGACCCGAGAGTACCATCTCACCCACTGACGTTGGCGAAGCAGAGATTCTTCAGGGCCATGCGTCATGTGAGCGCCCTGGAACACGTTGAGACCATGACGTTCGCACGAGACCACGTGGTCGTTCACTGGCAACGCGTCGAATGACGCGCGTGGGTGGGCGAACAGACACGTTTCATTTCGGACACGGTCGGTGCCGCGTGGGCACCAGCGCGACGTGTTCTTCTAAAGTTCCAAGATGACCGATCCGCACGAACCAACAGCTCGAGTCGCGGCACTGTCCGTCGACGAAATTACACGCCAGTTCATGGACGGCTCGCTGACGTCGGTTGAACTCGTCGAGAACTGTCTTGAGCGCGTCGCGCAACTCGACGCACTTGGCACCATCGTCGCCCTCAATTCGATTGCCGCGCTGAGCGCCGACGCGCGCGACGTGGCCATCGAACGCGACCGCGAACGTGTGACGGGAGTAACGCGCGGTGTGCTTCACGGAGTACCGGTGTTGATAAAAGACAACATCGAAGCGTTGGGACTTCCCGGTGCGGCAGGTTCCACGTCCCTGCTCGGTCGAGCAAGTCGTGACGCCAAGTTGGTGACGCGACTTCGTGACGCGGGAGCGATCGTTCTCGGTAGTACGAATCTCAGTCAGTGGGCGAACATTCGTTCACCGCGTTCGACGAGCGGATACTCAGCGACGGGAGGACTCGTCGCCAACCCGTGGGCACTGGATCGTTCCGCGGGTGGATCGTCGTCAGGCTCTGGCGCCGCGCTCGCGGCCGGACTCGCACCACTCGCTGTCGGCACCGAGACGGACGGGTCGATCGTCTGTCCTGCGTCGCTGAATGGCGTCGTTGGTCTCAAGCCCACCGTGGGTACCGTGCCCACCAAGTACGTCGTGCCAATCAGTTCGAGTCAAGACAGTCCCGGTCCGATGGGACGAAGCGTGAATGACGTCGCCCTCTTCTATGGTGTGCTCGCACAGAGCAGCGCGCCACATGAAACGTCGACGCCAACGTTCGTCGCGGCGTCGAACTGGCGTACCGGACATCCGGAAACGGATGAACTCTTCGGCGACGTCGTCAACGCGCTTCGAGTTGACGGCCTCGCCGTGAAGGAGCGCGAACTAGCTCTTCCTGGTGAACAGGAGGGTCGTGACGAAGAGGCCGTCCTATTTGCCGAGTTGTACGACGACATGAACGCGTACCTTGTCGAGCGACCGGGCAGTGGGGTCACGTCACTCGAGGACGTCATTGCGTACGAGGACGAGAATCGCGACCGAGAACAGCGTTACTTCGGGCACGAGAACTTTCTCGCCGCCGTCAAGAGCGGCGGTCGACGCGGTCCCGACTACGCCGAAGCCCGAAAGAGGAATCTGATCTGGGCGGTGGAGACCTGTCTCACCCCGGGCCTGGAGGGTGTCGACGTCATCATCGCTCCGGCGTACGGACCGAGTTGGAAGAGTGACCTCACCGTGGGGGGACATCCGGGGCCGGCGAGTCCTGCCACAATGGCGCCCGCGATCGCTGGATGGCCCATTATGTGCCTGCCCATCGGTCTCATCCAGGGACTACCCGTGGGCCTGGCGATCATCGGTCGTCCCCAAAGCGAGTGGACGATAATCGAAGCCGCTCGTCGAATCGAGAAAGCCGTTCACCATCGTGGCCCGTGGCCTGCACCTCTTTGGCGGCCACCGAGTAGGGGTTAGTTTCGCGATCGTCCGAAGAGTCCGAGTCGCCATCGCGGCGTCGTGACCTTTGATACCGCAGGGGGACTTAACGATGTTCTACTTAAGAAGACATTCAATACTTTTCTCCGCTACGCGCGTCGGTTACGTACGAACCGCCAGTTCGACAAGAACGGCACCTGGGATCTAGTGAAATCTAAGAGTGTGGAATCCGTCAAGAGCGTGGATGACAGGTGTTCAGTTTCCAGTTCCATACCTTCAACACGGCGGAGGGGATAACGAGCGGACATTTCGAACCTTGCACGCCGGCCAGTCCGGCGTTGTACACGGTCCACTTACTGGTGCCGGCGGCCCGAGTAAAGAGGTTGTAGGCGCCGTCGTCCTGAGTACCGACTTGCGCCTGTATCGAGTGACTACTGGGGTGAAGGCCAGCCGCGGCGTAGTAGCGGTTCGTCGCGGAATCGAACGCGTAGTAGGTGGCGTCGGCGTTGAGGCCCACGTAGTCCGACGGGGGGAGTTGGTGGTACGCGGCGGCCGCGTCGAGGAGGCTCTTTCGAACGGCCGGCGTCACGACGAGATTTCGCGTCGCTCCCGTCGTGGCTTGAGGGGCGCTTGTAGTGGTTGTCGTGGTCGTGGTCGTGGTCGTGGTCGTGGTCGTGGTCGTGGTCGTAGTTGTCGCTTTCGTGGCTGGAGTCCCGCACGCCGAGACGAGGAGAGAACTACCTAAAAGCGCGGGAAGAATGAGCACTCTTGGATTCATTGCTACAACTCGTTTCGCCGTGTTCCAAGCCTCAGTGTAAGCAGAGACGACAGTGTCGTGGAGTACTGCGCTGGAGGGTGTAACTCGTAGGCGGGACAACGCGCTCAGCACGACGTGTGACTTTTTTACGAACGCAAGCCCAGGAGTTCGCCGACGAGGTTTCTCACGCGCTCTTCGATGTCGTCTCGAATGGAGCGAACCTCGTCGAGATCTTTGCCCGACGGGTCGGTGAGCTCCCAGTCGAGGTAGCGCTTTCCCAGATAGACGGGGCATGCGTCGCCGCAACCCATCGTGACGATAACGTCCGCACTTCGGCCCATCTCGTCGGTCAACTTTTGAGGCGACTCGTTGGATATATCGACACCCTTTTCCCGCATGGCCTCGACAACGGCACTGTTGAGGGTCTCGCCCGGTGCGGACCCGGCCGAGTGGACCACGACGCGTTCACCGCCGATCTCTCGGGCGAACCCGGCGGCCATCTGCGAGCGTCCGGCGTTGTGCACACACAAGAAAAGGATCTCGGGATGTTGACTGCTCATAGTGCTCCTTCGTGACAATTAGGACTGGTCGGCCTCGCGAGGCAGGCTGCGATGCGGAGCGAGCACGTCAGCGGCGACGGTGCGGTCGGTGCCGGGAAAGAGCACCTTGATAAGTACGAAGGCGAGTACGCCCCCGACGATCTCGGCTGCAACGTAGAGAGGTATCGACGAGGGCGTGATGCCCGCGAACGTGTTACTGAACATGCGACCTACGGCGATTGCGGGGTTCGCAAAACTCGTCGAGCTCGTGAAGAAGTACGCCGCGCCAATGTAGGCGCCGACGGCCGCTGGCGTCTTCGATCCTCGACCGGTTCGCGCGAGCGCGAAGATGAGCAGCACCAGGCCGGCCGTGGCGACCACTTCAGAGAGGGCGTGGGCTGCACTCGCCCGATGGTTCGTCGAGAGCGTGATCGCGGGGTGGGCGAACATCAGGTTCGCGACGACCGCGCCGCTCGTGCAACCCGCGACTTGGGCAACTAAATACGAAGTCGCGTGGCGCCACGAGATACCACCGAACGCCGCGTCGACGAATGAGATGACGGGATTGAAGTGGGCGCCCGAGATCGAGCCGAAGATCAGAATGAGGACGTAGAGACCCGCAGCGGTGGCGGCCGCGTTCTCGAAGAGTTCGAGACCGAGGGCATTCGGAGAAAGTGTCTGGGCCGCGATGCCCGAGCCGATGACGACCGCCGCTAGTAAGAGGCTCCCGAGGTATTCCGCGAGGAGACGTCGCCATAGGACCGTCGTCGGCAACGTGGGCATGAGTCGAAACCGCGCCTAACAGCAGCTCGACGCGGCGAGGGGATTCGTCGCGTTCGACGCGCAACACTCGCCCCCGTCGTTGATGGTCTCGGCGTTGTTCGCGTCCGCGAGGACGGTGTAGACCTCCCATCGAGAGCCGTCGGGGCCGTCGACCCAGACCTTGTCCTGTAGGGCGAAGCAGCAGGTCGTCTGATCCTCGACGTCGGTCGCAAGGCCCATCTCGGTGAGATACTTCGTCGCCTCGACGACGTCGTCACTCGAGAAGACTTCGACGCCGAGATGGTTGATCGTGCCGGGTTCACCCACCTTTTCCATGAGGACGAGCTTCAAGGGGGGATCGTCAAGAGCGAAATTGGCGTAGCCCGGGCGGATTTTGGCGGGTTCTGCTCGGAAGAACTTGGAGTAGAAATCGACGGCTTCGTCGAGATTCGAGACATTGAGCGCTAACTGAATTCGGTTCATAACGTCCTCCCTTAGATTGACCCTCGTCAATCCGTAAGCGTAGTTGAGTATATTGACGGCTGTCAATATTATGATGGACCAATGGCACGACGAATGACAATAAGTGTTGACGAAGCCGTCGCGAGTTGCTGCGGACCAATTGGGAGTAGTGCGCTCTCCGAATCCGAAGCGAACGAAACGGCTCGGATCTTTGGCGTGTTGAGTGACCCGGCGCGTCTTCGAATTCTTTCGCTGATTGCGTCGGAAACCGAAGTGTGCAGTTGCGCGCTAGAAGAGCCGACCCACAAGAGTCAACCGACGATCTCACACCACACCAGGATCCTCTCCGAAGCTGGACTCATTTCGGGTGAGAAGCGAGGCCGCTGGATGTGGTGGAGCGTTGTTCCGGAGCGATTGAAGGAAGTCTCGAGAATCCTTTCCGACTGAGCGAGTTCAACTCCATCGTCTCGAAGCATCGAAAATCTGGGAGCAATTGCCCGGGGCGGAAACTTCATGTCAGTTTCAAAGGCAGAATGCGCGTGGATGACGGCATCGTTATAGTTGCTCGAATTGGCGACAATCGTGAGGATCGATCATGAATTCGACTGAAGTCTGGAAATACATCCACGGTGAACGTCTCCAAATGGTTGAGACCTGGACCAGTTTTTCTCCCGAACAGTGGGCGAGTCCTTCTTGGTGTGGCGGCTGGTCGGTTCAAGATGTCGCGGGTCACGTCGTAGCCGCCGCAGAGCAGACACCGCCCAATTTCTTCAAAGATATGGCGAAGGCCGGCTTCAAGTTCAACGTCTTCGCCGACCGCGACGCCAAGCGCAACGCCGCCGCTGGCCCCGCCGAACTTATTCGCCGTCTCAACGCTCGAACGACGACCACGAACCACCCACCTGCTCCGGTCGTGGCGATGCTCGGCGAGATCATCGTGCACGGAGAGGACATTCGTCGACCTCTCGGTCTGACGCACACGGCGCCGCAGGCCGCTTTAGTTGCGGTTGCCGACAGCTGGAAGAACTCAAACCTTCTCATTGGAGCAAAGCGACGAATAGCGGGACTGCGCTTGCGAGCAACTGACGGAGCGTGGACGAACGGCGACGGACCCGAAGTCTCAGGACCGATGGCGTCGCTGGTCCTGGCGATGGCGGGTCGCAAAGGCGCACTTTCCGATCTCTCGGGTGAAGGTCTTCCAACGTTGACCAATCGGCCTTGAACGAAGTCGATCAGTCTCGAGTTCTCCGTTAGCCAGCGTCGGACGTCGTACGACGTGTGACGCGCCACACCATACGAAGTGCCGTCCACGTTTCATCGATGGCGCAGACTTTGTTGTCGACCAGCCCGCGCGCAAGTCCAATGTCGCGAACCGTGTGATCGGAGATATCAGTCGACACGCCTGACGTTTTCTTGGGCCACGCGATCCACAGGGCGCCCGACGGAAAGATCATCTGGCCCATCGCGTCGATTTGTCGTTCTAGGACCACTGATCGTAAGAAGAACGCGACGATGACGTCAGCTCGGCCCTGCGCTCTTCGCCGTACTTCGACACTCGAGGGGATCTCCATCGAGAAGTCTGGTGGGGCGTGAATCAGTACGAGTGTCGAACTTTCCTTCACGCCCAACTTGATGGGCAGTGGTGTTTTTGAGTAACCCTCCGCCATTCGTCAGTCTCGCTCCAGACCCTTTACTTCAGACGATGAATTATGAGTGAAGCGCTCACCGGGTCGAAGCCCCCAGCGTTCGGGGAAATCGTCAACGCGAGGAGGTCGAGCGCGGGATTCCACACTTGGAGAAAGCTGTTCGGGAGGGTGGTCGTGATCAGCGACTCGCCGACGATCTGTGTCGTGCCGGTCGCTCGTCCCGTCACCGTGTAGGGCAGTTCCACCCCGTTGACGACGAGTTCCAACTGGCCAGGTCCATTGACCGGAACCTGGAACGAGACTTCGTAGGTTCCAATGGCCGCAAGTTGAAAGGTCGTGGCGGTCACGCGCACGATCGCCCCGGTTCCATCAGTAGGACCACTTTGGGGAAAGCTCACGGGCGTGTCAGGTAACACGGTGGCGGCGTTATCCGATGGCATCAGGGCGAAAAACTCCGCGAAACCCAAGTCGGTACCCGCGGCTCCCATTGGCCCCGCAATGCCGGGGGCACCTTGCGATCCCGCGGCGCCAGGCGCACCTGGCGCACCAGCTGGGCCGGTCGAGCCTGCTGGCCCTTGCGCGCCCGCGGATCCGGCCGCACCCGAAGGTCCCTGCGCATTCCAGGTCACGAGTTTGTACGTCGCTCGGCACGTGAGCTTTCCGCCAATGGTGACGTCGATCAAGGTCTTGGTCTTTGGACTGAGGCAGGCCGAGTATTTGGTCGTTGGTGGGCTCGTCGTTGACGCACTCGCGATGACCACGCCGCTGCAAGCGACGGCCACGGCGCTGACCAGCACGGCGACACTCTTCCAGCGCTTCACGTTGGCGTTTCTATTCCATTTGGACGTTTCGAGTTTGAGCATTTTCAAACGTAACACCGGCTTGATCGTCGGCAATACATGGTGCCATCTCAATTTGCCAGGTCATCGACGCCTGACGGTGACCGAGAAGTGACCCCGACAGACGTCATCAATCTCTCACTGGCGAGTTACGCGGACCGTGGGGACAACGCAAACAGGAAGGTCGCGTCGCCAACTCGACGGACACAGCGACGTCTCCAAAGCGTCACGAATGGCTGGAAATCGTCCAGCCGTTGAACGCGAACGAGACAAGTAATCTCCCTGTAGTTGGCAATCGCACGCGACGAATCGAGACGACATGACTGAACGAGTCCAAAGAATCTCTTACTTTCCCCTCACCGAGATGGACGATCAGATGATGGCGGTCATGAATCGGTGCGCCGTCGAGGGAACCCCTCGGCCAGAAAGTTCGGCCGTTCGAGCACACTCGCAGGGAGCCTTCTGGGCCTTTGACCAAGCGTGGGACCGACTGTTTCGAAACGGCGTCGTCGACCATTCGATCAAAGAGCTCTGTCGCGTCTACGTCTCTC
Source organism: Acidimicrobiaceae bacterium (assembly GCA_003162475.1). GTDB lineage: Bacteria > Actinomycetota > Acidimicrobiia > Acidimicrobiales > RAAP-2 > RAAP-2. The sequence goes on from PMOI01000004.1 coordinate 13,368, forward strand.
GTTCGGTGAAGTGCGAGTACTGCGGCAATCAGCGAAGTGAAGCCGCACAACGAGCGGGCGTCTCCGAAGGAAAACTTGACGAGCTCCTCAACTTTGAGACGTCGGGAACGTATTCCGAACGAGAACGCGCCGCCCTCTCGTACGCCGAAGCGATTACGTGGCGTCTCGACCCCGACGACAGCTTCTGGGATCGGCTGCACGCTCAGTTCTCCGAGGAGGAACTGGTCGAACTCGCGTGCTTCATTTCTTTGACCATGGGTCAACAGAGTTGGATTCGACTACTCAACATCGACCACCACGAGGTCATGGCCGGTAGTACTGCTTCGATGGCGCCCGGCTTCGAGAGTAAGGACGCGCTCGCGACGTCAAAACAAAGCGCTGACTACTGGGGCGCCTCGACGAACTCGTGACCTCGGGTTTTCGAGTCTGACGCAACCTCTTTGTAGCGAAGTTAAATCTCGCGGGCTGAGACGATCGTCCGAGGTTCAATGAAAGTCAGTGGCCCGGACCTTTGCCGTTGCCGTTTCCATTGCCGTTGCCGTCGCCGCCGCTGGGTGGACCTGGAGACGTCGTGGTCGTGGTGGTGGTCGTGCTCGGAACGCTTGCGCCGAGCGCCGCGGCGAGGTTTGAGAGGGCGTGCAGCAGTGTCGCCCCTTCACCCGCGCTTATGAGCCCGGTCTGGGTACCGTTCACCACCGTGGTCGCAGCTTGTTGAAGGTCGCTCCCGGCCTGATCCAAGTTGCCTGAAGCGGCGTCAATGAGAGCTTGCTCGGCCTGTTGGGAGACGCTCTGTCCCGAGGCCGCGTCCACGTTGCCCGTCGATTGACCCGTCGCCAACGCACTGATGAGGCGAGCCAGCGCGTTGGGGCCCGAGGGGATCGTTGTTGTCGTTGTCGTCGTTGTGGCCGGCGGTTTGGTCGTCGTGGGATCCGTCGTCGGCGGAGCGCCGTGATTCGAGGGGCTAGAAGCGAACCAGAAGATGAGGCCGAGGCACAGTGCCCCGACGGCGATGGCACCGTAGGGGAAGAGCCAGCGTGGCCGGGCCCGGCGAGTCGCGGCGGCGTGGCGAGCGCGCGTCGTGATGACGGTGTTGTCACCAGCAACGGCGACGGGCACGACCACTCCAGGCATGACGGACGTGAGGTCGTTTGGCGCCAAGGGCGTGAGTCGTTTGGTCACGTCAGAGTCCGCCGGCTGCCAAGGTGTCGCGAACGCCGTCGTCGCAAGAAGGGCCGAGACCTGGGCGCCACTCAGCCGTTGATCGGTCTGGGCGACGAGCATGCCGTTGAAGAGGAGCTTCCACTGCACGGGTAGATCCGTCGGGAGCGGCACCGGACCGGCCAGGCGACGCGCGACGATCTCACTCGGTGAACCTTCGTAGACGCGTCGTCCGGTCAAGCACTCGAGCAGAACGATGCCCAACGACCAGATGTCCGCGCTCGGTCCGACTTGGTGGCCTTCCAACTGTTCGGGCGCCATATAGACAACGGTTCCAAGCGTGGTCCCCACTGCCGTCATCGTCGTCGCGTCGTGGAGTTGCGCGATGCCAAAGTCCCCGAGCCACGCCTCACCTTGAGATGACTGCAAGATATTGGAAGGTTTCACGTCGCGGTGCACGATGCCCCGATCGTGCACGTAGGCCAGTGCGTCGGCCAGCCTCGCGCCGAGCGCCGCGGTCTGCGGCGCGCCGAGTGGCCCTTTGCGCAAGGTTTCGGCGAGCGTGGGACCGTCGACGAACTCCATCACCAAGTAGGCGTCGTCACCGGTGAGACCGGTGTCGAGAAGTTGGATGAGTCCGGGGTGCTCAAAACTCTCCAGAGCGCGAGCTTCTTGCGTGAGACGTCGAACGAATTCGGGATCACCCGAGCGCACGATCTTCAGCGCTACGGTGCGGCCAGTGTGGTCATCAATCGCCTCGTAGACGTCGGACATGCCCCCTCGACCAAGCAATCGGACGAGGTGGTACCGGCCCCCGAGGACGTCAGCGATTGAAGTCATAGGTGTACGCCAAGGTAGTCAAGCGTAACCCGAGGCCGGTTTTCCCCTCTCGAATCTAGATAATATGTCCAATTTAACCGGGTGGGTGGCGCGCGTCTCGCGCTAGAGGCGTGGCAGTCAGTTGAAGTCGAACGTTGTCCACCGCTCACTTTTCAGTCGTTGACCTCGCTCGGACTGACCGCGCGATCGCGAGCACCTCTCGATGAATCGCTCGACCAACTTTCGAGAAGGGGCCGTTGGCGTCAGTCGCCATCGTCCGTGACAGATACATTGTGAGCTTCATCACGTCGACGGCCATGGCGACGTCTGTCAGTGACCCTGATACGACACAGGTCCCCGAGACATGGCGTTCGAATAGGCACGACCGCTCAAGCGTGCGCTCAGGCCATCCGCAGATATTCAAATATTCGTGAACATACTGACCTCGTCCTCGGTATCCGTAGGTAGCACAGCTCTCCGTGCCGCCCACCCGGTCCCCGAGGAGGATTCGAATGAAGACAATCCAAAGAGTGAAGCCGCGGCGAGAGAAGCGATGGTCGAGGGGTGACCGAGTCGCGATGGCGGTTATCGCGCTGGGCTTGGCGGCCCTCGCCTGGAGCGGAGTGACCGTTGCCGGTGCTCAAAGCAACGCCAAGAATGCGTTCCTCCCGTCACTGGGCTCTCCGAGAATCGTTGGTTCAACCGTCCCCGCCAACGGCGATGTCAACCCATACGGGATCGTGGTGGTACCGAGCACGGCGGGCAAGTTGCGTAAGGGAGACACCCTTATAAGTAATTTCAATGACAAGGCCAACGTGCAAGGTACAGGCACGACCATCGTGGAGTTGTCGCCCACGGGATCATTGACAACGTTTGCCACCATCACGTCGCTGTCGGCGACACAAAAGTGTCCAGGCGGCGTAGGTCTCACCACCGCGCTTTCGATTCTTCCCGGTGGTTGGGTGGTCGTTGGCAGCTTGCCGTCGGCGGCGGGCGGCACGCTGCCCTTGGCAAATCCCGCGGGTTGCCTCATCGTGCTGAATCACAATGGAGCGGTCGTTGAAACGTGGACGAACGCGAACATCAACGGTCCTTGGGATATGTCCGAGGCTACGACGAAGTCCGGGGCGGATCTCTTCGTCGCGAATGTCCTGAGTCGGCCGACGGGGGCGAGTGCGACCCCGCAAAGCGGAGACGCGTCCACCATTGTTCGAATCAGCATTTCGCTGAGCGCGAGCGCCACACCGCGCATGGTGAACTCGACCGTCATCGGAACAGGATTTGTATCCAAGCCCAACAAGGCCGCTCTCGTGCAAGGTGCGACGGGAGTAGTGCTTGGGAGCAACGGAACGCTTTATATTGCCGAGACGGTGCAAAATCGAGTCGCGGAGATTCCCAACGCGCTGTCACGTGTGACGCCGTTCGTCGACGGAAGCAAGACCCTATCCTTTGGTGGCTGGCTCAATGGCCCCCTCGGCGTCACGCTGGCGCCGAATGGAGACGTGATCGTCATGAACGGTAGCGACGGGAATGCCGTCGAAATCAGTCCGTCGGGACGTCAGCTAGCAAAATCAACGCTGATACGTAATGGATCGGGTGACCTGTTCGGTGCGACGATCGCGCCCAGGGGTAACGGTCTGCTCTTCGTCAATGACGGCACAAACAAGTTGGAGTTCGCCAAAGTCCGCTAGTCAAATTGTGTTTTGGCCACGACTCTAAATCTGGTTCGCACCAGTCGGATCGCGTAGGTACCGTTGGACCATGCACATTGAACTTGTAACGCTCGTCGTCCGTGACTATGACGAGGCCATTGACTTCTACGTGAAGGTTCTCGGTTTCTCGTTGGTCGAGGATTCGCCATCAGTGACCAATAGTGGTGAACCGAAGCGTTGGGTTGTCGTGCGTCCTCCGAACAGCGAGACGGGACTACTGCTCGCCCAGGCCGACGGCGACGAGCAACTCGGGGTCATTGGCAATCAAACGGGCGGTCGAGTGGGCTTCTTCTTGCGGGTTGATGACTTCACCGCCGCCTTCGAACGTATGAAGGCCGCTGACGTTGAGTTCCTCTCGTCACCGCGCGACGAACCCTACGGAAAAGTTGTGGTCTTTCGCGACCTGTTCGGCAATCGGTGGGACCTACTAGGACCAAACCCCATTCTTTGAGCTCGCACGACCTCGCTAAATTAGTCAGAACGCTCGAATTGAGCGGTTGGTTGTTGATGGTGTGGTAGCGAGTCGATGTCCTCGACGCCGTGAAACCCGGACGAATGAGAAGAGACGAAAGGGACAGAGGTGAATACGTACCGAGGCGAACTATTCCTCACCGACGACGCAACGAAGATCTCGACCGACACGGTTGCCAAGTGGCTTATGAATGATGCCTACTGGGCTGTTGGAAGAAGCCGAGAGGTCGTTGAAGATTCGATCGAGCACTCCTATCTCTACGGCGTCATCGACGGCGACGGTCGAACAATTGCTTGTGCCCGAGTGGTGACCGATAACGCGGTCTTTGCCTGGATCTGCGACGTGTTCGTGGATGAGAATCACCGGGGCAAGGGAATCGCGACGTGGATGGTGGGCGAAGTCGTGAACGTATGGGCGGATGCTGGTGTTGTGCGGTTTCTGATCGCTACCAGAGACGCGCATGAGCTCTACACCAGGATTGGCTTCACGGCAGTCGCCAACCCGGATCGGTATATGGAGATCGACCGCCGGACGTAGTTCTAGGTCTCGCGCAACTCCGAGGGGATTCAAGTCGCTGGAGAAAACCCAGCCGCGTGGCGCGGCGCGTCGAACTCCGATTTCCTCGATCCATTCGAAGAAGACCATCGGTTCGATGAGCCCACAGGACTACTCTCAATTTCGTGGCCTGGGACCTGTCACTTGAGGATCGCAGACCCGTGGTGTCAGCGAACGACGAATCTCTCGAAGAGCGCGCCTCATTTCGCCCCGATATCCAGGGACTTCGGGCGGTGGCCGTCATCCTCGTCATCTTGGTCCACGCGTCCGTTCCCGGATTAGAGGGCGGCTACGTCGGCGTCGACATTTTCTTTGTCATCAGTGGATTCGTCATCACTGGACTACTACTGCGCCAGCCTTCGCGCAGCATCCGACAGAATCTCGGTTACTTCTACGCGCGTCGGATACGACGCATCGTCCCGGCGGCGACGTTGACATTGGTCGCGACCGTCATCGCGGCGTATCTCCTTCTCGGCGTCAACTTCGAATCGCAGTTGCTCGGGGACGTTCGATGGGCGGCGATGTTCGCGGCGAACTTCAGACTCATCAATACGGGGAGCAGCTACTTCGTGCCCGGTGTCGCGCCGTCACTCGTGACGCACTACTGGTCCCTCGCGGTTGAGGAGCAGTTCTATCTCTTCTACCCTCTGGTGGTTTTTTCCTTTACGTGGCTCCTGCCGCGACGGTATCGAGCACGAGCGTTGGGGAGTTTTCTCGTCGCCGCGATCGTTGCTTCCGCGTGGTGGTCGTTTCACCTCACGCCCATCAATTCAGTGTCGGCGTACTACTCGCCGTTCACGAGGTTCTGGGAGTTGGCGCTCGGCGGGCTCGTGGCTGTCATTCCCGCCGCGTGGGCTCGACGGAGTCCCCGAGTGAACTCAGTGGTTGCGATTCTGGCCGTCGTCGTTCTTGGTACGGCCGTGTGGCGCCTTAACGCCAACAGTGCTTTTCCCGGGGTACTGGCGTGGTGGCCCTGCGGGGCCAGCGCTTTGTTGCTCTGGACGGGGCAGGCGAGTGTCAAGGGGGCGCCGGCGTCGTGGCTATCGTGGCGACCCCTTCGCTACGTCGGTGACATTTCGTACTCGCTCTACCTGTGGCACTATCCCTGGTTGATGTTGCCTCTGCAACGCGTACATCCGATCTCGTCGCCGATGGCTCGGGTCGTTGAAGTGGCGGGCGCCACCGCGTGCGCCGTGCTGTCGTATCACTTCGTCGAGAACCCGATTCGCCACTCGCGGCGACTGAACCGCGACGGATGGGCGACGGCGCTGTTGCTGCTCATCTGTATCGCACTTTCGTGGAACGCGACGCTGTTGATTGGACGCCTCGCGCACGTCACGTGAACGACTCGAGCGCCCTAGTTCGTGATGGACATTGGTAGGGAAGGTTTGAGACTGACGTGGTAGATCGTGGCGATCTCGTTCGTCACGAAGGTCGCGAAGACGTTCTCTCCCGCGTAGCTCAGGTGGATCCCGTCGGGCTCGCGAAGCAGCGTTGTCAGGTGATTGACCGAGGCGGCCTTTTCATACTGACCACGTGTGTTGGCGAAGAGCGCCCACGAGGGAAGGTACGTCACGCCGGGAACAGTCATCGCCACCGAGCGATAGAGCGAGTTGAGCGTCGTGACGCCTTCGCGATAGGTGTTCGGCGCCATGACGGGTAATCCCACCCAAAGGACGTAACTACCGGCCCTCGTGGTCATGGTATCGATCTGCCTGATCAGGGCAGAGTATCTCGCGCGCCATTGGGGAGAATCGAAACTGTACACGTTGCCGTTCACCTTCATGCCCTGCTCGTCGTCACCACCAACGCACACGATGACGAGGTCTGGGTGGTACTGCTTGAGCAGCGTCTTGAGGTGTTGGTGCCAGTTGTAGAACCACGACGTCACGAGACCAGATGCGGACTTGTCTTTCTGCATGAGCGTGAGAGCGTGCGTCGACGCGAGTTCGCGCGCGAGTCCCCAACCCAAGTCGTTACCGAGCGAGTCACCTATCTCGAGAACTTTGCAGTGGCCTATAACCCTTAAGGGCGCAGCATCATTCGTTGACGTCGTTGTCGTTCCACCGGTCGTTGATGTGGTGCTCAACGTCGTCGTCGACGTGGAAAGAGAAGTTGAAGTGGGCGTCGTCGTCGTGGACGCTGGGTTGGAATTAGTGCTCATCGCGAATCCACAGCCGTGTGACGGTTCGTTGAGCGCTAGTGGCTCAGATACCAATGATTGAAGGGTCGTTGGGGTCGTGGGGAGCGTCGTCGTCGTGGTCGGATCAGTGGAAGTAGCCGATGACGTGGCCGTCGTCGTGGTCGATGAAGGGGTCAATGAAGTGGTCGTCGGCGGCGAAGCCGACTTGTTGTTTGAAACCTCTAGTCCCGCTCCGGTAAGTACCAGTGCGAGCAGCACTGCGGAGAGAACTATTCGCAAACGCCAACGAGGTTGGGGAAGAGAGTTCGGGGAATTTCGCATCTGTTCGTCACCGTAACAGTGGCGAGTGCGATTATCACCTCAGAAATTGAAATGAAACATTGTTTGTCATGACGTTGCAGTTGGTTTCACTTTTCAACGTCGTTAGCCACACAAATTGAAGACCGTTCGACTCGTCTTACGTCGTGAGAAGCAAACTATTTGTCATCAGCGACGCGCGAACGTTCGAAACATTCAAAACTTTTTGTTCGCTAAGTGCGATGAGGTGAGCGAAGCGTCAAAGAACCGCTGTTCGTTGCAAGCGCGCACGTTTTCATCGGGCGCTGCGTTTGAAGAGACGTCGAATCTTGACGCCCGTGGTCCACCTCGGGCGCGAAAACAGGCCCTTCAACCTTCACTTGAAGGTTTGTTTTCGTCCCCCTCAGTTCCGTCAAACTGACTTCAGTCGGATCGCTAGACGGTTTTCCACAGGCACAGCGATTTCTTGGAAAGTAACGGGTCTGAAGTGATACTCACCCACTGATGCCCTCGTTTGGTGAACAGGGCGTGGGAGAGTTTCGCGTCGAAGCCGAGGGGGGTTTGGGTCCCTCACGTGTTGACGCGGCGGCGTCAACCTTCGAGCATCGCTCGATCATCGAGTTTCGCAAACGATTGAAGGCTGCCCACTGATGGCCGAGAAGCGCATCGGAGGCAACGTCACCATGACCGGGCGTTGCGAGCGAGCGAACGTCGAAGACGGGAAACTTCTTTGGCTTCAGACCTCACGGAACGTACGCTCACCGCGTCTACTAAGCAATGGATATGAAAGTGCCGTTCGAGAGAGTCGTCGCCGATCACTCAATGACGGTGCTGCGTGTGTGTCGCGCAGTCGTTGGTACTCACGACGCCGAAGACGCGTGGTCGGAGACCTTCCTCGCTGCCATGAGAACGTATCCGGAACTTCCCGACAGCGCCAACGTGGAAGCGTGGTTGGTCACGATCGCGCATCGCAAGGCCATCGACATTATTCGCAAGCAGAAACGAATCGACAGTTCGATGGCTATGGTGCCTGACAGGTCGATGACGGTCACGAGTCCGAGTTCCACGAATCACGAACTCTGGAACGCTCTTCAGTTACTTCCCGACAAACAGCGACAAGCCGTTGCGTATCACTACCTCGGTGGACTGCCGTACCTTGAGGTCGCCCAGATCCTCGGCGGAACCCCCGACGCCTCTCGCCGCGCCGCGGCCGATGGGATACGGAACCTACGAAAGACGTTTAAAGACATGCAGATAGAAGGGGCATCACAATGAACACCAAAACCAACGCTCAACAGGGTATTCCCGAGCTGCTCGCGTTCACCGCCGCTGGCGCCGAAGCGGTCGATCGACTACACCGCCAGCTGGAGGAATCAGCTGACGAGGCAAAGATTCTTGACGTCGCGTACACGATGATGGACACGCCCGTCGGCACGTTGCTGCTGGCCGCGACGGAAAGAGGTCTTCTTCGCGTCGCGTTCGAAGTGGAAGGACTCGACAAAGTGCTCGACGAACTTGGGCGCAAGTTCAGTCCCCGTATTTTGCGTTCACCAAAGCGACTCGACGTCGCCGCGTTCGAGATCGACGAGTACTTCGTACGTCGACGTACTTCCTTCGACCTCGCACTCGACTTCTCACTCACCAGCGGATTTCGCCAGACGGTGCAAAGGTTCCTTCCTCAGATTGCGTACGGAACAACGGAGAGCTACAAACACGTCGCCGCTCTGGTTGGCAATCCAAAGGCCATTCGTGCAGTCGGTTCCGCGTGTGCCACCAACCCTCTGCCCATTGTTGTTCCCTGCCACCGGGTCCTTCGAACGAATGGGGAGCTTGGGGGCTACCTTGGGGGGCTCGCGATGAAGGCGGCGCTGTTGAAATTAGAGGGCGCGGCGTGATTGCGGTGACGAGCTCGACAAGTGTTGCGTCGAGCGACGATCGTGTCGAGCGCAGCAGCGAAGACGAGGTCGGGACGATTCACTTCTCCGCTGGACGATCAACTGATGGGACATCGTGACCGCGCTCTTCCCTGATGACTTCATTGACCGGCCCCGAAGGGAAGTCGCTCCGGGAGCTATCCACGTACCGGGTTGGCTATCGGGTGCCCAGCAGCAATGGATCGTTGGACAGTTTCGTCAGTGGGCCGCTGGACCGGTGCCGATGCGAGCGGCGAAGGTCCGCGGCCACGAGATGTCCGTTCGCACCGTCTGTCTCGGTTGGCATTGGCAGCCGTACAAGTACACGCGCGAAGCCACCGACGTGAACGGGAACCCAGTTCTTGACTTTCCGGCTTGGATGGTTCAACTGGGTAGACGAGCTCTCGTCGAATCGAGTGGTGACCCGCGCGCGGGTGATGACTACATGCCCGACACAGCTCTTGTGAACTTCTACGATGACGGTGCCCGAATGGGGATGCATCAAGATAGGGACGAACGATCGCTCGCCCCCGTTGTCTCACTTTCGATCGGCGACAGCTGTCAGTTTCGATTCGGGAACACCACGAACAGAAACCTTCCCTACGAGGACATCAGTCTGGTCTCAGGTGACCTGTTCGTCTTCGGTGGCGTATCCCGGCTCGCGTACCACGGCGTGACAAAGATCTTTCCCGGGACCGCGCCGCCCGACTGCGGTCTCGAAACCGGGCGCGTCAACATCACGATGCGCGTCACCGGGTTGGACGGACTTCAATGAATGTCCCGGCATCGGACGTTAGTTAGCCACCGGCTACCAGAACTCAGAGCGATTACCTTCGAGGTCGGCTGCCCACGAGAACCTACCGTAGGTTTCGTCATTAATGAGCTCGGCCGTGAAGCCGTTTCTAGCGAGTCGCTCGACGATTCCATCCAAATCGTCGACGACAAAATAGACCGTCGCGGCTTCTCGCTGAGGGCGGCGCGCCACTCCGTGACGAGCCGCTCGCGTCAATTGGATGCCCCTTCTTGGAGAGTCCTTCTTGATTTAAACTTCGTGCGTGAACAGTCCGCACCCACCACGAGTGGCCGACGACTCCGCGTGGTTCATTGCGACCGACACGATAGGCGAATCGTGGATGGCGGTCGCCGCGAAGATTCTCGATCATGGTGATCGCGGTGAGTACGACGGACTCGCAACGCGCGAGTTGATCATGACGACTCTTCACGTCACCCGACCGCACAGCGATGACGCGTTGATCGGTCGCTTTGCGGACCCCGAGCGCCTGGATTGGATGCATCGGAACTTCTCCGATCCAGCCCGGGTTGTCGCATTGGGAGACGCGGACAGTTACGCCACGCGACTGTACGACTACGAACACCGTGGACTCAATCAGATTCAGTGGGTCGTCGAGCGTCTGCGAAAGGATCCATCCTCTCGCAGTGCCACAATCACCACGCTTCAGCCGCTCACCGACACCACCTACATTCCTTGCGTGAGTTTGCTCGACTTCTTCATCACTCGCGAACGCTTGGAGTTGGTCGCTTTTGCTCACAGTATTGACTTTGGAACAAAGGGTTTCGCAAATTTGGTGGAACTCGCCTACCTGCAGGAACGCGTTGGGGAGAGTATTGCGGTGGACGTCGGATCGCTGACGATGATCGTTAAATCTGCTCACGTGTACGAAAGCGACGTCGACCTCACGAGGGGCATTCTTTCTCTGAGTGCGGAAGCTTCCTGACACATTTCGGGCACAAGGACCTCGAGCGCTGAAGAAGCTTCCTCTGAGAGAAGTGACTATCGGAGCGACCAAGTTCCGCCCCTGCGAGCTCCCTCTACCGAGACTTCACGTTTCGAAGAGAAAGTCAGCAGGTCGATGGTTCGCGCGCGTCGTTGGCCCACAAAGGTTCGAATCGATGCTGCTTCAAAATTGTTGCGGACGATCGCCACTTCCTCGGTCGGGCAGCGCGGACAACGGCACGCCGAGATTTGCCGACACTCGGCGAAGCAGCGCGAGCAACTGCGCTCGCTCTCGAGGTTCTAGGCCGGCACAGATTCGACCTTCTTGCACCATCGCCGCCGCGAGGGCTTCCGTCAACAAGGTCTCGCCATGCGTCGTTAAGTGCAGCGTGCGGGTTCGACGATCTGAGGATTGGTGTCGTCGTTCAAGAAGACCGTTCCCCTCGAGGTGGTCGACGATGGCCACCATCGTGCTGGCCGGAATTACTAGTTGGTCGCCGATTGACTGCTGCGACTGGCCCTCGTGACGGTGCACCGCGTGTAATACGGCGAAGTGTCGTGGCTCGAGATCGAGTGCGCCGACCACTTCGCCGAACTGACGGGCTGTCTCGACGCCCACTTGCGAGAGCGAGAAGCCAACTGAGTTCCCAGGACCGGCCTCACTAGTCCCGTGGAGAGAAGGATTTCCATCAAGGGAAAATTTGTCCATAACTCATTGTACATCTCGAAAGATTCATGATAGAACTATTCGGACCTGATTAATTCCTTAGCGAAGGATATGGACGCTCATGCGCGCTGAACCTCGAGAATCATCCGCTCTCCTTCGACTCGCCCACACGGTTATTCGTCATCGCCGAAAGGTGATGCTCGCGTGGCTCTTGTGTTTCGCTGCCGGCGGCTACGCCGCGTCGCAACTGACCAGCCGCTTGAGTTACGACTTCTCGCTCCCCGGCCAGCCGGCCTACGAGACGGGGCTCAAGATCCTCAAGCTCTACGGCAATGGCGGCAACACGACGCCATCGGTGCTGGTGGTCACCGTGGCGTCCGGCCAAACCGTCGAGGGCGAACGTTCCGAACTCGCGGAAGCGTTCACGACGGCGCAGCGCGCGAATCCCGAAGTACGGATCGTCGACGTGGCCAATACTGGAGACCCCCGCTTTGTCACGAGCAACGGACGCACCACGTTCGCGTACGTGTTCCCTCCGCCAAACACAGGGCTCGGTCCCGACAAGCGAATTGCCGCCGTGCAGAACAGCGTGACCAGAGCACTCCCGGGCGACAGCGTGGGGTTGACGGGTATCGCGGCTCTTAGTTCGGGCGGCTCGACGAAAGGTCCGAGCATCCTTATCGAAACGCTGGTCGCTGGCGTTGGTGCGCTCGCGGTGTTGGCGTTCGTCTTCGCGTCGTTTCTCGCACTCTTGCCGCTTTTGATTGCGTCCGTTTCGATTCTCACCACGTTTCTCCTTCTCCTCGGGCTTTCCTACGTCACCACTGTCTCGTTCATCGTGCAGTTTCTGGTGTCACTCGTCGGCCTCGGTGTCGCGATCGACTATTCGCTTCTCCTTGTGACGCGATGGCGTGAAGAGCGAGCGCGTGGCAAGACCAACGAGGAGGCTCTGGTGACGGCGATGCAAACCGCTGGCCACGCGGTCCTGCTCTCGGGTCTGACGGTGGCGATTGGCTTGATGTCGCTTCTCGTGCTACCGGTGCCGTTCCTTCGAAGCACCGGCCTTGGAGGGATGTTGATCCCTCTGGTCTCGGTCGCGGTCGTGCTCACGCTGCTTCCCGCAATCCTCGCGAGTGTTGGCCCGCGTTGGGATTGGCCGCGACTTCGCAACGAATCCGCCGCGAGTCGAGGGTGGACGGCGTGGGCGAGGGGGATCGCGAAACGTCCCTGGATCGGGGTGATCGTCGCGGTCCTCGTACTTGGCGTCGCCACGTTCCCGGTGTTGCACCTGCGCGTCGGCCAGACCTCTGCCCAGTCGGAAGCCCAAAGCGGTCCTGCTCATCGGCTGTACCAAGAACTGCAGGCCGGAGGCGTGGCCGCCGGCGTTATTACGCCAATGGAAGTGCTCGTCAACGCGTCGCACGCGCGAAGCATTGTCGCGACGTTGAAGTCCGTCTCCGGGGTGGCGACGGTCACGTTGGCGGGCGGTGCCGATGGTACGAAAGCGGGCGAGTCCGACGTCATCGTTGTTCCATCAATCGAGACGGTGAACAGTGCGACGTTGGGTCCAACGAGGTCGGTGGAGCAAGCGCTGTCCACAAAAACGGGTGTCGTCGGTGTGACCGGCGAGGGTCCGAGTCAGCAAGCGTTCACGTCGGCCGTGTACGGGAACGTTCCTCTCATGTTGCTCGTCTTGGGTCTTCTCACCTTCTTACTGCTGGCACGTGCACTAAGGTCCGTGGTCCTCGCGGCTAAAGCGGTGGTGCTCAACGTCCTTTCGCTGGCGGCCACGTTCGGGATCCTCACCTGGTTCTGGCAGGACGGACACGGGTCGTCCCCGATTTTCGGGATTCCGGCGACGGGGGCGATCACGTTCTGGGTACCGATCTCGGTGTTCGCGTTCCTCTTCGGACTCTCGATGGACTACGAGGTCTTCATTCTCACTCGCGTACGCGAAGAGTACGACAGCGGGCGCTCGACGAAGGAAGCACTCGTCGAGGGCCTGGCTCGAACCGGACGATTGGTCACGAGCGCGGCGTTGATCTTGTTCCTGGCCTTCGTCAGTCTCGCGTCGGCGCCCCTCACCGACGTGAAGATAATGGCGACGGGACTGGGCATCGGAATCCTCCTCGACGCCACGATCATCCGAGCGTTGTTTGTGCCATCGATGGTCGTGTTGTTCGGGCGAGCCAACTGGTGGTTCCCACGCCCGCTCGCGCGCGTTCTCATTGTTAGGTCCACGCGCAACGAGACAGTAGCGCCACTCGGTACGTCAGCAAGTCGATAAAACGTGGCGTCGTTGCGCTGGCGTGTTTCTTAGAGGCTTCGAAGGTTTCAGTCATGCCAACTCTCTGAGACTTCTCGATCGCTGCACGAAGAGCAGAATTAACCAGCCCATCGTGCAAGGGTGACTCGCGATACCCGAGAAACAGTGTCGTTCCTTCGCGAAAGGTAACTAATGCGTGACGTTCTTCGAGATACGTTACGTCGAACCCTAAGGTTGGGACGGAAGGAGGCTTCATGATAACTGTTGGAGTTGTTCTTATGATTATTGGATTTCTCGCCGGCGTCGCGATTCTGTGGTCGCTCGGAGTCATCATTGTGATCGTCGGGCTTGTCCTGTGGCTCCTTGGAGCCCTCGGTCACGCCGTTGGTGGTCGTCGACACTATTTCTAGTTAGAAGTGCACGCGTCCGAGTGACGTCCCGAAATGTGGCGACACTCGTCGTCATCGTTTGTACCGCTGTCCTTCGGTAGCGAATCGAGCGAGGTCAACGGTGTGCGTCGCGTCCTACCGATTGGCGGACGTCACCGTGGCCCTATCAACGGAGACGCCCGTCACGCTCTTGAGCGTCACGTGGATCTTGACGAGGGACGCCAGGTAGTCGGCGACAGCCTTGGCGCGACTCTTTGCAAGAACGGGGTCGCTCTTCGCGTATCCATCGATCGTCACCGAGGCACCGTCCACCAACTTCGTGGCGAGGGCCCGCAGTGCTTTTTTCGACTCGGCGCTCAGTGTGCTGCTCTTCGCGGCGAAGCTCACCGTGAGCGTCACGGGACTGTCGGTCGAGATCTTGGGCGCAAACGTGATGGTGGTTGCCGGTGACGAGACGGCAGCGTTGGTGCCGTTCGCAGCCTTGGTCGCGATGACGACGCACGTTCCGGCACTGGTGGCTTTCAGTGAACTACCAGAGATCGCGCAGCCCGTCGCCGAGCCGTTCGAAACTCCGTAGGTCACCGCGCCACCACCGGTGTCGCCGCTCGTCGCGAGCGTAAGGGGCGTACCTATGTGACCCGCGAGGGTGGTGATAGTCAGCGTTGATTGGACGCTCGGGGGAGGAGGACTGCTCGACCCTCCGCTCGGCGGCAGTGGCGGCGGTGGTGGAAGAGACGCAACGCCGGTCCCCGTGATCGTGACCGTTTGGACGCCGCTGCCGTCGTTGCCACCAATGAGCCAGGTCGACGACACCGCGCCGATCTCGGTGGGCGCGAACTGCACGGTCTCTTGATTCGAGGTGTCGCCGGCGAAAGAGCTTGGCAATGAGGTGGTCGCCGAGAAGCCGTTCGTCGCCGGTGGCGTGGAGGTAGTGATGTTGAGCGTTTCGCCCCCGAGGTTGCCCACGTCGAATGTGAGCGTCGCGGACGATCCGACTTGGACGTCACCGAAGCTGAGCGACGTTGGGTCGATGTTGAGCTGTGGAAGCGGAGCTGCCGAACCCGACACCGGCACCCCGAAGCTACCGACACTGGTGACGAGAGTCGCCACACCGCTGAAGGTGTGAACGAAGTTGCCAGACGACCCTGGTGGTGAGAAGTTCACTGTGAAGCTGAGCGTGTCGGCTGGATTGAGTGTCACGTCGCTCGGTGGCGTGGGAACGGTGAAGGGCAACACCGGATTGGTGAAGCCAGTGATGGTAACGGGGCTCGTCGAGACGTTCGTGAACGTGATGACCTGGTGGACCACCGGTCCTCCAATTGGCTGGAGAGAGAAGTCCGCGGAAGTCGGCGACGCACTCAGCACAGAGGAGGCGCTTAGACCCTGGCCGCTCAACGTCACCACTGCAGTGGGTCCGGTGTTGTTGGCCGTGAGCGTTCCGCCAAGTGCGCCAATGGCGTTCGGCGTGAAGGTCACCGGAACGGTGATTGTCTGTCCGGCGGACAACGTCGTGGGCAAGGAAAGACTCGGCGCGCCGATGCTAAACGCGGCGCCGGTCTCGGTGAACGATGAGATCGTGGTCGAAGCCGTCGCGGTGAACGTTGCCGTCGACGTGGCTGGCTGCGAGACAATCCTCGGGGAGAAGCTGACGTTAGCGCCCGTGAGTGCGGGCGTCGCCAAGAAACCGAAGCCAATGAGGGCGCCGTCGCTCGTACCGTTCTTCGTGCCGACGTAGATTTTCCCGTTGTCGACCGCCGGCTCGGAGAACTTGGTGGCGGTGCCGATGGAAGCGTGCCACACTTCGGTCAAGGTCCCCTGTGGGCCGGGGTTCTGCGGGATCGGGTTGTATGCCCGGAGCTCGGCACCGGCGCCACTCGAGTCGGACGTGTGGGTGATCCACAGCAGTGATGAACCTGAGGTAGTGCCGGTGGAGGTGACTATTGGCTTACCCGAACCGAAACCAAACGTGGAACCCGAGTTCGTCGTGGCGGCGACGAGCGCGAAGCTCACGACACCTGAACCGCTCACCACACGTTGAAAGACGTTGAGGGGGCCGCCACTCATGTTCGAGACACTCCCCGCCGTCGGGATATAGACGTACCCACCGTCACCGGGCCACACCGTTGGTTTTGACCAGACTCCCCCCAACGGAGCCGATTCGAACGGGACGGCGTCGCTTCCACTGGACCCCTGTTCGTACCCTCCGAGAGAGTTCATGTTGAGTGCGTACAGCACGCCCTCTTTACCAATCTGCAACAGGACGTTGGGCTCCTGTGGCGTGCCCATGCTTGCCGGGAGAGCGACGGAGCCCCCCGAACCGAGGTCACCGTCATAGGAGTTCAATGTTGCGGCGTCCGCTGGAATGAACCAGTCGGCGAGGTGGAGCGTGCCGCCGGTGGTACTCAACTTGACGACCGCTTCACCTAGGTTTTGCACCGACGTGTCGGTTCCAGGCGCAGGACCGCTTGGCAGGTTGCCGTTTCCGGTCGAGAAGTAGATGTTTCCTTGACTATCCACCACGGGAGCTGAACCCGACTGCCAGATGCCCGCACCACCGCCGCCACCGAGGCCGGTCTCGCTCGCCCACATCGTGGCGATACTGTGCGAGGCCTCCGAGACGCCAACGAACCAACCGTTCCAGCTGTTGTTATCGCACTGTGAGCTGAAGGCGGAGTACACGACGCCATTCACGAGTACGAGTCCTGGACGTTGGGTTTCCGATTGGCCGTTGAACACCGTGCCGGTGTCGTCGTCCGCGTGACCCTGAATAGGTACCCCACCCGAGGGCCACCCGGCCGGCGTCGCACCGGTCTGCACGTTGACGGCGTCCATGAAATACTGCGTTGCCCCACTCGCACCGCTATCGGTCGCGGCGACGAAGTAGGCGACGCCGGTTGACGAGTCGATGACCGGCGTACCCGTGATCCCCATGTTTGCTCCGATATCTCCGCAACCGGTCTGGGCCAGTGGATCGGCCGGAGTGCCGAAGTTCTTCTGCCACACGATCGCGCCGGTTGTCGAGTTGAGTCCGTACGCGTAGTCCTTCTCGGTGACGGCAAGCACGATCGGCTGAGCGACGAGCGGTTGGGCGTAGACCTGACCAGTTAATTGGGTGTTGAAAAGTTGGCCGAAGTTACCACTCGTGACAGCAGAAGGCGCGAGTTGTGGTTCGTTCGGGTACCAACCCGTCTCAAGGTTGTCGGACGACTGCTGCAAGGTGTCGGCTCCGGCGTTCGTACTAAGGGCGAGTGACGGGATCGTGAACCCGAACGAAGCCAACGCCACGAGTGCGCCCATCGTGAGTCGTGTGCGGAATCGTTGTGATTGCTGCATGGTCGACACCGTACTCCGGAGTAGTAATGGCGTTACATCACGGAAAACGTCGTCCCGAATGGGCCTCTGACCTGGATATTGGCTTTTTCGAATGGGTCACCAGCCCAAGCGAATCAGGATTGACGACTGTCGGATTATGGGGTCGCAAGTCCGCCGTCGCGAAGCTGCTTACTAGCCGTTTCGGTAGAATTCAACGTGTGAATTCCATTCCTGGTCGCAGAATTCAGCGAATTGGAGTTCAGATTGAGGCTCACGGGCGTTCCGCTGATTCGAACGCCGTGGATTGTGCAGAACATTGAGTACGGCCCTAAAAAGAGTGTTCACAAGTCCACGAGTGATCGTCCTTTCTCTCGTGGTGCTCGTACTCGTGGTCGCCGGTACGACCACGGCGGTGCTCTTGACCCGCTCGCCGAGTCTCAAGGTCGGACCTGAAGGCGTCGTCGTTTTGAACGTGCCAGCTCTCGCTCCGTCGAGCACCACGCTGAGCGGCGTGAGCGTTGACGGGATCACGTGTCGTCCACTCGCGAAAGAGACGGTCAAGTATCACGTCCACGTCCACGTCGCGGTGTTCGTCAATGGTCACCAGGAACGCCTGCCGGCTGGGATCGGGATCACGAAACCAATGGTCGTCCAGCACTACGCGACGGGTCCATTCGACGACGTCGGGCTCTACGACTGTCTCTACTGGCTCCACACCCACGTCGCGGATGGCATCGTTCACGTGGAGTCCCCGAAGAAGCAGAGTTTCACCCTCGGTCAGTTCTTCGACGTTTGGGGTCAGCCCCTCGGGCCGAACCAGGTTGGGCCCGCCAAGGGCACGGTCGTCGTGTACGAGAACGGAAAGCGACTGTCGGGCAACCCCCGTTCGACCCCACTCATTCCGCACGGCGATATCCAAATTGATGTCGGCAGCCCAGCCGTGGCGTTTCAGCCCTTCACTTTCAAGGTGTCGGGCTCTTGTGGCCAAGGCAGGCTGAGTTGTACGACGACAACGACCTGAGTCGTCGGGTTCAGATTTATTCTCTAAGTCTTCTTGATGAACGTCTCGTCGACTGAGGAGGACTCGATGGATCCCCTCTAGGGACTCTGTTGTTCAGATACGCGAAGGAAAGCGGCTGACCAGCGGGTGTCAATTCATATACAAAAAATATTGAACGCGGGAGCATAGTCCCGTTTAGTGATATGAACGTGGATGTGTTGAGATCTTGTGTCCGCGTTGTCATGGAATTGATATCCGGTCATGAATAAACGCGTGGGGATTCTCTTGGCGTTCTCGCTGTACGTCTGTATGGTTGCGGCGGAGGTGAGCTGGGTGGCCTGGTTTGGTGGGCATAGTTTGTGACGCTTCAAGGTCCGTTCTAAGACGTTGATCTCACCGTAGTTACGGTGTCAGGTTTGGTGGACACGGTGAAGTTTCCTGCTCTCGCGCCCGGCCACTGGTGGTCCAGCATTACGCGAGAGGCTCGATAATCGGTGCAGTTGGACTTTGATTGCTATGGACTTGGTGAGACGCCGCGGCATGTCCTGACACCGTGTGGTTTATGGAAGATTGCGTGCAGTCGTAATCGCACTTAACTTGAGTCGCAGCGAACGCCAACGTTGGTGACCGTTCTCCAACTGCGCGTCTGTTGGTCATGTCTCGAGTGAACAAGGAGCAATCATGAAGGTAGTCATCACGGGTGCCCACGGAAAGGTCGGCCGTGCCGCGACCCAGGCTCTGCTTGACGCCGGTCACGACGTACTGGCGACCGATCTGACGAGGCCGGGATTCGAACGAGAGCCAGAGGGAACCCCTCGGTACCAAATGGCTGACCTTACTGACGCCGGCGAAGCATTCGCTGTCGTTCGTGGAGCCGACGCTGTCGTGCACTGCGCCGCAATCCCGGAGCCGTCGCACAACCCGCCGCACGTAGTGTTCCGCACCAACCTGATGGCGACGTTCAACGTTCTCGAAGCGGCCGTCCGCTTTGGAGTAAAGCGTTTCGTGAACATCTCGAGCGAGACCGTGCCCGGATTCTTCTTTCCCGAACGTGAATTCCTTCCGGACTACGCGCCAGTCGACGAACTCCACCCGATACATCCGCAGGATCCGTACGCACTGTCCAAATTGTTCGGCGAGCAACTGATGAACGCGGCGGTCGAGCGCTCGGATATCCGGTGCATCTCGCTGCGCCCGAGTTGGGTTCAGAACGAAGACAATTACGAGCAGAACCTCGGTCCCCAAGTGCGCGACGCCGCGGTGCTGAGCCCCAACCTGTGGAGCTACATCGACGTCTACGACCTCGCCGACGCGATCGTGTTGGCCACGGAGTCGGATCTCCCCGGACACGAGGTCTTCTACATCGCGTCGCCGGACAACGTCGGGGGCAGGAACTTCGATGAAATTCTGCACCAGTACTACGGTGACACAATCGAACTGCGACCGACTTCGCGTCCGGATGCGTCGGGTATCTCAAGTGCGAAGGCTCAGCGGCTGCTCGGCTGGACGCCGAAGCGGTCCTGGAGGGACTACCTTGACGCTGACGGAAAAGGGCTCTCGCGCGACTGAAACCAGAAAGCGCCGTGTTCACGATGCGATCTCAGTCACAGTTAGAGACGAAATGGTTCGCGAAGGCCAATGGGATATGAACACTACGGTGTGACCAATTCGACGCCTCCGCGGCCTCCGGATGACCCCGCACACTTCCGGCGTATGTTTTGTCGTGGCGCGCAACGGTCACCGCGCACGTCACATGCGGCGAGTGTCATAAGAAGAAGCGAGTTCGCCGAGAAACTGGGCAGCAAACTTCTTAAGAATTCGGCCCCTGCTCTTCAATCAGCCCTTCACGTAAGACAACTTTTCCGAGACTTTTCCGTCACGGATGCGATAGACGTCCACACCCCTTACGTGCCCGTCAGACCATGTGTAGCGCCACCGTTGGACGACACGGTCGTCTACCGAGAAGGTCTCCTCCTCTTCGAACCGCGTGGTCTCGTCGTTGAAGAGTGCTAACCACGCGATTCGAATCTCGGTGCGACCCACGCTCCGCGTACCGTCCGGGGCGGGGCTGGTGTTGTCGAAGACGCAGTCTTCGGTAACGAGTTCTAACGCGGCGTCGATATCATGATCTGCCCAGGCCCTGCCAAACGTCGCGACGACTTCAATTGGGTCCAACGTTCTGTCGAGTCGCGTCACTTGGCGTAGTTGCCTGCGCCGAACCAGTCAACAAGTACGACGGGCTCGTTGCCGACAACCCACGCGTCATGACCACTCGGTAGGGACGTCACGTCGCCCGGTCCGGCGCTGATTTCGGTCCCGTCGTCCATGAGGATCGCAATCTGCCCGCTGACGTGATATTGAAAGTGAGGTGCCTCACAGCTTTCGGTCTTGGCGATTGGCCTGACGTCATTCGACCATCGCCATCCCGGCTGAAGGACCAAACGACCAACTTCGCCGCCTCCGACTTTCAATATTTCTACTCGGCCATTTGGAAACTCTCGAATCTCGTCGGCGTGGTCGAACATCTTGTGCTCCGTTTTGTTCATCAGATCCCCCCTTTGAGAGACCCGTTCGAGCCCCCTGGAGGGTAAACTTACTTACCTGTAGGTAAGATGTCAATGGGACCAGTGGGGGGCCATGAGCGAGAGTTACAGCCGAAAAGGCGAGACGGTGGCGCAGATTCTTGACGTAGCCGAGAAACTGGTTGGGTCTCGAGGCTTCAACGGTTTCAGTTATGCCGACGTGGCGAACGAGTTGAAGATTTCCAGGGCCGCACTGCACTACCACTTCGCCAACAAATCCGACCTCGGCGTGGCGCTGATCGGTCGGTACACTTCACGATTCGCTGACGCTCTTGATGCAGCGGAGGAACGCTCGACGGACGCGCCCACCAGGCTCCAGGCCTACGCCGAGCTGTACCTTGAAGTCCTGCGTAACGAGCGAATGTGCCTCTGCGGAATGTTGGCCGCGGAGTACGAGACGTTGCCGACACCGATGCGTGACGCCACCGTTCGATTCTTCGTCGAGAATCAAACGTGGCTTACGCGCGTGCTCCTGCAAGGTTCGGATGATGGCACCGTTGAATTCAGCGGGTCGGTGAACGAAGCCGCGCGGATGATCATCGGTAGCCTGGAAGGCGCGATGCTGCTGGCGCGCCTCTTTGGAGATATTTCGACCTTCCAAACTTCGGCCTATCACGTGCTCGCGGGTTTGCGCCCCGAAGCAGAACGACCCAGCGTTCGCACCAGATGAGAAATTGTCCGTTGAGCGTGTGACCAACACTTCAACGAGGATCGAGGGTCCGGTGCAAAGTGATGCGCTAAAGGCCCTGATCGCGTTCGACGGAACCTCGAGGCGAGAGACGTCGTGGTGCGGCCGCCCGAGCCGGGCCCACGAGTGTTTGTTGGGACCTGCGAGCCGCCTCGAGATAATCCCCCGTCCAGATCAGAAGCACCGCGTTGGCGGCGGCGCGGTCATCCGCTCCGCCTAGGTCATCTCGTACGGACTCGATCAGACTGCGTTGAGAAATAGGACTCTCCGACATCGCGTCTGGTATCGACTCTTCGCCAACGAGGCCGGCTCCCAGTCGTTCGTACCACGTCTTAAGTAGTGCTACGTCGTGGAGCAGTTCGTCGCGCGCGACCGGCCGATGTGCCTCGGGTCGACGATCACCTTCTTCCCATAGGGCGATGACTGCGTCCGCACTTTGTCGAAGGTTTGCGACGCCGGTGACGAGCGCCGTGACTTCAGCTAGGGGGATTGGTTGTGAATTCCGTTCGGCGAGGTACGTTCGAAAGGCATCATCGAGACGAAGAGAAGCGGCCGCGGCCGCCGCCTCCTCCGCTTCAAAGGACCGTAAAGGTTGGACGAATCTATCGAGGCGTTCCGTGCCGTACTTCACGGCCGCTTCCAGGTAGGACGCGCTCTGGACGAAAGCTTGTCGCAGAGCAGAGCCGAGGGCTGCCGCTGCGCCACGCGGCCAGAAGAGAAGGCCAACACCCACGCTGACGGCGCAGCCAATCGCCACGTCTTCAATTCGATAGAGCCCCACTCGCCAGCCAACGGGTTGGAGGAGGTTGAACAGGATGACGAGGGTCAGGGTAAACCCCGCTTGTCCGGCCGCGAACGATATCGCGGTCGGCGCGAAACCTGCGACGAGAAGTGTGAGCGGAAGGAGGAACCACAAGAGCGTGACGTTGGTACCGACCAGAACCAACGCCCCGGCACCCACGACGAAGCCGACCGTCGTACCGAGTAGCGACCGCAACGCGCTCTGGCCCGTGTTGATGACGTTCGAACGCAGTACTGAAAGGGCGCCCAGAATGACCCAGAACGAATGTTGGAGGCCGGTCCTCTCTGCGACGAAGACGGCAATTGCCAATCCGATGGCGCCTCTGATGCTGTTGTGGAGCCATACGGAATGCGGCTCGAAATATGCCGCGGCGCGTCTTCGGGCCGAGGAGAAGCGACCCGCCGAGGTACCGGGCACGCGTCCGGTGATGGCGTCGAGCCACCCGCGCCGATCGGCGGCGGCGGCGAGGTTGATGTTGTCGCCGATCCGAGATGTTGCGAATCCCAATTCTTGGGCTCGGAAACTTGCTTCAAGTGATTCCACGAGCTCCTCAATTCGCCTCTCTTCGGTATCGATTTCTGACTTTGTTTCGTTGAGCTCATCCCGGACCGCGATTGGGAAGTGGAGCGTCGTTTCGCGCTCCATGTCCTTGAGCGATGTCCGCAGATCTTGGAGAGCGCCGTCGAGATCCTTTCGAGAAGTAAAAGGTCGATCGAGCAGGTTTGCTCCCGCGTCCAACACGTCCGCCGACGACGAGAAAATCTGGCAGGCCTCTCCGGTGGGGGGAGTCGCGACGAAAGGTTGACGCGTCTCGATCAACTGGGCATCCAGCCAGAGAAGTTCGTCGATGAGACGCACGACGGCACGCGATGAGACACCGAGTCCCGTGGGTCTCGACGGGACCGCTAGGAATCCGCGATGAAGAGTTTCAACGGCAACGTGAGCGGCGTCGATGACGTCTCGGCGTTCCTCACTGGAGTGCGCGGTGGTGCCTCGCCAGAAGGTGACGTCGGTTCGTAGCTTCACGGCGATTGCTCGACACGCAGTGGCCGCCGCGACGCGAATTGCGCTTTGACCTTTCGCTGGCCACAGTAGCCAGACGGCGAAAAAAGAGACGACCGAAGCGAGTCCCCACCCCGCGAGTCGATCCGGAATTACGGAGGTCGGACCGGGAACGGCGGTCGAGAGAATAAACGTCAAGAGGAGGGAGGTTGTCGCGCTGGCGAGCACGGAACTGACCACACCCGCGAAGATGACAACGAAGGTTACGACCCCCATGGACAGCACCGACAGCCACAGGGTACGCGACGTCAGCGTTCCGAGGCAGACGAAGACTGCACCGGTGACCGAAAGAGCTGCCTGAGCCTGGAGACGACTGCGCATGGGTCCTGAGAAGTCCACGAAGAGGAGTAGCGCGATCGACCCGAACGCCACGAACGTTCCCACTTCAACATTTCCTATGGTGTAGATGCTCAGCGCAAAGAGAGCGGGCAGGATGATCGCCGTGCGTGTCGCTCGGCGAAGTGCCGCGTAGTTTGCGTCATGTCGTTTGATCCACGCGATAAGAGTCCTCAACGGAATCCTCGAGCGCAGAAGCTCGTCGTCGCGTCGACCTCGCCCGGCGCCGAGGCTTCGCTATCGAGTGCCACGATCTCGACGCCTCGCTTGGCTAACAAAATTGCGGTGGCAAGATCCGTTGGCCGACCCCCGACAATGATCGCTCTCGCCATGCACGCCCCTCTTAGTTCTAGGGGCGACGCTACATTGCCGACGATATGGTTGCGTGATGATCGTGTTCGTGCACGGAGTCCCGGAAACGTTCGTCATTTGGGACAAGTTGCGTGCGAACCTCAACGCCCCGTCGGTCGCTCTGTCGATGCCCGGCTTCGGCTGCGCTCGTCCCGTTGGATTCGGTGCCACGAAAGGTGAGTATGTTGACTGGCTCGTTGGCGAGTTGAACCAGTTTGACGAACCAGTCGATCTCGTTGGCCACGACTGGGGCGCCGGTCTCACGTACCGCGTCGCGACGGCCAGCGACGTCCGACTGCGATCGTGGAGCGCCGACATCGCCAACATCATGCATCCGGACTATGTCTGGCACGACTTCGCTCGGATCTGGCAGACCCCCGGTGACGGGGAAGCGTTCTTTACCGCCCAGCGGCTCTCGTCGCCACAGGAGCGGGCGTCTGGCTTGGAGATGCTCGGCGTGCCGCACGACGACGCGGTGACAATGTCTGAAGCAAGCGACGAAACGATGGGCGCGTGCATCCTCGATCTCTATCGCTCGGCGACACCGAATCCATTCGCTCACTGGGGTAGCGCTTTCAGGCCCACCGCCGCACCGGGAATGGTGCTGTGTCCCTCAGACGACCCTTTCGGCGGTGAGAAGAAGTCGAGCGAGGTTGCAGCCGTGCTGGGTGCTCGTCACCAGATACTCGACGGACTAGGTCATTGGTGGCTCTTGCAAGCACCAGAGCTCGGCGCAGATCTGTTACGCGAATTCATCGAATCGGTCGGCTGACTCGACGAACTGGCCGCTTTTGTTGGACGGGACCGTCGCCAATAAAGAGGTCAACATCGTCCAGTCCGGCACCCTCGACCATGGGCTGCTCGCCAAGGCTGACCGCACTGTTGACGTACGAGACGCTATTCTCGGCGGGTCAGGAGGGCGTACTGGTACCACTGGGGGCAACGGACGTAACTTCTTTGAACAAGCGCTCGAGAGCAGGTATGAAGACGGGGAGTAAGCGCGTGCTCCCTTCGTTCCTCTTGCGCGTACGCGCCACCCATCACGTCACCGCGTGGCTCCTCGTGGGTGCCGTGATTGCCCTGATCGTGTCGGGGATCTACGTGCCCGCCGTCAGTTCGACCATCATCGTCGGCGCGGCGAACCTCGACGCGATGGTGACTGATCTGCCGCCCCTCGTTATCCCATCGCTGCCGCAGTACTCGACGCTGCTCGCCGCGAACGGTTCGGTGCTGGCGACCTTCACCTCGGAGAATCGTGTGCCCGTGAAACTCTCCGCCGTCGCGCCGATCGTCCTCAAGGTCCTTCTCTCCTCCGAGGATCGCTCCTTCTACTCCAACAACGGCATCGATCCGCGCGGGATCGCCCGAGCGCTGCTCGCCAACATCGAAGGCCGACCCATCCAAGGTGGCTCTACCCTCACCCAGCAGTACGTGAAGAACATCCTCGAACTCCAAGGAGGGGCCGCGGTCGCGCTCGACACGATCCAGCGCAAGATCAACGAGATCGTCTACGCGCGCCAACTCACGCGCGAGCTCACGAAGAATCAGATTCTCGATGGGTATCTCAACACCGTCTACTTCGGCGCGCAGGCCTACGGCATCGAAGCCGCGGCGAAGCGCTACTACTCGGTCCACGCGTCGCAACTCAATCTTCAGCAGTCGGCGATGCTCGTCGCGCTCGTGGAGGCCCCCACCTCCTACGACCCACTCACCAACCCGACGCTCGCGCGCACCATGCGCACGCAGGTGCTGCACGTCACGTACCTCAACCATCAGATCACGCTGGCCCAAGAGCGTGCCGCGGTCGCGTCGCCGCTCGGTCTACGACCATCACTGCCGACCACTGGCTGTCAAGCGTCGAAGGTCCCCTTCTTCTGTGACTGGGTGTCGAACGAGCTCACGACGCTGCCCGCCCTCGGCGCGACCCCCGCCCAACGTGTCGCCACGCTGGAACAAGGTGGGCTCATTATCCACTCGACACTCGTCCCGAGCGAGCAGGCAGCGGCCGAGGCCGCGGCGGTTTCCATTGTGGGCGTCACCAACCGCGTGGGTACCGCGATCGTCGTCGAGACGCCGGGCACCGGTGCCGTCACCGCCATGGCGCAGAATCGCGTCTACGGCCTCGACGCGACGAAGAACGAGACGACGCTCAACTACGCCAACTCCTCCTCACCAGTGGGCTCGACCTTCAAGGCGTTCACGCTGTCGGCGGCTCTCAGCGCCGGCATACCGCTCACCACCATTCTCCCCGCAGGGAGCCAGTACCACTCGACGGTCTTCGATAATCCGCCCGGCGGCTACTTCAACAACGCCGAACCGTCCTCCGCCACCAACCTCACGATCGCGGAGGCCACCGACGGCTCCGTGAATACCGCCTTCGTTCAGTTGGAGGAGAAGGTCGGCGTGCTGCCCATCGCCAAGACGGCGCGCGCAATGGGCCTCGGCGACTCCCTCCCACTCTCCGGTCCGAACGCCGTCACTTACAAGGAGGGCAGCCTCACTCTCGGGGCCCGCGGCTTCACGCCCATCCAGATGGCCGGCGCGTACGCGACGCTCGCCGCCCACGGACTGCATTGCACGCCCAACGCCGTCGCCGCGGTCACCCTCGCGAATGGGATCTCGCTCAAGGTCTCCCCTCAGTGCACGCAGGTCCTCTCCACGGCGGTCGCCGACACCGTGACCTCACTCTTGGCGGGCGTCATCACTTCGGGTACCGGTACCGGGGCGGCCGTCGCGGGGCACACGCTCGCCGGTAAGACGGGCACGACGTCCAACTTCGGCTCCGCCTGGTTCGACGGTTACACCGCAACGACCGCGATGGCCGTATGGATGGGCGACCCGCGCGGGGTGACCTACCCCTTGTACAACGTCGCCGGCGTCGGAGCAGTGTATGGAGGGACACTCCCCGCCGAGATGTTCAAGATGGCGATGACCTCTATCCTCCAGGGACAGCCCGACGTTCCCATCGCACCACCGACCGAGATCTATCTGGCGAATGCCTCTGAGGTGGTGCCCGACGTCGCGGACCTCTCGGTGACGAACGCACGTGCGCTACTCCAAGCACTCGGCCTCGTCGTCACCGGACCGATCAACGGGGTCGCGGGCACCACCAACCCGCCAGCCGGAACGTCGGTGTCACGTGGCGACCCGGTGACCCTCAGCGCGTACGAGGGACCGGCGCCGTGACGACCGCGCGATCGATCATGAACGCCACGGGCAGCGCCCTTCGAAAGACGGGGCACTGGGTCGTGGGCCATCTCGCTTTTGCTGGCACCGCCGTACTGGCCGTCGGACTCAGCGTCATCCTGATTCTCGCGGTGTCGGGCCTATGGTTCACGCCCGTCGCGCCCGGCGCGACCACGCCGGCGACCACTACGACGTCATTGGTGCCCAAAGCGACCGCGGCGCTCGACGCCTCGCCAGCACAGACCGTCGTCACCACGCTGCTCGCCGACCTGCGTCACGAGACCGGGTACGCAGCGAGCGACCCGTCTTACGCCACGAACGACCCGTTGCTCGCGGGATGCGCCACGTCGACGATCCCTGTGGCCCAGGTCTCTCGTTCGCTGACACTCTCATCAACGTCGCTTCTGGTGGTCGCGAACGTCGACGTCTACGGCGCGGGACTCGGTGCCCTCGTCGTTGCCAACACAGAGGCGAGCACGTATAGCTGTAGCGGAGACTACGTACAGACAGCGTCGCCAACAGGACTGGACGGATTTGTTGCGAGCGGTACCAACGTCTCGGGAACCTCCATCCTCGACGTGACGTTTCGAAGTGGCGACGTCGTCATTTCGCTCTACGGCTTCCCGACCGGCTACCAGAGCGCCACGACGGCAACAATGGCGCTCGCCGGCCAGCTCGACGCGCAGCTCGCGCCCGTGCTGTCCTCCGTGTGCGTCAATGAGAACGCGTCCGTGCTCGCCTCGGGACGCAATCCCACCCAGGCCAACTACCGTCCCTACGCATCGGCGATCGTCGTCACCCCGCCAGCGAAATTGACCCGTCCAAACCTCCTCTTATTGAACGCCAAACTGCCGTTCGTCAAACCACCACCGAAGGGCTCGATCATCAGTGCACCGACTGCGCCAGTCGTGCCGACGGTCGCTCTCACCACGGTGGTCAGAGAGCCAGCGCAAGACACCGTTGGTCCAGGCTGTGGCTGGGCCTTTACCGCGATGGTGATGCCCCCGGTCCCTTCGAACACCACACCGTTGAGCGCGCTAGAAACGACGGCCCTCACGGAACTGAAGAGCAGATGGGCGCAGTGGCCAAGGACGGTGACGATGTACCTTGAGGCGCAGGCCGTGTACCTCAGGGACCTCGTCAGTTACGAGGCCACGGTCGCCACGACTACGACGTCAACCACGACCACCATTCCGACCACCACGACCACGACGACGACTACACCAACCACGACCACCACTTCCGCCACGACGCCCGCGATCCCACCAGGGTAGGTTCTCGAAAGTCAATTTTTTAACTCGCTAGCTGTTCAAGGACGAGACGATTTGTTCGACGGGTCCCGCGACACTCCAAGCAATGAAAGGTCACGCCGGAGTCGCACGAGGGACGAGAGAGTTTATGGAAGGTGAGAAGGCAGTGGCGGCCGTACTCGACAGCGTGAGCGACTGACAGTCGTTGTGGCCAGCAAAAATGCGTAGCACCCCTTGTGTCGACGAGGCAGGACTCTCGACTGGGGTGGCTAACGAGGGATCACGGCTAATCAAGCACCGTGCTTTTCGTTGGAGAGACTGCCCAAGTGAGTGTGCTTGAAGTTCGTGTCGTACTTGAGGCCGTAGCCGGCCAATCGGTCAAAGCCCACGTGGCCGAGCCAAATGAGGCCAATGGCTAGAGCCAGGTGGTGGTGCCAGCCGAAGAGAACGAGTAGCGACGGCAAGAAATAACTGTGACCTGCGTTATAGAAAATGGCACCAACCTTGGTGTCGCGCATGTAGCCAATCATGAAGACGTCGGGCACAAAAAACAGCACCGGATAAACCCACCAGTGTTGATGAGTGAGTGCGAACAGAATGATTGATGTGACAAGGAGAACCACCCCATCAAGACGCAGCCACACCCGAGGTTTGCCGGTCACGAATCCTTGGTTCATCTAGTGATCATGTCAGGTCCAAAGCACAAGTAGCACCCCAACGGGATTCGAACCAGTGCCGCCATCTTGAAAGGGTGGTTGTGAGGTCAGTCGGTGGCTAAAGAAATGCCGGGTCAAAGGCGAGCATTGCGGTTCGCATTTGCGTTGTGTTACTTGTTGGGCGTTCTCTGGGCATTAACGAATCAATTCCAAATCTCGTGACACCGATCACCTCTTAACTTCCCGAAACTGAGCTTGCCCGCAGAGTCCAGTTTGGTTCGCGGTCGCAAGAAATGTCAATCGATCTCTTTGCACACTTAGGACCTTCGAACGGACCCCGTAGAACAGTATTTAACATGAACATCTGCGTCACGATACTGATGAAAACGAAACGACATCACTCGAGCGGCACCGTCTGTGCGGCCCTCAAAATCGTCTGAGCGCGCGTAGCGTACAGCAATGAAATGTGTACGTCACATGACGTCGTCTATCCCGTGTGGACCGGTGTAGACATCGACACGAAGTCTTTTGGACGAATAAGAATCAGCGCGGAGAGCGCCCCGACAAGCGCCATTGCACCACTGAGGATCAATAGGTCGTTCAGTGATCCCGCAAAACTCGAGTGCAATGCAGCGATTACCTTGTCACGCTGTGCAGGTGGGACGGATTGGATGACCCGACCGCCGTACCCCTCCTTAATCGCCGTGACGATTGCACTGACACGGGCAGCCGAAAGGTTGAGCGACGCCAATGAATGGCTGAGTCCGTTTTGGAGAGCGGAAGAGAAGATAGTTCCGTAGAGCGCGATGCCGACCGCGATCCCGATTTGACGAAAAGTGGTGTTTACTCCTGCGGCCATGCCCGAGCGTTCTGGCGTCACCACACCGACCGCGGTTGAAGCCAACGGAGGATTAACCATGCCTGACCCGACGCCCGCGAGAATGAAGCCGAGTACCAAGTGCGTCCAGGTGGTCGTGCCCGTGAGTCCACCCATGAGTAATAGTCCGACACCAACCAGCGCGAGACCTGGACCGATGAGCCATCGAATCGGCACGCGACTGCTGAGACGTCCGGCGACAGTCGCAGAGATCATCGTGCCGCCACTCAATACGAGCAATCGTGCGCCAGTGGCGAGGGCCGAATAACCGAGGTCGTCCTGCAAATACAAAACGAGGTACAGAAGCATCGCGAAGAGCGAACCGTTCATCGTAAACGCGACGATGAGTCCGCCTGAGAACGTCGGCGTTCGAAAGAGCGACAGGTCGAACATCGGATGAGCACTGCGGTGCTCTACAGCGACAAACACCAGGAACAACACCGCCGCTAACGCCAAACAGATCCAGACACCGACGTCTCCCCAGCTTTCCTCACTGGCTCGAATCAACCCGTAGACCAACGCGATCAGTCCAGCCGTCAACACCACGAAACCGGTCCAGTCGGGTCGCGACGCGTCCGGTGTCTTCGACTCGTCCACTCGCCACAGCGTGACGGCGATGGCAACCACTCCGACCGGAATATTCACTAAGAAGATGCCGCGCCAACTGATACCGGTCGTTATTACACCACCGAGAATTGGCCCCAACGCCACGGCGACACCTGTGATCGCGCCCCAGACGCCAAACGCGACACCGCGGTCTTTTCCGCGGAAACTCTGGGCCAGGAGCGCGAGGGACGTCGCAAACAGGATCGCCCCGCCCACGCCCTGGGCGCTACGCGAGAGCGTGAGCATCAAGGGCGACTGGGCGAATCCGCACAGCAGCGAGCCGAGAGTGAAAATGGCGAGCCCAATCACGAACAACAGCCGTCGTCCGAAACGGTCGGCGAGCGACCCGGCCGTGAGCAGTAATGACGCCAACGTCAGCGCGTAGGCGTCGATGACCCACTGCACATCCGAGAAACTGGCGTGAAGCCCTTTCTGAATCTCGGGCAACGCAACGATGACGATCGTGACGTCGAGTAACAACATGAATGTCGCGGCGCATACTACGATCAACGTCCACCATTTTCGATCCATATCCGCTCCTCGTTCAGTCGGGAATGTTGTGCTGAGTTTGTGTTGGGAAACCAATTCGAGTCTGGCTACGGCTATGTACGTTCGAGTAAATTTGAAAGAAAGCAGTCCGAAATGTCAACCGAATCGACAGCAGTCCCCTCTGTTTTGAGCCGATACATCTGGTGGGCACTCCACGGGCACTAATTGAAAACATAGTCGGGGTTGAAATAAACCTAAGGGGACTCCGGTCAGCAACTGCACCCGATTAAGCCCATTTATGGTTTGATCGCCTCAACATGCGTTTACGGTGTCGAATCTTTTTGTTGCGCAATCTTTGTCAGTTCGGCACGAGCAGCTTCAACGATGTCGGCACTCGTGTTCGCGTGGCCGTTGATGCCCCACCCCCCTTCGGGTGACTCAGTGACAAGAACCCAAGTTCTCTCGGTCAAGCCAGGGTCACCCGCAGCGGCGGCGACGATGTCGGTTAGCTCTCTCACTACCCCGAGCTGTTTTTCTCGATCCAAGACCCCTACCGGAGTGAGAACCTGCACTCGCACGTAGTTTGTGTTTCCCGCGGCGTTCGAGATTGCTCCCTCGGGTAGTTCGTGAACGAAGGCCGCGGTGTTGTTCTTAAAGAGCGAGATCGGTGGCACCTTCTCCCAGCGCATCACGGCGTTCGCGAGATCGGTGGCGAGAGAATGCTTATCGGAGAAGGTTCCTTCAGTGGCGTACACGTCGATCATGGGCATTGCGTCTCTCCTCAGTTAAGTATGATGGTTGTCATAGTCAGCGGGCTCAGCGTACTCTATGACGCTCGTCATAGTCAATGGAGAGAGTGTGGCTAGCGACAGTCGAAAGAAGATGGTGCAAAGTGCCGCCGCTCTGATCGGCTCTCAGGGACTGAACGCAACGTCGTTCTCCGACGTGCTTGCCAGCAGCGGAGCTCCTCGTGGTTCGATTTACTTTCACTTCCCAGGAGGGAAGAGGGAATTGGCGAAGGACGCAGTTCGATTGACCTCGGAGCAGGTACTCGCTCACATGCGGGCGTGTTCGGCAAGCTCCGCGAAGGAGGTACTCCATCATTTCGTCGCGCTCTTTCGACACGTCGTTGAGGCGACGGATGGTGCGGCAGGTTGCGCGGTGGCCGGAGTGACGATTGACATTCCGGCTAGTGATGACGAACTATTGGACGATGCCCGTGAAGCGTTTCATTCGTGGGCGGCGTTGTTGGCCGAGCAACTAGAGGCGGCGGGCGTTGTCAAAGAAAGTGCGCAAGGGATCGCTACGATCGCAGTCGCCAGCGTTGAAGGCGCACTCATTCTTTGTAGAGCTGAACGAGGGGGTGCGCCTTTGGACGCGATCGCACGTCAATTGAGCCTTCTCGTGGAATCGCGAAATTGACCGGCCGACTCCTAATGGGTCCGCGTCGAGCGTGCTGACTCAGAAAAATTTCGACTGGCTCCCGACGCACCTAGGGCTGAGTGAGGATCTCGATGAAGGTCACTATTTCCGAGATTCGAATTGAGAAGCAACGTAGGCGCCTCATTTGACTTGTTTGAAGGACCTATAAAAATCAAAACTCAATTTTGAGGTAGGTCTTTCTTCAACGCGTTGTAGACCTCGTGCGCGATGATTCGCTTCAAACTGCGGATGACATCCACTTTTGCGCGAAAACTCGCTCGCACCCCCAACGGGATTCGAACCCGTGCCGCCACCTTGAAAGGGTGGACGCATTCTAGAGTCAAGGCTGGTAAAGGTACTGGTCAGAGCGAGATTCTCGACATCAGAATGTCGCGTTTGCATATCCCGGGCATTTCATGGGCACTGATGAAGAAACTTAAAAATGCCCGTCCGACCTTTGCCCGTTATGAGGTTTCTCTCAAAGAGCCGATACGAGATTTTGTAGCGCTTCTTCGGGGACTCGATAATGCCCTCCGGAGATCCCTAAAGGAACTCGAGCCAACTCCATCGCGAGATGGAGTGGAGTCAAATCAGAGCGATAGTCCCGCATGCGAGTTGCCATGGTGGCCAGTTCGTTCAAAATCCCAACTACTCGACGATTGCTCGTTTTAGAGACGGCAACATCGTCCATCTCGAAAAGTTCGTCCTCGATGAATGACCTAGGGACACCATGGGTGCGAAGAGTCATTGCTAGATCGTCGGGGAAGCGATTGGCGAGCGAGGAAGCAGGCGCCAATGACGCGAAGACTGGTAGAAATGTCACTTCATTAACAAAGAGCGCATATTGGGGACGCCAAAATAGTGGCTTCGCGAACCAGTTGCCGAGCTTCGTTGTTGCTTCCGGGATGGGGCAGATAGTTGGCTCTTGCATTCGATCTAACAGTTTCTTCGTGGCGTAGATCGAATACACGGGGTCATCCTTCCACCGGGAGCGATGTATATCCAGAGGTAGTTCGGATTGTCCCTCAGGACTTCGCCGACACCGTTTCATCCACGTCGTCAATCAGCCGGTAGGTCGTATTCCCGACTACGGCGTTGACCTGGAGCTGACCACCGAGCGCATGTATATATTTCGCAATCGATGACAGTTGAAGATCGTCACTTCGTTCGAGTTGCGACACGTTTGGTTGTGAGGTACCGAGAAGTTCGGCGAGTTCCATCTGGCTCTTGCCAAGTTGTTCGCGCAGAATCGCCAGACGCAAACGCAACCGTTCTCGCGCGACCGCCTGCTCATCCATATCGAGGCGCTTGCGCACTTCGCGCCACGGAGTCGTCTTTGGCATCAGATCAAACCTTCCTTTCGGATCTCGTCAAGATATTCGTCGTACAAATCGTCGGCCAACGGAATGTTTCGGTCATACCATCCGACCCAGTCATTTGTCTTGTCACCGCCCAGCAGCACAATCGCCGTGCGACGCGGGTCGAAACAGAACAGCGCTCGGAGATTTCCGCCGACTGAGCGAAGCTCCTTCATGTTGTGGTGCCGTGAAGACTTGACCGAATCTACAGCGGGTCGGCCCAGGTTTGGCCCGAGTTGCTCCAGTAGGTCAATTGAACCCGCGATTGCTACGCGGTCTTCTTGGTCTAGTGAAAGGAGCCATTCGCTCGCCTGATCGGTAAGTTCGATTTCCCACACCAACAGAGTATAAGTCGTAGCTTCTAAAAGTCAAGACTTATATTATGTAGGTGGAAATCACCGGCATTCCATACCGTCCGACTCGCGAAATAGAAGGCACCACCCGTGAAAGGTGGTGGGAACTCTGGCGCTTCACCCTTTGCCCGCAAGCGTTTTGCAATATATTTGATCGGATTTGGGGTGCTCGCGGCATCAATTGGGCATTAACGGCGTTCTTTTCGCGAAAATTAGGGTACTTTCGCAGCTAACGGTCAGCCAACAGAAATACACCTGTATCAGGGATTACGAAGCACCCCCAACGGGATTCGAACCCGTGCCGCCACCTTGAAAGGGTGGTGTCCTAGGCCGCTAGACGATGGGGGCCTATGTTTCATTCACCTGTGTACTGCGTGGTGGTCGGGCTGCCGGGATTTGAACCCGGGACCTCTGCGTCCCGAACGCAGCGCGCTACCAAGCTGCGCTACAGCCCGCGGCGAGTTCCCCCGCAGCCCGATAATCCTACTCGTTGACTCGTATTGCCAACAAAATCTAAATCGTGCTCGGTACCTCAGGCTCCATCGGCGGATGGAACTCGATGACCAGCTCGCTGATACGACGCTTCTCCACCGACTGCACGCGAAAGGTCCAGTCGCCGTAACTGAAGGTCGTTCCCGCAACGGGAATCTCGCCGGCGAGATCGAGGACGAAACCAGCGATCGTGACGTACTCGCCCTCAGGGACCTCGAGACCCAACTCCTCTTCGACACGATCGACGTGGGTCTGGCCGTCCACCAGCCAGCGGTGCTGTCGGATTCGCACGATGGTCGGCTCGTCGTCTTCATCGAACTCGTCGTTGAGGTCGCCAACGAGTTGTTCGAGGATGTCTCGGATGGACACGACCCCCGCGACGCCACCGTGTTCGTCGAGGACCAGCGCGAAGGTCCGATGTTGCTTGCGCATCTCGCTCAAGCTCTCGAGGAGGTCGAACGTCTCGGGCAACATGAGAGGACGACGTATCTTGCGAGCGATCTCGTCGGCCGTCGGCAGCGAGACGCCGATCGCGCGCTTCAAGGTGGAACTTCGAAAGAGGTCGTTGACGAAGAGCACGCCGATCACGTCGTCGAGGTCGTCGCTCACGACGGGAAAACAAGAGTGGCCCGTGTCGCGTACCGCCTCAGCGATGGCTTCGGGCGTCACCGGGAGAGTGAGAAAGGCCACGTCCACCCGTGGGGTCATCACGTCACGAAGTTCGAGCTCGCTCAGTTGATCGACGCGGACGTGGATGGCCACCGCTTCGGGAGAGGGCGGTCGCGCGTTCTCGCGCCCCGACAGTCGCGCGCGGAACCGCGCGAGGCCCGACGGGGGAGGCTTCGAGTCAGTCATTGAGAGTCGGTACTGCCGACGCGGACGGTTGCTGGTCGCAACGAATCGTCCTCGTAACTCTCCCCGCGAAGCAGCGCGCGTACCGCACTACGAAGTCGTTGGGGGTCGAGCGGTTTCACGACGAAGCCCTCGGCGCCCGAGCGTCGAGCGAGGAACACGTCGGGACGGCGATCGAGCAACATGAGTACCGAGACGGGATCGGCCCCACCGTAGGACTCGAGATTTCGCAGCTCCATGGTGATGGCCATGCCGCCCATGGCACCGATCTGCAGGTCCACCACGACGAGGTCCACGCCGCCCTCTTTGACCCGAGCGATGGTGTCGGGGCCGCTCGAGGCTTCCTCGATATCGATACCGGGTCCGGACAACATGGTCTCGAGTTCGCGACGAAGCGAGGCCAGATCGCTGGCGAGAAGAACGGTAGCCACGAGATTCAGCGTAGCGGAGTCGGGAATTGCGAGATTTGAGAGTGCCCTTCCTGATTCAAAATCTTCCCTTGTGCTTTGAGGTCATGGGTGGTTAGTCTGCGAGTCAGGGCAATTCAGGGGGGCGGATTATGGCGATGACGTCGATGGACTGGTCGAGCGCCGCGGCTTGTCGTGGGAGCGAGGGCTCGCTCTTTTATTCCGCCGATAGCGCCGAACGTAAGGAAGACCGCGTCGAGCGTGAACTCCTTGCCAAGCGGATTTGTGCGGGCTGTGGTGTTCGCGAAGACTGTCTTCGCGCCGCGCTCGATCGTCACGAGACCTACGGCATCTGGGGCGGCCTCAACGAGTTTGAACGTCGGGCGTTAACGCGCGTGGTCTAGTCCAGCCCAGTTGGGCCGGACTGACGAGGGTGAGCACGATCAAGAGCGCGAAGGTCGTCAGGTGCACCGCGGTGCAGTAGAGACAGATGCTCTTGATAATGATGAACTCGGCGTAGACCAGCCACAGGACGAAGCACATCGAGATCGCCGACAGAGCGAATCGGGCCACGTGCAGCCAGCGCGCCTTCGCGCGCCACGCCCAGGGTGAATTGATCGCGGTCATGACCGCGTAGGTACCGAGGCCCAAAAAGGCGACGGGCACGTGCAGAAAGTAGGACTGGGGCGAGGTCGTCACCTTCGCGCAGTCCACGAAGCCCGTCCCCGAGCACACGAGGAGCTGTTTGGCGAAGTGCGTGATCGTGAGATAGATCGAGAGGCCGAGTCCGAGGAGGCTCAGTACGAACGTCGTGACCTCGGCCCAGCGCGGAACACTAAGTTCCGCTTCGATCACTTAAGACCCAACACCTTGTCCGCCGCCTTCACGCCCGGACTCGTACAGACGTTGCCGGGCTGCTGGTTCGTTAACGAGCAGATGGCGGCCGTCTGATAGTTCGCCGAGGCGATGATGGCCTGCGTGACGGGACTGGTGGCGTTGCTGAGTCCCGCCGCGATCGTGCTGCGCGTCGTACTCGCAAGCGTCAGCGGTGAGTAACTCGCGCCCGAGACGAGGAACTTGTTGCCGAAGGTGATGAAAGGAATTGATCCAATCTGCGACGTCGTCATTCCCTTGACGTACTTGGGCGTGTCGTACTTGGCGATCAGCGCCGACTCTTGGGTGGTGGGTTTCTGCAGCGTGGTGTAAAAAGCCGTCGCCGCGTCGGGGATGTTCGTGTACTCCTCGACACTCGTGAACACCAAGTACGGCGACGTGTACTTCGCCTTTGCGAAAGTGAAGGTGGGCGTGTTAGGGGCGTAGTCAGTCGATGAGCTCGACATGTTGCCCAGTCCTGACCACGTGCCGAAGCGACTGAGGGCGACGATGGTGGACCAGCGCTGTGCGGCGCAGAAGGGGCAATACTCCGCGCCGATATAGAGGATCTCGGGTACTTTCTTACCCGACGCGTTCGTGGCAGTCAACGCCGGCTGGCCCTTAAGGTCCAGCGGTGGCGTGACGGGCGCGACCGGTGAGGTCGTGCCGACCGTGTTGAAGACGGACGCTGGCACCTTCGTGAGTTCAGCAACGGTGGTCGCGTCGGTCGGCTGGAAGACTGAAGAGACCGCCTTGTTCGTTGTGCCGCCACTCGCGACCTTGATGATGACGAGAGCCGCCACGACGACGACGACGAGTCCAACGGCGATCCACGTGAAGAGACCGGCGGGCCGTCCACCCCGCGCGGGAGGTCTTGGCGGCGTCGGGCGCTTTTTCGTTGTCGGGGTCTTAGCCACGATGCTCCTTAGAGATGTAAGACACTCAAACTTAGTGGACGTAGGACGTGTGAAACATAGAGGGGGTGGAGTCGGTAAGTTGACCATTGTGGCCGAAACACTGATTCCTCGCCCCGCGGCGACCGTTCTCACGCTTCGAGATTCATCGAATGGTTACGAGATTCTTATGCTCCGTAGAAACATCCGCAGCGACTTCGTCGGTGGAGCTCACGTCTTTCCCGGTGGCGCCGTCGACGACGCGGACGCCAACGCCGAGCGACTCGTCTACGGGCTGAGCGATGAGGCCGCGTCGCACCGCCTCGAACTCGGCGTTGGCGGACTGGCCTTCTACGTCGCGTGTCTGCGCGAGCTCTTTGAAGAGGCGGGTCTGCTCATCGCCTGTGATCACGCCGGTACGGTCGTGAACTTTACGGACCCCG
Source organism: Acidimicrobiaceae bacterium (assembly GCA_003162475.1). Classification (GTDB taxonomy): domain Bacteria; phylum Actinomycetota; class Acidimicrobiia; order Acidimicrobiales; family RAAP-2; genus RAAP-2. Next base: position 51,784 of record PMOI01000004.1, read on the forward strand.
ACGACGTAGCGAGGATGGCCGCGCACCGTCGTGCCGTGAACGCCGGCACGTTGGACTTCCTTTCGATGATGGACGACGAGCGTCTCCTCTTGGACCTTCGAGGTCTCGAGTACGTCGCGCACTGGATCACGCCCGTGGGGCCACCGCGCCGCTACGACACCCGATTCTTCGTCGCGCACGCGCCCAGTGGCCAGCTCGCCACGCACGACGCGGGCGAGACCGTCGCCGATCTGTGGGTCCGTCCCAGCGAGGCGCTAGGAGCCAACGCCCGTGGCGAGTTCGAGATGATGTTCCCTACCGTACGAAATCTCCAAGCGATTGCTCACTTTTCGAGCACCGCCGAGGTGCTCAACTACGCCCGGTCACTACGCTCCATTGTCCGCGTGGAACCCCAAATCGTTGAACGCAACGGCGAGAGGGTCGTCCTGACCCCGGTGACGAGGGATATGAGGCCGAGGGCTCATAAAGTTCCCTCAAAAGTGCGGTGTCCAAACGAGAAATCCTTCGCTACCATGGATGTAAGCATTTCTAAAGGAGATGAGTCGAGATGACCACTACCAACGTGAACTTGACCGCAAAGGTCACCGAGCCCATCACGCTGACCGCCACCGCGATCACGAAAGTCGCCGAACTCATCTCTGCGGCCGGGACGGACGAAGCCCTCGCGCTACGCGTGGCCGTGAAGTCGGGCGGCTGCTCGGGCTTTAACTACGACATGTACTTCGACTCCGAGATCGCCGACGACGACGTCGTCAGCTCGTTCGGCGACGTCAAGGTCGTCGTCGACCCGGCGAGCGCGGAGCTGTTGAACGGCGCGTCGCTGGACTTCGCCGATGGTCTTCAGGGCGCGGGCTTTCACATCACGAATCCCAACGCCACGCGTACCTGCGGGTGCGGCAACTCCTTCAGCTAACACTCGTGAGTCCGAAGCGTCCCTACTCGCCTTGGCGTCGCGCGGGCGATTTCGTCATCATCTCGGGTCAGTTGGGCGTGTTACCCGATCGCGACACGACGACGTTCGTTGAAGGCGGCACCGCCGCCCAGTTGCGCCAAGCTCTCGCGAATGCCCAAACTGTGCTCGCCGAGGCGGGCGCGACGTTGGCCGACGTCGTGAAGGCCTCACTCTTCGTGCTGGACATGGGAGACTTCGCCGCGTGCAACGAAGTGTGGCTCGAAACCTTCAGTGACCCGTTGCCCACGCGCACGGCGATCGCGGTGGCGCAACTGCCCCTCGGCGCCCAGGCCGAAGTGGAGCTCTGGGCCTACGCGCCCGAACGTTAGACGCCGTAGTCGTTCGACGTACCGAACTTGTAGCCCACCGATCGCACCGTTTGAATCAGGTGCGCGTACTCCTCACCCAGCTTCGCTCGAAGACGACGCACGTGCACGTCGACGGTGCGCGCGCCGCCGTAGTACTCGTAACCCCACACTCGACTGAGCAGCGTCGCGCGCGTGAAGACACGGTTGGGATTCGTCGCGAGGAACCTGAGTAGTTCGTACTCCATGTACGTGAGGTCCATCACGCGTCCGGCGATGGACGCTTGGTAGGTCTCGAGGTTCATCGAGAGCTCGGCGTGTTCAATGCGCGGCGCCACGCTCTCGTTTCCCGCGCGCCGGAGCCGATGGCGAAGTCGCGTCGCGAGTTCGCTGACGTCGTAGGGACCAACGACGAAGTCGTCGAAGAGGTTCTCTCGAAACGTGAGGTCGTCGAGTTGGTAGTGGTCGAGCAGCAAGATGATGGGTCCGACGCCGCGCTCGCGCTGGCGCAATTGGCGACAGAGATTCATCGCCTCGGTGAAGGGGAGGGCCGCCGCGTTGATGACCGCGCCGGAGAAGCCGTCGGTGGGCTCGAGTGCCGTGATCTCGTTGAGTCGCGCCGTGGCGGCGATGGCGGGGGTCACCCCGGTGACGTCGAAGGCCTTGCGTACCGGCCCTTCGCACGAGGGAACGCAGAGCACGACGTCGATACTCACAGCAGCGGGAGGTATCGCTCGAGTTCGAAGGGCGTGACTTGAACGCGGTACGCGTCCCACTCGGCGCGCTTGTTACGTAGGAACCACTCGACGAGGTGACTGCCGAGCGTCTCGTGCATCAGCTCCGAACACTCCATGAGGTCGACCGCTTCGGCCAGCGACTGAGGCAGCGCGGCGGTGCGCTGGCCCTCGCGGGGCAACTCGTAGTTGCCCGTCACGCCGCGCAGGCCCGCCGCCAGGATGACGGCGAAGGCGAGGTAGGGATTGGCTGCGGAGTCCGGTGAGCGGTATTCGATGCGGGTGGAGTCCATGCGGCCGGGTTTCACTGACGGCACGCGCACCAGCGCGGCCGCGTCGTAGTGTGCCCACTCGGCTCCGACGGGGGCTTCGGCGCCAGGCACGAGACGTTTGTACGAGTTCACCCACTGGTTCGTGACGGCGGTGATCTCGGGCGCGTGACGCACGAGCCCGGCGATGAACTTCGCCGCGAGATCACTCAGACCATACGTGTGTTCGCCAATGAAGGCGTTCTTCTCGTCGCGCCACAACGAGAGGTGGGTGTGCATGCCTGAGCCCTGCACGTTGGCCAGCGGTTTGGGCATGAAGCTCGCCGCGACGCCGGACTGGCGCGCGAGTTCTTTCACGACGTGACGCAGTGACATCACCGTATCGGCCATGGTCAACGCGTCGGTGTAACGCAAGTCGATCTCGTGCTGACCGGGGGCGTCCTCGTGCTGGGCGTGCTCGACGCCGATGCCCATCTCTTCGAGCGTGAGGACCGTTTGGCGCCGTAGCTGACTCGCGGTGTCGTCGGACAGGAGGTCGAAGTAGCTGCCACGGTCGATGGGCACTGGCTGCGCGTAGGGGTTGAGATCGTTGAAGTAGAAGTACTCGATCTCGGGCGCGACGAAGAACGTGAAGCCCTGCGCTCGGGCGTTGTCGAGGACGCGTCGCAACTGCTGACGCGGACAACCCTCAAAGGCCGTCCCGTCGATATTGACGATGTCGCAAAAGACCCGCGCGACGCCGGCACCCTGCTCGTACCAGGGCAGTAGTTGAAACGTGGTGAGGTCGGGCCGGGCGAGGAGGTCCGACTCCGTGGTCCTGGAGAACCCGTCGATCGCGCTGCCGTCAAAGGTCATTCCCTGATCGAGCGCGTCTTCGAGCTCGGCGGGCGTGACGTGAAAGGCCTTGTGGCGCCCGAGGACGTCGGTGAACCAGAGCTGGACGAAACGCACGCCCCTCTCTTCTACGGTACGTAGAACGTACTGAGCCTGGCTTTGCATGTGGGACATTCTCGCACCTTCTCACTACGTCCGCGATTTGATAAGAAACCAAAAGGCCCGCCGCTCAACAGCGGCGGGCCTTTTGGTTTCTGGGGTCTTAACGCTTTTTCGCTGCTTTTTTGGCGGGGGTCCTCTTCGCCACCTTTTTAGCGGTGGTCTTCTTCGCGGCACTCTTCTTGGCGGGCGCCTTCTTCACGGCCTTCTTCTTCGCCGGTGGTTTCGCAGCACCACAGATCGTCTCGACGATGATGGCGGACACGACGTACGGGTCGATGTTGGCGTTCGGGCGACGGTCTTCGAGGTAGCCCTTCTTCTCTCGCGCGACGGCGGCCGGAATGCGCACCGACGCCCCGCGGTCTGAGACACCGTATGAGAACTTGGAGTAGGGCGCGGTTTCGTGCGCACCCGTCAATCGATCCTCGATACCCGGGCCGTACACGGCGATGTGCTCGTTGACGCGGGTCCCGAGCGCCTCGGCACCAGCGATGACGGCCGCGATGCCGCCGTTCGCGCGCATCTGGTTCGTGGAGAAGTTCGTGTGCGCGCCGGCACCGTTCCAGTCACCCTTGATGGGCTTCGCGGCGTAACTCACGTCGACGTCGTACTCTTCGGCGATGCGCTCGAGCAACCAGCGCGCGGTCCAGAGTTGGTCACCGATCTCGACAGTTCCAAGGACACCAACTTGGAACTCCCACTGGCCCATCATGACTTCCGCGTTCGTGCCCTCGATGGCGATACCCGCGCGTTGACAGGCCAACGTGTGGGCTTCGACGATGTCGCGACCGGGCATCTTCGCGCCTCCGACGCCGCAGTAGTACGGACCCTGAGGAGCGGGGAAGCCTTCCTCGGGCCATCCGTAGGGACGGTCGTCCTGGAAGAACGTGTACTCCTGTTCGATGCCGAACATTGGTGCGAAGCTGGCGAACTTCTTCGCGGTCGCCACGGCGTGCGCTCGCTTGTTGGTCACGTGGGGCGTCATGTCGGGGTTCAACACCTCGCACATCACCAACACGTCCTTGGGTCCACGCAGTGGATCGGGACACGTGAACACGGGCTCTAACACGCAGTCCGAGAAGTGACCCGTGGCCTGGTTCGTGCTGGAACCGTCGAAGCCCCACTGCGGCGGCTTCTTACCGTCGGCGACGATCTTGGTCTTGCTCCGAAGCTTTCGCGTCGGCTCGGTCCCGTCAATCCAGATGTACTCAGCCTGATACGACAACGCTGCTCCTTCGTAGTGTCATCGCGTGCTCACGCGACCTCCACCAGTCTTATGGGTGGCACCCCCCTTCTACCCCGAGTTCTGTTAATGGAGTGTGAATCATTTTCCTCGAAGGTCGAGAACGAGCACCATTAGGCTCACGGCGTGGCTACGCTTCGACTCGCCCTGGCCCAGATGAACGCGGTGGTGGGCGGTTTCACACAGAACGTCGAGACGCTTGGGCGATTTCGCGCTCAGGCCGCGCTCGTGGGGGCCGATCTCGTGGTGACCCCCGAACTCTCGTTGATGGGCTACCCGCCCGAGGACCTCTTATTGAAAGAGGGCTTCATCGAAGCCAGCGCCCAAGCGCTCGCCGACCTCGCGAAGTCGGAGAATCTTCCGCCGATATTGGTGGGAACGGTCGCTGAAGACGGCGCGAGTGGCGTGACGCTCGCCCCGGCGAGCGATGGACGCGACGCGACGCGGGTCTTTGAAGAAGGTCGCCCTAGTCACATCGCCAACGTCCTCGTGGCACTCGGCGACGAGGGAATCGTCGCGACGGCGACCAAACGCTTATTGCCCAACTACGACGTCTTCGACGAGCGTCGCTACTTCCATCCCGGGCTCGGACCACAGGCCATCGTGAACGTGGGTGGCGTGGCGGTGGGTCTCCTGGTCTGTGAGGACGTGTGGACCACTGATGGTCCCGCGTTGGCGTTGGCGAAGGAGGGCGCGACGTTGCTCGTGGTCGCGAACGCCTCGCCCTACGCGAGGGGCCGTCGTGAAGAGCGCGAAGCGATGCTGCGCGAACGAGCCCTCGAGACGAACTGTCCGATCGCCTACGTCAATTTGGTGGGTGGCCAGGACGAACTCGTCTTCGACGGACAGAGCATGGTCGTGAACGCACAGGGTGACGTCATCGCGCGCGCGAGTGCCTTTCGTGAAGAACTCCTGATCTGCGAGATCGAAGCACGCGACGCGCCGGTCGGTGCGGTGCTCGATTCGTTCTACGCGCGTGACGAGTCGCGCGCTCGCGCCGTGCACCTCAATCACGTGGAAGAACCCCTGGGCGACATCGAGGAGGTTTACGAAGCGCTCGTCATGGGCACGCGCGACTACTTGAGGAAGAACGGCTTTCGCGAAGCGATCGTGGCGCTGTCGGGCGGGGTCGACTCGTCGCTCGTCGCCTCCATCGCCGTCGACGCCGTCGGCGCGCGGGCCGTGCGGGGTTTCGCCATGCCCAGTCGCTACTCGTCGGAGCATTCAGTTACCGACGCCCTCGAGCTCGCGAGTCGCCTCGACATCGACATCGCCACGTTGCCCATTGAAGAGGAACACACCATGTTCTCGTTCTCGCTCGTCGACGTCTTGGGTAGCGCGCCGTCGGATCTCACCGACGAGAATCTGCAGTCACGAATTCGCGCCGTGTTCATGATGGCGATTTCCAACGCGACAGGCGCCATCGTGCTCACCACCGGGAACAAGTCGGAGATGGCGGTGGGGTACTCGACGCTCTACGGCGACTCAGCGGGTGGTTTCGCGGTTATCAAGGACGTGCCCAAGATGCTCGTCTACGAACTCTGCCGCTACCGAAACCAACGAGCCCGCATCGACGGCGACCCCGAGCCCATTCCCGAGTCCGTCTTGACGAAACCTCCGTCGGCGGAGTTGCGTCCCGATCAGCGAGACGATCAGTCACTGCCGCCCTACGAAGTGCTCGACCCCTTGCTTGAGCTCTACGTGGAAGAGGACGCCACCGCCGAAGAGATCATCGCGCTCGGCTACGACCGCTCGCTAGTGACGCGCATCACGCGTCTCGTTGATCGCAGTGAGTACAAACGCCGCCAGATGCCCCCGGGCGTGCGCATCACGAAGAAGGCGTTCGGTCGTGATCGACGTATGCCGATCACGAACGCCTTTCGTCCCGAGGACTGATGGCGACACGCGACACGATGGTGCATCTCTTCTCGTGCTTCGACACGATGTACGTGGCCTTCGGCGAGGCCGCGCCGACCTTGACGAACGACGCGCACGTCGTTCGCGCCTACGAATCGGGACGGGCTTTTGGAAGCGTCGCGTTGGCCTTTCGTGAGTACTTAGGCGACGCGCCGAGCGAAGTCCTCGCCCCGCTCGAGGACGCACTTCGCCACGCGCGCGAGGGAGACGACACCGGCGCGATGATGCTCTTCGCCCTGGCGATGGTCGTTGGGCCGAGGGTACTTGTCTCGCTGCGCGACGCTCGTGACCAGGTGGAACTCGACGAAGGGGCGCTGGTGGTCTTGAACCTCGCCTCGAAGGTGCTGGTCGAAGAAATCTTGAGGGTGGGTGACGCGTCGAAAGACCAGGCGCCGATTGAGGATTCGAGCTGGCAAGCGGGCGCCCAAGAGCTCTCGCGCCGTCTCGACGCGAGCGGAAACGCTGAAAGTTTCGGCATTTCCCGGTAGGTTGCGTACCTCCGTATAACTAGAGGTACCGGAGTTTCCAGTGCACTCCACCCAGCAAAAGAGGAACCATGGCCAAAGACCGTATAGATCGTGACGATGAGGACCTCGTACGTCTTTACCTCTCTGACATTGGTCAGTACACCCTTCTGACCAAGGACGACGAAGTTCGCCTCGCTCAGACGATCGAGGAGGGCCGCGAGGCCAAGGCCGAACTCGAGGCCTCCGAGAACGACAAGAAGATCAAGATCACCCCGAGCCGCAAGCTGGCCCTCAAGCGCTCCGCGCACCGCGGTGACCAGGCCGAACGTGACTTCGTCCAGTCCAACCTGCGCCTCGTGGTCTCGATTGCGAAGAAGTACCAGGCGTCGGGGCTCCCGCTGCTCGACCTCATCCAGGAGGGCAACCTCGGCCTGATGCACGCCGTCGAGAAGTTCNNTACGCCACGTGGTGGATCCGCCAAGCCATCACGCGTGGCATCGCGAACACCGGACGAACGATTCGACTCCCGGTACACGCCGGTGACACGCTGGCGCGCGTGCAAAAGGCGCAGTCGCGCCTCGAGCTCAAGTTCGGTCGACCCCCCACCATCAAGGAACTCTGCGAAGAGTGCGAGATGCCCGAGGACAAGCTCATCGAGGCGTTGCGGTTCCGTTCTGAGCCCATCTCACTCTCCGAGCCTCTTCGTGAGGACGGCGACGCTGAGTTGGGCGACGTCGTCGAAGACCGTTCGGCCGAGTCACCCTTTGACGTGGCCGCGGTGAAGATGATGCCCGCCGCGATCGAGAAGTTACTCCAACCCCTCGACGAGCGCGAACAGAAGATCCTTCGGATGCGCTTTGGTCTCGACGGCGCCGGAGAGATCCGTACGCTCGAGGACGTGGGCGCGGAGATGAACTTGACGCGCGAACGTATTCGCCAGATCGAGGCCCGCGCGATGAGTAAGTTGCGTCACCCGTCGTCCGACACCGGCGCGCGCGACCTCTTGACGCTCTAGCGACGCTGGTACCGAGCGCCGCCGAGCCCGAGCACGGCCGCGACGCCGACGACCAGTGCGCTCAACAGGAATGGCGTGTGCGACTTCGTTCGAGTGAGCGCGGTCACCGGGTGACTGAACGTGAGCAGCGGCCACTGTTTCTCGTGGGCGATCTTCTCTAGTTGACGGTCCGCGTTCACCGCGAAGGGATGTCCGACCGCTTCCAACATCGGGACGTCGGTCTCGGAGTCGGAGTAGGCGTAGGACTCACTGAGATCGATATCGCGTCGTCTCGCGAGTTCGCGCATGGCGTGGGCCTTGTTCTCACCTTGCGCGAAGAACGCCATCTCCCCAGTGAACTTTCCGTCGATGTCAATGAGCGCCTGCGACGAGATGGCGCCCGTGAGTCCGAGGAGTTCCGCGAAGGGTTCCACGATCTCGGCGGGCGCGCTCGAGACGAGGTAGACCTCTTCGCCTTCGGCGAGGTGGTGATCGATCAGCTCGAGGGCCTCGGCGTAGATGAGCGGCTCGATAACGTCGCTGAGCGTCTCTTTGACGAGCAGGCGAACCTCGTCTTGGTCCCAACCCTTAGTGATTTTCAGCACTGTTTGGCGGACTTTCGCGAGCCGCTTGTCGTCGGCGCCGAATCGTTGGAACCAGAGTTGCGCCACGCCCGCTCGAATCAGCGTGCGTCGATGGAGGAGTCCGCGAGCGTGGAGTTCGGGTCCGAGCGCGACGAGCGACGATTTCACGATGACCGTCTTATCTAGATCGAAAAAGGCGGCGCGCACCTACCAATGCTAGGTCCAGTTGTTGAGGACGATGGGTCGCTGTTAGCCGATGAAGGCGGCGGCGCAGTCCTGTGTCGCGTCGACGCGCGCCATTAAGACGACGTGATCCTGCTCGAGGAAGTGCATCGAGGACGACGGCACCAGGGGCTGTTCGTTTCGCACGACGGCGACGACACGCAGCGAGTCGGGTAGGCGCAGTTCGTCGAGCGTGAGGTTCTGAGCGACGGCCGGTGCCTTCTCGTCGAGCGTGACCTCGATGAGTCGCATGCGACCGTGCGCCAGGGTCATCAGTTGAATGATCGCTCCTACCTCCACGGCCTCGTCAACGAGTGACGTGATCAGCGCCGGTGTCGAGACGGACACGTCGACGCCCCAACTCTCGTTGAAGAGCCACTCATTTCGGGCGTTGTTGATTCGGCTGATGGTGCGCGGCACGCCGAACTCCTGTTTCGACAGCCAGCTGATCACGAGGTTGTCCTCGTCGTCACCCGTGGCGGCGATCATGACGTCGGCGCTTCGCACGTCGGCGGCCGAGAGACTCGCGAACTCGCAGGCGTCGGCGGCCATTACGGTGACGCCCGGCAACATGGTCTTCAGGCGTTCAGCGGTGTCGGCCACCTGCTCCATCAAGGTGACGTCGTGGTGACGGTCGATGAGGTCGAGGGCGATCGACGTCCCCACGGATCCGCCTCCGGCGATGACGACTCTCATGACGCGCTCGTTCCGAGCAGCGTGTGCAGGTCACGCAGGCCCTCGTTGTTGACGAGGAACTCGAGGACGTCGTCTTCTTGGGCGAAGAGACCCTCGACGTTGACACGAGCCTGACCGGCTCGTATCAAGCCGACGAGGCGCACGTTCTCACCGACGTGAAAACTGGTGACGGGTTTGCCAGCGAGTGCGTCGGGCACGATGCGCTCCACCAGGTGCATGGTGTTCGCCGAGTCGGTCCACTCGATGGAGTCGTCCGAGGGCAACATCCAACGCTTCACCTGCTGGGTCGTCCACAGCGACGTCGCGACCGTGGGGATGCCGAGTTTCATGTAGATGTCTGCTCGCGCGGGGTCGTAGATGCGCGCGACGACGTTCTTGATGTTGTAGTGATCACGCGCGATGCGAGCACAGAGAATGTTCGTGTTGTCACCGCTGGTGACGGCCGCGAGGGCGTCGGCGCTTGCGGCCTCGGCTTGAAAGAGTACGTCACGGTCAAAGCCCGATCCGACGATGGTCTTACCGTGGAAGTGGGTGAGGCGGCGAAGACTGTCGCGTTTCTTTTCAATGACGACGACGGAGTGGCCTTCTTCGGAGAGTTCCATGGCGAGTTCTGAACCAACTCGGCCACAGCCGACCACAATGATGTGCACGCTCTTATCTGACCACACCACGGGTTTTAACTGCAACTTCTCGCAAAGTGAGCGACCGTGAACAGTTATCGATGAAGGGGAGTGGCTTAGTATCGACTGCGTGCCAGAAGAGGAAAAGCCAGCGTCGACGCGCGCGCCCGTTCTGACTTCACACGCCAATCTGTTGAAGTTTTACCCCGAGACGTGGGACTATCGCCTAAAGCGACTCTTCCTGGGTAAGCCTCTCGTTACTGAGCAGTTGAGCGGTGAGCGGCTCAAACGTCCCATTGCTCTGGGCGTGTTGGCGCCGGACTGTATTTCCTCGTCGGCGTATGGTACCGAGCAGATTCTGACCCAGATGACGCCCGCCATCGGACTCGCGGCCTTCTCCCTCGTCGTGCCCATCATGTTCGTCATTATTGGCGTGTTGTTGTTCGTCACGCTGTCGTACCTCGACGTCATCAAGTACTACACGACCGCCGGCGGTGCGTACGTCGTCGCGCGCGACAACTTCGGGCCGAAGATCGCCCAGATCGCGGCTGTCGCCTTGTTGATCGACTACATCGTGACCGTCGCGGTGCAGTGTTCGGCCGGCACCGCGGCACTGACGACGGCGTTCCCGGCGTTGACGCGCTACACCCTCGTCATCACCATCGCCGTCGTACTCGTGTTGATCTTCGGAAACCTGCGCGGACTGCGAGAGGCCGGTTCCTACTTCGCGGTCCCTACGTACTTCTACGTCGTCATGTTGTCGGCCACGATCGTTATTGGTTACTACAAGAGGTTCATGGGCACGTTGCCAGTGATTCACCAGCCTGCGGTTCGAGATTTGGTGCAGGGTCGATTGGGCCATCAAGGGAATGGCCTCCTCATGGGCTTGGCCTTTCTCACCTTGTTGAAGGCGTACGCGAACGGCGGCTCGTCGCTGACGGGCCTCGAAGCGATCTCGAACGGCGTCGGAAGTTTTCGCCGCTCCGAGTCAAAGAACGCGCGCGCCACCTTGGTCATGATGTCCTCAATTCTGGCCTTTCTCCTCTTGGGCACTACGTTGCTGGCGTCGTGGACGCACGCACTGCCCTACGCCGTTGGGTCGCCAACGGTCGTCGGGCAGATAGTGTCCGACGTTTTTGGTGCGCACGGCTTTGGCCACTACATATTCTTCGTCACTCAGTTCGCGACGGTCTTGATTCTCTATACCGGCGGCAACACGTCGTTCAACGGTTTTCCGTTCCTCGCGAACTACGTCGCCACCGATCGCTACCTCCCGCGCCAACTCACCAAGCGAGGGCATCGTCTCGCGTTCTCCAACGGCATCCTCCTTCTCGGTGTGGTGTCGCTCGCGTTGATCCTCGTCTTCAACGCGAGGGTCAACGCGCTCATCGCGCTGTACGCCATTGGCGTCTTCACGGGATTCACCTTGGCGGGCGCGGGTATGGTGGCGCGACACCTACGAGAGAAGAGCGGTCACTGGCGCCGCGCCGTCTTCGTGAATGGCCTCTCGGCGAGTGTCACCGCCATCGTGGTTCTCGTCTTCGCGATCGCGAAGTTCACCGAAGGCGCGTGGATCATCTTGATCGTGGGCCCAATCATGTACGTGGGCCTCATGCGATTCCACAAGCAGTACTTGCGCGAGGAGAAAGCATTCGAGGCCAACAGCGCCAAAGCTTCGATGAACATTCGCATGAATCGCGTCATCGTCTTCGTCGACAACTACGACTTGCCGACTGAACGCGCCCTGTTGTACTGCAACTCGTTGAACCCCTACTCCGTTCGCGCCGTGCACTTCGACATTGACCCCATCGTCACGAAGAGGCTCCAAGAACGATGGGGCGCAGCCAACACGGCGTCGGCGAGCATCAGTCTCGAGATCCATGACTGTGAAGACCGGCGGGTCGACCGAGCCGCGTTGGAACTCGTCGCCGACGCGGTGCGCGATCCCGACGTCTTCTGCATGGTGATCTTGCCACGACGGGGATTCGTCTCTCGATTGCAGCGACTGTTGCACGACCGCACGGCCGACAACATGGCGGGCGCGGTGATGCACGTGCCGCGAACGGCGGCGACGATCATTCCGTACCGCGCGCTGCGCCGTCGAATCCCCGAAGGAGAACTGACCGAGGAGCCGGTGAGTGACGAAGTCCTGCGCGGAGGACTGCGAGAGGACGCGCACCTTGAAGCCGACGTGATGCTACGAGCTCGATCGAGCGACTCCGCGCCGATCGGCGGCGTGTCGGAGCGCCAGTTCGTCGAGATCGCCGGACGCGTTCGCTCCATGGCGATCGGCAACGAGAGTGGCGTCCACGAACTGCGCTGCGTCATCACTGACAACACGGGTTCAATCACGTTGGTGTTCCAAGGTCGAACGGACGTACCGGGCATTGAGCGCGGCACGCGACTCTTGGTGAAGGGAACCGTCACGTCACTTCGTCGCGAAGCGGTGATTCTCAATCCGCAGTACGAAATTGTCGCCGCACCACAGGGTGACAGTTAAATTTTTGTAAATCCTGTTGAGTCAGTAGCCGCTTGGTTAATCCTTCGACCTTGGGGCTCGCACCCGTCACTATGACGTTCGAAGAGTCCTTTACCTGTCTAACTTGTGTAACGACAGTGCAAGGTGGCGATAGTGTGTCACGCCGTGAGATACCTGAGAGGTGGTGAGCGTGGCTAGAGCACTCGTCATCGTTGAGTCCGTAGCCAAAGCGACACGCATCCAGGGCATGCTCGGGTCTGACTATATTGTCAAGCCCTCCATAGGCCATATTCGCGATTTGCCCCAAAGCGCCGCTGATATTCCGGCCTCGGTGAAGGGTGAGAAGTGGGCGCGCCTCGGTATCAACGTCAACGACCACTTCAAGCCGGTCTACGTCATTTCGAGTGATCGTAAGAAGATCGTCGCCGAGCTGAAAGCCGCCCTCAAACAGGTCGACGAGCTCTACCTCGCCACCGACGAAGACCGCGAAGGTGAGGCCATTGCCTGGCACCTCCAAGAGGTGCTGAACCCGAAGGTCCCGGTGAAGCGGATGGTGTTTCACGAGATCACCCCGGCGGCCATCACCAAGGCCGTCTCGGAGACGCGCGACCTCGACCTACGACTCGTCGACGCCCAAGAGGGACGTCGGTTCCTCGACCGTCTGGTCGGCTACGAGGTCTCACCCGTGCTGTGGCGAGCCGTCGACAAGGCTCGCTCAGCCGGGCGAGTGCAGTCCGTGGCGATTCGACTGGTCTGTGAACGCGAGCGCGAGCGGATGGCCTTTCGATCCGCGTCCTGGTTCGACGTAACGGCGACCTTGAACGCCGAGAGCACCACGTTCGACGCCACGTTGGAGACGGTGAACGGCGCGGCGCTCGCCACGGGTAAGAACTTCGACGCCGCCGGTGGACTCGAGACCAAGGTGCCGCTCGAAGTCTTGAGCGAAGTCGCCGCGACGTCGATTGCTCGCGAACTCGCGGGCAAACGTCTACGCGTCGACGCCGTTACTTCGACGCCGCGTACGCAACGTCCCCAGCCGCCCTTCATGACGTCGTCACTGCAGATCGAGGCCAGTCGCAAGCTCCGATTCGATCCCGAGCGAACGATGCGCGCGGCGCAGCGGCTCTACGAGCAAGGTTGGATCACCTACATGCGAACCGACTCCACGACGCTCTCCGACGAGGCGATCAACGCCGCTCGCGCCCAGGCCGCCTCGATGTTCGGTGACGACTACGTGTCCGAGCAGCCCCGTCGCTACGACCGCAAGGTCAAGAACGCCCAAGAGGCGCACGAAGCGATCCGTCCGGCCGGCGAATCGTTTCGCACGCTCGACGAAGCGCAGGGTCAACTAAGCGGCGACGAACGCGCGGTCTACGACCTCATCTGGAAGCGCACGATCGCCTCGCAGATGGTCGACGCACGACTCACCCAAGACCGGGTTCGACTTTCGGGCACGCTCACCAACGTCGCCGAACGCCCTGGAGAAGTGTCAGTGGGACTGAGCGCGAGTGGACTTCGCATCGAGTTCGCCGGTTTTCGAAGGGCCTACGTCGAGGGCACTGACGACCCCGAGGCCGAACTTGCCGATCAGGAGCGACTGTTGCCGGTCCTCAACGAAGGAAGTGACGTGCCCGTGCAGAGTGCCGAAGCCAAGTCGCATGACACGCAGCCACCCGACCGTTACTCCGAGGCGACCCTCATCAAGAAGCTCGAGGATCTCGGCATTGGTCGTCCGTCGACGTACGCCTCGGTCATGAAGACGATCGATCGTCGGGGTTACGTGTGGAAGAAGGGAAAGTCCCTCGTGCCGACGTTCCGGGCCTTCGCCGTGGTGAACCTCTTGGAGTTCTACTTCGCCGACCTCGTGGATTACCAGTTCACCGCCGCGATGGAAGACCAACTCGACGAGATCGCCCAAGGTCGTCAGGACCTCGAGCCCTGGTTGAAGAAGTTCTACTTCGGCGACGAGTCGGCGACGAGTGAGTTCGCGCGACTCGGTCTCCAACACGTGACGCACGAACCCCACGAGTTCGACTTCGCGGCGATCAACTCCCTGCCCCTGGGGGACGCCCCGGACGGATTAAGCGTCTCGGTACGATCGGGGCGCTACGGCCCTTACCTCGTGCACGGTGACGATCGCGTCTCGATTCCCGAAGCGACCGAACCCGACTCGCTCACCGTCGAGCACGCGCTGGAGTTATTGGCGGCGCCGAGCAACGACCGCGAGCTCGGCCTCGACGACGAGGGCGAGACTATTTATCTCAAGGCCGGGCGGTACGGACCCTACGTGCAGGTCGGTGAGATGACCGACCCGAAGGAGAAGCCCAAGACGGCGTCGCTCTTTTCGACGATGTCGCTCGAAAGCGTGACGATCGACGACGCGAAGATGCTCCTGTCGTTGCCGCGTACCGTAGGGGAACATCCCGACGGCGGGGCGGTTCTCGCCCAGAACGGACGTTACGGGCCGTACCTCACCTGGGGCAAGGAGACGCGTTCGCTCGAGGATGAGGCGCAGATCTTCAGCGTCGATCTCGGACGAGCCGTGGCGCTCTTGGCCGAGCCCAAGCAGCGCGGTCGCCGCGCCGCCGCGGGACCACTGGCGGATCTGGGTGAAGACCCCGTCACGAAACGCAACGTCGTCGTTCGTAGTGGAAGGTTCGGTCTCTACGTCACCGACGGTGAGACCAACGCGACGCTGCGTCTCGGCGACACCCCCGAGACAATGACGATGGACCGCGCGAGCGAACTGCTCGCCGAGCGCCGAAACGCCGAACCCTCGACGCGCGCTCGAAAGAGCGCCAAGAAGACGACGAAGAAGGCGCCCGCGAAGAAGACGGCGAAGGGCGCCACGAAGAAGGCGACCAAGTCCACGGGCGCTGCGAAACGCTCAGCCGTTGCAAAGGGGGCGCAGTCGAACGCGGCGTTGCTCAAGAGCGTCAGTCACGAGGACGAGGCGTGATCCCACGCGGAACGTTTCTCGTCTTCGAGGGAATCGACGTCAGTGGCAAGAGCACGCAAGCGCGGCGCGTGGCCGAGTTGCACGACGCCCTCTTCACCTTCGAACCCGGTGACACGCCGTTGGGCGCCGAGTTGCGCCACTGGCTGCTCGACGCCGCGACGCCCATGGATCCCGCGACCGAAGCACTCTTGATGCTCTCGGACCGTTCTCATCACGTGCGCGGCGTTATCGAACCAACGCTCAACGCCGGACGCCACGTCGTGAGCGACCGCTTCTTCGCCTCCACTCTCGCGTACCAGGGGTACGGGCGAGGCGTCGACCTCTCGCTTCTTCGAGCAGCGAGTGAGTTGGCCATCGGATCATGTCTGCCAACCGCGACGATCCTGTTGGACATTCCCCTCGAAGTCGTGAACGAGCGGCGCGCCCACGACGCCAAGGACCGATTCGAATCGGCCGACCTGGCGTTTCATCAGCGCGTGCGCGAGGGGTACTTGACACTGGCCAATGAGCTCGCGTGGTTCGTCGTCGACGGTTCACTGAGTGAGTCCGAGGTGGCCAGCGTGATCGACGAACGAGTGGCGGACCTACCCTGGTGACATGAAGGACGTTTTTGAGCGCCTGGTGGGCCAGGATCGAGCAGTTGCCGCGCTGCGCCAGTACGCGACAAATCCCGTGCACGCCTACCTCTTCAGTGGACCCGCGGGCGCCAGCGTGCACGACTCCGTCGTCTCCTTCGCCGCGGCGTTGCAGTGTCCGCGACACG
This sequence comes from Acidimicrobiaceae bacterium, assembly GCA_003162475.1. Classification (GTDB taxonomy): domain Bacteria; phylum Actinomycetota; class Acidimicrobiia; order Acidimicrobiales; family RAAP-2; genus RAAP-2. The sequence continues at coordinate 67,981 of PMOI01000004.1, forward strand.
GCTGTGGAACGTGTGACGTCTGTCGATTAGTCCTCGCCGACCAGGACCCCGACGTGTACTTCGCCGATCGTTCGGGGGTGTCGTGGCGCCTGGAAGAGATTCGAGAGGCCGAGCGCGTTTCGAGGCGTCGTCCGCTCGGAACGGGCTACCAGATCGTCGTCATCGAGGACGTGGAGTTGACGACGACGGGCGCCTCACCCAGCGCGCCGGCTCTGTTGAAGTCACTCGAAGAGCCACCGAGTCGCACGATCTTTCTCCTGAGCGCCGAAGAGCTACCCGCGGCACTCGACACCATTATCTCGAGGTGTCTCGACGTCAAGTTGCGGGCCCTCAGTGACGAGGACCTCGAGTCGATTCTGGTGGGCGAGGGGGCGGAACTCGTCGCGGCTCAGAGCGCCGCCGCCGCCGCGAATGGCAACCTGCGTCGAGCGCGCGTCTTGGTGCGCGACGCCGACCTATCGTCACGCGTCGCGCAGTGGCGAAGTATCCCCGAGCGCTTGACGGGCACGCCCGCCGCGTCGGCCCTCGTGGCCCAGGGCATCGCAGCCTCGCTCGACGAGGCGATCACGCCGCTGCAACAGCTCCAAGAAGAAGAGATGGCGCGTCGGGCCAGCGACGCTCGCGAGATGGGACTGCGAGCGGTGACCAATCGAAAGGACGTCGAAGCGCAGTTCAAGCGAGAGCAGCGTCGTTTTCGACTCGACGAACTGCGTTTTGGCTTCAGCGCGTTGACCGGTGTCTACCGTGAGCGGCTGGTGGAGAACTTGGAGGCCAGCACGGACGGGGACGCGCGTAGCGAGTACCGCGTCGGTGCTTCTCTGCGCGCCATTGACGCCGTCGCCGAAGCGAATCGCCGGCTCTCGACGAACATCGACGAGTCGCTCTTGCTGCACGATCTCATGTTCTCGTTGATGGAGTTTTAAACGTGGCCCGAGCGTCGTGGCCCGCTTGGACTATTCTTTCTTCCTGCGCCTGGGTAGCTCAGTTGGTAGAGCAACGCATTCGTAATGCGTAGGTCAGGAGTTCGAATCTCCTCCCAGGCTCCATTTCGGCGTGCCGTTCCGTACGCATCATCACGTTGGCGCCTTCCTTTCGACGCGTTGGGGAGTACCAACGACGCGTCGTGCGACAGGGAAGGGTGGATGGAGCGTATTCGCCACGCGCTCATCGTTACCGACGTCGATGTTCGTCAACTAGAAACGTAGGCGACGACGACGCGCGACGCAAGCAGCATTCGTGGCTAAACACGTCGGTGGGCAATTCCATGAAGGCTGGTAGTTTGAACTCCATCGATATCGCACAGGGAGTCTTTCGTTGGTATCTGCCGAATTGCCACGCACGATGAGTGGAACTTCTTCCGCGAACGATGATTTCGCCGAAAAGGCCCGTCACGAGAACTTTCCCGTGGCCTCTCGTTTCTTGCCCCGTGACGCTCGTGCGAACCTCATGGCGATCTATGGTTTCGCCCGACTCACCGACGACGTGGGCGACGAGGCCGAAGGCGATCGTCTCAAGCTCCTCGACGGACTCGACGCTGAACTCGACCTCGCGGCCAGTGGCGAGGCGACGGATCCAACGTTCCAGAGACTCTCACCCGTCATCCGTGACTTGAACTTACGTCTCGATCCGTTTCGACGTCTCATCGACGCAAACCGTATGGACCAGCGCGTCAGTCGCTATCGAACCTTCGACGACCTGGTGGGGTACTGCATGTTGTCGGCGGCGCCGGTGGGCGAGTTGGTGTTGGCCGTCTTCGGTCTGACCAGTGAGGAACGAATCAGACTTTCGGACAAGGTCTGTATCGCTCTTCAACTTGTCGAGCACCTCCAAGACGTCCAAGAGGACGCGCAGCGCGGTCGTGTCTACCTTCCCCTCGAGGACATGGAACGTTTCGGGTGCGTTGAAGGGGACCTCTTGGAACCGCACGCGACGCCCGCGCTGCGTGCTCTTATTTCCTTTGAGGTAGATCGCGCGCGCGACCTACTTACTGCTGGCGTGCCGCTCGCCTCAACGCTTCCCCTTCGCCCTCGCGTGGCCGTCGCGGGCTTCACGGCTGGTGGGGTTGCCGCGCTCGAATCGATCGCGCGCGCGAAGTACGACGTCCTCGGCGTTCGTTGCCGTCCGCGCAAGTTCGACGTTGCTCGACACGTGCTTCGCTACTTTGGCGCGGCGAGTCTCAAGAGGAAAGAGACGTGAGCACCGAAGACGCGTACGCGTACTGCGAGTTGATCACCCGACGCGAAGCGAAGAACTTCGCCTACGGCATCAGGCTTCTGCGCAAGCCCGAGCGACAGGCGCTCTCCGCCGTGTACGCACTGGCCCGGCGGATCGACGACATCGGTGACGGTGACGGCACCGCCGAGGAAAAACTCGTTGGACTGAAGCGAGTTCGTCACGACCTCGAGGCGATCGATCCCCAGACGGACGACCTCGTGCTGGTGGCCGTGGCTGACGCGACGCGACGGTACGAACTCCCGATGGGCTGCTTCGGTGAGATCATCGACGGGTGCGAAATGGACGTCAACGGTACGTCCTATGCAACGATCGACGATCTCGTGGGCTACTGCCGCAACGTGGCGGGCTCGGTGGGTCGACTCTCGCTCGCCATCTTCGGTACGGACCGCCCCGACGAGGCGATTCCGCTCGCCGACGCGCTCGGTGTGGCGCTGCAACTCACGAATATCTTGCGCGACGTGGTGGAGGACAAGTCGTTCGGGCGCGTGTACCTACCGAGCGAGGACGCCCGGTCCGTCAACTGCGCTCCGGATCTCGAGTGCCCGGCCCCTGACGTCGCGCGCCTCGTCGCCCTCGAGTGCGTTCGCGCCCGCGAGTGGTTCGCCGAAGGCATGGCGTTGCTGCCGTTGCTCGACGCGAGGAGTCGCGCGTGCGTTGGCGCGATGGCCGGAATCTATCGACGCCTCTTGGTTCGAATCGAGCGTGAACCGATCGCCGTGATGGAGCGACGCGTTTCGCTGCCCACGTGGGAGAAGGCGTTAGTGGCCGTGAACAGTATCGTTCGAGCGCGCGGATGACGCCGGTGCGAATCGGGGTCGTCGGCGGTGGACTTGCCGGGATCGCCGCCGCACTGAGTGCTGCTGACGCGGGGGCGGAGGTCGTACTCGTGGAGCGCCGGCCATCGCTGGGCGGGCTCACGTCGTCGATCCAACACAACGGACTCTCATTCGACAACGGTCAACACGTGTTCCTACGCTGTTGCACGGCGTACCGGGCGTTCCTCGAACGAATCGGTGGCGCCGACCAGGTGTACCTGCAGCGCCGACTCGACGTACCCGTCCTCGCCCCGAACGGCCAGCGCGCGACCATCTCGAGAAACGCGTTGCCGGCGCCGTTGCATCTGGCCGGATCGCTCGCGAAGTATCGACACCTCTCCGTGTTTGAGCGTGCGCGCTTGGTGGGCGCGGCGCTCGCCCTTCGTCGTCTCGATCCAGACGACCCGTCACTCGACGAGGTCTCATTCGCCGATTGGTTGAAGCGTCACGGTCAGTCAGCACGCGCGATTGATCGTCTCTGGAATTTGATCGCGTTACCAACGATCAACGTTTCGGCGCAGGACGCGTCGCTCGCGCTCGCGGTCAAGGTCTTTCGCGTCGGTCTCCTCGATCAATCCGACGGCGCCGACATGGGATGGTCGAAGGTCCCGCTCGCGCAGCTGCACGGGGCCAACGGCCTACGGGCCCTGGACGCGGCGGAGGTCAACACGCAACTCAACGCCTCGGTCAGTTCGATCGAACGAACCTCCAGCGGATCGTTCCTCATCGGTGCTGCGGAGAAGAGTCTCTCGGTCGACGCCGTCATCATCGCGACGTCCCCACGTGCGTTGGCGTCGTTCGGCGTACCTGCGGGCGAGAGCATCGCGGAAGGTCTCGGATCGTCTCCGATCGTGAACGTCCACCTCGTGCTCGATCGACGGGTGACCGATCTGGCGATGGCGGCGGTCGTCGATTCACCCATCGAATACATCTTCGATCGAACGGAGTCGAGTGGTGTGACCTCGGGCCAGTGCCTCGTCCTCTCGCTGTCGGCAGCTGATCGATACCTGGGAGTGGGTTCCCCGGAACTCGTGTCGACGTTCCTCGCCGCGCTGCGCGACCTTTTCCCGGCGGCTCGTGAGGCGCAACTCGTCGACGCACTCGTCACCCGAGAGCGCGCGGCGACGTTTCGCGCGTCTCCCGGTGTGGGCGCGTTTCGCCCGGCGATGACGACGGAGGTACCGGGACTGTTCCTCGCTGGTGCGTGGTGCAGTACGGGTTGGCCTGCGACGATGGAAGGTGCTGTTCGCAGTGGCAACCAGGCCGCGAGCGAAGCGTTGGCGCACCTGTCAGACTCGCCATTCAACGGCGTGCGTCGTCAAGAGAGGATCGGGACGTGACCCTGACGAACCCGAGGTCACGACGTGACGGGGATCCCGTCGCGACGGAAGTCTTGGCGCGCGCTCGATCACTGGTGCAGCCGGCACTGAACGCGGCGACGTCGCGGCTAAGCCCGGAACTTCGAATTGCGTTGGACCACCACCTCGCTGGCGGAGGCAAATACGTGCGCGCGGGACTCGCGCTGTTGTCGGCTACCGCTGCGGGCGGTGACGAACAGGTTGGCGTCGTCGGTGCCGTCGCGATGGAACTCGTCCACAACTACTCGCTCATCCACGACGACATCATCGATGGCGACGTGGAGCGGCGTCACCGCAGAACCCTGTGGGCTGAATTTGGCGTCGGTCCGGCGATCATCGTCGGCGACGCGATGTCGATTCTCGCCTTTCAACTCCTTCTCGAAGACCCGACCGACGCCCGGGTGCGCGCGGCCGGTCTCCTCGGCGAAGCCACGCAGGCAATGATCACTGGTCAGGCGGAGGACATGGCGTCGGAACTACGTTCGTCGCTGTCGGTGGAGGAGTGCCTTCGAATGGAAGCCGGTAAGACCGGAGCGCTCTTGTCGTGCTCGGCGTCCATCGGGGCCGTACTCGCGGAAGCGCCTACGTCGATGGTTGACGCGCTCGCGGACTACGGAAGTCACCTCGGTGTCGCGTTCCAGGCCGTCGACGACGTGCTGGGCATCTGGGGCGAATCGAGCGTCACCGGTAAGCCCGTGGGCAGTGACCTACGCCAACACAAGAAGAGTCTGCCGATCTCGATCGCCACTGAAAGGGGCGTTGACGTGTACGGATCGCTCGCGTCTCCCTTCGGACAGGACCTCACGGAAAAGGAAGTCGCCGGCGCCCTGGCGCTGCTCGAAGAGTGTGGCGCACGACAAGAGACGATGGCCATCGGTGCGACGCACCTCCGACTCGCGCTCGAGGCACTCGACCAGGCCCCTCTGGCGTCGGGCCCCCGCAGGGAACTCGCGGCAATCGCGAGCTTCGTCATCGAGCGTGACCAATGAGCGATCTGAACCAGCGTGAGTCGGTCGAGACGCCTCCTGTTGAGGAGTCGCCCACGCCACCAACGCCCGCGAGCGACGTCCACGAAACTCTGCGACGCGCGGTCGACCAGCTGATCTCACTGCAGGATCCGAGCGGTTGGTGGAAGGGCGAATTGGAGACCAACGTCTCCATTGACGCGGAGGATTTACTGCTGCGCGAGTTTCTCGGCGTTCGCACCGACGCCCAAACCGAAGCGACGGCTCGCTGGATCCGTTCGCGTCAACGCGATGACGGGACGTGGGCGAACTATCACGGTGGGCCGGCGGACCTGTCGACCACGATCGAGGCCTACGTCGCGCTCCGACTGGCCGGTGACGCGCCCGAGGACGATCACCTGTGCCGCGCCGCGGACTTCATCCGATCGTCGGGCGGTATCGAGAACAGTCGTGTCTTCACGAGGATCTGGCTCGCGTTGTTCGGCCTGTGGCCGTGGGCGCAGATCCCGGTGCTACCTCCCGAGTTGATGTTCTTGCCCCGTTTCGCTCCTCTCAACATCTACGACTTTGCCTCCTGGGCCCGTCAGACCGTCGTCGCGTTGACGGTGGTGAGCGCGCACCGGCCCGTGCAGTCCCTGGGGTTCGACACGGATGAGCTTCGAAGTGGCGGCATCGCGGAAACGCGCGACTCCTTACGACGTTGGTCGGGCCGATTTCAGGCGCTTGACCGTATGTTGCACCAGTACGAACGACACCCGATTCGCCCGATACGAAGGGTCGCCCTGCGACAGTCCGAGCGCTGGATACTCAAGCGCCAAGAGGCCGATGGCTCGTGGGGTGGCATCCAGCCGCCGTGGGTCTACTCGCTGATCGCGCTAAAACTCCAGGGCTACGACATTGATCACCCCGTGATGCGCGCGGGCCTCAAGGGTCTCGACGGCTTCACCATCGAAGACAAGGCGGGTCGAAGAATCGAAGCTTGTCAGTCGCCCGTGTGGGACACGGCGCTCGCGGTGAGCGCACTCGCCGACGCCGGACTCCCGCCCGAGGATCCCGCGCTCGTCAACGCCGCGCGTTACTTACTCGGAGAAGAGATCACCTCGCGAGGGGACTGGTCGATCCGGCGTCCGAAACTTCAACCGAGCGGCTGGGCCTTCGAGTTCCAGAACGACACCTACCCCGACGTCGACGACACGGCCGAAGTCGTGATCGCGCTTGGTCGCACCGCCGAACCGGCCGTTGGCGCCACGGCGCGCGCCGTGGCCTGGATCGAGGGGATGCAGTGTGACGACGGCGGGTGGGCGGCCTTCGACGTCGACAACGTGCGAGCCCTCATGCGCGAGCTGCCCTTCAGTGACTTCGGGGAGTTGATCGATCCTTCGAGCGCCGACGTCACCGCCCACGTGCTCGAGATGCTCGCGGTCGTCGAACCATCGAGTGGTGTCGTCAAGCGGGGCGTCGAGTGGCTCTTGGCCGCCCAGGAGGATGACGGTTCGTGGTTCGGACGTTGGGGTGCCAACTACGTCTACGGCACGGGCGCCGTGCTTCCCGGTCTTGCCGCCGCCGGGCTCGCCCTCGACCACCCGGCGATTCGCCGCGCCGTCAGTTGGCTCGAGGACCATCAGAATCTCGACGGGGGATGGGGCGAGGACCTTCGTTCTTATCGCGACGTGTCGTACCGGGGGAGAGGACCTTCGACCGCGTCGCAGACGAGTTGGGCGTTACTCGGACTCTTGGCCGCGGGTGATCGCACGACGGCGGTCGAACGCGGCGTCGCGTACCTCATCGAGACCCAAGACGACGACGGTTCGTGGGAAGAGCCGTGGTTCACGGGTACGGGGTTCCCTGGTGACTTCTACATCAACTACCATCTGTATCGTCTGGTCTTCCCGGTCATGGCACTGGGACGCTACCTGAGCGGAAGGGGTCCCTTTGGCTGACCTGAGTGTCCTCACCCCGCTGCGAATCGAGTCGTTCGCCTTCGGTGGGGCCGACGTCGTCATAGGGGCGGGTCAGGACCGTGCCCGACGCGCCGGGGTCGAGTTGGCGGCGAAACTTGACGAGATGACCGCTGTCGCGCTCGTGGGCGTGGCCGGTGGATTGGCGCCCGAACTGGTGCCCGGCGACCTCGTGATCGCTAGTGAACTACGCAATACCGAGTCAACGACCTCGCGTAATCTTCCCGCCGCGGCGCTCCTCGCGGCTGAGTTCCGCCGCGACAACCTTCCGGTGTTCACTGGGCCGCTCGTCACCTCGCCGCGCTACGTCTCGAGCGGTGAGCGCGCTGGACTCGCCGCCTCGGGGGCGCTGGCCGTCGACATGGAGTCGGCCTGGGTCATGGACTACCTGCCCAAGAATCCGCTCGTCGTCGTGCGCTCCATCTCGGACACCAGTACTCGTGGACCGATGCGCGGTGGCATCCGGGCCCTGGGGTCCTTGTCGACGGTGCGCGGTCCCCTGAAACGTTGGGCCCGTGCGTGCGGCAAGCACGAGATCGTCCTGGCGTCGCCTCGATCCTTTTGCGCCGGAGTGGAACGCGCGATCGAGACGGTCGAGCGCGCGATCGAACTCTTTGGCGCGCCGGTCTTCGTCCGTCGCCAGATCGTCCATAACCAACACGTCGTCGAGGGACTCGAACGCAAGGGTGCCGTCTTCGTCCAGGAGTTAGGCGACGTGCCAGTGGGCTCAGTCGTGGTACTCGCGGCGCATGGTGTCTCGCCCGAAATTCGACTCCAAGGCGCCCAACGTAGTGATTTGACGGTCATTGACGCGACGTGTCCGCTGGTCGCGAAGGTGCACAGCGAAGCGCGTCGGTACGCCGCGCAGGACTACAGCCTCGTGCTCATCGGTCACGCGGAGCACGAAGAGGTGATCGGAACCTTCGGCGAGGCGCCGGAACACTTTCAGATCGTGACCGGCGTGGATGACGTTGACCGACTCGACTTCGATCCCGATCGTCCCGTGGCGTACCTCACCCAGACCACGCTCGCGGTCGACGAAACGGCGGTCATCGTCGACGCGCTGCGCTCCCGGTTCCCCCAGATCGCCAGCCCGGTCACCAGCGATATCTGTTACGCCACCCAGAATCGCCAGGACGCCGTTCGTTCCATTGCGCACCGGTGCGATCTGATGCTGGTCGTCGGATCGGCCAACTCCTCCAACACCGCGCGCTTGGTGGAAGTGGCTGAGCGAGAGGGTTGCCGGACGGAGTTGATCGAGGACGCGTCACAGCTGCAGTTGAGTTGGCTGATGGACGCGAGGGCCATTGGCCTCACGGCCGGGGCGTCGGTGTCCGACGTCCTCGTCCAAGAAGTGGTCGACGCCCTGTCCTCACTAGGGCCGATGCACGTGTCCGAGGAGAGGGTCGCACAAGAGAACATGCAGTTCGCCCTCCCGGCTAGGGTGCGGTAATGCCAGTACCTCTGCGGCAAAACATACGAATCGGCACCCACCTTCTAAAGCACCGTCTGAAGAAGACCAAGTTCTACCCTTTCATTGTCGAGATCGAACCGCTCTTCGCGTGCAACTTGTCGTGCCCCGGATGCGGAAAGATCCAGCACCCGACGGAGGTCCTGCGTCAGCGTCTGTCCGTCGAGGACATCATCAACGCCGTCGAAGAGAGCGGCACGCCAATGGTGTCAATCGCCGGTGGTGAGCCGCTACTGCACCCCGACATCGCCAACATCGTCGACGAGCTCATCAAGCGCAAGATTTACGTGTACCTCTGTACGAACGCGGTACTGCTTCGTCGCCGCATCGACAAGTTCACCCCGTCGCGGTACTTCTCGTGGGTCATCCACATGGACGGGCTCCAAGAACGCCACGACCTCGCCGTCAATCGCTACGGTGTGTTCGACGAAGCGGTGGCCGCGATCAAGGAAGCGAAGTCGCGCGGTTTTCGCGTCTGCACGAACTCGACGTTCTTCAGCACCGACGCGCCCAAGACCGTGCGCGACGTCCTCGACTTCTTGAACGACGACGTCAAAGTCGACGCGATGATGATCTCACCGGCCTTCGCGTACGAGAAAGCTCCCGACCAGGAGAACTTCCTCGGTGTCGAACAGACGCGCGAACTCTTCAAAGAGGCGTTCGCCGACGGTCACCGAAAGAAGTGGCGTCTCAATCACTCGCCGTTGTTCTTGGACTTCCTCGAAGGCAAGATGGACTTCCAGTGCACGGCGTGGGGGATTCCGAGTTACTCGGTCTTTGGCTGGCAACGTCCGTGTTACCTCATGGCCGACGGTTACGCGACGAGTTACAAAGAGCTCGTGGAGACGACCGACTGGTCGGCCTACGGGCGTGGCCGCGACCCCCGATGCGAGAACTGCATGGCGCACTGCGGCTACGAGCCGACCGCCGTCATCGCGAGCATGGACTCGCTGCGCCAGTCGCTACGCGCGCTACTCAGTACGCGCTAAGTCTCTTCGCGTTGGCGAACGATCGTGCTTGATTAACTGCTCAAGTGGTAGACGACGCTGACCTGCACGTTGATCGACTGCGATCCGGCCTGAATCGGCACTGACCCCGTCGCCGCCTTCAGTGACGTCGCCACCGGGTAGAAGACGCCGCCCGTGCCGGTGTTCTCCTGGTCGGTGACGCGTGCGATCGAGCCCACCGTGGTGTCGGCGCCCTTGGCGATCTGTGTCGCCTCGGTGTGGGCGTTTTGAATGGCGCGTGCGCGCGCCGAGGCGAGCAACTTCGACTGATTCGAGATAGAGAAGGTCACGCCGTTCAGTTGGATGTTGTTACCAACCGCGTTGGCCGCGGCGTCGAGGGCGGCGCCCGCGCTCTTGAGTTTGTGGGTCGTGACGTTCAAGTTATCCTGCACCGTGAAGCCGGTGATAGCACCGCCCTGGCTGGTGTTCGCGTAGATGTTGAGCCCCGAGGTCTGCATGTTCTTCTTGAGGATGCCGTGGCTCAGGAGCGACGACTCGAGCATGTTCATCTGCGTGTTGTTCTCGGCGAGGGCCGATTTCGCGCTCACGGCCACGTTCTGTACGCCGATCTCAAAACTCATGGTGTCGGGCTTGCTCGTCACCGTGCCCGAGCCGGTAACCGAGATGGTCGCGCCCGACGAAGAGCTGGCGTGACCCAGCGACTCACCAATGAAGGCGATGGCGGCGATGACCGCGGCGAAGACGATGAGAAAAGCGAATCGCGGACCGCGGCGCCGACCTCTCGGGTTCCAGTGGTCGTGATCGTGGTGCGCCTGGTCAGTGCTCGCGTCGTGGTGATCGCTCACGTTGTCTCCTTGGTGGGAACGACGGGTGTCGTTCGTCTCGGTACCTACTGCTGTCTTACTGCACGTTGTCAATCGACGACGAGACCAAACTTGGATCGTCACGAGGAACCTATCCTCGAGCTGAACCCGCCTGGCTCTCTACTTACTTACTGTCGCGCCAAGCGAGAAACTTTCAGTGAGGTTGTGAATCGTGTTCCTTACGGAACAAAGGAACGCACCACGGCCGTGAAGTCGTCCGATCGCTCTTCCCAGTTGCGGTACTGGTCGAAGCTCGGCGCCGCGGGGGAGAGAAGGACCACTCCGCCGTTGACGAGTGAAGTCCTCGCCAGTTGGACGGCCTCACTCATGCGCTCGGCGTGGAGTTGCGCGACGTCAGAGCGCTCGGCGAGTGCCGTGCCGAGTCGGCGTCCCGCGTCGCCCATGGTGACGAGCGCGGTGAACTGTTGTCGCGCGGCGAGGGCGCTCGCGAGTTCGTCGTAGTCAACGCCGCGGTCGAAGCCCCCGGCGATGAGCGCTACTGGCTCGTCGATGAAGACTTCGAGGGCCGCCACCGTCGGCAGGACCGACGTCGCCAACCCGTCGTCGACGTAGCGAAGCGTTGCGCCGTTGATGGCCTCTTTCGCCACGAGCGTGAGCCGGCCCCGTAGTGGTTCGAAGCGATGAGACTCCTTTTCGACCGCGGCGCGTAGGTCGCTGGCGTCGACGCCCGTGAGCGTTTCGACGGCGGCGAGCGCGAGGGCCACGTTGGAGTTGTTGTGTGCGCCGATGAGTCCGAGCGACGCGGCGAGGTGGCCCGTGTCACTCTCGACGAAGCGCAGTTCTCCGCCGAGTTGCTCTTGGATCTGGCGAAAGGTGACGTTGTCGGGCACCAACGTGTGATGCGCGCCCTCGGCGCGCGTCAGCGAGAGCTTGTCGTCGTGGTACTGCTCTAGAGAACCGTGCCAGTCGAGGTGGTCGGCGCCGAGCGACGTCACGACCACGACGCCCGGCGCTACGTCAAGATCGACGCACTGAAAGCTCGACACTTCGAGCACGAGCCATCCCTTTGACGTGTCGACGGCCGGGTCGTAGGGGGGTTGGCCGATGTTGCCGAGTCGCTGGGCCTCTTCGCCCACGCAGTGCAAGAAGAACGTGACGAGGGCGGTGGTCGTCGACTTGCCCTTCGTACCCGTCAGGGCCACGACGCGCGACCGGTCCGTTTCGTGCAGCCAGAGGTTGAGGGCGGACGTGACCGTCACCCCGTGGAACTCGAGGTTCACGACGTCGTCGCGTCGCCTCGGAATGCCGGGGCTCTTTAACACGACCTCACAGCCGAGGAGTGCGTCGAGCCCGCCATCGTTCGTGACGAGGACGTCGGGACCGAGTCCCGGCGCGTCGTCGACGACGACGAGTTCGCTGACACCGTGGAGTCGTCGAACGGTCGCGTGCCCCTCCACGCCGTAGCCGAAGACGCCGACGCGCCTTCCCGCGAGGTCAGCGAAGCCAGTGGGCCGGAACACGGCTGGGTCCTTGGGTGATGAGGAGTTCTTCGAAGGTTCGATCGGGCCGCACCTCGTTGGCTAAGGCACGCAGGAACTCGACGTCGGCCCATTCGCTCATCTGGGCAACCTTCGCGAGGGCGACCGCGCTCTCGTCGGGGTCCCCAACGCACTCGAAGGGTTTGAAGCTCACCCCTTCGCCGACGAGCACGCGAAGCTGGTCTTCGCGGGCCGGGTCACTCAGTGGTTCGTGGGCGAAGATGTCGCGCAGGCTCGCGCGCGTAAGAAAGGGCGCGAGCATCAAGTTGATGAAGAGACACTTGTCGCACTCGCCGCACCACGCGTCGAGACGACGGTCGAGACGTTGGCTGAACGCGCGGTTACAACTGCGAAAGACGTGGTGGTACTGCGTGAGGCGGCTGAAGATCTCGGCCACCCAGATTTCGCTGCGATCGCGCAGGAAACTCGCGACCACGAAGTCGAGGCCCACCCGTTCACTCAAGGCGTCAGCGAGGAGTTGCTCGGCGTCCCAGGACTTGCTCCATTGGTGATTGACGTCGAGGTCGTGCCAGCGAAGGTTGATCGCGGAGGACGAGTGTTCGTTACTCATCGCGACCCCGCCGCGACCCGTGGCGAGCGCGGCCACGGCGCTTAGGAGCGTCACCATCGCCGTCACGGGGACGTGGCCGTTATAGAAGGTGTCGTCGCCACTCAGTATCTGCTCGTCGAGCACGCGCGTGGCGCGAACGACCTCCAGATTCGTCACGGCGGCCGTAGCTTCGAGCGGCGCGAAGCGGCCAGCGGGGGGACTGACGACGAAGAGTGCCTGGTCGAGACGGTCGTTGAGTTGCGACGTCGTGACCACCGAGTCGATGCCGCCGCCAAAAGGGACGAGCACGCGCTCGCGGTTCGTGTCGGGCGTTACGGCGCGCACTGGCTCGCCTCCGACGATCTCTACGTCGTCGAGGTCGATTTCGTTCTTGAACGCAAACTCCGCGAGCCCCTCGCGCAGAGCGGCGGCCAGGAGGTTTCGGCCGCTCTCGCCGAGCGGCGTCGATCCCACGTCGACGCGATGGGCCGCGCCGGCCTTGTAGTACGAAAGACCGGCGATGAGAAACCAGAGTTCGGCAACTTCTTTCACGCCCGGCCTGAGGAGCGTGTCGACGCCCTCGAACGTGACGGCCTCGACGAAGGTTCGCCCGTCGAGCTCGTAGGTCCCCGTCAGCGTCGTGTCGTTGATCTCGAGTGCGACGTAACGAAAGTTCTCGGCGCGCTGAAGTGCTTGTTTCGGCTCGTCCATGACGTTCTTCATGTTACGGGGCCCACTTCGCGACGAGAGCGAACCGACCGCACGGTCTCGCCGCTCGATCACTGAAAAAGATCTCGCCCCCGTCGGTGACCTGTTGGCTTCGCACGATGAACTCATCACGCACGCCCGAGTGCGTGAGCTGGCGTGTCGCGACGTGGCGCAGGTCGAGACGCGATCGGTCGCCGCCGTCGGCCACGAGTGCCCCGGGAACGTCGTGGAAATGTTCGGCGACTTCGGGACCGACTTGGTAACTCTCGCGCGAAATGGACGGACCGAGAAAGACGTGCACCGTCGTGGCGTCGTCGAAGTGACGAAGCGCCTCGGCGAGAACGCCGCGGCGCAGCCCGCGCCAACCGGCGTGCACGAGGGCGAATCGATTGGACGACGCGTCGACCAAGAGCAGCGGCACGCAGTCGGCGACGAGTATCGCGAGCGCCACGTCGTCGCGGTCGTCGCTGATGAGGGCGTCGGCCTCGCTCGATGGCGTCACGGACGAGGCGTCGAGCACGTCGGCACCGTGTACTTGTCTGACCGTGACGAGTCGCGTCACGTCGACGCCAACGGCGATCGCCACACGACGGCGGTTCTCACTCACGTCCTCCAGCCGGTCGCCCACGTGATCACCGAGATTCAGCGTGTCGTAGGGCGACGAGCTCGCTCCTCCGAATCGGTCGGTGACGAACGCGTCGACGCCGAAGGCCCGGACACTCTCGACGGGGTAGACCGTGAGCGATCCGCGCTGTTCGGCGCTGAGAACTACGTCGCTTGGCACGCGGCGCAGTGTCCGATCACGTCCAGCGCGTGCGACAGTGGCTCGAACCCTTGTTGGACGGTGAGTTCGTCGACCATGGACATCACCGTACGTTCAAAGGCGGGACTGGGGGTCACGTCGATGACCTTGCCGCAAAGAGAACAGAGGAGATGGTGATGGTGATGGGTCAAATCCTCGGCGAGCTCGAAGCGGGCGAACTCATCGCTGGTGGCTATTCGTCGCACGACGCCAGCTCGTTCCAGATCGGAGAGATGGCGGTAGGCGGAGCTCCTCGGCACGTCGGGAATGGCCCCGGAGATATCGGAGATGCTCATGGGGCGCCCAAATGACGCCAAAAGTTCGATGACGGCCTGGCGACCAGCGGTGTAGCGCTGGTCGGTTCTCACCAGATGGATCGCCACGAGCTCGTGAAGGTTCTCGATTGGCGTCGAAGCCCGTGTCGCCGCGTTTTTCTTCGTCGTGTCCTGACGTTGGCGAACTACGGGCATTCGACTCGGTGCCGCTGGGTCATGGCACTCCTTCTCTCGTCTCAGTTGTAATGAGACTCAGTCTCAATCTACTCTAGTTCCATGACCAATCCAGCCCCACGCTCACGACGCCACCTCTCAGAGATCCTCGGGCGGGTGGCAATCGCTGGGGCACTTGTCGGACCGGCTTTGCTCATAGCCACCCTCTCGTCGCGCGTCGCTTCGGCCAGTACGAAGTCGGGGGTGATCAGCGCCGTGGGTGCCGAGAACGAGTACGCCAACGTGTTGAGCCAGGTCGGTGGCAAGTACGTGTCCGTCTCTTCCGTCCTCAACAACCCCAACACCGATCCCCACACCTACGAGGCGAGTCCCAGCGTGGCCCAAGCGGTGAGCCAAGCGCAGCTGATCGTCCAGAATGGCGTTGGCTACGACGCGTTCATGAACAACATCGAAGCCGCGTCGCCGAATCCCAAGAGAAAGGTGATCGTGGTCCAAGACGTGCTCGGACTGAAGGACAACACTCCTAATCCACACCTTTGGTACGACCCAAAGACGATGCCCGAAGTCGCGAGCGTGATGGCGAAGGATCTCGCCGCGCTCGAGCCGAGCCACCGCGCGTACTTTCAAACGAAACTCGCGGCCTTCATCACGTCGCTGCAGCCATTGACAACGGCCATCGCTTCGTTCAAGACCAAGTACTCAGGCACGCGCGTCGCGGTCACCGAGCCCGTGGCTGACTACTTGCTCGTCGCCATGGGCGTCAAGATTCTCACGCCCTTCGTCTTCCAGGCCGACGTCATGAACGGTGTCGACCCGTCGCCCGAGAACATCACGCTCGAGAAGAGTTTCTTCACCAAACACGAGGCCCAAGTGTTCTGCTACAACCAGCAGGTCGTCGATTCGCTCACCGTCTCAGTTCGCCAGAGCGCCGAGTCAAACCACGTGCCGGTCGTTGGTGTCTACGAGACCATGCCGACACCGGGCTACGACTATCAGACGTGGATGCTGGCTGAAGTCAGTGCGATTCAACGGGCCGTGGTTCAGCACACGTCGACGAAGAAACTATGAACGCGGCCTCGATCCTCGACGTTGACGGCGTCAGTGTCACCCTCGCGGGGCGCAAGATCCTTGACGACGTGTCCTTCGAGGTCCGTGAAGGTGAGTTCACTGGATTGATCGGCTCGAACGGCGTGGGCAAGACGACGTTGTTGCGAGCAATATTGGGGTTGCAACGTCTGGACGGTGGCGAGATTCGAATGAACGGAGCGCCGCTCGCGCAGCGAGGACGGTCACTGGGTTACGTGCCGCAGCGGGTGCATCTTGATCCGGACGTGCCGATGCGTGCCTGGGACTTTGTCGCGCTCGGGCTCGACGCTCATCGCTACGGTTTCGCTCGGCGAACGAAGGAACAACGTGAACTCGTCGATCGGATGTTGCACGACGTCGACGCGGATCACTTCGCGAACGCCCGAGTCGGCAGCCTCTCGGGCGGGGAACAACAAAGGGTCCTCATCGCGCACGCGCTCATCAGCCGTCCGACGTTGCTGTTGCTCGACGAGCCTCTCGCCAACCTCGATCCGCGAAGCGTCCAGGAGATCGTGACGCTGTTACACCGCGTGGCCAGCGACCACAAGGTCGCCGTCTTACTTTCGGCGCACGAGATGAACGCTCTCCTGCCGGTGATGGACCGCATCGTGTACCTCACGAACGGCCGCGCGGCCAGCGGCACGACCGACGAAGTCGTTCGCTCGGACGTTCTGAGTGCCCTTTACGGACATCACGTCGACGTGCTCAAGTTGCACGGCCGAGTCCTCGTGGTCGCCGAGCCTGGCCAGGAGGATCGTGACATTCCCCGACACGAGACCTTCACGGTTACCTAGGTCATCGTGCGATTTCTCTTCGAGCCCGGCTTCTTCTCAAGTGCACCGGTGGGTACGGCGTTCGTGATCGGTGGCGTGACGGCCGTCGTGTCGGCGATCGTCGGCGTGCTGACGGTGGTGCGTGGTCAGTCCTTCGCCGGTCACGCCCTGACCGACGTCGCGACCACTGGTGGTTCGGGGTCTTTCCTCCTGGGGATCAGTCCGCTGGTTGGCTTCATCGGAGCGGGCGTCGTCGGCGCCGGTGCCATGGAACTCGCCGGCGTGCAGCGACGTCGTGGGCGCGACGTCGCGACGGGGGTCGTGCTCGGCGCGGCCACTGGTCTGTCGGCGCTCTTCCTCTATCTCGACACCACGAGAAGCGCCACCACGGGCGTCACTCAACAGATCCTCTTCGGCTCGATCTTTACCGTCGATCCCTCGACCATCCCGGTCGTCATCGTGTTGAGCGTCGTGACGCTGGCGTTGATCGGTTGGATGTACCGTCCGCTCTTATTGAGTTCGTTGAGTAGTGAGCTGGCGTCGGCGCGTGGTGTTGGCGTGCGACGAGTGAGTCTGCTCTTCATGCTCACGTTGGCGATCTCCGTCGGGCTCTCATCGATCGCCATTGGCTCAGTTCTCTCGACAGCGCTGCTCATCGGACCGGCGGCGACGTCGCTACGACTCACGAGGAACCTTCGCAAGGCTTTCGTGTTCGCGTGCGTCTTTGGCGTCCTCGCGACCTGGCTCGGGATCTTGTTCGCCTACGACAGCTACTACTGGGACCCGTCCAGCCAAGGTCTTCCGGTCAGTTTCTTCATCGTGGCGATCATCTTTCTGGGCTACCTGGTCTCGGGGCTGACGATCGTGCGTCGATTCGTCGGGCCGCGCGTCCCCACGCGCGGGCGCGCAGAGACGCCACGTCGTGCGCGGCCGAGCAACGTCGGTGAGGTGGTGTGATGTTCACGGGTTTCATGGTGAACGCGTGGCTCGTGGCGACGATCGTCGCTCTCGTCGCCGGCGTCGTTGGTTTCTTCGTCGTGTTGCGCGGCTCGGCGTTTCAGGCGCACGCCATTCCGAACGGCGCCTTTGCTGGCGCCGCAGGAGCCAACCTCATCGGTGTCAACCCCTTGATCGGTCTCGGCGTCTTCTCGCTCGCCGCGGCGCTCGGGATCGGCCGACTCAGTCGACGAGGTCGGTCCGACGTCGTCACGGCCCTGGCGTTGATGATGATGCTCGCCCTCGGCGCGGCGTTCATCAGTCAAAGCACCCAGTACGAGCCCGAGATCTTCTCGCTCTTGTTCGGCGAGATCCTCGGCGTGAGCTCGAGCCAAGTGCTACCCGTCGTCGTCCTTGGCGCGGTGTGCGTTCTGGCGGTTGCCTTTCTTTACCGACGGCTGCTGATGACGTCGATCGCGCCCGAGATCGCCGCGGCTCGGGGCTTTCGCCCCGAGCGCGTCGAGATGGCCTTCCTCGTGGTGCTCGCGTGTTCGACGACGATGACCGTCCCCGTCGTGGGCGCGATGCTGATCTTCTCCTTGATGATCGGACCTCCCGCGGCCGCGCGTTGTTTCAGCAACCGGCCCGAGATCGCGCTGCTCGTCTCGGTCGTTATCGCTCTCGTCACCGTGTGGGCGTCGCTCGCGTGTTCCTACACGACCAATTGGCCCGTTGGTTTCTACGTGGGTGTCTTCAGCGCCGCGTGGTTTGGCCTCGGGCGCACGTACGGCTATCTGCGTCGGGTGCGTCGAGTCAACTGAACGTGCATGCGCGTCAGGCCTCATTGCACTGAGTGCCGACCTGACGTCCGTCGCCCACTTTCGCGGAGAACGTAGCCTTCGTCTGTGAGCACGAGCGCCCAACGACTTCTCGAAGCGTGCGCGTTCCCGCGCGCGGGTGAAACGGTCGCGCTCGCCGTGTCGGGGGGCCCGGACTCGCTCGGTCTCTTGTTGCTCGCTCTCGAGGCGGGGCTCAGTGTCAGCGTGCACCACGTTGATCATCACGCCCGGCCGGCGAGTAGCGACGACGCGAAGGCCGTACGGGCGATCTGCGAAGGGCTTGGGGTTTCCTGCGTGGTTCACGACGTCGTGGTGGAACCAGGCGCCAACTTCGAGGCTCGCGCGCGCGCCGAACGACGCCGGGTCCTGCCCGGCGGGTCGCTCACGGGCCACACGATGGACGACCTCGCCGAGACCGTGCTCCTCAACATGCTGCGCGGGGCTGGTATCGACGGGCTCTCGCCAATGGTGAACGATCCCACCAAGCCCCTGCGGGGCGTTCGTCGTCACGACCTGCACGAGTTCGTGGACGCGTCGAACGTGAAGGCGTTGCACGACGAGACCAACGACGACCTCACCTTTCGTCGCAACCGGGTTCGCCACCAATTGCTGCCCTTGATGTGCGACGTCGCGGAACGCGACGTCGTGCCCCTCCTCGCGCGTCAGGCCGACGTCCTCTACGAAGAGCGCGCGTGGCTCGACGAGCTGAGCGTCGCGGACGCTGAACTCGATCTCAACGACGCGGACTGTCGTACGTTGCGCGAATGGTCGAGGGCTCGACTTCGGCGCTGGCTTCGGGTCAAACTGCGCGCCGTCGACGCGACGAACGACACCCATCCGCCGAGCGCCGCCGAGGTCGAACGCGCGATGGAGGTCGTCGTCGGTGACGTCGTCGCCACGCAGCTGAGCGGCGCGCGTCGACTGGCGCGAAGGGGCCAGCATCTCACGCTCGAAGTCGGCTCCACTACGCTGACCAGCAATGGATAGGCACTCTTCACACGACTTCACCGCTACCTGGGCCAAAGGCGTTCTCGGCGAGGTGGTGGTCTCGGCGAAAGAGGTCCACGACCGCGTGGGCGAGCTAGGAGCCCAGATCACCAAGGATTACGCGAGTAGGCCGCCGCTGCTCGTGGGTGTCTTGAAGGGCGCGATCAACTTCATGGCCGACCTGATGCGCGCGATTGAGCTGCCCGTCGAGGTCGACTTCATGGCCGTCTCCTCCTACGGCGCGGCCACGAAGACCAGCGGCGTCGTGCGTATCGTGAAGGACCTCGACGTCGATCTCTCGGGTCGCGACGTCTTGATCGTCGAAGACGTGGTGGACTCGGGTCTGACGCTCAACTACCTGCGCCAGTACCTCGGCGCGCGTAGTCCCGCCAGCCTCGAAGTGTGCGCGTTGCTCTTGAAAGAGGGCGAACAGCGCGTCGAACAGTCGCTCAAGTACGTGGGCTTTTCGATTCCAGCCGACTTCGTCGTGGGCTACGGCCTCGACGTCAACGAGCGCTACCGTAACCTCGACGCGATCTACACCTACGTCGGTAAGGCCTAGACGTGGTCGATCACGCGCGCGTGCAACTCCTCGTTCGAGAGTTGCTCGAAGCGATCGGTGAGGATCCCTCGCGTGAGGGACTGATCGAAACACCACGTCGCGTCGCCGACATGTACGTCGAACTCTTCGAGGGTATTGAGAGCGATCCTGGCGAACACCTTCGCGTCAACTTCGAAGCGGGTCACGACGAGATGGTCATGGTTCGCGACATCCCCTTCACCTCGCTCTGCGAACACCACCTCGTGCCCTTTGTCGGCTTCGCGCACGTGGCGTACCTCCCGGCCCCCGACGGACGTATCACGGGTCTGTCGAAGTTGGCGCGGCTCGTCGAAGGCTACGCGCGACGCCTCCAGGTCCAAGAACGCATGACGACCCAGATCGTCGAATCGTTGCAACGCGAACTCGAGCCCCGTGGCTCGATCGTCGTGATCGAAGCGGAACATTTTTGTATGTCGATGCGCGGCATAAAGAAAGAGGGCATGACGACGGTGACGTCGGCCGTGCGTGGAACCTTCCGCGACGACGCCGCGACGCGAGCCGAAGCCTTGCAGTACATCCACCAGCGAAGGTCGACGTGGCACTGAGTCCGGCCGTGATGGGCATCGTGAACGTGACGCCCGACTCCTTCTTCCCGGCTTCGCGGACGATCGCCACCGACGAGGCCGTCGCGCGTGGACGTGCGCAGTTCCTCTTCGGAGCTGACGTCGTGGACGTCGGAGGTGAGTCCACCCGACCGGGCGCGACACCGGTGGAGGCGAGCGAAGAGCTGGAACGAGTACTTCCGGTCATTCGAGCCCTGGCGTCGCACGGCCCAGTCTCGATCGACACGCAAAAAGAGTCTGTCGCTCGCGCGGCTGTGGCGGCGGGGGCGAGCGTGTTGAACGACGTCTCGTCGACGCTCTACGCCGTGGCGGGAGAGTTGGGCGTTGGCTACGTCGCCATGCACCGCCAAGGTGATTCGTCGACGATGCAAGACAACCCCACGTACGACGATGTCGTGAGCGAGATCGGTGACTTTCTTCGGCTTATTGCCGAGCAAGCCCGCAGCGCGGGCGTCACGAAGCTCTGGCTCGATCCAGGTATTGGCTTCGGTAAGTCCGTCGAGCACAACGTGAGCCTCCTTGCTCACGTCGATCACTTCGTCGAACTAGCGAACGAGTACCACGCGGGCGTGCTGATCGGCACGAGTCGCAAGGGATTCCTCGGTCATCTCGGTCGCGACGCGCTCGACGTCGACGAGCGCCTAGAGGGTTCCTTGGCCACCGAGGCGTGGGCCATGGTCGAAGGTGTCAGTATGGTGCGAGTGCACGACGTTCGAGAAACCGTACAGTTACGCGAGTTGCTCACTCGACCGCTTGAGGCTGTGACGTCGTGAGGGGTAAGTGGGCAGCGGGCATCGAGCCGCGCGGCTTCACCTGGGTCTACAAAGGCATTCTCGCGGTTTCGGAGCGTCCCGGCGGATCGACGACCGTTCACCGCCAAGTCCGCCGTGACGAAGAGCTGCTCTGGCTGAAGCATCAGGGCTTCGGAAGGGTGATCTCGATCCTGCCCGTGATGCAGAACATGAGCGCGTACTTCGAGCACGGCCTCACGGCCAGCCACTACGCGCTGCGGGGCGGTCCCCAGCAGAAGGAAGTCCTCGAGGCGTGCTACCTCGACATGGCGAACTCGATGACGGTGAACACCACGGTGCTGTTGCACAGTGACGAAGTGTCCGACCGACTCTTGGGCGTGGTCGCGGGTTACCTGGTCTGGTCGCAGAAAGTCGCCTCGGTGCCGGCCTCGATCGCCCTCGTCGAACGGCTCTTCAAAAGGTCGATCGGTCCAGACGGGCGCTCGGTGCTCTTCGACCTCCCCGAGGACCTGCGTGAGTGACGTTATTGAACTGCGCGAACTGCGTTGCGCCGCGGTGGTGGGTGTCTTACGTGAAGAGCGCGACCGCCCCCAACCGTTGGCCTTTGACGTCGACGTGGTGCGCCCCTTCGAAGAGGCTGCGATCAACGACGACATCACGGCGACGACGGACTACGCGAGGGTCCTGACCCTCGCCACCAAGGTGGCGCACGATGGCGCCTTCCTCCTGCTCGAGACGCTCGCGTACCGCGTGGCGCACGAGGTACTCGCCCTCGACTCGGCTATCACGTCGGTCACGGTGGCGGTACGAAAACTTCGCCCGCCCGTTGCCGAGGACGTCGCGACGGTGGGTGTGCGCTGCACCGTGCAACGCCCCTAGTGCGCTTCGCGTACCTCTCGCTCGGTTCGAACGTCGGCGATCGCAGGGCCCACTTCGAAGCGGCGATACCCCTACTCGCGGGCGGTGATCCCTATCGTCTCTCCAACGTCTACGACACCGAACCGGTCGGTGGCGTCGCCCAAGACAACTTTTGGAACATGGTGATCGAACTCGAAACGAACGCGTCGCCTCGAGCGTTGATCGGTCGCGCCAGGCGCGCCGAAGAGGCCCGTCACCGTACGCGCGACAGTCATTGGGGTCCTCGGACCCTCGACGTGGACGTGTTGCTCGTGGGTGACGAAGTGAGTAACGACCCCGAAATCCTCGTGCCGCACCCGCGTCTCTTCGAGCGTGCCTTCGTGTTGGTGCCGTTGCGTGAACTCGCGCCGGGACTGGTCAGTGAAGCCCAAGTTCAGGCCGGTGCTGGACGCGTCGTCGAACTGGGTACACTCGAATCGTTGCGCTAGTACCGAACGGCACCCCTCGGGGGCTGGAACGGAAATGGAGCCCTCATGAACATCACCATCGTTGGCACGGGCCGGGCCGGTTCGTCGTTCGCTGCGGCGTTGCGAGGCGTTCGTCACGACGTCCACCTCATTCACCACGACGCGCTCGACGACGTGCGAACGCCTGACCTGATCCTTCTAGCCGTCCCCGACGACGCCATTCGCCCGGTGTCGGATCGACTGGCCCCGAGCGATACCTACGTCGTGGCTCACGTGGCTGGCTCGCGCGGACTCGGTGAACTCAGCGCGCACGCGCGCGTGGGCCTCATGCACCCCCTCGCCGCCTTGTCGACCCCCGAGCTCGGGGCGCCTCGCCTTCTCGGCGCTCTCTACAGTGTCGCGGGCGACGAACTCGTCACCCACGTCGTGGCGTCACTCGAGGGTCGCGCGCTGCGACTCACGGACGACCAACGAGCGATCTATCACGCGACAGCAACCGTCGCGGCGAATCACCTCGTCGCGTTGATGGGTCACGTGCAGGTCCTCGCCGAATCGGCCGGTCTGACGCTCGAGGACTTCCTTCCCTTGAGTGAGCAGGCCCTCGCGGACGTGGCGTTGATGGGTGTCAGTCGCGCGCTGACCGGTCCGGCGTCGCGCGCCGACATGGCCACCATCGACGCGCACTTGGCCGCCATTTCTCCGTCGCAGCGTTCGACGTACGTCGCTATGGCCAACGCTGCGTTCGAACTCGCCGAACAGCGGCGCCTCACCTCGCACCTCTAACGTGCTCGAACTGAGCGATATCGAGGCGTGGCGCTCGTTCGCGAGCGAACAGCGCTCGAAGGGTCGACGCGTCGGACTCGTGCCGACCATGGGCGCGTTGCACGAAGGGCACGTGTCGCTCTTTCGCGCGGCGAGAGAGACCAGTGACGTCGTGCTCGCCACGATCTTCGTCAATCCTCGCCAGTTCCAGGACTCCAGTGATCTCGATTCCTACCCGCGCACCCCCGATCGTGACCGCGAGCTCGCTCTCGCGTGCGGCGTCGACTGTCTTATCTCACCGACACTCGAAGCGATGTGGCCCGACTTTCCCGCGCCGACGCCCACGACGGTGACGCTCGGCCAACTGGGTGAGGTCTTCGAGGGTGCGGGTCGACCGGGGCACTTCGACGGCGTGGCCAGTGTCGTGGCGAAACTCTTCGTGATCACGGGCGCGTGTCGCGCCTACTTCGGCGAGAAGGACTTCCAACAGCTCACCGTGATCCGCCGGCTCGTGCGCGACCTCGGCTTTGACGTGGAAGTGGTTGCACAACCTATCGTTCGAGACGACGACGGCCTCGCGCTCTCGAGCCGCAACGTTCTCCTCTCGCCCGACGGGCATCGCCAGGCACTCGGCTTTTCGAGGGCACTTCGTCGCGTCGCGAAAGAGCCGCGCAGCGCCGACGCGCAGCGCGAAACGCTGCGCGGTGTCCTCGAAGGGGCCGGCGTCGAGGTCGCCTACGCCGAGGTCGTCGATCCGTTGACCTTGGTACCCTCACGTGACGGCGAAGCGGGCGAGCGACGTGCGTTGGTGGCCGGGTTCGTCGAAGGTGTTCGTCTCCTCGACAACGGACCCGTTCAACTAGTGGGGAGGTAGCACGTGCTCTTAGCGATGGACGTAGGCAACACCGAGACGTTGATCGGTCTCTTTGGCGACGTGGGACCCGACGCGCCCGACGCGATGGGTTTCGCTCGCGCCAGTGGTGAACGCGGGCTCGCGTATCACTGGCGCACCTCGACGGTCACCGAGCGCACGCCCGACGAACACGCCATGGTGCTGACCCAACTGCTCGACCTCGAGGGGCTGGACCTGCGAACGGCCGTCACGGCGATCGCGATCTGTTCGTCCGCGCCGACCGTGACGACCCAGCTGCGACGCATGGCGAAACGTTGGTTCTCCGACCTCGACCTCACGGTGCTCGGTCCCGGCACCAAGTCGGGGATGCCGATCCTCTACGACAATCCCCGCGAGGTGGGCGCTGATCGCATCGCCGACGGCGTGGGTGCCTTCGACCTCTACCCCGGAGCCTCGATCATCGTGGACATGGGTACCGCGACCGTCTTCGACGTCATCAGCGTGAAAGGTGAGTACCTGGGCGGCGCCATCGCCCCGGGGGTCGCGATCTCGCTGGAAGCGCTCTACACCCACGCGGCGGCGCTGCGTTCGGTGGAACTGGTGCGACCGCGCTCGGTGATCGGCCGTTCTACCGCCGAGTCCATCCAAAGTGGCGTCCTCTACGGCTTCGCGGCCCAGGTGGACGGATTGGTGGAGCGCATCCTCGACGAGATGGGCGAGGCGACGGTGATCGGCACGGGCGGACTCGCGAGTCTGATCGCGCCCATCACCAAACACGTTCGGATCGTCGAGCCGTGGTTGACACTGCACGGATTGCGTATCGTTCATGAAAGGAATCATTCGAAAGAGAGCACGTGACCACGCCCTACAAGTTCGCCCACGACGCGTTCGCCGCCGCACTGCAGCAGACGTATTCGTTCCTCACCGACGGCGAGGAGTCGGGCCAGAGCGTGCGCGTGGCCGGGCGGATCATCCTCCTTCGTCGCCAAGGCAAACTCGCCTTCGCCACGATGCGCGACTCCAGCGGCGAGATTCAGCTCTTCGCGCTCAACGGCGTGGCGGAGAACTTCGAGGAGTTCTCCAAGCTGCACCTGGGCGACTGGGTCGGCGTCGCCGGCGAGGTCGTGCGCACGAAGCGCGGCGAACTCTCGGTGAAGGTGGCCTCGTGGGAGCGTCTCGCCGAGGCGCTGCACAACTTCGGTGACAAGTGGGCGGGCATCGCCGACTTCGACCTGCGCTATCGACACCGCGAGGCCGACCTGTGGGCGAACGAGACCACGCGTCGCTCCCTGCAGCGACGAAGCGAGATGGTGCGCTCCGTGCGCGAGCGATGCTGGGCGGCCGGCTTCATGGAAGTGGAAACGCCGATACTGAACGCCATACCCACCGGCGCGGTGGCCCGACCCTTCGTCACGCACTTCAACGCGCTCGACAGCGACTTCTATCTGCGTATCGCCCCCGAACTCTGGTTGAAGCGCCTCGTCGTTGGCGGCTTCGAGCGAGTCTTCGAGGTCGGGCGCGTCTTTCGAAACGAGGGCGTCAGCCCTCGCCACAACCCCGAGTTCACGATGCTCGAGCTCTACGCGGCTTATTGGAACTACGAGGACATGATGTCCTTCACCGAAGAACTTGTGGCCGGCGTGGCGATGGACGTGCTCGGTACCACCGAGTTCGAGTACCAGGGTCGACAGCTCTCGCTCACGACCCCCTGGGCTCGACGCTCTATGGCCGAACTCACGAGTGAGGCCCTCGGCGACGACCTCTCGGTGCACACGCCGCGCGCCGTGCTGGTCGAGTTACTTCTCGAGCGAGGCGTGGAGGTCCACGCCTCGTGGGGCCCGGGACGCTGTCTCGCCGAACTCTTCGAGGTGTCGTGCGAGCCGTCGCTGTGGGACGCGATCTTCGTCACCGAGTACCCGGTGGAGGTGTCGCCCTTATCGCGCCGCCACCCGCGCGACCCCGAACTCACCGAACGCTTCGAGTCCTACGCCGCGACGAGAGAGCTCTCGAACGGCTTCAGCGAACTCAACGATCCCGTCGACCAGCGTTCGCGTTTCGAAGAACAAGCGCGACTCGGCGCCGCGGGCGACGACGAGGCGATGCGTATCGACGAGGACTACATCAAGGCCCTCGAGTGGGGACTACCGCCGACGGCAGGTTTGGGCGTCGGGATGGACCGACTCGCGATGTTGATCGCCGACGAGGCGAACATCCGTGAGGTGATTGCCTTTCCTACCCTGAAGCCGCTGCGCGACTAGTTGCCGGGCAGATCCTCGAGCAACGAGGTGATGAGCGAACTGAATCCGATGCGCAGTCCCGCGCTCGGCACGACCGAGAGCGCCTCGTGGGCCAGTTCCACGAAACGCGTCGCGGCGAGAATCGTTCGATCGATGCCGTCGGTCGCCACGACGAGTTTCCTCGCGCGTTCGCGGTCGTCGTCGTCGAGGGGCCTGCCGAGCAGTTGACGCAACTCGTCACCCACGCTTCGATCGTCCATTGCGTAGATGGTGGGCAGGTTGTAGATACCTTCAGCGAGGTCCTGACCCGCGGGCTTGGAGAGTTGGTTCGCGGTCGCCGTCAAGTCCAAGATGTCGTCGCGCAGTTGGTAGACCATGCCGAAGCAACGTCCGAACTCGGTGAGCGCCTCGGACTCTTCGCGCGGAAGGTTCGCGGTCATGGTGCCTATCCGACAGCTGGCCGACATCAGCGCGGCGGTCTTGCCTTCGATGGCTTCGAAGTAGTCGGCCTCCGTTCGCAAAAGTGAGAACGCGGTTCTCACTTCTGAGATCTGACCGCGGGTCAACCACGCGAGCGTTCTTGCCATCAGACTGGCCGACGCGGCGCCGAGGTCGGCGGCGATGCCGGCCGAGCGTGCCATGAGGTAGTCACCCGCCACGATGGCGATGAGGTTGCCGTAGCGAGCGTTCACGCTGTCGACGTTTCGTCGAATCAACGCTTCGTCCATGACGTCGTCGTGGTAGAGCGACGCCAGGTGCATCAGTTCGAGTGACACACCGCCGAGCAGATCCTCTCTCGTGGCGGCTCGTTCCCCGCTCGTGGCGGACGCGACGGCCAAAAGGGGACGAATCTGCTTTCCACCCGCGTGGATGAGGTGCGTCGTCACGGAATCGAGGTAGGTGTCGCCAAAGACCACGGATTCAGCGAGGAGTGCCTCCAGCTTGCCCATGTCGCCCTCTACCGACGCCAGCCCTAGTCGTTCGTGGGGATTCACGCCAACACTCTAGATGAGCATTCTTGGTGGTCCGGGGCCTCGACCTATTGAGCCGATTTCGCCATTACACTTTTTAACAAGAGACACAAAGGACGACCATTGTTTGAACGTTTTACAGACCGTGCCCGGCGAGTCCTCGTACTAGCCCAGGAAGAAGCACGCGACCTCAACCACGCTTTTATCGGCACCGAGCACATCCTGCTCGGTCTGATTCGAGAGGGTGAAGGCGTCGCGGCCAAGGCCCTCGACGCCCTGGGCGTCACTTTCGACGTCGTACGCGAGAAGGTGGAAGAGGCCATCGGGGCCAACACCAACCCCTCACCGGGCTCACCACCCTTTACCCCTCGCGCCAAGAAGGTCCTCGAGCTCTCACTTCGAGAGGCCCTGCAGCTCGGGCACTCCTACATCGGTACTGAACACATGCTCCTCGGCCTCGTTCGTGAAGGCGAGGGCGTCGCCGCCCAGGTCCTGAACGACCTCGGCGCGGACATGGCGCGCGTGCGCACCCAAGTCATCCAGATGATGTCCGGTCAGGCCGGCAAGGAGGCTGGCGCCTCGAACGCGGTCGGCTCTTCCAAGAGTGACCCCGAGGCCACCGGCGGATCGGCCGTCCTCGACCAGTTCGGACGCAACCTCACCCAGTTCGCCCGCGAGGGCAAACTCGACCCGCTGGTGGGTCGTGAGAAGGAAGTCGAGCGCGTGATGCAGGTCCTGTCACGTCGCACGAAGAACAACCCCGTCTTGATTGGCGAGCCCGGTGTGGGCAAAACCGCCATCGTCGAGGGACTCGCCCAGCGCATCGTGGCCAACCAAGTGCCCGTCACCTTGGCCGACAAGCAGCTCTACACCCTCGACCTCGGCGCGTTGGTCGCCGGTTCGAGGTACCGCGGTGACTTCGAAGAACGTTTGAAGAAGGTACTGAAGGAGATCCGCACGCGCGGGGACATCATCCTGTTCATCGACGAGATCCACACGCTCGTCGGCGCCGGCGCCGCCGAAGGTGCCATTGACGCGGCGTCGATCCTGAAGCCCATGTTGGCTCGGGGCGAACTCCAGACCGTGGGCGCCACCACGATCGACGAGTACCGCAAGCACATTGAAAAGGACGCCGCCCTCGAGCGTCGCTTCCAGCCCGTGAAGGTGGAGCAGCCCTCGGTGGCGATGACCATCGAGATCTTGAAGGGTCTGCGTGAGGTCTACGAGGAGTTCCACTCCGTCAAGATCACCGACCAGGCTCTGATCGCGGCGGCGAACATGTCCGACCGATACATCTCGGACCGGTTCCTCCCCGACAAGGCCATCGACCTCATCGACGAGGCCGGTAGTCGCCTGCGCATCCGACGCATGGACACCCCGAGCGCGGCCAAGAAGTTCGACGAGGACATCAACCGTCTTCGTAAGGACAAAGAGTCGGCCATGGACTCCGGCGCGATCGAACAGGCCAAGGCCTTAGAAGAGCAAGAGCGCGAGCTCGTCGCGAAGAAGGACGCTCTCGACGCGAGCGTGCTCGCGTCGGGCGGCGAGACCTTCGACCTCGTGGACGAAGAGACCATTGCCGAAGTGTTGGCGGTCTGGACGGGCATCCCCGTCTATCGCCTCACCGAAGAAGAGACGACGAAGTTGCTGCGCATGGAAGAAGAACTCCATAGGCGTGTCGTGGGCCAAGAAGAAGCGGTCAACTCGCTGAGTCGGGCCATTCGCCGTACGCGCGCGGGTCTGAAGGACCCCAAGCGTCCCGGTGGTTCCTTCATCTTCCTCGGCCCTACGGGCGTGGGCAAGACCGAACTCGCCAAGACGTTGGCGGAGTTCCTCTTCGACGACGCCGACGCGTTGATCCAGCTCGACATGTCGGAGTACATGGAGAAGCACTCCGTCTCGCGTCTGGTGGGTTCGCCCCCGGGCTACGTCGGGTACGACGAGGGCGGTCAACTGACCGAAGCCGTTCGTCGCAAGCCCTTCTCCGTCGTGTTGTTCGACGAAGTGGAAAAGGCGCACCCCGACGTCTTCAACACCCTGCTGCAGATCCTCGAAGATGGACGGCTCACCGACTCCCAAGGTCGCGCCGTGGACTTCAAGAACACGATCCTGATCATGACATCGAACCTCGGTACGTCGGACCTGCGCAAGGCCGCCATCGGCTTTGGCAAGGGATCGGACTCGATCACGCACGAGCGCATGAAGGAGAAGGTCAACCAGGCCCTGAAGGCGCACTTCCGTCCGGAGTTCTTGAACCGTATCGACGACACGATCGTCTTCCACGAGCTCACCAAGGAAGAGGTCGTGACCATCGCCGACATGTTCATCACGCGTCTGCGCGACCAGTTGACGCTGCAGGGACTCGGTCTCGAGCTCTCGGCGAAGGCCCAGGAGTACTTGGCCGAGAAGGGCTACGACCCCGAATTGGGCGCGCGACCCCTGCGTCGAGCGATTCAGCAGTACGTCGAGGACGTGTTGAGCGAGAAGATCCTTTTCAAGGAGTTCCACGCCGGCCAGACCATCGTCGTCGACGTCGCCGAAGGCGACGACGGACCGTACCTCACGTTCGACGGTGTCGAAGGACTGCCGCCGTCCGTGGACTTCGAAGAACCCACGCTGAACGCCTAGACGTAACAGCCAGGACCTAACGTCGCGAGGGTGCAAACCCGCGCGCTCTATACCTGTCGACGTTGCGGTACCAACACGCCCCGTTGGCAGGGGCGCTGTGGCACGTGCGACGAGTGGAACTCGATCGACGAAGTGCCGATAACGAGTTCCGCCAGGCGCGAACGCGTGGTCGCGACGTCGCTACGCGACGTAGCCGACGAGGACAGCGCCATGACGCCTTCGGGGGTCGGCGAGCTCGATCGCGTGCTGGGCGGAGGATTCGTCGCGGGATCGACGACTCTGCTCTACGGCGAGCCGGGCGTGGGCAAGTCGACGCTGGCGCTGATGGCGCTGCGCGCGTTGGCGCTCGCGGGCGCCGACGCGGTGTTGGTCGCCTCAGAGGAGTCCGCGGCGCAAGTAGCCCAGCGCGCGCGTCGCTTCGGCGAGGTGCCCGATGGTCTCGAGGTCGCCACGTCGACGAACGTGCACAGTGCCGAGGCCCTGCTGCGAGAGCGTCGTCGCACACTCTGTGTGGTGGATTCGATCTCAGCGATGAGTGACGACACGCTCACGAGTGCCGTGGGTTCGGTCCCGCAGATACGAAACGCCGCCGAACGACTCTGCGCAGCCGCCAAAGCCACCGGGACGGCACTACTCCTCATTGGCCACGTCACCAAGGACGGCGAGCTCGCCGGACCTCGCGCCCTCGAACACCTGGTCGACACCGTGGTTCGCATCGAGGGGGAGCGTCAAGGAACGCTTCGGCTCCTTCGTGCGCAGAAGCACCGTTTCGGCCCCACCGGCGAGGTCGGCCTCTTCGAGATGGTGGGCGATGGTCTTCGCGAACTCACCGACGCCTCGCTGTCCCTGCGCGGACCCCAACTCGACGTCGCGGGTGTCGTGCTCACGGTCACCAACGACGGTTCGCGCTCCTTTCTCGTCGAGATCCAGGCGCTGGTGGCGCATGCGTCGGGATCGACGCGTCGCGTCGCCTACCAAGTCTCCTCACAGCGCCTCTCGCTGCTCCTCGCCGTTCTCGAGTCGCGCTGCGGTGTGGACACGAGCGCGCTGGACGTCTTCGCCGCGACGGCGGGCGGCCTCGCCGCGAACGAGCCCGGCGTGGACGTGGCCCTGGCCCTGGCGGTCGCCTCGGCGGTGCTGGGTTTCGCCGTCCCGCCCACGTTGGTGGCCCTGGGCGAGGTGGGTCTCGCCGGCGAGCTTCGCGCCGTGTCGGGCCTCACGAGGCGCGTGCGCGAGGCTTCGCGCCTGGGCGCCACCGTGGTCATCGTCCCCGGCGAGGGCGAACTCGAGGACGTGGCGGGGGTCACGGTGATCAGGTGTCATTCGCTGGTCGAGGCCATTGACGCCGCACAACCGGACCGTGGCCGGTGAAGTGAGTAAGTTCCAGGTCATGTCGTCGCGTCTCGATCGATCCTGGACCGTCCTGGCCAGCCACCAGACCTTCGACGGGACTCACTGCGTGGACGTCTTTTCTCGACCGAACGGTACCTTCGGCTTCGAGGAGTTCCGCCGGGACCCCGAGGACATGGGCGCCTGGACCGCGACGAGTTACTTCTCGGGCCACGAGTATCCGAGTGTCACGGACGTCCTCGTCGCCGCGCGTCGAAACGTCACCTGGCTCGGACCCCTCTTAGACGCCTAATCTCAACGAAGAGACCCGTAGTAGCCCGTCACGGATGGGCCAAAGTCTGGTAAAATAGTTAATCCCCCAAGCGCCCCTTTCGAGGGCGTTACCCCCTCTGAGGAGAGTCTCCAGTAATGACTGCGCGAAAGTACAAAAAGGGCGATCGTCTCGTCTACCCCCACCACGGTGCGTGCACGGTGGAAAAAATCGAGAAAATGACGGCTTTTGACGTCAAACAGGACTATCTCAAGCTCAAAGTCGCCTACACCGACCTGGTGCTGATGGTGCCCGTGGCGAACGCCGAGTCCGTAGGACTGCGCGACGTCATCAACGACGAAGAGGTCGAAGAGGTCTTCGCGGTGCTTCGTAAGAAGGAAGCGCGCATGCCCACGAACTGGTCACGTCGCTTCAAGAACCACTCCGAGAAGCTCCGTTCCGGTGACATCTACCAGGTCGCAGAAGTCGTTCGAAACCTGTCGATTCGTGACAAGGACAAGGGTCTCAGCGCGGGCGAGAAGCGAATGCTCACGCGCGCTCGTCAGATTCTCGTCTCGGAGTTGACCTTCGCTCTCAACGTGGACACGGAAGCGGCTGAAGAAAAGCTCGCCTCGGTCCTTCCCTAGGCATGACCGTCGCGGCCGTCGTGGTGGCCGCGGGCCAGGGCACCCGCTTTGGTGGCCTCAAGCAGTTCTCCCTCTTCGAAGGTGAGACCGTGGCGGCCCGCAGCGTTCGCGCGACGAGGTCGGTCGCCTCGCACGTCGTGCTCGTGGTACCCGAGAACTACAAGGGTGACGGCGAAGGAGCCGACCTCGTCGTGGTCGGCGGCGCGTCGCGCGCGGCGTCTGTTCGCTCGGGACTCGCGCACTGTCTCGACGCCGACGTGGTCATCGTGCACGACGCGGCTCGACCCTTGGCCAGTGCGGCCCTCTTCCTCTCGGTCGTGGCGGCCATTCGTGACGGCGCCGACGCGGCCATTCCCGGACTTGCGCTCACGGACACCGTCAAACAAGTACGCGTCGAGGGCGACGACACCGTCGTCACGACGACCGTGTCGCGCGACGAGCTGGTCACGGTCCAAACGCCCCAGGCCTTTCGCCGCGACGTGCTCGAGCGCGCGCACGCGAATGGTGACGACGCGAGCGACGACGCCGCGCTCGTCGAAGCAATAGGCGCACGAGTCGTCGTGGTGAACGGTGAAGCCCACAACTTCAAGATCACCCACCTCAGCGACATCGAGTTGCTCAGCGTGCTCGAGAGGAGCCACCAGTGAGGATCGGTCAAGGTATCGACGTTCATCGCGTGAGCGAGTCCCACGACCGCAAACTGTGGCTGGGACTGGTGCACGTACCCGACGCGCCCGGACTCGACGGGCACTCCGACGCCGACGTCGCCACGCACGCGCTGTGTGACGCGCTGCTCGGAGCGGCGAACCTCGGCGACCTGGGTCGTCACTTTCCCGACACCGATCCCGCCTTCCTCGACGCGCCGTCGCGCGTCCTCCTCGAAGCAACGGTGGCGCTCGTGCGCGCCGAAGGCTTCTCGGTCACGTCGGGTGACGTGACGATCATCGCCGAACGCCCCCGACTCGCGACGTACATGCCCGCGATGTCCGAGGCCCTATCGAGTGTCGTGGGCGCCACGGTATCGGTGAAGGCCACGACCGCCGAGGGACTCGGCGCGCTCGGTCGTGTCGAAGGCATCGCCGCGAGCGCCGTGGTTCTCCTAGAGGAGCAACGTTGAGTCCGCGACCAGCACCCAAGCGCGGCGCGCCGTCTCGGTCGCCGCGTCCCAATACTCGCTACGGTGCGCCGTCGAACGGTGCGCGCCGCGCGCCGTCGCGCGATCGCGACGGGCTCGGTGGCGATCAGGTCGAGGGTCGTCACGCCGTGCTCGAACTGTTGAAGGCGAAGCGGCGCACCGTCAAGAAGATCTTCATGGCCGAAGCTCAAGACGCATCGGACGTGCTCGACGCCATTGAGTTTGAAGCGCAACGTCAACGGATTCCGGTGCACATGATCTCGATGACGCGACTCGATCGCGAAGCGAAGACCGAGGGACACCAGGGCGTGATGGCCCTCGCGCAGCCTCTCGACACCGTCACGTTGGACGCCCTCCTCAGTGTCAAAAAGCCCTTTTTGCTGGTCTGTGACGGGGTGACCGATCCCCGTAATCTCGGCGCGATGTTGCGCAGCGCCGACGGCGCGGGCGTCACGGGCGTCGTGGTTCCCCGCCACCGATCTGCTCGCATCTCACCTACGGTCACGAAGACCGCGGTAGGCGCCATTGAGTACCTGACCTTCAGTGACGTGGGCGGTATCCCCACGGCGATCGATCAACTCAACCGCGCGGGCGTGCTCACGGTCGGCCTCGCCGGTGAAGCGAAGGAATCGATCTACGATCTCGATCTCGGATCGGGACCCGTCGCCATCGTGGTGGGCGGCGAAGAAAAAGGACTTTCTTCGTTGACGCGCAAACGCTGCGCGACCGTTGTGTCGATACCACAGCTTGGTCGAATCAGCTCGTTGAACGCGGGTGTCGCCGTTTCCGTGGCGGCCTTCGAGGTCGCTCGTCAGCGTCGCGCCTCTTCATAGTTGTTCGATTTTTGATGCGGCGACATGGACGCCTTTGCTACTTTCAGTGAAGTTTCAAATCGATTGCGGTGACGCACGACAACAAAAGCGTGACGTCACGGCAATCGATTTTCTTTGACTTCGAGGTACGGACCTCTCATCGGAGTTGATGTGGTTGTACGTGCGCTTGATGCCCAAGTGCATCGATGTCAAGAATTGGAACCCCCCTTGATCAGATACGTTGCGTCAAAAATATGCAAAATAAGTTCGATGAGACCTCAATCGTGAGCGTCCATCGCAGATTGTGGCGCGTTTCACTTAGGCGTCGATTGAGCCTTCTCCTTCTTCCCGCTCTTCTTCTCTCCGGCGTCATCGCAAGTCCAGCTTCAGCGGGCGGTCAATACTTCACGGTCACTTTGGCTCAGAATGACAACGGTGCTGACCCCGTGTACGCAATTCAAACTGAGAATACGCCAACAGCCCTGACGTCGTTTTCAAGTTTGAGTCCTGCGTTTGTCAACGCGGGTCATACTTTTCTCGATTGGAACACGCAGCCTGATGGGACTGGAACCTCGTTTTCCAACGGAGAGATTTATGACTTCGGGTCGGCAGTTGTTCTTTATGCCATTTGGACTAGCGACTACCACACTGTTACTTTCGCTGAGAACGACAGCGGCACTGACACGGTGTTCGCCAGTCAAACCGAGAATGCGTCAACAGCGCTGACGACGTTTTCAAGTTTGAGCCCAACGTTTGTCAATAGTGGGCATACTTTTCTCGATTGGAACACGCAGCCTGATGGTAGCGGAACGTCTTTTTCCAACGGAGCGATCTTCGATTTTGGTTCGGCAGTCGTCATGTACGCGATTTGGCAAGTCACTCCCTCAGAGACAGCGAACTTCAATTCTGGCCCGGGTGTGGGAACCATTCCTTCCCAAAGTGAACCTGCTGGTTCTACTTTGTTGCTTCCTCCAGGTACGGCGTTTTCCTATTCTGGCTACGAATTTTCGGGTTGGAACACCGCGGCAAACGGAAGCGGAACCTCGTACGCTGCAGGTGTTTCCGTGGTGATGAACGCGAATGAGACGTTCTACGCCCAGTGGACACCACTGCAGTTCGTAGTTACCTTTGCGCCCGACGGCGGCACGGTCAACCCGACGTCGATCAATTTTGTGTTTGGTGCCTCGCCGATCTCCTTGCCGACGCCCACGAACGCGAACGAAAACTTCATCGGCTGGTTCAGTGCACTAACGGGTGGATCGTTCGTCGGCCTCGCGGGCGCTATCTACTCTCCGACTCAATCACTGACGCTCTACGCGCAGTGGGGTCCAACGTCAACGGTTCAGATTTCTGTCTCGGCTAATGGTGGTAGCGGTTCGGCATCTACTTTGAGTGGGGTCGCCGGATCGACCGTGACGCTGCCCAGCTCGTCGAGTCTGTTGCGACCTGGCTACACGCTGTCGTCGTGGAACACCGCCGTGGACGGTTCAGGTACGTCGTACGCACTCGGTCAAAGCGTCACGTTGTCGACGTCGTTGACGCTCTACGCGCAGTGGAAGAAGACACCGACCTCGGTGCTTTACGGCGCCGTAGGGATCTTCTCCACGAAGTCGGCGACGCTGAGCGCCGGTCTCAAATCGCAGGTTCGCCATTTGGCCGCCACGATCAAGGCGAAGAAGTACGCGAAAGTAACGCTGTTTGGCTACACCGCGGCGACCGGCGTGTTCTCACTGAACAGATCGCTCAGCTTGGCGAGAGCCAAGAACGTCGCCAACTTTCTGCGAAGTGAACTTGGAGCAATGAAGGTGAAGGGTGTCGCGATCTCCGCCGCTGGCGAGGGCGCCGTCGCGGGCAAGACCGGGCGGCAGTACTCGCGGGTCGAGGTGTTCGTGTCCTAAGTCTCTAGGCGACCGAGTGAAAATCATCCGTCGCCATTCGAGCCGGTGGAGGGATTCGAACCCACGACCTGACGATTACAAATCGCCTGCGCTACCAGACTGCGCCACACCGGCTTGGAACTACTCAGGTTAGTAAATCGCGTCCAATCGCTCTAGTGTGGGTTAAATGAGCGACCCCACTTCATCATCGCGCGACGGCAACGCGTCCGGGTCGCACTACCAACCTTCACTCAGCGTCGTCTTCATCATCGTCGTGTTGTTCGTCGGAGCCACGTTCTTCATGGTTCGTGCCGCATCACCGTCGAGTGCGACACCGTCGACGACCACGACCACGATCGCCAGAACTCCGGGTAGCACCATCCCCGCGGGCCGCGTCATCAAGTCGAAAGTTCGCGTGCAGGTGGCGAACGGCACCACCACCGGGTCGCTCGCCGCGCGCTACACGCAGAAACTCATGACCCAAAACTGGGACACGTTGCCGCCCGTCAATGGACCCCACGTCACGGCGACCATCATTTATTACAACCCCGGCGAACGAACGGCCGCGCTTGAAGTCGCAACGGCCGTTGGTGTGAGTGCGTCCGTGGTGCACGCCTTGGGCGGCCTACTTCCCGTCGCGGGCGCGTCGGGTGACGGCGTCATCGTCATCCTCGGACCCAACTCGAGCGGATAGCTCCGACGCGTCAATCGGCACGTCGACCTTGTAACGCTCGAGTGCCGCGCGCAGTACCTCGACGGCCATCGGACGCAGGTCCTCGAGCGGACGGTTGCGATGACGACGAATGCCAAGGTCAACCTGGGCGAGTGCGTGCACACCGAAGAGTTGCGCCATGTCAATCAGCATGGCGATCTCCACGCCGTAGTCCGGCTCGAGCGTGATCGCCTCGAGGGCCCCGCGTCGCGCGGCGGTCTCGCCAGCGAGGGGCTGGCGAATCTCACCCAGTCCCGGGTAGAGCAGTGAAAGGATGGGCCTCGCCGTCAGTTCGTTGACCCGTCCGCCCCCGGTAGGCATGTTGTGCAGAGGCCGTTCGTAGAAGCCCTTCACGAGCTGGGTGGCCGGGCGTTCTAATAGGGGCTGGATCAGGCGCGCGACGTAGTCGGCCGTCGTGTTCAAGACGTCCGCGTCGAGAAAGACGAGTATTTCTGCGCTCGTCGAGTCAACGCCCGCACTCATTGCCGCACCCTTGCCAGTTTTCCCCTCGAGCCGCACCACGCGCGCGCCGTGGTGGTCGGCGACGGTCGCGGTGTCGTCACTCGAGTGATCGTTCACGACGACCAGTTCGTCGACGAGCTGATCGTGGATCAGCACCGTGTCCAGTACCGCGCCAATGGTGGCGGCCTCGTTCTTCGCCGGGATGATGACCGCGACGGTGGCGTCGCCTTTTAGGGCGGACACGCGTTCGAGTCTGAAGGCCTCGCTCGCGAGTGTCCAGGGCACGGGTGAGTTCGCCATTGCGTCGAGGCTACGTTGACTTCGCTCGCTCTTGACAAACGGTTCGCTTTCGGTAAGAATTGATTCATCATCCAGAGCGACTGAGGGACGGCCCCGCAGAAGTCGCGACAACCAGTGTGAAACCCGGGAATTTCCCTTCACACCAGGTGCCAAAGGCCGAACGATGAAAAGGGAGTTATGAATTTCGCTACCGGTCTTAGATGTCGAGAGTGTGGTACCGCTTACCCCGACGAGGCGCGTTACGTCTGTAACAACTGCTTTGGTCCCCTCGAGGTCGGCTACGACCTTGATGCCGCCCGCGGCGTTGTTACGCGTGAGTCAATCCAAGAGGGTCCGTTGTCCATCTGGCGTTACGGCGCCCTGTTGCCCGACCCGGGCCTCGCACCCGTCGATCTCGGCGCCGGGTGGACGCCACTACGTCGTGCCACCCGCCTGGCCGAAGTGCTGGGCGTGCGAGAACTGTGGCTGAAGGACGACACGCGTAACCCGACGGGTTCTTTCAAGGACCGCGTGGTCTCAGTGGCGCTCTCGAGTGCCCGACGTCTCGGCTTCACGACCGCGGCGTGCGCCTCGACGGGCAACCTCGCCACCTCGGTCGCGGCTCACGCCGCCTTCATTGGCTGGCCGAGCGTCACCATCATTCCGGCGGACCTCGAGAAGTCCAAGATCGCGATGACGGCCATCTTCGGCGGCACGGTGCTCGGTGTCGAGGGGAATTACGACGACGTCAATCGACTGTGCGTCGAACTGGTCGACGAACACCCCGACTGGGCTTTCGCGAACATTAACCTCCGTCCCTTCTACTCCGAAGGCTCGAAGACGCTGGCCTTTGAGATCAGCGAGCAGCTCGGCTGGCGCACGCCCGACCAGGTCGTGGTGCCGGTCGCGTCGGGCAGCCAACTCACGAAGGTCGCCAAGGGCTTCAAGGAGTTCATCGAACTCGGCCTCGTCGACGGCTCGGCACCCGTACTCTTCGGCGCGCAAGCCACGGGCTGTTCACCGATCGCGACGGCCTTTTCCACCGGCGCCGACTTCATCACACCCCAGCGACCGAACACCATCGCGCGCTCGTTGGCCATTGGCAATCCTGCCGACGCCCCCTACGTGCTCGACGAACTGCGCGCCAACGGCGGCGACTGTGGGTCGGTGCCCGACGACGAGATCCTCGAGTGCATCGAACTCCTCGCCAAGACCGAAGGCGTCTTCGCCGAGACGGCCGGTGGGGTCACGATCGCCTCTCTTCGCCAGATGATCAATCGCGGGACGATCGACCGCGACAAATCGATCGTCGCGATCATCTCGGGTCACGGTCTAAAGACCCTCGACGCCATCGTCGACACCGCGACGGTCAGTTCGACGATCAGTCCGTCGCTCGAAGCCGCCGAAGAGGCCCTTCGCTTTCACCAATTGGTGGCGGCCTCGTGAGCGTGGTCGTTCGACTGCCGGGTCAACTGCGGTCGCTGGTGGGCGGCGTGGGCGAAGTGCCCGTCGAGGCGACGACGGTTCGTGAGGCCATCGAGGCCGTGGACGCGGCCTTCCCGGGTCTCGCCACGCGGGTCCTTGACGACGACGGGGGGTTGCGGCGCTTCGTGAACGTCTTCGTTGCCGACGAGGACGTGCGATTCCTCGACGGACTCGACACCGTGCTCGAGGCCGGTCAGACGGTTTCCCTGGTGCCGGCGGTGGCGGGGGGCTAAATCCTCAGTTAGCACTCTCGGTGAGAGACTGCTAATATTGCTTTGCACCAAAAAGGTGCCTGCACTAGGAGGAATCACCGTGGCGAAACTGATCGCTTTCGACGAAGAGGCGCGTCGCGCCCTCGAGCGGGGAATGAACAAGTTGGCTGACGCCGTGCGCGTCACCCTCGGACCCAAGGGCCGCAACGTGGTGCTCGACAAGAAGTGGGGAGCACCCACCATTACGAACGACGGCGTCTCGATCGCCAAGGACATCGACCTCGAAGACCCCTTCGAGAAGATCGGTGCCGAGCTGGTCAAGGAAGTCGCCAAGAAGACCGACGACGTGGCCGGTGACGGCACNNACGACCGCGACCGTGCTCGCCTGG
Source organism: Acidimicrobiaceae bacterium (assembly GCA_003162475.1). Classification (GTDB taxonomy): domain Bacteria; phylum Actinomycetota; class Acidimicrobiia; order Acidimicrobiales; family RAAP-2; genus RAAP-2. The sequence continues at coordinate 107,545 of PMOI01000004.1, forward strand.
GCCATGGTGCGCGAAGGTCTGAAGAACGTCGCCGCTGGCGCTAATCCCATGTCGCTGAAGAAGGGCATCGAAGCGGCCGTCGAAGCGGCCGTCGCGTCGTTGCACGACCTCGCCAAGCCGGCCGACACCAAAGAGCAGATCGCCCAAGTGGCGTCCATCTCCGCGGCGGACCCCGAGATCGGCCAGATGATCGCCGACGCCATCGACAAGGTCGGCAAGGACGGCGTCATCACCGTCGAGGAGAGCCAGTCCTTCGGTATGGACATGGACCTCGTCGAAGGAATGCGTTTTGACAAGGGCTACATCGCGCCCTACTTCGCTACCGACATGGAGCGTCAAGAGGCCGTTCTCGAGAACGCCTACGTGCTGCTCGTCTCGGGCAAGATCTCCTCAGTGCGTGACGTGCTGCCCGTCCTCGAAAAGGTCATGCAGTCCGGACGACCACTGTTGATCATCGCCGAAGACGTCGAGGGCGAAGCCCTCGCGACCTTGGTCGTGAACAAGATCCGTGGCACCTTCAAGTCCGTCGCCGTAAAGGCGCCGGGCTTCGGTGAGCGTCGTAAGGCCATGCTCCAAGACATCGCGATCCTTACGGGCGCGACGGTCATCTCCGAAGAGATCGGCCTCAAGCTCGACACCGCGACGCTGGAACTACTGGGCACCGCTCGCAAGGTCGTCGTCACAAAGGACGAGACGACCATCGTCGAAGGCGCCGGATCCGAAGAGGACATCAAGGGTCGCATCAGCCAGATCAAGGCCGAGATTGACAACACGGAATCGGACTACGACCGCGAGAAGCTCCAAGAGCGTTTGGCGAAGTTGTCCGGTGGCGTGGCCGTCATCAAGGTGGGCGCCGCGACCGAAGTGGAGCTGAAGGAAAAGAAGCACCGCATCGAAGACGCGGTCTCCACGACGAAGGCCGCGATCGAAGAGGGTGTCGTGCCCGGTGGTGGCGTGGCGTTGCTGCGCAGCCAGAGCCGCATCCTCGAAGCCGCGGAGAAGTTGGTCGGCGACGAGCAGACCGGCGCGCGCATGGTCGCCAAGGCCGTTGAAGCGCCTCTTAACCAGATTGCCGTGAACGCCGGACTCGAAGGTGGCGTCATCGTCGATAAGGTTCGTCACTTGAAGAACCCCACCGAAGGCCTCAACGCCGCGACGGGTGAGTACGAAGACCTTTTGAAGGCTGGCGTCATCGACGCGGCGAAGGTGACCCGCTCGGCGCTGCAGAACGCGGCGTCGATCGCGGCACTGTTCCTTACGACCGAGTGCGTGATCGTCGACAAGCCCGAAGAGAAGTCCTCGGCCATGTCCGGTGGCGGCGGGATGGACGACTACTAAGCCGTCCCTAACGTTTTCAACGCACGAACCGCGGGGCGAGTCCCCGCGGTTCGTGCGTTCTTGGCCCAATGAGTCGTCAATGTTTGCCCGTAGCATGGGACCATGTCGACACCTACGCCCCTTGGCCCCGCGCGCGGCCTCAACGTCGTGCACCTCTTCTGTCACCCCGAGCGTGAGGTCGACGCCGGTGCGCTGCGTAAGGCCATTGACGAGGCGACCCAATCGGGACTGCAGGTGGTCACGGCTGCGATCCTCGGCGCCAAGGCCGACGCCTGTTTCATGGTGCTCGGCGAGAACCTCTGGGACGTGCGCAAGTTTCAGTCGAAGGTGCAAGCCGCGGGCTTCCACGTCGCCGAGAGCTACGTGTCGGTCACTGAAGTGAGCGAGTACGCGGCCGGCATGCCCGAGAAGATGCTCAACGATCGCCTGTACCCGACCTTGCCGCCCGAGGGCATGAAGGCCTTCTGCTTCTACCCGATGTCCAAGCGTCGCGGTGAGACGCATAACTGGTACGGACTCGGCTACGACGAGCGCGAGAACTTGATGCGCCAACACGGGGCGATCGGTCGCACGTTTAAGGGTCGTGTCTTGCAGGTCATCACCGGTTCGACGGGCCTCGACGACTGGGAGTGGGGCGTGACGCTGTTCGGTGTGCACGTCGACGACTTGAAGGAGTGCGTCTATACCATGCGTTTTGACGAGGCGTCGACCCTGTACGCGGACTTTGGCGTCTTCTACACGGGGCTCGTGGGAACGATCGACGAAGTACTCGACGCCACCTTGGCCTGAGCGGCGTTGGTAGGTTCAGGGCGTGAGTAACTCGGTTCCCGAAAAGACGCTGCGTCGTTGGGCGGAGTCCCTTGCGGGCGTGGCGAAGACGGGCCTCGGGTTCACCGAGAGTCAGTACGAACGCGAACGCTTCGAAGAGATCTTGAAGATCGCCGGCGATATCAAGGTCGCCGCCGACGAGGGTCTCGCGGGTGTCGACGACGCTGGTGGTTACGTGGCGGAGTGGATGAAGGACGTGGGCCACGGCGTGCCGGGCTATCAGACACCCAAGGTCGCCGTCGGCGCCGCGGTCACGAACGACGAGGGAAAACTCCTCCTCATCGAACGCGCCGACTCGGGCATCTGGCTCTATCCGACCGGGTGGTGTGACGTGGGCTACTCTGCGCCGGAGGTGGTCGTGAAAGAGGTCCTCGAAGAGACGGGTATCGAAGTCGAGCCCGTACGACTCATCGGCGTGCTCGACGGCATGCGACTCGGTCAGTCTCGGATCCCGCTGTATTCACTACTCTTCTTCTGTCGAGCCGTGGGAGGCGAGTTGAAACTGCACCCGCTTGAAGTGACGAACGCGGGCTGGTTTGGCCGCGACGAGATCCCCACGCCGACGATCGGCGCCGAACGCTGGGTCGGCCCGATCTTTGCCGCGATCGACGGCGAACGTCGCGACGTCTTCTACGACGACCTTCGTCGTCCCGTCTGGCGAGGTGACCAATGAGTGTCTCGGTGGAGAAGGCGATGGCTGCAACAGCCGAGTTGCTCGCCGGCCTCAATAACCTCCTGCCCCAACTATCGGCGAACGCGACGACGCTGACCATGGTTGACGTCGAGACAATGGTGAACTCTGACGCGGCGACGCTGTTCGTCGCCACCGACAACGGTGTCATCGTCGGGACCTTGACGCTGATCATCTTTCCAATTCCAACCGGCGTTCGAGCGTGGATCGAAGACGTCGTCGTCGACGAGAACGCCCGAGGTCTGGGCATCGGCGAAGCGCTGACGACCGCGGCCGTCAATGAGGCCCGCGGTCGTGGCGTTCGATCCATCGATCTCACTAGTCGGCCCTCGAGAGAAGTGGCCAACGCCCTGTATCGAAAGCTTGGCTTCGAGCGCCGCGAGACCAATGTCTATCGATTTTTTATAGATAGGTGAGGCGGCGACGTCGGTCCGTCGACTCTCTTAAAAATCTCTTAGGTCACCCTTAGCGGACCTCCAGAGCAGATTCCTACGATTTCTCGAAGAGCAATCGAGTGCGAGGAATGTCAGTGGCAATTGGAGCGATCATCGCGAAACATAAGATCCGAAACTTCATCGTGTTCGGCATCGTTCTTGTCGTCTTCCTGGCGTTTGCGGTGCCGTACGTCTACATCCACTTCATTGAGGGGCCTCCGCCGGCGAAACTCTCGCTTCCGCCAGCGAGCACGACCAAGACGACAACGGGATCGTCAGCGACCTCGGTGAGCGGATCCTTCAACGTTGGCAAAGGCTCCGTCGTTGGTTACCGCGTCAGTGAGGTTCTCATTGGCCAGAACTCGACGGCCGTGGGTCGCACCTCGAAGGTCTGGGGCTCGATCGACGTGAGTGGCACGAACATCACGAAGGCCACCTTCAGCGCGAACATGGCGTCGGTGGTCAGTGATCAGTCGCAGCGCAACGCTCAATTCGATGGTCGGATCATGGACGTCTCGCAGTACCCGACGGCGACGTTCACCTTGACGTCGCCGATCAAGCTCGGCTCGCTACCGGCGCAAGGTACGGTCACGAAAGCCAGTGCCACGGGTGAACTCACCATGCACGGTGCCACCAAGCCCGTCACGTTCACCGTCTCGGTCGAGAGAACGGCGAGTGGCCTTTCCGCTCTTGCAGAGATCCCCATCAAGTTCAGCACCTGGAACATTTCGAACCCGAGCATCGGTGGGTTTGTCACGACGGCCGACAACGGAACCCTCGAAGTCCTCCTTAGCGTGACCTCCGCTAAGGGCAACAGTCCCTCGAGCGGCGCCGCCTCAAGCGGCGGGGGCGGCGGGGGCGGCGGCACGCCTATTACGGTGCCGTCGACCACCGTCCCCGGGTTGAAGCTGCCGTCGAGCTGAGCAAAACTTAAAGGACGTCATCAGCTCGGATTGTCACCAACGCAGGAATCTTTGGTGCACCTCAGAGGTGCAGCGCCACGGCGCGCCATTGAGAGAGAAGTTGTCGGACGTGCTGATTGAGCTCGCTTGTCAAACGAGCGACAGGACCTTCTTGGTGAGACCCTCGACGTTCGAAAGTTTGCTGGTGACGCCACCGACCACGAGCTCGGTGGACTTCTTCAAGACGGTCACCGAAAAGGTGTAGCCGTACGAGGCAGAGCCGAGCGAGGTGGAGAACGCCGGGAGCGCCCCGAAGTTCAGATCAGTCTTGGGGTTCTCGCTCTGGGTCGCGGCCGCCTTCTTATCGGCGTTGAAGCCAGCCCGACTGTCGCCGGTCTGGATCCGTACGTAGGCGGCCTGGGAGTTCGCCCCGACCCGGTACCAGCAGACGGTCACGCTACCGTTCACGTCCGTCGAAACCTTCGTGGCTTTGACGCCGAGGAAGCTCGACACCTCAGCGGTCGTCACCTTTTTGCAGAGTGATGAGGTTGCACTTGCCGGACCCGCCACGAGCACTGGCCCAGCGACACCCCGAGGGAGAACGTTACGCCCGCGACAATGAGTCGCGCATGCCTCTTCAAGACGGCCATGAGGCCTCCGTTCGCGATGCCGTCGTCACTCTGACGCCGTGATCACGAGGAGTCTACGGTCACGCCCACCAGGGCTTGTGTCTTCGTCATTGAATTCCCGTGTGCCGCCTCCTTCATCAATACGACGTCGTCAGGTTCGTCGGTGTCCTCCGTTCTTGTCGAGGCTCTGTAGACGAATGTGAATCGTTTTCATAGAAAGTTAGAAGGGGACTACCTTTCAGCGTGACTAAATGCAGGGCCCAGTAACTTGACATCGTTAGGTTTGTATAGCAAAGTAGTTGGCATGACAAACATACTGGAACCGCCTGACGGGGACCTTGCATTCGCCAGCCAACTGCGATGGAGAACTCGAGTGGCGCGCGACGGCAGTTGGTTCGCCCTCGTTGTCTTTGGCCTAGTCGTCCTATGCGCGATGGTCTTTTACCACTATCCCGGTCTTACTGCTTCTTCGCTGGGCTGCCGTACACTCGGCAAAAACGCGTTCACATGCTCATCGGTCTCAGTGTCGCGAGGAGTGTTTGGATCGGGTCTGGGATCACCCACGTCCCCGCCCATCGATCACGTCAGCCCGTGGGCGACGACCGATTGGGTGGTGAGCATCTTTGCCGGCATTGCCACGGTGGTCGGCTTCTATTGGATGCGGGCGCGTTCGTCGGGAGTTGCCGGGCGCATTTGGCCCTTCGCCGCCGTTGGCGTCGGCGTGCTGGTACTGGCCGTAGCGAGCCGAGGTTGGGTCACGTTCAAGATTCCAGCAGACTTCTGGATACGCGGTATGCAGCCTCTGCTGGTCATCGCGATTGGCCTCATCGCTCTCGCGATCACTGAACGAAGTCGAGCCTTCCTGCTCTACGTTGCAGGGTTCCTTGGTCTGGCACTGCTTTCTTGCCTCTATGACGTCAGCAACCTCTTTGTGCGCGTCGGAATAGGTTCCACCTGGAATGGGAATATTGAGGCGTTGCCGAACCTGATCTTGCCAGGTCTATATCTGCTCATTGGCGGGGTGGTGTTCTACATCTTGCGCCGCAGCGGTGTGACGTTCCACATTGCTCGACGAAGGATTAGCGATGGTCAGTGAGTCAAAGGATCGAACGACCCAGGAAACGAGCCCGATCGAAGATCTCGATGACACCGTGCACCAGCGAGTGCGACTCGGCATTCTGACCATTGCCAATGAATCACGCAAGGTGGAGTTTCGATTTTTGCAAGAGACCATGGGATTAACAGCGGGTAACCTCTCTCAACACATTCGAGTCTTGGAAGAAGCTGGTCTTATCGGTGTGCAGAAAGGGACCGAAGGTCGTCGGCCTCGAACCTGGATCTCCATCACAAGGGTTGGCAAGGTTGCTCTTCGCCAGGAGGTCGCGGTCCTGAAGGCGCTAGTCAGTCGCGTCGAAGGTTTGAGCGCTCCTTCGAACTAACTGATGTCATGTGGGTGAAGACGCGACATACGAATGTAAATCGTTTTTCATGAAGACTGAATGTGTGAAGGCGCCAGCGCGATTCCCGGCGAGCCCTTCATTCCTCTTCCTTTGAATGACATACTTGCAGCGTGAAGACGAACTCAAAGTACGCGGTAGTTGCGGGCGCGCTGATTTTGTGGGCGGTTGTCACACCCTTCATGTGGCGAGACCTTCGTCGACGGCCTCACGACAGTGTTCGTGGCCCCAAATGGCTTTGGTGGATTGCCAGCACAAATCTGACTGGTTCAATCGCTTATTGGCTGTTTGGTCGAAAAGAGGCCAACGGACTCGATGTCAGTCACTAAGTCTCCTCAACCAGCTTCAAGACGATGCCCACTTCGATACGAGCGTCGTGGACGAACGCCGGGCGACTCATTTTGGAGAGTGAACTCAGCGCGGAATCGGCCGATTGGTACCATGACCTCGTGGCTGAGAAGGTTTACGGACCAAAGTCGTACTTCCCTTCAATAGAGAAGAAGTACGGTCAGCCAATCTCTCACTGGAAGAAAATCCTCGAACTCTCGGGCTTGGTGAAGCATATGGAGATGGTGAATCTCCTGAAGACTGAACATGGAATGGGTCACGGCCACGCCAACGCGATTGTCGGCGACTTCCGCCAAGAGCGAGGGATCTAATCTCTCAGTCACCAGATCGCTTCTCGACCTTCGTAGTTTTGCCAAATTGACTTGAGTTGGATGGGCATGCAAATGAACGCGAAGTGAGGGGATCCTCGTCTACGAAGGATCGCCAGACGAATGTCTACACTTTTTTGTAGAAAAGTGGCATGCCGACGAGTTTCGTCTCGTGCCCACTCTGGGATTTGACTCTTGCGTCCACGACTTAGGATTTCGCAGTGAGCGTAACTATTTCCAATGACAACTTTTCCGAGTTGCCTATTTCGGAGTTTGTGTTTCCTGGTCCACTTCGAGATCGTCTGATAAGTGCCATCCTCGATGGTCGCAAAGTGACGACTACGTCACTGGCTTTGGAGTACGAGATCGAGCGTGAGCCCTTGCCGAGCGAAGGTCAGCGCTCCGTGGTGGTCGACTCCAATAATCAACCTGTGTGCGTGATTGAGACGGCGGAGGTGCTCATCGTTCCACTTGGAGAAGTGGGCTACGAACATGTGGTGGATGAAGGTGAGGGGTACGCAACGGTGTCCGATTGGCGGGCGGCCCACGAAAACTTCTGGCGTAGTAAGGAGATGACCGCGTCTCTCGGAGATTCAACTTTTATCCTCGACGACGCGACGCTTGTCGTCTTAGAGCGCTTTCGGGTAATTGAGCGGCTGTGATCGACTGCTAATTAATTCTCCAAACCACAGGACCGTTGTGATGAGTGAAGGTCCGTGAGATCATTAGAGAACTTGAGCGCGACGGCTGGGCACACGTCCGGCACAGGGGAAGCCATCGTCATTATCACCATCCGACGAAGCATCGCACGGTGACGGTGCCTGGCGCGTTGGGAGACGATCTGCACCGAGGACTCCTCAGTAGCATTGCGAGACAGGCCGGATTAGAACGGAGAAAGCGATGATCGAATACGCAGTCGTTATTGAACGCTCTCCGAATAACTATGGGGCGTGGGTACCCGATCTCGATGGTTGCGTCTCAACGGGCAAGACGGTGGAGGAAGTCAAAGCGAACATCGCTGAGGCGATCGAAATGCACATCGAGGTAATGCGCGAACATGGCGAAGCCGTTCCACCACCAACTGCGCAGGTTGCAGTCGTGCAGGTCGCCTCGTAGTCAGAGTCACGTCGGGAAGAGTTTGCTACACGAATGTCTGCCCTTTTTTCATTGAAAGTGGAAACTGTCAGAGTTGGACGAACCTGAAGGGCTCACCAAGTGTGGTGTAGACATTGCTGGGCAGACAAAGTGTCGCCTCGAAAGAGGTGCAGATGGCGAACGTCTTGCGGCGATGGTGGAAAGTGCCGCGACTTGTTCGAATGCTCATCTTGCTGGTCATTATCGCCTGCGCCAGCTTGGCGGATAACTACGTGAGTCATCGTCATCACTCTGATGTAGGCCTAATCCTCCTTTGCCAATCGGCATTCTTCATCCTCCTTATAGTTTTAACGTTCTATGCCGAAGTAATCCACAAGAGAGATGAATCGCCTAAGTCGGTTCATGAGCGCGATTCATAGTTGGCAAAATTCGCTAGACAAATGTCTACACTTTTTTCACAGATGGGTGGAACACGAATCTCTGTCGGTGTCCTTCAGAAGGATACTTTTTGGACGTGGTCCGAACTTGTGAAAGGTGCGGATGGGGCGCGACGCTATTCAAATGCGGCTGAATTTGGAAGAGTTCTTCCCGATGACCCCAACATTCATGGTCACTTCGTTCCGACCTGCGACACGCGACGACTCATCAAGACTTGGCCGGTTATTTCATCAGGCGTATGAGGGAACCGTGGACGACGAGGGTGAGACAGAATTTGACGCGCTACACGAAGTTGCGCAAACCTTTGACGGCAAGTATGGGGATTTCAGTTGGTCCGCGAGCCCGGTGGCGGAGATTGGCCAACTATTGGTTTCATCAAGTCTCGTTACGCTTTGGCGAGAGTTTCCGCTGCTGGCATTCACCGTTACCTTGCCGCAATACCAAAACAACGGAATCGTAAGTCACATCATTTCCCAAAGTGCTGAATTGCTTCGAGAAGCAGGATTTCACGAACTGAGGTTGGTCGTCACTCGCTCAAACTCCGCCAGCAATCTTTATCGGAAACTGGGTTTCGTTGAATTCGATCGCGGATCGCGCTAGCACTTCTGCCTGAACGCCGCATACGAATATCTATTGATATTCGCTTACCCTTTGCGAATCGCATTGAAGGATAGGCGCCCCCGTTTGGTCTAGGGCATAATGAACCGCGTGTCCGGAAACGATCGAAGTCACTCGCTTAATCTCGCGCCCGCGTCATATGAGGATTATCGGGAACTCGCTCGAAAGCGACTGCCGCGTCAGTTATTTGACTATATCGACGGGGGTTCATTCAATGAGGTAACGCTGGCGGCTAACCGAGATGATCTGGACCGTCTACGCCTCCGTCAGCGAGTACTTCGTGATGTATCCGAGCGCAGTCTCTTTACCACGGTGATGGGGGAGCAACTTTCACTTCCGTTGATCTTGGCACCAGTGGGTTTTGGAGGAATGTTCGCCCAACGGGCTGAGGTTCAAGCCGCCAGGTCAGCCGAGCGAGCCGGCATCAGTTTCTGCGAATCGACGCTTTCCATCTGTTCAATAGAAGAGGTGGCGACGGCTTCGAAACGGCCGTTCTGGTTCCAGCTCTACATCATGAAGGATCGCGCCTACGCCGAGGACCTGATGGCCCGCGCCCAAGCGGTAGGTTGCACCACCCTGGTGTTGACCGTTGATCTTCCGGTGGTGGGTCACCGCTATCGCGACGTCCGAAACGGCGTCAGCGGGCGTATCTCCGGAATCAATCGACTGCGTCGAGGACTTGATATTGCCCGTCACCCGAAGTGGGTCCGTGAGGTGGCGCTTGGAGGCAGACCACTCACGTTCGGAAACTTGGAACGGGCGTTGCCGAATGCACGAGTTCCGGGAGACTTCCAAGGCTGGGTGGCCAGTCAGTTCGATCCGAGTGTGACGTGGGATGACGTCGCGTGGCTGCGCGCACACTGGCGCGGCAAGATTGCCTTGAAGGGCATACTCGATCCCGAAGATGCGCGCGAGGCGGTGGCGCGCGGGGCCGACGCGGTGATTGTCTCGAATCATGGAGGGCGACAACTCGACGCCGTCCCCTCGACCATCTCGGCACTACCGGCGATCGCTAACGCAGTCGGCGACCAGTGCGACATCCTCATGGACGGGGGGATCCGAAGTGGGCTCGACGTCGTCAAGGCTCTCGCGCTCGGTGCTCGAGCGTGTCTGATCGGGCGACCGTGGGCCTTTGCGGTAGCCGCACGGGGTGAAAACGGGGTCGATCATCTGCTGCGGATTTATCGAGAGGAGATGCTCGTCACCCTCGGACTCACGGGGGTGACGAACATCAACCAATTGGATGCGTCGATTCTGGTCTCGGTCCCTGGCGAAGAGCAATAGATAAACGTCTATCGGTTCTCTATAGAACCCGGTAACCGTTGATCAAGAACCATATTGTGAGTCTCGTTACATAGTGTCGCCGCCGATCGCCCTGTAGCCTTCCGCCAGCCGTTCATGGAATGGACGGCTGGCGTTGTAGTTCCGAACTCTTACGTGAGCGTTCGGCACCGCACGCAGGGGAGTCGTGGATGACTGATAACTCGGCTCCAGGTACCCAAGGCGAATCAGTGGGTTTTCGCTCGTACACAAGGACGAACACTTTGGCCATCGTCGCGCTCATCGCGGCGTTCCTCTTCGCTCCCGCAGGACTGATTTGTGGCTTCATCGCCCGCAATCAGATCAAGCAGACCAAGGAACAGGGTGACGGCATGGCGCTCGCCGCGATACTGATAAGCGCTGTCGCCATTTTCATCTGGCTAGGCGCGGCGGTGTTCGCTGTTTCGCTCTTCGATCACGTGGCTCACTGCCTGGGCTCAATTCCGCCGGCTCCCGCACCAGGGCTGCACTGGGTGTGTAGCGGCAACAACACGTGGATCAGCCCGGGGTAGCTGGCGCTTTCGCGTGACGGCCGGAGCGAGAGCGGCCACCGTGATTGCTAGTGCAGCCGAGGTAGTGATGGTTGTAACTTTTCTCCTTCGCCACTTGTTCGGTCAAAATCGAAGCGGATCGGAGCCGGGTGCTTCTAGCTGACAGTGGAACATCGCGGCCGGTCATGATTGAGATGACTGGAAAGAGTCGATGTTTACGTCGCTGGTGCCCCGTGAGGGTGAGTGGTAGGGACGACGATGTGAGAGCGTTAACGATTCCACGTCCTGCGGTAGCGTCGTTCGTGTTGTGATCTCTGGCGCGGACATTTTCTTGCTCATAGGTGCGGGGATCACCGCTGGCCTCGTCGGATCGGCCGGCGGCATCACGTCGCTCATCTCGTACCCGGCGCTTCTCGCGATTGGTATTCCTCCGTTGCCGGCGAACGTAACGAACGCGGTGGCGTTGATGGGTTCCTTCCCCGGCTCGGGCTTAGGTTCACGTTTGGAGCTGAAGGGGCAACGTCAGTGGCTTCGTCGCCGGGCGCCGGTAGCGGTCGCGGGGGCGGTCGTGGGCGTGATACTCCTGCTCTCGACACCCGATCGAGTCTTCAACCGAATCGTGCCCTATCTTTTGGCGTCGGCGGCACTCGTGTTGCTGGTTCAGCCATTGATCTCGAAGTGGCATGAGAACCGCCTCGGCCGCGGGAATCGGTACCTACTTCCTGTCGGCCTCTTCGTGGTGGGCATCTACAGTGGCTACTTCGGCGCGGGCTCGGGGATCATGATCCTCGCGTTGCTGCTTCTGACCGTGGATAGGGAGTTCCCGCGAGCGAACGCCCTCAAGAACATGATCCTCGGCGTCGCGGACGTGGTGACCGCCGTTGCCTTCCTACTCTTTGGACCTGTTCACGTGGCGGCGGCTCTGGCCCTCGGCGGGGGACTGCTCGTCGGAAGTTTTCTCGGACCTTCAGTGGCGAGACGAGTACCGGGCAACGTGCTTCGAATACTGGCGGCCCTGTTGGGAATCGGACTCGCGATCTGGCTCTGGGTTTCGCCGACGTAACCTTCCGCGCCGCGCTTCACGGACGGCGACGTCCGACATTCGCTCACGTGAGAAGTGTCAACGAGCGCCGACAAGGTGGGGCGGGCGTGTTCCCTTAGAGTAAGGGCGAGAAGTTTCCTGCCCTACCGGAAATTCAGGTTCTCCTAGTAGAAACGAAGAGTCATGCGTTACGCCGACATGGACGTGGCTGAAAGCCCGTTGGACCTCATTGGTCACACGCCGATGGTTCGCCTGAGCGCCATCGGCGTGGATCTCAAGTGCGACTTCATCGCGAAGTTGGAGACGACGAACCCCGGCGGTAGTTCCAAGGACCGACCGGCGCTGACCATGGTCCTGGCCGCCGAACAAGAAGGTCTCCTCGGCCCTGGTTCGACGATCATCGAACCGACCAGTGGCAACACCGGGGTGGGGCTCGCGATCGTTGCCGCGCATCGTGGCTACAAGTGCATCTTCGTGATGAGTGACAAGATGGCGCCCGAAAAAATCGACGTCCTTCGTGCCTACGGCGCCGAAGTCGTGGTCTGTCCCACCGCCGTCGCACCCGAGCACCCCGATTCGTACTACTCAACGGCTGAACGCTTGACGCGCGAGACGCCGAACTCCTTTCGACCGGATCAGTACTCGAATCCGAACAACCCACGCGCCCACTACGAAGCGACCGGGCCCGAGATCTGGGAGCAGACGAAAGGTCGCGTCACGCACTTCGTCGCGGGCGCCGGCACCGGGGGCACGATCAGCGGGGTTGGTAAATACCTGAAGGAAAAGAATCCCAACATCAAAATCATCGCCGCGGACCCGCAAGGTTCGGTGTTCTCGGGGGGCGCGGGGCGCCCGTACCTCACCGAAGGCGTGGGCGAGGACTTCTGGCCCGAGAACTACGACCCTTCGCTCGTCGACCAGGTCGTCGCCGTCAGCGACGCCGACGCGTTCGCTATGGCTCGAGAGGTAACGAGACGTGAGGGCATCTTGATCGGCGGCTCGGGCGGTACGGCCGTCGCGGCGGCGCTGCGCGTCGCCGGCACCTTGCCCGAGGAGGCCGTCGTCGTCGTCTTGATACCCGACTCGGGACGAGGGTACCTTTCGAAGATCTTCAACGACACGTGGATGACCGACTTTGGATTCCTGCGTCCCCGCGACGAGATGGACGCGGGCGACGTGCTGGCGGCCAAGATCGCGCGTCAGCACAGCACCCTCGCCGACCTCGTCCTCGTCACCGAAGACGTCTTGGTCCGTGATGCCATCTCATTGATGCGAGAGAAGGACGTCTCGCAACTCCTGGTGACCGTGACGGCGGAGATGCCCTTGGCCGCCAAGGAAGTCTCTGGGTCCCTCAGCGAGTTAGGTCTCTTGGAGGCCACGACGCGTGACGCGAGCGTGTTGGATCTTCGGGTGAAAGAAGTCGCGGACCCGTCGATGCCGATGGTGGGTGTTGGCATGACCGTCACCGAACTCACGAAACACCTCAGCACCACGGCGGGCGTGCTGGTGCTCGACGGTGGCCACCCCGTTGGGGTACTGACGCGCAGCGACCTCTTGGGATTCCTGGAGCAAAGGAGTGAGGCGTGAGCGGATTCAATACTCGATCGATCCACGTCGGCTCCGAGCCTGACGCCGTCACCGGCGCCGTCAATCCGGCAGTCTTCTTCACCTCGACCTACGCCCAAGACGGCGTCGGCGTCCCTCGCTTCTCCGACTACTCGCGGGTCAACAATCCAACGAGGGCCGCACTCGAGTCGTGCCTCGCCGACTTAGAAGGAGCCCGTCACGGCGTGGCCTTCGCCTCGGGGCTCGCGGGAGAAGACGCGTTGCTACGAACCCTGTCGCCGGGCGATCACGTCATCTTGGGTAACGACGCCTATGGCGGCACCTATCGTCTCTTGACGCGAATCTTTGGCGACTGGGGCGTGAGCGTCTCGACCGTGGACTTAAGTGACCTCGACGCCGTTGGTTCAGCCTTCAGCGAGACGACGAGGATGCTCTGGGTCGAGACGCCGAGCAATCCACTCTTGAACGTCGTCGACATCGCCGCCCTGAGCGCCGCCTCGCACGAACACGGGGCACTCCTGGTCGTTGACAACACCTTCGCGACGCCCTATCTGCAACGCCCCCTCAACCTTGGCGCTGACGTCGTCGTGCACTCCACGACCAAGTACGTCGGCGGTCACTCGGACGTCATTGGTGGTTTCGTCGCGACGAACAACGACGATCTCGCGGTCCGTCTGAGATTCCACCAGTACGCGATCGGCGCGGTGCCGGGCCCGATGGACTGTTACCTGCTGCTACGAGGTCTGAAGACGCTCGGCGTTCGCATGGACCGACACTGCTCGAACGCACGAGCCGTAGCGGCGTTTCTCGTCGACCACCACGCCGTCGACAGGGTCTTCTACCCGGGACTCATCGATCACCCTGGACACGACGTCGCGGTCGCGCAGATGTCCGACTTCGGTGGGATGGTGAGTTTCACTCTCAAGAGTGGCGTCGACGTCGCGAGAAAAGTCTGCGAGTCGACGTCAATATTTATCCTCGCCGAGTCATTAGGCGGGGTGGAGAGCTTGATCGAGCTGCCTTCGGAGATGACGCACGTCTCAACGGCTGGCTCGATGCTCGAACCGCCCGCCAACCTCGTGCGGTTGAGCGTGGGTATCGAAGACATCGAAGATCTTGTGGCCGATCTCGAGCAAGCGCTCTCGATTTAGTCAACGCTGACGGGTCGGGTGACCCGTTCGTCATCTGATCGAGAAAATCAGAACCGTGAAAGTCAACGTATCTGCGGAGAGATCGATTACGCCGCCCGCGGGTAGATTTCTCCGGTGTCCGATTCCCAGTTACTGATCCTCACCGGTCCTCCGGGTTCGGGCAAGACGACCGTCGGCCGCATGGTGGCAGGCGAGTTCACTCCCTCGGTCGTCGTCGACGCGGACTTCTTCTGGGCCTCGGTCGTGAATGGACTGATTCCGCCGTGGGAGTCTGGAGCGGACGCCCAGAATCAAGTGATGATGCGCGCTTCGTTGTCAACGGCCGCTCGTTTCGTTCGTGCCGGCTACGTGACGGTGCTCGAAGGCCACTTCGGCCCTTGGCACATGGATCTGATCCGAGATGAACTCGCGGACGTGACGGCGCCCGTTTCGTACGTGGTGTTGCGTCCCACGATCGACGACTGCCTCTTTCGATCGGTGGACCGGTTGAAGGAACCACGGCACGCAGGCGCGCTGACCCTAGAGGACCCGATTCGAGCCATGCACGCCCAGTACGAAAGACTGGGCGTCTATGAAAAACACGTTCTCGACAACTCTGGTCTGAGCGCTGCTGAGACGGTGCGTTCGATAGTTGAGCGAATCACTACGTCGAGTGATCTTGTTTTGACGCCGTAGGCGTCGTCGCCACGCGGTCACTTATACGACGCGATCGTGTCGCGAAGGACGTCGACCCATGGCGTCGGTTCGAGTCCCAGTTTCAGTCTCGTCGCGGTGTCGTCGATGATGAACGGCGCCGTGAACTGGTACATCGTCTTCGGAAGTTCTCGAGAAATCGGATTGACGAGTCCCACGAGACGAAGGGCGGACGTCGGTATCGTCGATATCTTGACGTGCCCAACGCCCGCGGCGTCAGCGAGGTCGTCAATGACCTGACGCTGCGTTCGAGGCGCGTTGGTGGGTGCGTGCCAGGCCTGTCCCCACGCCTCAGGGTTGTGAGCGCAGGTCACGAGCGTACGAGCGACGTCGTTGGTGTAGCTCCAGCTGTGGAGTTGATCGCTCGCGCCGAGTACCCAGCAGCGCTTACCCGCCAAGACTCGTGGCACGACCTGAGCACCCATGGCACTCTGCGCGTCGGGCCCGATGAAGTCGGACGCTCGCACTTCTGTGGCGCGAAGCTGCGAGTCGTCGTGCGCCAAAAGAGCGTCGTGCCACATCGTCGCGCGAACCTTCGCCTTCTCGTAGTCAGCGAGAAAGGGGGAGTCGGGCGACATCGGACCCGTCGGACGTCCGTAGGCGTAGAGATTGGAGAGTGTGGTGAGGACCGCCGAGGAGCGCGTCGCCGCAACGAGGAGCGAATTCGCGATGGGCGGCCAGTCGATGAGCCAACGGTGATAACGGGGATTGGCACAGTTGAAAATCGCGGCACAACCTTTCGCGAGTTCACTCAACTCGTCGGACCTTGACGCGTCGAGGGCGATTCTTGTGATGAGGGGATGGTCCGGACCAGAGCCGCTTCGGGTTACGAGGCGCACCTCGTGACCCTCGTGGGTCAGGAGTTTCGTGACCGCGCTCCCCATCGGTCCGGCCCCAACGATCAGATACTGCGCCATAGCGCCTCCTTTGGTTTAGAGAGCACTGCTCTCTCAAACAGTATGGCACGACCCCTGAAGAATTGCAAGAGCACTGCTCTCCTTGTGGGATACTGGACTCATGAGCAAAGCAACGAACTCGAGGGCCCTCGCGCGAGACGCCCAAATCGAGGCGATCAAGGTCGTGGCGAGGCGGTTGATCGCTGAGAAGAGTGTGTCGGGTCTGTCCCTTCGCGAGGTCTCTCGAGAGTTGGGCCTCGTCTCGTCTGCGCTCTATCGGTATTTCGCGACACGGGACGATCTGCTCACGGCGCTCATTCTCGACGCGTACAACGATCTTGGCCAGTCCGTGGAACGCGCGGACGCCAGGGTCGCGCGCGCAGACGCGTACGCCAGGTGGCGAGCCTCGGCGCGCGCCATTCGACGTTGGGCCACGCACAACCCGCACGAATACGCGCTCATCTACGGAACACCGGTCCCGGGCTACGCGGCACCGACGGCGACCATTGAGGCCGCGGCGAGAGTGGTTCGCGTCTTAGGGGCGATTCTGAGCGAGAGTCGACGGACGGCGCCGAGAAGCGTGCCAAAGCACTCCCAGGGAATTGACGTCGGTCGCTACCTCGCGATCGACGTTCTGGCGGCGATCATGCCGGGCGTGGCGCCCGAAGAGTACCTGAAAGCACTCATCGCCTGGACGACCATCTTCGGTTTCCTCACCTTCGAACTCTTCGGTCAGTACGTGGGATCGGTGAAGAACGCGAACCTGATGTTTGATCGTGTCGTCGACGACCTTGCGGTCTCGCTCAACCTCAAAGCTGCCTGACGACGCGGGTTAGAGCGTGTCGACGCGCTCCAGGGCGACGTCACAGTCTTGCCGAACTCGACCGAGGTGGCTTCTTGTCTCAAGCATTAGCGGGTGGCGCGACGCACCACCGATCGGGAAGTGTCAGACGTTAACCTACTTTCATCGCTAAACA
Source organism: Acidimicrobiaceae bacterium (assembly GCA_003162475.1). GTDB lineage: Bacteria > Actinomycetota > Acidimicrobiia > Acidimicrobiales > RAAP-2 > RAAP-2. The sequence goes on from PMOI01000004.1 coordinate 124,767, forward strand.
GGAGGATCTCGTGTCGAAACTTGAAGTACACGCGCTGTCAGTCTCGCTGGACGGTTACGTGGCTGGGCCCCTCCAGGATGAGGCCAACCCACTCGGCGTCGGCGGCACCCAACTCCATGAGTGGATCTTCGCCACGAAGTCTGGTCGCGAGATGATCGGCCAACAAGGAGGAAGTGAGGGTATCGACAACGACGTCTTCAATGATGGATTCGAGGAGGTGGGCGCGACGATCATGGGTCGCAACATGTTCGGTCCCGTCCGGGGGCCCTGGTTGGACAGCGACTGGCACGGTTGGTGGGGTGAGAGTCCACCCTTTCATCACGCGGTCTTCGTCCTCACACACTTCGAACGTCCGGCGTTCACCCTCGACGACACCACGTTCTACTTCGTCACTGAAGGTATCGACGTGGCGCTAGCCAGGGCGCGCGAAGCGGCGGGCGATGAAGACATTCGACTCGGTGGTGGCGCTGAGACCGTTCGAGAGTTTCTCGCGGCGCGACTTTTGGACAGTGTGCGCCTGGCCGTTGTACCCGTCAAACTCGGATCGGGCGAGCGACTCATCGAAAAGGTGGGCGAGTGGCCCAGCGGTTACGAGTGTTCCTCGATCACTGAGGGTGAGGGCGCGACGCACTACGTTCTAGACCGCTCTTGACGTGAGGATCCTCGTAACCTTCGACTCGGCGTCGACTTCCTTCAGTCTCGTCACGACGTAACCTCGGGTCGTGGCCTCCAACGCGAACGTCTTTCGAGCCGGTACGGCGAACGTGTCCGACCTCGCGGCCCTGCGCTTCCAATGGCGTACGGAAGAAGCTGGCGAGAAGGGACTCAGTCGAGAAGGATTCGAGGTCAAGTTCTTCGAGTGGTACGAAAAACATCGCGAATCGCATCGCGCGTACGTCGCCACGATCGATGGAAAGTCAGTCGGCTGCGCGTGGCTCTTCGTGGTCGAGCGTGTTCCCGGACCCGGAAAGTTCGTTCGTCGCGCGGGCATCGTGCAGAGCGTGTACGTTCAACCCGTGCATCGCGGCGGCGGCGTCGGAACCAAACTCGTTGAGTCGCTCATCAGCGACGCTCGAACGATGGAGTTGGACTATCTCACGACGCACCCATCGCCAGCGTCCTTCTCCTTTTACGAACGCTTGGGTTTTGACATCGCGGACCGGGCGCTCGAACTTCGTTTCACCACGCCCTGAGCGAAAAGGGAACCAACCAATCGTTCTCGAAAAGGGACTAGAGGCTCTTGTCCTCGATCTCCCACGCGTGATCGACCACGTGCCAGGCGCAACGCCGGATCGCGTAGCTGACGGGCCACTTCGCGTTTTGGGTGCCCGCTCGTAGTGTCGTCACCACCACGTCACGCTGTTCGTCCCAGGGCGTGCGCGGCGCGACGCGAAAGCCAACCCTCGAACAGTACGCTCGCTCGGCTTCTCGAACGTGATCGACGATGCCGTCGCGATCTCGTCCGCCGCCGCGTGGTCCCTTTTGCAACGCGGCGGGCGCGTTCTCGACGACGGTGTCGAAGTAGTTCCAGCAGTCTTGGAGCACGACCAGTTGGCGCTCCAGTTCAAGCGGCGTGAGTTCATCCTGGTCCCAAGGACCGCGCGCGTCCGGTGCACCAAAGTCGGTCGTGCCGTTACCTTTCGCGGTGCCGACGACGTCGAACGGACCGGGTCGAAACGTTGCGCTGACGATCTTCGCGTAACGTTCGCGGTACTCGTCGAGAGCTTCGATCGCGAGGTCGGGAGTCTTGGCTCGTCGACACCAGCCGGGCCAGTCCAGCGCGATGGCGAAGACGGTGTTCTTGCCCTCTTCTAGATAGACGCGGGACCTCGCCACTGAACTCTCCTTTTTCAAAACTTAGCCCTTGAACCGCGCACGAAACGGCTCTGATACGGGCCGTGAGAGCCAATAGTTGCGGTGTCGCGACACGTTCGGCAGCGATCTTCACCGGCTCAATCACTGAACTCGGTGCCGAATTGGCGCCCCGAGGTTCAGAGACTTTTCGCCAGTTGGGTGGCGTTCCCCAGGGTCAGCTCACCGACGCCAAGATAGGTGGGTCGACTCTCTAGACCGAGCGAGACCATGAAGACGCCGAACAACACCGCCCAGCCGATCGTTCGTTGAAGCGTCGCGCTGTCGACAAATCGGTACGCACCAAAGAAATCGTCGAGCGAACCAAACGGCAGCGACATCAAGCCACCCGCGAGGTCCGTCGCGGGATCGCCGGCGCACATGTCGCCAAAGTCAATGACGCCGACCAGCTCGCCGTCGCGATACAAGGTGTTGGCGGGGTGAAAGTCTCCATGTAGCCAGCGCGGCGGCGACGTCCACGCTGGCGCTTTTACGCAGTCCTCCCAGAGCTCGCGCAGCGCCACGTCGTCAACGACGTCGCGAAGCCGCGTGAGACGCTCTTTGAAGGTGTCCGATCGTGTGGCGAGGGCGACACCACGGAAGGGATTGCGCGGCGCGTCCGGTGGCGCGTCAACGTGGATCTCGCGTAGGAACGTGGCCAATGCTCGCGCCGAGGAGTCGTTCGTGTCGAGGTCGATCTCGTCGCCCGCGACGCCGTCGATCCACGACGTGATCGACCACGGCCAGGGAAAGCCGTCACCGGGAACGCCCGCCAACAGGGGCAGCGGCGTGCGTAGTGAGACGTGTCGAGCGATCTCAGGGAGCCAGCGCAGTTCATTGTTCATCAGCGCGACGGCCGCCTCACGCCGGGGGAGGCGAATCGCGAGGTCGACGCCGAGACGCCAGAGCGAGTTGTCGAAACCCTCAGCGACGTGGCAACAGTCGAGTTCGCTGAGGTGTGGGAACTGCGAGCGAAGGAGCGCGCCGACGAGCGGCGCGTTGATGTCCACCTCCGCCGCGGGCCAACTCATGTCCTGAGAATACCGAGAACGCCTATTTTCGCGAGATTGAGAGCAAGTTCTCGTTGGTCGTCGCGTATTGCCCAAACGTACGACGCGGAGGTCGTACGCCAAACGACGCTCGCTCGAGGTTGGGGTGAGCCTGCGCCGCTGGCGTCGCTGCACGGTGGGATAATCTCGGGCGAGAGGCGTCAACCAACGGGTTCTCTCGGAATGACTTCACATTGGAAAGCTCAGATGCCAAAAGACGTTGACAAGTTACTTGATGAAGTGAGGATCAAGAAGCCGGGGACGGCGGCGGTCGGTTTCCCCGCGGTTCGCCACGCGATGCAGTACGTCGCGAGCGAACCGGGTCTCGCTCGAGGAACGCGGGCGTTGCTCAAAATGAATCAGGTCAAGGGATTCGACTGTCCCGGTTGCGCGTGGCCCGATCCGATTCCCGGTCAGCGGAGCTTCGCCGAGTTCTGTGAGAACGGTGCCAAGGCTGCCGCGTGGGAGACAACGAAAGGACGTGTCGGGCGTGAGTTCTTCGCCGCTCACTCCGTGAGCGAACTACGCGAGCAGGACCATCACTCGCTCGAGAAGCACGGACGCCTCACGGAGCCCATGTACCTCGCCCCCGGAGCCGAGCACTACGCGCCTATCTCGTGGGATGACGCGCTCCACTTGATCGCGGATCGTCTTAGGGACATGGCGAATCCGGATCGCGCCGCTTTCTACACCAGCGGTCGCGCCAGCAACGAAGCGGCGTTCGTCTACCAACTGCTGGCTCGGCGACTGGGCACGAACAACTTGCCGGACTGTTCGAATATGTGCCACGAGTCGAGCGGGGCGGCGCTGAACGAGACGATCGGCGTGGGAAAGGGTGTTGTCAGTCTCGACGACATCACCGATCACGCCGAACTGATCGTCGTCGTCGGACAGAACCCGGGCACCAATCATCCCCGAATGCTCTCCGCCCTTGAGAAGGCGAAGAATCGCGGCGCGCGCATCGTCACGGTCAACCCCCTTCCCGAGGCTGGGCTCGTCCGATTCAAGAATCCCCAGAGTCTGCGTGGAGTGGTTCGCGGGGGCACGAAGCTGACCGACCGGTATCTAGCGGTGCGCGTCAACGGCGATTTGGCGATGTTCGCCGGCGTGTGCAAGGCCCTGCTCGCGCGCGAGGACGCTGAACCCAATACGATTCTCGATCGCTCGTTCATCGAGACCTACTGTGACGGATTCGACGAGGTGTGTCAGGCGTGGCGTGACCTCGACTGGTCGGTGATCGAAGCTCAGAGTGGTCTCGCGCGCCAAGAGATCGAGGACTTCGCGTCCGACGTCATGGCGGCGAAGAGCGTGGTCGTCACCTGGGCCATGGGGCTCACGCAACATCGCAACGCCGTGGCCACCATCCGCGAGATCGTGAACTTTCTCCTACTGCGCGGCAATATCGGCAAGCCGGGCGCGGGACCGTCGCCCATCCGCGGGCACAGCAACGTCCAAGGCGACCGCACGATGGGCGTATGGGAACGAGTGCCCGACGCGTTCCTCGACAGAGTGCAAGACGAGTTCGGATTCGAACCGCCGCGCGCGCACGGCTTGGACACCGTCGACACCATCCGCGCCATGCGTGATGGCCAGATCGACGTCTTCTTCGCGCTTGGTGGTAATTTCGTCGCCGCTACGCCCGACACCGAGCTGAGCGAGTCGGCAATGAGGAACTGCGCACTCACGGTACACGTCGCCACGAAACTGAATCGGTCACACGTGTGCCACGGCGCCGAGGCTCTCTTGCTCCCGTGTCTGAGCCGAAGCGAACGTGATGATCAAGCCGCAGGCGAACAGTTCGTGACCGTGGAAGACTCCATGAGCATGGTGCACGAGAGCCGCGGAAGCCTCGCCCCAGGCTCGCCACACCTTCGCAGTGAAGTGGCGATCGTGACCGGACTAGGGCACGCGTTGTTCGGCGAGGACATCGGCTGGGGCGCGATGGGTGACGATTACCGCCTGATTCGTCAACATATCGCGCGCGTAATCGACGGCTTCGAGGACTTCGAGGAACGGTTGCGCTCACCGGGTGGTTTCATGTTGCCCCGCGGCCCCCACGACTCACGAACGTTCAACACCGCGACCGGAAAGGCGCGATTCACGCTGAATCGACCGGAGGCGCTCGAGGTCCCTGAGGGACATCTGGTGCTTCAGACGGTGCGTTCGCACGATCAGTTCAACACGACGGTGTACGGCTACGACGATCGATACCGCGGCGTCAAGGGTGGACGAAGGGTCGTCTTCGTGAACCCCGAGGACCTAAGGGAGCGAGGACTCAAAGACGGTGACATGGTCGACCTCGTCAGCGTCTGGTCCGACGGCGAGCGCCACGCAAAGGGCTATCGCGCGGTGGCGTACGCGACACCGAAGGGCTGCGCGGCGGCCTACTTCCCTGAGGCCAACGTGTTGGTGCCTCTGGATTCGACGGCGGTGACGAGCAACACCCCGACGTCGAAGTCAATCATCATCCGTATCGAACCGGCGGCGTGAAGCGAACGAGACGTCGGCGCCCTTAGCCGTCGTCCTCTTGGACTCGATCGACACCGCTGTACACGACCATCGACGGGTCGCGCAAGAAACCAACGAGGGTCATATTCGACTCTTCGGCGAGGTCGACGGCCAGCGAGGAGGGCGCCGACACCGCACACAACATGGGGATGCCCGCCATGACGGCCTTTTGTACCAACTCGAAGGATGCCCGGCCCGAGACCATCAAGATCGCCCCACGTAGCGGCAGTCTTCCTTCGCGCAGAGCCCAACCCACGACCTTGTCCACCGCGTTATGGCGCCCGACGTCCTCGCGTACCACGAGCAACTCACCCGTCTCGCCGTCAAAGAGCGCCGCCGCGTGGAGCCCGCCCGTCTTCTCGAAGGCTTGCTGAGCGTTGCGCAGTCGCGAAGGTAAAGAAGCCAACAACGTCGTGGAGACACGTAACATGTCGTCACGAACCTCGAAGGCCGAACGCGTCCGTACCGCGTCGATAGAGGCCCTGCCGCAGAGTCCGCACGAACTGGTCGTGAAGAACGCCCGCGCCACGCTCTCGTCGGGGGGTGCCACGCCGTTCGCCAACGCGAGGTCGAGCACGTTGAAACTGTTGACCCCGCTTTCGTCCTTACCCGCGCAGTAGCGCATCGTCACGAGCTCCTCCGTGCGGGTGATGACTCCCTCGCTCACGAGGAATCCCGCCGCCAAGTCGAAGTCCGCTCCCGGCGTTCTCATGGTGACCGCCAGCGATGTACCTCCCACGCGTAACTCGAGTGGTTCCTCGCCGGCGAGGTTGTCGCGCAAGATTTGCGGCGGTTTTCCTACCGTCATGCGCACGACCGTGCGCTCTGGGGTTATGCGACTCACTTCGACCCATTTCTACTATCGGGCGCCCGCTCTCGAACTTCCGAGACGAGCGGCCAAGTAACACTCCGTCGAGCCTAACGAGCGACGTGGCTCGAGCGACGGGCGGCTATTTGGACTTTGCGCCGACGCCCACGTCGGTCGACCGATCACCGAGGCGCCGCGTTCGCTGCTGTCGTTAGGATCGCATCTATGACGACGTCGGCGACAGAGTGGCTCTCCTCATTTGCGGCAGAACTGGGAATAGACGCGCCGAGTGAAGCCGAGTGCGTGGATATTCTTGCGTTGGCGGGAACGGCCGCGCACGCCTCGGAACGAACGGCGGCGCCGGTTGCGTGCTGGCTCGCTGCCAAGGCAGGTCTCGGAGCAACTGAGGCTCGCGAACTGGCGGCGCGTATGGAACCACGCGAGTGGTTCGACGACCCCGTCGCGGAGTAATCAGACTTCGGACATCGCTCGACGCAAGCTTTCGCTATTGGACTTGCATCTCTCGCGACTGCAGCGGATTACGACGTCAGTCCCAAGCGATGAAGATCGGCCGGGCTATCGACATCGGAGAACTGTTCTTCGGACGCGACCTGTTGCCACGCTGATTCATCAAGGAGCACGACGTCAGGTCCCGTGATGAGGTGATGCAACGAACGAGCGCCGTCACTGAACAGCTGACCCGCGTCGTCGAGATCTTGGCGTCCCCACTTCGCGCAAAGTGGCTGAGCCCGGCCCCGAACCATCGGTACCACCGAGCCCGGCGACTCCCATTCGACGAGGAAGCGAAGCAACTGCTCTGAGAGAAGGGGAAGATCGCAGGCGATCACCAAAGCGCTGCCGGTGTGTCCGCGCGCACGGAGTGTTCGCCAGCCCTCAGCAATCGCGGCGAGTGGCCCTTCGCCCGGCGGCTGTTCCCTCGTCGACGGTAGTCCCGAGACGCCGGGTCCGACTTCAATCGCGGTCTCGACGACGAGTTTCAGCAACGCGGCAGTTCGAACGGCGAGGGTTGACCCGTCGACGATCAGTCGCGACTTGTCTTGACCCATCCGTCGACTCGACCCTCCGGTGAGCAAGATCGCTGCCACAGAGGAAGAGGGCCCAGACACGGGTCCATCGTACAAAGAGGGATCCGGCGTCGTTCAGTATCGAGACGCGGTTACGCGCTCGCGGCTTCGGACGTGCGTCGTCACACTTGGGGTTGGAGGCTGTAGCCCACGCCCGGGGTCGTTTGAATGAGCGTGCCGGATTCGTCGTTGAGCTTTTGGCGCAGTCGATGCACGTACGCGTGCACGTACGCGGCCTCGTCACCGTAACCGGTGCCCCAGACCGCGTGAAGAATCATTTGGTGCGTGCAGGTTCGCCCGGCGTAGCGCGCTAGGTAGGCGAGCACACCGAACTCCTTGGAGGTCAGATTGACTTTTACGCCCTTCAGTCGAACCTCGTGATGAACCAAGTCGAGGTCGAGGGTACCGAGTGACAACTCGGGCGACGTCTGTTCGTCGGGTTCGGTAGGGCGATTGCGCAGGACTGCCCGGATGCGAGCTTCCAGTTCGCCCATGCTGAAGGGTTTCGTGACGTAGTCGTCGGCACCACTGTTGAGGGCGTCGATCTTTCGCTCCTCGGAGCCGGTGGCGGAGAGGACGATGATCGGCACGTCACTCCACTGTCGAATTCTCTGGCAGACCACGAGACCGTCCATGTCGGGCAGCCCCATGTCCAACACGACCACGTCGGGAGACTTCAACGCGGTCTGCGATATTCCTCGTTCCCCGTTCACGGCGGTGAGGACGTCGTGGCCGCCAGCCTTCAGACCCAAGCGAAGGGCACGGAGTAGCGAGGGGTCGTCGTCGATGACGAGCACGGTGGCCATGGTTGCTACGGGCTCGAGTCGACGTGACGCGGCAGTGAGATCACGAAGCGTGCCCCACCGTCGGGGACCTCTTCGTACCAGACGTGCTCGTCGTGGGCTTCGACGAAGGTCTTCACGATGGTGAGACCGAGACCGGCCCTTCCGGCGGTGCTGAGTTGAGTGAAGCGGTCGAATATCGTCTCGCGATCACCCTCGGGGACGCCGGGACCCTGGTCGGCCACCGTGAGGACGACTTCGCGTCCACGTACTTCGCTCGTCACGGTGATCACACTATGAGGCGGTGCGTGGCGCACGGCGTTGTCGAGGAGGTTCACGAGGGCCTGTCCCATGAGGACGTGGTCGACGTCGACGTCGGGAAGCGAGTCGGGGACTCTCACGTCGATACGTTGATCGATGAGACACGCGCCCATGGCATTGAGGGCGTCCTTCACGATCTCGCCGACGGAGGTCGTCACTCGGTGGAGCGTGAGGACGCCGGCCTCGATACGCGTGATGTCGAGCAGATTCGTGACGAGACGGGTGAGACGGTCGGCTTCGAACTCGATGAGTCGATGCAGTTCGTTGGTGTCTTCTACCGAGAGTTGTTCAGCGCCACGCGAGAGCGTCGAAGAAGCCACTTTGATGGTGGCCAGTGGCGTGCGTAGGTCGTGCGAGATAGCGCCGAGGAGACCCCGACGGAATCGGTCGGACTCTTCGAGGAGTTTCGAGCGAAGGGCCTGCTCTCGTAACTGCGCTCGCTCCAAGGCCAGCGCCGCGTCGTTGGCGAAGGTGTTGAGGACTGCCCGATCGGTCGCTTCGATGGGGACGCCCCGCATGGCGAGGATACCTATGGCACGCCCGGACGACGTCAGCGCGACGGTACGTAGTTCGACGCTCGCTCCCGGCGCCGTGCCGACGCGTATGGGCAGCCCCGAGTTGGGTTCGAGTTGGTGAAGTTCCTCGCTCCGCAGGGGTTCGCCCGCGCTGGCGACGACGACGAGACGGCCCTCTTCGAGCTCGAGCAGTGAAACGCCCGGTACGTTGAATACCTTTTGGGCCGTCGAGACGATGGTCCTCAAGAGCACGTCGACGGGCTGGTCCCCAACGAGAAGTTCGGAGACCTCCGAGACGCGACGCATCACCTCGCGGCCTCGAACGGTCTCGGTGCGCGCCGTTTCGAGGGAACCGACGATCCGCGCCACCAACAGCATGACGATGACGTAGACAACCAGCGCTGTCCAGTTCTGTGTCGTGCCGACGCTCAATGTCTTGTAGGGCGGTACGAATGCCCAGTCGTAGACCAAGAACCCCGCGACGACACTCGCGGCGCCCGCGGTGAATCCTCCGACCACCGCGCCGACCACGACGGGTATCACGAGGACGAGGGCTGCGGTCGAGACGCTGACGTGTGAACGAAAGGGGAGGAGAGCCGCGCCGAACGCCACGGCCGAGGCCGCGCCGACGCAAGAACCAAGGAGACGCCTCTGCACCCACTCAGTATCGTCCGAAACCCTTCGAGTTCAAGCGGTACAGGGGAATGAAGAAAAAATGAAGAGCCTGCGCGATTTATTAAGAGGCGCTTAAGAGCCCGGTGAGAAGACTGGACTCATGGCAGATTTCTACTCACTATTAGGCATCCTGGGGTTCGCCGCGGCGATGTTGGGTCTCATCTGGGCACTGGACCGCGTATGACGCTCGCCCAAATCCTCCTCCTGGCCATCTCCGTGGTGATGTTCTTCTACCTCGGTTACGCCATGTTCAAACCTGAGAAGTTCTAAATGGGCTTCTTCCTCACACTCCTCACGCTCGTCGTGCTCTTGGGCGTTACGTGGCGGTACCTGGGCTCGTACATGGAGGCCGTCTTCAACGGCCGTGTGCACTTCCTGGGCTTCATCGAGAAGCCGGTCTACAAACTGCTCGGGACCTCACCGTCACAGGAGCAGACCTGGAAGCGCTACGCCAGCGCCCTGGTGATCTTTTCGGCCGTCTCGATCGCCTTCACGTACGTGATCCTGCGCATCCAGGGTTCATTGCCCCTCAACCCGCAGCACCTGTCGTCGGTCGGATCGGCGCTCAGCTTCAACACCTCGGCGTCGTTCGTCACGAACACCAACTGGCAGAACTACGGCGGTGAGACGACGATGTCGTACTTCTCGCAGATTGGCGCCCTCACCGTCCAGCAGTTCGTGTCACCAGCGGTAGGTATCGCCGTCGCGATCGCGATGGTGCGGGGTTTCTCGCGTCGCAAGTCGGCGACCATCGGGAACTTCTGGGTCGACATCACGCGATGCATGTTCTACATCTTGTTGCCCGTCGCGTTCGTCTTCGGCATCATCTTCGTCGGGCAAGGCGCCGTCGAGACACTGGCCGGCACGGCGTCGTTTCACGACGTCTTGAACGGCGTCACTCAGACCATTGCTCGCGGACCCATCGGGTTCATGGAGTCCATCAAGCAACTCGGTACCAACGGTGGTGGCTTCCTTAACGCCAACTCCGCCACGACCTTCGAGAATCCGACGGGACTGACGAACTTCCTCTCGATCTACTTGCTCCTCGCAATACCATTCGCCCTCACTTACACCTTCGGCAAGATGGTCGGCAGCATCCGTCACGGTAGGGCGCTGCTCGCCGCCATGGTGATCCTCTTCGGCGTGTGGGTCGGTTTCACCTCATACGGCGAACACCAGAACAATCCCGTGGTCGCGGCAGCGGGCATCCACTCGACGGTCGGTAACACCGAAGGCAAAGAAGTTCGCTTCGGTGACACCTCGTCGGCGCTCTTAGGTATCGCCTCGACGAGTACCTCGACCGGCTCAGCCAATGGCTCGTACGACTCCTACACACCCATCGGTGGACTCGGACTCCTCACGGGCATGATGCTGGGCGAAGTCACGCCGGGCGGCACGGGCAGTGGGCTCTACACGATGTTGCTCTACGCCCTCATCGCGGTCTTCATCGGCGGCCTCATGATCGGTCGAACACCCGAGTACCTCGGAAAGAAGATCCAAGCGAGAGAGGTCAAACTCGCGGGGCTCGGTGCCCTTGTCATGCCAATGGTGGTACTCATCATCACGGCCATTGCGGTCTCGCTCGCGGTCGGACGTGCAGGTCCCCTCAACGCCGGACCCCACGGATTTACCGAGATTCTCTACGCGATCACGTCGCAAGGTAACAACAACGGATCGGCCTTCGGTGGCCTCACGGGCAACACCCCCTTCTACAACGTGATCGGCGGCATCGCGATGCTGCTCGGCCGATTCGCCATCATCATCCCGGCGCTCGCCCTCGGTGGAGCACTCGCCGAGAAGGATGTCGTGCCTGAATCCCTCGGAACGTTCCGAACCGACAACCCGATGTTCGTGGGTCTCGTCATTGGCGTGATCTTGATCATCGGTGGCCTCACCTTCTTCCCCGCACTATCTCTCGGCCCCATCGTCGAGCAACTAAGCCACACGAGGTTCTTCTAATGACTACCGTCCTCAATCAGCCAACAACCGAGCCCGGCGCTCACGGCGTAGCGCAGTCGCGAGGTCTCTTCGACCGAGCGATCCTGCGCCAGGCGCTGAAGGACTCGATCCTGAAGTTGAATCCACGCGTCCAAGTGAAGAACCCTGTGATGTTCGTCGTACTCGTTGGAACGGTCATCACCTTCGTCGAGGCAATCTCGCACCCGAGCACCTTCACCTGGTCGATCACCGTGTGGCTCTTGCTCACGGTCATCTTCGCCAACTTCGCTGAAGCCATGGCCGAAGGCCGAGGCAAGGCACAGGCGGACACGCTGCGAAAGATGCGTTCCGAGACCGAGGCTCGTCGACTTCGCGCGGACGGAACCGAAGAGTTGGTTCCCGCCGCCGAGCTCGCCAAGGGTGATCTGGTGGTCTGCGAGGCAGGCGACGTCATCCCCTCTGACGGTGAGATCATCGAAGGCATCGCGTCGGTTGACGAGTCGGCCATCACCGGTGAGTCGGCGCCGGTCATTCGCGAGTCCGGAGGTGACCGTTCGGCCGTCACCGGCGGCACCAAGGTGCTCTCGGACCGCATCGTCGTGCGCATCACCGCCGAACGTGGTCACACCTTCATCGACCGCATGATCACGTTGGTGGAAGGCGCCAACCGTCAAAAGACGCCGAACGAAATCGCCCTCACCATCCTCCTCGCGGTACTGACCATCATCTTCATTCCCGTCGTCGTCACCCTCGTACCGTTCGCGAATTTCGCCAGCGCCTCGGTCTCGGTCGTGGTGCTGGTGGCGCTCCTGGTCTGTCTCATCCCGACGACCATCGGGGCGCTGCTCTCCGCGATTGGCATCGCCGGCATGGACCGACTCGTGCAGCGCAACGTGCTCGCCATGAGCGGTCGCGCCGTCGAGGCAGCTGGTGACGTTCAGACCCTGTTGCTCGACAAGACGGGCACCATCACCCTCGGCAACCGGATGGCTGCCAACTTCTTTCCGGTTGGTGGACACACTGAACAAGAGGTGGCCGACGTGGCCCAACTCGCGTCCCTCGCCGACGAGACACCCGAAGGTCGTTCAATCGTGGTGCTCGCAAAACAGCGTTTCGATATCCGTGAACGTCAACTCGAAGGCGACCACGCTTTCATTCCCTTCACCGCGACCACGCGCATGTCGGGACTCGACGTCGGCCAGCGCAAGATTCGCAAGGGCGCGGGCGACTCGGTGAAGCGCTGGGCGAGCGAGCTCGGTGGCACGACGCCGAGCGACCTTGACGAAATCGTCGAGCGCGTGGCGCGCGCCGGATCGACGCCGTTGGTCGTAGCCGACGGCGTCGACATCGTCGGCGTCATTGAATTGAAGGACGTCGTGAAGGAGGGTATTCGCGAGAAGTTCGACGAAATGCGTCGCATGGGTATCCGCACCGTGATGATCACCGGTGACAACCCGCTGACCGCCGCCGCGATCGCTCAAGAAGCGGGCGTCGACGACTTCCTCGCCGAGGCTACGCCCGAAGCGAAGATGGCGCTCATCAAAGAGCAACAGGAGGGCGGCAAGTTAGTCGCGATGACCGGTGACGGCACCAACGACGCGCCGGCCCTCGCTCAAGCGGACGTCGGGGTCGCCATGAATACTGGCACCACGGCTGCCAAAGAGGCGGGAAACATGGTCGACCTCGACTCGAACCCCACCAAGTTGATCGACATCGTCGAGATCGGCAAGCAGTTACTGATTACCCGCGGATCACTCACCACGTTCTCCATCGCGAANNTACTTCGCCATCATCCCGGCGCTCTTCGTCGTCGCCTACCACTCGACCAACAATCCGCTCAAAGCGCTCAACATCATGCACCTGCACAGTCCACAGAGCGCCATCTTGTCCGCGGTGATCTTCAACGCCCTGGTCATCATCGCGCTTATTCCGTTGGCGCTGCGAGGCGTGAAGTTTCGCGCCTCGGGTTCGGCCGCGATCCTCCGGCGCAACGTCTTGATTTACGGCGTTGGTGGCGTCATCGTCCCGTTCGTGTTCATAAAACTCATCGACCTCATCCTCGTCGCGTTGCACGCCTACTAAAGAGAGTCTGCTCATGCTTATTCATCTCCGTCGTTCCCTGATCATGGCAGTCATCTGCATGATCTTCTTCGGCTTCATCTACGCCTTCGCCGGCACGGGTGTGGCGCAAGTGCTCTTCAAGAATCAGGCCAACGGTTCGCTGACGGCCAACGGTTCGACCCTCATTGGTCAGAACTGGACAAGTCCGAAGTGGTTTCACGGTCGCCCCGACGACACCGGCCCCTACGCCGACACCAACCCCAAGAACCCGAGTCCTGTAGGACACGGGGGCGACAACCCCCTGGTCGCCAACGGCGCCGCCGGAGGGTCCGGGGCGACCAACTTCGGACCACGTTCCAAGAAGTTCCTAGATGACACCAAGGACCTGGTCAAGTACTGGCACAAGCTCGGCGTGAACCCCACGCCCGATCTCGTGACGACGTCAGGTAGTGGCTACGACCCGGACATCTCGCAACAGGACGCTCTCGTGCAGATCCCCATGGTCTCCAAGGCGACGGGAATCTCTGCGTCGAAGCTTCGCACCCTCATCAAGAGTCAGACCCATAGCGCAGAGTTCGGCTTCCTCGGCAGTAGTTACATCGACGTCTTGCAGTTGAACGAAGCGCTCGCTCGACTTGGTTAGACAGACCGGGCCGTGACAGGCGATCAAGGAAAGGTGACGCGGTAATGAGGGAGATGCTCCAGACGTACCGTCATCGCGTCGCTTTCCTCCTCGCGCTCGTCGCGCCGCTCGGTGTCGCCGCCGTCCTCGTGCCGTTTCGAGGGAACTTCACGAACACCGCGGCGGCGCTCGTACTCGTCGCCAGCGTGGTGGCGATCGCCGTACTGGGCAGTCGCGTCAGCGGATTCGTGGCCAGCGTCTCGGCGGCGCTCTGGTTCGACTTCTTCCTGACGAGGCCTTTCTACCAGTTCGCTATCAGCCATCGCCCCGACCTTGAGACGACGATCGCACTCTTCGTGGTCGGCGTCATCGTCACCGAGTTGGCCGCGAGGAGTCGCCACCACTCGCTCGTCTCCAATGAAGAGTCAACGTACGTGTCGTTGATCCGCGACCTCACGGACCTGGCCGCCCGTTCATCCAAGAGTGCTGTGGTCATTGAAAGCGTCGAACGTTCGCTCGTGCCACTCCTCGATCTACGGTCCTGTCGATTTGACGCCACCCTCGCCAATCCTCCGCTGGCGCGGATCGTCTCGAGTGGCGCTGTTCTTCACGTGGGCCTCGACTGGCCGGTGGGTGATATTGGAATCCCCGGGCCCGAGGCGGAGATCGTCGCCGAGTGGCGGGGTCGTCCTTTCGGTCGATTCGTTCTGACGCCCTCAACGGGCCAACCCGTGTCACTCGAACGCCGGGTCGTCGCGGTGTTGTTGGTGAACGTGGTCGGCGCCTCGCTCGCCACCGAGACGCGGGTCTCGTAGATGAGGTCAACGCACGAGAGTCCGGCGAGCGCTCCGCACAAGTCGCCTTCGTTGGCTGCCTCGAGCACCACGGACAAGAATTAGCCATATGGCTCGAGGTCGACTTCGCGTGTATCTAGGTTCAGCTCCGGGCGTCGGCAAGACGTACCGGATGTTGGATGAGGGCTGGCGTCGCCGCGATCGCGGCACCGACGTCGTCATTGGCTACGTGGAGACGCACCACCGACCCTCCACGGACGCCCAAGTCCGTGACCTCGAAGCCATTCCGCGCGTGACACGTGAATACCGAGGAGCCCAACTCGAAGAAATGAATCTCGCGGCCATTTTGGCGCGTAAGCCTGAGGTCGCGCTGGTCGACGAACTCGCGCACACCAACGTTCCCGGTGGCACGAACGAGAAGCGCTGGCAGGACGTGGAAGTGTTGCTCGACGCCGGCATCGACGTCATCACGACGGTCAACATTCAGCACCTTGAATCGGTGAATGACGTCGTTCAAAAGATCACGGGAATCGCGCAACAAGAAACCGTTCCTGACGCGGTGGTCCGACGAGCCGAGCAGATTGAGTTGGTTGACGTCACCCCCGAAGCACTGCGCCGGCGAATGGCCCACGGCAACATCTACACCGCGGACAAGATCGACGCTTCGCTTTCGAACTACTTCCGGGTGGGCAACCTCAGCGCGCTGCGAGAACTCGCGCTGCTGTGGCTGGCCGATCGGGTGGAAGATGCCATTCAGCGTTACCAGGACGATCACGACATCAGCGAGACCTGGGAGACACGCGAACGCCTCATCGTCGGTGTCGCGGGAGGCCCCGTCGACGAAGTACTTCTTCGTCGGGCGGCACGGATCGCGTCACGCACTGGGGCGGAGATCGTCGCCGTGCACGTCGTGAGCGCCGACGGGTTGCGTCGCGCGGACTCCGAGACAACGCTGACCCGAGAGTTGGTCGCCGAATTCGAAGGAAAGTACCAAGAGATCGTCGATGATGACGTCGCGACCGCCCTCGTCGCTTTCGCTCATTCGGAACGGGGTACCCAAATCGTCCTCGGAGCGAGTCGGCCTCGTTCGGCGCTTCGACCGCTCGGTGGCGTGGTGGAGAAAGTCCTTCGACACACTCCCGACCTTGACGTGCACGTCATCGCCGTCGGCGAGGAGCGCGCACCGAGCGTTCGTCAACGTCGACGCGCACGCCAGTTCTCGTGGCGACGAAAGGTCCTCGCGCTCGCGCTCGGCGTCGTGGCCCTTCCCGTACTGACCGTGGTGCTGACGAACGTTCGATCGAGCTTGTCACCGTCGACTGAGTTTCTGGCTTATCTCGTCGTCGTGTTGGGGCTCACCTCGTCGGGTGGGGTTGTTGTGGGCGTTGTCGCGGCGTTGGCGGCCTTTGGGTTGGAGAACTACTACTTCGTGAAGCCGCTGCACACTCTCGCGGTGTCGAGACCCGACGATCTCGTGACCCTCCTCGCCTTTCTCGTCTTCGCCGTGGGCGCGAGCGTCGTCGTCAGTCGATTCGCGCGTCGCTCCCACGAAGCCGATCGGGCTCGCGCCGAAGCACAGGTCTTGGTGAAAGTGGTGTCAACGGTGGGCACCTCCCACGAGGATCTCGTGCCACTGCTCGATTCGCTTCGGGCGGTGTTCGACGCGTCGAGCGCGGCCATTCTGATTCAAGGGAATGACGGGTGGGAGCCCTTCGTCGTGAGTGGTCAAGAATTGCATGGCTCGGCGACGGAGACGTACTTCGCCATTGACGATGAGCACTCGTTGGTTCTCGACGGCGCGTCACTAGACGTCGAGGATCGTCAACTCGTGAGTGCGTTCGCCGGACGAATCGCCGCTGGTTTTCGAACGGTGAACACGGTCGAAGGCGACGCGCAGCGCAGAGTGCTCGCCGAAGCGCACACCAGGCGATCGGGACTGCTGCGCGCCATATCGTACGACTTACGTGAGCCGCTCTCAATGATCCAGTACAAAGTGAACTCCCTCCTTGACGGGGTCCTGACGGCACCGGCAAGAGTGCAACGCGAACGACTGCTGGAAATCGAGACCGAAGTGCAACGGCTTCATCGGCTTTCGGCCAATCTCGTCGACGCGGGCCGTCTCGAGGCGGGGAGCGTTGCGCCAAAGTTGGAACTCGTTTCGATCGACGTGCTGGTCGACCACGCGTTGGCGACGATTGACACGAGCGTGCGACCCTTCGACATTGACGTCGCCCGTAACCTTCCGCCGTTCATGTCGGATCCCGCACTGGGCGAACGAGCGATCGCCATCGTGGTCGAGAACGCTTGTCGGTTCAGTCCTCGTGATCGTCCGGTGAGAATCTCAGCTGGAGCTACGGGTGACACAATCGAACTGTTGGTCATCGATCGAGGCCCGGGTGTCGCGGTGGCCGAGCGAACGGCGATCCTCGACGATCGCCAGCGATTCACCACTGATAAGAAGGGCGTCAACCTCGGACTCAGTGTGGCGTCAGGCTTCGTGCAACAACTCGGCGGCCGCCTCCGTTTTGAGGACACACCGGGCGGTGGGTTGACGGTCGTCCTGGAGTTTCCACGACGAGCAAACGATGGTGCGATCTAATTGGATTCGAAGATAACGCCATGCTCGTCGAAAAGGGTCCTGGCCAAGGGATTCCGGTCCACGTTGGGTGATATTCGATAGGGGATCGATGCGCTTGGCGACGAGTGCACTATGGTCCTCACCATTCCCACCAACCATGACCAGTCGCGTTCGAGCGAAGACCTCGAGTGACGACAATATTGGTCGTTGACGACGACCACGCTCTGTGTCGGGCGCTTTCGAAGGGACTTGGGGCTCACGGGTACGACGTCGTGACGGCGATGACGGGTCACGATGCCATCACCCTCGCGGCGAAAACCTATCCACACCTGTTACTGGTGGACCTAGGAATGCCCCAGTTCTCGGGCGTCGAAGTGATCACGGCCGTTCGAGGATGGAGCAGCGCGCCCATCGTCGTCGTGTCGACACGTCCCCAAGAGGCGATAAAGGTGGCCGCGCTCGAGGCCGGGGCCGACGACTATCTCATGAAGCCCTTCGGAATCAATGAACTGCTCACGCGAATCCGTGGCGCACTGCGCCGTGGCGCTCCCGTGGGCGAGGAGCGTGACGTCGTCGCCGGTGATCTCTCCATCGATCTCGGGTCGCGCCAGGTGCGTCGCCACGGCGAACTGGTTCACCTTACGCCCAAGGAGTGGGCCACACTCGTCGTGCTCGTTCGCCATCAAGCCAGCGTCGTGAGCGAGCAAGAACTACTCGAACAGCTGTGGGGTCCCGGCTACCAAGAGGAGTCGAAGTACCTCAGCACCGTCGTCGACGCGCTGCGCGAGAAGTTGGAGGACGACCCTTCGTCGCCGCCACGCGTCGTGACCGAGCCGGGTGTCGGTTACCGATTCGTCGCGACTTGAGCACACGCTCGTTCGACCGGCTGGCGCTGTGCGGTCACCGCGAGGACTAGAAAACGGTGCTCGACCCTGGCAGACTTCGACCATGACCGAGGATCGAGGTACGAACGAGGCGGAACTCATCGTCACGGACTCTCGAACGACCCAAGTGGGCGAGTTCGACGTGCGAAGGGCGCTGCCCACGAGGGGGCGGCGCACCGTTGGTCCGTGGTGCTTCATCGACCACATGGGACCGGCCACCTTCAGCCCGGACAAGAGCTTCGACATCGCGCCTCATCCGCACCTCGGACTGCAGACCGTCACGTGGCTCTTCGATGGAGAGATCTTGCATCGCGACAGTCTCGGCTCCGAACAGCTGATTCGACCGGGCCAGATGAATCTCATGACCTCGGGCGAAGGCATAGCGCACTCCGAAGAGAACCCCGGCGTGACGTCGGGTGCGTTACACGGCGTGCAACTCTGGGTGGCCCTGCCGTCGGCGACGCGCCACGGCCCTTCGGCTTTTGAACATCACGAATCGTTACCGAAGTTCGACATGCCCAACGCCGAGGCCACGGTGTTGGTCGGCACCGTGGGCAACGCCGTGTCGAGAGCCCGACACGACAGTGAAGCAGTGGGCGTGGAGCTAAAACTCAAGCGGGGCCAGCACGTGGTTCCCCTCGACAGGACTTTCGAGTACGCCATGGTCGTCACCAGTGGCGACGTCGGCCTCGACGACACACACGTCACCCCGGGTCACCTCGCCTACCTCGGCCGCGGACGCGACGAGGTACGTCTCACGACGAGCGAGGACGCCGTGGCGATGCTGCTCGGTGGCGTCCCCTTCGACGAGACGATCATGATGTGGTGGAACTTCGTGGCGCGAACGCAAGACGAGATCTCGGCGGCCTACGAGAGTTGGGCGAAGGGCGATGAACGTTTTGGTCGCGTCGCGTCAACGCTGGCACGCATCGAGGTCGGGCCGCCGCCCTGGTTTCGCTCGAATCGCTAGGGCGTCATCCCTGACCTAGCGAAGAGCATCTCCAATCTGGTCGCTGTTCAAGTTCCAACCCCCTAGGTCACGGCCTCTAGCGTGACATCATGCACGAACTGGCCCAGACGCTCAGCGCCACGTGGTCACCGTTCGTTCTGGTGGCGGGGTTATTGCTCATCGGTCACGTCGCGTCGGGCGAAGGACTGTTTCGACTCGTGGGCGCCGGGTGCGCCCGCGTACCTGGCGGGAGCGTGCCGCTCTTCCTCGTGACGATGGTCGCGGTCGCCCTGGTCACCGCCGTATTGAATCTCGACACGTCTGTGGTCTTCATGACGCCCGTGGCTCTGTTCGCGGCCAGAGCGAAAGGGACCGATGAGAAAGCCTTTCTCTACGGGACTATCTTCATGTCGAATTCGGCGTCGCTGTTGTTGCTGGGATCGAATCTCACCAATCTTCTCGTCTTCTCCAGAATCCCCACCCTCGGTTCCTCCTTCGCTCGCCACATGCTGTTGCCGTGGGTCGCCGCCGTCATCGTGACGATGGCCGTGGTACTGGCGTGGCGATGGAGGCCACTGCGTCTGGCCACGCATGCCCCCGAGAGAGCGAAAACGTCATTCGTCTTCGGGCCGGGCGTGCTCGCTGTTGTATTTGCCGTGGTCGCGATGCTGACAATGTCTCACCCGGCGCTCTGGGTCTTTCTCGTGGGCGTCGCAACAGAGCTCTACGAGATCGCCGTGAAGAAGCGCAGCGCTCTGCGCGACGCTCTTTCGGTGACGAATCCCTGGACTCTCTCACTGCTCTTTGCGGTCGCCGTCGCGGTGGGTTGGTTCTCTCGTTTCTCGACGCTCACGACGCACCTCTTACGCCACGCGAGCGTTGCGGCGACGATCGTGACGTCGGCGGTGACGTCGCTCGTGATCAACAATCTGCCCGCAGCGTCGCTCTTCGCGGCTCACCGTGTCGCTCACCCTTACGCGTTGTTGCTGGGTCTCGACCTCGGGCCGAACATTCTCGTGACCGGCGCGCTGTCGTCGCTGTTGTGGATTCGTATCGCGCACCGCAACGACGTGCGACCGTCAATCAAGACGTTCTCCATCGTCGGAACGGTGATCGCCGTTCTGGCCATCGCGTGCGCCGCGCCACTGCTGTAGCGACGACGACTCTTCTCGCCTCGCGTGAGCGATGGAATACCTCGTTGAGCTTCTTCAGCGCGCGCCGTGCGTGTCGAGTTCCCACGTACTGCAG
Organism: Acidimicrobiaceae bacterium; assembly: GCA_003162475.1. GTDB lineage: Bacteria > Actinomycetota > Acidimicrobiia > Acidimicrobiales > RAAP-2 > RAAP-2. The sequence continues at coordinate 145,435 of PMOI01000004.1, forward strand.
TTGCCCACGGGATACCACGACAGGCCTTCGAGTGGCCTGTCGGTGCCGAAGGCACGTAGAGCACGTATCGTCCCGCCGTGCGTGACGACGAGCAATCGATTCGACGAACTCTCGCGTTCGATGAAGAGTCCAGCACGGACCACGACGTCTCGAAATGACTCGCCGCCCAGTGGTCGCGCGTCGGGATCGACAAGGACATCATCGTCAATCCCCGTAACGTCGCTCGTGAGACGTTCTAACGGGCCACCCTCGAAGGTTCCGAAACTCCGCTCACGTAGGAGGGTGTCAATTTCGGGCGTAAGGCCAATGGCAGCACCAATGATTGCTGCGGTCTCGGTCGCGCGATCGAGATCACTGGAGAAAAGGCGGTCAAAACCCTGTTCGCGAAGGGAATCGGCGACCAACCGCGCCTGTTCGCGGCCCTTCGCCGTGAGCCGCGCCGCGTCGTGGTGCCCTTGAACGAGGCGCGACGCGTTCCAATTGGTTTCGCCGTGGCGCACCAGCATCATGGAGGGCTCACTTCGTTGCGGGAGCGTCACGGTATCAAGAGTACTGATCTCGCGATAGGACACCGATACGAGTACCGACGCGAGATTGCACTCAACGTGAACGTGAGGACGCGAAGACTCGACGAAGATGGTGATGGTGATGGTGATGGTGATGGTCGCTGTCAGGATTGGTGCTCGCGACGTTGTCACTGGCTGACACGTCTGCACGACGACGTTGGTCGGGTGATTCGTGACGTCAACGTGACGAGTGAATGGATTCACAGATGTTTCAAAGAGTGACGCGTCGACGACGTTCGCTCCTTCTAAGGGAATTCAGGGTCGCGACTTATCTTTCCCTTAACCGTGCCTAAAGAAACGTCCAGGGTCAGAACTAAAATTGGGCCATGACACTACAACTTCCAATGAGAGCTTCGAAGCCACGAACTGTCGGTCGAACGATGGTTATTGACAAGGGTGTGCCACTCAGTCACTTCATCGACGTCATTGAAAGTCAGGGTGAACACGTTGACTTCGTGAAGTTTGGTTGGGGGACCTCAGTAGTGACGAAAAACTTCGGAGTGAAACTCGACGTCCTCAAGGACGCCGCTATTGACTTCTACCTCGGTGGGACGCTCTTCGAGAAGTACGTTCAGCAAAACCGATTCGAGGAGTTCCGTACACTGTGCCTTGAGTACGGATGTCGCTACGTTGAAGTGTCCAACGGGACCATCGACATAACGAACGACGAAAAGGCCGAGTACGTCAAGCGACTCACGGACGACTTCAACGTCATCTCCGAGGTCGGTTCTAAGAGTCAGGCTGCGTCCGACGTCATGGCGCCGGCTAAGTGGATTTCCTACATCCAGGCCGACCTCGACGCCGGCGCGACGCTGGTGACCCTGGAGACCCGTGAAGGGGGCAAGGGTGGTATCTGTCGATCGAACGGAGAACTTCGCTACGGTCTCATCGAAGAGATACTCTCGGCAAGGATCGACCACGACAAACTGCTCTTCGAAGCCCCCTCGACGGAGCTCCAGACGTACTTCGTTCAGCGGGTGGGGCCTGACGCCAATTTGGGCAATATTTCGGTCACGGACATCATCCCTCTCGAGACCATTCGTATGGGCCTGCGTAGTGAGACGCTCCTCTCGTTCGAGCCCCGATTCGTCGATGTAGCCTGACGACCAATGAGAGAGAGTCGAGACGTTTTTCATTTGGCCATCCCGTCGTACGATCTCGACGAGACGTTGGCGTTCTACGTGACCAAGTTGGGTTGCAAGTTGGCCCGTCGTTACGACGACCGCGTGACCTTGGACTTCTTCGGCGACCAAGTGGTCTGCCATCTCACGACGGCACCGGAAGAGAAGACGCCGATGAGCGAACTTCCCATGTACCCACGCCACTTCGGCGTGACGTTTCGCGAGAAGAGCGACTTCGACGCTCTCTATCAGCTGTGCAAACAACGTAACGTCCCTCTCTACAGTGACGTGGCGCTTCGTTTCGAGGGAAAAGTTGAAGTTCATCAGACGTTCGTAGCCTGCGATCCCTCTTCGAACCTCATCGAGTTCAAGCACTACGTGGACCATCGAATGATGTACTAACGGATCCTTCAATGGAACCTCCCTCACCTCGTTCAGATCTCAATCCGCTCGACGAACTGCTGATGACACAGGCGTCGACGCGGGCGACGGCGCCGTACCTGCTCGACGCTCGGAGTGCTCGAACCCTGTCCTACGCGCAGTTGCTCGAGGACGTGGACCTTCTGCGAAACCGACTTCACTCATGGGGCGTGAGCCGCGGTGACCGCGTTGGACTTCAGCTCGGCGATCCGCTGACGTTTTCCACGTGGTTCTTGGCGGGTCTCGCCATGGGCGCGTGGGTGGCGCCGCTCGATTCCACGTTCAGCGATTCCAATCTCGTGCAAGTCAACGCGCGCTCGCGTGACCTTCATTTGAGTGTCGTGCTCAGTGATCGTGACGCTCCCGAGCACTCGGCCGTGCCCTGGCGCAACGTCCTTGGAACAGAACCCGACGTTTCCTCCTCGGGTTTTCTCACTTCTCGTGACGAGAGTCCAAGTAGCGGCGGTGTCCTCCTCGCGTCGTCGGGGACGACGGGTACGCCCAAAGTCGTGGCGCTACCGATCGCACAGTTGCTCTTGACCGCCGAACTCATCGCTCAACATAATCAGCTCGACGTCACTGATCGAGGTTTCAACCCACTGCCTCTGTGGCACGTCAACGCCGAAGTCGTGGGGCTTCTCTCGACGCTCTACGCGGGCGCGTCGTTGGTGCTCGATGATCGCTTTCACCGGACGGGGTTCTGGAAGATCATCAACGATCTGGAGGTCACGTGGATCAACGCGGTGCCGGCGATCATCTCTCGATTAGCGAGCCAATCCGACGGCGAACTGCCCGCGAGGAGGGTTCGATTCATTCGCTCCGCCTCGGCCCCACTGTCCCCGGCGCTTTTCGAACAGTTCGAAGCATCGACGGGCATTCCCATCATCCAGTCCTACGGCATGACCGAGGCCGCGAGTCAGATCTGCGCGAATCCGTTGACGGGCGTTCGAAAATCCGGCTCGGTCGGCGTGCCGGTTGGTGTGTCGGTTCGCGTCGTGCCTCTCAGTGCCGACGCCCCGGCAACGGGCGCGAACAGCGTGGGGCACATCGAGATAATGGGACCCACCGTCATCAAGCGATACGAGAGTGCCGCCTACGACGACCGTTTTGACGCTGAGGGCTGGCTGCGCACGGGTGATCTCGGCTACTTCGACGACGACGGCTATCTCTTCATCGTTGGCCGAAGCGACGACGTCATCAATCGCGGGGGAGAGAAGATCTACCCACTCGAGATTGAGAACGTGCTCGCCATGGTCGAAGGCGTCGCCCAAGTCGCGGTCATCGGCGAGTCGGACGAGGTGTTCGGTCAGGTGCCGGTCGCTTACGTGCAACCCGACGACTTCGCGGTGCTCAGTTCGCCCGAGGAGCTGACGAGGTTGGTCCAACGTGTGCGCGTCAGTGCCAACGACGCGTTCTCCAAGGCGCACCGCCCCGTCGTCGTGAAGGTGGTGGGTCACCTACCCGTGGCCGCCACGGGCAAGGTTCGTAAGGGTCTACTGCGCGAGGGTGACGTCGACGTCATCTACGAAGAACCTCTGTAGCCTCGCTACCGAGTACGAAGGTCGCAGCAAGGATCCACAAGGAAGGTAATGAGTACAATCCCCGAGGTCGCACCGCACGGTACGCGACAACGTCTTGATCACGTGGACGCTATGCGTCCGATCAAGCAGACGGCGGTCATCTCGACTCACGCACTGCTCTTCTTCTCGCCGCTGTCGACGAGTCTCCTGGCGTCAGGTCTGCTGACGCTGACGCACTTCTCACGCGACGCCTTCCTTTTCGTCTCAGCGTGCATGTTGGCCTACAGCTATCGCGACAAAGACACCATGGTCATGAGTCAGTACTGGAAGCGCCGCTTCATGGCCGTGGGTCTGGTGTACTTAGTGTGGACTGTCATCTACTTCCCGGTGGCGGCCATGAAAGCCTCCTCGACGTTCCCCTATTTCCGAATTCCCTGGTCATCGCTGCTGACCGCGACGGGTGGGCGCCGTTTTCTCTCTTACCTCTTCACGGGGTACTACCACCTCTACTTCTTGTTGGTGCTCTTAGAGTTCTACGTCGTCTTCCCGTTCGTCTTTAAACTGCTCCGCCGTTTTCCTAAGTCGCACATCTACGTGGTTCTCGGTTCCGTCGTCTGGCAGTTCTTGTTTCCCTACGTGATCCGTCGCGGATGGTTCGGCTTCGTGATCTCGTCGAAGGTCGAGACGCGTCTCGTCTTCTCCTACCCGCTGTATCTCCTCGGCGGCGTCGTCGCGGCGTTCTATCTCGAAGCGTTCCACCGTTGGGTCGTCCGTCACAAACGAGCGATCCTCTACTGGACCGTGGTCGCGGGCGCGTTGCCGATCTTGCTTAACTACGTGCACAGCCACGGCGTTGCAGTGCCCAAGATCATCGTGCCCGGTTCCGATCCTTTCGCCGCCGCGGTCGTTCCCTACGACGTTGGAGCCATCATCGCGGTGTACCTACTCGGCGTCTTTCTCGTGAGCCCCAAGCGCAGTGCGCGCACGAGAGCGATCACCTCGTCGGGGTCCGAGGCGGCGTACGGCATCTACGTCTCGCAGCTGCTCTGGATCTTGGTGATGCACCGTTGGGCTGTGCACTTCAACCTCTTTCACCGCGTACCGTGGCTGATCTTGACGATCGGTGCCGTGACCGTGACGTACCTCGTCGGTTGGCTCTTCAGTGCCGTCGTTGCGCGCACGCCCCTCGCGCGACCGCTCGTCGGGCGCAGCCAACGGCCGTGGAACACGTTCCTTCCAAAACGTGACCGTCTCGCTCTCGCTCAGCACGGCGGTTTCGACGAAGGTCCGTTGAACCTCACCGACAAGTAGCGCAGCGACGTCCACCCAACGCCACTTGTTCTAGTGACATTGTCGTGATTGACGAGCTCGCCAGCACCGATTCGTCCACGACTACGATGGCAGTTCGCAAGCCAAGGTGAACAAGCGTGCCTAAGTCGAGTGGCGAGAGTGAACGCCAGCGTGTACCGCAACCACTGATTAAGCGGCGTATCGCTTCCGGTCGTGGTGCGATGGAACAGCCCAACGTCACCCATGACGGTGAGGCTCGCCTGACGCCGAGGTTCTGGCTCGCCGTCGTGCTGACCGGCGTCGCGACCGGTCTCTTCGGAGACCTCTTGATGTGGATCCTGACGCTCGTCGAGCACGCGGCCTTTCACTATCACTCAGGCAGCTTTCAAGGTGCCGTCGCGCGCGTGGGGGGCGTTCGTCGCGTTGCGTCTCTCCTTGTCGCGGGGGTGATCGGCGCAGTCTCGTGGTACCTCATTCGACGGTACCTGAAGAATGAACGTTCCGAGATCGACGAGGCCGTGTGGAACGGCGACGGTGACCTTTCACCGCGACGAAGTCTTCTCACCTCCCTCGTGTCCGAAGTCGTGATCGGCCTCGGCGCGTCGATCGGACGAGAAGCGGCGCCCAAGTTGATGGGCGGCGCCTCGGGCTCGGTCATCGCGCGATGGTTCAACTTGACGCCCGCACAGAAGCGACTGCTCGTGGCCTGCGGTGGGGGCGCCGGTCTCGCGGCGGTCTACAACGTGCCCCTGGGAGGCGCCCTCTTCACTGCCGAAGTTCTCTACGGCAGTTTCGCGTTGCCGGTCGTCTTTCCCGCGCTCGCGACGTCGCTCGTCGCGACGCTCGTCGCGTGGCTCTACCTACCCAGTAGCGCCACGTACCCCGACATACCGAACTACCGGTTCAGCTCGTCACTGATGGTGTGGTCGCTCCTCGCGGGCGTCATCATTGGGCTCCTCGCCGTTGTCTACGTCCGCCTGATCGGATGGGTCTCGTTCCATCGCGCCCAGGGCGCGCACATCCTCTGGGCCATGCCGCTGGCCTTCGTGGTGGTGGGGGTTGTCGGACTGTGGTACCCACAGCTCTTCGGCAACGGTAAAGGCATGGCCCACAACGCGCTTCTCGGCCTCGGCGGCGCTGGTTTGCTCTTCGCGCTCTTCGCCCTTAAACCACTGGTCACCGCGCTCACGCTCGGCAGTGGCGCGGCCGGCGGTCTCTTCACCCCGTTTCTCGCCACGGGCGCGGCGCTGGGTGGCTTTTTGGGGGCACTCTGGGTCCACGTGTGGCCGGGCTCGGGGGTGGGCGCCTTCGCGCTCGTGGGCGCGGCGGCGATGATCGGCGCGTCGATGCAGGCCCCGCTCGTGGGGCTCGTGTTGGTGTTGGAACTGACTCATGGGGGATTCAACATCATGATTCCCATGATGACCGCCACCGTTATCGCCACGCTCATCGTTCGTCAGATTGACGGCTACTCCATCTACTCCGCGCGTCTTCCTCGTCGTGCCACGGACGCGGCGCCGTGAGCGCGTCGATTCTCTAGCAGTGTGGAACCCGTGAAACACTGGAGACGTGCAACGGCCCCGCACTCGCGCGACGAGGACTCGATGAGCAACGCAACGCTGCTCGTCCGCTGCGCCCAACGAGACGACTGGTCGGTTCTCAAGACCATTCGTCTCGAAGCGCTACGTGACACGCCCGACGCCTACGGCTCGTCGTTCGCCGCGGCTGTCGCGTTCTCCGACGATGACTGGCGCGCGATGACCTCTCGCCAGCGTTACTTCCTGATCGAGCGCGACGGCGAGGTCGTGGGTATGGCCGCGGGTGGCTTCAACGACTATCGCCCCGGCGAGCACTGGCTCTACGGAATGTACGTCAAGCCGCGCGCTCGCGGTGGCGAGGTCGCGACGGCGCTGGTTGACGCGGTCGTCACGTGGGCGAGCAATGAAGGGGCGAGCGCGTTATACCTCGACGTCACGACGTCGCTGGCGCGCGCCCGAGCCTTCTACAAAAAGGTGGGATTTGAGCCCACGGGCGAGCGTCGCGTCATGGATCGTGACCATTCGATCGAGTTGGTCCGGATGAGGAGGGAACTTGCCAACGTCTGAGTTACGTACTGAGCGCGTGGGCGCTTCGGTGCTCGAAGAACTCCGTCGTCGCGTTCTGCGGGGCAGCGATCCGGCGAAGAGGGCCCGCGTGCCTCGCGACGACGATCCGACGACGATGCACTTCGGCGGCTTCGTCGAGGATCGCCTCGTCGTCAGCGCGTCGTTCTATCTCGCGAGCGCGCCCGTGCACGAAGAGCTCGTGTCGTACCAGTTGCGATTCATGGCGACCGACTTCGACGTGCAGGGCAGAGGGTACGGCGCGAGGGTCTTGGCGTTCGCGCTCGACGCGCTACGCGAGGAGGGAGCCGCGCAAGTGTGGGCCTACGCGCGAGACACCGCGCTCGGTTTCTACGTCGCCACCGGCTGGAACGTCGTGCAAGGCTCCGAGCACCTCAGTGCCGAGTCGCACTTACCCCACACGACCATCGTGAAGTCGCTCGTCGAGGGCGCGTAGCTGCCCCTTGGCCCGGGGCGGTCTTTACTAAGTTTGGTGGATGCGGAAATATCTCCTTCTCATCGCCGTGCTCGTCATTATTGGCGCGGGCGTCGTGGCCTACCCCCACCTCAAGTCGAAGACAACGGCGACCACGACCACGACGACGACGAAGCCAGTGCCGAAGTACTCCAACGCGCCCTTGACGGGTCTCGTTGACCCCTCGGGTTCGGCCCTCACTCGTTCCGCGCTGACCGTCAAGATCGAGAACACGCCCGAGGCCCTACCCCAGTGGGGCGTCGATCAGGCCGACGTTGTCTACGAGGAGATCGTGAACGGCGGCATCACCCGTCTCGCGGCCATCTTCAACTCCCAAGCCCCCACGAAGGTGGGACCAGTGCGCTCGGTGCGACCGACCGACACCCAAGTCGTCTGGCCCCTCGGCGGGATCTTCGCATACTCCGGTGGCGCGGCCTACGCCGTGGCCAGTATTTCAACGGCGCCCGTCAAGTTGATCGACGAAAGTTCGGCCGGGACGGCGATGTTCCGCGATCCCAACCTGTACGCGCCGCACAACCTCTTCGCCGTCGCGCCGGCGTTGTTCGCCTTCAAGGGCACTCCAACGCCCCCGCCCGCTCTCTTCAGTTACCGTCCGAGTAGCCAACAGCCCGTCGGCGCCAAGGTGGCGAGTTTCGTCGTGCCCTTTCCGAGTATCTACCCCGTCACCTGGACGTGGGACGCGACCACCACGTCGTGGGACCGCACGCTCTTCGGCAAGGCCGACGTCACCGGCACCGGGGTTCGTGAATCGCCCAAGAACGTCGTTGTCATGTTCGTCGACTACGTGAACGGCATCGGTACCGAGAACTCCTACGCCAACCTCCAGGGTTCGGGTCAGGTCGAGATCTTCAGCGCCGGCCGAGAGGTTCGCGGTACGTGGTCGAGGGGACCCTCAAAGGCCGACGTTATCCAGTACAAGACCGCGACGGGCGGGACCATCACGCTCACGCCCGGTCAGACCTGGGTGGAGTTACTGGATACCGGCACCGCCGTCACGGTGACGAGGTAACGAGTCGTTCGAGTCGTTCGAGCGTGGCCTCCATGGACCGGCGATTCCTCTCGGGAAAACCCATCGCCATGACGACGAGTCCCGCGGGGTTGTCGTAGGTGAACGACTCGGTTATCCGAGTGCCGCCCGGCACCGCCTCGAGGTCGTAGCGCCACACGCAGTGCACGAAGTGGTGCCACGCGATGGACTTGTTCTCGACGATGTCGACGACGACGTTGCGGGTGAAGTACGAAACGCCGATTCTCATGTTCATCGCGAACGTCGCGCCTAAGAAGAGTCGCTCGGGTCCCTCTCTCACTTCGTGCAGCGATCCCGAACCGTCGAAGTTGGTGTGTTGACGCGGGTCGGCGAGGAGTGCAAAGACCGCCGAGGGGGGCGCCGCCACGACGCGCACCGCACTGACGGATCGGCGAAGGGCCATGGGTGAAGCGTAGGGTGAAGGAAGTCTTTTGATCGGAGGCCCATGACGTTTCGCGAACAACTCGTCAAGAGCCCTGATGGGCGCGTAGTGGAAGTGGCGACGATGGGCGATCCCAGTGGTGACACCGTCTTCTTTCACCACGGCACGCCCGGCTCGACCAAGACAATGCGAGCGTTCGAATCGCTCTGCGAGAGCGGGAAACTCTTCTTCGTCACCATGTCGCGCGCGGGCTACGGCGCCTCGAGTCGGCTCGAAGGGCGCAACGTCGCCGCGGCCGTTGACGACACGCGCACGGTGCTCGACGCCCTCGGTCGTGACTCGTACGTCGCTCTCGGCTGGTCCGGCGGGGGACCCCACGCGCTGGCCTGCGCCGCACTCGACGCGCCGCGATGCGTGAAGGCCGTCACCCTGGCGAGCGTCGCACCGAGCGACGTCGACTTCGATTGGACCGAAGGAATGGGTCCGGAGAACCTCGAAGAGTTCGCGCTCGCGAAAGAGGGCGGCCCCGCCTACGAGGAGTACATGGAGACCACGTGCGCCTTCATGGCCGAGATAGACAAGGACAACGTCATCGAGATGATGGCCGGGCTCTTACCTGACGCCGACCGCGAGGTCCTCGCGGACGACGAGGCCCGCGAGCTCTTCGCGACGGGCATTCGCTACGGATTCGCCAAGACGTGGCGAGGCTACTTCGACGACAACGTCGCGTTCCTAGAGCCTTGGGGCTTCGATCCCACGACCATTGCCGTGCCCGTGGCGCTCTACTTCGGCGACGCCGACCTCATGGTGCCGCCCGCGCACGGTCTGTGGTTCGCGGGCCATCTACCTACCGCGACGGCGCACCGCCACGTGAGCGAAGGTCACCTGTCGATCTACGCTCACCACCTCAACGAGGTGGCGTCGGACCTCGCCTCGGCGTTCGAGTCGTAGTGCCGATGAATTCTCGAATGGTCTGACGTGACACGAATCGGTAATCTCTACGGCCCCGACGCCACGTTCCTCGGTGTCCCCGCCGCGGACCCCGACGACGACGCCCAGTGGTCAACGGCCCACGCCGTCATCATCGGCGCGCCCTTCGACGGCGGAACCTCGCACCGTCCGGGGTGTCGCTTTGGACCGCAAGCCATTCGAACGACCGACTACCTACCCCACGACGGTCGGCGTCCTTCGCTCGCGCTGGGCGTTGACCCCCTGGTGGACCTCGGCGTGGTCGATCTGGGCGACGTGGCGATGCCTTCGGGCGACATCGAACGCTCGCTGGCGCTGCTCGAGGATCGTGTGGCGATGGTCGCGAACGCCGGGGTCATCCCGATCATCCTCGGAGGCGATCACACCATTGCGCTGCCCGACGTGACGGGCGTCGCGCGCCACGTCGGGTGGGGACGGGTGTCGGTGATCCACTTCGACGCGCACGCCGACACCGGCCAGAGTCAGATGGGTTCGCTCTACGGTCACGGCACCCCGATGCGCCGACTCATCGAGTCGGGGGCTTGTCGCGGAGACCGCTTCTTGCAGATTGGACTTCGGGGCTACTGGCCCGAGCCCGAGACACTGGGCTGGATGGCCGCGCAGGGAATGCGCTCGTTCGAGATGGCCGAGATCGTCGCGCGCGGTCTCGACGACGTCCTCGACGAGGCCCTCGACGTCGCGATGACCGACTGTGACGCCGTCTTCATGTCCGTCGACGTCGACGTCGTCGATCCCGGCTCGGCACCGGGCACCGGTACTCCGGAACCCGGCGGCCTGACGAGCCGTCAACTCCTCGACGCCGTTCGTCGCGTGGCGATGAGCGTGCCCCTTGCCGGTGTCGACGTCGTCGAGGTCGCGCCGCCCTACGACCACGCGGAGATCACGGCCTACCTGGGCAACCGCATCGTGCTCGAAGCGTTAGGCGGCGTCGCGTGGCGCCGTCGTGAGGAGAGTGGCGAGGCGAATCGTCACCCGAGCGATCCGCTGCTGGAGCGTTAGTCGCGCAGCGAATCGAGGATCTCGCGCACCTCTATTTCAGTGGTCTTCGGATGCAAGAACGCAATGCGTCCCACCGTTTCGCCTTCCCACTTCGTGGGCGTGACGAAGGCGATCTGGTTCCGTAGAAGTTCGTGGCTCCACTCGTTGTAGCGCTCGGCACTCCAGCCCTTTCGACGAAAGAGCACGATGGAGAGACTCGAGGGTCGAACCATCTCGAGATGGTCGCTCTCGTTGATGAGTTCTTGGGTGCGTTGGGCGAGGTCGATGGCGCACTGCACGGCTGACTCGTACGCGGCCGATCCGTTGGTGACCAGTGAGAACCAAAAGGGGAGTCCTCGCGCGCGCCGCGAGAGGTGGATCCCGAAGTCCGAGGGGTTCCACTCGTACTCCTCGTCGGATCCTTCGTGCAGGACGTCGAGATAGCTCGCCTGCTGGGCGAGGACCTTTCTCGCCACCGTCGGATTTCGGTAGAGCAACGCGCAGCAGTCCAGCGGCGCGAAGAGCCACTTGTGCGGGTCGACGATGAAGCTGTCGGCGTGACGAATCCCCGTGAAGAGGTGGCGATGCGTGGAGGAGAAGACCGCCGCGCCTCCGTACGCGCCGTCGATATGGAACCAGAGGTCGTGCTCGCGCGCGTAACTGCCGAGCCCTTCGAGGTCGTCAACGATGCCCGCGTTCGTCGTGCCGGCCGTCGCGACGACGCCGATGACGTTCTCGGGGTGGGGGTCTGCCGCCAGCGCCGACTCGAGGGCCTCGCGAGTGAAGCGATGATCGTCGGTAGCGACGGTGAGTGTCGCCACGTCCAGCACGTGCAGGGCCTTACCGATGCTCGAGTGCGCGTCTTCGGAGATGGCGAATCGAACGTCGCGGGGGTTGAGCGTCGGACGTTTAGCGCGTCCGACGTCGCGCGCCACCGTCAAGCTGGAGAGGTTGCCGATCGAGCCGCCCGAGACGAAGGCCCCGCCCGACTCCGCCGGCATGCCCGCGGAGTCCGCGATGAAGGTGAGGGCCTGGTTCTCGGCGACGACGACGCCACTCGATTCGAGCCAACTGGTGCCGTTCAGACCCGAGCACGCGACGACCATGTCGAAGAGCAGCGAGTTCTTGGTGGGGGCGTTCGGGATGAAGGCCAAGAAGACCGGCGAGTCGATGGAGACGACGGCGTGCGCGAGCGTGTTCTTGAAGAAGTCGAGGACTTCCTCGGCGTCTCGACCCTCGGGTCGGATGAGACCTTCGAGGATCTCGGGCGCAATGGTGCGCAAACTGCCGTAGTCGAGGGGCACGGGGTCCATCGCGAGTCGTTCGCGGCAGTACTCAAAGACGGCGTCACCGAGCGCGGCGTCGAACTCAAACATTTCGTGCCCCATTGCACTCCTCTCGATTTTTGTCCCTAGCCATCGTACGGCCTCAAACGATGTGCGCCGAGCCCCGCCACAAAGGACATTGTGGGCGACGAAGTAACATCCCGATATGGAAGGCGCCCGCGTTGGCTATCTCGGACCCGAGGGCTCGTTCTCGCACGAGGCCGTCACCGCGCTCGAAAGCGCCAAGCTCGTCGCCTATTCGTCGCTCGGGGACCTGCTGGGCGCCGTGGCGGACGGGTCGATCGATCAGGGACTCGTGCCCTTGGAGAACGCGCTCGAGGGCACGGTGTCGGCGACCATCGACGGTCTGGTGTTCAATCACGATCTCATCATCCTCCAAGAGATCGTGCTGCCAATCCACTTGCACCTCCTCGTTCGACCGGGCGTGGGGTTGGACGACGTCACGAGCGTTCGCAGTCACGTGCACGCGTTGGCCCAAGTACGCGACTTTCTCCACTCCAAAGGTCTCGCCAGCGTCGAGACGACGTCCACGTCACAAGCGGCGCGCGACGTCGCCGAATCGAGCGAGCCGTGGGCGGCCGTAGGTTCGGCGCTCGCGGGCGAGTTGTTTGACCTTGACGTCGTCGCGGCCGACATCGAGGATCACCCCGACAACGCCACCCGCTTCGTGCTGGTCGGACTAGAGATTGTCGCCGCACCTACCGGTCACGACCGAACGACGATCGTCTGCTTTCAAGACGCCGACCGCCCCGGATCGCTGTACGCGATACTCGGTCGATTCGCCGCGCGCGATATCAACTTGACGAAACTCGAAAGCCGACCAACGAAGCGTGGGTTGGGCGACTACTGCTTCGTCATCGAGTTCGAAGGTCACGTGGCCGACGACGTCGTGGCGGACTGTCTCACCGACCTCCAAGCCCATCTCGCGCGAGTGAAGTTTCTCGGTTCCTATCCCGTGACCGGCGAGGGAGCGAGTGGCCGACGCGAAGAGGTGGGCGAAGCCCGTCGCTCCGCGGCCACGTGGATGGACGCCATCCGCGCGCGCGTGCGTCCTTCGTAGGTCGTCGACCCACTGAACGTTGACGTCAAGATGACGATCGGGCGACACGAGCGAGCCCTCGCGTTCGTTATCGTGACGTGCTAAGTATTAGGAGCGCCGGGAGAAACGTCAGGTACGACGTCACCACGGGCGAACCGAAGAGAGTGAACGTGACCTACGACTTTGAAGTTTCCGATGAAATTCCAGCGTCGCCGGACACCATTTACGCGGCGTGGATGTCGAGTGAGGGTCACTCCGCGATGACCGGTGCGGATGCGCACGTCGGGCCATCGGTCGGCGACGAATTCGACGCGTGGGACGGTTACATCCACGGAAAGACCCTTGAACTCGAGCCTTCACGCCGCATCGTCCAGTCGTGGCGTTCGACGCAGTTCAGCGAAGAAAACGAAGACTCCCAGATCGAGGTCCTGCTCGACGGGAACGACGACGTGACGCTCGTCACGGTTCGTCACAGTAAGGTGCCAACCGATCACCGTGGCTACGAAGATGGCGGATGGCAACAGAGTTACTTCACACCAATGAAGGCGTACTTCGAAAAGGAGTGAGCGCGCGTCGTCATCGCACGACATACTTTCCTTACGACATCGAAGATGATTTAGGATCTCACTTCGCCGAACAAGGAGTTTTTCATTTCCAAGGACCTGGATCTAGCGGGGCGAAGCGCGGTCGTCACCGGTGCCTCGAGTGGCATCGGGCGAGCCATCGCTGAGCGACTCGGCGCCGCTGGCGCGTTCGTGGTGCTCGCGGGGCGCGAGAAGTCAGCGATGGATGAGAGCGCGACGCGTATCACCACCAGCGGTGGTGGTGCCGAGGTCGTCGTTGGCGACGTGCGAGACCCGGCGTTGATGCAGCGTCTCGTCGACGCCGCCGTCGCGGCCACCGGATCTCTCGACGTGTTCGTGAACAACGCCGGTGTCTCGTTTCTCAGTCCGATCATGACCACCGAGGTCGAGAGTTGGCGTCTGATGTTGGAGACCAACGTCCTCGCCCTCCTCGTCGGTTGCCAAGTGGCCGTTCGCGCTATGAGAGCGGGCGGCAACCGCGGCCACCTGATCAACATCTCATCCGTGGCTGCGCGCAGTCCCGACTCGGGCGTGTACGGCGCGACGAAGCACGCCGTCAACGTGATCTCGAACTCACTGCGCCACGAGCTCTTGGAGGACCCCATCCAGGTGACGACCATCATGCCCGGACTCGTCGCGACGAACATTGGTCGCAACGTCGACGTCGCCGTACTCGAGGGACTCGTGGCCATGTCGGGCCTCGAGGCTGAGGTGCGCCCCGGCGAGCGCTTGCCCGACGAGGTCCTCGAACGGGCCCAGGAAGCGTTGAGCGACATCATGATCAGGCCCGAGGACGTCGCCAACGCGGTCGCGTACGCGCTCAGTCAACCGCCAAGCGTCCAAGTGTCGGAAGTCCTGGTGCGTCCGAACAAGGATTTCGACCTTTAGAGGAGGACGCCCGTTCGAAGGTCTGGCGTCGTGGTCGAACGCACGCGAGGCGTTCGGATACCGATCACTCGAGTCGAGTCGTCCGCGCCGTCGCTCTACGTTGGGGTCATGCACAAGTGGCGGAGGGAGTGGGATTTGAACCCACGGTGGGCAAGCCCACGCCGGTTTTCAAGACCGGTACATTCGTCCGCTCTGTCATCCCTCCGGGGACAACCCTAGTTGAACGGACCTCTAGCCCTTTTTGCGCAGACGGTGACGAGAGGCCACGTCGAGCACCACTTTGCGTAGTCGCACCGACTTGGGCGTCACTTCCACGGCTTCGTCGTCGGCGATGAATTCCAGCGCCTGCTCGAGCGAGAAGATGGTCGGTGGCGCGATCTTTTCGGTGTTGTCGCTGCCCGAAGCGCGCATGTTCGTGAGCTTCTTCTCTTTGGTGGGGTTGACGTTCATCTCGTCGGAGCGCGCGTTCTCGCCGACGATCATTCCTTCGTAGACTTCCACGCCGGGTCCAACGAAGAGCACGCCGCGCTGTTCGAGGTCGAGCAGCGCGTTGCCCGTCGTGTCGCCGCGACGGTCCGCGACGAGCGTGCCCTTCTGGCGCAGTCGAATATCCCCGTACCACGGGTCGTAGCCGTCGAAGGTCGAGTGCATCATGCCCGCGCCGCGCGTCTCGGTCATGAACTCGGTGCGAATCCCGACGAGGCCGCGCGCGGGGATGCGCCACTCCATGCGCACCCAGCCGGTGCCGTGGTTCACGAGGTCGAGCATGGTGCCCTTTCGCGTGGCGAGGAGGGTGTTGATAGGTCCGACGAAGTCGTCGGGCGCGTCGATGGTGACGTGTTCCATTGGTTCGTGCAACTTCTCTTTGATCATTCGCGTGACGACCTGAGGCTTGCCAACCGTGAGCTCGAACCCTTCACGTCGCATCGTCTCGATGAGAACCGCGAGTTGGAGTTCGCCGCGTCCTTGCACTTCCCAGGCATCGGGTCGGTCGGTGGGCAGCACGCGCAGGGCCACGTTGCCGACGAGTTCCTTGTCGAGGCGGTCCTTCACCATGCGCGCGGTGAGGAGTTTGCCCTCGGTGCCAGCTAAGGGCGACGTGTTGATGCCGATCGTCATCGAGAGGCTCGGCTCGTCGACGTGCAGGGGCTCGAGGGGTTCGGGGTTTTCGGGGTCGGCCAAGGTCTCACCGATGGTGATGTCCTCGAAGCCCGCCACGGCGACGATGTCGCCCGGTCCCGCGCTCTGGGCCGGGATTCGTTCGAGCGCCTCGGTGATGAAGAGTTCGGTGACCTTGGCGTGTTCGATGGTGCCGTCGATGCGACACCAAGCCACGCGTTGACCACGCTCTAGGTTCCCGTTGATCACGCGACACAGCGCGAGGCGCCCGAGGTAGGGCGAAGCGTCGAGGTTGCAGACGAGTGCCTGGAGCCCGTGACCCTCTTCGTACTCGGGCGCGGGCACGTAGTCGGCAATGGTCTGAAAGAGCGGGGTGAGGTCGTCCGTGACGACGTCGGGGTCGAGTGAGGCCCAGCCTTGGCGGGCGCTCGCGTAGAGGATGGGAAAGGAGATCTGGTGTTCGTCGGCGTCGAGGTCGAGAAAGAGATTCTCCACTTCCGCGACGACCTCGGCGACGCGCGCGTCGGGGCGGTCCACCTTGTTGATGACGAGCACGACCGGCAGGCGCTTCTCTAGGGTCTTTCGTAGCACGAACCGGGTCTGGGGCAGGGGGCCCTCAGCCGCGTCGACGAGGAGGATGACGGCGTCCACCATGGCCAGACCGCGCTCGACCTCGCCACCGAAGTCCGCGTGACCGGGGGTGTCGATGATGTTGATCGTCAGGCCGTTCCACTTGACGGCGGTGTTCTTCGCGAGGATGGTGATGCCCTTTTCGCGCTCGAGGTCACCCGAGTCCATGACCCGGTCGGTCATCTCTTCGTGGGCCGTGAACGAGCCGGTTTGGCGGAGCATTTTGTCCACCAACGTCGTCTTTCCGTGGTCGACGTGGGCGATGATGGCAATATTTCTAAGGGAAGTTCGTAGCGACATGACTGAACCACGCTAGTAGGCGGGGCCCTTCGCCAAAACTTAGGCCGCGCGAGCGAGTTGCTGACGCTGGTGAGCAACGGCCGTTCGCACGAGATCACGTGCGCCAGAGCGCAGATCCTCCATCGTCCCGTCCACGCTCAACACGACGCCCGCCTCGGGCCAGAGACCGATAACGCGAGTCGCCGCGAGGCCCGTGGCATCAGCTAACGCGTCGATCGTGAGATCGGCCCGGAGTCCCGGTCCGGCACTCTTGCCCGGCGCGCCGGCGCGCACGCGCAACAAGATCCGCGACAGACCGCGGTTGATGATCAAGTCGCGCCGTCCGCGCAGCGTGGTGCGAGCCCGGGCGACGTCGTAGTACGCGTCACTGGTCGCCACCGACCAGGGCGCGGCGATGCCTTCGGCGGCTTCGCCGAGTTGCGTCGTCCAGTTGGCCGCCTCGGCGCTCACGAGGCCGAGCACTGAAGGTGACGCCTGGGCGAGGTAGGAGGCGAGTGAACCGCTGCGGGCGTAACCCGAGGCGACTCGTAGGAGTTGATCGGTTAGCTCGATGTCAACCGCGTCGAAGCGCGTGAGCGAGGGGTCGTGGAGCGCTCGTCGCAGTGCGGCGTTGCCCACGACGCGCTTGGCGGTCGTGGGCGACCAGCGAAAAGCGCCCATGGGCTGACCCGCGCGTTCGACCATCCACGCGTCGAGGCGGCGATGATCGGCGCTCGCGACGCCACGAAAACGCGCACTCAGTGAGTGACGGTGATCGTCGGTTAAGGACTTTGACTCACTCGGCGCCTCTTCGATCAGTCGATTGAGGACGTTCCTCGAGTAGCGACGGTGCGTTAGAGCGCTCACGCGGACGCCGCCAACTGTGAGAGCACGTCGAGCACGTCGAGCGCGGCGCGCGTGAGCAGTTCGTCGTCGACGTCGAGACTCCAGAGATCGCCCGTGGCCGTCGAGAACATCGAGGAGCGAAGCGGAGCGATCGAGGTGCGAAGGGTCTGGACGAGGGCGTGGTAGCGCATGACGCGCTCGGCCCCTTCGCCGAGGGGTGACGTCGTCACGTCGAGCAGCGCCACCGAGGCGACGTCGCTCGTCGTCGTGCCGACCATGAGGTCGATCACGTCGCGCAGCACCACGTTGCCTCCGGCCAAGCGCTGGTACGCGCGTAGCGAGGTCCGTGGCAACCAACGATTCGAGAGCGGCCCGAGCGAACGCTTCAGGGTCACGCAGTGCGCGGTGACGTCGGTGACGAGCCGCGCTCGCTCGTCCGCGTCGAGTTGGTCGACGAAATTCGTCAGCTCGTTCGTGCCCACGTCGGCGCGCCAGGCGAGGAGGGTCTCGCCAAACGCGTCGTCGACGTCGAGGCCGACGCTCATGAGACGAAGCGCCTGGGTTA
Organism: Acidimicrobiaceae bacterium; assembly: GCA_003162475.1. Classification (GTDB taxonomy): domain Bacteria; phylum Actinomycetota; class Acidimicrobiia; order Acidimicrobiales; family RAAP-2; genus RAAP-2. The sequence goes on from PMOI01000004.1 coordinate 163,623, forward strand.
TCAAGATCCCTCGAACTTGGGCCGGTGTGGAGCGCGAGAGGTCGTAGGTGTGAGGCGTCGACTGGAGTGAGGAAGCGCGAAGCGTGACGGGCTCGTCACGCAGTGCCGGTCCGAGTAGCTCGAAGATGCCGTCTTCGAGCAACGCGCGAAGTCCCGGCGCGGCCGAGGCGTTCGCGACAGGCCTCGTCGTGCGCTCACCTCGAAGCACCTCCATCACGCTGAGGGGCGACGCGTCAAGTAGTGAAGTCATGCGTAGAGTTTGGCGCCACACTGTGACACGACCTAGCCTCGAAGCGTGTTCGTCGCCGTGTTTTCCGTCTTCGTCGTGGCCGTCGTGGACTTGACGGTCTTGACGCTGCGCTGGGCCGTCAAGCGCGACCGCGAACGGCGAGCGCGAGAGAAGACGAACGAGACCTAATCCTTCAGTTGGTCCTGGAGGTCGTGCACCGCGCGGTCGAGATCGGCGATAGCGCGATCGATGACCGAAAGTCGGTCCCGCAAGGTCTCGTCAACTCGCTGATCGACGCGCTTGTCGACCTGGGCGGAGAGGCGGGCGTCGAGCGAGTCCACGATGGGCTGGGTCATCTGTTTGATGCGGCTCTTCAGGTCTTGCGATTTGTTGGCGTTGGTGTCGTCGTTATCGGCCATGGGCCAAGACTAGGTGGCGGGCGGCGCGCAGTAGACGCCGGCGTTGAACTGCAGGGTATTGAACTGGCCACCCCACGGCGGATTGAGCAGCGTTGTCGCTTCGGCTTGGAGCGTCGACGCTGGGGTGCAGGCCGCGCTGAAGGCGATGAAGCCACGTACGTTGCTGCCACTGGCACCGGCCACCGGGATCGGGCCGCCGCCGCCGAAGGCGACGGCCATGAAGACCGGCAATGAGAGGGTGGAGAGCTGGTAGTTGCGATACTCCGACTGTGAGGCGTAGACCCCGGCGTTGAGGCTGGGGTCGACCGAGTTGAGGCCCTGTTGCCAACCGTTCACCATCGAACTCCAGTACGTGGCGTACTTCGCCATCGTCGCGCTACTCGATCCGCCGGGCGCGTCGAGACCCGAGTGGTTGTCCGGGTAGCCCTCGGGATCGAAGATGACCCAGTCGGGTTTCAGACCGACGCCGAGCGCCCGGTACGAGTCGATCTGGGTCGCCACCCACGCGCCCGCAGCGAAGCCGTGGTCGTAGTAGTTGGACGTCGTCATCGCTTGACCAGCGAGCGGACCGCTCACCGTCCAGAAGTCGAGCCACGTCACGCGCTTGTGCGCGTTGTAGATCGATTGGCCCAACAGATAGTCAGGCGACGTCGCGACGCTCGTCGTGCTGGTGAAGCCCACCCAGGGCGCGGTCCTCGTGCCGAGTGCGCCGGTCTCGGAGATGATGGGCCAGCCGTCGCTGATGGCCTTGGTCCACTTCGCGCTCGGAATGGCGTAGACCCCTACACCTTGGCGCGGAGGTGAGTTCAGCCCCGCCGCGTAGAGCGTGAGTTGGCCGTTGATCTGCAGTCCCGCGACGACGTTGCCGACGGAGCGCGCCGAACTACCGGCGGTAACGGAGACGTCGGTGGCGCTCCAGGGCGCCACGCCGATAACGCTCGTCAACACGAAGAGGTCGCCCCAGTTCGCTGCTTGACCCGCGACGGCTACCTGGTTGGGTGTCACCTGCACCGAGAGCGTGCCGGTGAGGGGCGGCGCGCCGACGGCGAGACTCGTGATGTTCTGCACGTTCCAGACGCGGCTCGAGGAACCCGACGAATACAGCGTCGTAAAGAGTTCCACGGAGCCACCACTGGTTAACGCCGCGAGGTCGACGTTCGTGGTGCTCGTGCCCAGCGCGAGCGTGCCCGACACGGTTGGCGTGCCGGTGAGCGTGGTCAGATTCAGGGCCGTCCAGGAGCGAAGCGACGTGCCGACGTTGGTGTACACGGCCAGATCACCGTTGTTGAGGGTCGCGGCGAAGGTGGGCGTCGCGCCGGGCAGGACCACAGGGTCACTGCCAAAGGCCGTCGCGGGCCCGGGTTTGGACGTGGTCGTCGTCGCGGGGGGCTTGGTCGTGGTCGTGGAGGACGACGACGTCACCGGCAACGTCGTGGTGGTACTCGAGCTCGTCGGAGTGGTCGGGGTCGTGGTGGTACTGACGTTGGAAACGGTGAAGGCGTTCTGGGTGTAGACGGGAACGGGTTGTCCCGGCGCGAACGAGAGCGTCAGTACTTCAATCGTGTTGTTCGCCGTGCGATACGCGACGGTGCCCGTCGTGCCCGTGATCTGAATACTCGGTAGACCGTTCGAAGCGACGACGCCCGTGAGCGCCGTGAGGTCGGTCGTGACGTAGGGACGCCACGGCGTGTCGTAGTGCAGCCGAGGCCAGGTCGTCGTGTCGGGATCGTTCGGGCTCAACAAGATCACGTGGCCGGTGTCGTCGACGTAGAGCAGGTCAACGTTGTTGGAGGGATCGTAGAACGGAATGGGATCGGCGGCGGGCGTGGGCACGTCGTTGCCCGGCGTGAAGTCCGTCCAACGCGTCGCGCCGCCCGCGCTTTGGGTGTAGAGCGCGAGGTGACTGTCGTTCGTTCGATACGCGAGGACGCCTCCCGTCGCGCTGGTGGCGCCGTGAGGACCACCGAGCATGGTGGTCGTGTTGATCTTGCTCTTCAGTGACACCGCGTTCCACGGCAAAGGCTGGACACCCGTTTCGACGAACTGATACAGCGGCAGACCGGCTGGCGCGGTGGTGGTAGCGCCGCGTGAAGAACCCTCCGCGAGGAAAGTGCCCGCCACCAAAAGAGTGGCCATCAGCGCAATACGTCGAATCTTCACTCACGTCCTAACGGGGGGCGACGTGTCCACTTCGGAAGGGACCTTCACCGTGACAAAGTTTAGGGCCGGGGCACTCCTCCACTCCGTTCAGTGAGTGTGAAGGTCAAGATAATTACTACGAACGTGTTACAACTTTTTTTAGTGCGGATGATTTACTTGCACCAATCGCGTTGATTGCACGCGCAACGACGCCGTACAACTTGCCCCTCGAGAGATTCGCGACGCTCACGGACTTTCTTCCCCTAGCGAGCGAGATCCACGAACGGCCACCGTTGATCGAATACTGATACGACGTGATCGCGCTGGAACCAGGTTGCACTGGTGCCCTCAGGGTGAGCGCGAAGCCACCAACGAGTGGCGCTAACTTCGTGATTGTCGGTGGTCCAGGTTTCGTTTTTTGCGCGGCGCTCGCCGCGGAGTAGGTGAGTGTCGTCATGTAGATGCTTTGCCCGGCGTAACTCACGCTCACGAGAACGCTCTGCGCGACGGTGGAGCCGACGGTGAACGTCGCGACACCGGTGGCGTTACTCGTGACCGAGCCGGTGGCGCTGCCGAGGCCGTTGGTCTTGTCGAGGACGTTGTCGATGCTTAGGTAACCGGCCGTCGCCGTAGCCGTGACCTTCAGCGAGGCGTTGGCAACGGGAGTTCCGTTGGCGTTGCGCAACGTCGCGGTGACGGTGGGTCCCGCTGTGAGAGCCTGGGCACTGGTACTCGAGAGCGCGAACGAACTCGTAACGGTGGACACCGGAGTAGGACAGAGTCCGGCGAGGAACGCGGCGCCGTTGGGACTACCGAGACCAGACGCCATGTCGTAACCAACACCAGCGCTGTACCCACCGACGCCGTATAGATCGTTGCTCCCCGTCGTCACGTCGCGAAAGTCCGCTGACGCCATTGCGTAGAGCGAGGGATTGATGAAGCCGAGGCGACCGCCCGTCGTCGTCGAACAGGCTTGCGCCGCGACGGCGACGAGCGCACTCACGAGTGGGGCACCGATGGACGTGCCACCAATGCCACCCCAGCCTCCCGAGCAGTTGTGATTACAAAATCCGGAGTCGGTACCGGTGTAGTACTGAATGAATCCCGTCGAGGGGTCGGCCATGACCGAGAGGTCGGGCACCATCCTTCGGGCTTCGGTAGTGGTGTTGATGCCCGGACCCACCTGCCAGGACGGGCGACTCCACAGCGTGGACACACCGCCACCGCCCGCACCACAGCCCTGGGTCGTGCAGGCATCGTTCCAGACGGTCTCACTCAGCGGCGAGATATTGGAGATGGTGAGACCCCCCACGCCCGTCACGTACGGCTGTGACGCGGGATCGTCGACGGCGACCGGCTTCGTCGGCTGGGGCGTGCCTTCACAGTCCGACGATCCGCTGTCTCCGGCCGCGGCGACGACGGTCTGACCCTGGGCGGCCATCTCTTCGAAGATCGTCTGTTCGGTGAGGGCGGCGCCGTTGGTCTGTGCTTCACAGATGCCCCACGACGTCGTGATGATCGAGGCGGTGTTGTCACTCGCCATCTGGGAGTAGATGTCGGTGGGACCGTTCGCGTTCTGCGTCCCTTGGTACACCTCGATTGCCGCGCCGGGAGCGAGCGCCGCGGCTTCTTCGACGTCCAACGTCGCTTCGTCGGGTGCGTTACTCGCGTTGTCGGCCGCCACCGGTCCGCCGTCCACATTGATCTGGCTGATCGCTGGTGACAGTCCGTAACAGGTGAAGAACGTGTTGACGTCGCCCGTGTCGTAGTTCGCGAGTTCGTAGACGCCGATCGTCTGGCCGACGCCGGTGTCACCCGCGGCCCAGGCGGTGCTCAACCCGTAGAGCTGGGCCTGTTGTTGCACGGTGTAGCCACCCACGGAGTTGGGCGTCGTGCCCGCCGAGCTTCCCGCCGACGTGCAGGTCGACGGCGCCGCGGCGGTGTGGGGCGTCGAGACGTTCGTCGTTTCTGGCTGCACCGTCGAAAGACCCGCGACGGCCGTCACGTCGTTCGCAAGTGCTTGGGGTAGTGACGCGGCGACGGTGAAGTGTGCGTGCAGCGAACCGTCGCTGAGCCGTATCGTCTCGACCGGCGCGTCGAAGGCGCGCGCGATGCTGGCCGAGGTGCCGGTGACGCGCAAGATGTTGTGGCCTTTGCTCAGGGCCCCCACGTGCAGACCGTAACTCTCGAGGTAGCTGCGAACTGCCGTCACCGACTTCGTCGTCGCGCCGTAGGAACGCGCGTACTGACTCGGCGTGAGGTAGTGGTGAAAGTTGGCCGACGCGGTGTCCGAGAGACTCGCGATGAAGGTGCTCAACGCACGTTGATGGGTCTGCGTGAGGGCCAGGTCGAAGGAGGTCGTGAGCGACGTGTTCACGACGACGTCGTTCGTGGGAAGAGGTGTGAGGCCCGCGACGACAACCCTCGCGTCACTCGCGCTCGCCGCCAAGGCGGTCACCGGAAGGCCCAGCATGACGAGAGCCGAACTAAGCGCGAAGACGCGCCACGACGAGCGATTTCGAAATCCGGGCATAGAGGTCAGCCTAGAGAAGAGTCGACCACGCCACGTAGTCGGGTTTTTAAGAAGCGACGCCTCAGTTGACTTCGTAGCCGGCGCGTCGATAATGGGAAGAGAGATCCCCGCACTCCGCGCAGACTGACTCGGGGACGACACCGGCGCGGATGAGCCAGCCGAAAACCGTGCATCCCACACAGAAACCAAGGAATCCTTCGAGGGACGCGGCGCCGATGAGGGGAAGAAGAATCCATCGCGCGTCCAACCAACCAGCCGAGAGCCACGTCACCAGCGCGGCCAACGAGAAGGCCAGTCCCATGGCCTGTGCGAAGCGTTTTGGTGGGCCGGGCACGGACTTCTGCCACTTCGTGAGTCGTGGTCCACTCACGTGCACCGCGAACCACCCGAGAGGAGAGATCTTCGGTCCGGCCGCCACGCGCGCGAGGAATCCGTAGGTCAAGACCAGAAGTATCCACGCGCTCCCGGTCACGAAGGCGACGACGGACATTGTGAACACGCCGAGCGCGACCGAACGGGCCGCGGCGTCGTTGACGGGATTCGGAAAGGAGAAGAACTGCTTCATCGCACAAAGTTTAGTGAAGTTGTCAGAAATTTGACATTAACCCAGCGCGAGTTTCACGGTAGTCACGACGCCCACGGCGATCACCGCGACACGCACCAGTGTGGGCGAGAGCCGCACCATCAACAGCGCCCCGAGCCAGCCACCAACGAGCGACCCGATGAGCAACATCGAGACCGCCGCGACGGCCAAGTGACCGTGCACCAAGAAGATCAGCGCGGCCGAGGAGTTGATGACCATCGAGAGTGCGTTTCTCAAGACCTGGATGGCGTGGATATCGAGTGGGAGCGCGAGCGCCATGACCGCGAGCAGCATGATGCCCAGTCCAGCGCCGAAGTAGCCGCCGTAGGTGGAGACGAGAAAGATCGCCACGAACAGTGGCCATCGTCGAGGCGGGTGATCGTGTCCCACGTTCGCTAGGCGCCGAGTAATAAGTGGCGACACGGCGAAGAGCACGGTGCCAGCACCGATGAGCCAGGGCACGATGGCGCGAAACGTCGAGGGCGAACCTTCGAGCAGCAACACGCAACCCGTGACGGTGCCGAGGACGCACGAGGGAACCAACGTGGCGATGAGTTTTCGGTGAGGTCGTAGTTGGCGGCGAAAGACGCGCAGCGATCCCACGTAACTCGGCACTATGCCGACGGTCGCGGAGAGATTGGCCTGCAGCGCCGGTGTTCCGAGAGCCAACAAGGTCGGGAACGTCACGAACTGACCCCCGCCAGCGACGCCGTTGACGATACCCGCGCCCACGCCAGCGAGAAGAAAAATGGTGAGGCGCCACCAAAGTGGAAGTGCCCCAACGATCATTGTTACTACTCTACGTACGATGGGTTTTTTGATATTGACAACGTGTAATCCGCCAGATTGGTCACGCCTTCATCTACCGTTAGCCGGGTGTACCTCTTGAGTGGCGAACTTATTGTCCCCAACGACGCGCCCAACGATCTCATCCGTGCCTCCGGAGGCGTCGTGACACGCTTCGTTCCCGGTGGTCGAGTGGAAGTCGCCTGTATCTACCGCGAGTCGAGGGGGGACTGGACTTTCCCCAAGGGCAAGATCGAAGAGGGCGAGACCTTCGAACAGGGTGCGCTGCGTGAAGTCTTTGAAGAGACCGGACTGCACTGCCAGGTTGTACGGTTCATCGGCACGACGAACTACACACATCGCAAAGGCAAGTCGAAGATCGTCGCGTACTACTTGATGAGTGCGCTGCACGGCGAGTTCGAGCCCAACGAGGAGGTCGACGTACTCGTGTGGTTGCCCCTCGAACAGGTGCGAGCGCACCTCACCTGGGACCGCGACCAGGAACTCTTTGACCTCGTGTTGGAGCTGCCAGAGATTAGAGCGCAAGCCTCTTAGCGAACACGCTCGAGGAAGTTTCGCGTGGACTCGTGTTTCGGGTTCGAGAACATCTCCTCGGGCGTACCTTGCTCTACCAGGACGCCTCTATCGAGGTAGACGACCTGGTTAGCGACGTCCCTCGCGAAGTTCATCTCGTGGGTCGCGATCAGCATGGTCGTGCCCTGGTGCGCGAGGTCGGTCAGGAGATCGAGTACTTCACCCACCAACGTCGGGTCGAGAGCGCTCGTCACTTCGTCGAGCAGCAACAGTGACGGACGCATGGCGAGGGAGCGCGCGATCGCAACGCGCTGCTGTTGACCACCCGAGAGGCGATCGGGATAGTCGTCGGCCTTGTCGCGCAGGTCAATGCGCTCCAGCAACGCGATTGCTTCATCACGAACTTCACCGCGGCGCCGTTTGAGGGCGTGCACGGGTCCGACGAGGATGTTGTCGAGCACGCTGAGGTGCGGGAAAAGGTTGAAGGACTGAAAGACCATCGCCACGTGTTGACGAACGAGGTCGGGGTCGATGCGGGGATCTTGCAGGGATTGGCCGAAGAGCGAGATGGTACCCGCGTCGATGGTCTCGAGAAGATTGGCGCAGCGCAGCAAGGTCGACTTGCCCGAACCCGACGCTCCGATGAGACAGACCACGTCGTGAGGATGGAGCGTGAGTGAAACCCCACGCAGTACCTCGTTGTCCCCAAAGCGCTTGACGACGTCCGTTAACTCGAGCACCTTGTCCATCAGGTGGTGGCCAAGCGACGATTGCGGTCGCGAGCGATGAGGTGATCGGTGAAGCGCGTCATGGGAATGGTGAGGAGCAAGAAGAGGATCGCGGCCACGGTGAAGCCGCTGAAGTTGAAGACAGTGTCGCCGTAGATCTGCGCGGCCCTGGTGGCTTCGACCGCGCCCAACAGCGAGACCAGGGCCGTGTCCTTCTGCATGGAGATGAAGTCGTTCAGAAGTGGGGGGATCACGTTGCGCACGGCCTGGGGCAAGATGACCCGTCGCATGGTGGCGGTGTGGGTGAGCCCCAACGACCGCGCCGCGAGGAGCTGTCCGTGGGGCACCGACAACACGCCGGCTCGGTAGACCTCGGCGACGTAGGCGCTGTAGGAAAGGGTCAGCGTCGCGCATCCGTACACGGCGGGCGACTGATTCGAGAGGAAGCCGAGGTTGAGCTCGGGTAGACCAAAACCGATCATGTACATCACGAGCACGATCGGCACGCCGCGCATCACGTCAACGTAGACCGTCGCGAGCGCGCGAAAGGGGAACAGGACGGGTGACTGACTGAGGCGGACCGTCGCGATGAAGAGACCAAAGATGAGGACGAGCACCTCGCTGAGGAGAAACATCCAGATGTTGGTGACGAGGCCTCGGCCCACCGAGAGGAGTCCCTTTTGCGGATCGCCCACGAAGGCTTGCCACATGTCGTGCGGGTTGAAGAAGAAGGCGCGAAACGTCGGTCCACCCGGCGCCAGCCAGAAGATGGCGAAGATGACGAGCAGCACGACCACGCTCGAGAGAGCACTGACGACGAGGCCGCGACGCCCCACGAGGAGCCGTCGGCGGCGCGGTGCGAAGAGTTGTGGAGTAGTTGGCGCCGAGTTCTCGTCGGTCGTCAACGACACGGTTAAGGCTTAATGACGGGAACGCCGACGTAGATCCCGAGCCACTGGTGCTGAAGCGCGCTAAGCGTGCCGTTCGACTTCAGCGTCGCGATGGCGGTGTTGACGCAACTCACGAGGGGATTGCCCTTCGAGAAGAGCAGTCCGTAGTGTTCGCCGACGCTGGGGAACTGACCAACCTGCGTGGCGGCGGGCTTCTTCGACTTGTTGAGGATCTGCGCGGAGGCCATGTACTGACCAGTCGGCGTGTCGATCACCAAGGCGTCGATCTGCTTACTCTGAAGAGCGGCCACCGCTTCGTCGAGGGTGGAGTAGATGCGCGCGGGCTTCGTGGGCTTGATGTTGTTGTTGATGTACGCGAGTCCCGTCGTGCCGATTTGATCGCCGTAGAGGTAATTCTTCAGTTCCTTGGACGTGTGCTTCGTCACGATGGGGTTGGTCTTCAGCGCGATGATGGACTGCTGGACGTCGTAGTAGCTCGAGGAGAAGCTGACGGCATTGGCGCGAGCGGCCGTGTACGAAACCTCGTTGATGTCGAAGTCGAACTTCTTCACGCCAGGCACGTAGCTGTTGTCGAAGGGCTCGACGACCCAAGTGACGTTGGACTTGCTAATGCCTAAAACCTTGGCGATCGCGTACACCACGGCCGACTCGTACCCTTTTCCATTCGAGGGCTTGTTGCCAATGAACCAAGGGGTGTAGGCGGGCGTGTCGGTGGCGACGGTGAGTTTTCCCTTGGTGTACTCGTGCGAAGCAATGGAGGTCTTGCACGAGGCGAGTGTGCTCGACGAACTAGCCGCTTGTGCGGTGAGACCCGACGTCAATGACGCGGTCGTGAGCAGTGAGACACCGAGAACGCCGGTGAGGGCGAGTCGAACGGTTCGCATAGCCATCCCTTCTTGACACGAGGTCGCGTCACAGTGCCAGTCAGTGTAATCCTTGACCCTGGCGCGATCTCGAGGGTGGGCGTCACTCGATTCGATACGTCGAGCGAGAAGGAAACTCGCTCGCAGTGACGGATCAGTCTTTAGTAGGCTGTTCGAGGGAGAGGTGGGTGAGTTCGGTTTAAACCACATTCCTGCTAAGAATGCGGCCTGCGAAAGTGGGCCCGAGGGTTCAAATCCCTCCCTCTCCGCCACTACACACCGAGCGCGCCGCGCTCGGTGTTGCTACGTGAAGGAGGTGTGGTGCGGTACTGGATCGAGACGCTCGGCTGTCCCAAGAACCACGTGGACTCCGACAAGTTAGCGGGACTCCTGGAGTCCCAGGGTTACCTCGTCGCGACGAGTGCCGACGACGCCGATCTCGTGGTCGCGAACACCTGTGCCTTCATTGAAGCCGCGCGCGAAGAGTCCATCGAAACCGTTCTCGACCTAGCCGATCGGAAGTCGGATGGCGCGCGCCTCGTCGTGACGGGCTGCATGGCCGAGCGCTACGGCGACGAACTCGCGGCCGCGTTGCCCGAAGTAGACCTCGTCGCCGGTTTTGGCGAGAGTCTCACGAGCGTGATGCCCTCGACACCCGTGTCGCTTCGAGCACGACCGGGTTCGTCGTTCGACTTGTTGAACCTGCCTCGCCCCAAGGCGAAGGCTCCGTGGGCCTACGTGAAGATCGCTGAGGGTTGTGATCGACGTTGTGGTTTCTGCGCCATTCCGACGTTCCGTGGTGATCAGCGCTCACGCTCTACGGATGAGATCTTCGCCGAAGCACGCGCCCTCGTCGATGGTGGCGTGCGCGAACTGGTCTTGATCGCCCAAGACCTCGCGAGTTGGGGTCACGACCGGCGCCGAGCCGGGCGCGGTGAGGCGCTCGAAGTGCTCGACGACGGAGGTACCCAGCCGTTGATCGAACTCACGAAGACCCTCAGTCGCGAAGTCGATCGCGTGCGACTTCTCTATCTGTATCCCTCAGGTCTCACCCAGAATCTGATCGAGACGATCCTCGCGACCGGCGTGCCCTACTTCGACCTCTCCCTGCAGCACGCCTCGAGGCCGCTCCTGCGAGGGATGCGCCGTTGGGGTGACGGGACACGCTTCCTCGAGCGCATCGCGGCCATTCGCGCCGTCGAACCCGACGCGACGTTTCGCTCATCGTTCATCCTGGGCTACCCCGGTGAGACCGAAGACGACCAGCGGGCGTTGCTCGACTTCATCGAAGCCGCTCAGCTGGACTGGGCCGGTTTCTTCACCTTCTCTTCGGAGGTGGGCACCTACGCCAACGACCTCGACGCGCCCGTCGACCACGAACTCGCCTTAGAGCGACTGCGCGAAGTCTCGGAACTCCAAGACACCATCACCGCGAAGAAGCGTGACGCCCTCGTCGGTACGCGTCAACAGCTCCTCATCGACTCGCCCGGCGTTGGTCGAAGCGTGCGCGAATGTCCCGAGATCGATGGCATCGTCATGGTCGATCCCTCACTTATCGTGGGTTCGATGGTTGAGTGTGAGATCGTGGCGAGTCACGGAACGGACCTCGAAGCGGTCGCGCTATGAGTGCGGACCGTACCTACGGCCCGACGGCGTTGCTGACGCCCGCGAACATGATGACGGCCTTTCGCATCGTCGCCGCGCCCTTCTTCATCTACTTGATCGTCTTCGATCGCATCTCGTGGTGGACCACGATCGTGGGCCTCTTGGTGGCGGCGTCGGACTACTTCGATGGGATCGTCGCGCGACGTCACGGCACGACGACCTCGGGCGCCTTCCTCGATCCCTTCGCCGACAAGGTGATCGTCCTCGGGGGGCTCTACGCCATCATCATCTCGCGCCCGCACGGGATCACGTTCTTCATCGTCCCGGCGATCATCATCACCCTGCGCGAGATTTGGATGAGTGTGTACCGGGCGCGAGCGGCCAAGCACGGTACCTCGATTCCGGCCAGTCGACTCGCCAAGTGGAAGACCTTCGTGCAGGACTGGGCGATTGGTTTTTGCGTTTTGCCCATCACCGGTCACCACCCGGCGTTCGCCTTCGTCACGATCTGGCTGGCGGTCGTACTCACCGTCTACACCGGATGGCAGTACTACGCCGTAGGGAAACGAGTGGTCGCGCGTGCGGGTTGAGATCGTCGCGGTTGGTACTGAACTTCTCCTCGGACAGATTCCCGACACCAATTCGCAGTGGCTGGGCGAGCAGCTAGCCGCGAACGGCGTCTCTTCGCACTTTCACCAACACGTGGGCGACAACCACGAACGTATCGTGCTGGCCTTTCGCACTGCGCTTGCCCGCAGCGACGCCATGATCGTCTGTGGCGGGCTCGGTCCGACCCAAGACGACATCACACGCGCCGCCCTCGCCGAGGTGATGAACGTGCCGCTCGACCGCGACGAAGCGCTGGTGGCGACCATTCGTGCGATGTTCGAGTCACGCGGACGCGTCATGCCCGACAACAACCTGCTCCAGGCCGACGTCCCGCGCGGCGCCGTGATCATTCCCCAGACCCTCGGCACGGCGCCTGGTCTCATCTGCGAAGTCGGTCTTAAGGTGGTCTACGCCGTACCCGGTGTGCCCTTCGAGATGAGTGACATGTTCGAGCGCGCGATCCTGCCCGATCTCTTAGAGCGTCAACACGACGCGGGCGAGACCGCGGTGATCCGTAGTCGAGTGTTGCGCACGTGGGGCGCGGGTGAGTCCGCCCTTGCCGAAGCCGTCGCCGAGCGCTTTGACGCACTGGCTGGCGATGGTCGAGTCACGATTGCCTTCCTCGCCTCGGGCATCGAAGGTATCAAGGTTCGAATCACGGCCCGTGGTGACGATGACGCCGACGCGCAGTCGCTGCTTCGTGACGAAGAACGAACGGTGCGCGCACTCATCGACGAGAAACTCGGTGACATCATCTTCGGGGCCGACGATCAGACGATGGAGGACGTGGTCGCGGACCAACTACTCGCTCGCGGACTCACGTTGGCCGTCGCCGAGTCCCTGACCGGTGGGCTCATCGCGAGTCGTCTCGTGAACGTGGCGGGGGCGTCGAAGTGGTTCCGCGGCGGCGTCGTCAGTTACGCGTCGCAAATGAAGTTCGACGTTCTCGGCGTGCCCGAAGGACCAGTCGTGAGCGCCGACGCCGCGGAAGCGATGGCGATTGGCGTGCGGAAATTACTCGGCGCCGACGTGGGACTCAGCGTGACCGGCGTCGCAGGGCCCGAAGAACAAGACAGTCAAGCCGCGGGGACGGTTTTCGTGGGGCTCGACCTCGGTGACCGCGTCGAAAACGTGGCGCTGCGTCTCCCGGGGGATCGTCCTCGGGTTCGCGCCTACAGCGCCATCAGCGCCCTCGACGTGCTTCGTCGAAACCTCGAGCGCACGTAAGCCTCGACGGTCTCACCTAACCTCACTCTAGAAAGTGAGGTGACCATGTCGTCACTCGAGGTTGCCGTCGACCCAGCGGCTTTTGGCTTTTCACCCGAGCGCCTCGCGCGCATCAAGCCGGCTTTCGATTCCTACGTCGAGAACCGTCGACTCGCCGGCTGGCTCGCGACCGTCTCACGAGGTGGACAGCTCGTCTGGAGTGACAAGGGCGGGCACCGGGACCGCGAGAAGGATCTCGAGGTCACTGACGACACGATCTGGCGTATCTACTCCATGACCAAACCCATCGTCGCGATCGCGGTGATGATGCTCTACGAGGAGGGTCACTTCGATCTCATCGACGACGTTGGGCGGTGGATTGACGCGCTGAAGGATCCTCGGGTGTGGCAGGGTGGTACGCCCGAGAGCCACGAGACGGTGGCGGCGAGCGAGCCGGTGCGCGTGCACCACCTCTTGACGCACATGAGTGGTCTGACTTACGGCTTTCAATACCTCCACCCCGTTGACGAGATCTATCGCAATAAGGGCTACGACTTCGGCTTCGCGAAGGACGCCGACCTCGTTCAAGCCGTCGACGATTGGTGCACGAGTCCGCTGCTCTTCCAACCGGGGACCAAGTGGAACTACTCGGTCGCCTTTGACGTGCTGGGGCGCCTTGTCGAAATCTGGAGTGGTCAGGACCTCGCTGTCTTTCTGAAGGAGAGGATATTTGACCCGCTCGGTATGACGGACACCGAGTGGTGGTGCCCGCCCGAAAAGGCGGACCGCCTCGCCATGCTCTACGTCCCCTCACACGGCGACTCCTTCCCCTACGACGAACTGGCGAAACACTCACTGCACCCGCCGCGCATCCATGGCGGTGGGGGTGGACTGCTCTCCACGGCCTACGACTACGACCGCTTCATGAACATGATGCTCCGCGGTGGCGAGCTCGACGGCGTGCGACTCGTGTCGAGTCGCACACTCGAGCTCATGATTGAGAACCACCTGCCCAACGACGGCGACCTCGTCGATTTAGCCGTCGACTCCTACGCCGAGACTGGGTACGCCGGCCAGGGATTCGGCTTTGGCATGTCCGTGATGATCGACCGGCGCAAGAACAAGTCGTTGGTTTCGGAGGGTTCGTACTTCTGGGGCGGTGCGGCGTCGACGACCTTCTGGGTCGATCCCGTCGAAGATCTCACCGTTGGCTTCTACACCCAGCTGTTGCCGAGTGGCACCTACCCAATTAAACGTGACCTCATCCGATTCGTCTATCAGGCCTTAGCGGACTAGTTCCATCTCGCGTCAAGAATCGTTGGCGTGAAAACGACACCGGACTGCTTTCTCATGAGTCCTTCGAGGGCAAGAAATCTCTCTGATGGCTCCGTGCCCCTACTAAGAAGAGAATGTGAAAAAACCTCTTCTGGTGAGCGTGGCGTTGCTTGTAAGCGGCCTCGCGCTGAACTCCGTAACCGCGAGTGGAGCATTCGGGACCTCTCATGGCGCGACGAGCACGTGGAGCATTTCGTTCACGCAGAACAGATCGTGGCCACTCGGTGCCATTACGTGCCCCACCGCTGAGTTCTGTGTGGCCGAAGACGGTACGACGGTGCAACAGACGACCAACGGTGGGACACGTTGGACCGCCGACCCGGTGGAAAAAAACTACACCGTGTACGACGTCTCGTGTCCAAAGAGTGACGTGTGTCGCGGTGTTGGAACGAAAGATGGGAACTGGCAGAGTTTTATGACCGAGACGACCGCTTCGACGTGGGTCGCGTCATCAAAGACCGTGGACGAAATGGAACCGACCGCCGTGATGGCCCTGTCGTGTCCGTCCGTCAACGAGTGCGTTGCGGTCGGGGCCAACAACTTGATCGGTGGCAATTCGAACGGGTACCCCACATGGACCGCGACGAACCTTGCACGTAGCCCAGCAATCACGGCGGCAAATTGGAAGAGCGCGCTTATCCCATTCCCTCGTAGCTCGATCGTCGTGGGACTCTCTGGCATCTCGTGTCCATCTGTCACGACTTGTTACGCCATCACTGATCACTACGACGCGGGCGCCATTCTGCTTCGAACAACATCGAGTAGTGCGTCGTGGTCGATTGTCCGCGTCACGATTAAGGGAATGGTTCCCTTGCGCGAACTTGAAACGTCGTCGATTACGGACATCTCGTGCGCCACCACCACGTCGTGCACCATCGTGGGCTTGAATGAATCGAACCGCCTGCTTATCCTCCAAACGAAAAATGGTGGCGTGAGTTGGCGTTGGACGGTCGAGTCGGGCCTCGGAAAGGCGCTCCTGGGACAAGTGCAACCACGCGTTTCGTGTGCTTCCACTGCCGTGTGTGCCGTTACCGACGGATTCACGTTTTATCGCTCCACCAACGGGGGAGCGACGTGGGCGAAAGAGCCTGCACCGCGCGGAGCAGGACTTCCCCTATCGCTCAGCTGTCCCTCGGTTTCCACGTGTTTTGCCACCACCACGAACGGCGTTGTCGGTAGTGGGCCGAAGGCTCGATTTCCGGGCCAGATTCTCGTTTTCGAGGCTCCTCATTCTTAACAGCGTCTGTCCGCGAGGGGGTTTTCTCGCGTGATAGCGGAGCGAACTCCCGGGTAGTTTCTTGGATATCACGAGAAGCGACGGGTAAGGGTCCATGATGAATATCCGAGTACGAAATACTCATTACGAACAAGTGTTCGTAGTACTCTGAAACCTAGGCGGAGACCGACCGATGTCACTGGGGCCCTCTAACTTGCCCCCATGACAAAGAACAAGGAGACAGTAATGGCAACCGATGATCGCGACAAGGCTCTCGAAGCTGCGCTCGGCCAGATTGAAAAGCAGTTCGGCAAGGGATCGATCATGCGCATGGGCGAGACCATGAACTTCAACATCGAGTCGATCCCCACGGGTGCCCTCGCGCTCGATATGGCGCTCGGCATTGGTGGGCTGCCCCGAGGTCGCGTCGTCGAACTCTACGGTCCCGAGTCCTCTGGTAAGTCAACGCTGGCGATGCACGTCGTCGCAGAAGCGCAGCGTAACGGCGGGGTGTGCGCGTACATCGACGCCGAGCACGCGATGGACCCGGTCTACGCACGTGCTATTGGCGTGAACGTGGACGATCTCTTGATCAGCCAGCCCGACACTGGAGAACAGGCGCTCGAGATCGTAGACATGCTGATTCGTTCAGGTGCCTTGGACGTGATCGTCATCGACTCGGTGGCGGCGTTGACGCCGCGCGCGGAGATCGAAGGCGACATGGGCGACACTCACGTGGGTCTGCAGGCTCGCCTCATGAGCCAGGCGCTGCGCAAGTTGACCGGTGGTCTTTCGAAGTCCAACACCGTCGCGATCTTCATCAACCAGTTGCGCGAAAAAATCGGGGTCATGTACGGCTCACCTGAGGTAACCCCCGGTGGGCGCGCGCTTAAGTTCTACGCGTCGGTGCGCCTGGATATCCGACGTATCGAGTCCATCAAGGACGGCACCGAGATCGTCGGCAACCGCACGCGCGTGAAGGTCGTCAAGAACAAGTGCGCCGCCCCCTTTCGCCAAGCCGAGTTCGACATCATGTACGGCCAGGGCATCAGTCGTGAAGGCTCGGTACTCGACGTCGCCGTGGAGTTGGGCTTCGTGAAGAAAGCCGGTGCCTGGTTCACCTACGAAGGTGAGCAGATGGGTCAGGGCCGTGAGAACGTGAAGACGTTCCTGCGAGAGAACCCCCAGACCATGGCCGAGATCGATGAGCGCGTGCGTGCGCATTTGGCCAACGCGTTGGTGCCGGACGTGGTGGGATCCGCGGAGGGTCTCGACGTCGACACACCAATCAGTCTCGACTAAGAGACCTCGGACTTCTTCGACGTCGAGATCTTGTGGTCTCGCGGGTCGAAGTGGCGCGTGGCGGTTCGAAACTTGAAGGTGAAGTCGGGCCAGATCGTTGTGTTCACGCCGGCGTCGTTCAGGTACCAACTCGAGCACCCCATGTCCCACACCGTGCCGGGCAACTTGGCCTGGAGTTCGCGCGTCCAACGCGCGGCGATGTGCGCCTTGGGCTCAATCAGCGCGTCGTCGTCGAGCGCGACTCGCACCGCTTTCGTGACGTAGTTGAGCTGGCTTTCGAGCATGAAGATGATCGAGGAGTGCCCGAGCGCGGTGTTCGGTCCACCGAGCATGAAGAAGTTTGGGAAATCGGGGAACGTCGTGCCCTTGTAGTTGGCGAGATTGCCGTGATAGGCGTTCGAGAGTGTTTCGCCCGTGGCGCCGTGAACCTTGGTGGCCATCGGGTTGTCGGTGACGAAGAAACCGGTCGCCATGATGAGGACGTCACACTCGTGCAGTGTGCCGTCGCTGGTTCGAACGCCCTTGGCCTCAATGGAGGTGATCGCGTCGGTCACGAGGGTGACGTTGTCGCGGGCGAATGCCGGGTAGAAGTCGTTGCTGATGAGTACGCGCTTGCACCCGAGGCGGTAGAGGGGTGTGAGCTTCTCGCGAAGGGATTCGTCTTTGATCTGGCGCTCGAGGTGTTCGCGCGACATCGTCTCGGCCTTGGTCATGCGACGGGGGTCCTTCACGAAGCCCAGCACCATCAACTCGCGACGCCAGTAACCCCAGGCGCGTACTAGGCGCTGCGCGAGTGGAAGAGTCGAGAAGACCTTCTTCGTCCTTTCGATGACGGGATGGCCGAGGTGGGGCAAGATCCACGAGGGCGTGCGCTGAAAGACCTCGAGGGTGCTCACGATCGGAGCGATCTGGGGCACCGTTTGGACGGCACTCGCGCCCGTGCCGATAACGCCGACCCGCTTACCCGAGAGCTCAACGGCGTCGTCCCACTGGGCGGTGTGCATGATGGGACCGTCGAAGGTGTCCAGACCCTCGATCGCGGGGAGTCGGGGCTCGGCGAGACCGCCGGTGGCGAGAATGACGCACCGAGCGTCGTAGTCACCCTGTGATGTGGTGAGTCGCCACTGCTTCGATGACTCGTCGAAGGACACGTCGAGGACGTCGTGGTCGTACTTGATGAGGGGGCGCAGCTGATACTCGTCGGCCACGTCCTGGAGGTAGCGCCAGATCTCGGGCTGGTAGCTGTAGGTGTTGGTCCACTTTGGGTTGGGCGCGAAGGAGAACGAGTAGAGATTGCTCGCCACGTCACAGCGACACCCGGGATAGGTGTTGTCGCGCCACGTGCCGCCGAGGTCGTGGGCGCGCTCGAAGATCGACACGTTGGTCACACCCGCTTGGCGAAGTCGTATGGCCGCGCCAAGGCCCCCGAAGCCCGAGCCGATCACCGCGACGTCCACCACCATTCTCGAACGCTACACAAGCCTCACTACGTGCGTGCGCGGCGGCGGTAGCGTGACCGTGGTGGGTTTCCGTCTTCAGTTTCGTCGCTTCCTGGGTTCATGGGTACGACGGTGGCGTCGCTACCTCAACGAGGTCGCGATCGTCGGGCCCAACGACGACTACGCGAGCTCGTTCTTCTACTTCGGACACCACGCGGCCCTCATGGCCCCCCAGGGCGTGATCTACAACGAGCGCTACCTCTCCATCGGTGACGACACCCTCATCGGCCCCAACGTCTGTCTCACGGCGGGTATCAACGGCGAGCAGGAGATGCTCGCCACGCCGACCGTCCTCATTGGTCGCCACTGTGTCATTGGGCGCGGTTCGCACATAATTGGTCACTGGTCCATCGAACTCGGTGACGACATCCAAACGGGACCCTACGTCTACATCACGGACCAGAACCACTCCTACGAGGACGTCGACGAACCCGTGGGCTGGCAAACTCCGAGCGAGGGGACCGTGAAGATCGGCTCGGGGAGTTGGCTCGGCGCGAACGTGGTCATCCTGCCCGGTACGACCTTGGGCAAGAACACCACCGTCGCCGCCGGCGCGGTGGTGCGCGGTACGTTCCCCGACCACGTGGTCTTGGGAGGTGTGCCGGCGAAGGTGCTCCGCCACTACAGCCCGAGCGAGGGCTGGCTCGCGGGCCCGGCGTGAGCCAAGGGTTCTTCGGTATTGACCTCACGCCGCTTCGCGTCTCGAAGCAGTATCGCCGTCTCTACACCGCGGGGTTCATCACGGCGCTCGGCAGTCAGGCCACGTTCGTCGCCGTGCCCTTTCAGTTGAAGCAACTGACGCACTCGACCCTCGCCGTGGGGGCCATTGGTCTCGTCGAATTGGCCCCACTCGTCGTCTTCGGTCTCTACGGCGGGGTGCTCGCGGACCGTCTCAATCGCCGCCGCCTCATCATTTCAATGGAAGTGACCTTGATGGTCACGACGATGATGCTCGTCGTCAACGCGTTGCTCGCGCACCCCCTGGTGTGGATCCTCTACCTCGACGCCGCGATCGCCGCGGCCGCCTCGAGCCTCCAACGTCCGAGCATCGAGGCGCTCAATCAGCTCTTCGTGTCGCACCAACTGCAGCGCTCCGCTTCGATGCTCGCGAACGTGCGCTTCACCACGGCCTCCATCATTGGTCCGGCCCTCGGAGGTCTCGCGGCCGTGGCCTTCGGGCCGGGCTCGGTCTACGTCGCGAACGTCGTGACCTTCACGTTCTCGGTGTTGCTGCTCCTCACCCTGCACGCCACGCCGCCGCAGTTGTCGTCGAGCGTGAGCGACGTCGCGGCACTTCGAGACGGACTTCGCTACGCTCGCAGCCGTCCCGACATCGTGGGCACGTACATCATCGACCTGCTGGCCATGATCTTGGCCTTTCCCGTCGTGATGCTGCCCTTCGTGGCGACGCGCTTTCACGAGCACTACGCGCTGGCCATCCTCTACACCGGGCTGCCGGCCGGGGCCTTGATCGCGACCTTGACCTCGCGCTGGACGCGCCACGTTCACCGCTACGGTCGCGCGGTCGTGCTCTCGGCCGCGCTGTGGGGACTCGGTATTGCGCTCTTTGGCTTCTCGTCGTCGCTGTGGCTGGTGCTCCTGGGGCTCGCCATCGGTGGCGGGGCCGACTCAGTGAGCGGCATCTTTCGCTCCACCATGTGGAACGAGTCCATCCCGCCCGAGGTGCGGGGTCGCATGGCCGGCATCGAGATGATCTCCTACTCGCTCGGTCCGACGGCCGGTCAGTTTCGTGCGGGCGTGATGGCCGCGTGGACGTCGTTGCGCTTCTCGCTCACCTTCGGCGGACTCGCGTGCACGGGGTCGGTGGCGGTGGTGACCGCGGCGCTGCCCTCGCTCTGGAGTTTTGACGCGAGGACCGACGAGCACGTCGCGGAAGTGCGCGCGCTACGCGAGATGGACGGAAACGCAGCGTAGGGGATCGTTTCAAACCTCTACGCTTGATTCATGTCTCACTCAACGTTCCTCGTCACCGTGAGCGGGCCCGATCGCATGGGCGTCGGCGCGGAACTCTTTCGCGCGCTGCACGCCCTCGAGGGCGACGACGTGCGTCTGATGGACGTGGCCCAGATCACTATTCGCGGCACGTTGGTGCTCTGCGCTGAAGTCAGTAGTGAAGCCGCACTGACTCACGAGTCACTGATGGCCTCACTGCAAGAGACCAGTATTGAGGGCGACGGCATGTCGTTCCACGTGGAAGAAGTGGTCCCGAAGGACGAGGTCGACGGCAGAAGACTCCTGGTGACGTTGCTGGCGCCCCAGATCACGGCCCGTCAACTCGAGAGCGTGTTCGACGCGATCGCCGCCAGTGGCGCGACGTGTGAGCGCATTGTCCACCTCGCGAGTTACCCCGTCGACTGTTACGAACTCATCGTCATTGGCCCGAGTCACCCGTTGCTTCGCGCGTCAATGACACTGGTCGCGAAAGAGAACGGCCTCGACCTCGCGGTCCAACGCGCGGGCCTGCACCGTCGAGCGAAGCACCTCGTCGTGATGGATGCCGACTCGACGTTGTTGCAAGACGAAGTCATCGACCTCCTCGGAGAGGCCTCGGGTCGCGCCGAGGAGGTGTCCGCGATCACGAGGTCCGCGATGGACGGCGAGATCGACTTCGCCGAGGCGCTGCGACGTCGGGTCGAGCTCTTAGCGGGGTTGCCAGCCAGTGTGCTCGATGACGTTCGTGCAAAACTGCGCCTCGCGCCCGGGGCGCGCACGCTGGTGCGCACCCTGCAACGTCTCGGCTACGTGCCGGCCGTGGTGTCGGGGGGCTTCGTGGAAGTGCTGGCGCCGCTCCTCGCTGAGCTCGACGTCACGTACTTCGAAGCCAACCAACTCGAGATCAAGGACGGTGTCCTCACCGGACGTGTCGTGGGCGAAATCCTCGACCGCGCGGGCAAGGCCCGCGCCCTGCGCCACTTCGCGGCCGAGGTGGGCGTGCCTCTCGAACAGACCGTCGCCGTGGGCGACGGCGCGAACGACATCGACATGCTCTCGGTCGCGGGACTGGGCATTGCCTTTAACGCCAAAGCCCTCGTCCAAGAGCACGCCGACACTGCGCTCTCGGTTCCGTATCTCGACGCCGTGCTTTACTTCCTGGGCATCAGTCGCGAGGAGATCGAGACCGTCTAACGCCCCACGAAGTGCGGTTTTCTCGGGCGTTACCAGGTAGTAATGTCGGCTGTGAATCGACGTGGGGGGAAACGTGAAGGTTGTCATTGACGCCGATCTTTGTCAGGGTCAGGGTCGCTGCTTCTCCATTGCGCCGAGCATCTTCAACTTTGACGATCTCGGCAACGGCTTCGTCATCGGCGACGGCGAGCTCAGCCCTGAGACGATTGATCTCGCACGTCTGGCCCAGGCGAACTGCCCTGAGCACGCCATCTTCATAGAGGAGTCATCGTGACCGACAAGCCACCCGTCCTCGACTTCGCCACCGACTTCGATCACACCGACCCCGAGTGGGTGAGTGACCCCTATCCGATTTGGGAGGACCTGCGTCAGCGTTGCCCCGTCGCCCACACCGATCGATTCGGCGGCGCGTGGTTTCCCGCGACGCACGCCGGCGTCTCGGCGATCGCGAAGGACACGGTGAATTTCACCAGTCGCGACGTCATCGTGCACGAGGGTCGACCGACCGAAGAAGATCTTCCGGCGCCTATTGGCCTCGCCCCGCCCATCACGTCGGACCCACCCTTTCACCAGATCGCGCGAAAGTTGATCCTGCCGGCCTTTTCACCCGGCGTCGTCAACGCGCTCGAGCCGCAAATTCGTGCCCTTTGCAATAGTCTGCTCGACGACATCATCACCGAGGGGGTCGTCAACGCGTCGATGAACTACGCGCGTCTCATTCCGCCGTCGGTCATTCGCGAGATGCTCGGCTTTCCCGCAGAGGACATGGACATCTTCATCAGGTGCGTGCACGTCATCACCGAATCAATTGACCGTCCCGAAGAGGAGCGCATCGAGTTGTTCGCTCCGGTCGAGGAGTACTTTCGCACCAAGATCGAAGAACACATGGAGAACCCCCGTGATGACCTGACGTCGTTCCTGCTGAACGCCGAGATCAACGGTGAGAAGCTCGCCGTCGAACACGTCTTCGGCACGATGGTCTTGATCCTCGTCGCCGGCATCGACACCACGTGGGGGGCGATCGGTGCGTCACTCTGGCACCTCGCCCAGCACCCCGACGACTTGGCACGTCTCGTCAACGAGCCGGACCTTATGCCGGTCGCAATCGAAGAGTTCCTACGTTTCTACGCGCCCGTGACGATGGCGCGCCTCGTGAAGGCCGACATGGACTACTTGGGATGCCCCATGAAGGAGTACGACTGGATCCTTCTCGGGTTTCCGGCGGCGAATCGTGACCCCGTCGTCTTCAAGGACGCGGACAAGTTCATCATCGACCGCGCGGAGAATCGACACGTGGCCTTCGGTCTCGGCATCCATCGCTGCATCGGATCGAACCTGGCGCGCCTCGAACTGCGTGTCGCCATCGAAGAGTTCATCAAGCGCTACCCCAAATTCGAACTCGAGAACAAGGACGACGTCACTTGGGCCCAAGGTCAAATCCGTGGTCCGAGGAATCTCCCGCTACGAATCTTGAGCTGAGTCGTGTCCGTAGACGCCGAGGCGAACGCCGACGCCAAACTTCCGGTCGTCGATTTCGCCGTCGACTGGGATCACACCGATTCCGCGTGGGTGAGTGATCCCTATCCGATTTGGGACGACCTGCGCCAGCGTTGTCCCGTCGCGCACACCGATCGCTACGCCGGAGGCTGGTTTCCGACGACGCACGAGATGGTCGCGGAGATCGCCAACGACACCGAGCACTTCACCAGTCGAATGGTGGTCGTCACCAACAACAAGTTCCCGCCGAACGCGCCGCCGGCGCCCATGGGTGGCGCGCCACCCATCACGTCGGACCCACCCTTTCACCAGTTCGCTCGACGTCTGATCCTGCCCGCCTTCGCGCCGGGTCCGGTGAACGCCCTCGAGGGTCAGGTGCGCGCGCTCTGCACGAAGCACCTCGACGCGCTGGGCGACGTGAAGGAGTTCGACGCGGGCGCGAGCTACGCCCAGTACATCTCGCCGGGCGTCATCGCCAAGATGTTGGGTTTTCCCGAAGCCGACGAGGATCGCTTTCGCGACTTCGTCCACGTGGTGCTCGACCTCGTGGACCTAGCGCCCGAGGAGCGTGGACCACTCTTCTTGCCCATGGCCGAGTACTTCAACACCCAGATCGAAGATCACGTCGCGCACCCGCGCGACGACTTCACGAGCTATCTGTTGAACGTCGAGTTCAACGGCAAGAAGTTGGCGCTCGAGCACGTGCGCGGCACCATGGTCTTGACCCTGGTGGCGGGGATCGACACCACGTGGTCGGCGATCGGCTCGTCGATCTGGCACCTCGCCCAACACCCCGAGGACCTCGCGCGACTCGTCAACGATCCCGCGTTGATGCCCGTCGCGGTTGAAGAGTTCCTGCGCTTCTACGCGCCGGTGACGATGGCGCGTCTCGTGAAGGAAGACCTCGACTTTCACGGCTGCCCCATGAAGAAGGACGACTGGGTACTTCTCGGCTTCCCGGCGGCGAACCGAGATCCCGAGGCCTTCGTCGACGCCAACGCGTTCATCATCGATCGCGCCGTGAATCGTCACGCGGCCTTCGGGCTCGGTATTCACCGCTGCGTCGGATCGAACCTGGCGCGTATGGAGCTACGCGTTGCGTTGGAGGAGTTCATCGCGCGCTATCCGACTTTCGAACTGGCTGACCCCTCTGGCGTCACGTGGGCGCCGGGACAAGTTCGTGGACCACGACGGATTCCTCTTCGGATCAACGCTTAGCGACCCGAAGAGGAATCCGTCGAGCTACGCCGCGCGGACGATGACGGGGGCGACAACCTTGTCGACCTCGACGGGCGAACCGTTCGCGAGGCGTAGAGCATGTTCGTGATGTGCCGCCCGATTCGCACGTACACCCATCACGAGCGGAACGAAAATGACCGCCAACGCGAGGGGCACTAGGACGATACTGAGTAACAGGATCAACATCATGGTTTTACTCCTTGCTTTGTCGTACGCCGAAACTTTTCCGGGCACGAACACAACGTAGAGAGCGAAGTTAAGTTCCACGTATGGAAACACCAAAGGTCCTCTCAATCTTTCGTGACGAGAAGATGACGAAGAGACACGACGGGTACTCGCTTCGAGATTTCGCTCCACGACGTTGGCGTCAACGCGTCAGTGCGCGCCCGAAGTTAACGCGTGCACAAGCTCAGTTGTCACGGTGTGTTCGCTCGCGCGACACGTCAACGAGTTCTTAGGAAAAGTTGAAAGTGCACGAGTTCACATTTACTAGGGACAGTTGAACGCGTGAACGATTACTTCATGCGCACGAACACGAGACGCGCTAATGTCGCGACTTGTTTTTGCGACGCTCTCTACAGTCCGAGATTCGTCGAGCCCTTCGCCCACAGATCCGCCATCCACGCTTCGACGGCGTCGGCTTCGCGCGGCAACGCCGCGGACATATTCTTCGCGCCCGTCGCGGTGACGAGGATGTCGTCCTCGATGCGCACGCCGATGCCGCGGTACTCCTCGGGCACGGTGAGGTCGTTCGCCTGGAAGTAGAGGCCTGGCTCGACCGTCAAGACGTAGCCCTCGGCCAGGTCGCCCCAATAGAACTCATTACGCGCGTTCGCGCAGTCGTGCACGTCGATACCCAACATGTGACTGGTGCCGTGCAGGGTGTAGCGCCGGTGGAGCTGGCGATCCTTGCGAAGGGCCACGGCGGGCTCTTCTTTCAAGATGCCCATCTCGAAGAGTCCCTCGGCGAGGACCGCCATCGCCGCGTCGTGTGGTGCCATGAAGTTGGCGCCGGGCTTGACGGCCGCGATGCCGGCCGTCTGTGCCGCGAGCACGAGTTCGTAGACGCGACGCTGCGCTGGAGAGAACGTGCCACTGATGGGCATCGTGCGCGTGACGTCGGCGGTGTAGAGGTTGTCGCACTCTACGCCGGCGTCGAGCAGCAACAGATCGCCACGTCGAACCTCGCCGTTGTTGCGGGTCCAGTGCAACGTCGTCGCGTGCG
The DNA here is from genome assembly GCA_003162475.1 of Acidimicrobiaceae bacterium. Taxonomy (GTDB): domain Bacteria; phylum Actinomycetota; class Acidimicrobiia; order Acidimicrobiales; family RAAP-2; genus RAAP-2. The sequence goes on from PMOI01000004.1 coordinate 189,228, forward strand.
AGCCGCTCGCCGCGATGGTGTCGTAGCCCACGTCGTTGCCCTCGACGCGCGCGCGCAAGTTGAAGACACCTTCGATGACCCGCTCGCCACGTCCCTCCGCGCTCGGTAGTGCCCGCACGACGTCTTCGAAGCCCTTCACCGTGAAGTCAATGGCGGTCTGGAGTTGCGAGACCTCGAAGTCGTCCTTTACGAGGCGTAGTTCGCTCAGCGTGTTCGCGAGTTCCTCGTCCTCCTCGCTCGGATCGTGCAGGGCGTCGACACCCGCGTCGAAGCCGCGAAGCGTGAGGACGTCCGCGCCCCCGAGGGAGACGAGGTCTTTCTCGAGATTTTCGAGGGGCGCGGTGTCGAGGTCGTAGAAGATCGCCGCCTCGTCGACCCCTCGGCGAGGACCGACCCATAACTCGCCGTAGCGGGCGTCGGTGTAGAACTCGTGCGTGGTGGCGTCGCGTCGATGCGGTACGTAGAGCGTGGCGTTCGTCCCTGCACCACTCGGCGAAATGACGAGCACGGCGTCAGGCTCGTCGCAGCCCGTCAGATAGAAGAAGTCGGTGCCGGCGCGAAAGCGGTAGTCGGTGTCGTTGGCGCGCGTTTTGAAGTTCCCCGTGGGCACGACGATGGTTTTGCCAGCGAACTTCGCGCCCAGTCGTTGACGTCGCGCGGACGAATTGATGGTGGCCGGATGCACCTCGTGCGAGGTCCCCGCTTGCTCCCAGTTGTCGGTCATGTGATCAAAGAGCACTCGAGGGCTCGCGGGACGATGCGCGCCGACCCACACCCAGTGCTCGGAAATCGGGTGCTCTTCTGAGACGTCGGGCTCTGGTATCTCTAGTTCTTCGCTCATGTTCCCAACTTACAACTGGTCGTTTGCCCAACGTATGCTCGCGGAATGGACATCTCGCTACGTCACGAAGGTCCCGTCGCGATTCTCACCTGGAACGACGGTGAAAATCGACTAAACGCTGATTCATTGGGGCGACTGAACGCACTCCTCGACGAACTTGAAGCGACGAGCGGTCCCCTCGCGATCGTCGTGACGGGCGTGGGTAAGTTCTTCTCCAACGGTCTCGACCTCGCTCGATTCGGGGCCAATCCGGCCGAATTCACTGCGACGCTCGAAGAGCTCGAACGCACGATTGCGCGACTCTTCCTCTTTCCCGTTTACACCGTGGCGGCCCTCAACGGTCACACCTTCGCGGGTGGGGCACTACTGAGCTGCGCCTTCGACTACCGCGTGATGCGCGAGGATCGCGGCTACTGGTGCATGAACGAAGGCGAGATCGGTCTCGCGCTCGACGAGAAACTCTGGTCCATCCTCGAACACCGCCTGCCTCGAGCGGCGGCGGTCGCTGCCGCGACCACGGCAAAGCGCTTCAACGGGCCCGACGCGCTCGCGGCCGGCATCGTCGAAGCGATCACCACTGAGGAAGAGCTACTCGCTCACGCGATTGCCGTCGCCACTCGATACGCCGCCCTCGACCGCACGACGTTGTCCAGACACAAGTACTTGGCGCACGGTGAGGAAGCCACGTTATTGGGGTTGACGTAGTTGGCCGCGGTGATCCGGCCGGCGACGATGGCCGACGTCGACGTGGTGCTGAGCATCGAAGGCGCTCCGCCGGGTTACAGTGATCGCGCTTCGCTCGTCACGCAACGTATCGAATCGGGCGACTGTCTCGTCAGCGAGAGTGACGGACGCGTCTCGGGATTTGCCACCATACTTCGGCGATTGTTCTTTGGTCGTGACTTCCTTGAGTTACTCACGGTCGACGCTGAGTATCGTCGCCAAGGGATCGCGAGCGCACTACTTCGTGCGTTCATCCACGGTGCGACGACGTCGCAACTCTTTATCTCCACGAACAGTTCCAACGTTCCAATGCTCAACTTGTTGCGTAAAGAGCAGTGGCTCTTCAGTGGTGAACTGGTCGGGATCGACGAAGGTGACCCCGAACTCGTCTTCTACAGAAGTTCGGTTTCGAAAGGTCGTTCGAGTTCCGGTTTCTAGAACTCGGTGGGCTAGGACTCTTTGTGCGTCACTCGGTCGACGAGCCGCCATGACGAGGGGAGTGCCACCCCAGAGATGGCGGCCTTGATTACTTCTCCCCACACGAACGGCGTGAAACCCAGCGCGATTGCTACAGAGGGCGAGACGTGAATCGCGAACTTCAGCCACGTCACGCCAATGACGAAGATGATGACGTCACCGATGACCATCGAGATGACGGCCCGCGTGACCGTACGGTCCGTCCCTCGTGACGCCAACCAACCGAGCGCTGAGCCGGCGACGACGAAGCCGATGAGGTAGCCGAAGGTCGCTACTGCGTAGCCACTGGCGTGACTCGCGAACCACGGCACGCCCGCCACACCCGCGACGAGGTAGAGCGACAGTGCCAACCCAGCTCGACGCCAACCCAACGCCGTGCCCGCCAGCATGACGCCGAGCGTCTGACCCGTGACGGGTACGGGGTTATGGGCGAGGTGAAAAGAGACCTGCGCGAGTACGCCGACCAACGCGGCCGCGCCCACCACGAGCGCGACTTCTGCGAGCACCGACTTCGGTACGACGTCGGCGAGAACGCGACGTGGCGCGGGCGCGGTGATAACTGACATCAAGATCTCCTCGTGAATTCGTTACGGTCACCTTAGGTGAACTGGCGACACGTAAAGAACAACGTCAATACTCGAAAGTAACTAGATCCAACCTTGATCGCGCGCGATCTGATCGACGTCACCGATGCGCATTCCCGTTCGGTGCTGCAGCGTACGGATGAGCCCGCCGGCTTCGTAGAGCGACTCGTGCGTGCCCGTGTCGAGCCACGTCGTCGCCCGCGAAAGGACCTCAACGCGAAGTTCACCGCGTTCGAGGTAGGCGTTGTTGAGGGCCGTGATCTCGAGCTCGTCTCGTTCACTCGGCGTCAACTGGCGCGCGAAGTCCGACGCGCGTTCGTCGTAAAAGTAGATGCCCGGCACCGCGTAGGTGCTCTTAGGAACGGAGGGCTTCTCTTCGATCGAGAGCACTTGACCGTTGTCGTTGAACTCGACGACGCCGTACGCCGAAGGATTCGATACCTGGTACGCGAAGATGAGAGCACCTTGCACGCTGGTGTTCTGTTGCAGGTGGGTCCCAAGACCCGGACCGTAGAAGAGGTTGTCGCCCAAGATGAGGGCACACTTCTCGCCGTCGAGGAACTTCTCTCCCAAGATCAACGCCTCGGCGAGTCCGTTCGGCTGGTCCTGCACGATGTAGGAGAGCTTGATACCTAACGTCGATCCGTCACCGAGGAGTCGAAAGAACGCGTCTTGATCGTGGGGCGTCGTAATGATGAGAATCTCACGCAGTCCACTGAGCATGAGGGTACTCAAGGGATAGTGAATCATGGGCTTGTCGTAGATGGGCAGCAGCTGCTTAGAGACGGCGCGAGTAATGGGATGCAGGCGTGTCCCGGTGCCGCCAGCCAAAATGATTCCCTTCACTCCATTAGTATAGAAGCGCACTAGCCCCCTTCTAAAGGCCGAGGTACGCCATGCGCGTTGTGATTACCGGGGCGGCCGGCTTCATCGGGTCGCGATTAAGTGAAGTATTGGTCGATCAGGCCGAGCGACTCCACTACGACGACGTCGTGCTCTTTGACGCGTTGACGTACTCGGGACGACTGGAGAACCTCGAAGTCGTGCGACGCGATTCTCGCGTCACGTTCGTCAAGGGTTCGATCACCGATGAGCTGGTAGTCGACGAAGTGCTGAGTGGCGCGCACGCCGTGTTGCATCTGGCAGCGGAGAGTCACGTGGATCGCTCGATCACCGGCGCCCGACTCTTCTACGAGACGAACGTCATGGGCACCCAACAACTCCTCGAGAGCGCGCGCCGAGCGGGCGTCGAACGTTTCGTGCACGTCTCGACTGACGAGGTGTACGGATCGATCGACGAAGGTGCGTGGCGCGAGGACCACATCCTCGAGCCGAACTCGCCGTACTCGTCGAGCAAGGCGGGGTCGGATTTGGCGGCGCTCGCGTACCAGCGCACCTACGGACTGAACGTGATGGTGACGCGCTGTTCGAACAACTACGGACCACGTCAGTTCCCCGAGAAGCTCATACCGCTCTTCGTCACCAACCTCTTCGACGGCGTCAAGGTCCCGCTCTACGGTGACGGACTGAACGTTCGAGACTGGCTCTTCGTCGACGACCACTGTCGTGGCATCCTGTCCGTGCTCGAAGGCGGGCGCGCAGGCGAGATCTACAACATCGGTGGGGGCACCGAGTTGACCAACGTCGCGATCACTCACCTGCTCTTAGAACTCTGTGGTGCGGACGAGACCATGATCGAACCCGTCGCCGACCGCCTCGGACACGACCGTCGCTACAGCGTGGACTGGACGAAGATTCACGACGAACTCGGCTACGAGCCCGAGGTCGGTTTCGAAGAGGGACTCGCGCGCACCGTGAAGTGGTATCGCGAGAACGAGCCATGGTGGCGACCACTGAAGGAGCGCCCGTCGTGAAGTTGACCGAACTCTCGATCCCCGGCGCGTTCGTGCTCGAGTCGCCCGTGTGGAGTGACGATCGGGGCTACTTTCGCGAGTGGTTCAAGCGCGACGACTTGGAAGAGATCGGCGTCAACTTCCCAATCCACCAGGCCAACCTCTCGATGTCCAAACGCGACGTGGTGCGTGGACTGCACTACTCGATGGCGCCCGAAGGCCAGGCGAAACTCGTGACCTGCGTGTACGGGGAAATCGACGACGTCATCGTGGACGTTCGCGTGAGTTCTCCGACCTACGGACTCGTCGAGGTGGTTCACCTGTCGGCCAACGAGGAGCGATCGGTGTTGGTTCCCGGGGGCGCGGCGCACGGTTTTTGCGTGAAGAGTGAACTTGGCGCACTTTCCTACCTCTTGTCGTCGCCGTTCAACCCCGATAGAGAGTTCGAGATCAATCCCTTCGACAGCGTGCTCAATGTGCCGTGGCCCCTGTCGGGCGAGGCGATCATGAGCAAGAAAGACGCCGAAGCACCGACACTCATGCACCGCCTGTGGTCCGGTCAACTGCCGCGCTACGTCGAGGGATCCCTTTAGGTGAACTTCACGAACGATTGCTAGCGTGAGGCGGGTGAGTACGGCTCCGCTTCGCTTAGTAACGAGTGATGAGCGTGGAGTGCAACTTCCAAGCGGCTCGACGGTGCCCGCCGTCGAAAATGAGACCCAGTTGCGCGCACTCCTCGGCGGACTTTCCGGTGTTGACGCCGTCGGCGCCGAGGCCCGTGCGGCCAAGCTCGCGACGCGATCTCTGAAGAAATCGACGAAGCTCGCCGCGTTGGATCTCGCCATTTCAATGGTGGACCTCACCACTCTGGAGGGCGCCGACACCCCGGGGCGCGTGACGTCGCTCTGCACCAAGGCCATGCATCCCGATCCGAGCGACTCGGGCGTGCCCCATGTCGCGGCGGCGTGCGTCTATCCCGACCTCGTCGCGCACGCCCGTCACGTTCTCGGCGCCTCGCCGGTGAAGGTGGCTGCCGTCGCGACGTCGTTTCCGTCCGGGCGCGCGTCGCTCAACGTCAAGCTGCTCGACGTGCGTGAAGCCGTGAGCGCCGGCGCCGACGAGATCGATATGGTGATCGATCGCGGAGCGTTCCTCTCGGGACGACTCGGTCAGGTCTTCGACGAAGTGGTCGCGGTGAAAGAGGCTTGCGGCTCGACGCACCTGAAGGTCATCCTCGAGACCGGTGAACTCGTCACCTACGACAACGTGCGCCGGGCGAGTTGGATCGCCATGCTCGCCGGTGCCGACTTCATCAAGACCTCGACGGGCAAAGTCGGTGTCAACGCCACGTTGCCCACGGCCCTCGTGATGCTCGAAGCGGTTCGCGACTTCGCCGAGACGACGGGCGTCGTCGTTGGCGTCAAAGTCGCCGGCGGCATTCGCAGCGCGAAGGACGCCCTTCGCTATCTCGTCGTCATCAATGAGACAGTGGGGTCCGCGTGGCTGAGCCCGGATCGTTTCCGATTCGGAGCGTCGTCGCTGCTCAACGATCTCTTGATGCAGCGACTCAAGCAGCGACGCGGCGTGTACGTGCGCCCCGACGAGTTCAGCGGCGACTGATGAGTGACGAGCTCACGAACTCGCAACTCGGCGCGATGGCGTACGACCCCGCGCCCGAGTCGGCCTCGATCGCGCGCATAAAGCCCGCGTACGGGCTCTTCATCAATGGCGAGTTCAGCGACCCTTCGTCGCACGAGGCCTTCGTCACGCTCAACCCCGCCACCGAAGAGCCGCTCGCCTCCGTGGCCCAAGCCTCGACCGCCGACGTCGACCGGGCCGTCTACGCCGCGCGTCGCGCCTACGACACCGTCTGGTCCAAGACCACCGGTGCCGAGCGTTCGAAGTACCTCTTTCGCATCGCTCGTATCATCCAGGAGCGGTCACGAGAGTTGGCCGTCGTCGAGACTCTCGACAACGGTAAGCCCATCAGGGAGTCGCGCGACATCGACATCCCCCTCGCGGCGGCGCACTTCTTCTACTACGCGGGTTGGGCCGACAAACTCGACCACGCGGGCTTCGGACCCGACCCGAAACCGCTCGGCGTCGCGGGCCAGATCATCCCGTGGAACTTTCCTCTCCTCATGGCGGCATGGAAGTTGGCGCCGGCCCTCGCGGCCGGTAACACCTGTGTCCTGAAACCCGCCGAGACGACACCGTTGTCGGCGTTGATACTCGCCGAGATCCTCCAGCAGGCCGAACTGCCCGAGGGCGTCGTCAACATCATCACCGGCGACGGCTCGACGGGCGCCGCGTTGGTGGACCATCCCGGTGTCGACAAGATCGCTTTCACCGGCTCGACCGAGGTCGGTCGACTCATCCAACAACGCGTGGCGACGAGTCACAAGCACCTGACGCTGGAACTCGGCGGCAAGGGTGCGAACATCGTCTTCGAGGACGCGCCGATCGACGAGATGATCGAAGGGATTATCGACGGCATCTTCTTCAATCAAGGGCACGTCTGTTGCGCCGGTTCACGACTCTTGGTTCAAGAGTCCGTCGCCGACGACGTACTGCGTCGCTTGATCCGTCGCGTCGATCAACTGCGCGTCGGCGATCCCCTCGATAAGAACACCGACGTCGGCGCCATCAACTCGGCTGCGCAACTCGCGCGCATCAAAGAGCTCACCGCCTACGGCGAAGAAGAGGGCGCCACGCGCTACACGAGCACGTGTTCGCTACCCGACAAGGGCTATTGGTTCGCGCCCACGGTCTTCGCCGATGTGTCGCAGTCGCATCGGATCGCCCGAGAGGAGATCTTCGGCCCGGTGCTCTCCGTACTGACCTTCCGCACGCCCGAGGAGGCGGTCGCCAAGGCCAACAACACCAACTACGGCTTGGCCTGTGGCGTATGGAGCGAAAAAGGCTCGCGCACGCTCTGGGTCGCCGAGCGTCTTCGCGCGGGGGTCGTCTGGGCGAACACCTACAACCGTTTCGACCCGACGAGCCCCTTCGGTGGCGTACGCGAGTCGGGTTTCGGTCGAGAGGGCGGACGACACGGCTTGGAGGCGTACCTCAATGTCTGAGGACCGCCTCGACGTTCGTAAGACCTACAAACTCCTCATCAACGGCGCGTTCCCGCGCTCGGAGTCTGGTCGGAGCTACGAGGTCACCTCGGCGAAGGGCGAGTTCCTCGCCAACGTCGCGCAAGGTTCGCGTAAGGACGTGCGCGACGCGGTGGTCGCGGCGCGCGCGGCGCAGTCGAAGTGGTGGGCTCAGAGCGCGTACAACCGCGGTCAGGTCATCTATCGACTCGCCGAGATGGCTGAGTCGCGACGCGACGAACTGGCCGAGCACGTCCGACTGGGCGAGGGGCTCGCCTCGAAGAAGGCGAAGGTCAGCGTGTCGAGAGCGATCGACCGGATCGTCTGGTACGCGGGGTGGACCGACAAGATCGCGCAGATTCTCGGCTCGTCGAATCCCGTCGCCGGTCCCTTCTTCAACTTCTCGGTGCCCGCACCGAGCGGTGTCGTGGGCGTGCTGGCTGAGCAGGACTCGTCGCTCGAGGCGTTCGTTAACGCGGTACTCGCACCGATCGCGGTTGGCAACACCGTCGTCGCCGTGGCCAGCGAGAAGCGTCCGACCCCCGCCGTGTTGCTCGGTGAGATGACCGCGACCGCGGACTTTCCCGCGGGTCTCCTTAACATCGTGACTGGCTTCACCGGCGAGGTCGCGCCCACGCTCGCGTCCCACGAGGACGTCGACGGGATTGATCTAACGGGCGTCGACGAAGCGTTCGCCGATGAACTCGCGCAGCTGGCTGCCGGTTCCATCAAGCGCGTCCTTCGGCCAGGTCCGAGCGAGGACGCGTCACTTCGTCGACTTCGCGCCTTCGTCGAGATCTCAACCGTGTGGCACACGATCGGACAGTGATGACGAATCCCTACGAACTTGCCCAACTCGCCGCGAACGAACTTCGAGAGAAGAGCGGTGTCGATCGCTACGACGTCGCGGTCATCTTGGGGTCAGGTTGGAGAGAAGGCGCCGCCGCGCTCGGCACGCCGTCGAGCGTCGTGACGACGACGTCACTCAGTGGCTTCGTCGCGCCGACCGTTGCCGGCCACGCGGGGCAGATTCTTTCACTCGACATGGGCGGCGTGAGCGTCGCCCTGGTGGCCGGACGCGTGCACCTCTACGAAGGTCACACGGCGGACCAGGTCGTGCATCCAGTGCGCACGGTCATCGCGGCTGGCGCCAAGAAGGTGGTCCTTACGAACGCCTGCGGCGGGCTCGAACTCATGGTGAGGCCTGGCAACGTCGCCGTCATCCGTGACCACATCAACTTCACCGGCACGTCACCAATGGAGGGCGCGCCGCCGCCCGAAGGTTACGGTTCGAGGTTCGTGGACCTCACCGATCTCTACAGCGCACGGCTGCGGGGTGTCGTGCACGCTACCGTCGCCGATCTGCACGAGGGCGTCTACTTCGGCTTTCGTGGGCCGCACTACGAGACGCCCGCCGAGATCGAGATGGCGCGCACGCTCGGCGCCACGCTCGTGGGCATGTCCACGGTGCTCGAGGCGATTGCGGCTCGACACCTGGACGCCGAGGTGCTGGGACTCAGTTTGGTCTCGAACTTCGCCGCGGGCGTGTCGACGGACCCGTTGAATCACCTCGAGGTACTCGAGGCCGGCCATTCGGCCGCCGCGTCCCTGGGGGCGCTGTTGGCCCAGATACTTCCAGTCTTGTGAACCCGTCACTGCGTGACGACGTCGTCGCGTGGATGGCTCTCGACCCCGACGAGAACGATCGCCGGACCCTTTCGGACTTGCTCGACGCGGACAACGAGATCGAACTCGAGCGTCGTTTCGCGGCGCCCTTGACCTTTGGCACCGCCGGTCTTCGTGGTCCCGAGATGGCGGGGCCCGCCGGCATGAATCGCGCGACGGTACGTCGGGCCACCCAGGGCGTGCTCGCGTGGCTGGACGAGATCGGCGTGGACGCGAAGCGCGGTGTCGTCGTCGGTCGCGACGCGCGACGCGGTTCGGAGACCTTCAACGACGAAGTCGTCCGGGTCCTACTCGGCGCGGGTGCGGTTGTCTTCGAGCTGCCTTCGCCACTGCCGACCCCCTTCGTGCCGTACTGCGTGAAGGCCCTCAACGCCGCGGCGGGCGTGATGATCACCGCGAGCCACAACCCGCCGCAGGACAACGGCTACAAGCTCTACGCGCCCGACGGGGCGCAGATCATCCCTCCCGACGACGAGATCGTCGAGCGCCACGCGCGTAACGCCGGCCCGGCGACCTTGGCCGACCGCTCGGCGCCGGGCCACACCACCGTGGCGTCATCGCTCCTCGACGAGTACCGCGCACACTTCCTCGGACGCTTTCGAGTCGACGGGGGGAGTGACCTGCGGATCACGTACACGCCGCTGCACGGCGTCGGTGGCGAAACGATGATGAGCCTGTTCGCTGACGCTGGCTACGCGAACGTCACGCCCGTCTCCTCACAGTTCAAGCCCGACGGCTCGTTTCCCACGCTGCCCTTCCCCAATCCCGAAGAGCCCGGCGCACTCGAACTCGCGATTGAAACAGCCGACGACTCGAACTCGGCGCTCATCATCGCCAACGACCCCGACGCCGATCGCCTGGGAGCCGCGGCGAGGACCGACGAGGGTTGGCATCTTCTTCGCGGTGACGAGATCGGTTGGCTCTTGGCGTCGGCGTTACTCGACGAGATTGGTGCCGCACAGCAGATGGTTGCCACGACCATCGTGTCCTCCACGATGCTCGAGAAGATGGCGAACGCGTCGGGTGTCGCTTGTGCCACGACGTTGACGGGCTTCAAGTGGATCGCGCGGGCTGCCGGCAGGGGTGTCTTGGGTTTTGGCTACGAGGAGGCGCTGGGCTTTGCCGTCGACGCACGCGTCGCCGACAAGGACGGCCTGTCCGCGGCACTCGCCCTGTCACGCCTGGCGCACGACCTCTCGCTGAAGGGTCAATCGGTGCTCGATCGACTCGACGAACTCGAAACGCGCTTCGGCGTGCACGCGACGTCGCAACTCGCACTTCGCGCTGCTGGCCCCGAGGGTCCCGCACTCATACGAAGGGTCGTGGCGGAGCTGGGTGCCGCGCCGCCGACGATGCTCGGGACGTTGTCCGTGCGCGAGGTCGTCGATCTCAACGATGGTTGGCGCGGGCTTCAGCCGACCGAAGGGCTGTTCTTCGGCCTCGGAGAGTGGGGACGGGTCATCGTGCGTCCGTCGGGAACCGAACCCAAGGTCAAGGCCTACGTGGAAGTGACGCCGCCCCAAGAAGGTTCGATCGCCGGTCAGCGCGCGCTCGGTGCCGAGTTGACGCGCGCCGTAACTGCGAGCCTCTCGTCGTTACTGCGTTTCTAGACTCCGCAGCGCCGCGTACCCGGGCTTGATGACGTTGTTGATCATCGCCAGGCGCTGATCGAACTCGTAGAAGGTACTCTTCGCGGCGTTGAGGGTCAGCCACTCCATGTCGTTCAACGTCCAGCCAAAGGTGTTGGCGCACGTCTCGAACTCGCCGCTCAGCGTGATGCCGCTCATCAAGCGGTTGTCCGTGTTCAACGTGACGCGAAAGCGCAGTCGCTTGAGTAAGTCAATGGGGTGGGTGGCGATCGAGGTCGCGGCGCCGGTGTGGACGTTCGAAGTGGGACAGACCTCGAGGGGGATCCTTCGGTCGCGTACGTAGTTCGCGAGTCGACCTAGTTCGTAGTGGCCGTCGACCTCGTGGATGTCGTCGACAATGCGCACGCCGTGGCCGAGTCGCTCCGCGTTGCAGAACTGAACGGCCTCCCAGATCGAGGGGAGTCCGAAGGCTTCGCCGGCGTGGATCGTCAAGTGGAAGTCCTCGCGCTGGATGAGGTGAAAGGCGCGCAGGTGATCGGTCGGGCGAAAGCCGTCCTCGGGACCGGCGATGTCGAAACCGCAGACACCTTCGTCACGAAAACTCACCGCGAGTTCGGCGATGCGCTCACTGAGACGCTCCTGGCGCATGGCCGAGAGAATGGTGCGAACGACGATGCGGTGTCCCTCGTTGGCGGCCTCTTTGGTGCCGAGGGCGAAGCCGTCGAGAACAGCGCGCACGACTCGGGGCAGGGTGAGGCCGGCGTTGAGGTGCAGCTCGGGCGCGAAACGCACCTCGGCGTAGACGACGCCGTCGCGAGCCAGGTCGATCGCGCACTCGGCGGCGACGCGCTCCAACTGGTCGCGCGTCTGCATGACCGCGATGGTGTGCGCGAAACCTTCGAGGTAGCGAACGAGGTCACTGCCCGGGGCGTCCACGATGAACCAGCGTTTAAGTTCGTCGGCGTCCGACGTCGGCAGACCTTGGTAGTTGTTCTCCCTGGCGAGTTCGAGGACCGTCTCGGGTCGAAGTCCGCCGTCGAGGTGTTCGTGCAAAAGCACCTTCGGTGCTCGCTTGATCGTCTCGAGGGTTAGATCAGTACTTGCCATCGAACAAGGCTAGCCAGAGGCGACGGAAACGCAAGTGGTGACGACTTCACCACGAGGCCGCTTGGCTGCGGGCGCTACTCGGTGATGAGATCGAGTAACAGAGACGACGGCGCGGGCGCTTCGCTCCCTAGTTCGACCGCGTGGGCTATCGTCACGCGACCGACGGCCAAATGAGCTTCGTCGTCCGCGTGTAACGCGAACAGTGGCTGGCCCTTTTCGACGCGGTCACCTTCGCGCACCAGACAGGTCACGCCGGCCGTCGCGCTGACGGGATCTTCCTTGCGGGCTCGACCCGCGCCAAGGCGCCAGGCCGTGACGCCGACGGCCAGTGCGTCGATCGAGGTGACGACGCCGTCACTTTGCGCGACGACGTCCTCGCGTAGTGCCGCGAGGGGCATCGCGAAGTCGGGGTCGCCGCCCTGCGCTCGAATCATCCGCTCGAAGACCTCGTACGCCGAGCCGTCGTCCAACTTCTCACCCGGGTTCACGTCGAGACCGACGAGTTCGGTCATGAGTGTCGCGAGGGCGACCGTGAGCTCGCGTACGTCGCTCGGTCCGCCACCGCGAAGTACGGCAATCGCTTCGGTGACTTCGAGGGCGTTGCCTACGGCGTGGCCCAGCGGCACGTCCATCGACGTCAGTTGGGCGACGGTTTTGACCCCGTGCGCGCGACCGAGCCCCACCATTGTCGTGGCGAGTTCTCTTGCGCGGGCCACGTCCTTGATGAAGGCGCCGCGACCGACCTTGACGTCGAGCACCAGCGCCTCGGTGCCCTCGGCGATCTTCTTCGACATGATCGACGACGAGATGAGTGCGATGGACTCGACGGTGGCGGTGACGTCGCGTAACGCGTAGAGCTTGCGGTCGACGGGCGCGAGTCCGGACCCCGCCGCGCAGATAACGGCACCCACCGTCTCGAGTTGTACGCGAATCTCGTCGTTCGTGAGGGACGACCGCCAACCGGGATACGACTCGAGCTTGTCGAGCGTGCCTCCGGTGTGGCCGAGTCCGCGACCAGAGAGCTGGGGTACCGCCGCGCCGCACGCCGCCACGAGGGGCGCGAGAATGAGTGAGATCTTGTCCCCGACGCCTCCCGTTGAGTGCTTGTCGACGGTGGGGCGCGACAGTCCGGAGAGGTCGAGTCGTTCGCCGGATTCGATCATGCGATCGGTCCAGGTGTCGAGCTCGTTCGGGCTGAAACCGTTGAAGAAGATGGCCATGAGCAGAGCCGACATCTGTTCCTCGGCGACGTCGCCGTGTTCGTAGGCGTCGAGGATCCACGAGATCTCTTCGTCGCTCAACACCCCGCCGTCGCGTTTTCGGGTGATGACGTCCACCGCGGAGTACACGCTCACCGGTTTCGCCGAATCCCCAGATCCTCAGGGCCAAAGGCCCCGGGTAGCAGTTCGCTCAGTTTGAGAGGCGCGGCGTCATCGCCCGCGTCCACGAGAAGATCGCCGCCGCCGTGTTCGAAGAGCAGCTGGCGACAGCGACCACACGGCGCGATGGGCTTGCCGTCACCCGCGACGATGGATACGGCGACCAGTCGCGCGCCGCCTTGACGGATGAGGTCGCTCACGAGTGAGCACTCCGCGCACAGCGTCAGTCCGTAGCTCGCGTTCTCGACGTTGGAGCCCACGACGGTGTTGCCGTCGCTGGCGAGGGCGGACGCGCCGACCGTCACGTTCGAGTACGGCGCGTACGAGCGCGTGGCTGCGGCGCGAGCCAGGGCGCGAAGCTCGGCCCAGTCAATCTCAGGGGCTGAACTCACGTCCTCATTGTACACTTTGCGCTGCGTGAATAACTTTCGATTTTCCTCCGTCGTCGTGAGTGACGAAGTCACGACCGCACTTCACGAGGGCCGTGGTGTCGTCGCCCTCGAAACCACGATCGTCGTTCACGGACTTCCTTCGCCCATGAACTTCGAGGTCGCGCGCGCGTGCGAAGCCTCGGTGCGCGACGGTGGTTCAGTTCCCGCCACCATTGGTGTGCTCGACGGGCGGATCGTCGTGGGACTCACTAACGACGAACTCGCTCGACTGGCCGATCCCGTTCGTCACGCCGCGAAACTCTCCGCGCGCGATCTGGGCGTGGCTCTGGCGAAGGGCACCGACGGCGCCACCACGGTCGCCGGGACGATCACCGTTGCCGAGCACGTTGGTATCAACGTGATGGCGACCGGCGGTCTCGGCGGCGTGCATCGCGACGCGAACGAAAGCTTCGACGAGTCGGCGGACCTCACCACGCTGTCACGCCGTTCCGTGCTCGTCGTGGCCTCGGGCGTGAAGTCGATCCTCGCCATCGGGGCCACGCTCGAGCGACTCGACACCTTGGGTGTGCCGGTCATTGGCTTTGGCACGCGCCAGTTTCCCGGCTTCTACTTACGTGACAGCGGCTTCGAGCTCGAATGGTCGGTGGCGAGTGCTGAAGAAGCCGCCGTGGCGTTCCTCTGTCACCGTGAACTGATGCCCACGGGTCTCTTGGTGGCCAATCCCGTCGCGGCGGATAAGGAACTCGATCGACACCTGCACGACGAGGCGCTGGAGAGTGCCCTCATCAAGGCGCAGTTCGACGGCGTCAGCGGCAAGGCCGTTACGCCGGCGCTTCTCGCGGAGTTTGCCCGCCACACGGCAGGGCTGAGCGTGCAGGTGAACCGTGACTTGGTGGTAGCGAACGCCGGCGTCGCGGGCGCCATCGCCGCGTCGCTCGCGCGCGCCGTCGCGTGACGCGCCGCGTCGTCGTACTCGGCGACGTGATGCTCGACGTCATCGTGCAACCAAGAGCCCTGGTGGCTCCCGCGAGCGACACCCCGGCCACTATTCGCGTGACGCGAGGGGGATCGGGCGCCAACCTGGCGATCGCCCTTCGAAGCGCTGGCCACGAGGTCCTCTACGTCGGGGCTGCCGGGCGCGACGCCGCGGGCAAGGTGTTCGTGGACGCCCTTCGTGAGGCGAGTGTCACGCCACGACTGGAGTCTTTCGACGGAGCGACCGGCACCGTCGTGTCGCTCGTCGCGAGCGACGGCCAACGTTCGATGTTGACCGACCGCGGGGTCAATTCGCGTCTCAGTGAGACCTTCGTCGCCGCGCAACTCGAAGAGCCGTTCAACCACCTGCACGTCTCGGGCTACCTGTTGCTCGATGTGGCGACGCGGGCCACCGGCGTACGCGCTCTTGCGCTGGCGAGAGGTCGAGGGTGCACCACGTCGGTCGACGTCTGTTCGGTGGCGCCTCTTCGTGAGATCACGCCGACGGTCTTCCTCGAGACCGCCGAAGGCGCCACGATGATCTTCGCGAACGAGGAAGAGGCGCTGACGCTGACGTCCGAGCGCGACGTGGAGAGCGCGCTGTACGTCCTGGGGACGTTGTTCGACGAAGTCGTCATCACGGCGGGTGCTCGAGGCGCACTGGGCGCGCGTGGCCCCGAGCGATTCAACGCGGGCGCGAGTGACGTGCCCGTCGTCGACACGACGGGAGCGGGGGACGCGGCCACGGGTACGTACCTCGGCGCGCGCCTGAGTGGCGAAGAACCGCAAGCGGCCCTGGTGGACGCGATGCTGGCCGCCGCTCGGGTCGTGAGCGGTCTCGGTGCGACCGGTTAGTCGCGCAGGTAGGGCTGTCCGTCGGCGGCCGGCGCGCGCACGCGTCCGATGAGACCGGCGACGACGGCGATGGTGATGAGGTAGGGGAACATCTGCAAGATGTAGAGCGAGATCGGCACGTTGTAGGTCACCAAGTTGTACGAGAGATAGACCGACAGCCCGAAGATGATCGAGGCGACGACGGCGCCGGAGGGGCGCCAACGACCGAAGATCAAGGCGGCCAGGGCGATGTAGCCGTAGCCCGAGGTGTAGCCGACTTGGAACTGGCCCTGGGTCGCCATGAAGGCGACGCCGCCGAGTCCGGCGATGGCTCCGCCGAGCACGACGTTGATGTAGCGCACGCGAATCACGCTGATGCCCACGGTCGCCGCCGCGCGCGGGTGCTCGCCCACCGCTCGTACGTGTAGTCCGTAGCGGGTCTTGAAGAGCGCGAAACTCACCACCGCCACCAGCACGATCATCACGTAGAAGAAGCCCGACTGATTGAAGAACACCGGGCCGAGGATGGGGATCTTGGACAGCAGCGGGATTGGTAGGTTCGGGGCCAAAATCCCTGTGTTGAAGTTCGGAAACGGCGTGAAAACCTGGAGGTTCAGGTAGGACGAGAGGCTACTGAGCATGGTGACGAGCACGACGCCCACGATGATCTGGTCCGATCGGTAGCGCAGCGACAAGAAGGCCAGCACGAGTCCGATGAGCCCACCCACGAAGAGGCCACCGAGCGCGGCGAAGAAGAAGTCGTGGGTCGTCGAGGCGATCATGCTGCCGAGAAACGCGCCACCGATGAACTGACCCTCGATGGCGATGTTCACGACGCCCGAGCGTTCGCACATGACCCCCGAAAGTGATCCGAAGATGAGGACCATGGCCGCGGCGCTACTGCCGACGAGAATCGCCGTGATGTTCACCGACGACGTCGGTGATGGTCCCGGGGTCCGCGCGGCCCAAAAGAGCAGACCGAGCAGGAACAACACCGCGACGAAGCCGAAGCGCGCCATGACGCCGCGTCGGGGACGGCGAAGGAACATCTCGGTGGCGAGCGCGACCATGACCACCCCGAGCACCACGTCAGTCCAGCGCGTGACCACGGTGAGCGATCCCACGCGCCACGGCGCGTTCGCCAGGTTGATCGGGTTGAACGTGAACGACGAGTGCGCGCCTGACGTGCTGCCGAAGCCAAACACGAAGACGGTGAAGACACCGAACAGTCCCATGATGACGGCGATCACCCGGGTGCGACGGTTCTTCACCGGTATCGCAACGCGCGTCGCGGCGGTGGCGTCGACGAGACTCACGAGCCCCATCCCGTCGTCGCGAGCTGCACGGTGGTCGTCTCCGCGCTACGTAACCGGAAGATCTCCTTCACGAGGACCGGCGTCGCCACCATGAGCACGATGGCCGACTGGATGACCGTCGCGAGGTCGAGCGGGATGCCCGTGGTGGCCTGCATGTTGCGCCCACCCACCCCGAGGGCCGCGAAGAGCAGTGCCGACCAGACAATGCCCATGGGGCGATTTCGTCCGAGCAGCGCCACGGTGATCGCAGTGAATCCGATTCCCGCGTTGCCGATCAGGAATCCTCCGTCGACGTAGTGCGTGGTGCTCGCCACCTGCACGACCCCGGCGAGCCCGGCGAGGCCGCCCGAGATGAGAAAGACGACGACGATCACGGAACGGGCGTTGATGCCCGACGCGCGCGCGGCCGACGGGTTGGCGCCGGTGACGCGAAAATCGAAGCCCAGTGACGAGCGATTGAGGAGCCACCACGCGAAGACGACGACCGCCGCCGCGACGAACACCCCGTAACTGACGCGCAGTCCCGAACTCGTGCCAAAGAGTGGCGCCAACTGCGCCGAATGGTCCATCGTCCGCCCGATGTCGTTTTGTTGACCGGGCTGTTGGAACGGTGTCGAAAGCACCATGAACAACAAGAACGCGTACGTGACGTAGTTGAACATCAGCGTGACGATCACCTCGTGGGCGCCGGTGTAGGCCTTCAACACACCGGGAACCGCGCCGCAGATCATGCCGCCCGCGATGCCGGCGAGCAACGTGAGCGGCAGGTGCACAATCTCGGGCATGTGCAGCATCGAGCCCACGACCGCGCCGGCGATGCCTCCGGTGACGGCCTGTCCGTTCGCGCCGATATTGAACAGACCCGTCTGGAAGGCGATGCCCACGCCGATGCTCGCGATGACGAGCGGCGTCGCGTACGTGAGCGTCTCGGAGATCGGCGTCAAGGTATTCGTCCACCCGTTGCCGGTGGTGATCGAGTGCCAAAGTCCTTGGGGGTCGACGACCGAGCCGGTGAACATCGAGCGGTAGGCCGCGCCCACGTTGTTGAACGTGAGGTTGAGCGCGTGCGGCAGTCCGTTCCATCCGTGAAAGATCGCGCGCCAGGCATCGAGGACCGCGGGCGTCGTGGTGACAATGACGAGAGCCCCGAAGGCCAGACCGAGGACGAGGGCGAAGAACGTCACCACGAGTGGACTACTCGACGTGTAACGAACCCACAGTGAGGGTCGAGCGGGCGACGTCTCAGACACTGGCCGTCTCCGTCGTGTGGCCGGCCATCAAGAGGCCAATGGACTCGCGGCTCGCCGTGGGGTCGACGACACCACTGATACGGCCTTCGTACATCACGGCGATGCGGTCACCGAGCGCCAAGACCTCGTCGAGTTCCGACGAGACGATCAACGAACCGTTGCCCCGATTGCGGTGCTCGATGATCTGGCGGTGCACGTACTCGATCGATCCCACGTCGAGACCGCGCGTTGGTTGCGAGGCGACGAGGAACTCGAGCGAGCGCGAGAGCTCTCGCGCGACGATGACCTTTTGTTGGTTTCCACCAGACAGCGAGCTCGCCGGCTCTTGGATCGAGGTGGTGCGGATATCGAAGTCGCGCACGAGGCGCTGCGCGTTCTCGTTCACGGCGCTGAGGTTGCGGGTGCCGTGACGAGCGAACGGCGCGCGTCGTGGGGTATTGAGGACCAGGTTGTCGGCGACCGACATCGTCAGCACCAACCCGTCGCGTTGTCGGTCTTCGGGGATGTGCCCGAGTCCTACGTCAAGCGCTTGGCGCGGGGTGAGATTGGTGATGTCGCGCCCGTGCAGGGTGATCGTGCCGGACTGGACGGGTCGCATGCCAACGAGGGCTTCGACGAATTCGGTCTGCCCGTTGCCCTGCACCCCGGCGAGGGCCAACACCTCACCGGCGCGCACGTCGAGCGAGACACCGTTCACGGCGACGAGCCCGCGGTCGTCGAGCACGACGAGGTCGCGGACCTCGAGCACCTCGTCACCGGGGTCGTAGGGAGTCTTCTCGACCGTGAGTCTGACGTCGCGTCCGACCATGAGCGAGGCGAGCTCGGACTCCGAGGCGCTGGGTTCGGCCGTGCCCACGACGCGACCTTGGCGAATAACGGTGATGACGTCGGCGACGGCCTTCACCTCTTTGAGTTTGTGCGTGATGAAGAGGATCGACTTACCCGCCGCGGCCAACGAACGCATGATCTCCATGAGCGAATCGATCTCTTGGGGCGTGAGGACGGCCGTTGGTTCGTCGAGGATCAAGAGCTCGGCGTCGTGGCTGAGGGCCTTCAATATCTCCACACGCTGCTGGAGTCCGACGGGCAGGTTCTCGACAATGGCGTCGGGATCGACGTCGAGATTGAACTGCCGCGACAGACGGTGGATGTCCTCGGTGGCTTGACGGTAGTCCACCCGATTGAGCGACTTCGTCGGCTCGAAGCCGAGCACGACGTTCTCGGTTACCGAGAAGACGGGCACCAACATGAAGTGCTGGTGGACCATGCCGATGCCGCGTCGCACGGCCTCGCCCGAGTCGGTGATCGACGTCACGACGCCGTCGATGAGGATCTCTCCCTCGTCGGGACGTAGGAGCCCGAAGAGGACGTTCATCAGGGTCGACTTGCCGGCGCCGTTCTCACCCAGCAGGGAGTGGATCTGACCCGGTTCGACCTTGAGACTGATCTGGTCGTTCGCGGTGAACGCGCCGAAGCGTTTCGTTATCCCGCGCAGTTCAAGTTCCATGAAGCCTCATCGTATGCGACGACAAAGACCCGGGGCTTGGTCCCGGGTCTTTGTCGTCGCGTAACGCCGCGAGGCGCTACATCGTTATGTAGCTGGGTACTTGTTCGGGTTCACCGAGATCGTCCCGGCGATGATTCCGGCCTTGGCCGTGGCGATCTTGGCCTTCAGCGCGGAAGGAACCTTGATGCCGCCGTACTCGAGCGCGGTGCCGTTGTTCGCCAACGTGCCCACGTAGGTACCGGCCTTGAAGGTGCCCTTCGCGGCCGAGAGGACCGCAGCCATCACCGAGGGCTCGACGCCCTTGGCGACCGTGCCGACGAACCACTTGCAGTCGGCCTTGTCCGAGACGCAGCCGTTGCTGTCGACCCACATGACGCTGTGACCAACGCCGGCCAACTTCGCCGCGGCGATGGAGCCGAGGCCCACCGAACCCGCGACCGGGAAGACGATGTCGGCGTTCTGGGAGAAGAAGGTCGTCGTGTCGGTCTTACCAGCGGTCTGGTCGGTGAAGTTTCCAACGAACGTTCCCTTACCGTTGCACGTCGAGAGCGAGCACGCGCCCGCCGCCGGCGTCCAGCCGAGGACCTTCACGGACTTGGAGTACGTCTTGTCGTAGTAACGAACGCCAGCCACGAAGCCGTTCATGTAGAGGGTCACCGACGGGAACTGCTGGCCCCCGAAGGTCGCCACTGTCTTGGTCTTGGACATGCCAGCGGCAAGGATGCCACCAAGGAAGCCCGCCTGGTCGGTCTCGTACTGGAGTGAGTCAACGTGCGTGCCGGCTTTCACCTTGGGTGCGTCGTCCACGATCGCGAACTTCTGGCTCGGGTGGGCGTTCGCGGCAGCGGCGGTGGCCGCGTCCATCAAGAAGCCCACCGTGACGATGATCCCGCAGCCCTTAGAGACGAAACTGTTGATGTTGGGTGCGTAGTCCGACGATGACGTAGACGAAAGATACGTATACGAAATGTTGCTGTCTTGCTTGGCGGCGTCCTTCAAGCCCGCGTACGCCGAGGCGTTGAAGGACTTGTCGTTGATTCCACCGGTGTCCGTAACGACACAGGCCTTGAACTTCGACGCGGCGGAAGCCGACATCGTTGTCGCAGCCACACTCACTGTCAACGTGCCCAGTACCAGCGCGCTGGCCCCGAGTACCGTCGTCAGGCGACGAATTCTCCCCATTTGTTTCTCCCTTATGCGATTATCAACCCTTTGAAAGGATTGTCCGATAGTGAAACGTGGCGTCCGACACAGCCTCGTGACCCTTCCGGATATTTTGTCAACCGTGAGACTACTGCGAAGTAGCCGGAGCGGCTGTTCGGGACGAAAAGTTAACGAGGGCGTGACAATCGAGTGAAGAGGTCTACGATTTCGCGGCACGACCCGTATTGGTGGGCAGGAAGAACGTGACACCGAAGGCGATGACCGCGATGACCGCCGAGATCTCAAAAGCCCTTTGATAGCCCGCAGTCAGGGCCGCGGCTTTCGAGACGTGCGTCAACAGCGACGTGGTCCGGTCCGTGGCGACGGTGGCCAAGATCGCCAGCGCCAATGAACCCCCGACCTGACGGGCGGTGTTGAGAAGTCCCGAGGCCAGACCCGCGTCGGACCGGTCGATGTCGGACGTGGCGGCCATGGCTAGGGGCGCGAAAAGCAGACCCATGGCGAAAGCGGTCACGACGGAGGGCAGGAGGACGTGGGCGAAGAACGAGCTGTTGTGTTGGATGAGCGAGAGCCAGAGGAAGCCGAGTGCCGCGAGCGCTGCGCCCACCTGGAGAAGCGGCTTAACGCCGGTCTTCGTGAGCAGTCGCGACGAGATCTGCGCGCCGACGATGATGGCGACCGCCGTTGGTACGAACAATAAGCCGGCCTTCACGGGACCGAAGCCCAAGACTGATTGGAAGAAGTAGGTCAAGAAATACCACATGGCGAAGAAGACGCCCCCGACGAGCACCATGATGCCGTTCGCGGTTGAAAGTGTTCGTGAACGAAAGATCCTGAAGGGGACGAGGGGGTGCGAGGCGACCTTCGCTTCCCAGAAGCAAAAGATGGCCAACAGGACGAGCCCGCCGAGGAGCCACGCGAGGGTGAAGGACGAGGTCCACTTGTGCGTCGTGGTGTTCACGACGGCGTAGATCACGGAGGCGAGGCCACCCGTGACGAGAACGGAACCCGTGACGTCGAGCTTGGAGGTGGCGTCCTTGTTGCGCATCTCTTGCAGGTACAAAAGGGCCGCCGTGCCGGCGATGAGCCCGAAGGGCACGTTGATGAAGAAGATCCAACGCCACGAGACCAACCCCGTGAGGATTCCGCCCAAGAGCGCACCGACCGCCCCGCCAGCGCCGGCGACCGCGCTCCAAGCGCCGATGGCCTTCGGCAAGCGAGGTCCGTGAAAGGTCGTGACGATGATGGTCAAGGTAGCGGGCGAGAGGATGGCACCGCCGAGACCTTGGATCGCGCGCACGATGATCATTTGGGTGCCGGAGTGGGCGAGGCCCGCGCCGATACTGGCGAGCGTGAAGATACTCATACCGATCAGGTAGACGTGTCGGCGACCGAAGAAGTCGGCCATTCGTCCCCCGAGCAGCAAGAAGCCCGCGAAGGTCAAGACGTACGCGTTGATGACCCACTGTGCGCTCGAGTACGTGAAGTGCAGGTCGTGGCCCATGTGCGGCAGTGCCACGTTGACGATGGAGACGTCGAGCACCACCATGAACTGCGCGATACAGGCGATGGAGAGAATCATCCAATCGGCGGCCTGGCGCTTGGGCGTTATCACGTCGACGGTGTTCTCAGACATTTTCCGAGTGTAATAGTGAGCCTGTCACACGCGACCCGCGACAAAAAGTGTGCTGCGGCGATTTCGGCCACACTGGTAGGCATGGTTGCACAGTTCATTTTCACGATGCGAGACCTTCGTCGGTTCTACCCGCCGGACCGCGAGGTTCTCAAGGGAATCCATCTCTCCTTCTATCCCGGCGCGAAGATCGGCGTCATCGGGGCCAATGGTTCGGGTAAGTCGTCGCTGCTTCGCATCATGGCGGGCCTCGACGATGGTTTCAGTGGCGAAGCGCGACTGACGCCGGGCTTCAGCGTGGGCTACCTCTCGCAAGAACCCCAACTCGACGAGACGAAAGACGTCGTTGGCAACGTCGCCGACGGCGTCGCTGAGCAGCGCGACCTCCTACTTCGTTTCAACGAGGTCTGTGCGGCAATGGCCGATCCCGACGCCGACTTCGACGCCCTGTTGGGAGAGCAGGCCGACCTGCAGACCAAGATCGACGCCGCGAACGCGTGGGACTTGGAACGCACGCTCGAGATCGCGATGGACGCACTACGCCTTCCCGCGCCCGACGCCGACGTATCGACCCTGTCGGGCGGCGAGCGCCGTCGGGTGGCGTTGTGTCGGCTTCTCCTCTCCAAGCCCGACCTGCTCTTGCTCGACGAGCCAACGAACCACCTCGACGCCGAGTCGGTGGCGTGGTTAGAACGCACGCTCCAGGAGTACAGCGGCACCGTCGTTGCCATCACCCACGACCGCTACTTCCTCGACAACGCCGCGCAGTGGATTCTCGAGTTGGACCGCGGCCACGGCATTCCCTGGGAGGGCAACTACTCGTCGTGGCTCGAGCAGAAGCAAGCTCGCCTCGCCGCCGAAGAGAAGGCCGACAAAGTTCGCCAAGCCTCACTGGAGCGAGAGTTGGAGTGGATCCGACTCTCGCCACGAGCCCGTCAGAGTAAGGGTAAGGCGCGGGTGAGTTCGTTCAATGAACTCGTTGCCGAGTCCGAGTCGGCCGACCGGCGCGCCGATCGTCTGGAGATCGCGATTCCGCCAGGCCCGAGGCTCGGTGACGTTGTCGTGAACGCGACGGGTCTCACCAAGGGCTTCGAAGAGCGCCTCTTGATCGAGGACCTGACGTTTCTCCTTCCGCCGGGGGGCATCGTGGGAGTCATTGGCCCCAACGGTGCGGGCAAGACCACGCTCTTTCGCATGATGGTCGGCGAGGAGAAGCCCGACGCCGGTTCGATTGAGATCGGCTCGACCGTTCAGTTCGCCTACGTCGACCAATCCCGCGACTCGTTGAACGCCGAGAACACGGTCTTCGACGAGATCAGTGGGGGACAAGAGCACATGGTCGTGGGTTCGCGCGAGATTCACGCGCGCGCGTACGTAGCGAGCTTCGGCTTCAAGGGAAGTGACCAACAGAAGAACGTCGGTGAGATCTCGGGTGGCGAGCGCAATCGGGTGCAACTCGCGAAGGTGCTTCGAAGCGCAGGCAACGTGCTCCTCCTCGACGAACCCACGAACGACCTCGACGTCGACACCCTGCGCGCGCTGGAGGACGGACTGCTGTCGTTTCCCGGCTGTGTCGTCGTCATCAGTCACGATCGCTGGTTCTTGGACCGGATCGCGACGCACGTCCTCGCCTTCGAGGACGACGCGGTCGTTCGCTGGTTCGAGGGGAACTTCTCGGACTACGAGGCCGACCGCCATAAGCGCCTCGGCACCGACGCCGACCAGCCTCATCGCCTGCGTTACAAGCCGATAACCCGTTCCTAGAGCGCAGTCGCTGGAGCGTTCGACGTAAGGTTCACTCTGTGGCAAAAGGTACCGACTACGCGACGTATTTACGTATCAACGACCTCTTGAAACTACAAATACCTCTCACCGACGACGCACCGGACGAACTGCTCTTCATCGTCGTGCACCAGTCCTACGAACTCTGGTTCAAGGTGATGGTCGACGAACTGAAACGTGCGGCGAGTGTCCTGCATGACAATGAACCGTGGCGAGCCGTCTCGCACCTGCGACGGATGGTGGAGATAGAAGAGCTCTTGCTCACCCACCTGCGCCTGCTCGATACCATGTCGCCCGAAGGATTCCTGGAGTTTCGTGATCCCCTCGACCCCGCGTCGGGCTTTCAGTCCTTTCAGTTCCGTGCTATCGAGTTTCTAAGTGGCGGCGGACGAAAAGCTGTGCTGAACTTCGAATTCTTCGACGACGAGCAGCGCGAATGGTTACGCGCGATCAGCGAGATGCCGAGCGTGTGGGCGGGCTTCGAGCACTCCCTTCGCGTCACTATGGGCGCCGCCAGCGACGAAGACCTCATCGACGTCGTGCGCGCGCTCTACCTCTCGCACACCGACGCAGCCAGAACGGCACTGCACGCCGTCGCGGAACTCTTGATGGACCACGACGAGAATCTCGCGGTCTGGCGTCACCAGCACATGCTGATGGCCGGACGCCAGATCGGTCGACGTCCGGGTACGGGCGGCAGTGAGGGCATGGCCTACCTCGACACCACCTTGAATCAACGTCTCTATCCCGCACTATGGGAAGTGAGGTCCGTACTGTGACCGCCCGTGTCGACTGTGTCGCCCTCGACGCGAAGGACGCGATCGCGCCACTGCGCGACGAGTTCATGCTCAACGAGCACGAGATCTACCTCGACGGCAACTCCCTTGGTCCAGTGTCGCGCGCGGTCGCGGCACGCGTCAATGAGGTCATCAACGACGAGTGGGGCCGCGGTCTCGTGCGCGGTTGGAACGAAAGCGGTTGGATGGAGATGCCCACGCGCGTCGGCGATCGACTCGCGCCCTTGATCGGCGCCCAACCCGGCGAGGTGCTCGTTGCGGACACGCTCACCTTTCTGCTCGCGAAAATCATTGGCGGCGCGCTCGACCTGCGAAAGGACCGTTCCGTTGTCTTGACCGACGTCGCGAACTTTCACTCCGACCTCTACATCGTGCGAGCAATGGCCGCGCGCGCCGGGCGACCCATCACCGTGAAGGCCATTGAACGAAGCGCCATCGAGAGCGAACTGAACGACGACGTCGCGCTCGTGATGCTGACCCACGTCGACTTTCGAAGCGGTGAGATGCTCGACCTGAAAGGCATCACGACAAAGGTCCACGACGCGGGCGCGTTGATGCTCTGGGACCTCGCGCACTCCGCGGGCGCGGTGCCCCTCGACGTCACGGGCGCCAACGCGGACTTCGCGGCCGGATGTGGCTACAAGTACTTGAACGGGGGACCGGGCTCACCGGCGTTCCTCTACGTGCGAAAGTCCTGGCAGGGTTTGTTGGAGAACCCCTTGCCGGGCTGGCTCGGCCACGCCCGACCCTTCGACTTCGAACTCGACTACGAACCGGCCGAAGGGATGCAGGCCTTCGTCACGTCGTCGCCCTCGATCGTCGCACTCGCCGCCCTCGACGGAGCGCTCGACGTCTGGGACCGCGCGTCTATGGACCAGGTTCGCGCGAAGAGTCTCCAACTCACCGACCTCTTCATCGAACTCGTCGAGGCGAGGCTGCCGGGCGTCTTCGAGATCGTCACGCCGCGCGATCACGCCAAGCGTGGCAGCCAAGTCGCGCTTCGCCACCCCGACTCCTACGGCATCATTCAGGCGCTCCTGCAGCGTGGCGTGATCGGTGACTTCCGAGACCCCGACATCGCGCGCTTCGGCTTCACGCCGCTCTATCTACGCTTCGTGGACGTCTTTGACGCCGTAGAGATCCTCGTCGATGTCATGAAAGGCGAGTCGTATCGCGACGCCGAGTTCGCGGTGCGAAACGCCGTTACTTAAACGCGATCGGAACGCTGGAGAAGGTAGGCGTCGAGCGTTCGTCTATTGGCGACGCGGACGTGAACAATCGAGGGTAGGTCGTCAAGCGCGTAGGCCAACGCCGGGCCTTCGGGACCGTCATCTAGCAACTCTCCGCCAATCACGCGCGCGACGTAACCGTGCGCGCACATGGTGCCGGTGGGCGTTCCCTCTTGAATGAACGTGACGAACTCGCGAACCAACGTGACGTCGAGTCCAGTCTTTTCACGAACGATTCGCACTGCGGCCGTATCGGGCGCTTCGCCGGGTCGACAGGGATCGCTCGGTAGCGACGCGGGGGCGTCGGGTGTTCCTCCGTGAGGATGAATGAAGACAATGTGGTTTGCGTCGGACTCGACGACGACGAGCGCCCCGTGATAGTCGAACGCCGCGCCCTCAAACTCCATGATCGGAACCTAGGACGGCGCGCGTCAGTGGAACGAATGATTCGCGAGAGCGGCACGCTGGCGAACCCTCGTTCACCGTTACGCCTCGATTTTGG
Organism: Acidimicrobiaceae bacterium; assembly: GCA_003162475.1. Classification (GTDB taxonomy): domain Bacteria; phylum Actinomycetota; class Acidimicrobiia; order Acidimicrobiales; family RAAP-2; genus RAAP-2. Next base: position 215,949 of record PMOI01000004.1, read on the forward strand.
GTAAGACTTCGAAAATCCGCGTCGTGGTGGGCGAGCGGCCTCCCATATTGCGTATCCTCATCAGGTATTACTACAAGATTCACGAGAGTTACTTGACAAACGACTTATAACGATATATCGTTATAGGCACAAACCTATCGAAAGGATACGTTGATGAGAAATCGAGAATTCGATCGCTCGCCAAAAGGGCGAGGAAGTAATGATGAAAATGGCGAAGGAAAACTCTTCGAGAATCGTTCCGGCGGACGCCGTCGACACGGCCCGCGCCACGAAGGTGCAAGAGGCGAGCACATGAGAGGTCGTGGACCTTCCATGAGGGGCGGCCGGGGGCGTCGTGGCGACGTGCGTATGGCGATTCTCGCCCTGCTCGAAGAGCGACCGATGCACGGCTACGAAATGATGCAGGAACTGTCTGAGCGGACCCAAGGTCTGTGGCAGCCAAGTCCCGGATCTATTTACCCAGCACTGCAGCTCTTGGAAGACCAGGGTCTGGTGCGCTCAGAGAGCGCCGAAGGTCGTCGTCAGTTCACGCTGACCGATGAAGGTCGCGCCGAGTTGAAGTCCCGTTCAGAACGAGCGGCGCCGTGGGAGACGATGGTTCGCCAAGCGGACCAGGGAGATATGGCGATTCACCAAGCCCTTCGACAAGTGGCGATTGCCGTCACCCAAGTGGCACAAGCCGGATCTGCCGATCAAAAGGCGCGCGCCGGAGATCTACTCAGCGAACTTCGTCGCCAGATGTACTTGCTCTTGGCAGAACCACTTGCGCCAAAGAGTGAGTGACGATTCGCAGTTCCCAGTATTTCATTCTGGGAACGACCGTTCGTCAACGTAGACCGTTAAAAGTCGATACGGTGCCCGAATCCACAGCGGATTCGGGCACCGTCGTTTCGTTACGCCCGTCGTCGAATCAGTGTTGACGTTCCCCACGCGAGGACCACGGAAAGGCCAACCAGCACGGCCACCTCGACGCTCTGAAAGATCCAGTATCGGTTGGCTGGTTGATAACTCACCCAATAGGCGTAGTGATGCTGTGCGAGCCAGACTATTTGTCTTTTCGAGTTTTCCAATGCACGGATAATGAGCTGGTGCGTGGCGTGCGACGAAAGGCGACCTCCGTTGGGACCGGTGTACCAGCCGTTGACCAACCAACTGCCGACAGGTTGAGTCGAGATATTGGCTCCGTAGCGGCCGAACCCGGTTCCGGACGTCTCAGCCCCCATATTCAGTGCTCCGTAATTGAGCCCTTCCGGAGAGATCGTGGTGACTCTGACGCCAATGCTGAGAAGAAGGTAATCAAGTTTCCAAAAAACGGCGACGATGCATCCGCCGATAACGGCGCCCGTAACGGCCATCGCGCTCACGGTTCGCTTCACGAGCGCTCCTACGAAGGTGCCCAACGCGAGTCCGAGGAGCGTCCAAGCCGGAAGCGTGAGCCCCGTCATGTCGAACTGGGCTATTTGCCAGCGATTCGCTAAACCAATGGCGTTGAATGGATTGTTGTAGCCACCTGCCAAAAGACCGAGCAAGCACGCTGGCACGATGACGGCAAAGGCGAGAAGCGCAATCTTCAAGGTGAGCCACAGTGTCCGAGGCATTCCTTGGGTCCACGTGAACCGGTAGGTTCCCGATTCAAACTCGCGCGCAATGAGTGGCGCGCCAATGAACATGCCGACGACGACGGGCACCACTTGCACGGCGATATTTACCAACGTAAGCGTGTCGGACGATGCCTGGATTCGAGGAGTGATACCTATGCAGGTGCGAATGTTCGAAGCGACGGGCGCCGAACATTTATGCAGAACGTACTGGGCGTAGATGGCGTGCACGGCATCGCTGTTGAACACAACGTAGACAGCCAGAGCGCCAAATAGTCCGAGAACACCAAGAATCAAGGAGCGGTGTTGGAGCCAGGTGACGCGCGTCATGGCCCGTAGCGGCAGGGAGCTGCGTGAAATCGGTGGCGAAATTTCTTCGGTGATGACGGCGTTCATGTTCTGACCTCTCGGATCTGCGACGAGCCTCCGCTCATCGGCGATGAGATTGCTGAGGAGTCAGGATCTCGTAGATACGCAAGAATCAACTCTTCGAGCGATACTGACGACGACTCCCAAAGTGGTCCAATGTCAGCGACGCCGTTGATCCGCACGAGCAGTCGAGCTTGTCGGTCGCCGCGGAGGATCTGCACGACATCAAAGGACTCGCGGACCTGGTCAACTTCGTCGATGGGACCCGTGAGCAAAACGTGGTCCTCGGTAACACTGTCGATGTCACCCGCAATTTGGACACGACCCACGTTGAGCACGATCAGATAACTAGCTACGCGTTCGAGTTCGGACACTACGTGAGATGAGAGAACGACAGAGAGACCCTCTTCGGCGACGGCGCGCATGACCACGCCCATGAATTCACTTCGTGCGAGAGGGTCAAGCCGGGCGAGCGGCTCGTCGAGGACCAACAGGTCGGGATGGCGCGCGAGGGCAAGTGCCAGCGCGAGTTGTGACTGCTGACCACCCGAGAGTTTGCCGACTTTCTGACTGAGACCTATACCTAAATCGTCCAGTCGCTCTCGGACGAGATTGGTGTCGAAACTGCGATTCAGATTGCGCGTCAATTCAATGACGGCGTGGACGGAGAGGTACTTATAAAGAGGCGCGTCTTGGGCGACGAAGGCAATCCGAGCCAGCGCTTCTGGTGAGCCGGCTTGAAGACCTCCGAACACCTTGGCGCAGCCCGTGCTGGGCTCAACGAGACCGACCGCACAGTGCAGCAGCGTCGTCTTGCCCGCACCGTTGGGTCCGACGAGTGCCACGACTTCACCCGCAGGAATTGAAAGTGAGCAGTCACGGATCGCCCAACGTTTGCCGTAGCGCTTGCCGAGATTGGAAACTTCGATGACGTTCACGCGACCACCTCGCCGGTGTTGGCTTGTCCGGTCGACGTCGTTCCTTCCGTGAAGAATTCCTGAAGCGTGATCGTAAACAGCGCGACGATGTCGTTTTCATCGAGGCCAGCGTCCGCGGCGGTTCGTAACCAACCTCGCTTCAACGATCGACGGAGTGAGTTCAGCTGTGCCAGGTCGACGGTCGTGGGTACGGAGACGATGAAGGTGCCTACCCCCGGTCGACCTTTCGCGATGCCCTTCCCTTCAAGGTCGGCGTACGCCTTGATCACGGTGTTCGGGTTGATGGAGAGTGAACCGACAACGTCCTTTACTCGCGGAAGTTGATCACCGTGTTGGAGGTAACCGAGTCTCAGCGCGTGCTCGACCTGATGGACGAGTTGAAGGTATGTGGGTACCCCCGACGAGGGATCGAGTCTGAAAACGATCGGTGATACGAATGCGTCACCACCGATCTTCGAGTCTTTAAGTTTATCTATCTTCATAGATAAAGAATATTAGTCACCAATGTTGGAGAGATCGTGTCAAGAGCCGGGAGGCTTGAAAATAGAGCGAAAAAGTGGGAGGGGTAATCAATGTTTGCGAATCGCCACATGGGAGAGGGAGTTCCCTCCCTGCGGATAGGAGCAGGAACTTGGCAACAGAAGTGACCAGTTGGCTCAGCTAAGGCGATTGGGTGGGTTGAGGTACGAAGTTGAGGGCGACCGGTTATACGGAGGCCGTGTCGATCAACGGATACGCAACTGAGCGACGGACTTGATGGCGGCGGGACTTCGTCTTTTCTCGTTCACATCGGTCAAGATGACGAGATGACCACGTCAGTGCATCATTCAGCAAGTAACTACGTCGCTCTTGTGACTGGTGTCGGCCGTCGTGATGGCATCGGCTTTGCCGTCGCCCAGCGACTCGCGCGCGACGGATTCGATGTGGGCTTCAATTTCTGGACTCCCTACGACGAACGGATGGACTACGGCACGGACGTGGGCACGGCCGACGAACTCACGACCCGTATCACTGAGATTGGTCGTCGCGCCGTCAGCGTTGAAGCCGACCTCGAAATTCCCGATTCAACGTCGAGTCTGTTTGACTCAGTCGAAACGAAACTGGGTCCGGTCTCCGCGCTCGTGCTGTGCCACTGCGAGTCAGTCGACTCCGGCATCCTCGACACCACCGTTGAGAGTTTTGACCGTCACTTTGCCGTAAACGCGCGAGCCACCTGGCTTCTCATTAGAGAGTTCGGCCTCCGCTATCAAGCTTCGTCACGCTACGGGCGCGTCATCGCGCTGACGAGCGACCACACCGTTGGCAATCTGCCCTACGGCGCGAGCAAGGGCGCACTGAACCGGATAACGCTCGCCGCAGCGCAGGAGTTCGCCGGACTCGGCATCACCGCCAACGTCATCAACCCCGGCCCGACCGACACCGGTTGGATGACGCCAGAATTGAAGACCCGCATTACTGATGAGACACCGCTGGGTCGGCTCGGCATTCCCAACGACGTCGCCAACCTCGTTTCGTTTCTCTGTTCCGCCGACGGAGGTTGGATCAACGGCCAACTTCTTGCGTCGGATGGCGGTATCGGTTCCGGTTGAATCGTGGATGCCCGAAACGCGTCACACTCGATCATCAACAAGGTGTCCGTTGATTTCTATAACTCCAAGAACATCACATGGAGACCGACTAATCCGTGTTCGGGGTGGTCAAACGCTTTGGGGACCGTGGCGAGAATTGAGAAACCCAATCTCTCCCACAGTCGTACCGCAGCGTGATTGGTCGCCACCACCGCGTTGAACTGGATGCTCCGATAGCCAGCGGCGCGAGCCCAGTCGATGACGTAGTGGCCCAACGCGAGTCCGACGCCGCTTCCTTGATGGGTGGGGTCGACCATGAAACTTGCCGTCGCCACGTGCGAGCCTCGACCGGGTCGGTTGGGACCCATTTTGGCCGATCCGACAATGGAACTGTCTTCTACGGCGACAACGGTGGTCCCTGGCGAATGTTCCATCCACCAAGGACGAGCATCCTCGAGTGAAAGTCCCTCGGGGAACGCGTACGTGGTGCCCTCACTGACGATGAGGCGAAAGAAGGGATAGATGTCAGCCCAGTCGCTCTCGTTCGCTTGCCTGATGATCACGTCTTGTGATCGTAATAGGGGTCCTCGGTTCGTCGGTACTTTTCAGAGCCGGCGACGGCGAACAACGCGACGTGCGAACTTCGCGAGGGTGAACAACGCGCCGAGAGCGAGAACCGCAAAGAGAATTGGCCCCGCGAGCCGCAGTAACCACTGGAATCCCGAGATGAAGCCGCTAACACTGTCGTGCCAGGCCTTGGAGAAACCAGTTAGAGGTGTCGATCCGTGTGCGTGACCGACCTCGGAGACGGCCACGGTGAGAGTTCCGTACGTGGTCTCGTGGCTGAGAACGTTGAGTTGGCCCTGGAGTTGTTCGATCTGACTCTGCAGCGTGTTCAACTGACTCTGCACGGCCAAGATGCCGTCGATCGTAGTGGCCTTGGTCATGATCACCAAGTACTGCCGTCGACTCGCCTCGAGGGCGGTGATGTGTGCTTGGAGATCGACGTACTGCGCCGTCACGTCGTTGGAGGAAGTACTGACCGACGTCTCATGTCCGACACGCTGGGCCTGCGCGACGAGTTTCGCGAAGTTGCGTTGCGGGACCTGTACGACGATCGTGCCGTAGGAGAACTTGCCCGACGTGCGCGATCCCACGTTGGCCTCAGTGCTGTCGACGAAACCTCCGTCACTCGTAGCCAGTTTGCTGAGACGCGTGAAGGCCGACTCAACGTGGCCTTTGGCAACTGTCAAAGCGATCGATCCGCTCGACTCAATCTTTAGAGACGTGCTCGTTTTCAAAGCGTTGGCACTGACTTGCGTGAGGCCGGTGCCGTTGAGGGTTTTCCCGCTCACCCCTGGAGGTAATAGCGCCGCAGCGGACCCTGTCCCGCTTATTGCTAAGGGCGGAGCGGTCGTCGTGACGCTCCCTTGGCTTGCGTGGCGACTTCCCAAAGGGCCAAAGGCTGCGATTTTGTTGGAATTGCCTTCGCTTCGAAAGAGGGGTACCGAAACGCCGGCGACGATCACGATGAGCGCCGCCGCCACCAGAAGCGCGCGCCCACGACTCGGTTGACTGATCAGCGTGGGGACGTGACGCGATCGACTGGGAGGTTCGTTCGCCTGCGCCTCCGTCAATATTCGGTCAGTGGCATCCGGAGAGATCTCGAACGCGCTGGCGACGTCGTTGAGCGCGTTGATAAGGACATCCTCGTCGATCATGGTCATCCGGTCACCTCCTTACTTGTAGTGGAACTTCTCGAAGATTCGGACCTCAGTGCTGGGTGCAGGGCAAGTCGCGAGCGCGCCTCGTTGAGTCGAGACTTCACGGTCCCTTGCTTACGAGCAATGGCGATGGCGATCTCTCGCTCGCTGAGATCGGCGTAGTAACGCAACACGACGACGACGCGTAGATGGACGGGGAGGTCTCGCAGCGCGCTCATCACGTCGTTCGACAAAGCGATGCGCCCGGGCAGGTCGTCGTACGTCGCGATGTCGACCAGGTTCACGTCGTTGACGCGTCCTTCGCGTCGTGGGATGTCGTGGCGAAGCTTGGAGTTGCACGTGTTGACCACGACTCGGTACAGCCACGGCTTGAAGCTGGACTCCTTAGAGAGAGAGTCGCGGAACTTCCAAGCGCGAAGGAACGACTCTTGGACGGCGTCTTCGGCGTCGAGGCGATTGCCGAGAATCAAGTACGCCGTTCGAACGGACTGCGGATAGCACTCCGCCAGCCACGCTTGAAGGTCGTCCACGCCCGTAGAGCCTTCCACTTAGTCGACCGCCGTCGATCGGGGAGAAGGTAGAGCGCGCCGCATACCTCTAGAGACGCGCGGGACCAAGAAAAGGTTCGCGGAGTTTCTACTTTGATCCAGAAATCTTCGTTGGGGACGCCCGCGAACGATGGCGCAGTCCCCGGCGGCAGCAGGCATGAAAATTCCCCTCTCCGTTAGGACCTGTCCGGTGGAGAGGGGCATTTTCGTCTCATTGATCAGAGTTCGTCACGCGTGGTTGACGACGCTCACGTGATGGCCTCTAACTCTTGGAGAGGATTTCACTCGTTTCAAGCAATGAATTGAGGTTCGAGATAAGTGGTGGCCACCCATTCGTGACCATCTTCACGACTTCACTGCCAGGATCGAAGTCGTCGTGTCCGCCATCCACTCTCTGAACCGTGCATTATGGACAGTTTCGCTTTTGATGACAAGCAGTTATCGAGTACGGCACATGAAGAGGTCCGTGGCGATCCCGACTGAAACAGTGCCACCGCGACTTTCGAGGACACGAGCAACGTCGCGAAGCAACGAGCGGCGCTGGTCTTCGTCGATCATTCGATACGCGGAGAGTGACGAGAGAAAATCGAGGTACAAAGAGGTGGAGAAAGATTGCTCTCGGTGATAGCGCCGTGACACGAACTTCGTAAATCGAGGGTCATCGACGAGATCAAACGCCGGCCAGCCGTCAGCCAGTTCGATCTCGCCTTCGAAGTCTTCGTAGGGTCTTTCACTCGGTGTGTTACCGACTGTGTCCACGTGAAACTGACGATCGATGTCGAGCAGCGCCGCCTGTGTCGGTACGTCGGTGAGCGCGTACACGTTCCAAAAAAGCGCCATCGTTCCGCCTTCTTTCAGTGCGGCGTACGCGAGGTCCCATTTTCTGTCCTCGTTGACCCAGTGCCACGATTGAGCCGCTAAGAGCAAATCAAATCCCTCACTTGGTTCCCACGTCTCGAAAGGAGTCTCGATGATCGACACCAAGGGAAACTTCGAGGTTTGACGAACCAGTGCCGCCGCCATCCGAGTATCTGGCTCAAGACACGTAAGACGCACGCCACGCTCGGCGAAGGCGACGGTCCCTTTGCCCGTACCGGCGCCAACCTCCAACGCACGATCAACTGGCTCGGCGTAGTTCAAGACGTCGTCAATGAGTTCATTGGGATAACCCGGGCGTGCGGCCTCGTACTGCGCCACCGCCTCGCCGAATACTCCGCGCCGTTCTCTGGTCATGTGCCCACCTTCAAATAGGGAAATCGTCGTCCAACCTAGTGATGGACTACTGCGAGAAAATGACAGTTCGATTGCCGACGAGCGCGACGCGGTCCTCAGCTACGAGGCGAACCGCGCGAGCGAGCACACTTCGCTCGACGTCGCGACCCAGCGAAACTAAGTCCTTCGGTAGTCGTGCGTGACTGACGCGCACGACGTCTTGATCGATGATGGGGCCATCGTCGAGGTCGGACGTGACGAAGTGCGCCGTCGCGCCGATGAGTTTCACTCCGCGTTCGTAGGCCTGGTGGTAGGGGCGCGCTCCCTTGAATCCCGGCAAGAAGGAGTGGTGGATGTTGATGATCCGGCCACTGAGATCGGAGCAGAGCTCAGGTGAGAGCACCTGCATGTAGCGCGCCAGGACGACGAAGTCGACGTCGAACTCCTTGAGTAACGATCGAAGTTCGATCTCGGCGTCAATTTTGGTCTCTGGCGTCACGGGGATTTCGAAGAAGGGGATCTCGTAGCGCTCGGCCAGTGGTGCACAGTCGGGATGGTTGCTCACGATCGCGGTGATATCGAGCGGTAACTCATCGTGTTCGTGCCGGTAGAGAAGTTCAGCCAGGCAGTGGTCGTAGGTCGAGACCATGACGAGGGCTCGTCGACGCGCGTCTTCCAGACGAATGCCCAACTTCGGCGCAAAGGATGCAAGGTCGCCTACTAAACGCGAACGAACCGCATGGATATCTTCCGTTGCGGTCTCGAAACGAGTCCGCATGCAGAACTGTCGCGTGACAGGATCGGTGAACTGGTCGTTTTCGAGGATGTTGCCGTCGATCGCCACGATGGCAGCACTTGCGGCGCGCACGATGCCCGGCACGTCGACGCACTGCAGTGTCACGATGTAGTTGACCACGACATTCCTCCTCACTACTCAGCGTAGGAGGTGTTGGCGCGGCCCAACTTGTCGTTCAGTGATGTGTTGGCTCTCTCAATCTCGTGCACGTGGTTTCGCGTAAAGCGTTGACCGAAACCGCAGTCTACGATTTGTACGAGAAAAATCCTTGGCCTGACTTGCGGCCCATGAGGCCGGCTTGGGTCATGCGTGAAAGCAGCGGCGGCGGAGCCAAGTGTGGCTCCTTGAACTCTTCGTAGAGCGACTCCGCGACCGCCATCGTCGTGTCGAGCCCTATGAGGTCGGTGAGCGCGAGTGGTCCCATGGGATGCGCGCAACCAACCATCATGCCGGTGTCGATGTCCTCGGCGCTGGCGAATCCCGACTCGAGCATCCGAATCGCCGAAAGCAGATAGGGGATGAGGAGTGCGTTCACGACGAAACCGGCGCGGTCGGGCGACGTGATGACTCTTTTGCTGAGCGACTCAGTTGCGTACGAGCGCGCGCGCGCCGTTGTCTCGGGGCTCGTCAACAGCGACGAAATCAGTTCGACGAGCTTCAGTACAGGCACTGGATTGAAGAAGTGCATGCCGATCACCTGCTCGGGGCGGTGGGTTGCCATGGCGAGCTTGATAATGGGGATCGACGAGGTGTTCGTCGCGAGGATGGCATCAGGATCCTTCACCGCAGCGTCGATCTTTCGAAAGACGTCGAGTTTGATCTCCTCGTTCTCGGCGACGGCTTCGATGACGAGTTCACGGTCTTCGAGCTCAGAAAAGTCGGTGGTGAACGAAAGGTTGTCGCGGATCCGACGAGACTCCTCCTCGGCCATTTTCCCTGACGTCACCGCTCGAAGCAGTGACTTCTCGATGCGCTCGAGACCCTTACCCATGGCGACGGCGTCTTGTTCGACGACGAGGACGTTGGCCCCGGCGCGCGCCGTAACTTCAGCAATGCCCGATCCCATGAGGCCGCAACCCACTACACCAATACGATCCATTCGGACCTCCTCGTGTCGAGAAGTGTGGCTTCTCGCGCTCTGAGTCTAGGACGGCGTCGCGTGACGACTTGGGGCGAAACGCGCTTGGGAACGGTGCCGTGGCCGAGGAGCGCCGTCTAGTCCGTGGCTACGATTGACGACGAGTGAGTAGGACTCACCAGACGATCTACGAAGGAGCACCTCCATGGACACTGCCAACGTCAACGTCATCGTTGAGATTCCGCGTTTCAGTCAGAACAAGTACGAGTACGACCATGACACGCACACCATCAAATTGGACCGGCACCTCGTCGTGGCGATGGGCTACCCGGCGGAGTACGGCTTCATTCCCGACACCTTGGGTGGCGACGGTGACCCCCTCGACGCGCTCGTACTCACCGAGTTCCCGACCTTTCCTGGCTGCCTCATCGAAGTGAAGATCCTCGGCATGTGCGTCATGACCGATGAGAACGGTGAAGACGGAAAACTCATCACGGTGCCCAGCTACGACCCCAAGTGGAAGTCAGCGACCGACATCGGTGACGTGCCCAAGGACGTCCTCGATCGGATCAGCCACTTCTTCACCGTGTACAAGGACCTCGACGAAGGCAAGTGGGTCAAGGTCGAGAACTGGGTCGGCCGCGCGGAAGCACTTGCTGAACTCGAAGCGTCACGAGCGCGATTCGTCCCGTAGTTAGTCGCGTGAAAGTCTCCGGGTAGAGCACCGTCGCGTCGAGTGACGGCGTTACGACAAGAGTGAACTGGGTTCCTTGCGGATGGCGGCCTCGGCGAGCACCGTGAGCGCCGTGAACCACTCGTCCGCGTTCACTGACAGCGCGTGCTCGCCCTCAAGTTCAATCTGACCGAAGAAGAGTGCGTACCAAATGCGTGCGAAGGCCACCGCGCTCATGCCTTCGGCGAGGAGTTTCTTGTCCTCGAGAGGCTTCACTCGACTGACGATCCTCGTGGCGACTTCCTTCTTCGCTTCGGCGATACCGGCCGACGCCGTGGGGTTGTGACGAGCGAACGACATGCTCTCGATGCGCTGGATTCGCGCTTCGGTGCGAGCCGGGACCTGGGCGTCAGCGATGATGATCCGTAGTGCTTGGCGTAGGTCCTCTGTCGTCTCTACCGACTCGAGGGGATGGGTGAACGTCTCGGCGAGTCCGAGGAGGACTTCGCGAAAACGGTGCACGATGGCGCAGGCGATGAGGTCTTCGCGGTCGTCGAAGTAGCTGTAGAGCAGAGCCACGGAAATCTTGGCGGCGTAGGCGACGCGCTTCACGCGGAACTGCGTCATCCCGTTGAGCTCGATTTCGTGCGCGGCCGACTCCAAAATCTTGTCACGAGTCATTGAACGAGTTTACTGCGCGCGCTCGCGCGCGAGATATCGCCCCGCGGGTGTTAGCGCTGTGGTGGTGGTGGCCAGCCGGGAATGGGGCCCCGACCAGAGGGAAAGCGCACGTTCTTCGCGCGCACGAACTCGTGCAACGTTTCGGGACCGTACTCACGGCCGAAGCCACTGCCCTTCACGCCACCAAACGGAGAGCCAATGAAGTTTCGTCTCGTGTAGTTGTTCACGAAGACCATGCCGACCTCAAGTCGTTGGGCCAGTCGAGCTGCGCGCGCTTCGTCGCGAGTGCAAATCGCTGCGGTGAGTCCGTAGGGCGAGTCGTTCGCGATGTCAACGGCTTCGTCGTCGGTGTCAAAACGCATCAGCGAAGCAACGGGTCCAAAGATCTCCTCTTGTGCGATCGACATCTTCGCGGTGACGTCACCGAAGATGTAGGGAGCGACGAAGTAGCCCTCACTGAACTGCTCGTCGTCGGGGACGGTGCCTTTAAAGAGCAACGTGGCGCCTTCTTCGATGCCGAGCTCGACGAAGTGTTGCACGCGCTGGTGCTGCTTCGCGTCGACAAGGGGTCCGATGTCAGTTTCGACTTCGAGCGGGTCGCCCACCACCAACTGCGCGGCCTTTTCGACGAAGCGTCGAGCGAACTCGTCGTAGATCGAACCGTGCACGAGAATGCGCGACGTCGAGGTACAGGCCTCACCCTGGTTGTAAAACATTCCCTCGATCGCTATTGCGACGGCGCTCTCGACGTCGGCGTCGTCGAGCACGAGTAGGGCATTCTTGCCGCCCAGTTCCATTGTGGCGAACGTCAGGTTCTTCGCGGCGCCCTCCATGACTTTGCGACCAGTGGCGGTCGAGCCCGTGAAGGAGATGCGCTCGACGCGGGGATGGGCCACCAGTGCCGCGCCCCCCGACATGCCACTCACGGCGTTGATGACGCCCGGGGGCAATACTTCGTTCGCGATCTCCGTGAGTCGCAGCACCGTGAGCGGAGCTTGCTCGCCGGGCTTTATAACGACGGTGTTGCCCACGGCCAGTGCAGGCGCGCACTTCTTTGAGAAGTGGATCGGGGGCCAGTTAAAGGGGAGGATCGCCGCGACCACGCCGTAAGGCTCGTACGTGACGCGGGCCTCGATGGGGCCCTGGTCGAGGATCTCACCGCTCACGTAGTCGGTGATGCCGGCGTAGTAGTCGAAACTCGAGTGACACGACAGGACGTCGATGCGAAGCGCGTCTCGCTTGGGCTTACCGACTTCGCGCGCGCAGAGCTCGGCCAGTTCGTCAGCGTGGTCTCGGATGCGCTGCGCCACTTCGCGCATCATCGCTCCGCGCTCTTTCGGCGAGAGGTAGCGCCAGACGTCCTCGTAGGCCCGGCGCGAATCCATCACCGCGCGGTCTACTTGGGCGTCGCTCGCTATCGCCACGCGCGCCAACGGCTGCGCGTTCGACGCCTCGAGGACTTCGAAGGTCGCGCCCGTGCTGTCGTCGATGAAGGCGCCGCCGATGAATGACTGCCACACGGGGCGACGAAGGAGTAATGCGTCGGTAACGCTGGACTTGGTCGAACGTTGGTCTTCAGTGGTGGTCATGAGATCTCGTTTCCTCAACTGCGTTGGTTCACTTTTTCCCTACAATCCGAGGCTAGTCACGTGCTGCGCAAAAACTCCACGCGCCACGCCGCGTGTGACGTGTTCGGCACTACTCGAGGACACCATCCAGCACCACGGTGTCGAGAGCGTCCATGATCTCGTCGAGCTCGGACGTGGGCGAGTACGTGCGGCGAAGTTCTACGAGCGTTGCGATCGACGCGCGGTCTACTCGTCCACTCGCGACGAAGCCGGTCGTTGGATGACGCAGGCATTCATAGTGGTCCTGGGCCTCAGACTCACTGAGGTTGAGTAGCCTCATCGCTGCCTCGATGGCCTCGGACTCTCTGTTGCCCGCGATGATCTCGCCCGTCGTCGCGAGCAGCGCGCCGGCGAAGCGTTGGTTCACTTCGTTCACGTCATCCCCGCGATCCGACAACGTCGCGAGGACCGTTCCGTAGTATGGACCGAGGTCGGCCACGGGACTGACGATGGCACACCCGGCACCCACGGCGCGAAGTTCGTTACCCGCGTTCAAGATTGTGACCGCGCACGTACCCGCGATGAGCGCGTCCGTCCGTCGAGGCGTCGAGCCCAGTGATTCAATCGTGTAGTCACCCGGTCGAAGACCGGCCCTTTCGAGCAGGGCGTAGGCCACGAACGCGAACCCCGATTGGGGCACGTCGACTCCGAGAATCTGTCCGCGAAGGTGTTCAGTGCCGGCGATGCTTGGCGCGGTGCAGAGTGACAAACCGAGTCCGCGGTCGATGCCGCAAATGATCTGGAGGGGGATGCTGCGTTGAAGGGGATTCGACGACAAGAAGTGATAGGCGAGGACGTTGTCGGGACTCGTGAAGACCACGTCGAACTCACCAGCTTCGAGCGAGGTGAACTGCGCAGGTGACGATGGAACTAACGACTCGACGACCTCAAGACCTTTCCTACGAAACGCTCCCGAGGATCGGGCGATGTCGATCAAGAGTGAGGGCGTGAAGGTCCCCACCTTAAGTTGTTCGTCGCGCGTCGCCACCGGGGAAGACGAGCGTTAGAGCTCGCTGGCCCAATCTCGAGTTTGCAAGATCTCCGCCATTCGAGCCAAGAAACGCGCAGCGTACGCGCCGTCGATCACGCGGTGATCGAAGGTGAGGGCGAGGTTACCCACGGAGTGAATAGCGATCGCCTCATTGCCCGCGACGTCCGTTACGACGACGGGCTTGCGCACGACGCCGTCGGTGGCGAGAATGGCTACTTGGGGTTGGTTGATGATCGCGCCCGTCATGAGGGTGCCGAAGGGTCCCGGGTTGGTGATGGTGAACGTGCCGTGGGCCATGTCGTCGACGGTGAGCTTCTTCGTACGAGCACCCGAGGCGAGCTCGCGGATCTTTCGCGCGATCGATCGCAGGTCGTAGCTGTCGGCGTGATGCACCACCGGCACGACCAGACCGCTGCCGTCGAGGTCCACGGCGATGCCGAGATTGAGATCGTGGTGCACGATCATCTCGTCGACACCTACGGAGCCGTTCAGGTTCGGAAAGTCGCGCAACGCCGCGAGCGTCGCCAGGGCGTTGAACGGTAAGTAGGTGAGGGAGAACCCTTCTTGTTCCTTGAACGCGGCACCGTGCGATCGACGAACGACTTCGACGTTTTCGTAGTCCACTTCTTTCACCATCAAGGTGTGGGCGGAGGTCGACTTCGACCGTGTCATGTGCTCGGCAGTGAGTCGGCGAATCTTGGTGAAGGGGATGACCTCGTCACCTGAGGTCGCGTCGCCGCCAGCATCTTGGCCGATCATCGCCTCGACGTCACGACGAGTGACGCGACCGTCGGCGCCGGTGCCACGTACCGACGACACGTCGATGTCGTGTTCACGCAAGAGCCGTCGCACGACGGGTGACACGGCGCCCTTTGGCGTCGCGGCGGGTGCGGTTGCTCCGCTTTCGACGAAAGCCAGAACGTCGTCACGCGTGAGGCGTCCCTGTGGACCCGTTCCGGGGATGTCGTTGGCGTCGAGCTGATGCTCGGCGAGGAGCCGGCGAACGACGGGAGAGACGTGACCACCGGACTCGCTGGACGTGGTCCCTTTGGGGGTTGCCGGTGAGACCGTCGTTGAAGTGGTTGCGGGTGTTGACGTCGCGGGGGCGTTAGGCGTCGAGGCCTCGGGAAGATCTTCGTCACCAATCACCGCGAGCAGCGTGCCGACGTCGACCGTCTCACCTTCGGCCACGAGGATTCTCGTGAGTACGCCGTCGGCGGGTGCGGGGATCTCGGTGTCGACCTTGTCCGTGGACACCTCGAAGAGCGTCTCACCGCGTTTCACGGTGTCGCCTTCCTTCTTGAACCACTTCGTGACGGTTCCGTCGGCGACGGTCTCGCCGAGTTGGGGCATCGTGACTCTAGGCATGGCGCGCCAGCGTCCTCGAGTTCGGCGTGTTGATCACGCGACACTCGTGACCTGAAGACGTTGAGCCATCCAGTCGGCACCTTGGGGACGATGACGGTAGATGACGTTGGCCCCTCCGTGATTACCTTCTTCGAGCAAGAGCAGTTCACTTTCGCCACGCGCTTCGCTGGCCAAGCGCTCGCCGTCTTGCCACGGGAAGAGTCGATCGCGTTTGCCCATGATGACGAGCAACGGCGTCGTGATCTTTTGGGTGTGCCCTTCGAGGGTCATGTCCCACGCTCGCTTCTCCGCCTCCTCCGGTGTCGAACTGAAAGAGCGAACTTGGAACGCGTGGCGCGTCAAGGGATTGAGGTTCGCCCACGAAGCGCCCATGTTGTAAGGACCGGCCAGAGAGATCGTTCCCTTGATCGGCAGATCCGACGCCGCCATGCGCGCGGCGTAGAGGCCCCCGAGGCTGACGCCCCAGACGCCGAGCCGCGAAGTGTCGACGTCGGTCATGGTCTCGAGGTGATCAATGACGACCTCACCGACCCGGTCCCACTCAGGTCGTATGGCGAGGGTCCATTCTGCTTCACCCTGGCCTGGGCCGTCGAGGGAGAAGGTCGCCATGCCGCGATCGAGAAAGGCTCGTTCAATTTCGCGGAACTCTTCCTTCGTTGAGTCGAGACCGGGAATCAAGATGACCGTGGGGTGCGGACCGACGGTGTTGGGCGTTCGAAAGAGGGCGACCATCTTCGAGCCCTCGAAGTCGATCTCCTCTCGACGCCCGGGGGGAACGAAGAGGGGTGTTGCCCGGTTGAGAGCGTCGACCGCGCGAGCGTGCGCCGCCTTGGCCTGGTCGGGGTCGTGGACGAAGAGAAACTTGCCGAAGTGAAAGTAAGTGGCGGCGCGGGCGAAGAACTCACCAGCGCTCAGCGAGTGACCTCCGGACAGCGCCGCTTCGGCGAGCTCGAGGTGTACCTCGGCGCCCGCGCACCACGCCGCGCACCAATCGTCCCAATGTTCGAGGTCTTTCGTGATGCGTGCGTAGTCGCTGACTTCGACGCCGTTGGAGCAAAAGCGCGGCTCCCAGTTCGCCACGGCAGTTTCCACCAGAACGTCTGCCATGTTTCCCCCTAGTGAACCACTGATTGATGCTGATGGTAATGGACTTCTCACTGCGTTGAACAGTGCTGAATCATTGAATTCTTTTCATGCTGGTGCGGTTGACGGGGTATCACTACGTCGTTATGGTTAGCCCATCACTCACCGAGTGATCGGACCTGGACTACTGCATCGGTGAAGCGCCGGGGACGTATAACGCTGGGGGAAACTATGACTAAAAAGGGAAGATATCTTCGCGCGGCTGGTGTGACTTCGGTCGCGCTCGCGTCATTAGCAATGATGGCCACGTCGAGCGGAGCGTCGAGCAGCACTATCGCCAAGGGCAAACCAGTCACGATCGGAATTTCGCTCTCGTTGTCGGGTGACTTCTCGGGCGACGGCACTGCCTTCAAGCAGGGCTATCAACTCTGGGCTGACTCGGTGAACAAGTCCGGTGGACTACTCGGTCACCAGGTGAAGCTCGACATCGTGTCGGACGCGTCAAGTCCCACGCAGGTCGTAACGAACTACCAGAAGTTGATCTCACTGGACCACGTCAATTTGACCTTCGGGCCGTTCTCGTCGCTGCTCAGTTTGCCCGCCGCGAGGGCCGTCGACCGTTACGGCTACGCGATGGTCGAAGGAGCCGGTGGTGCGCCTTCGGTCTTCCAAGCCGGACTGACGAACCTCTTCGACGTGTCGATGCCCGTGAAGGACGCGTTGGTGCCGTTCGCGAAGTGGATCGCTGCACTGCCGGCGAACAAGCGTCCGAAGTCGGTCGCGTACGTAACCACGAATGACGCCTTCACCGAACCACAGATCCCCGTCGCGAAGGCGATCATCTCCGCCGCGGGCGTGAAGACCAAGTACTACTCGGTCTTTCCTGCTGAGACGACGGACTACACCCCGATCGCCGACGCGGTAGCGGCCGCCAAGGCCCAAGTCGTGGTCCTTGGCTCCGTTGACGTGCCGACGGTGTCGGCCTTCATGCAGGCGTTCGAACAAGCGCACTACAACCCCCAGGTCTTCATCGCCACGGGCGGTCCAGACCAGGGCACGGCGTTCAGCTCGGTCGTTGGAATCAAGAACGCCGACGGCATGATGGTTCCCAACGCGTGGTACGGCTCGGCGACGACGCCGGGCAGCCAGGCGATGGTCGCGGCCTACGTCAAGAAGTACGGCGGTACGCCGGCGACGGTCAGTGCGGACGTGGCCGAGGCTTACTCCGTGGGTCAGATCACCCAACAGGCGGTCATCGCAACGAAGGGCTTCGACAACTCGAAGATCATCAAGTACCTGCACTCGGGCGTCACTTTGACGAGCGTGCAGGGCGGCGTGAAGTTCGACAAGCTCGGCGAGAACAACGACGCGACGGCCTTCACCTTCCAGTGGCAGGGCGCCAAATTTGTTCAGGTCAACCCGACCGCGAACAAGGCGTCCAAGCCAGTGCTGTTCCCGAAGCCGGTTTGGGGTAGTTAAGTCTTGAACAGTTCAGCGCTCATTCATGCCTTGCTTGACGGCGTCTTGACCGGATCGGTCTACGCCCTCATGGCGACGGGGTTAACTCTCATCTTTGGAGTGATGAACATCATCAACATCGCTCAGGGAATCTTGGTGATTTTAGGTGCCTACCTGAGTTACACGTTGTCGGTGCACTTTGGAATTGACCTCTTCGTTGGCTTGATCATCACGATCCCCACCCTCTTTGTGGTGGGGGTCGTGGTGGAGCGCTTGTTCATGGCCAGGCTGAAGGGGCCAGAACGGACGTCGATGTCCATTCTGGTCACCTACGCCATCTCCCTCATCATCGAGGGATCACTGAACATGATCTACTCGATCAACGTCGTCCAGCTCAAAGCCTGGTACGTCGACAAGTCCTTTCCGATCTTCGGCGTCTACCTGCCCTATATCTACCTGTTCGGCTTCATCTTGGCGGTCGTGCTGTTGACCTCGCTCTACATCATGTTGTACCGCACGCGATTTGGCGCGAGCATTCGCGCGTCGCTGGCCGACCAGGTGGCCGCGGCCTTGGTGGGCATCAACGTTGCACGCGTCTCAACCATCTGCTTCGGTCTCGGGATCGCCGTCACCGCCGCGGGCGGCATGGTGTACGGCGCGACCAACGCTTTTAACGCCAGCACCAGCTACGACTTGATCTCTCGACTCTTGACGATCATCGTCTTGGGCGGCATGGGCAGTCTCGGCGGGGCGCTGTTGGCCGCCATCTTGATGGTGACCTTGGGTGACGTCGTTGCGGTAGTGTGGTCGCCCATCTGGTCGTCCCCCACGTTCTTCTTCGTGCTCGTGATCGTGTTGTCACTTCGCCCGCAGGGACTCTTCGGCAAGCAGTCCGCGAGAGTGGCTTGATGACCAAGGCAAAACCCACGGCGTGGAGCCTCGGTCTCGCCGTCCTCATCGTCTTTCCCCTGATCGTGACCAATCCGGCCTGGACGTCGATCGGGGTCTTGACGTTGATGTTCATGGCGTGCACGACGTCGTGGAACATGTTCTCGGGCTACTCGGGCTACGTGTCGCTCGGTTCAGCCATCTTCTTCGGTTCCGGCGCGTACACCATGGCGCTCGTTTCGACGCACGCGCACATGGCCGGTGGCGCCGCGCTCTTCTGGCTCATCCCCGTCGCCGGTCTCGTCGCTATGGTGATCGCGGTGCCGGTCGGCGCGATTGCGCTTCGCGTGCGGCGTCACACCTTCGTCGTCATCACGATCGCTCTCTTCTTCGTCTTTCAACTCCTGGCGATCAACGCTTCTTTCACGGGCGGCGCGGCGGGCATCTACATACCGCTCATCAATTGGGGGGCCAGCTACTACAACGTGCCCTTCTACTACGTGGCGCTCGGCATGGTCATCTTCGCCACGCTGTTGTCGGCGGCGGTACGGCGCTCTCGTTTCGGTCTCCAGTTGCTCGCCATTCGTGACGACGAGGACCGCGCGCTCGGACTCGGCGTTCGTGTGACGGCCGTAAAACTCACGGGCTTCGTGATGTCGGCCTTCACCCTCGGGATGGCCGGCGGGCTCTACTGCATGTTGCAGGGACAGATCTACCCACAGTTCGTCTTCGATCCAACGTTCGACATCACCGTCGCCCTGATGGCCTTCCTCGGCGGCTTTGGCACGCTGCTCGGCCCCCTCCTCGGCGGACTCATCCTCGAAGCGTCTCAGCAGTACTTGACGGAGTCGTTCTCGAACGGCTCGCTGTACTTGATCCTCTTTGGCGTCTTGTTCTTGCTCGTGATCCTCTTCATGCCCCAGGGCATTGTCGTCGCGGTCTCGCAGTGGTGGAACGGCCGGGCCCAGAGGCGTGAGCTGGCGGCAACGACCGATCCCGCGGCGGTGGGAGCGAATACCTGATGCCAGCATTACTCGAAGCAAAAGACGTGACGCGCTCCTTCGGAGGGGTGCACGCGCTCGCGGGCTGTTCACTCAGCGTCGATAAGGGCAGCATCACCGGTCTCATTGGACCGAACGGTTCGGGTAAGACCACGATGTTCAACGTGATGACCGGGTACGTGAAGCCCGAAAAGGGGACGATCTCGTTCAACGGCAACGACGTCACCAACGCTCGGCCCGACAAGATCTTCGCCTTGGGCGTTGGCCGGACGTTTCAGCTCACGCGCATCTTCGCGCGCATCAGCGTGATCGAGAACATGCTCGTCGCCACGCAACGTGACGAGAGTTGGCTCCGCGGACTCACGCGCTCGAAGTCCTCGAAATCCGAACTCGACGCCGCGATGGAGTGGCTCGATTTCGTCGGACTTTCGCGCCTCGCCTCGCTCCAAGCGGGCTCGCTCTCCTACGGTCAGCGAAAACTCTTGGAGTTGGCCTACGTGCTCGTCGCCGACCCCGACGTCATTTTGCTCGACGAGCCCGCTGGCGGCGTCAACCTGACGCTCATCAACGAGATCAGCGAGAAGATCCTTGCCCTCAACAAGGGCGGCAAGACCTTCCTCATCGTCGAACACAACATGGAGTTCGTCATGAAGATCTGCGACAAGGTGACCGTCATGCACCAGGGCTGTGACCTGGTGACGGGCACGCCCGCGGAAGTGCGCGCCGACCCCGCAGTCTTGGACGCGTACCTTGGCAGCAGCGACGACGAGTTGGAGGAAGAAGAAGTCAATGACTGAGTCGACCTCCTTTCTGCGTTTCGAGGGTGTCGTCGCTGGCTACGGCGGCGGTGACGTCATCAAGGGCGTCGACTTCGACGTGCCCCAGGGGGGCGTGACCTGCATCGTGGGACCGAACGGTTCAGGTAAGTCAACGTTGCTAAAGACCGTCAGTGGTCTCGTGCGCCCGCGACTTGGCCAGCTCTGGTTCAAGGGGACGCCCCTCGTCGGTCTCACCCCTCGCGAAATCCTCAAGCTCGGCATCGTCCAAGTTCCGCAGAATCACAGTCTCTTTCGTGAGATGTCGGTGCAGCAGAACGTCGAACTCGGGGCCTTCCTCGTGAAGGACAAGAAGGTCATTGCCGAGCGTTTGAAGCACGTCACCGAGATCTTTCCCATCGTGGCCGAACGCGCCAAGGACAAGGCCGGCAGCCTCTCGGGTGGTCAACAGCGCCTCGTTGAGTTCGCGCGCTGCTTGATGCTCGAACCCGAACTGGTCGTGCTCGACGAGCCCTCGATGGGCCTCGACCCGAAGACGCTCCGGTTGGTGTTCGACACCATCAAACTGATGAATAAGGTCGGACGTACGGTGTTGCTCGTCGAACAAAATGCCCGCCAGGCTCTTCGCATGAGTCACTACGCGGTCGTCTTGGAGAACGGAATGCTGCGACTCTCGGGATCGGGTAAAGAAGTCTTGAACAACCCCGAGATCGGTGCGCTCTATCTCGGCGGCAGCATCAAAGAGACGTCGTCGATCGCGGCACCCGCGTCGAAAGAACTTTAGGAGCACACGCATGAGTGACGACAAGGCCCGGATCGGCTGGATTGGCTGTGGCCGCATGGGCACGGCCATGGCCAAGCGCTTGGTCGTAGCGAACTATGACGTCACGGTCACCAACCGCACTCGCTCGAAAACGGACGTGCTCGGCCAACTGGGCGCGAAGGTCGTCGACAACCCCCGTGACCTCGCTGATTGCGACGTCATCTTCATCATGGTCTCGGCCGACAAGGATCTTCTCGCGGTCACGACCGGTCCCGACGGAATCCTTTCGGGAGCCGCCGCCCCCAAGGTCGTGGTCGACTGTTCGACCGTGTCGTCGATGACGTCGGCCCAGGTTCGCGCGGCGCTGGCGGCGAAGAACATCGACTTCCTGGCGTCTCCCGTGAGCGGCAACCCCAAGGTCGTCGCCTCGGGCAAGCTCACGCTCGCGGTGTCGGGTACGCGCGACGCCTTCGAGAAGGTGGAGCCCTACCTCAACGAACTCGGTCACGGCGTCACGTACGTCGGCGACGACGAGGTCGCACGACTCGTAAAGATCTGCCACAACATGTTCCTCGGCATCGTGACCCAGGCCATGGCCGAGATCACGGTCTTGGCCGAGCGTGGCGGCATACCGCGTAGTGCGTTCCTCGAGTTCATCAACAACTCGGTGATGGGTTCGACGTTCTCGCGCTACAAGACGCCGGCCTTCGTCAACCTCGACTTCACGCCGACCTTTACCCCGGTGTTGCTTCGAAAGGACTTCGACCTCGGCATGGCCGAAGCGAAGAAGATGAGCGTGCCCATGCCCGTGTCGGCCCTGTGCACCGAACTCGTCGTGAGCGCCATTGGTGCGGGCTACGTGGACGAAGACTTCTCGGTGCTCCTGCTCGAGGAGGCGCGCAGCGCTGGCCTCGTGATGACGCCCGAGAACATAGCAATCGACGATGGATTAGGAGTGAAGCCGTGAGAGAGGGATTCGGTCCGGTGATAAACACCCCCGGTCACAACGGGGTCGACTTCGAGACTCGCGTCGACTTCGATCGTCTACGCGCGTATCGACTGGCTCGCGCGCGCGAAGCTCTCGAGAGCAGTGACCTCGGCGCCATCCTCCTCTTCGACTTCTACAACATTCGCTACGTCTCACAGACCTGGATCGGCGGCGCGCTCGGGGACAAGATGTCGCGCTACTGCCTGCTCACGCGTGGCGGCGAGCCCATGATCTGGGACTTCGGTTCGGCCGCTCGTCATCACCAACTCTTCGCGCCCTGGCTCGAGCCGGACAACTGTCGCGCGGGCATGTTGGGACTTCGCGGGGCTATTGCGCCCAAGGCCGGACTCTTCGAGTCGGCCGTCAAGGAGATCGTCGGCATCTTGAGCGACCACGGCGTCCTCGACCAGCCCATTGGTATCGACATCGTTGAATTGCCCTTTCTCTTCGAGATGCAAAAGGCGGGCGTGGACGTTCGTGACGCGCAGCAGCTCATGCTCGACGCGCGCCAGATCAAGAACCCCGACGAGTTGATGCTGCTCAGCCAGGCGGCGGCCATGGTGGACGGGGTCTACCAGGACATCTTCGAGGCGTTGAAGCCGGGTGTGCGCGAGAACGAGATCGTGGCACTCGCGAACAAGCGTCTCTACGAGATGGGTTCCGATCAGGTCGAGGCCATCAACGCTGTCTCGGGGGAGCGTTGCAATCCGCATCCGCACAACTTCACCGACCGCATCATTCGCCCCGGCGAGCAGGCGTTCTTCGACATCATCCACTCCTACAACGGGTACCGGACCTGTTACTACCGCACCATGTCGGTGGGTAGTTCCACCGCGCCCCAGCGCGAGGCCTACGCCAAGGCGCGAGCGTGGATGGACACGGCCATCGATATGGTGAAGCCGGGCGTTGGCACCGACGAGATCGCTCTCGCCTGGCCGGCTGCGACGGACTTCGGTTTCGCGGACGAGATGGCAGCCTTCGGTCTGCAGTTCGGTCACGGTCTGGGCCTCGGCTTGCACGAGCGGCCCGTCATCAGTCGACTGAACAGCGTGCGCGACCCCATTGAGCTGAAGGCCGGCATGGTCTTCGCCCTGGAGACGTACTGCCCGGCGTCGGACGGCGTGTCGGCGGCGCGTATCGAAGAAGAGATCGTCGTCACCGATAATGGACCGGCGATTCTTACGCATTTTCCGGCGCAAGAACTCATGGTCGCGAACAAGTACTAGGAGGAAGAGATGTCCAGCACGAAAGTAGCCCCCACCAGCAGTGACCTCGCGCACAAGGTTGCGTTGTACCGCAGCCAGTACGCGCTGCGTCAGTTCGAGAAGCGCGCCTACGACCTGTTCCTCGAGGGACTCGTCAAGGGCACGAGCCACCTCTCCATTGGTCAAGAGGCCATCGCGGCCGGTGTCGCCGCGGCGATGCGTTCCGACGACTGGACGTTCGCCACGTACCGCGGTCACGCGCACACGTTGGCGCGCGGCGTACCAATGACGCCCGTCTTCGCCGAACTCATGGGTCGCACCAACGGTCTCATGGCCGGCAAGGGTGGCTCGATGCACCTCACCAGCGTCGAACACGGCGTTATGGGTTCGTACGCCGTCATCGGCGCGCACCTACCAATCGCCTGTGGCGCGGCGTGGAGTGCACAGTACCGCGGCACCGAGCAGGTGGCCGTGGCCTTCTTCGGCGACGGTTCGACGAACATCGGCGCGTTTCACGAGGCGCTCAACTTCGCCGCGGTGTGGAAGTTGCCGGTGATCTTCTTCTGTGAGAACAACCTCTGGATGGAGTACACGCGCACCTCGGAAGTGACAGCGGTCGCGAATCCCGCCGCGGACCGCGCGTCGGCCTACGGACTCGAGAGCATCATCGTCGACGGTAATGACGCCGACGCGGTCTTCGAAGTGACGAGCGCCGCGTTCGCGCGCGCGCGCGCCGGCGAGGGGCCGAGCATGATCGAAGCAAAGACCTACCGTCACGGCGGACACTCGCGCGCCGACCCCGGCAAGTACCGACCCGACGAAGAGCTGGCCGAGTGGATGACGAAAGACCCCATTCCGCTCTACCGCACCCGACTCCTCGAAGCGGGCGTCAGTGAAGACGAGTTGGTGCTCATCGAGAACGAAGTCGACGCGGAAGTCGACCTTGCCACCGACGAGGCGAAGGCCGGCGGCGTGCCGGGCGAAGACCTGTTGTTGAAGGATGTATGGGCTGATGGAGGTGCCTCATGGCGGAACTGACATTTCGTGAATCGATCGCGCGCGGCATCGCCCAGGAGATGCGACGCGACGAGTCGGTGGTCTTTCTCGGTGAGGACATCGGCGCGGCCGGCGGCGTCTTCAAGGGCACCGTTGGACTGATCGAGGAGTTCGGTGGCGTGCGCGTGCGCGACACCCCTATCTCGGAACAAGCGATCCTCGGCGCCGCGATGGGCGCCGCCATGACGGGGCTGCGCCCGATCGCCGAGATCATGTTCTCGGACTTCTTCGCCGTCTGTTGGGACATCGTTGCCAACGAGATCGCGAAGAGTCGCTACATGACCAACGGTCAGATGACGTTCCCGCTCGTCATTCGTTCGGGCAACGGCGGCGGTCTGCGCTTTGGCGCTCAGCATTCCCAGAGTGTCGAGAACTGGGCGATGATGGTGCCCGGACTCAAAGTCGTCGTACCCTCGAACGCCGTCGACGTCATCGGACTGATGGCCGCCTCGATCCGCGACAACGACCCGGTGATCTTCCTCGAGGCGAAAGCGCTGTATTCGTCGAAGATGGACGTCCCCGACGGCGAGATCGTCGACACCCTCGGTACGGCGAAAGTACTTCGCGAAGGCTCGAACGCGACGTTGGTGGCTCTCGGTGCGATGGTCCCACGGGCGCTCGAAGCAGCGACGGAACTCGCGGCGAGTGGCATTGACTGCACCGTGGTGGATGTTCGATCCCTCGTGCCGCTCGACACGGCGACGATCCTTCGCGAAGTGTCAGCGACCGGACGTCTTTTCACCGTGGAAGAGAACCCTCGTCTCTGTGGTTGGGGCGCGGAAGTCGCCTCCATCGTCGCCGACGAGATCTTCTACGACCTGGACGGGCCGATCGTTCGTATCACGACGCCGCACATTCCGCTGCCGGCCGCGGACGCGCTCGAGGACATGGCCATTCCGTCGGTGGAACGCATCGTGACGACGGTCCACAAGTCGATGAACTCTTAGGCACCTTGGCGCTTCGCTCGTCGTAACTGCAGTTCAGTTCGTTGCGCGTTCAAGCACGGCGCGAAACGTTGCTGCGGGCTGCGAATCGTTTTCTGGCACGAACCACCTCCGCCCTTCGCGGCGTTGATGGATGTCGCCGCTGAAAACCGTCATTCGTGCCAATCGAGGACGCTCGGACTACGTCGCTTTACGTCTCTGAACGCGGCGCATGCCAATGACGAACTCGATGGGGCCCAAGAGAACGATGCCGAACCCGAGAAGTTGCACGAAGAAATTCGACGCTCCGATCACCGCGACAGCTACCCCACAGAGCACGACTCCCCGTGCGACCCAGTCGTACGCGGGGCGGTTCGACCACCTCTCGAAGTAAGTACTCATACACGCCCACAGTACGTTGACGCTTCAATCAACCCCATGATTAGACCCGCCACCAGGTAATAAGGAGTGTCGGCCCGGGGACAAAGAGCGAGCGATAAAAGTTGCTCAAAGTCATGAAAAGTTCTCAAGTGCGCACTGCGGGACGCGTTCTCTTGCTAATCTCTACTACTTCAATAGGAATTAGAGAGAATGGAGTGCTCATGCACCGTCGTTTGAAAACCCTCGTTATTGCGCCGCTCGCGGCGATACTGAGTGTCGTGGGCCTTGCCAACGTTTCGGGAGCGTCGGGCGGCACCGTCAACGTCGTGGGCTACTCGACTATCTCCACCGGGTACGCCGCGCTGGAGACCGCGTTCCAGGCGACCTCGGCCGGTTCGGGCGTCACCTTCACGAACTCGTTCGGCGCTTCGGGTACCCAGGCCCAAGACGTCGTCGCCGGTCAGCCCGCTGACGTCGTGAACTTTTCACTGATTCCCGACATGAACACCGTCGTGAACGCCGGCCTCGTTCCCCGGAACTGGCAGACCAACAAGATCAGCGCCGCTGAAGACGGATTCGTCGCCGACTCGACGGTAGTGATCGTGGTTCGTAAGGGCAACCCCCTTAACGTCACGGGCTGGAGCAATCTGACGGACTCGGGCGTGCAGATCGTGACGCCCGACCCGATCAGCTCAGGCAGCGCGAAGTGGAACCTCCTCGCCGCCTACGAGTACGAGATCCTGCTCGGCAAGCGGACCCAGGTGGCCCACACGTTCTTGAACAAGGTCGTCGCCAACACCGTCGCGGAACCCTCGAGTGGCTCGAAGGCACTGTCCACGTTCCTCGCGGGGACGGGCAACGTGCTCCTCGCCTACGAGAGTGACGCGCAAGAGGCATTAGCCAAGGGATCGGCGATCCAAATCGTCTACCCGAAGCAGAACATCCTCATCCAGACTCCGGCGGCACTGACGACGTCGGGCACGAGCAACCCTTCAGCCGTTGCGTTCTTCAAGTACCTCTTCTCTCCCGCGGGCCAGGCCATCCTGGTCGCCCAGGACTACCGCTCGACGTTGCCCAGCAAGAAGAGTGCGCTGAACAAGGTGTTCTACAACCCATCAAAGCTCATCACCGTCTCGGCGATGGGCGGATGGTCCAAGGTGTGGTCGCAGTTCTTCGGCACGACTGGTCTCTTCACGAGAATAGAAAATGCCCACGGATTCACTAGTTAAACCAGCGCCACCAAAGACCCACTCGTCGCCAGCCCGCAAGGGCTGGCGACGAGTGGGTTCACGGCTCTCACTACCGTTCCTCATGGGTGGTGGGGGTGTCTTGATCGTCGGGTACCTCTCGATCATCGTGCTGTTGCCGATCGCGGCGCTCATCAGTCACGGACTCTCGATCTCGGTCGCTACCCACGGATCGGGCTGGGCGTTCTGGCACTGGCACGTGTCGTTCGGCTTCAAGACCTTTTGGAGTGCCGTCACCGCAGTGGGATCGCGTAATTCGATCTGGCTCTCATTGTGGCTCTCCTTTGGCGTCGCCGCGATCAACGCGGTGATGGGTGTCGCGATCGCGTGGGTGTTGGTTCGCGATCGCTTCTTCGGGCGAGGATTCATCGACTCGGTGATCGACCTGCCCTTTGCGCTCCCGACCATCGTGGCGGGCGTGGTGTTGCTCGCCATCTACGGCCCCAACAGTCCGATTCACGTCGATCTCTTCGAGACGTGGATGGGACTCATGTTGGCGCTGCTCTTCGTGACGTTGCCGTTCTCGGTGCGTGCGGTGCAGCCGGTGCTCGCGTCACTCGACCTCGAGAGCGAGGCGGCCGCGAGGACGCTCGGCGCCGGGGGAGCGCGTATCTTCTTCTCGGTGGTGATGCCGTCGCTCTGGCCTTCGGTGCTGTCTGGTTTCGGACTGGCCTTCGCGCGCGCGGTCGGTGAGTTCGGTTCTATTTCACTGATCGCTGGTGGCATTGGTCGGACCACGACGGCCTCGTACTACATCTACAACCTCACGGCCGGATTTCTTTGGGTGGACGCGGCCGCGGTGTCGACGGCGCTGTTGGTGATCAGTCTCGTCGTGTTGGTGACGACCAACGTGGTGTCGCGGCGCTACCAGAGTCGGCTCCTCTAGTGACGAACACCTCGAAGTGGACGTTGCGCGTGGTCGTCATGTCCTACCTTGGCGTCTTGATTGGCCTTCCCGTCACGTTTCTCGTCGTGAAGGCCTTCGGGCACGGCTTCGGTGCCTTTTGGTCCGAGGTCACCCAGCGTGACGCGTTGGACGCACTGAAACTCTCGCTCGAGGTGGCCGCGATCGCGGTGCCGGTGAACGCGCTCGTCGGCGTCGGTGCGGCGCTTCTCATCGCGCGCCACGATTTCGTGGGCAAACGTGTCTTGGACACGGTCTTCGACGTGCCGATCGCGATCTCGCCGATCATCATCGGCATTGCGTTGGTGCTGGCGTACTCAAGGATCGGCTGGTTCGGCGCTCCGCTCGCTCGCTGGGGGATCAACGTGCTCTTCACGCCGCTCGGCATCGTGCTCGCGACGATGTCAGTGTCGCTGCCGTACGTGCTGCGCTCGATCCTGCCGGTATTGCTCGAAGTGGGCGATGACCAGGAGCAGGCCGCGCGCACACTCGGCGCCGGACGCTTTCGCATCTTCTTCCAGGTGACCCTCCCCTCGATTCGCTGGGCCGTGCTCTACGGCGTCACGCTCACCATCGCGCGCACACTCGGCGAGTTCGGGGCAGTACTCGTGGTCTCGGGCAACATCACCGGGGTCACCCAGACGCTGCCGATCTACATCTTCGATAGCTGGGACCAGCGCTTCGACGTGCTCGGCTCGTACTCCGGCGCGCTCGTCTTGGCCCTAATCTCTATAGGAGTACTAGGAATACTCGCCGCTTTAAAGAGAAGAGAAAAGAAGCTCCTTGTCGATTTCGCTTAGTCATCTCACCAAGCACTACGCCAAGACACACGCGGTGCAGGACGTCTCGGCCGAGATCAAGCACGGCTCGTTGACCGCCGTCCTCGGTCCCTCGGGTTCGGGTAAGTCCACGCTGTTAAAACTCATCAGTGGTCTCGAGAAGCCCGACGAGGGCACGGTGACCATCGACGGCGAGGACATGACCCACGTCGACCCTCGTCACCGCGACATTGGTTTCTGCTTCCAGCACTACGCGCCGTTTCGCCACATGAACGTGGCGAAGAACGTGGCCTTTGGACTGAAGGTGCGCAAGCGTCCGAAGAAGGAGATCGACGCGCGCGTCTCGGAACTCTTGGCGCTGGTGAAGTTAGAGGGTAAGGCCAAGAGCTTTCCCGCCCAACTCTCGGGAGGAGAGCGCCAGCGCATGGCGCTCGCGCGCGCGCTCGCCATCGAACCGCGCGTGCTACTCCTCGACGAACCCTTCGGTGCACTCGACGCCGTCGTTCGTGCGGAACTTCGTCACTGGCTTAAGGAGCTCCACGGACAGTTGCACGTGACGACGGTGCTCGTGACCCACGATCAACAAGAGGCCATGGAAGTGGCGGACCAGTTGATCGTCATGCGCGCGGGACGCGTCGTGCAGTCGGGTAATCCGCTCGCCCTCTACGAGAGTCCGGCGACCGACTTCGTGCACGAGTTCCTCGGGCCTTCCACCATCTTCGAGGGCGAAGTCACGCGACCGCACGACCTCGAACTGGTCTCGGTGCACCAGGGACAGGTGAAGGGTCGCATCACGTCGATCGTCTCGTTGGGCTTCGAAGCCCAGGTGACCGTCGAACTGAGTGACGGCACGTCAACGTGGGTGCAACTCAGTCGCAACGAACTCTCGGCAATGGGACTGCGCGTGGCTCTCCTAGTTGGTGTCCGGCGCCGAGAGGACATCGACGCGTAGTTCGTCGTTCGCCTCTCGGCGTGACGGCTTGTGACCACCGCGCAGCCACGACGTGACGGCCGCGAGCAGGCAGATGATGGTCGCGAAGTCGAGGGCTGGGTGTAGTCCCGATACGAATGCTTTTTGGATGATCGTGGGAAAGAACGTGCGACCAACGACGGTGGCGCGCGAACTCGCGCTCAGTGCCGCCAGCGCGTGGGGCCCGAGCAGATTGGCCATGGGGTTGTAACCGAGAAACGACGCGAAGAGCGTCGTCACCGGCGGCAGCGTGGCGACGTGGTGCGCGACGTTGGCGCTCACTCCCTGGCGGGTGAGACCAGTGAAGAGCGCGTGGGGCAGTGTTCTCGAGAGCCCGATGATCATGAGCGTGAAGAAGATGCCAATGGAGATGACCTGACCGGAGTTCTGGAAGGTCGAGTTCATGCCTGATCCCACGCCTCGGTGCTCGGCCGGCAGGGAGTTCATGACGCTCACGCGATTGGGAGCGGAGAAGGCACCCATGGAGAGACCGTTCAAGAACAGCAACAGACCAAACATCGGGTACGAGAAGTTCGCGGGCAGGAACTGTAACAACAAGAACGACGCCGCGGCGCCGAGCATGCCGCCGACCGTGAAGGGGCGCGACCCGAATCGGTCCGAGAGGAATCCGCACAACGGTCCCGCGACCAAGAAGCCTCCCGTGAGCGGCAACAGCGCGATGCCGGCCCAGAGCGGGGTGTTCGAGAAGTTGTACCCGTGCAACGGCAGCCAGATTCCCTGGAGCCAGATCACCATCGTGAACATGAGACCGCCGCGACCGACGGCCGCGAGCAAGGTGGAGATGCTGCCGGCCGAGAAGGCTCGTATCCGAAAGAGACTGAGACGAAACATCGGATCGTCGGACTTCGTCTCGATGCGCGCGAAGAGCGCGAGCGAGAGAACGCCGGCGAGTAGACATCCGAGCACGAGTGGACTGGTCCAACCCATGGCGTGCCCGCCGTAGGGCTGAATCCCGTAGGTAATACCGACCATGAGCGCGATGAGACCGACGGCGAAGGTGAGATTGCCACTCCAGTCGACGTGGTGCAGGCGTTTGGTCGGAACCTCGCGCAACTTCAGGTAGGCCCAGACGGTGCCGAAGAGTCCGATGGGCACCGAGATGATGAAGATGAGCCGCCACTGAATCGGTCCGAGTAGTCCGCCGAGTACGAGGCCAATGAACATGCCCGAGATGCCGGCGATCTGATTGATGCCAATGGCCATGCCCCGTTGACGCTCGGGAAAGGCGTCGGTGAGAATCGCCGTCGAGTTCGCGATCAGGAACGCCGCGCCGACACCCTGGAAGAGGCGCATGATCACGAGCCAGAGCGCGGCCGCCGTCCCCGACATCCAGGTGATCGAGAGCAACAACGAGAAGAAGGTGTAGATGACGAATCCGAGGTTGTACATCCGCACTCGCCCGAGCATGTCGCCGAGTCGCCCGAGACTCACCACCAGCACCGAGGTGACGATCATAAAGCCGAGGATCATCCACAGCAAGTAGAAGGTATTGCCCGGCTGGAGGGGGTTGATGTTGATGCCCTTGAAGATGTCCGGCAGGGCGATCAAGACAATGGACGTGTCGATGGTGGCCATCAAGACGCCGAGCGTCGTGTTGGAGAGCACGACCCACTTGTAACGATCGGAGTCGGGTCGTGGCTCGTCGCGGTGACGGAGTACCGTCGACGCGACGCTCACGACGCGGATTCGCTCAACAGCCCGATCGGTACGACGTCGAGGGTGTGCAGGATCGCGTTGGCGAGACATCGCGCGCTCTCGGCACTCAGTTCGAGCGCGACGCGCGCCGACGGACCTTTCGCGGGGTTCAACACGTCGATCAAGAGCGCGTGACCAGCGCCGTAGTGCACGGGGTGGTCGAAGTAGACCGTCGCGTCGGTGACCTTGGTCCAGCCGTCGGGCGTCTTCGCGCTGCCCTCGATGGTCAGCCTCTCAGTTTGGTAGGTACACATGGTTGCTCCTTAACCAATGGTGCGGGCGAGGAAGGTGAAGACATCGCGCCAACCTTCGGTCGCCGACTCGGGGCGATACGACGGGCGGTCGGTGGCGAAGAAGGCGTGGCCCGCGCCGTCGAAGGCGCGGAACGTGAACTCCTTGCCAGCTTTGGTGAGCGCGTCCTCGAACGTTTTCATCTGCTCGGGTGAGGGATTTTGGTCGTCGGCTCCGAAGAATGCGAGCAGTGGTGCCGAGAGGCCCTCGACTCGATTGATGACTGCCTTGAAGTTGAAGGGCATCTCTGGCGGAGAGTCGATCGTGATGAATCCGCCGTAACAGACGATGACCGCGTCAAGCGGCAGTTGGCATCCCGCGAGGAACGACTGGCGTCCGCCCGAGCAGAAACCAATGGAGGCGACTTTGCCGTTCGAGGTGGAAAGCGACTTCAGGTACGTCATCGCGCCCGCCACGTCGAAGACGAGACGCTCATCGGGGACGCCGCCCTGGCTGCGCGCGGTGGCGGCAGCGTCGTCGCTACTCGCGCCGGGCGCCTCACGGGAGTAGAGGTTCGGCATCAACGCGGCGTAACCGTTGGCGGCGAACCTGCGCGTGATCTCCTTGGTGGCCTCGTCGTAGCCGGGAAGGTGATGAATCACTACGACCGATCCGTGGTGCTCGACGTCGGTGGGGACAGCTAAGTAGCCCTCTATTTCGTCGCCTCCGCCGCCATTGAAGGTGATGGTGTCGGCGCGCAGATTGTGCGTCATGTGCAACCTTTCGCTTGGTGTTCGCCCGACTTTACGTCGATTGCCAACGTAAAATCACTCGGAATGAATTAGTTACTTAAAGTAACTATGTGCTACGTTACCACAGTGACCAAGGCGATGAAAGTACTCACCAGCGACACCACCCTCGAGCGCGAGTGGGGTCGTCTTCGACGAAGTCAACTTATGCAACTCGTGCGCGCGGGGAGCGAACCGGGTCTCAGTCCCCTAGCGATCGAATTGCTGCGCGCCGTCATGGAGGCCGGTGAGATACGCGCGTCGGACTTGGCGAACAAACTCTTCGTCACCAAGACGTCGATCAGTCGCTACGTGAACGAGATGTTGAAGGAGAAGCTGCTCACCCAACGTCCCGACCCCGCGGACGGCCGCGCGACGCTACTCGGCGTCTCGGCGGCTGGCCGAAAGACACTCGAACAGCGAGAGACCAGGCGCAGCACGGTGTTGCACGAGCTTTGTGCCGGGTGGCCCGACGGTGACGTCGCCACCCTCACGACGTTGCTCCAGCGCCTCAACGACGGCATCCAAGAGCGCCGCCTCAGCGAACGACAACTCGCGAAGGACTGAGGACCCGACGGGCGTCACACCTCGTCGGCGACCATGGAGTTCCTCTCGGCGGTACCCGTGAAGTAGGCAATACCTCCCGAGATGAGGAGTAACAGTCCCGATACCGTCAGGGCGATGTTCAGTCCGTGCGTGAAGGCGCCGAACGCGGCCGCGACCACCTTCTTGATGATGGCGCGCACGCCGGCGCTGCTCTGGCCACTGACTTTCTCGGCCTGTGCGTTGACGTTTCCGGTGATGACGGCGTTGATGATGATCTGTCGGTACGAAGGCGGTATGCCGATTTGAACGAGTCGATGGGTCAGGTTCACGGTGAGTTGACCGTTCACGATCGAGCCCAGTATCGCGACGCCCGTCACGGCGCCGAGCTCTCGACTGGTGTTGATCGTCGAGGCGGCCATGCCCGAGTTGGCCGCGGGAATACTGATGAGGGCCGTTGCGTTGATGGGCACGACGATGATGCCAAAGCCCACGCCGGCAACGCCCATCGCGAAGCCTATCGATCCGAGGCCCGCGTGGGGACTGATGAATCTATCGGTGAGGAGTACGCCCACGCCGGCGAGGAAACAACCCAACGTCATGGGCACGCGCGAACCGACCCGTCCCACCCAGCGGCCCGTGAAGAGAGACGCGACGACCATGCCCGCAAGCATCGGAAGGAAGTCGAGCGCGAGGGTGTAGGGGCCCACCGAGGCGACGACCTCGAGGTAGAGCGCCACGAAGAAGAAGATGGAGAAGATCGCGAAGTAACTCGTAAAAGCGATCGTCGTCGACCCGGTGAAGGCTCGATTACGAACCCACTTAACGTTCAACATCGGGTACTTCGTCTTCGACTCGACGATGAAGTAGATGATGAAACTCAGTCCCGCGATCGAATAGAGCGTGAGGACGCCGCTCGAGTAGTACCCCCACGTCTCACCGGAGATCGTGGCGAACGTGGCCAGCCCGAGCGCGACCGCGGCGAGGACGAAGCCGTAACCGTCGATGCGTCGACGGATGTCGTTCACGCTCTCGGGTAGCGCGATGGCCGCGACGACGAGCACGACCGCGCCGAAGATGAAGTTGAACCAGAAGACGGCACGCCACGACCACAGTCCGACGAGCACACCACCGATGACGGGCCCGAGCGCGAGCGCGAGTCCACTGACCGCGGCCCACGCGCCGAGGGCGCGAGCACGGGCCTTCTTCTCGGGATAGATGTGTCGGATCATCGACAGGGTGCTCGGCTCCGAGCCTGCCGCCCCGACGCCCATGATGACGCGACCAATGATCAGTTCGGTGGGCGACCCGGCGAAGGCGCAGACCAGCGATCCGCCGCAGAAGATGACGACGCCGATCAACATGACCTTCTTGCGTCCGAAGTTGTCACCGAGCGAGCCACAGATCAACATGAGGCTGGCGAAGGCCAGTGCGTAGCCGCCGACGACCCATTGGAGTTGTGTAACGCCGGCGTGCAGTTTGGCCTGCACGCTCGTGAGGACCGCACTCGCGATGGTGTTGTCGAGGAACGTGAGAAAGAGAATCGCCAGCAGTGATGCGAAACTGAAGTGTCTCTTGAGTTTGTCGGCGATGGTCGTTCGTCGCTCTTGGAGGGTTCGCGACATGAGGGACGGCGAGCCGTTCTGCTCGTGCATGCGCCCCTTTCAAGTCACGACGTCTCCGGGGTCGAGATCCGACGCCATCGACTGCTCTCACTGTCCACTACGTACCGCTCTTGTCGAGGCGAGCCCCGGCGTGCTGGCCCACGCGAGCGGTGTCGCCACCCGGGTGAACGAGGTGAAACTACTTCTTCGCTGGTGCCTTAAAGGTGATGAGTCCAACGGCGCTGTCGCCACCGGTCGCGTTGCCCACGCTCACGGCGCAGTTCTTAAGGTTCGTTTTGGCCGTACCGCACGTACCCGCGCCCTTACCAGTCCCCACTTTGCCCGTGGAGACCTTGAAGGTCGTCCTCGGCAAGAGTCCGGTGGAGGTAATGGTCGCGTACGGTGGAATGCCATTCACCGAGCAGCCCGATTGGCCCTTGGCCTTGGCGAGACATTCGACGAGGTAGACCGTGTCGCCGGCTTTGAAGCCTCTGCCCGAGACGTGGACGGCTTCGCCGTTGTGCAGATTCGTCGAAGGGGAGACGACAACCTTCGGTCCCGTTGCCGCGGACACACTCGAGACGCTCACCAGGCCGCTCGAAAGGCCCGTGATACCTATCAGCGCGATACTCAGTACGGCGCGAAGTCCTCTAGTCGACATTGCACTTCCTCCCTGATTGCCCTAGTTCGCCGATGTCTTCGAGATTGCGCCACTCGTGTCGACGTGGCAACAGCCGCGAATAGTTCGACGTTGCACCTTCTTTCTCAGCGTAGTCAGGTCGTCCTCGAACCATTCACCCTGAATCTGTGTAATGAACGTGATTCCACCAGAATCAAAGGGCAACGCGTCACGACAGTGGAAAGTTCGTCCAATCGCTCGGCGCGTCGCGATTCGCGCGTCCTCAGTAGTTTTGGAAAGCTGATAGCGACGTTTCTCTCGCGCTGACTAATCCGCTAAGTGACCGGTTGTTTTACTCCACTGGTCTAAGAGACCAATGAAATCCTCGGAGCGGATGAGATCCTCGTGCGCGGCGGATCGAATGGCGGTGAGGATGTCGCGAATCGAACGGTCTCTGCCGAGGTAGCGCACGCAACCGGCGCCGAAGGACTGCGCTCGAACGTCGCGGTCGACGCTGCTCGAGAGCATGACGACGCGCGTGTCGGGAAACTCTTCGAGAATCTTTCGGACGACGTCGACACCGTCGCCGCCGGGCAGTCGATAGTTCACGAGGACGACGTCGGGTCGATCGCGTCGAACGACGTCAAGTGCGTCGGCCATGGTGGCAGCAACGTCGACGAGCACGAGATCCTTCTCCTTTGAGATGGAGAGAGCCAGCATCTCAGAGACCATGATGTGGTCATCGACAACGGCAACTCTTATGGGAGCAGCCGACAAGTTACCCATAGACCATTAAGGCTACCTACCACGTTTCAAAGAACACGCGAGAATCTT
The DNA here is from genome assembly GCA_003162475.1 of Acidimicrobiaceae bacterium. GTDB lineage: Bacteria > Actinomycetota > Acidimicrobiia > Acidimicrobiales > RAAP-2 > RAAP-2. The sequence goes on from PMOI01000004.1 coordinate 251,878, forward strand.
GCGCATTTCATAGTCAGTTTCCATGATCTTTTGTTTGGTACCTCACGATTCCTCAACGCGTGAAAGGGTATTGCGCAGTGTGACATCGTGCCCACGTATCGCGCGTTGTTAAAGAATTTTGTTTTGAGCACGCGTTCAATCTGTGAACGCTCTGTGTAAAGAGAGAAGTATTTCGCTTACGTTGCGAGAACGTGCGCGCTACGACGTCGCTGGATGGCGTTCCGTCTCGGCGAAAACCCGCCCTGCACTCTCGCCTTGGTCATCGACGGGGCACGGTTCGACGTGCGCATCGTCGAGGACGCCGCCGCACGTTTCGCAAAGTAGGTGGGCGTAGCAGGCACTCTCGCCTCCAAGAAACACTTCGATCTCTCGACGCTTCTTCATGGTCACCTCGTTCGCGACGTTCGCGTAGCTAGCGGAAGTCCTCTTGCAGTCTCGCCAACTCGGCGGCCCCCGGGCAGAGATCCGCGTAGGGCACGCTGTTCAGTCCGGCCTCGGGGGTGTGGTTGAGTTCGTGCATCTCTTGGCTCGACTCGTTGAGGTAGAGAAGACCCGTTGCGATCTCGCCGCGACTCTGACGATCGCGAATGTACTCTTCGACGTTCTGACGATCACTGGGGTCGTACCCGTCGGGGACGGAGCGAAATCGCAGGACGCTACCGTCGTGCATGGTGACGGCCTTCGCGCCGTCACTCGGAATCTTCTCGCGGATTGGAACTTGAATGGGTACGAAGTCCGACTGAACTTCGAAGTCGGTTTGGACCTCTTTCACTTCGTGCTGGCGAACGAACTTGTAGCTCTTGGTCGAGCTCTCGTGATCGTTGAACGTCACGCACGGTGAGATCACGTCGATGAGAGCGAAGCCGTGGTGCTTGACGGCGGCCTTCAGGATCGGAATTAACTGTTCCTTGTCCCCGGAGAAACTCCGAGCGAGGAACGTCGCGCCAAGCGTCAGGCCCAACATGATGGGATCGATCGGCGCGAGCAGGTTGGGCTCACCCTTCTTTGGCGCCGAACCAATGTCCGCCGACGCCGAGAGCTGGCCCTTGGTGAGTCCGTACACCCCATTGTTCTCGATGACGTAGACCATATTGACGTTGCGACGCATGGCGTGCATGAGGTGACCAAGGCCGATCGAAAGCGAGTCGCCGTCGCCCGAGATCCCGATATAGGTCAGTTCTCGATTGGCCGCGTTGGCGCCGGTGGCGATGGTGGCCATGCGACCGTGCGCGCTGTTGAAGCCGTGCGCACCGCGAACGAAGTACGTCGGCGTCTTTGAGGAACAGCCAATGCCGCTCAACTTCGCAATTCGGTTTGGTGGCGTCGAGAGTTCGAAGAAGGCGTGGCTGATCGCGGCCGTGACCGAATCGTGGCCGCATCCCGCGCACAGTGTCGACATCGCGCCCTCGTAGTCGCGCACCGTGAGCCCGATCTCATTCTTCGGCAGTGGGTTAAGGGGTATGAAGGGTTTGAGAATCGAAGGCATTAGTGGATCTCCATCTGGGTGAGTACGCTGTCGACGACCTGCTGGGCGCTGAGGGAGAAGCCACCGTAAGCGAGAACCGAGGTCATCTTCTCAATCGCCACGCCCGTCTCGATGGTGATGAGTGAGCGCAACTGCGCGTCGCGATTCTGCTCGACGACGAAGCAGCGCTCGTGTTCTTCGACGAAGTCTCGAACGTCGTCCACGAAGGGGAAGCCTCGCACGCGTAGGAAGTCTGCTTCGAGACCTTGGGCACTCAGTTCCTCGAGGGCTTCGCGCACCGCGAGGTCGCAGCTGCCCACCGTGATGACTCCGACTTTGGCGCCCGCACGTCGCTCAATGATCGGCGTGGGGACGTGCGACGCGGAGGCCGCGTGCTTCAGTTTCAGACGGTCGACCACCTCTTGGTAGAAGTCGGGCGTCTCGGTGTACGTTCCGTACTTGTCGTGACCCGAACCTCGGATGAAGTAGGCACCCTTCGAGTGCGAACCCGGCAACGTGCGAGGCGTGACGAACTGCTCGTCTTCGTTCGCGTAGCGAAAGAACTCGGTGATCTCCGCGAGGTCGTCATCGTTCAAGACTCGTCCTCGGTCGGGCACGTAGCTGTCGTCCCACGTGAGTCGCGGCACCACCCAGTCGTTCATCCCGATGTCGAGGTC
>PMOI01000004.1:254048-457830 GCA_003162475.1 Acidimicrobiaceae bacterium
TTGGTGTCACCGTGCGAGGCGTAGGCGCACATCAAGATGTCGCCCTGTTGGGTTCTCGTCGGCATACCCGTCGAGGGACCGACGCGCTGCACGTCGATGATCACGGCCGGAATCTCGGTGTAGTACGCGAGCCCGATCAGTTCGCTCATCAGCGAGATACCCGGTCCCGACGTCGAAGTGAACGCTCGCGCGCCGTTCCAGCTCGCGCCGAGCACCATGCCAATGGAAGCGATCTCGTCCTCGGCTTGGATGATGAGGTAGTTGTTCTTGTACGTCACCGGCGCGTCGGGGTCGTCCGTCTCTATGCGTTCACGTCGGTACGTAGCGCAGAGTTTCGTGAAGTTGTCCATCACGGCCGTCGCGGGCGTGATGGGGTACCAACCGGCGACGGTGGCGCCAGCGTAGAGACAGCCCAGCGCTGCCGCGGTGTTGCCGTCGATGAGGATCGAGTCGTCGTTCTTGTCCAAGGGCTCCAGATGAAATGCCAGCGGACACTCGAAGTTCTCTCTCGCGTAGTCGTAGCCCAGTCGTAGGGCGCGCTGGTTCGAGTCGCGCAGTGCTTCGTTTCGCGCGAACGTCTCCGAGAGCAGGTTCGCCACCACGTCGAGGTCGATGCCGACCAGCGCCACGACGGCGCCGGCGTAGGCGACGTTCTTCATCAAGATTCGTTCACGCGGCTTCGTGAAGTTCTCGAGACACATCGCGGCCAAGGGAACACCGAGGAAGTTGACGTCGTCGCGCTCAAGGTCGGGGTCGAGTGGCCACGACGAGTCGTAGAGCAAGTAGCCGCCGGTACGTACTTCGGCGATGTCGTCGGCGTAGGTCTGGGAGTTCATCGCGACGACGAGGTCGTAGTTGAGGGCCCGCGCGGTGTAGCCCGAGGCGTTCGCGCGGATCTCGTACCAGGTGGGCAGTCCTTGGATGTTCGAGGGGAAGAGGTTCTTGCCCGAGACGGGCACGCCCATGCGAAAGATGGCTTGGACGAGCAGACCGTTCGCGCTGGACGATCCGGTGCCGTTCACGTTGGCGAGTTTGATGGAGAAGTCGTTGACCTGACTGCGCACCTTGGACGCGGCCTTGGACTTGGCGGTCATCGTCACGAGCGATCACCGCCCCCGAAGCCCACGGCGACGGGGATGAAGTTCCTCGATCCGGCGTAGGGAATGGCAAGGTCGAAGAGTTCCATGTCCCACGCGGCCGTAGGGCAACGTTCGGCGCAGAGACCGCAGTGCACGCAGACGTTCTCGTCCTTCACCATGACCCGACCCGTCTGGGGCAGCGGCTCTGAGACGTAGAGCTCCTGGTCGAGGTTGGTGGCGGGCGCGAGCAGCCGACTACGCAAGTCCGCTTCGTCGCCGTTACTGGTGATGGTGAGGCACTGCACCGGACAGATGTCGAGACAGGCGTCGCACTCGATGCACAGCGGCGCGGCGAACGCTGTCTGCACGTCGCAGTTGAGACAGCGCTGCACTTCACGCGCGGTCTGTTCGGCGTTGAAGCCGAGTTCGACCTCAAGGTTGAGCGACTCGAATCGCTTCGTCAGTTCAACGTGGCTCATCTTCTGGCGAGACGACTGGTTGTAGTCGTTGTAGTAGCTCCACTCGCTCATGCCCATCTTCTGGCTGACGAGCGTCATGCCCATGGCCGGGCGAGTGAAGAGCGGCACGTCGAAACAGTGGTTGTCGATGGAGATGGCGGCTTCGTGTCCGTGCGCGACGGCCCAGATGATGTTCTTGGGTCCCCACGCCGCGTCGCCGCCGAAGAAGACGCCCGGCACGCTCGACTGCATGGTGACTTCGTCGACCACTGGCATGTCCCACTCGCCGAACGTCATGCCGAGGTCGCGCTCGATCCACGGGAACGAGTTCTCTTGACCAATGGCGAGGATCACGTCGTCGCAGGGCAGCACGACGGTGTCGATGGTCGTGGAGTGTGACGCCTTCTCGTCCCACTCGAGGACGTCGAACTCCATGCCGACGAGTTTTCCGTCTTCGATGACGAAGCGCGTCGGTGCGTGATTGACGACGATCTCGACCTGCTCCTCCTCGGCGTCGTCGAGCTCCCAAGGCGAGGCCTTGAAGAACTGACGGGGACGACGGGCCATGACCTTGATGTCGGCACCGCCAAGTCGCCTCGACGTTCGACAGCAGTCCATCGCCGTGTTGCCGACGCCGATGATGAGCACGCGCGAACCGATCTCGCTGACGTGACCGAAGGCCACCGACTCCAGCCAGTCGATGCCGATGTGGATGTGCGACTCCACCTCGTCGTGGCGACCAGGCAGGTTGAGTTCTTTGCCGCGCGGCGCGCCGACGCCGACGAAGACTGCGTCGAATCCATCGTCGAGGAGCGCGCGCAGACTCGAGACCGGTCTGTTGTAACGGATGTCGACGCCCATGTCGAGGATCATTCTCGTCTCGTCTTCGAGGACCTCTTCAGGAAGACGGAAGGAGGGAATGTTCGAGCGCATCAGGCCGCCCGGCTTATCGAACTGCTCGAAGATGGTGACCTCGTAGCCAAGGGGCATGAGGTCGTTGGCGACGGTCAGCGACGAGGGTCCCGCGCCGATGCACGCAACGCGCTTGCCGTTCTTCTTCGTAGGAATCTGCGGGAGGCGGTCTTCGATGTCGCCCCTGAGATCACTGGCGACGCGCTTCAAGCGGCAGATGGCGACGGGCGCGCCGTCGACTCGTTCGCGTCGACAGGCCGGTTCGCAGGGACGGTCGCAGGTTCGCCCGAGGATGCCGGGGAACACGTTGGATTCGCGGTTCAACATGTAGGCGTCGTCGAAACGACCTTGCGCGATCAAGCGGATATAGCCCGGGACGTTGGTGTGCGCGGGACACGCCCACTGGCAGTCGACAACTTTATGGAAGTAGTCGGGCCCTTGAGTGTCGGTCGGCTTCACGCAGAATCTCCCTTCGAAAAGGCCATAACAGTCCTGCGAATCGCCAGAACTGATGCTCAGGTCCCCTGAGTTTTACTGTAGTTCGTTTGGTACACAACAAGGTCCCGCCCGCACGCGTGGAGACACCTCTTATGCACCTGAACAAGGAGAAAGTGACACCAGCGAAGACGTCAGACGCACGGTGCAATGGTCGGTGATTCGCGTGAGAGCGGCCGACGGCGGAGATTCGATGTGCAACGTTGCACTCAGGGACTAGTTCCTCGGGTGTTCGTTGGCGACGTTCATCGAGAGGAGGATGACGGGCGCTCTACGCGTCCGTCGGTCGAAGGTCGGGAGCCGTGATCGTCGGCCACCGACGTTCGCGAAGGTAGTCGGTAATCTCCGTCGAGAGCGCGGACGCCGCCAGAGATGACGTGTGGCGAAGGGGTCGCACCAGGCTAATTGTGCGCTCCAGCGAGGGGGGTCCGACGCGAAGGACTTTCACGTCGTGGTTGGAGTTCGCCACGATGCTCGGCATGATCGCCGCCCCGATGCCAGCCGCAACGAAGGAGAGGACACTACCCATTTCAACGCCGTCGAGTGCGACGTTCAATGTCACGTCCGCGTGGGCGAAGGCGCCCATGGTGGCGTTCCTAACGTCGTAGCCCTCGCGAAACATGATCATGGGAACACCGTCAAGGTCCGCGATCGAGACGTGATCGCGAGTGGCGAGCGGGTGGTCGGTCGCGACAACCACCACGAGTGTCTCGGTCGCGACGACAACGGAATCGAGCGTCGGGCGCGGATTCGGCAAGATGACGAGCGCTAAGTCGAGTGCGGCCGATTCGAGTTCGTCCAAAAGCTCATTGGAGTGGCGCTCGACAAACGTGACCGAAATGCCGGGATAGCGGCGCTGAAATCTGGCCAGAGTCGCGGGCATGAGGGTGGCCCCAAGACTGGGCGTCGCACCGACCGTCACGTGTCCCCGACGAAGCGAAGTTACGTCGTTGACTCGATCGAAGACCTCGTCGAGGTCGTTTAAGACTTGCCGGGCGAGTGGCAAGAGTTCTGCGCCCGCGTCCGTGAGTCGCACGGGCCGATAACTGCGTTGGAACAGCGCAGTGTCGAGAACCTGCTCGAGGTGACGGATCTGCTGACTCAGCGACGGCTGCGCGACGTGGAGCGACTCCGCAGCGACGGTGAACTGCTGGGTGAGCGCAACCGCGACGAAACACCGTAACTGTTGAATAGTTAGGCCTTTCGTGGGCATCATAGGATAATCCTATCGAAATGAGAGTTAAAATTGATTTTCTTGTTACTTTGTTCCCTAGGTAGGCATACTTAGTTCCCTAGTTGGCCGATATTCGTGCTCAGTACGGTGCTTTGTATGGACAAAACCCAAAGAATATTCACACTTTCCGGTCTCGCAATCGTACTGATGCTCGGTTACGGACTTCCCTCAGGAGCCGCATCGAAGAACGCTCCAGCGCACGTGACGCTCTCGAGCCACGTCGTCAAGGCGCACAAGGTTGCCTTCAAGGGCAGCTACAAGGGTTCGATCGCCCTGTTGATGGTCGGTCCTTCAGGGCAGTCGGCCACGTCGGTGACGGTATCGTCCGTCAGCGGCAAAGGCACTGGCACGCTCCTCGGATCGAGCCACGTCAGCGCGTCCGGTTCGGCGCCCGCGGCGAGTCAGTGCGACACCCTTTCGGGTCAAGGGAGCCTGAGCGGAGCGGGCAGCACCCTCAAGTTCAAAGTCATCTCGTCGGCCAGTTCACAGGGCTGCGCGACGGGAACGAGCACGCCCACCAGCGTCACGGTGAAGGCGCTCGTGAAGGTCACGGGCGGATCAGGCAAGTACGCCGGCGCCACAGGCACCCTCAAGTTCACGGGCTCATTCAACGTCTCATCGAACACGTCGGGCTCTTCGGAGAACGACGCGTTTAGCGCGGCCGTGGCGGGCACGCTCACCGTCAAGTAATCGTCAAACAGAGAAGGAAGTGCGAAATGAAGAGAATGATTGCGGGAGTCGCAGCGGGGGCCATGGCCCTTGGTGGTCTCTCACTGATGAACGTCGCGACGGCGTCAGCCGGCACCACGACCACGACGACGACGACCCTGGCGCCTCCAGTGCAGGGCAGCGCTTTACTGCCCCTCGCGTTGAACGTGGACACGGTGGTGGGCTCTGGTGGTACGGGTGCCCTCAAGGCGCCGGTCGGATGTGCTCAGACCAATGAGTTCTTGATTGGTCAAACCGTCGTCTTTCGCCTGTCGGGCGTTGACATCGTCACCGGCGGTGTCGCACTGACGCCGAAGAACGTGTCGAGCGCGACCGTGACCATTCCCGGCGTCGCCACGCCGCTCGTCATGAGCTACGGGAACCATGGATCGGTGGCCTTTTGGAGTGTCGGTTGGGACACGACGGGCTACACCACGACGGGCATCGTGAACTTCAAGATCGTCGTTCACACGATCGCCGTCGCCGCCGTCACCAAGAGGGTCGCGGTGAGGGTCAAGGAATCGAACGGGAAGTACGTCACGAAGATCCGTACGAAGGTCATCAAGAAGGCCATTGCCGGCGCGAGTGGAACTTACACGCAAGCTGGATACGCGGCGCCGTCGGACCTGACGCTGAATCCGGCTCCGGCTGGTTGATTGAGTAGTACGCGGGTCGAGCGACTGTGTCTTTCACACAGTTTGCCCGGCCCGTTGTTTGGTGTTGCAAGTCGCACACCAGTGAGCGGGTGCCGTGTATCTCGGCGAAAAGGGGAAACGATGAGCAAGGTTCGTGTAACGAAGAAGACGGGAATGCTCATTGCCCGCGGGTTCGCCGCTGGTGCTGTTGCGGTCGTGTTATTCACCACGGTGAGTGGGAGCGACGCGTCGACGACCACGGTGCCGGTGAGCAACATCTCAATACCCACCCCGGTCATTCCCAACGTCGCGCTGTTGCCGGGGCCTCTGGCGGAGGCGACAACCATCAGTCCAACCATCGGCGTGCTGGCCATCAGTCCGCTCTCGGGCGGACCCGTGGGATCGAACATGACGATTGCTGGCTCGAATCTTCCGGCGTCGGCGAAGGTCGAGTTGACGTGGGCAACGTCCAACGCCACCTGGAACGTCGACCCTGAGCCGAACACGGTGAACTACATGGGCCGAACGACGACCAACGTGACGGTCGTTCTCGCGACGGTCACCACCGACGCGAGTGGAAAGTTCTCGTTCAGCACGATGGTGCCCAACGACTGGGGTGGCTCGCACGAAATCTACGCGGTGGTTAACGGCGTGGATGTTCTCGAGGGCTCGTTCACGACGACGCGCTCGCTTACGGTGACCCCGACGAGCGGGCCTATCGGCACGCCAATCACCGTCACGTACACCGGCATGGGGTCGAGTCTGTTTCAAAACAGCGCCGCGATCTTGTGGGACAACCACTTTACGGGCGAGATGGTGTCGGAGTGGACTCGCGGCACCGGCACGACGGTCATCCGCGCGGCTGGTCCGGTTGGTACCCACGTCTTGATGGTGGGCGACGCCCTGACCGACCTGTACCTCAATCCGATTCAGTCGCCTTATCCGTTCATGAACGGAGGGTCCATCAAGTTTCGCGTCACTCGCGACGCCGGTGCGGCCAAGCCCTACGTCTCGTGGCCCGTCGCGGTCAAGCCCACGTTGAGCGAACTCACCACCCTGCAACCCGGTGACCTCGACCCGGCGAGCACGGCCGTCGCCACGTTGTCGGCGTCGAGTGGTCCCGTCGCCTCGAAGACCACACTGTCGGTGACTGGTCTCTCCGGCGCCGGAACCGATCAGGTTGCCTGGGCCACCGAGAGTGGAAGTCGTGTGGACTGCAGTAGTACCACCGGCCAGGGATGTTGGGTTCCCGAGACGACACCGATCGCAACGGGCACCGTCGTCAACGGGGCGTTCAGCTCGAGCGTCACCGTTCCCGACGGTCTCGGTGGCTGGCACATGGTGCTCGTGATGAGCGGGACGAAGATCGAAGCTCAGGTGCCGTACTACGTCAAAGAGAGCCTCGTGCCCTTCTACAACAAGGCGGGCAAACTCGTGAGCGAAGGCGTAGCGCGGGCTGACAACTCACCCGCCGCGTTCGCCGCGGGCGACGCCGGTACGGGGACCTACACCTTCAAAGAGGGTCAAGAGTTCACCATCAGCATCAAGGGCGTTGGTTGGACGCAACTCGACAACACCCTGACCGTCGACTACGACAACAGTTACGTCGGTTACGGGTGCGGCTTCAACTCGAACGGCTACCTCGTCATTCACTTGTTCGCCACCGGCGGCGTGGGCACGCACATCATCGATCTGCACCCCATGCTCTACACGAGCCAACCAGCGTTCGCGAACACCCCCTTCGGGTTGGCGCCCGTGCTCAGCTCCGCGAACGACTATCCGGGTTTGGCGCTTGGCTACCAAGTGCCGTCGTTCCACTTCTCCATACGAATCGTCAAGTAAGTTGCCGCGCGTCACGGCCTCGCACCTCGTGTTTCGAGGGGTGAGGCTGGGACTCGTAGTATCGACGCAACGCGACCCGGTAGCCACCAGCTCCTTGGCCCGAGCAGCGTGATGATGCTGGGCAGCAGTAGACAGCGCACGAGCGTTGCGTCAACGAGAACGCCCAGCGAGAGACCGATCCCAAGTTCTTGCAGCCCCGCCACGTGGCCGAATACCAAGCCGCTCACGGCGCCTATGAGGATCAGTGCCGCGGCCGTGACGACCCCGCCGGTGCGGGCGACACCAGTAACGATGGCCTCGTCGTTGGACAGGCCCTGATCCCACGCCTCACGTATCCGGGTGGTGATGAACACTTCGTAGTCCGTCGAGAGCCCAAAGAGCACCGCAAAGATGAATACTGGCACCCACCCTTCGATCTGGCTGACTCGATACGTGTGCAGGATCGACGAACCCACGCCGAATCGAAAGACTGCTACCAAGAGCCCGTACGTCGCGCCGATCGACAACAAGTTGAGCAATACCGCGATGAGAGCGACGACGAGGGAACGAAACGCCCGCACGAGCACGAAGAACGCGAGTAAGAGTGCAATCAGAACGATCCAGGGGAAGGCGCCGTAGACGCGCGAGAGAAAATCGACGCCCTGCGCGCCTGCTCCACCCACGAAGACGTGGGTTCCCGCTGGAAAATTGGCCGAAGGGATGAGGTCGTCACGGATCGTGCTCACGAAGTGCTGTGTTGACTCATCGCCGAAGTCGTGTCGGGTGACGACGACTATCTGATCGAAGCGCCCCGACGTGTCGACGAAGGGATATCGAGATCCAATCGCGACCACGAAGGTCTCGTGACGGTGCAGAACCAGCGTCGCGAGCCGAAGACGCGCGGCGGCTTCACGTGCGCTGTCAGCGCCGCCACGCCGACCCGTGTCGACGACTATCTCGATCGGTGTGATGACGCCGGCGCCCGCCTTTTCACGGATGAGCGCGAGCGCTCGCGTCGATTGAAGTTGATGGGGAATCGCGGTGACGGACGCGGGCGTGAGTTGGAGCCACAGCGCTAGGGAACTCGCTCCGCCGAGCAGCGCGAGCGAGACGACGAGCACGGTGACGGGCCGCGCAATGACGCCGCGAGCGACGCGCGCCCACGCTCCGCTGAGTGCGGAGCCCGTCGCTAAGAGGCCGCGTGGTCCGACGGGCGACGTGCCACGACGTCCCAGCAGTGAGAGCAGTACCGGTTGAAGCGAGAAGGTGGCCGCGAGGGCCACGATCGGTACGACCAGACCCGCCGCGCCAAGCGAACGTACGAAGGGAACGGGCACAAGGAGCAGGGTTGCGAGACTGATGGCGACCGCGACGCCGGAGAACATGACGGTCCGACCCGCCGAGGACATGGTCTTCACGACGGCGTCGATGGTCGCAACATTCGTCTCGCGAAGCTCAGCGCGGAAACGATGGACGCTCAGCAGTGAGTAGTCGATAGCGAGCCCGAGTCCAATGAGCTCGATCAGATTGGGGATATAGAGAACCATGAGAAAGTGCTGGGCCATGAGGTAGATGATCGCTATGGAACCCGTGGCGATGGCGATGGCGGTCGCGAAGGGGATCAGCACCGCCCAGCAGAGACCGAGGACGACGAGGAGCAAAAGTAGCGCCACCACGAGCGCGACGACCTCGCCTCGGTGAAGGTCGTTGGTGAGTACCGGCGTGATGTCGTACTGGAACGCGGGCGGTCCGGTCACCAGTGCACCCGTGAGACCTTCGCTCAGCAGTGCGTGACGAAGTGTCGCGGTGTCGGGTGCGGCGTGGCTCAAGTCGAGCGACGTATCGATGTTCGCGTACAACACGTCACCGGCGACCTCTTGTTGACGTACCCTCGCCGTCGGCACCGCCTTCGCCGCGGTCGCAATCTTTGCTTCGAGACTCTTGACGTCTTGCGTGTGCGTCATCGGCAGCACGACGGTGAAGGTCCCTTCAATGTTCTCGCCAAAATTATGAGCGAGAATGCGATTCGCTTGCGCCGACGCCGAGCCGGGAACGCTGAGTGAGGATGTCAGGAGTGCCGGTAGGTTCGTCGCCGCAAAGAGTCCGAGCACGGCGACGAGCGCCCAAAACGCGAGGACCACGACGCGCCATCGAACAACGAAGCGAGTCCAGCGTTCGGGCATCTATGCAGGGTAACCCTTGACCACTGCGTCACCATGGTGAGGTCGTGGCGATGAGCCCGAGAGTGATCGATGAACTGCGGCGTGCGCGAAGCGTTGGTGACGCCCGTTCGACGAAGCGTGAGACAGGGTTGCCCTAGGGTGGCCTCATAGCGAAATCGGGACTCTCGGGAAGCAGTGAACTACAGCGCGTCATGGACGCCGCGCGCACACCTGAGTGGAGTCTCGGACTCGACCGACAAGGTCAGATCATGGCAACCAAGGACTCTGGTGATATTGGCTTGCCGTGGGTGGTGCTCGCGATTCGCGCGGGCCGCGGTATGCGGGTATCGAAGTTTCACCCGGGCGACGACGTCGAAGCCGAAGGCGAAATTATCGGTGAGATCTCGGGCAATCCTCGAGAGATGGGCCGCCAACTTCGAACTCTGCTCGCCGATATCGACCTCGAGGGATAGTCGCCGTCCAGCCAGTCTGAGCTCACGATGATTCGTGGCCCGTCTCACACCGTTCGTCTGGTAGGTATCGTGGGCGCCTAACAGAAAGCCGGAGAACCATGAGCGAAGAACACTGGTCGGACGTTGACCACTACCTTGTTTCACTCCTCTCGCCGTCGGACGTCGTGCTCGACAAAGCCCTCAGCGATAGCGACGCCGCCGGGTTGCCGCAGATCAACGTCGCGCCCAATCAGGGGAAGTTGCTCGAGCTCCTCTCGAAGAGCCACGGAGCGCGCAGAATCTTGGAGATTGGAACGCTGGGTGGCTACAGCACTATTTGGCTAGCTCGTTCGCTGCCGGAGGGCGGTTCTCTTGTCTCGTTGGAGCTGGAATCGAAGCACGCGGACGTGGCGCGTTCGAACATCGAGCGAGCGGGTCTCGGATCCCTCGTTGAGATTCGCGTTGGCCCCGCCGCCTCGTCACTGCGTGACTTGATTGGTGAGAAGGTCGAGCCCTTCGACTTCATCTTCATCGACGCTGACAAGGAGGGCTACCCGGAGTACTTCGCCCTCTCATTGGAACTCTCAAGAGTCGGCACGGTGATCATTGCCGACAACGTCGTACGCGCCGGTGAGGTCATCAATCCGAAAAGTACGGACGAACGTGTGCAGGCGGTGCGCACGTTTCTCGAGATAGTGGCGTCGGAAGATCGAGTTGAGGGTACGGCGATTCAAACCGTGGGAAGCAAGGGCTACGACGGCTTCGCCATGCTGCTCGTCACCAAGTAGACGTTTCCGTGACGATCGTGACGGTGTTTCGGAGTCGACTGAGGTCAGGTGTTGACGAAGCGTACGGCGAAGTGGCCGAAGAGATGAGCCGCCTCGTGCACTTGATGGACGGCTTCGTTGACGTGAAGTTCTACACGTCGTCTGACGGCGAACGGGTCACCATTGTTCGCTTCCGTGACAAGGAAACGCAACGCGCGTGGGCTGAACTGCCCGAGCACGTGGCGGCGCAACGCCGAGGTCGAGACGAGTTCTATTCGTGGTACGACATTTCAGTATCGGAAGAGACGTACCAACGTTCCTTTGTCGCGCCAGCGTCGTCGTAGAGAGCCTGGTAGTGGCGGCCCTCCCGTCACGGGCTCGTAGGACCTCGATGAAGTGGTGAAGGAAAGTTGCCTCGCCATCACTGGCACGTAGCCGGGCAGTCACTGTTACTTAAGACGCGGTCCTTATGGTTCACACCACAGAGCTCAATTGAGAGGGATGATCCATGCGTACAACGACAGCGCGTTCACTAAAAGTACTTATGATCACTGGAATCGGCGTGATGGGCGTGGTGTCTGCGGCGAGTGTTTCGGTAGCCGATTCGTCATCGACGCCCACGTTCCAGGCGTCACAGATTCTGATGGGCTCGTCACTTCAGCATTCGTACACGCCCGCTGGTTCCTCGACGTCGAAGACCGAGGCGTTGAGTAAGCCCGACGACATCACCCAACTCGGCGACAACCTCTTCGTGGGCTTCCAGAACGGTGTCGGTCCCCAGGGTGAGGCGAGCACCGACGGCAACCTGAACAGCACGATCGTCGAACTCAGCCAGAGTGGTGACGTCCGTGGACAGTGGGACGTGGTCGGCAAGGTCGACGGTCTGACCGCTGATCCAGCGTTGAACGGCGTCCTCGCCACGGTCAACGAGGACCTCAATTCATCGATGTATCTGATTCGTCCGAGCGGCGGTTCGAACGCCGCGACGCACTACACCTACAGCGCGGCGCTGCCCCATAACGGCGGCACTGACGCGATCTCGATCTACGACGGACAGATCCTGACGAGCGCGTCAGCACCCGGAACGACTGGCGCACCGGCACCGAGCGCTAGCTACCCGGCCGTCTACTCGGTGCAACTGAACTCGGCCACCAAGACCGCCGTCGCGACGCCGTTCTTCTACGACGAGGACACGGCCACGGTCGCCAACGGCACCGGCAAGCACGACGGTGACGCCAAGACCACGAAGCTCGCGTTGACCGACCCTGACTCCACGTCCGTGGTTCCTTCGAGTGCCTCAAGGTTTGCGGGCGACTTCATGCTCACCAGCCAAGGCGATCAGCAGCAGATCTTCGTGGACCACGCAAACTCCAATCACCCGCGCTTGACAGTTCTGAACTTGACCCAGTCAGTGGACGACACCGCGTGGCCGACCCACCGCTCGGGCAAGCTGTTCTCGACGGATTCGACGAACAACGCCGTGGTCGTGGTGACGGGATCGTTCGAGAGTGACGAGCCCGTGGTCGTGGCCACGCCCTGTGGCGCCAACACCGCCCCGGCGACTTGTCCCGCGTCGCCGTCCAACTACCTCGCGACCTTGAACCCCAAGACGGGCAAAGTGACTCCCGTGAAAGTGAGCGGTGCGCCCTACATCCCTCAGGGTGGCCTCACGTTCGTGGCGGGCAACAACTAGCGAGACTTTGACGAAGAAACGATTTCATCGGTCAGAGCGATATGAAAATATCGCTCTGACCGATCGTCAATCGACTTCTACCGTTCGCTGGGGGCCGTGACGATGGAGGAATGGACGGCGTACCGCGTGAGCGACGACGCGCTCGTTCGACTCGCGCAGTAACCGTCACGGCGTTCACTTGAGACATGGGTCGACGAGTTCATCTCTTGGCACACGAAGGACTATCTTCGAGGGCATGACGAACATCCGGCTGGGTTCAATATCACTCGACTGCGCGGACCCGAAGGCCCTCGCTTCCTTTTGGGCTGATCTCCTCGGAGGCACCATCGTCTACACGAGTGACGACTTCGTCGCCGTGCAGCTGGATGGCGTGTGGATATCAACCGTTCGAGTGGACGACTACCAACCGCCTGACTGGCCGAACGGCAGTCCTCCAAAACAGATTCACTTTGACCTTGCCGTCGATGATTTGGGCGCTTCGGAACTCGAGGCCCTGATGCTAGGTGCCGTGAAGGCACAAGATCAGCCAGAGCCCGACCGCTGGCGCGTACTTTTCGATCCCGCGGGTCACCCGTTCTGCTTGACCAACCAGATTCCCGACTGATCGCATCCTGCCTCAGGGCCACGCTGGTTTGGGCGTCGTGCCTTGCTCGAGCAAGCCGAAGTAGGAGTGCAGCATGACGCTTCGCGCCTGATCTTCGCCCACTTCACAGAGGCCGTACTCAACGGGGGCGAGCGTCCCACCTTGGTAGACGCTGGATTCACTCTGACAGTCGGCGGTGCGAGACAAGAGCCACACGTTCTCGGCCGTCACGAACTTACGCTTCTGGCTCTTCGTGTTGATCACGTTGAAGAGCAGCCGGACCTCTCGGTTGACGTGTCGGTCGGTGGTGAGGAGGCGAGCCTCGGCGCAACCCTCGAGGCCCACCGTGGAACCCTGGTTGCACGCGAGGTGCGTGAACGATTCGGCGATCACGGGTGGTCGAAGGGGCGACCCTGACCTGGCCGGGGACGCCGGTGAGCCACACGACGACAACGCGACGGCGGCGAGCGCCACTACACACGCGCTGAAAAAGTGTTGCCTCTTAATACCAGTGCCACTCGGACAGTGGCCAGATCTTCAAGAACACCTTGCCGATCATGTCCGATCGCGGGACGGTGCCCCACGCGCGAGAGTCACACGAATTCGCGTGATTGTCGCCCATCATGAAGTACTGACCCTTGGGCACGGTCATCTTCTTGATGACGGTGGGACCCATTGTCGGAAAGACCGACCACTTCTGATCCAGCTTCTTGCCGTTCACGTAGATGGCGTTGCCCTGCGTGTACAACACGTCACCGGGCACACCGATGACGCGCTTCACGAGATCGGTGACGGGGTCGTTGCAGATTTTTGCGACGTCCGGCGGCGCCTTGAAGACCACTATGTCGCCGATATTGATGGTGCCGAAATCGACGCTGAGTTTGTCGACGAGGATTCGATTGCCTTCGTAGAGCGTCGGCTTCATCGAGGGCGAAGGGATCAGGAACGTCTGCACGACGTACGTGCGGATGGTGAAAGAGACGAGGACGGCGACGATGAGAACGAGCACCCATTCGATGACGCTCTTCTTGGTCGACCTCACTTTTTTGGCCGCGGGCACGTCGGGGGTCGGCTCGTCGAGGTCCAGGGACATAGAACAACAGTATTGGCTGTTGAGGGCACCAGGCGTTGGCGCTCGGGTGACGTGCTCTTGGTGGAGTACTCGCCAGTGCTAGCGGTCTTTCCTCAGCTCATCGCGACGCTGATCAACGCGTCGCGGGGCGTTGAGCGCGATCTCGCCGCCGAGCATCTCTTCGATACCGCGCGCCGCTTCAACGAATGGCTCTTCATTGGTCCGAAGTACTCCTGACGGTCGTTGAGGGCCCAACAGCGTGGCCACCAAGCCGGCGAGTGCGGCCATTGAGGCGACGTACCACCAGAGGTGATGGAAGTTGCGTAGTGCTTCGGCGGCGTTCGTCGGTGTTCCCAGGATCACGACGAGTATCGCCACGCCGAGCGCGCCACCGACCTGACGGGCCGTTTGATTGACGGCACTACCCACCGCGTAGCGCTTCGCCTCGAGACTCGAGACGGCGGCAGCGCTGATGACGGGAAACGTGAGACCAATGCCGAGTCCGACGATGATCGTGCCCGGCAACCAGACCTTGACGTAGTCCGGCGTGAGTCCCACGCGCCACACGTACCACAGCAGTCCCGCGGTGAAGACGATGAATCCCACCATCAAGACGCGACGAAAACCGAAGCGACCGGCGAGCTTGCCGGCGGGTCCCGACACCACGGCCACGACCAGTGGACCAGGTGTCACGGAGAGACCAGCTTGGAGAATGGAGTAGTGCCAGACACTCGTCAAGAACAAGATGTTGCCGAGCAACATGGCGAAGAATCCCATGGCGTAGAGCAACGCCACCGTGTTGGCGACGCTGAACGAACGCGCGCGAAAGAGCTGGAGGTCGAGTACGGGTTCAACGTGGCGTGACGAACGATAGAGAAAGACCGCTCCGAGAAGAACTGAGGCCACGAATCCCGCGACGATGCGAGCGCTACTCCAGCCCCACGTGGGTCCTTCGGTGATCGCGAGGACCAGCGTCGCGAGCGAACCGCTCAGCAGCACGACACCGGGAAAGTCGGGACTGGTCGTTGAGCCCGATCCCTTCGTCTCTTCGAGGACGCGACGTCCGACCAACCAGGCGATGAGTCCGACGGGCAGATTCACGTAGAAGGCGGCGCGCCAGCCAAAGGCCGTGATGAGCAGCGCCCCGAGCGACGGACCCGTCGCGATAGCGAGGGCGCCGATGCCACCCCACAGCGCGACGACCTGAGAGCGCTTCTCCCTTGAGTAGGACGCGAGTAGGAGTGACAGCGACGCCGGCAGGAGTGTCGCGGCGCCCACGCCTTGCACGACGCGCCCGAGAACCAACGTGACGACCGACGGCGCGACACCACAGAGAAGGGATCCGAGACAAAAGACACCCAAGCCGAAGAAGAAGACTCGACGGCTCCCGAGTCGGTCGGCCGTTCTTCCCGCCACGACCAAAAGTGAGCCGAAGACGATGGCGTAACCCGTCAACACCCAAGCGAGACTGGCCCGCGCGTCGTGGGGGAAAGCCCGTTCGAGGGCTGGGAAGGCGACGTTGACGATCGAGAGATCGAGCGACGCCATGAAGGCACCGAGCGCCGTCACGACGAAGATGGACTTTCGATGAGTGCCCGTGGACGAGATCGCGGAACTTCCTTCGACGCCAGAGCGTTCTGTCATAGGATGCACCCTACATTCTTGCGTAGTGTCATGCAACTTACTACGATGGATTGATGGAACGAAAGAGTTTTGCCGCGATGGACTGTTCGGTGGCCCAATGCCTGGAGGTGGTGGGTGAGTGGTGGAGCATGCTCATCATCCGCGACATCTTCATGGGTGTCACCCGATTCGAGGACTTTCAGCGGCGTCTCGGTATCTCTCGAAACATCCTGCGCGACCGTTTGAATTCGCTGGTCAACACCGGTGTTCTAGTGCGGGTGCCCTACTCCGAGCATCCGCCGCGCGACGACTACAAACTCACGCAGAAGGGCCGGGACCTCTGGCCGATTCTGACGACGATGCGTCAGTGGGGCGACACGTACGCCGCACCTTCGGGTCCACCGATCGAGTTGACCCACACCTGGTGCGGTAAGACCACGCACGTCGAAATGGTCTGTGACGAGTGCGGCGAGCGTGTGACGTCGCGCGACGTCAAAGCGGTGGTGGGACCAGGTCGCGACAGGAAAACGCTCCTTCCTTCAAAAGGCTGAGCGCGACGAGCGACTACGCGTCGCGCGGCGGCGGTGTGGCGCCCGGCGCGAAGCGACCGAGATCAGCGCCGACGGCTTTTCCGATGTTGGAGACGTGAAGATGAATCTCGTCGAGTAGGTCGGTCGCCTTCTTCACGGCTTCAGTGAGTTCGGTGTTCTCCTCGATGAGCTTTTTGATGTCGTCGGTGTTATTGGCCGTGTGCAGCGCTACCTCCGAGGAGATGGAGTCCGCTCGTTTGGCGGCGATGAGCAGCGCCGCGGCCTGAACACCGGCCATCATCGAAAGAAAGAGGTTGAGCAGGATGTAGGGGTAAGGGTCGAAGGCCTTGTGGTGCAACACGTGCTCGAAGAAGACCGTGTTGACGAGTGCCCAAAGAATCATCACCGCGAAGAAGCCAAAGACGAAGCCCCACGATCCCATAATGTTGCGCATCTTGTCGGCCGCGCGCTCTCCCCGAGAGAGTTGGTCACCCGTTCGAACGGCGGGGTGTTTATGCCAGTGGGTCTGCCAAGGTATATTCGTCACTCGTCAAGCGTGGCACACCGCCGCGAGGACGAAGGGGACTTAGAAGGGTGGCTCGAAGCTGGGCCGCAGCGGCATTTTGCTTTGCCCCACGATCGGTCGGACGTTGAGGACTTGGTGAATCTCTAGATGATGACGCTCAAAGGCGACGGCCGAACCGGCCATGTAGAGGCGCCAGACACGGGCGCGTTCGACGCCCACCTCCTCGATCGCTTCGTCGAATCGCTTCGATAGATTGTCGACCCATCGACGCAGTGTGATCGCGTAGTGCTCGCGAAGACTCTCGAGATGGCGCACCTCGAAACCGTGCGCCTGGAACATCGTGACCATCGTGCCCACTTCGTGGAGTTCGCCGTCTGGAAAGACGTAACGATCGATGAACTTACTACCCGTCTTCGACGGACCACGCAGACCCATCGCGAACTGCATCTGGCGGTTGAACGCGGCGAGCTTCGAGGGTTGGGGGTCGTCGTCGAAGGAAAGCGGACGACCAATGGCGTGATTGAGGAACCGCCCGCCAGGCTTTAAGAGTTCCCACATCGTGTGGGTGTAGTTCTCCAACGAACGCCTACCCACGTGTTCGGACATACCGATCGAGCTGATGGCGTCGAAGGGACCGTCCTTCACGTCACGAAAGTCCTGAAGGCGAAACTCCACGAGATGACTGAAGCCAGCGAGGCGCGCCTGTTCGGTTGCGTACCTTTGCTGCTGTTCAGAGAGCGTCACGCCTACGACCGTGGCGCCGAAGTGGCGCGCGGCGTGGATGCCCATCGCCCCCCAGCCACTTCCCACGTCGAGTAGCCGCGTGCCGGGCTTGAGGTCGAGCTTTCGCCCGACGAGATCGACCTTTCGCGCCTGGGCCGCTTCGAGGGTGTCCTCGGGATTCGAAAAGACGGCGCACGAGTAGGTCATCGAAGGACCGAGCACCAATTCGTAGAAACGATTCGACACGTCGTAGTGGTGTGAGATCGCCTGGCGGTCGCGAGCCTTCGAGTGGATAACGCCGCGTTGCTTGGCCTCGATCGCGGGCGGCGCGATGGGTTTCAACGCGGAAGGTCCGACAGCGGAGAGCAGTGAACGCAGGTTGTTGGCGTTCAGTAGTTGTCGTAGTGGCGGAACGTTGAGTTCGAAGAGGGGATCGAGATCGCCGTCGACGTCGATGTCGCCGGCCACGTAAGCCCTTGCGAGACCGAGTTCGCCGGGGTGGGTCAGCACGCGCGTCAAGGCGTCACGTCGAAGAATCTTGAGCGTGATGCTGTTGGCGCTCGACACGACCGCCGGCTCCGCGACACTGCCGTCGTACGCTTCGACGCGAAACGGAAGTTGGTTCTTAAAGACCGCGGCAACAAACGTCGCAACGTCCATGGCGCTCCCTTCACCACACCGCTCACGCGGCACTCCTCTGTTCAGGCCCTCTCGTTTTACCAGGAAGATTGAGGTTCCGCTCGCTTTACGATGGCTAGAAACTGTGAAGAGTCAATGGTTCGCTTTTCGTGGCGTTGGCCGTCGTCGCCTTGAAGGCGGCCATTTGGCTTCCGATACACTGCCAACATCAGCCAAAACGTGGCCAGTTACCGCAGCTGGGGCACCGTTTTGGGGAGGCAGGCGTCATGAATCTCGGTATTGTCCTCGCAGTCGTAGCCGCCATCATCGTCCTTTTGGTCATCTTGACGATTTCGAAGTCGGTTCGCATCGTCCAACAGGGTTTCGAAGGCGTGGTGACGCGTTTTGGTGAGTTCAAGGACATCAAGAATCCCGGTCTGACCTTCATCGTTCCCTTCATCGAGGTGATGAAGATCATCGACGTTCGAGAGACCCCCCGTACCGGTGACCGCCAACAGGTCATCACGCGCGACAACGTCGCGGTGATCGTGAACGCCACGATCTTCAGCCAGGTCGTCGACGTGCGACTCGCGCTCTTCACCAACTCGGACTACCTGGTCAGTGTGGACAATCTGGCACGCACGTCGGTGCGTGCGGTCTTTGGATCGATCAGTCTCGACGAGGCGTTCTCTCAGCGCGAACGTATCGGCACGTTGCTCCAGACCCAGATGGAAGAGGCGACCGACAAGTGGGGCGTGCGCATCAACCGGGTCGAAGTGCTGGAGATCACGCCACCCGACCAGATTCTCCAGGCCATGGCCCTGCAGAAGCAAGCCGACCAGGAGAAGCGAGCGCGCATTCTCGAATCAGAAGGTCAACAGCAGTCCGCGGTGAACGTGGCCGATGGTCAACGACAGGCCGCCATCAAAGAGGCCGAAGGTTCGCAGCAGTCTCAGATCCTGCGTGCGGAAGGTGCACGACAGGCGCAGATCCTCGAAGCGGAAGGTCGATCGCAGGCCATTTCGTTGATCTACGCCGCGATCAAAGCTCAGTCGCCCGACGCGACGTTGGTGGCCATCCTGCAACTTGACACGTTGTCGAAGTTCGCCGAGAGCCCGAACACCAAGCTGATCATCCCGGCCGAAAGCGCCGCGTTGCTCGGCGCCGCCCAAGCGATCAAGAGCGTCATGGAAGGCGTGCCCGGCGCGGTGCCGATCTAAGTCCAGTCTTCGACACCCTTGAGTAACGTGGCGCTGCGCGTCGGAAGCTCAATCAAGGGAAGCCTTTTTATTGCCAGTGCTTACGTGAAGAGACCTATGTCGTAACTTCCCTTTGCGTCACTCGCGGTGCGTTTGTAAGTCGAGATCGATTAATTGATAACCGATACCACGATGCCGAAGAGGCGACTCGGGGGAAGGCACTGGGGATAGCAGTTCGGGTTGTCGATTGCGGTCACGCGAACCTGTCCCATCGACGTGGCGACGAAGGTCGCAGTTGCGATGTTTCCCGATGAACCCACCGACCGCTCGAGCACCGTTGGATTGGACGAGACCGGCTCGGTCCATGTGTAGATTGCCGGACCCGTGAGCTGAATGAAGAGGCGAGCGCCCTTGTGCATTGAGAAGCGTCGACCGCTGTCTGCCTGGGTCACTGTGATCGACGGGGGTGAGGCCGCGGACGTGAGTTGGAATCTCGTCGTGTGGATTCCGGCAACGCCACTGAAGAACGTGGTCAATCGATAGGGGCCCGTCGAGACTCGCGTCGGCGGCTGTCCGGATCGTTGATCCCACTTGACGATCGTCAAGTACGTGGCCCCGGGCTTCAGCGTGTGCGCGACGAGGTAGAGGGCACACGCTCCGGGTCGACCGTTGGTGTAGCAGTTGTTCCACACGACGACACCCTTGGAGTTGGTCACGGTGAATGAGGGAGACGTCGGTCCGACTCCCACGCTGCAGTTCTTGCTCGACACATTTCGCACCGTCGAAGTCATCATGACCAAGGTTCCGGGTCCGTAACTCTGCTGGCTCGTTGAAACCACTTCTCTCAGATCTGGCGTCGAACACGTGGGCAACCCCGAGCTTTCTGCGTTGGCGTTTTGCGTAATTCCTAACATGGGCAAGACGACGCCCGCAGCGCACAGGACGAATGCGGCGATGAAGGTAGTGCTGACTGTGCGGTATGTTCGCGCCCGTGACCCCGCATGATTGGAGAACGCGATTCCCTTTCGAAGCATTCGTTTTCTCCCTTGGTAGGTACCTTCGTTCTTACTCCCGTTCTTGCCTCCTGCCAACGTCGGCCCCGTTCGCGTTCGGGAAATTGTTATCAATATCTCGGGATTTCGACACCAATCAGACCGTCGGTAAAGGAAGCTGCAAATGAGACGTGGAATTCGAATGGCATCGAATCAACGACACCAGGCAGGCTCAGAACGATAGTTGCCAGTGTCTGGTAGCTGATCCGTTTCGTCGAGCTTCCCAAATAGGCTGAACAAGTTATATTGCCTGCCTTTGCTCAGATCGATTCAAGAGTCGTTCTGTCTTCCCATCACGGCGTCGTAGATCTGGTGCGCGAGTGTGTCCGTAGGAGTGGTGGTCGTGTCGACGACTAGGTCGTAGGTCATGTCGCGGTGGACGACAGCGGACGTACCCGACGCGAAACCGGGGTATCGGTCGCCTCGCGCAGTTTCGCGTCGCACGAGTTCGACTACGTCGCACGTGACTCCGACCCAGAACGCGTCGACGAGAGTGCTCCTCGCTTGGTCGCGTATCTCCGCGTCGATGATCACGTGGTCGACGATCAGATCGATGCCACTGTGACTCATCGCGGCCCACGACTCATGTGCCAGTCGCGTCACTGTGTGGAACTCGTCGCCGTACTGAGGAATCCACGACGGCGCCGGGCCGAGGCCGGGAACGATACGCATGGCTGAGATAGCCGCGGGTGAGCCGTCATCGCCCGGAAAGGAGACGTGAGACTCAGGCCACCCGGCGATGAACGTATCGATGCCCGAGACAAACAAGGGGCGGGGCCAGAGGTCTTGAAGAGCCGTGATGATGGACGTCTTGCCCGCGCTACTTGGTCCGTTCAGAACGATCAGAGGCGCCGGCATTCCATGATTCTGGTTTGCCGACCGTTGACTGTCAATCTCCAGTGACTGGTAGCAGACTTGTCACGTCGTGTCGCCGACGCCAACACCCTCCGAGACCCCTACGGTGCGCTGAGAGTAAACCACTATCTTCACTTGATTTCTCGCTTCGAACTGACCAACGGGCGGACAGCGCACCATCGAATATTGCGGAGTACCATCGAGCGACGCCAAAATCTGATGATGAAACGCACGACGATGGCCTGGTCCTCGAGGTCCATCCGGGTCGAATCTCGAGGAAGATTGAGGACCTGGCCATATGAAACTGCGTCGCATGAGATTCCGTCGCCGAACGAGGCTCGACCTAAAAACCCTTATACGGCTGGCCATTCTCTGCTTGATCGTCGTTGTCATACTCAAACTACTCAAGGTCATTTAGGGCAAGTCGGCGAAGGAACCTTCCCAGTTTGTCGCCAGACTACGTCGCTGCCGGTTAGTCGCTCGAGCCAATCTGACGACGCAACGTTGGTTCAGTCCTCTATGAGTGGACTTAGACCCGTTCGACCCACAGCGTCGTGCCGTAGGTCTTTCTCACAATGACTTGAGTACCGTCAGGGATCGGATCACTCGACGCGGTGACGGCCTTCCACAACTCGCCCTTGATCTTCACGCGTCCGGGGTGTCCCTCGTCGCCAACGGCGTCTTCCACAAATCCAGTGAGATTGGTCATCGAACTATTCGAGGGTGCGGAGAGATCCAAGATGCCGCGATGGTGAAAGCGATGCAGCGCGGCCGGTCGTAGCGCACCGAGGAGCACACCAGAGATGACGAGCCACAACACCGCCTCCACGTAGAAGGGCACGCTCGCCAAGGAGAGGAAGAAGGGGATTATGGCCCCGGCGCCAATGAAGATCGAAATGAAGGCGTTCGTGTGGATTTCCGTGAAAATACACACCAGGATGATCACGAGCCAGAAAAGTACCGCCATAGTTCGAAGTATAAGTCCGGAGAACGAAAATAATTTGGTCAATCTTTTAGACGACTCTGGATACCGCGCGGAGCCCGCGAACAGCGTTGGGGTTTGGCCATTCTTGGAGACGTTCCCAACTCCCGAGGGGGCTGTCCTAACAGACGACCGATACCGGGACGTTCATTGCGACGAGCGGAGGGACGCTCTGCGGTGACGGGTGAGCACCCCAGCCATAACTAAGCCCCCAATGGTGCGTCGTCGTTCCCGAGGTCGCGGTGAGTTTGTACGTACCCGGGGTGACGGCAAAGTAAAAACTGGTGAGGCCGGTGCCTCCCCCCATCGTGGCGACGCCTACGACCTTTCCGCTATGCCCAGTCGATAGTTTCACCGAGAATCTCCGTCCTTCCGTGGAGGAGTCTCCGCTATTGCACTGACCGCGCAGATATCCTTCGACCGCAACGGTCGGGGCGTACGACGACAAGAGCGACTTGACCCGGCTCACGCCGTACGTCATCGACAGTGAGGCGATGACCAAGAGAAGTACCCCCGTGGACCTCAATAACCGCGCACCGAACTCGCCGGCTCTGACTCGACGTTCCATTTTCGGTTGAACGGCCAGCACGTAGTAAAGGGCAATTCCCAAGCCCACGAAGAAGGTGAACACCGTGAAGCCGATGAGGAGTAAGAGCCACGCCCTCTTCGATAAGCCCGTCAAGGCGAAGGACTCCCTCGGTCTCGACGAGACGTCCACGACTGCCCACCAGGGTAGAGCGACGCTGGCAATCACGCCGAGAACGATGACGATGAAGAAACCGCCGGAGACGGTGGCGTACACGGTCACTTTTTACTACAACGATCTTTCAGATTTCCGTAACGCGTCTACAACTTCGCCCCGAGTCCGTCCCTGCGTAGAGCGGACGAAAACGGACAAGCGCTGGTGACGTCAAACCCACAACGCCTGATGAACTACGGCGATGGCTGGGCTTCATCGAAGCGCGTTACGTTGGACGTAGACGTCAAAGGAGACGCGCGTGGCCAGCAGTGTGGACGAACTCGAAGAGGGACGAGGACTTCTTGCGCCCGTGACCGTCTCACTCGAGAGCGCCATCGACGAACTCGACGTACGACGAGTTGAACTGCGAGAGTGGCTCTTCGATCATCCGAATCCGACGGGACGAGAGCTTGCCGAGGCCAAACTGGTGGCGCCGGCGTGGCCCGAGCCTTGGGGTCTCAACGCGTCCGTCGAGTACCAACTCCTCATCGATGACGAACTACGTCGGGCCAAGGTGACGCGCCCCATCAACCCCATTGGCATTGGCTGGGCCGGTCCGACCATCGTCGTCGCTGGAACCAAGGAACAACAAGAGAGATGGTTGCCCAAGATCCTCAGTGGCAAGGAGTTCTGGTGCCAACTCTTCAGTGAACCCAACGCCGGTAGCGACCTCGCGTCGCTGACGACGTCCGCGAAACTCGACGGCGACGAGTGGGTCATCACCGGTCAGAAACTTTGGACGAGTTACGCGCACCTGTCAACGTGGGGGATACTGCTCGCGCGAACGTCGACGGAGGGCGCACCCCAAAACGGCATCTCCTACTTCATCTGTCCGATGAACGCCCCTGGCGTGACGATCCGCCCGGTCATCGACATGACGGGCGACCACGCGTTCAATGAAGTCTTCCTCGACGAAGTGCGTCTCAGCGCCGACTGTCTCTTGGGTGAGGTGAACGAAGGCTGGCGCCTCGCCAAGGTGACCCTCGGCAATGAGCGCGTCTCGCTCTCGGGCGAAGGCGTGCTGTGGGGAAGAGGGCCAACGGCCGAGGATCTGGTGACACTGGTGCGCTCGCAGAAGAACGCACTGACGAAGATCGAACGCGACGACCTCGTCAAGTGCTGGTCGCACGGTGAGATACTGAGGTTTTTGAGAATGCGCCTGAACGCGAACGCGTTGGCCGGCAAGGCCACGGCGTCTGACGCGAGTCTTCGAAAGGCCCTCGCCGACGATCACGGCCAAGAGGTCATGACCTTGGCGCAGCGTCTCGCCCGAAGCGCCGGCATGGTCGAAGGTCATGGGCCTGGCGGGATTGACGGTGATGAGGGTCGTTCGTGGTACTGGGGATTTCTCTACTCGCAGGCTCTCACTATTGGCGGCGGTACTTCGGTGGTGCAGCGCAATATCATCGCCGAGCGAGTGCTCGGCCTACCGAAGGATCCGAGCGCGTAACGAAACGTTGCGCTAGTGATGTTTCCCTTCTCCAAGTCCGAGACACTCAGGTTTCGGTCCCGCGTGGATGTTGCCGTAGCGGTGATTCGTAATCGCCACACTCTGTTCCAAGAGCCAACGCGGCAGTTCGACGGCGCCCGACTGGGCGAGCGAACGAGGGTCGAGAGAGACGCCTCGTTCTAAGAGCGCCGTCGTCGGTTGCGGTTCTCGACTTATCCAGCGAACGCTCGAGAACGAGTCGGCTCGAGCAACGAGTTCATCGACGCTCTCGAGGGTGACGTCGAGAAGACCTCGCACCAACGACTCCGCACTGAACTCCACGTGCAGGTGCGCGAGGTCGATGAGGCCTCGTACGTAGGCCAGTTGATTGGGTGCGACACCCACGTCAACACGGATGGCGACGGGCTTCGTTGGCCGACGGTAACGAACGAGGTTGCGTTCGGCACTCAGACCCGAGTCGTCGCGTGCCACGGATCCGAACTCGTGCCACCACGTCGTCGCTTCAGCCAGGGCCCTGTCGTCGTCGACGACTCGTGGCCAGTGGCGAAGGCAGTTGAGGTAGTTCACGCCACCGGCCTTGGCCGTCGGGCCTACGCGCGAGCGCCTCCAACCACCGAAGGGCTGACGACGGACGACGGCGCCGGTGATCCCGCGATTGATATAGACGTTGCCGACTTCGACCTTCTCCATCCAACGTTCGCACTCCTCTTGATTGAGCGAATGCAGACCTCCGGTGAGCCCGTACGGGACTTGGTTCTGCCACGAGGTCGCCTCGTCGAGGTTCGAAGCGACCATGACGCCGAGCACCGGTCCGAACCACTCGTTGAGGTGACTCCACGATCCCGGCCGTACCCCGACCTTCACGCCTGGGCGCCAGAGCAGCCCCTCGTCGTCGAGACGCTCGGGTTCGACCAACCACGACTCGCCGTCGTCGAGTTGAGTGAGCGCGCGAAGCAGTGCGGGCTCGGGTGGACGAATGATCGGCCCGACGTTGGTGGCGAGTTCGTAGCTCGCCCCGACGCGAAGACTCCTCACGGCGTCGACGAGCTGGGGCAGGAACTTGGGATCGTCGTAGAGGGACCGCTCGACGATGGCGAGACTCGCGGCGCTGCACTTCTGACCAGCGTGACCAAAGGCCGACTGCACCACGTCCTTCACCACGAGATCGACGTCGGCGCTGGCGGTGATGACCACGGCGTTCTTGCCACTCGTTTCGGCGAGGAGACGCAGTCGTGGCTTCCACGAGGTGAAGAGTTTCGCGGTGTCGAAGGATCCGGTGAGGATGACCGCGCTCACGCCCACGTGGCTCACGAGGTGTTGACCATTCTCGTCGTCGCGTGTTGGCACGAGTTGCAAGACCTCGCGCGGGACGCCCGCGTCCCAGAGTTGTGTCGCCAGCTCGAAGGCGACCGCGACAGTTTCGGGCGCGGGCTTCAAGACGACGGCGTTGCCGGCCGCGAGTGCCGCGAGGACGCCACCCGCGGGAATGGCGTAGGGGAAGTTCCACGGGGGCACGACGAGGACGACGCCGAGAGGAGTGGACGTGTCGTCGCGCTGAGCCTGTGTCGCGTAAAAGCGAGCGAAGTCCACGGCTTCACTGACCTCGGGGTCCGCCTCGGCGACAGTCTTGCCGGCGTCTCGGGCCATGACGGCGATCGTGGCGGCGCGGCGCGCCGCCATCACGTCCGCGGCTCTTCTCAAAATGGTCTGGCGCTCTTCGAGCGAATATCGGTGCCACGTGGCGAAGCCGGAGCTCGCGAACTCGAGCGCCTCGTCGATCTCCTCGACGCGCGCGACGCGGTAGCGGTACCAGGTGCGACCATGATCGCTCGGGTCGTGGCCATCTTCGAATGACGCAGACTCGGTGGCGCTGAGGTGGGTGAGCGTGTCGATCGTGACGTCGCTACGCCCACGGACAACGGCGAGCGCACTCGTCACCTCGCCCACGTAACTCGCGTTCGTGGGGTCGCCGTCGGGTTCGTTCTCGAAGTGAGAGGCGCCAGGGACTAAGGCGAGCCGTCGACGCTCGACGTTGACGTCATCGCGCGCGTCGAGCGAGGTGAGGAAGCGTTGCTCCTGCTCTTCGTAGACGTTCGGGCTCTCGGCAATGAAGAGGGCGGCGCGCAGGTAGTTCTCGGGGGCGGTGTTCTCGTCTAAGCGGCGAACGAGGTAGGCAACTGCTGAAGCGAAGTCGTCGCGTTGGGTAACCGGCGCGTAGAGCAGGACCGAATGGCCGCGTTCGACGAGCGCTCTCGCCTCGGCGTTGGCCATGCCTTCGAGCATCTCGACGTCGAGCTGGCCTACGACGTTACGAGACTTCGCGAGCTCCAGCGCCCACGCCACGTGAAAGAGGTTGTGGCTGGCGACACCCACACGAAGCGAAGCGCCGTGTTCGGGGCGAAGGACCACGTCAACGAGTCGACAGAAGCTGGCGTCGACGTCGGCCTTCGAGCCGTACGGCGCGGGACTCCAGCCGTGCAGCTCAGCCTCGACCTGTTCCATTGCGAGGTTGGCCCCCTTCACCAGTCGGACCTTCAGTTGACCCCCGCCCGTGGCGTGACGTCGGGTGGCGAAGTCGATGAGCTCTTCGAGTGCGCCGTGCGAATCAGGGAGGTAGGCCTGCAGCACGAGGCCCGCGTTCAGCGCGTGGAACGCTGGCTCGCTGAGGACCGTCGTGAAGGCGTCCAACGTGAGACGAAGATCTCGGTACTCCTCCATGTCGAGATTGACGAAGGTGCCGTGTTGAAGGGCTTCGCTGAAGAGGACGCGCAGTTTCGCCGCGACGCGTTGACGCGATCCCTCGTGGTCAATGGTGACCAGTTGGCTCACTATCGACGAGAGCTTCACCGAGACGTAGTTCACCTCTGGTCGTCGCACGACGTCGAGGACACGCTCCAGGCGATCGTCGGCCTCTCGCTCACCGAGCACCGCTTCACCTAGGACGTTGACGTTCAAGGAGAGACCGTCTCGTTGGTGCGACTCGACGGCGGCGCGCAGTGACGCCTCGTCGGCGTCCAGGATCAAGTTCTCAGTGAGGTCGCGCACTCTCGTGTTGACGATGCGTAGTGCGCTCGTCGGTGCGACGCGTGACAACAACGCCACGGCGCGTAGTCCGAGGGCGTTCACGGGGCCAAAACCCTTCGGCGAGGCCTGCTTGACCGAGGTGCGAAGCGCAGTGGCGGCGCTGCTCGTCGAGGAGAAACGCATGACCTCATCAGTCAAGGTGATGGTGACCTCGACGGCTCGTGGATCGTCGAAGAGTCGACGAAAACGGCGACGGGTACTTCGCTCGTCGCGCGAGCCGGGAACGGCCGCCGCGTCGATGAGTTCGCGCGCGCTGGCAAGGGTGTTGGCTACAACGGAGGCGGCCACGTTGCCGTCGGCATCGATCATCGAAGCCGTCACCCCCTTATTCGGCACTGAACGGGTCGGTCTTATTCGAGAGATTCGAGATGACCCCGGGCGGCGACGCCGTGGAGTTCCAGATTTCTCGGAACAACACGTGGATGGTGGCGGCTCCGGGGACAGCGAGGAGGACGCCCACAAAGCCCCCGAAGATGCCCCCGACCCACGAGCCGATCTCTGCCCCCACGAGGATGGCGACGAAGACTGAAAGTGGATTGATCTTGACGGTCCGACTCATGATGATCGGGTTGAGCACGTGATTCTCGACGAGGCTGTAGACGACGAAGACGATCGCCGTGATGATGCCCGCCGTGAGCGAGTGCACCACGGCGAAGAGGACCGTTGGTATTCCCGCGAGCGCGCCACCGATCTGGGGGATGAAGTCCACCAGCGCGACCCAGATCGCGAAGAGAATCGCGAAGGGCACGGAGAGAGTGAAGAGGGTGATGAAGATCACGAAGCCCGCGATGAGCGAGGTCAAGAAGTTACCGAGCATGTAGCCGAGCGCCGCGCGTGAAACCTGCGCACCGACCTTCGACACCCAGACCCGGTTCTTCGGCAGCATCATCGCGAGTCCCGCTCGACGAATCTTGGGACCCTCTAGCAACAGCAACGTGACGAAGGCGAAGATCGTGACGAGGGCGACCAGCAGTGTCGCCGCGCCCTTGCCGAGCGCCAACGCTGGCTTGCTCAGTCCGTTGGCCAAGGAGACCAATTTGGAAGAGTTTCTTTGGAGCCACGTCTCGACGTGGTAGCGGTGCAGAAGGTGACCAATCCAGCCCTTGTTGTTCTCGGCGTTGTGGACGTAAGTCGGCAGAGCGTGCGCGAGGTGCGTCATCGAGTTCACCAGCGGGTAACCAAAGGCCACGCAGAGACCGCCGAAGACGAGAATTGCCGCGACCGTCACGACCAACACGGCCGCCCCACGACGGGGGAGTTTCCAGTGCTGGAGGAAGACGACGATGGGATTCAAGAGCAGGGCAATGAACGCGCCCACGAGTATCAAGAGCAGGACGGCGCGCAGTCGATAGAGGACTTGGAATGAGAAGTAGACCACGATGACCACGAACACGGTGGCGAGGATGGACTTCAGCGGGACACTGTTGATCTGGGCGCGCAGAAAGAGTCGCGACCTTCGAGTGCTCGAGATGCCGTCTTGATCGTCGTTCGATGAATCGGACACGCCGTTGCACTCCTTTCGTCGCGGATACTTCGGTTTACGCTACTTCGATAAGAAGCCGGGACCCCCTACGTGACCTCTTCACTTTGACGTAAGGGTCCGTACCGTCGACGGTAGAGGACATAACAGACGCCGCCCGCCAGCGTTGGCAGCCAGTAAGAACCGAGTCGAAAGGCGAGCGTCGCGACGACGGCGTCGCCGGTCGGGATGTTCGCGAGCACGAGCAGACCACTGAGACTCGCCTCCACGAGGCCGAGTCCTCCTGGGGTTAAGGGCAGCAGGGCCAGGACGGCTGTCGCGGCGTAGGCCAAGAGCACGAGCGACGGGTTAGGGCGACTACCAGTGGCGCGAAGGACCGCCAAGAGACTGAGGTAGTCGAGTCCGATTCGTCCGGCAATCAACAACAAGGCCTTCCACCAGTTCCGGCCAAGGTCACTACGTACCAGATCGCGTTCGGCCACGAGACGCGCGCCGAGGTCCGTCGACTGCTTGCGGCGTCGAGGCAGTTTGTTCAACAGCCACTGGATGGTCTTGCCGAGGGTGAGCAACGTCCGGTCGGTGGTGAGGATGATGGCACCGAGCGCGACGATGAGCACGAAGCCAATGCCGCCGAGTTCTCCGGCGTGCACGAGACCAGCGCTCACCGCCGTGCCACCAATGATGACGGGCAGCGCGAAGATCGGCAGAGAGAACAACGCGGCGACTCCAATGATGGAGGACACGGCGAGACCACTGGCCGCCTGAACGGTGTCGATGCCGGTGCCCGCGAGCATCCGGTACTGAACACTCGCTCCGACGGCGTCACCACCAGGCAACGTGTTGGTGACGGCGTTGCCCGCGAGTCCCGCCGTCACGACGGCGAACCAGCTCTTCGTTCGAAGGACGAGACGCAACAGGGCCATGGCACAGACGAAACTGGCCGCCTCGCAGAGAACGGCGGTAAGGAGCCACCACGGCTCGAGCGTCAAGAGCCGGGGCCACGAGGAGATGACTTTGACGAGAGCGGGCAGCAGGACGTAAAGACTGAGACCCGCGACGACGACCGCGACGATGCGACCGTAGTGCGCCTTGCCTTTGCGTGGTGTGGTGTCCGAAGTGATTGGTTCAATATATGCCGGTCACTGAGAAAACGTAAAAATCGTTCATATTCACGTCAGCAGTTAGGTTCACGTCGTCGCCTTCTACCGCGGAAACGTCGCGCTTCGACTCATGGATTTGGCCAGCGTTCGCTCTCTCAATGCGCGCGACACGAGTGAGGCACCGAAGTACCATTTGCGAATGCCACTCTCGCCTGACGAGTTCTACGCCACCACCGCCGCGGTGGCGGACGAAGAAGGGCGAACGACGCTGTCGCGGATGACGGCGTGGGAGATCTTTCCCTTCGAACAAGACGGACTGCGCGTCGTCCCATTGAAGGCGCCGGAGTTACCCGAGACACCACGTCGCGGCGAAGGCGGTTTGCCGTGCGCCTCGTGCGCCGCGACCGGTAGGGGAACCGTGTGGCAAGACGATCATTGGAGACTCATTACGTTCACCGAACCGTCCGGCGCGCCACTAGTGATGGTGTTGTTGCCGAAAGACCACTTCGACTTGACCGATCTGCCCGACGATCTTGCCGGAGAGTTGGGGAGACTCATCGTCCACACGTCGCGAGCCATCGAGTCACTAGAGCACATTGCGCGCGCGCACGTCTCACGCTGGGGTGACGGCGGCGCGCATCTGCACGTCTTCTTCTTCGCTCGCCCAGAGGGATTTGTCCAGCTGCGCGGCACCTGTCTCGCGATCTGGGACGACTTACTTCCCCAGACTCCGAAGGACGTCAGGGACGCCGACGCGATGATCGTCGCTAGGGCTCTCGAAGCTTCGTACGGCGGCGAGGCGATAACAAGCTAGTTCCTTCGAGGTCATCGGCCCTTCTCGAGGAGGCACTCTCAAGCTTCGACGAGGTCGAATTGCACGACGTCGTCGACGAGCTGAAAGCCGACTCGTTGATAGACGCCGTTGCTCGTTGGATTGTCGGCGTCGGCGTAGAGCATGACGCGCGATCCCTGAGCGAGCAGCGTCGCACAGAGACAAGCGGTCACGGCTGACCCGTACCCGCGTCCCCGATTTTCGGCGGGCGTGAAAACGGGGCCGATCCGAGTGACGAGACCCGACGGTGTCTCGACGGGCGTTGCGCGCCCCGCCATCGCGACGATGACGTCTCTGACGCACCAGAGTCTCATGGCGCCCTCTTGCACTCTCGCGATGAGAAACGCTCGATCCCTCTCGTCGGCCTCACGGGCCACGCCATCAATGAAGAAGTGAAAGTCCGACGACCATTGATCGACGAGGTCGAAGTCGTTCATCGTGGCCACACGGCATCGTCCTTCAACGTCGGGGACGGAGAGATTCTTCATCTCGTAGATGAAACTCTTGCGTCCTCGCACGGCCTCCCTGGAAGAGCCTGGCGAGTGCCCCTTCTCGTAGGATTCGAGAAACGCCGTGACGAGCTCTTCAGATCCAGCGAGCCACGGGAACTCGTCGTCTTCGCGGGCGACGGCCGCCGCCAACAGTGACGCCGCCTCTACGGGCATGGACCCAATTTGAAGTCCAAAGGGAGCGGTGCGCATCGACGCGCCCACGACCAGACCGTTATGGTCTTTGACCAGCCACCACCAGTAGGCGTCGTATATTCGTGCATCGTTGGCGACCGAAGAGGCGACGGAACCCAGCACGTTCGTACGAATGGGATCGAGGCCACGATACGTTGTGGTCTCGGAGAGAAACTCTTCGGGTGACGAGCAACGGACGACTTCCATTTATCAACGATAGAACGCTGTCGACGATTCGATACCTTGTCTGGTGATTCGTTCCCGTGGGTCCACATGTCGACTAACTGGTCGTTACCACATGAGAATGAAGAGATGAGTGGCGAAGTTGGAAGTTGATGACGTGACGGGCGATCCGATAGGCGTCGAAAGGGCCAAGGTATTCCTCGTCGCTCGCTTCGATCAAGTGGTGAGCAACGTGACGCTTTTAGGTGAAGGCGACTGGTCGAAGGCGTTCTCATTTCAAGTTGGCGGCCGAGACTTCGTGGTTCGTTTTGGGGCGTACGGAGAGGACTTCGAAAAGGACCGCCGCGCGATGGCCTTCGCCGGACCCTTCTTGCCAGTACCAAACGTCATCGAAATTGGCGAGGCGTTCGGCGGTGCGTTCGCGATCTCCGAACGTCATTTCGGTCTCTTCCTCGGAGAAATCGACCTGGAGTCGCATAGACGATTAGCGCCAAACCTCTTGCGACTCTTTGACGCACTCCGCGACGTTCAGGTCGATCAAAGCGCGTCGGCGGAGTGGCCAGCCGATGCTGCAAAACATCTCTCGTGGCAGGAATGGATGGCATCTTCCGTTGAAGATGACGGCAACCCTCGTGTCGGTGGATGGCGAAGTGAACTGGCAAAAGATGAAGAAATCGAGGAGCTCTACGTGCGCGGAGCGAAGGCGCTGAACTCTCGACTCGTGGACTGTCCGAATGAGCTGCACCTCGTGCACGGAGATCTCTTGAATCGTAACGTTCTCGTCAGCGATGACGCACAACGACTTGAGGCGGTCTTTGACTGGGGATGCTCGGTCTACGGTGACTTCCTCTACGACGTGGCGTGGTTCACGTTCTGGGCGCCATGGAATCCAGGTCTTGACGCGCTGGGATTTCGCGACGTCTACACGTCGCACGTCAAGGACATTGGTCTCGAAGTGCCAGATCTCGATGAGCGTCTCGCGTGCTACGAGTTGCAGATCGGTCTCAGCCATTTGGCGTATAACACGGTGACGAACGATCCCGCCGAGAGAGTTCTCGTGGCGAAGCGGACCGAAGAGGTCCTCGCTCGCAGTTCATGAGCGAGCGGCTCGCACGGTCGCTGTAGCGCGAAGTGCGGCCACCGTTACGCTTCGATTCGTGACCGCGATGGCGTCCAACGAGATTCTGGGCCAGATGTTGAACGAAGGGCTCATCTTCGACGCGACCACGAACAGTGGACTCACCAACCACTTGCCGATGGCTCTCGTCGCGAAGGCGGCGCTGGGCGCTGGCTCTGACGAACTCTCTCGGTTTGCCAACAAATACCGGAGCCGACTGATTGCGGTGGCCGAGCCTGAGCAGCGACTCACGAGCTTGTCGTGGCAACGAGCGATCGGCGAACCTTCTGCGTACGCCGATCTCGTCGACTACTTCAACCGCGAAATTGGTGATCACGGCATCGATGAGACTCTTCGCCGTCATCTCGTCTTCCTCGTTGACGGCATCGCCGGTGCAGCGTTTCACGGCGTCATCCGTCTCGCCTACGCGCTCGACTCAAAGGAGTCGCGACGAGTGAGTACAGGCTTGGCGTACTTTGCGGCGTCCGCCATGACTCTTGGACCCCTGAACATCGGACCGACAAGGAGTGACGATCCAGAATTCCTTCTCGGTGAATTGGCGAAGGTCGATCATTGGAAGTCCGTGACCTCGGCGAAAACGATAGGCGAGCAGATGAAAGACGTCGTTTCCAATCCAGCGTTCTCCGAGGTTGTCTCTTCTTTGGAGATAGACGAGCACACTCCTCGTCGACTGGCTGCGGCGGCGCTGAAGATTTACGCGAGTACCGACGATTTCACGGCACTGCACGGCGTGACGGGTCTCGAGGCACTGTCGAAGATTCGGCCCTACGTCGACGACGTTGAGCGATTCGACCGGTCCGCCTTCCAGGCCCTGACGGCGGCGTACCTCAGCATCGGCGCGCCCACCACCTGGTCGAGTAGTCAACTCGACGATCTCGTTGGGACGACGCAGTTCGACCAATCGACGGTGAGAGCGAAGGCTTCGATGAGCGATGACGCACACGTGGCGAAAATCGTCTTCACTTCGTCGCGTCTGAACCAAGAATTTGGTGATCCGCTGTACTCGGCCGTCGCCGAGCGGGCAGTGAGAAACGATCGGACCTCCGGGGAAGAGACGGACGAAGTCGTCGTCGAGTGTTGAGAGAAAACGTGTTGCGTTAACGGTCGAGGGGGCCAAGCTCTTGCACCATGCCTCCGGTCGGAGTGAAACACCGTAATAATCTATGGATGGCACTTCTACCTGACCGACTGTCCGATGGGGACATCTACCTGCGTCGATGGCGTCCAGAGATAATCGATGAGATGCTCGAGGCCGTTGAGACGAGCCAGACCGAACTTCGGTTTTGGATGCCTTGGGCGCAAGGCACGCCGAGTCGTGAAGAGCTCCTCAGGGTCCTGACGAACGGCCAAGAACTCTTTGACGCGAACAAGGAGTGGAACTACGTCATCTTCGAGAACTCGTCAGGCGAACTCGTCGGCGCGGGAGGTCTCCACTTCATGGAGGACCCTGACTGTCCGGAGATTGGCTACTGGATTCGCACCGATCGTACCGGTCGCGGCTACGCCACCGCCGCCGCACGAGCCCTCGCCGACGCGGCGTTTCGCTTCT
Source organism: Acidimicrobiaceae bacterium (assembly GCA_003162475.1). GTDB lineage: Bacteria > Actinomycetota > Acidimicrobiia > Acidimicrobiales > RAAP-2 > RAAP-2. Next base: position 288,466 of record PMOI01000004.1, read on the forward strand.
TCCCGGACGTACAGCAAGTGAAGATTCGCATGGATCAGGCCAACGTCGCCAGCGCAGCGGTTCCTCCGAAACTGGGATTTCGCCTTCTGAAGGTGGAGGACCGAGAGATCAAAACTGAAGGTCAAACGGGCAAGGGCCTCGTCTGGGTACTCGATCGCTGATGGCGGTGATTTAAGCCGTACCGCTGTTGCGAATGCGCCACGCCCAGGTGAGCAGTACTGCGCCGATCACGAACACCACGGCGCCGAGAACCGCGTAGACGCCGTGACCACTCATGCCCGAACCATGCATCACGTTCGTGCCTTGAGCGATCCACACGACGCCGACGATGCACAAGAGGGCACCAATTATTCCTCGAACCCACATCACTGACTCCGATCTAGAAGACGCCAAACGCCTTCAATCGAACTTACCGTCGATCGGCTCGCTGGCTTCAACGAGGTTCGGGCGAGTCCTTCGTCAACTGCTCTTCCTTGAACCACCCCGCAGCGTTCGTCTTGGCCCATTTCTCGCTCACCCGGCCGGTGAATATCGAGCGAAGTGAACCGGGATGCGTCAAGGCCATGAAGATATGACCAATGACCACCGCGAAGATCGCGTACGAGAAGACGTCGTGGACGAACGTCGCGCCGGCACGCCAAGGCACTGGAAAGAATCTGAACCACTGCAGCATCGAGCCCGTCGCCAGCATCACGATGATGGCCGCGCCAATGAAGATGGCGTTCAACTTCTGACCGGGATTGAACTTGTCAGCTTCGAGTGGACTCTTGCCGAGAGTCCTCATCCAGCTGATCTCACTGCGCGTCCAGTAGTTGAAGCGTCGAACGTCACGACGCATCTGCTGGCCCCATGGTCCGAGCAGCGACACGATGATTGGTAGGGGCAGCGCCAGTCCACTCCAGAGGTGGATCTGTTCGACGACGTGACGCTGAAAGACGATACCGAAGAACGAACCGAAGTAGAGCGGTATGGCCGTGAACATGAGGACGCCGAACAAAGTGGCGTTCGCCCAATGCGCGGAACGTTGAACGCGGTCGAAGCGAAGAATTCGCGTGGTGGACTGTGCGGTTCGAGTGATGGTCACGATCGCTACTCCAGACTGGGTTCTGGATTGGTCGGGCCGGTGGAGCCGTCGAGCCAACCGTTCACCGGGTAACCGTTCTGTTCCCAGAAACCCGGTTGGACGGTATTGACGACACGGATCGCCGAGAGCCACTTCAGCGACTTGTAGCCGAACATCTGCGCGACGTAGAGCCGCACCGGTCCGCCGTGCTCGGTGGTGACGGGTGCGCCCAGCATTCGATACGCCACGATCACGTCGGGCAAGTGGGCCTGGTCGATCGTGAGGCTCTCGGTGTCCGCACGGTCGTAGGACTCGAACGTCAGTGCCACTCCCTCGGGTTTGACGCCAACGGTGTCCAAGAGGTCGGACAAGAGAACGCCTTCCCATTCGACGTTGGGCACACGCCATCCCGTCACGCACTGGAAGGGCTTGGTGAACGACGTCACCGGCATCGCCTGAAGGTCGGCCAACGTGAAGGTCTTTGGACGCTCAACGAGTCCGCTGACCTTGAGCCGGTAGTCATGATTGGCGACCTTGGGCAACGTGCCCGTGATGGTGTAGATCCGAAAGCGATCACCGCCGGGCAAGATTCCGCCCAGCCCCGAACCGAAGGCGTTGCCCAGGAAGTTCTGGATGCTATTCCCGAAGGCGATGCCGAGTGCGCCCAGGGCACCGAGGCCGAGAATGGTCCTTCGCCCGACCGCTATTCGTTTGACGGGCTCGTTCGATGCCGGATGAGTGTTCGCGGATGCCACGGCGTCAGTTCGTTCCGGCGAGGCCGCGGCGACTCAACACGGCGAGGAGATGGGAGCAGCCACGAAGGTCACGGGCGAACTTGAACGTCACGTCGTTGAACGACATGGTTGCCCCTTTCCGATGAAGTGGCGTGGAGCACCCCCATACTGCCAGTGAAAGCGTCACTATCGGGTCGCAGGCAGCCTAAGAAGTTGCTAAGCACTGAGCTTGGCGGCGGCGATGGTCGAGTGCGTCAGGGTGCCCGTAACGGTCACCAAAGCGCCCACCTTGATGTTCTTCTTCGAGCCCATCACCCAGTGGGTCATCGCGTCGTAGTGAACGACGTAGGTCTTCGCCCCGACGACCAAGTTGAACGACTCCGTGGTGCCCATCGTTTCGTTCAGTTTCCCGACTTTGCCGTGCCAAGTGTGGGCCTTCATCGTGGCGTGGGTCTGGGCGGCGCCCGCGGGGCCAGCGACGACACCGAAACCGAGCATGCCGAGTGCCAGTGCCGTTGGTAAGGCCAAGGTTGCCAAAATTCTCTTCATGTGATCATTCCTCTCTGCGCGCTGCGCAGTGTTCGTTTCGTGAGCCACTTCGGACGACCTCGTCCATAAGTGCAGTCCCGCCATCGCCAAAGGCGTTACAAGACGTTGAACGCCGCCCTAGACCTGGAGACCGACGAGGGCCAGGATGACGCCCACGGCACCCGCGATGAGAAGACCACTCACCACGCCACGTCGGAGAAGAAAGAGCCAAATCCCGGCACCGGCCAGGATTGGTACCTGCCAGAGGTATTGGAGTGAGAGTCCGAGGGGGATCGCGGATCCGGCGATTGCGCCAATGACGGCCGGTCCCGCGCCCGCGAAGAAGGACCGGATCGTCTCGTTCGCTCGAATCGTGTCGAATCTCGAACCGCCGAGGAAGACGAAGACGAACGACGGCGCGAACGCGATCAGCGCGGCCAAGAGCCCGCCACCGACCCCCGCGGCGGCGTAACCAACGACGGCGACCGTTTGGACGACGGGTCCGGGGGTGATCTGGCCGAGGGCGACAGCGTTGAGGAACTGCGCGGCGGTCATCCAGTGGTACGTCGCCACCGCGTCGTGCTGCATGATCGGCACGATGACGAAACCACCGCCGTAGGAAAGGGCGCCAACTTTCAAGGCAACCCACGCCAAGGCGCTGACGCCGCCCAACGCTCCGGCGTGGATCGCGGCGACCGGGAGGAGCGCCCCTCGCGAACTTTTTGCTGTTCGTTGGCCACCACGTCGAATCGAGACCTCAACCAGGCCAGCCCCGATGAGAACGACGACGAGGTAGGGGCCGATCGTGGCGGCGCCCACGCCTCCCACTGTGGCGTAGATCGTCCAGCGAACGACTGCTGAGCGAGTCCGTCCGGCGCGCTCGCGACTCGACGGGACGAGCTGCCACGCCGCGTGTAACGCCACGGCCGGCACCGCCGCCCCCGCGCCGGCCGCCGCACCAAGAACCCAGTGCGCCGGGTGGTGGGCGAGAAACAGCGCCGAGAATGCGAGGATGATGGCGAGGCCCGGAAGAATGAAGCAGACACCACCCACGATGCCACCCATCACACCGCGCAGCCGCCAGGCGCAGAAGATGGCGAGTTGCGTGGACGCGGGGCCGGGCAGAAGGTTCGTCGCGGCGATCGCGTCCTCGAACTCCTCGGCCTCCATCCAGCGTCGTTCATTGACACACATTCGACGGAGCAACGCGATGTGCGTGGGAGGCCCACCAAAACCAACGCAACCTAGTCGCGTCCACTCGCGCCCGACCGTCGCGAGTGAAACGCGGGAGTCGGGTGGCGACGACGGTGCGCCGTCAGACATACGGGAGGTCAATTAGGCGATTGGCACACCGCGTCAATCGATCGAGGGTGGGCATGGCAAGAAATCTAGGGGAGCCCTCGCCACTCTTCAAGATCGTCGCTTCCAGTACGTTGAGTATCAAAGAGAGGGTGAGTCATGTCCGCAATAAGCGTCACGAACCTTCGCAAGTCCTACAAGAAGATCGACGCCGTTGATGACGTGAGTTTCGACGTCGAGCGCGGCGAAGTGTTCGCGCTCCTTGGACCCAACGGTGCGGGCAAGACGACCTGTATCGAGATCCTCGAAGGATTCCTTCGCCGAGACAGTGGCCAGGTCCAGGTCTTGGGAGTCGACCCAGGTCTGCGCCAGCAACAGCAGTGGCTTCGCGCACGTATCGGCGTGGTCCTTCAAGAACTGGCCGTCGAGTCGTTCTTCACGGTCCGTCAGGTTCTCGAGCGAAACGCCGGTTTCTACCCCGCGCCTCGCCCCATCGACGAAGTGATCGAACTCGTCGGGTTGCGAGAGAAGGCGGACGCCAAGGTGAAGAAGCTCTCGGGGGGCCAACAGCGTCGCCTCGACATCGGGCTCGGGATCATCGGCCGGCCCGAGTTGTTGTTCCTCGACGAACCAACGACTGGGCTCGATCCCGGCGCACGCCGTACGACGTGGGAGCTAATTCGCACGCTCTCGGCCGAGGGCACGACCGTGCTGCTCTCGAGTCACTACATGGATGAAGTGGAGGCACTCGCGAAGCGTGTCGCGGTTCTTCGGCGCGGCCGTGTCGTCGCCGCCGGTCCGCCAGCATCACTCGGTGGACGTGATCGCGGTCAGGTGACCATTCGCTTCACCCTTCCGGCGGGTGGTCCTTCCTCAGACCTACCCGTCGCGCCCACACGTCGTGAAGGAACGTCGGTTGAGATAGACACCAACGACGAGGTCGTGGTCCTCAATGAGATCACGGGCTGGGCCCTCGAGCACAAGGTGATCGTGACGGGACTCGACGTGACGAGAAAGACCCTCGAGGACGTGTACCTCGCGCTCACGCACGAAGAGATCGACGAACCAACACGAGCTAACGCATGAGCGCGTCAACGACAACGTCGCGACGCTCTCTCGTCCCACACGACGTGCGACTCATCGCGCACCAGGTTCGCTACGAGCAACTGGCGTTCTGGCTCAATCGAGTCGGCGCGATCTTCACCGTGGTGTTCTCGGTTCTCTTCCTCGTCATGTTGGGCGCCAGCGCCGGTCAGGCGCACATCAGTTTCCTGCACCACCTCAAGCTGATCAAGTACTACGTGCCGGGGTTCGTGGCCTACGGCATCATGTCCGCGTGCTTCACGACACTGGCCATCAACCTCGTGGTTCGTCGAGAAACGGGACAGTTGAAGCGGTTGCGTCTAAGTCCGTTGCCCTCGCGGGTGCTGGTCGTGGCGATCTTCGTGAGCACGACAATCGTGTCGCTCGTGCAGGTGGCGCTCTTGCTCTTAATCGGCCGATTCGGTTACGCGGTGAACTTCCCCGTGTCGTGGCTCGCCTTCGCCCTCGTTTTGCTCGTGGGCATCGTGAGTTTTTCCGCGATGGGCGTCGCCATCAGCACGGTTATTCCCAACCAGGAGACCGCTGGACCCGTCACCAGCATCGTCTTTTTCGTGCTGCTGTTCTTAGCCGGTTTGTGGTTTCCGTTGTCTCCCCACTCTGGACTGGAGAAGTTCTCGAACTACTTTCCGGTGCTTCATTTCATCAAAGCCGTTAACGCACCCTTCGAGTTCCAGCCAGGAGTTTCACCGTGGGCGTGGCACGACCTGTTGATCATCGCGCTGTGGGGAGTCGTCGCGGTCATCGTGGCCGTGCGTAAATTCAAGTGGGCACCGCGACGTAGTTAGCGGCCACCCGGGGTCCGAACACCGCACGCACTGAGTTTGTCCCGGGCCTTCCAACCCGAAGGAAAGGAGGTTGACATGGGCATCTACGGGGAACGAATCCTGCCGCGAATTCAAGACAAGGTAATGAAACGCAAAGGAATGAGTGAGGTGCGCCGTCGCGTTTGTTCGGGGCTATCTGGAGATGTGGTCGAGGTCGGATTCGGAACGGGCCTGAATGTTCCCTACTACCCGTCTGAAGTGAGGAAAGTCTTTGCCGTAGAGCCATCGCGAGTATGTATGCAACTCGCCCAAGAACGCATTTCGCGCTCGAGCGTTCCGGTTGAGCTGGCGGGATTGACGGGTGAGCACCTGGACCTACCCTCCGAATCATTTGACAGTGTCCTCTCCACGTGGACACTGTGCACGATCCCCAATCTCGAGGCGGCACTCAAAGAGATTCATCGGGTGCTGAAGTCAGGAGGCACCTTCCACTTCGTAGAACACGGCCACGCGCCCGACACCAAGACCGCACGGTGGCAGCGACGAATCGAGCCATTCAACAAGAAGATCGCCGGAGGCTGTCATCTGACCCGGCGCGTGCCCGAGTCCCTCGAGAGGGCCGGTTTTCAGATTGAGCATCTTGAAACGTACTACTTCGAAGGCGAACCGAAGCCCTTTGGCTACACGTTCGAAGGCCGAGCGGCGAGGTCCTAGTTTCTCGGACGTGGTCAGGTCCGAGGCGTTCTCAAGTCGTGAACAAGAAACCAAGGAAAGACCGACGACTCTTCGCTACTGTAAGTCGAGAAGACGAGATCCCGTGATCCTGAAAAGGAGGTACCCATGAGTGGTGTGCGAGTGTTGGTCGGCACGAAAAAAGGTGCGTTTATTCTGACCTCAGATGGTCAACGCAAGGACTGGAACGTGAACGGTCCATTCTTCGAAGGTTGGGAGATGTACCACCTCAAGGGTTCGCCCGTTGACCCGAACCGCATCTACGCGTCACAGTCGACGGGCTGGTTCGGACAGATTATCCAACGCTCTGACGACGGCGGCACGACGTGGAATCCCGTTGGTAACCAGTTCCAATACGACGGCGTGCCCGGCACGCACCAGTGGTACGACGGCACGCCGCACCCGTGGGAGTTCGCACGCGTCTGGCACCTCGAACCGTCGTTGACCGATCCCGACACCGTCCTTGCGGGCGTCGAGGACGCTGCACTGTTTCGCTCGACCGATGGCGGCGAGAGCTGGGCGGAGTTGTCAGGACTTCGCAACACCGAAAAGGGATCGTCGTGGCAGCCCGGCGCTGGCGGGATGTGCCTGCACACGATTCTCGTTAGTCCCAACGACCCCGAGAGGATCTTCATCGCCATCTCGTCGGCCGGCGTCTTTCGCACCGACGACGGTGGCAAGACCTGGACACCCAAGAACAAGGGCCTGCACTCTGAAGGAATACCCGACGGGGACGCCGAGGTCGGACACTGCGTGCACCGCATCGCCCTTCACCCGTCGCGCCCCGATACGTTGTTCATGCAAAAGCACTGGGACGTCATGCGAAGCGATAACGCTGGTGATTCGTGGACTGAGATCAGTGGCAACTTGCCCACCGACTTCGGCTTCGCGATCGACGTGCACGCGCATGAACCAGAGACCGTCTACGTCGTGCCCATCACGAGTGATTCGGTGCACTTCCCCCCGGAAGGCAAACTCCGTGTCTACCGCAGCCGCAGTGGTGGCAACGAGTGGGAACCGCTCACGAAAGGCCTCCCACAGGAGAACTGCTACGTTGACGTGCTGCGCGACGCCATGGCCGTCGACTCGCTCGACTCCTGTGGTGTGTACTTCGGCACCACCGGGGGACAGGTCTACGCGTCGTCGAACGCCGGCGACAGTTGGGAGCCAATCGTTCGCGACCTGCCCGCCGTGCTGTCGGTGGAAGTCCAGACGCTGGCATGATCCGGGTCGTTCTCCCGGCCCACCTGAAGACACTCGTCAACGACCGTCGGGAAATCAAACTCGAGGTGGCCGGTGACGTTACGCAGCGATCGGTGATCGACGCACTCGAGGCGCGTTTTCCGGTGCTACTCGGCACCATTCGCGACCCCGTCACGCAGAAGCGCCGTTCGTTCGTTCGCTTCTTCGCGTGCGAGGAAGACCTGTCGCACGAATCTCTGGACGCGCCACTTCCCGACGCAGTGATGTCAGGGTCCGAGGTTTTCTACATCGTGGGAGCGATGGCGGGCGGCTAACGGGCGACTTCTGCGTGTTATCGAGAATCGCATGCTTGACTCTGCGACCTACTGGACACACACCGAAGCACTTTAAGGTCGCGCAATATCGAAACCGAGGGTTACACGGCTAATCAAGCATCGGCAGGTGATGCTCTTCATGTTTGGAGTGTCCATGGCAAAATGCCCTCGAACAATTCGGGCAGATCATTTCAGCGTCTCTAATGCATCCGGAGTTTGAGCATCCCCCATCGATCGGTGTAGTCATGGCGTTCCTTTCTTTTCGGAGTTGATTACTCCGTCAGTTGGACCGTAGTGATGGTCGCTGCACAATTCAAATCACGGTCCAAAGACCAGGAGACAAGAACGGCGAGTAGACGCTCTCCAGGTTGTTCATCACCTACGCTCAGGGAATGAACTTCGCCGCCAAGATACTCATCGTCTCGGACACAGCATTCGCACGCGTACGAGAGGATCTGACTGGTCCTCTGTTGACGACACAACTTGAAGAAGCGGGATTCGACGTCGTCGAAACCTTTCTCATTCCTGACGGCGAGGAGTCCGTTTCGCTCGCGCTGCGATCAATTGTCGAGGAGTTCAGTGGACTCATCGTCACCTCGGGGGGGACAGGATTCTCGCCGCGCGACCAGACCCCCGAAGGGACGTTGCAAGTCCTTGATCGAGAGGCGCCTGGACTCAGTGAGGCGATGCGCTTGGTGAATCCCCTTGGGCGGCTCTCGCGCGCACGAGCCGGCACGGCCGGAAGCTGCCTGATACTGAACTGCCCGGGATCACCGAAGGGGGCCGTCGAGTGTCTGGGCGCGGTGCTGGACGTCGTCCCGCACGCGCTGGCGCTTCTCTTCGAAGAAAGCGCGCCTCACCCGCCCGATATAGGCGGCAGTACTGCAACCTCGTCGTAAGACGCGACGAGGGCGTCTCGGTCTGCTGGCTCGCCGTTCAGCCAGACCTGACTGACGTCGAGAATCTCTTGGAACTTCGTTCCGTACCGGATGACGGCCTCACTCAGCACCGCGTCAAGTGTTGAACCTTCGACGACGTCGTTTCGCACGCCGGCGATTTCACGAGCTGGACCGAGGAGGAGGAGCCGTGCCATATCACGCGCCGTTCAGTTGATTGGCGTCGAGAATCATGGCCGGAACCATCTGTCCAACGTCGAAACCATCGCCGTCAGGAACCATCGCGATGGCGTTGGTCTCGGTGATGGCACGCAGCAGATGTGACGCTTGGCGGGCCGCGCTCTCAATATGAACTCGTCCATCGTCCTGAACTCTGGCGACAACGTGCACGAGATGGAGCTTCCCGTCTCGGCGCCGAGGCATTGGACAGTCGAGAACCATATTGATGGTCGGTCGGTCGAGCTCCTTGAATCCGGCGAGCAAGCGCAACGCGGGGCGCACGAAGAGCTCGAAACCAACGAGCGTCGACACGGGATTGCCCGCCAGTCCGAAGAAGGGCGTGCCATCGGGGGCGACGCCAAAGGCGAAGGGTTTGCCGGGCCTGATCGCCACCTGCATCGAAGAAGCGTTCTCGCCGCACAACTCTGCGAGCACTGATTTGACGAAGTCGGCGTCGCCCACGCTCACCCCACCCGTCGAGATGATGGCGTCGCATTCGATAACGCCTCGTTGGAAGCCAGCCCCGATCTCGTCCGGGGTATCACCGACGATTCCAAGGTCCACGGGAGTGAAGCCCGACTGGGACAGTGACGCCAAGAGAGAAGGTCGGTTGGAGTCTCGAATCTTGCTCGGCGCCAATTCACCGCTGGCGTCGGAGAGTTCGTTGCCCGTTGACAACACGCCGACACGGGGACGCGGGTGAGCGTGTACTGACGTCACGCCTTGGCTGGCCAGGACGCCGAGGAGTGCGGGGCCGAGGTGGTCGCCGGGCCTGACGAGCGCTTGACCAACGGTGATGTCCTCGCCGACGAGTCGCACGAACTCGCCGGGACGAGCGGCGCGTTGGATGAGCACGGTCGAGCCGTCCGAGTCGACGGTCGCCTCTTCTCGCATGGTGACACTGTCGGCACCCTCGGGCATCGGGGCGCCCGTCATGATGCGCATGGCCTCGCCTTGGCCTACGTGGGTCGAAGCGAAGCCACCAGCGAAGATCGCGTCAGTGATCCGAAGGCGAACCGACCCGCCTTCGGTGTCGACGGCCCTGAGCGCGAAGCCGTCCATTGCGGAGTTGGCGAATCGAGGTGAGGGTTCTCGAGCCGTGACGACCTCAGCGGCGACGCAGCCGAGTGCGTCCTCGAGCGAGAGTTGGGTGGGGGCGAGTGGGTTAAGTCCCCGTAGGACGAACTGGCGCGCTTCGCCTAGTGAGATCACAGAGACCACGGCCTTTTCGACACGTGCACTGTTGCGGTCCTCATTGGTCCCGAGCGTTCAGAATGGGTGAGGAGTCGTCGCTCCAGGCTGATCCGCCCTCCCAGATCTCGCGCTTCCACATCGGCACACTTACCTTGAGTGTGTCGATGCAGTACTTCGCGGCGTCGAACGCGGTGTCGCGGTGGGGCGACGAGACCGCGACGATGACCGTTGCGTCGGAGAGCTCGACCCGGCCGATCCGGTGATGGATCGCGACGGCTTCTACGGAGGGCCAACGCACCCGAGCCTCGTCAATCACCTCGTGGATGCGTTTTTCTGCCAACTCGATGCTGGTCTCGTATTCGAGCGCGAGCACGTTCTCTCGAGCGGAAGAGTTGTCGCGTACGACGCCGCTAAAGGTCACGACGGCGCCGCAGTTTGGGTGCGTGGCCCAGGTGGTGAGCGCATCGAGCGATAGTGGGTCGGGCGTGACCAAAACCCAGTTCGACGTTGGAGTGGACGGCATTCGCCTCATCATATAGTCGTGCTCCACGTACTCCCTGGGCGACGACTCGGTGGTTTTTGCTTTGACGCTCACTGAGCGAGCGTCGATTCCCCGCGACGTTGGGTCTTGTCGGACTGCATCATCAACACCGTTGTTGAGTTAGATGCTGACGCCGTCGTTGAAGGGCAGTCGATCGAACGAGAGTAAGTCTCTTCGAACCTCGACTACGCAAATACGGTGATTTTGGCCGAATCTGAAATGTTTTACGCGGCTTTTCGCGCGATGTTACTGTAAGTGCACAGCTGGTGGGAGGCGTGATCGTGGAAGGTTTGTCAGTCCATTCCGGAATTTCATCGCGGATCCACTCGTGGCGTCGGGTGACGACAGCGGCCGCGGCGGCGCTGATCGTGGTGGCTGCTCTGACCGGCTTGTCGGGGAATACTCGGGCGGGTGCCGCGAGCCATCCGAAGGCCTCGGGCAAGGTCATCGTCCTCTACGCCGGGTCGTTACTCGACCTCATGCAACAACAGATCGGCCCAGCGTTTCACAAGGCCACCGGTTACACGGTGAGTGGATTCTCCAATGGGTCCAGCGCCCTTGCGACGGAGATCAAGGGTGGAACACAAGTGGGCGACGTGTTCATCAGCGCCTCGCCTAAAGCGGACGCGTCACTCCAGGGAACCGGCAACGGCGATTGGGTTTCGACCTATCAAGAGTTTGGGACCTCGACCCTGGTGTTGGGCTATAACCCGAAGTCGAAGTACGCCAAAGACCTCTTGACGAAGCGGTGGTTCAATGTCGTGGACCTCCCGAACTTCCTACTCGGGCGAACCGACCCCGCGACCGACCCGAAGGGTGTCCTCGCCGTTGACGCGTTGAACGGTGTCGCCCTCAGTTTTGGCATACCTCGACTCAACGCGCTCGCAACCTCGACGTCGAATATCTTCCCGGAGACGGCACTCGTCGGTGAGATTCAAGCCGGTCAGCTTGACGCCGGGTTCTTCTACGCCGTCGAGGCGGCGGCTGCTCACCTCAAGACGGTGCCGCTTACCGGTACGGGGTTGGCCGCCGAGTACACCGTGGCGATACTGAATCGTGCGCCCGACGGGACCGCTTCGAAGTCGTTCGTGAAGTTCCTACTCAGTGCTGCGGGACAGAAGATCTTGAAGAAGAACGGCGTCGCGTCACTCTTTCCGCCGGTACTCTTCGCCGCTTCATCGGGAACCACCACGACCATCGCGTCCACCACCACGACGACGTGAGTTCAGCGAGGGCTCTGAAGAGCCCTCTTCTCTGGCTTGGCGGATTGATCGTCGTCTACTTGGGTTATCCCTTGGCGGCGTTCGCGGTTCGCTTCGTAACGTCGCCCCAGCGTGGTTTTCATGTTCCGGGCCTGTTCCCGGCGCTGTGGGTTTCGATCATCGGCGCCACGATCGCACTCGCTCTCTCCACGTTGTTCGGCGTACCTCTCGCCTTCCTCTTGGCTCGTTCGAAGGGACGATTCGCCGCCTTCGTGGGGTTGGTAGTCCAGATCCCACTTGCCTTACCACCCCTCATGAGCGGGATCGTGCTGGTGTACATCGTCGGGCCGTACACGTTCCTTGGTCAACTCTTTGGCCGACATCTCACTGATTCGATGATCGGTGTCGTGATCGCGATGACGTTCGTATCCTCGCCGTTCTTGATCGTCGCGGCGCGCGCCGCGTTCGCTTCCATCGACCAGGGGCTGTTGGACGTCGCGGCAACGCTCGGCCATTCCGAGATGTCGCGCTTCTTGCGCGTCGCGGTCCCGGGCGCGGGTCACGGTATTCGAGCCGGCATGCTCCTCACGTGGCTACGGGCGTTTGGCGAGTACGGCGCCGTCGTCATCCTGGCCTACAACCCGGCGTCGCTGCCGATCTACACCTACAACCAGTTCAGCGGAAGGGGACTGCCCACGACATTGGCGCCCACCGCGTTGGCCCTCGGCGTCGCGGTCGTCGTCGTGCTGCTCAGCCGAGTCAAACTCCCGATTTCATCGTCACGTTCGATGATCCCCTCAACCAGGAGACCGCCCGAGACGGTCACGTCGCAGCCCGTTCGCTTCGCGCTCGATCATCACCTCGGTTCCTTTCACCTCGAAATGGTCCACGATTCCAAAGCGCGGCACCTGGGCGTGCTCGGTCCCTCGGGCTCAGGAAAGTCGGCGCTGCTGCGTTGCTTGGCCGGCCTCTACGGTTCATCGCCCGGACCCGTTTGGTACGGCGACCAGTCCGTCGAGGACGTCGCCGTTGAGCGACGTGGTGTTGGCTACGTTGCCCAGGGATTCTCACTCTTTCCTCATCTGACGGTGTGGCGCCAGTTGATGTTCGCGAAGGGCGCGACCCCTGATCTCGCCGCGTACTGGATCGAGCATCTTCACCTCCTAGGCCTCGAGAGTCGATTGCCGTCGGAACTTTCCGGAGGAGAGCGCCAACGAGTGGGCTTAGCCCAAGTGCTCTGTCGCTCACCGAGGGTGCTACTCCTTGACGAGCCGTTCTCGGCACTTGACGTGCCGGTACGCCTCGAGCTTCGTCGTGAACTTCGCCGCTTGCAGCGAGAGACCGGTCTGGCGACGGTGCTGGTGACGCACGACCCCGAGGAAGCCGCGTTCCTCTCCGATGAGTTAATGGTCATCGCCGACGGAAGAGTGTTGCAATCGGGCACCAGTCGCGCGGTGTTTTCACGACCGGCGTCCGCGAAGGTCGCCACGTTGGTGGGCGTCGAAAACTTGAATCTGGCGCGAGTGGCGACGTCGAACTCACTTGACATCAACGGAACAGTGGTGGCCATCAATCCAACCGATATTTTGCCCGGCACCTCAGTGCTCTGGAGCATTCGACCGGAACGAGTGTCGGTCGCGAGTGATTTCGAAAGTGGTGATGTCGTCAGTGAGCCTCGCGTTGCGCTGCGGGGATTGCTCAGTGACGTCGCCGACACCGGTACCGCCTACGACCTCTTCGTCAGCGTTGGCGAAGGGTGTGAGATCAAGGCCAGAACCTGGGGATCACTCGACGTCGACGTAGGGTCGCGCTGTCGCGTGGAACTGGACCCTGAGGCGATATCTCTTTGGGCGGTGCCGACGATTCCTTAACGCCCCGTCAATTCTTCTGGCCTGTCACTGCCTTCATCAATGCCTAGCGCCGGACATACCCGGTGGGTTTAGAACTTGTCCGGGATCTCCACGCTCACGTTGGTGGCCTTCACCACGGCGTCGACGACGACACCGGGCGCCAGGCCCAGTTCGTCAGCGGCCTCGCGCGTGATGAGCGAGACGAATCGATGTGGTCCGGCCTGAATTTCGACCTGCGCGACGACCTTGTCCTTCACGACCTTGGTCACGATGCCAACGAATCGATTGCGTGTCGACTGAGCACGAGGACTCTTTGGAGCCTGCGGACTGGCCTCGGCGATAGCCGCTTTAGCGAGGTCGACACCTTCGAAGTAGCGCTTCCCGTCACTGTCGAGCGTCGACTTGATTCGACCCGCGTCGGCCCAGCGGCGAATGGTGTCGGCGCTCACCCCGAGTAGTTCAGCGGCCTGCGCGGCGCGGTACTTCACCATGGTCACAGACTAATCAGCACGGCTGGTTCTATGGATCGAAAAGACACGCCATGATTCGACGGGCGCCGACTCAGCCGCCGATCATGGACATGGAACGCGCGGGGCGCAAGAATCCAGGCTCGTTGATCGCGTGACCGGGAAACTTCTCCCACACGGCCTTTCGCAGCATCAGGGCGATCTCGTCGTCACTGCCGCCATCGCGCATCAGATCGCGGAGCGAGAATTCGTTGTCGGAGAACAGACAGTTTCGAATCGCCCCGTCCGACGTCAGGCGAAGTCGATTGCACGTGCCACAGAAGGGCTGCGTGACGCTGGAGATGAGTCCGATCTCCCCTAAGCCGTCCGCGAACTTGAACCGCTCCGCAGGAGCGGAACCTCCGACGTCGACGGCACGTAGTGGCCACACCGCGTTTATTCGTTCAAAGATCTCACGCCCCGGCACGAGCTGGGACTTGTCCCACTGGCCTTGGGCGTCGAGGGGCATGAATTCGATGAAACGCACGACGCGATTCGTTTCGCGAGCGAACGTGGCGAAGTCCAAGATCTCGTCATCGTTCTCTCCGCGAAGAATCACGACGTTGACCTTCAGTGGCGAGAGGCCGGCGACTTCGACAGCGTCCATCGCGCGCAACACCGTGTTGAGATCACCTCGGCGACGAATCGCGTTGAAGCGCTCTTCGCGCAACGAGTCGCAACTGATGTTCACGCGCTTCAGTCCAGCGTCGGCGAATGACTGAATTACCGGCGACAGCAACATTCCGTTCGTCGTCATCGCAAGGTCCTTGAAGCCGATAGCTGACAGACGCGACACGAGGGATACCAAGTTCTTTCGCACCAGCGGCTCGCCTCCGGTGAGGCGCAGTGAGGAAACGCCCATCTCGTAGGCGACCGTGGCGACGCGTTCGATCTCCTCAAAGGTGAGGAGCGCTTCTCGGGGTTGGAACGTCATGCCCACTTCGGGCATGCAGTAGACGCAGCGAAGATTGCAACGGTCGGTGACGGAGATCCGAAGATCATCGTGAACTCTCGAGTATCGGTCAACCAGGGGTCCAACAAGTGGCATCAGGAGGAAAGGATCGTCAATCCGGGACTTCAGTTCAGCGTTGTCTTCGCGTGGGTGCGGGCGCACTGAGACGGGTACGGCGGGCGCGGTGTGCGTGAGACGGGCGGGTTGCGCGGGTCGGGCGTCGAAACTCGCTGTCGCGATCGGGAAGTCAGACTCGGCCACTGATGCCCATGCTAACGGTGGCCCGAACTACCACGAGGTGAGTTGAAATAGTCGTGCAGAGCTGATCAAGCGCCGATTCCCGTCTCACGTTGCTCTCGACCAGAGCGCCAGGGGGGTCACTTCTCGGGGCTTTCGACCAAACGTCCCCAGGATCCCGACTTCCCGCCTTCCTTCTTCATGAGAACGAGGTCGTCGATGCGTGCGAACGGGTCCGACTTTTGAAGTGAGTCGACGATGCTGAGGGCGGCGAAGGCACACGCGGTGAGCGCCTCCATCTCAACACCAGTTCGTTGCGTCGCGGTCACCGTTGCGGAGATCTCAATACCGTTGTCGTACGCGTTGACCTGAACGTCCACGTCATTGAGGTTGAGCGAGTGGCAAAGGGGAATGAGGTCCGACGTCCTCTTTGCGGCGTGGACTCCCGCCACGCGCGCGGCGTGCAGGGGGTCGATCCCGTCCGCCCAAGGTTCAAGCGCATCAAGGTGCGCCACTGTCACGACCAGGCAGCGAGCCATCGCTTGACGTTTCGTCGGACGCTTGTTCGTGATGTCGACCATCCGCAACTTGCCGGCGGCGTCGATGTGCGAGAAGGGTCCGTCCACCGTTGCTACCCCCTCTCGCAATTGCGTGTTTCAATTGTCGGACCGTGCACCGTGCACCGTGCACCGATCTCGTTCTCGTGGTCCAGACGAGAACGTGGGTTCGCGTTCACCGTCTTCTGATGGACCAATTACCCGTAACAGTATTCCAATGGGTGAAAGGCTCGAAAATTCCAATTTATAGAGCCGCAATGCAGCGACGGGCCTGAAGGACTAAATGTGTCAGTCGATTACTACGCGGCCATCTGCGCACGTACGTTACGGTGTTGCGATGCGCTACGAATACAAGCAGATCTACATTCCTATTGCTAAAAAGGGGTGGCGCGAACTTGGCAGCGCGTTAGAGGATCTTCCTTCCGATGGCTGGGAACTATTCATGGCCGTTCCTATAATTTCGCTCACGGCGATTATTCCCGGGATCTCTGGAAGCAGGACATCAGCGATCGTCCACTATTTTCGAAGGCCAGCGGCGGAACAAGCGTAAGGCGCCGTTCCGCAATGTGGTCAGAGTAATTCGAACGCTCCCATCCACCCCGTGAATCACTGCGCTACCATTTCGAGGTGCGTTAATTCCTGAAGTTTCTCGATTGAACTTGTCCCTCGTTCTTGGAGATTTCAGATGCCGATATCGCACTTTTCGACTTCTTTACACGCCACCTCCTCAGTGCTCGCCGCGCGCAATTTGACGCATGATCGGGGAGGTCGAACCGTGCTTCATGAGGTCTCACTTACCGTTGGACCTCAAAGTTGCGTGGGTGTCATCGGCCCTAACGGCGTCGGAAAGTCCACTCTGTTGCAGGTTCTCGCGGGACAAATGACTCCCGATCGTGGAACCCTGAATCTTGACCCGCCAAGCGCGACGGTTGGCTACATGCCTCAAGAGCATGAACGTATCGCTACCGAAGCCGTTCTTGAAACACTTGCCCGACGGACGGGTGTCGCCTTGGCAGAGTCAGAACTGATCGCCGCGGCCAGCGCATTGGCGTCGAATGCTCGTGGCGCTGAACTGCGCTACGACCTAGCGCTCAACCGTTTTGAATCCCTCGGCGCGAGCAGTTTCGACGCCCGCACGGCGACGGTATTGGATGAACTCGGCGTGGCGTCAGTGGCGGACTGGAAGATGTCGACGCTATCGGGCGGACAAGAGGCGAAGGTTGCTCTTACGGCCATTGAGCTTTCACGCTTCGACATCGTGTTACTCGACGAACCAACGAATGACCTTGACTTCGCCGGACTTGCTCGACTAGAAGTGTGGATTCAACAGCGTGAGGGTGGCACCGTCATCGTCTCGCACGATCGAGCGTTCTTGGAACGCACGGTGACCTCGGTGCTCGAGATCGACGAACACGATCACACGGCACGCGAGTACAGCGGCGGCTGGTCCGGCTACCAAGCCGAAAGGGCGAACGCTCTTCGACTCGCTCGTGAATCATTCGATGAGTACCAACGCCAAAAGGACCAACTTGCGCACAGAGCGCAACGTCAACGCCAGTGGGCGGAGGATGGCGTGCGCAAAGAGATCAAGAATCCTCGCGACAATGACAAGGCACAACGCGATTTTCGATTGAATCGGACCGAGAAGCAGGCCCACAAGGCTCGCCAGACTGAACGGGCGCTTCAGAATCTTCAAGTTGTGGAGAAGCCCTTCGAGGGCTGGGACTTGCGATTCACGATCGACGAGGCGAAACGCTCTGGTGACGTTGTCGTGAGGCTCGATGAAGTTGTCGTCGAACGTCCAACCTTTCGCTTGGGTCCGATCGATCTCGAGATCACGTGGGGAGACCGCATTGCATTAACGGGGAGAAACGGATCCGGTAAGTCAACGTTGGTGGAAGCCATGCTCGGGACCGTAGGTATCTCGAGCGGTAGTCGGCTTATGGGGCCAGGCGTCGTAGCTGGCGTCCTCGGTCAAGATCGTCGGGCTCTTCAACTCGATCGTGACTTGGTCCGTTACGTGGGCGATCGATGCGACCTCACTCAGTCAGAGACTCGATCACTATTGGCGAAATTTGGACTTAGCGCGTCTCACGTCACTCGTCCCGTACAACTGCTATCGCCGGGAGAGCGAACGCGAGCAGAGTTAGCAATCTTCCAAGCGCAAGGCGTGAACTTTCTCATTCTTGATGAGCCCACGAATCACCTTGACCTCCCTGCAATTGAACAACTGGAGAGTGCACTCGAGGGATTTGACGGGACCTTACTGTTAATCACGCACGACCGAAGTCTCCAGGACGCCATTGACGTCACTCGAACCATCGAAATGATCGGTGGTTCGTTGGTCGAGATGAGTTGAAACGTCTGGTTTTCAGTTCTCGTTGTTGGCAGAGAAAGTAATGAGGTGGTGACAATCGCAGCGTCAGGCGAACTTCTTTTACCTGTTTTGGACTCGCGCGTCAACAGTCCAGCGATCAACTTCCACACCGCTGTCGTCAAGTACGACGAACTCGTCGGTGAGATTCGATACTGGGCACACGTGATTCGGTATGACGGCGACCTTCTCACCAATAGTGGGCATCGTGCGGCCCGTGGAGACGACGACCGCGTGGTGATCGAAGAGTCGTTCGACGCGCGCGCTCGGGTAGGCAGGTAGAGTTCCAAAACCCTCCACCGTCTTCGGTTGGTCCTTGGTGAAGACCTTTCCACCCGCGTCGAGGACGAACTGTCTGCCCGTGACCTGTACGACGGTCGCGGCGACAAAGAGAGCTACCGAATCGGCGGGGTGAGCACCGAGGGCAACTTGTTGACGGTCGCCGAAGACGAACGTGCCGGGCCGCTCTTCGGTGACCCCCGGCACTGCGCTCTTGAGCGCGGTGGGCGTCGAACCTGCGCTGACGGTTTCAACCTGGTGACCAGCCGCTTCCAATGCGGCGGCCGATCCAAGAAGTGTTCGTGCCTCGTCCGAGGCCGCACCGGCGACGGCACCGGACCCCGCGTAGGAATGACCGCCGTGGGTGAAGACGCCCCTAACGCTGAGACCACCACGTGCGACCGCGTTGGCGACCTCCGTCGCCATCTCCGGTGACGTCGCGCCCGTTCGAAGCTCCCCGCTGTCGACTTCTACGAGCACACCTAATCGCGCGTCGCCGCGCATTTTTGCCACGAGATTTTCTGCTCCCTCGACGGAGCTAACGCCAATGACTACTCGAGCGCGTTCGAGGAGAGCCCTCAAACGAACAGCCTTGTCATCGGTGAGCCAGAGCGGGTAGGCAATGAAGAGGTCCTCGAATCCTCCAGCGGCAAACACCTCGGCTTCGCCGATTGTGGCCGTGGTGAGTCCCGCGGCGCCCGCCGCAATCTGTCGACGAGCCACCGCAAGACTCTTGTGGCTCTTCACGTGGGGACGGAAGTTGACGTTCTTGGTCGAAAGCGCCTGCGCCATTCGATCTATGTTCTGAACCATCAAGCGCAGGTCAATGCAGACCGAAGGAGTCTCGACCGTTGACGGAATCTGGAAGTTCGGGAAGTCATCCACTTTTCTGGTTCTCCTTTAGATCACTGTCGAGCAGACTTCGCGAAGCGTAGAACTGGTCCTCACTTGGTGGGAAACGTAGAGAAATCGTCTTGGCGAGCATCCTCGAAATCAACTAACGACTTGAGTCGCCAACCACGATTCGATGAACTGGTCGGCGACGAGGAGTCCCCCGACGACGACAGCATCACTTCCGATCACCGTTGGCAGGACCGTAGGTGGGAAGGCGAGGACACGGAGCGATTCCCTTATCGACTGATCAAACAGGTCGAAACTGCCCGCAAATCCTCCACCGAGAACCATGTGTTCGGAATCGAAAATCGTTGCCAAACGCAGGAACACTTCAGCGAGGCTTTGTCCAGCACGTCGGATGATGTCTTCGGCGACGAGATCGCCCCTTCGCGCTAATTCGCAGAGGCTCTTTCCATCAACCGCCGCCTGGAGTCCTCCTTCGCTTCGATACGTAGCGAGCATCGCGTCGAGAGCTAAGACGTCTCGAATAGTCGCCCCCGGGACCACGTTGGACGGCCAGCGGACGATTCGCCCCGCCTGTCCGTGAACACCTTTGATGACAAAGCCGTCCGCAATCAGCCCGAGGCCAATCCCTCGTCCGTAGTTCACGACGACGAGCGACGAGGCACCCGGGACCGTACCGCGATCACTGACCTCGGCCAAGATTGAGAGATGGTCGTCCTTTTCGACGACCACGTTGCAGGCGAGCCGCTCTTGCAGCAACTCTTTAATTGGAAGACCGACTAACTGTTGGTGGATGAAGGCGCGGCTGATGACACCGGTGACCGGATCTAAAGAACCGGCGACACCAACGCCGACACCTACGAGGGGTCCCGCTTGGTCCGACAGTGAGGACATGAGTGCCTCAATGACCAGCCCAAGTTGTGTAGGCAGGTCATTGACCACCTGCGTCGTTGGCAGTGATCGAGAACTGATAATGGTTCCGTCAGCGCCCGCGATCGCCACCCGCGTCGTTTCAGCGCCAACGTCAACGCCCGCAACCGATACGACGGAACGATTGAAACGATAGGAGCTGGACGGTCGGCCCGGTCCACCCGTGAACCTCATCGCGGGATCTTCGGTGACCATCCCGTCACTGACCAGGTTCGCCAGTAATCGGTGGATCGTCGGCGCAGCCAGACCCGTGCGCTGGGAGAGTTCACTGCAGGTCAACAAGTCACCGTGGCGAAGTTCAAACAGCATGGCGAGCAGATTTTCATTGCGACCGACCGAGATTCCAACGGAACGTGGCGCCGACTTGAGTCGTCGCGCCATGATCCGTTCGCCGGGCCGTAAAACGCTGACGTGGCGATAATCTGCCGTATCCATCGCCCCAGCTTTCATCGGATCGTGTAACCGCCATCTAACACAAGGGAGCTACCCACCGCGAATGAACTTTCGTCGCAGGCGAGGAACAGTGCACCCTGGGCGATCTCTCTTGGATCGGCGACGCGCATGATGGGCGCCCATTCAGACTGTTCTTTTGCGGTCTTTTCCGGGTTCAAACTCAATGTCACTTCAGCGTCAAGCAGTGGCGTTTGCGTAATGCCGGGGCACAGAGCGTTCACTCGAATGTTGTAGCGAATCAGGTCGATGGCGATTGAGCGGGTGAAACTTATGACCCCACCCTTGCTTGCGCCGTACGCCGGAGACTCGGGAACAGCGACGATGCCGAGTTCAGATCCCATGGTGACGATGGTGCCGCCACCCTGGTTCCGCATGTGGGGAATGGCGTGCTTCACCATGGTGAACATTCCCTTCAAGTTCGCTCCAATGACGTCGTCCCACTCTTTTTCACCGAGTTCGAAGATTGGCATCACGCTCGCGATGCCCGCGCAACAGAACAGCACGTCGAGGCGTTCAAAACTATCGATGGCGGATTGAACCATAAGGGCCGCGTCCTTCATAGAGCTGACGTCACCGGCCACGCCAATGACATCCGCGAAATCCTTTCGTAGGTCGCCGACCGTCTGCTCAAGAGCCTCTTGGTTGCGGTCGCAGATCGTGACCTTGGCGCCTTCTTCTAGAAACAACTCCGCCGTGGCTTTTCCAATGCCTGACGCGCCTCCTGTGATGACGGCACTTCGACCCCGAAGCCTTCCTTGTCTTTCTGCCATGACTTCGCTTCCTTCGCGTTTGATCGATGTTCAAGTGGTTGAAACATGATGACTTCAAAAGGTTCTTGACAACGCAACTCAACCACTTTATCATCTGAACAATTATATCTCTCGGAGAGAGAATAAATACTAGACCTAGGGGAGATCGGTATGACGGACACTGAAGGACATTTTGAGGAGCAGGGGCTCCGCTCGGGGGCCATTGGTCTTGGAGGCGATCTCGTGGCTGCCGTGGTAAACGTTGCGCCTTCGAGCAGTGTGGCCTTTACGTTGGCGTTGCTCGTCGGCTTCAGTGGACAGGCGTCACCGTTAGCGGTCCTCCTTTGCGGCCTCGGCATGGTCTTCTGCGCTCTGGGTTACGCCCGCCTCAATCGATGGAGAGCCAGCGCGGGCGCGGCCTATCTCTGGGTAGGAGCCGCCATCAACCCCGTGATCGGCGTGGGAACGGGGCTGCTGTCGATCCTCACGTGCATTGTTTCGAACACGGCCAACGTGACGCTCGCCGGGTCCTACGCGCTGTACGTCATCTTCAATACCCATTCGGCGTCCAGTCTGTTCGTGTGGCTGACGGCGGGAGCGATTGTCGGATTGATGCTCTGGGTGGCCATCACGGGCCTGAAGCTGTCGGTCAGAGTTCAACTCGTCTTGATGGCCATTGAGTACTCGGTCATTGTCTCGTTCGTGATCCTCGCTCTGATTCACGAGGCCAGTGGTGCCGGCGGAGCAACCTTGCCGTCGCTCCACGATTTCAGAATCTCCACCAGTTTCGGTGGATTCAAAGGACTCGCTGAGTCGGCGGTCATTGCAGCCTTCCTTTACGGAAGCTGGGAGACCCCGTCGAGTCTCGGAGAAGAGAGTACGAATTCGAAGTTCAATCCTGGTCGTGCGATGATCTTGGGAACCGTGTTCTTGACCGTGTGGTACACGTTCTTGATTGCGGTCTTCCAGGGCATCAGTGGTCGCGCTCAGGTTCTGGCGCACGGCTCGGACATTCTCGCTTACGCCGGAACAGTGCTCGCGCCAGGTGCGTGGTCTCGTCTTCTTCCCTTTGCTGTGTTGATGGCGGTCGTCGGAACGACGCAGATGCAGATGATCCAGCCAAGTCGCATTGCGTACTCGTTGTCACGCGATGAACTGTTGCCAAAATTCTTGAAGAAGATCCACCCGACTCACCGCACGCCGTGGGCGGCGCTCATTGTTTTGGCCGCGATCCCATTAGCGCTTTTGATTCCCTATCTGGCGAGTTCTGGTCTCCACACGGCCATTAACGACCTCGTCGGTGCGACGGGCATGCTGTATCTGTTCATGTACTTCTTGGTCGCGGTGAGCAGCGTCTGGTTCTACCGCTCGCAACTGACGAGAAGCTTCAACGAGTTTCTCATCGGGGGCGTACTGCCACTCGTTGGTGGGTTGTTCCTACTCGTCTTGTTCATCTACGGACTTACGACTCAAACGAAAGCGATCGCCGTGGTGTCGGCGGTAGGCATCGTGCTCGTGTACGTCCTCGCGGTCGTGATCAAGCGCGTCCGTCCCAACTCGCCGTTCTTTAAAGCGATGGACGAACTACGAAACTCTCCCGAGGATGTTATTTTCACTCCTGACGGAGAGTTACTTTGAAAGCCGATCCATCGTGACACGAGTTTCTTCCGATGACCGAAAGGAAAATAGTGACAGCGAATAGCAGTAGTTGGCATAGATTCGACGAGATACAGCACTACCAGATGCTCGTCAACGGAGAGTGGATCGACGCATCCTCGGGCGAGACGTTCGAGAGCGTCGATCCGTACACGGGTCGCACGTGGGCAGTCATCCCGGAGGCGACGAGCAGCGACGTTGACGCCGCGGTCAAAGCCGCCCGGTCGGCATTGGAAGGACCGTGGGGTCGCTTCACTGGGACCGAGAGAGCGCGATTGATTCGCCGATTGGCCGAGAAGATCGACGAGCACGCCGAGTCGTTGGCCGTCGTCGAGTCGATCGATAACGGCAAGATCATCCGCGAGATGATGGGGCAACTCCAAAACCTCCCCGAGTGGTACTACTACTTTGCGGGAGCTGCCGACAAGGTCCAAGGCTCGACAATCCCTAGTCATAAACCGAATTACTTCATTTACACTGTTCGAGAGCCCGTGGGCGTCGTCGCCGGAATCGTCCCGTGGAACTCGCCGCTGCTGATCACTTCGTACAAGCTCGCACCGG
Source organism: Acidimicrobiaceae bacterium (assembly GCA_003162475.1). Classification (GTDB taxonomy): domain Bacteria; phylum Actinomycetota; class Acidimicrobiia; order Acidimicrobiales; family RAAP-2; genus RAAP-2. The sequence goes on from PMOI01000004.1 coordinate 312,221, forward strand.
CGCTCGCGGCGGGATGTACGTTCGTCCTGAAACCAGCGGAACAGGCCTCAGCGTCATCCCTCGAGTTCGCCAAGTTGTTCGCGGAAGCGGACTTTCCCCCTGGCGTCTTCAACGTCGTTACGGGACACGGCACCACGGGCAGTGCCCTCGTCAAGAATCCTGGGGTGCAGAAGGTCGCCTTCACGGGATCTAACGACACCGGCCGACTCGTGATGAGGGACGCCGCTGACCACTACGCCCAAGTCACGTTGGAGCTCGGCGGCAAGTCTCCCAATATTGTCTTCGCCGACGCGGATCTCGACGCGGCGGCCAATGGTGTGGTCGCCGGCATCTTCGCGGCCGCGGGTCAGACTTGTGTCGCGGGATCGCGCCTTCTCGTTCACGCCGACGCCCGAGAGCAACTCGTCGACCGAGTTATTCAGAGGGCGAAGACGATTCTCATTGGTGATCCGTTACTCGCCGAAACCGAGTTGGGTCCCATCGCATCTCGCGAACAGTGGGAACGGGTGAAGAGTTACGTCGAAATCGGCGAAGCGGAAGGTGCCACGCTCGCGTACGGCGGACGAGTGCCCACGCAGAGCAATCTACAGGACGGGTTCTTCATCGATCCCACCGTGTTCACTGACGTCGACAACCAGATGCGGGTAGCGCGCGAAGAGATCTTCGGGCCTGTACTCACTGTCCTGACCTTTCAAACCGAGGAAGAAGCTCTTCGCCTCGCCAACGACACAACGTTCGGCCTCGCCGCCGGCGTCTGGACATCGAATCTTCAGCGTGGTCACCGGATGGCGCACGCGTTGCAAGCCGGAAACGTTTGGTTGAACAGCTATAGAAACATCAGTTTCAACGTTCCCTTCGGGGGCTTCAAGGGGAGTGGCATCGGCAGTGAAAACGGTCTCGAGGCAGTCCACGACTTCACGCACGTGAAGTCAGTGTGGGTCGAACTCTCCGGATCAACGCAAGATCCCTTCCGCCTCGGTTGATTCGTGATTTGGTCAGTGCTCGCGAACGCCCCCGTGACTCGAGGTGACGAGGTTCTTGGTCTGCTCAGTCGGTCCTCGGTGTAACAACGCACTTTCTCGTCAACCCTTTTCGCACTCATTGCCGACCGGCAAATTCAATTCATCATTAACTTTGGAGATACCGTGACAGATCCACCACTACTCATTACACGCGAAGACGTGCAGGGGCTCATAGATTGGGACGCACTCTACGAAGCAACGCGCGTAGGGCTCATCGCCGGGGATAGAGCTACCGAATCGTCAGCTCTTTCGGGTCAGGTCCTTTACGGTGAAGGGTCTCTTCACCTGAAAGCGGCGTCGCTTGATGAAGAAGGGACGCTCTCGGTAAAGTCCAATCTTCGCCCCAACCAAGGGGGAGTGAGTGGAGTTCTTCTTGCGTACGATCTGCAAACGCAGCGACTCACGGGAATCATCGACGCGGGTCTTATCACGGCACTGAGAACAGGCGCAATTGGCGCAGTCGCGGCGGAGCGCCTCAACTCCTCGAGTGCCGTCACGGTCGCGGTCCTTGGATCAGGACCCGTCGGAATGGAGACGGCGAAAGCTCTCCTGCGTGTGCTCAACGTTGTTGAAGTGCGCTTTTGGAGTCGGAATCGTTCGTCGGCGGAGAATGCTGCCAACAGCATGGCCACGGACGTGAAGTCCGTCTCGTTCGAGAAAACGGCTGAGGCCGTCACCGGCGCGAACGTCGTGGTGACGGCAACTCCGTCGAGTGCTCCTATTTTGACAGCGGAGGGGATTGCCCAAGACACCCTGATACTCGCCATGGGTGCGGACACGGTTGGTAAAAGGGAGTTGCATTCCTCCGTACTTGAGTCGGCAGAAGTGTACGCCGACGTTCCGTCTGACGCGCTTCGTGTCGGCGAAAGTGCCCACCTATCTGTGGATCGTCGACGAGAGGTGAAGGCAATTTCGGAACTCTTCAAGTCCTACAACCAACCAAAAAGAAGTCACCCTTATTTGGTGTTCGACTCGGTTGGCTCTTCGTACGTTGACGCCGCCGTCACTGCCTTGATCTTGACGCGCGCTCGCGAACGTGGTGTTGGCAGTCCGGTGCATTTGAGAAACTGACAAGTTGCTTCTGGGCTTGCAGGAAATTCGAGGATGCACCACCCGTCGTCCATAACGATTTAAATCACTTTCGTACGGTGGGCCTCGGCGCGCTCGCACGTGTTGTTCGACGTAACTTGATCGGGGGCGGTCCGTCAGTGCACGACGGCAGACGGGACCAGAGCACTCGTGGTTACGTCACCTTCTTCGCGTCGAACACCCAAGCTGTCAATGCCGTGTGACATATTACAATGACCGCATGAGTGGATCCGTGGTCGTGGTGGGCGCCGGGATCATCGGGGCGGCCTGCGCGAGAGCCCTTTCGAAGAAGGGGTTTTCCGTCACGATCGTCGAGCGCGGGGCGAGTGTCGGAGGCACGTCCGCGTCAGGTGAAGGGAATCTGCTCGTCAGCGACAAGGCCCCTGGCGCCGAACTGACGATGGCCCAGTACGCGTCGCGACTCTGGCCCGATCTCGTCGCCGAGCTTGCAAACGAGTTGGGTAGGGACTTTCCCTCACTCGAGTTCGAGCCCAAGGGCGGCCTCGTCGTTACTCTGGCGGACGGTGATGCTCGTGCTCTCGAGTCCTTCGCCGCTCACCAGCGTGAGTACGGCGTGCGCGCCGAGCCTCTCGGTGCCGCAGAGGCTCGACTTCTTGAGCCGGACCTAAATCCACGGATCTCTTCGGCCGTTTTCTATCCGGACGACGCGCAGGTCCAGCCCGTCATTGCGGCGGAGGCGTTTCTCGCCTCGGCGAGGGCCTTGGGAACGCGCGTCGTTCTTGGCGCCAGCGTCATCGGAGCGCTCGCCGGCGACCAGGGCGAACTCGCCGGTGTTCGTACGACGAAGGGCGACTTTCCCTGTGATCACGTCGTCGTCGCGGCGGGGCCGTGGTCCGGCGAAGTGGCACGAGTTCTCGGTGGTTCCCTTCCGGTCGCTCCTCGCAAGGGGTTCATCTTGGTCACGTCTCGAATGACGCAGCGTGTTCATCACAAGGTGTATGACGCGGACTACGTCGGTGCAGTTGAGTCGGACGACCGAGGTCTCCAGACGTCGACCGTGGTCGAGTCGACGGCGTCGGGAACGGTGCTCATCGGTTCGTCTCGCGAGCGCGTCGGTTTTGACGCCAGTCTTGACGTAGCGGTCGTGAGCGAGCTCGCCACGAAAGCCACACGTCTCTTCCCCTTCTTGAGCGAGGCGTCACTGATGCGCGTCTACTGCGGATTTCGTCCCTTCGTCCCGGATCACGTCCCGGTCATTGGCGAGGATCCCACGTGTCCCGGCCTTTGGTACGCAACGGGACACGAAGGCGCCGGTATCGGACTCGCGCCCTCGACCGCCGAGATTCTCGCAGCGACGTTGAGCGGCGAAGAGCCAGCAATAGACGCCGATCCGTACTCCCCGGCTCGACCCTCACTTGCGAGTTTTCTGACGAACGAGCCCACAGAATGACTGCGCATTCGGTCGATCCCGAGAAGGATCCGATCCGACCTGGTTCGACCAACGTCGTGACGATCGTCGTCGACGGGGCTTCGGTCACGGGCGTTCGTGGTCAGACGCTTGCCGGCGTGCTGTTGTCGGCTGGCTACGTCTCGTGGCGAGGCACTTCACGCGGGGACCGTCCTCGAGGACTGTTTTGTGGCATCGGCGTGTGCTTCGACTGCGTGGCCGTCGTGAACGGACTGTCGGACGTGCGGGTATGCCAACGACGCGCCGACGACGGTGACGTCGTGACCTTCCAAAGCGATCATCCCGATTCATCCGTCGAAGAGCAATCGAGCGACGCGCCATGAAAATCGTCGTCATCGGCGCCGGACCGGCCGGTCTTGCGGCCGCACGGGCCGCCCTTGACGCGAACCAACGCGTTGTCTTGCTCGACGCGGCCGATGACCTCGGTGGTCAGTACTGGCGTCACCTCCCGTCGAGCCGCCCGTCGAGCAACGAAGCCGTGTTGCACCACCAGTGGACGAACTTCGTCGAACTTCGTGCCCGTCTTGAAGATGATCCGCTCTGCGAAGTCGTCACGTCCGCTCACGTGTGGGCGATCGATCGCGCTGGTATCCACGTGCTCGTGGGACCGCCCGACGGTCCCGACCGTGAACGACGTACGTACCCCACGGACGCGGTCGTGGTGGCGACGGGAGCGCACGACCGGGTGCTACCAGTTCCGGGTTGGGAGCTGCCGGGCGTCTACAGCGCCGGTGGCGCGCAGGCCCTCGCGAAGGGAGACCGCGTGGCCGTGGGCGAGCGCGTGCTCGTCGCCGGGTCTGGCCCCTTTCTTCTTCCCGTCGCTCTCTCCTTGGCGAACAGCACCAGTACGGTCGTCGGGGTCGTCGAAGCCAGTCGAGCCAGGCGCGTCGCGAGCAGCTGGGCCGCTCGCCCGTGGGAACTCGTGGGTGCTCGCACGAAGGTCGCCGAGGCGGGGTCGTACGCGAGAGAGTTTGCAAGGCACCGAATCCCCTACGTGATGGGTCGAGCGGTGACGGCCATCCACGGCGCGGAGTGCGTCGAGTCCGTCACCATCGCGGCCGTCGACTCGTCGTGGGCGCCCATCGTCGGTACCGAGTACTCGCTCGCGGTCGACGCGGTCTGCCTCGGTCACGGTTTCACGCCTCGTCTCGAACTCGCGATCGCTCTTGGCTGCCAACTCAACGATCGACGGTTCGTCGCGATCGACGAGGGCCAGCGAACGAGCGTCGTCGGCGTCTACGCGGCCGGTGAGATTACTGGCGTGGGCGGCGCCGATCTCGCGCTGGTCGAGGGGACCATCGCCGGCCACCTCGCGGCGGGCGGACGCCTCGACGACGAAGTACTTGGCCAAGCTCGCAGACATCGCGCCACGTGGCGACGTTTCGCTGCTCGACTCGACGTGGCCCACGCGATTGGAGAGCGCTGGTCTCAGTGGTTGACCCCCGAGACCACCATCTGTCGCTGTGAAGATGTGACGTACCAGCAACTTCGCACCGTCGCGCGCGTCACCGACTCGTCGGGTCTACGTTCCTTGAAACTCACCTCTCGAGCGGGGCTCGGGATCTGTCAGGGTCGAACCTGCGGACGGACCATCGAGTCGCTCTTAGGCGCGTGGTCGAACGAGGGTGGTCTCATCGACGGGGTGACGACGGACCGACGACCAATCGCGGTGCCGGTGCGCCTCGGTGAACTGCGTGTCGACTCACGCGACGCGGCCACTGACTGAGACCGCGACCGACGGAGGCCTCACCGTCAAGCGGTCGGTGGGTCGTGACGAGCGAGAAAGTCGCTCAACACACTGAAGTACGCCTCGGGCTCTTCGACGAAGGGCATGTGACTCGATTCCTCGAAGATCGTCCAGCGCACGTCGGGAATCTCGTCGACGAAGGCTTGCTGGGTCGCGGGCGTCGCTTCGTCGTAACGACCCGACAGCACGAGGGTCGGCACGGTAATCGTGCCTAACTGACCGACCACGCTCCACTCACGAAGGGTTCCCGTGCAGAACATCTCATTGGGTCCGATCATCGCGCCGTACACCGTCGAATCTTCCGCGACCGCGTCAAAGGACGCCTGCACCTCGTCCGGGTAGGGCAGTACGCGACAGATGTGCCGGTCGTAGAAGGCCTGGGTCGCCTCGAGGTACTCGGGGTCGTTAATGGTGCCGGCCGCTTCGTGGCGATCAAAGACCTCGGGGAGATCCCCGGGTAGTTCGCGGCGAAGTCGATGCGCCTCGTCGAGCAGTAACTGTTCGGAGGCCAGAGCGTTGCTCAGTATCAGTGAGCGAAGACCACGCGGTTGGCGAAGCGCATGCTCGGCGCCGAGCATGCCGCCCCACGACTGGCCGAGCAAGTGGTAGTCCTCGGCGACGCCGAGGTGACGAAGCAGGTTGTCGAGTTCGTCGAGAAAGAGTTGGACCGTCCAGAACTCGCCACCCTTCTGGGGTAGCCGAGTCGAACGCCCGCAGCCGACCTGGTCGTAGTGCACGATGGGTCGTCCCGTGGCGGCGAGTTCGCTGAGTGAGAGCACGTAGTCGTGCGTGAATCCAGGTCCGCCGTGGACGACGACGAGTGGTGTCATCGATGAGTTCAAGTCGCCGGTGATTCGAAACCACGTCTCGTATCCCCGGTAGGGAGCGATCCCCGTCGTGGTTGCTTCACGGACCATCGCAATACTCTCCTTTGTGGTGACAATGCTTATCGCGGCGTGGCGTGCTCGACACGCCGAAAAATCGAACGATCACGTCACGACGCCGGCACGGTATCGAGCCAGCGCAAGACCGTCTCGTTGAAGGCGTCGGCGAACTCCCAGATGCAGCAGTGGCCACCGGGCGTTGTTGCCCACGTAGAACCCGGCATGAGTTCGTGAAGTTTGTGCGATAGCGAGACCGGGATGAGGATGTCGTTCTCACCGGCCAGCACGAGGGTAGGCACCCGGAGTGCGCCCAGTCGTGTGGTGGCGTCGTGGGTCTGGATGGAACTCAGCTGGGCCAGGTACGCCGGGACGGATTGATTGACGAAGCGCATCGCAGTCTCGACCTCAGCCAAGAGTTCGGGCTGCGACTCGAAGAAGTCAACGGTGAAGCCCCAGAGCACGACGTCGCGCATGATGGTCGCCACGCCCACGACCGGGGCGAGCTCTGCCCACAGCGCGTACATGCGTGAACAAAATGGTCCGGGCGCCGCGTACGTGCAGGCCATGGTGACACTCGCGACGTCCTCTGGATAGGCGAGGGCGTACTCCTGAACGATCATGCCGCCCATGGAGATGCCGAGAAGGTGGAAGTCTTTCAGACCGAGGTGGTCTACGAGGGCCTTGGCGTCGTCAGCGAACATCCTCGTCGTGTACGGACCCGGCGGCGTCGAACTGAGTCCGACGCCGCGATTGTCGAATCGAACGACGCGGTAGCCCGCCGCCAGGAAGGCCGGCACTTGGGCCGACCACGTGTCCAGGTCGTCACCGAGTCCATTGACGAAGAGAATCGTCCGGGGACCTTCACCTTGGTCGCGGTAGTTGATCTCGATGTCGTTAGTGCTGAGGGTGGGCATGGTCTCCTTCGTCCGGTGGGCCTTCTTGTTGCTCGTCAGGGGAATCGTTCACGTTGTCGAAGAGGTCGCGAATGGTCTGCTCGGTGAGTGAGAAGTGCTCCAACGCGAGGGTGCCGGCACGTTCGTCGTCACCCTCGATAACGGCGTCAACGAGACCCGGGTGTTGCTGGAGACCGCGCTCGCGAAGGGCGGGACTCCAAGGATCCACGCCCATGCCGAGGCTGACGTCGCGATTGATGGTCCGGCTTAGCTCCACCAAGTAGGGGTTACCCGTCGCCGCGACGATCGCTCGGTGGAGTTCGAGGTCGGCGAACTGGGACGAAGCGCGATGCGCCGGTGACGCCACGTACTGTTCCAGCGCTCGACGCAGTGTGTCCACGTTGCTCTGCGTGCGTCGCCGCGCCGCGACGCGCGCGATCTCGGCTTCGACGATGGCGCGATAGTCGAAGAGGTGCTCGAGACGCGTCCAGTCGGGCAGTAGCGTTCGTCGAATCATGCCGGGCGTGTCGGTGCGCCACACCGACTCGACGAAGATGCCGCCACCGTTGCCGCGACGAACGCTCACGTAGCCTGACGCGAGCAGCGACGCGATGCCTTGACGCACGGTCGTGCGACTCACGCCGAGCATCGAGGCGAGATCGCGTTCCGAGGGCAGGCTCTCTCCGACAGCGAACTGACCGAGCGCGAGCGCCGTCACGAGTCGGTCAGCCACCTGTTCACCGGCAGAACGCGACAGCAGGGGCTTCAGCACCTTGTGCGCTGGTGCCGCTACGCTCTCCACCTCCACCCGCGTCACAGCAGCTCATTCGCGAAGGCGAGTCCCGCGATGAAGTGTGCCAGCGTCTGGGCGCCCTTCACGATGCTTGAGAGTTCTACCGACTCGTCGACGCCGTGGATGTTGCGTGCTACCGGTCCGTAACAGAGGGCCGGCACGTTGGCTTGATTCAAGTAGAAACGAGCGTCGGTGGTGCTGCCACCCACGTGCGTGCCCGGGCGCGAGCCGTGCGTCGCAGCGTGGGCGTCGCCGACCGCGCCAATGAGTGGTGAGTCTTCATCCAATAAGTACCCTTGGGCGCGGAAACCCGTCGAGGAGAACGTCACGCGAAGACCGCTCTCGTTCGAGATCGCCGCGACGACCACCGACTTGATCTCTTCGATCGCTTGTTCGGACGTCCACTTCGTCGGATGTCCGAAGCGCACGCCCAACGTGACGACCGACGCGACGCTCGATCGCCAGTCTCCGGCGCGCACGAGTCCGACGTTCACGTTGTAGGGCTGGCTCAGATCGCGGAAACGAGCCTCGGGGTGTTCCTTCGCGACGTACCGGCCGAGGTCTTCGAGTACCGGCACGAGACGAAGCGCGGCGTCGAGCGGGTGTTCGAGGCGGTCCGCGGCTTCGGCGTGACCACCCGCGCCTTGCACGGTGACGTCGACCCAGACGATCCCCGTGCCGCCGACCAGCATCTCGAGGTCCGTGGGTTCAGTGACGACGACGTAGTCCGCCGTGACACCGTGGCGAAGGGCCGCCAACGTCCCGTTGCCGGTGCACTCTTCTTCAATGACCGAGAGGACGCCGAGGGGCAGCGTGAGTGCTGCGGGCAGCACCTCACGAAGTGCGTCGATGGCGAGCGTCGCCATCGCGATGCCGCCCTTCATGTCGCCGGCGCCGCGACCGAACAGCCAGCCGTCTCGACGCACGGGCGTCCACGGCGCGTTCGTCCACCCGAGCGCGTCGGCCGGTACCACGTCGACGTGTCCGTTGAGGAGAAGAGTGAGATGGTCACTGCTGGTCGTTGCGAGGACGTCCCCGCGACCTTCGTACGACACTTGTGGGACTCCGGCAATTGGGTCGTCACCGATCGACTCAGGTACGTCGACCCGCGACACCGACAGGCCGAGGCGCGACAGTTCGCCAGCGACGACGAGTTGCGCGCCAGACTCTTCGCCGACCGTGCTCGCTTCGGCGACGAGTCGCTCAAGGAACGTGAAGGCGTGTTCGCTTCGATTGACGACGGCATCCTTCAAACGAGCCGTCGTCGTCTCGTCGAGTTCCACGAACTTCAAAGGTCTAGTCATTAGACCTAACGCTCTCACGCAGTGGCGTCGATGTCAAAGATGGGCCGTTCGATCGCCTCGTGCCGTAGCTGGAGATTCGAGGGAATGGTGTCATAATCCCCAGTCTTTGCAAGGGTTCTGCCACTGCACGTCCTCGGCATGACTCGTCGGGCACGAGGGTCTCCACGCTGCGGTTGCATTGGCTGACTGGGCTGGCTATCGTCAAGTGTCACATATTACAGCTGGGAGACACGATGACACTGTCCATGTACCAAAGGCTCGGGCGCCGAGGCACGACGCTCGTTCTCGCAGCGTCGCTCGGCATCGTGAGCGTTGGCGCGAGCGTCGCCGCGTCGAGCGCGAGTGCGTCGGCCGCGCCGAGCGGCAACGTGACCTTCGCGCTACCGCCTGCGACCGTTCCCAACTACATCTTCCCGATCTTCAGTGGCGCTCAGGACAGCATCGTCAACGTGTACCAGATGCAGCAGATCATGTTCCGCACGTTGTACTACTTCGGCAAGGGTAAGTCGCCGGGTATCAACGAGTCGTTGTCCTTGGCGCAGTTGCCCGTGTTCAGCAACGGAAACAAGACCGTCACTATCACGTTGAAGAAGTACAACTGGTCTAACGGGACTCCGGTCACGTCGCGCGACGTCGTGTTCTTCATGAACCTGTTGAAGGCCGACCAGAGTAACTGGGCTATCTACGTGCCCGGCGAGTTCCCCGCCAACGTGACGTCGGTCACGGCGCCCAACGCCTCGACGGTCGTCATGCACCTCGACAAGGCGTACTCAACGACGTGGTTTCTCTACAACGAGTTGAGCCAGATCACGCCACTGCCGCAGAAGGCGTGGGACAAGGAGTCAGCGACGGGCGCGGTCGGCAACTTTGACGAGACGGCCAGCGGTGCGAAGGCGGTCTTCAACTACCTGACGAAGCAGGCCGAGACGACGTCGACCTACTCAACGGACCCCCTGTGGCAGGTCGTCGATGGCCCCTTCAAGCTCAAGACCTACCAGGCCACGGGTTACAGCGTGTACGTAGCGAACTCCAAGTACTCGGGCCCCATCAAGCCGTCCATCGCCTCGTTGACTGAGGTTCCCTTCACGACGGACGCAGCGGAGTACAACGCGGTGCGCTCGGGAACGCTCGACTACGGCTACGTGCCACCGCAAGACGCGAGCCAGATTCCCGCGTTGACGAGCGTCGGCGACACCATCAAACCGTGGGTCGGTTGGGACATCAACTACTTCCCGATCAACTTCAACAACCCAACGGTCGGGCCGATGTTCAAGCAGTTGTATATTCGCCAAGCCGTCCAAGAGATGGTGGACCAAAACACCGACATCAAAAAGGCACTCTACGGTTACGGCACGCCGACCTACGGACCGGTGCCAGTGTCGCCGAAGAACACGTTCACCAGTCCGCAAGAGTCCGTCAACCTCTACCCGTACAGTCCGAAGAAGTCAGCGGCGTTATTGAAGAGCCACGGGTGGAAGGTGGTGCCTCACGGGACCACCACGTGCGCGAAGCCGGGAACGGCAGCCAACGAGTGCGGCGCGGGTATCAAGGCGGGCGCGAAGCTCGCCTTCAACTTGCAGTACGACACGGGCGTGACGTACACCGCGGTCATGATGGAGCAGTTCAAGTCGAACCTGGCCCTCGACGGGATCCAACTCACCTTGACGACGGCTCCGTTCAACTCGATCATCACGAACGCGGCGCCGTGCACCGTCGGCCCGACGTGCACCTGGCAGATGGAGAACTGGGGCGGCGGCTGGACGTTCGGACCGAACTTCGCACCCACGGGCGAGACCCTCTTCGCCACGGCCGCGGGCTTTAACGAGGGCCGTTACTCGAGTGCGGTCAACGACGCGAACATCAACGCGACGCACGTCGTGTCCGGACTTTCGGTCTTCTACAAGTACGAGAACTATCTCTCGGCGCAACTTCCCGTCATCTGGCAGCCCGCTCCGGACTATCAGATATCAGCACTCAGCAAGTCGCTCACGGGCGTCACGCAGAGTCCCGAGGAGAACTTCACGCCTGAGAACTGGAAGCTCAAGTAGGTCGACCTCCCCAGAGCAGCGCGACGGGTGCGTCGTGACGGACCACCAGCCGTCACGACGCACCGTTTCATTAGTGCGTTGACGATTCTCGACCCGACGAACGTCGAGGAACTACAGAAGGATGTTCGAACTCGGTTGGGCGAGGAGTACGGACATCCAGGCCTCGAGTTCTTTCGGCTCACTTGGTAGCCCCGCCGTCATGACGCGACATCCTTCGTTCGTCACGACGACATCCTCTTCGATGCGTACGCCGATTCCTCGGTAGCGTTCGGGCACCGTGAGGTCGTTCGCTTGAAAGTACAGGCCCGGTTCGACGGTAAGGACGTTGCCGACCTCGAGCGGGTCCTCGGGAAAGATCGTGTCGCGCGCACTCGTACAGTCGTGGACGTCGACGCCCAGCATGTGCGACGTGCCGCACACGATGTAGCGAGCGTAGAGAGGCAGCTCGGGTCGAAGTGACACTTCGGTGCCTACGTCGAGGATCCCGAGATCGAAGAGTCCCTCGGCCAAAACCCGGATCGCCGCGCGGTGCTGATCCTGACCACGCGCGCCCGGGCGAACGGCAGCGATGCCCGCTTGCGTCGCGGCGTAGACGATGTCGTAGATCTCGCGTTGTTCGCGGGTGAAGGTGCCCGAGATGGGTAACGTTCGCGTGACGTCGCTCGTGTAGAGGTCGTAGCTTTCGACGCCGGCGTCGAGCAGCAGCAGGTCCCCCAGGCGTACTTCACCGTCGTTGCGGGTCCAGTGCAGGATGGTCGCGTGCGCGCCCGCCGCGGCGATCGTGCGATAGCCGGTGTCGTTGCCGTCGCTGCGCGCTCGAAGGTTGAAGATGCCTTCGATGACACGCTCGCTGCGCCCCACCGCTAACGGCAGCGCGCGTACGACGTCTTCGAAGCCGAGCACGGTCGTGTCCACGGCCTCTTGCAGGCGCGCGATCTCGTAGTCGTCCTTGATGAGGCGTAGCTCGTGGAGCTTCCTCTTCAGTAGTCCGTCATCGCTCGAGGGCACGGCGTCCTCGACGCGATCATCGAAACCTCGAAGAACGATCAAGTCATCTCCCGACGAGGCGAGATCCTTTTCGAGCGTTTCCAACGGCGCCGTGTCGATGCCCCAACGGCGCTCGGCGTCGAGTAGTGACCGCCGTGGCCCGACCCAGAGTTCACCGTGGCGCGCGTTCGAGAAGAACTCGTGCGTTCGAGCGTCGCGTCGTTCGTTGAGGTAGAGCGTCGACTGGTCACTCGTACCGGCGTGCACTACCAAGACCGCGTCAGGATCGTCGCACGCGCTGAGCCAGAAGAAGTCAGAGCCGGGGCGAAAGTTGAACTCTTGATCGTTCGCTCGTATCTTCGCCCCGCCGTTAGGAATGACCAGTGTGTGGTTGGGAAAGAGTGAGTGGATGGCGTGGCGTCGTCGACGCGTGTGCTCGACGGCGCGATGGGGAGATTCCTCGAGCGGCTTCTCTTCCCAGCGCTGCGTCATGTACTCCTGGAAGGGTCGCGCGATGGGAGGATTCGGCCCATTCCATATCCAGTGCTCACTCTCGGGATATTCTGCGGACACGTCCGGCGTAGGGAAATTCGAATCACTCTCGGTCACCGGCGAAGCGTACTGTGTGACACGTTACTGTGTCAACGGCGACGGGAAGCCGTCGTCGTGAGAAGGGGGAATGAGTGGTGAAGAACTCTTCGATCGAAGCGTTACCGAGCGCGTCGAGCTTGCGCTCGCGAGTCGAGAGTTCACTCGCGTCGGCGATCATCTCGGGCGAACTCGAACCGGGCCGGCTCATTTCGGTTCCGGCCCTCGCCACGCAGTTCAAGGTCTCGGCGACCCCGGTGCGAGAAGCAATGTTGAACCTGGAAAAACGCGGCTTCGTCGAGTCGGTGAAGAATAAGGGCTTCCTGGTCACCGAGGTGAGCAAGCACGACCTCTCCGAGATTGCCCAGTTGCGCAGTTGGCTCGAGGGTCCCGCGATGCGCGTCGTCGCCACGCAACTGCGAGACGTCGACCTCGCGCACTACCGCGAACTCGCGAACCTCATCACCGAGAGCGCCGCTATCGGCGACCTCGAGGCCTACCTCGCCGCCGACTCGGCCTTTCACTCGGCGTTGCTCGAACTCACGAATAACCAGCGCCTCGTGGAACTCGTGGCGGAACTGCGCCACCAGACCCGCATGGTTGGCCTCGCCGACCTTCGCCCAAAGGCGGAACTGCTCGCCTCGGCGAACGAACACCAGGATCTATTGGACCTGCTCGCAACCGGTGACGGCGAGGCGGCCGAGCGTTTCATGGTCCATCACGTTGGCCACGTCATTGGCTGGTGGGCCGGACAACCCGAGTGACCAGGAACGATCTCTGATCTCAACGGGGTGCCGTGTGACATATTACACTTCTCCGAAAGGGGAACGGGAGTCGTCGCGGTCCCCGGAATCATCATCGCCCTGACACCACGTCGATTTTTCATCGGAGAAGGTCGCCGAATCTGGTGCCGACGGCGGTGACGTTTCGTCCGATTAGAAAGGAACAGCATGTCCAGCAAGGTCGATCTCGGAGGAGTGGTTGTCGCCATTACCTTGGCGTTCAAGGAGGATCCGAGCGCACCCGCGGGACTCGCGGTTGACTACGACCGTTTCGGGGAGCACTGCCAGTGGCTCATCGAGAACGGCTGTCGGGGTGTTGGGCCGAACGGGTCGCTGGGTGAGTACTCATCGTTGAGCGACGAGGAGCGTCGTAAGGTCGTCCAGGTCGCGGTCGACGCAGTAGGTGGTCGAGGCATCGTGATCGCGGGCGCTCACGGGGTCGGTTGGCATCAGGCGAAAGTGTGGGCCGAGCGCGCCGGCGAAGACGGGGCTGACGCGGTCATCGTGCTCCCGCCGACGATCTTTCGAGCGTCGGAGTCTGAAGTGATCGAGCACTACACCCGCGTCGCCGAAGTGGGGATGCCCTTGATGGTGTACAACAACCCCTTCGACACGAAGGTCGACATCTTGCCCCACGTAGTCGCCGAACTCGCCCAGATCCCCAACGTCGTCGCCATCAAGGAGTTCTCGGGCGACGTGCGCCGCATCCTCGACATTCGCGAACGCTGCGACATTGACGTCGTCGCGGGGGCGGACGACCTGCTCTTTGAGTCGCTCGTCGACGGTGCGGTTGGCTGGTTCGCCGGCTTTCCCAACGCCTTTCCCAAAGAGGCCGTCGAGATCTACGACCTCGTTCGCGCCAACAAGGTCGACGAGGCGCGAGAACTGTACCGACACCTCGTGGCGCTCTTTCGCTGGGACTCGAAGGTCGAGTTCGTCCAGGCGATCAAACTGACGATGGACATCGTTGGGAACAGTTACGGTGGACCGACCCGACCGCCACGAGGAAAACTCAGCGCGGTCAACGAAGCGCAGGTTCGTCGTGACGCGGCCCGCGCGATTTCCTACATCAACCAGCAACCCGTGGCCGCGAAGTAACCGTGCGCGCTTCGCGGATGTTCAGCGCGGTGGACTCGCACACCGAGGGCATGCCCACTCGGGTCGTGACCGGCGGTGTCGGCGATATTCCCGGCGCCACCATGAACGACAAGCGTCTCTACTTCATCGAGCACCTTGACCATCTCCGACAGTTTCTCGTGAACGAGCCTCGAGGACACGCCGCGATGAGTGGGGCGATCTTGCAGACGCCCACGCGCCCCGACGCCGACTGGGGCGTGCTCTTCATTGAGGTCTCCGGTTGTCTTCCGATGTGCGGACACGGCACCATCGGCGTCGCTACGGTGCTCGTGGAGACGGGCATGGTCGAGGTGCAGGAACCCGTCACGACGATTCGACTCGATACGCCGGCCGGACTCGTCGTCGTCAAGGTCGCCGTGTCCGACGGCCACGCCGACGCCGTCACGGTGGAGAACGTACCCGCGTACTCGGTGCGCCTCGACGATGAGCTCGACGTGGCTGGTGTGGGGCGCGTCCCCTACAGCCTTGCCTTTGGCGGGAACTTCTACGCCATGGTGAATCTGGACGATGTTGGCCTCACCTTTGATCGGTCTCGCCAATTCGAGATCACCGAGACGGGACTTGCCATCATGGACGCGATCAACACGACGAATCCACCTCGTCACCCTTCGATCAAGGGCGTCGACCACTGCCACCACGTCGAGTTCATCGCGCCGGGCTCGACGGCACGCCATTCGCGCCACGCGATGTCGATCTATCCGGGTTGGTTCGACCGCTCACCGTGCGGTACCGGCACGTCAGCGCGCATGGCTGAGCTGTGGGCACGGGGCGAACTCGCGCTCAACGAGGACTTCGTGAACGAGTCGTTTATCGGCTCGCGATTCGTCGGACGCCTGATCGCCGAGACCGACGTCGATGGCGTGCCCGCGGTGATTCCGACCGTTACTGGTCGCGCGTGGGTGACGGGTCTAGGGCAGTACCTCCTCGATCCGAGCGACCCCTTTCCGAAGGGCTTCGTCTTTTGATCGATCGTCGGTCCCACTGGCTGGCGTCCGGCGCCTCGATGGTGAGGTGCTACTCGTGCCCGTGAATGGCGTGGGGCTCGTAGGGCGCGGCGAGCGCGGCGAGTTCGTCGTCGCTGAGCTGGATCGACAGAGCCGCCACGGCGTCGTCGACGTGACCCAACTTCGTCGCCCCAAAGATCGGTGCCGTCACGCCCGACTGGTGAAGGAGCCAACTGAGGGCCACCTGGGCTCTTGGAACACCACGATGCGTCGCGACGTCGTCGAGTCGGGTAACGATGGCGAGGTCCGAAGGATGCTCGTAGCGACCGTCGGGAAAATTATCAGAACGCCCTCGAAGCGTGCTGCGGTCTCCGTCGCCGGCGAGGAGTCCCCTCGCGAGCGGGCTCCAGGGCAAGATGCCAATACCCTGGTCGCGGCAGAGGGGAATCATCTCGCGTTCTTCTTCGCGGTAGATGAGGTTGTAGTGGTTCTGTACCGAAATGAACTGGTGACCGCCCGACGCCTTCGCAGCGAACTGGGCCTTCGAGAACTGCCACGCGTACATCGACGAGGCGCCGAGGTAGCGGGCCTTGCCGGCGCGCACCACGTCGTCGAGCGCGCTCATCGTCTCTTCGACGGGAACTCGATCGTCGAAACGATGGATCTGATAGAGGTCCACGTAGTCCATGTTGAGACGACGCAACGAATCGTCGATTGCCGTCATCACGTGCTTGCGCGACAGGCCACCACCGTTGGGACCGGCACCCACGGGCATGAAGACCTTGGTGGAGACGACGACCTCGTCGCGAGCGGTGAACTCGCGCAGAAGGCGTCCGGTCGCGATCTCGCTCTGTCCAGCCGAGTACGAGTTCGACGTGTCGAAGAAATTGATACCTTTCTCGACAGCCCGACGAACTATCGGTCGCGCGGCGTCCTCATTGAGCACCCACGCTCGATCGGCTTCATTGGCGAAGCTCAGCATGCCCAGACAGAGTCGCGAGACTCTCAGTCCCGAATGGCCGAGGCGGAGGTAGTCCATGTCGCCCACCAGTCTTTCGTGACCACGCGAGCGATGCCAATCGAGTCGACCCCCTGTGGCGCACGTAACGTTCATCGACGCGTGCGGTTCACGACTGTTGGCTGCGGGGCGACATGACGAATCCACAGTCTCGTTCCGCGCTGCACGCGTCGTTCGATCCCGCGCGCGCGGAGGACGCAGCATTCGTCGCACTGTCCGAGTACGCCATGGACGGAACGATGGACCGTTTGACGGGCGAGAAGGACGACAACTTTCTCCTCACTACGAACAAAGGTGAGCGCTTCTTGATGAAGGTGGCGCACCCGAACGAGGACGCCGAGGTGATGGCTCTGCAGAGCGCGGTCCTCCTCTTTCTCGAAGGTCACGCGACGAAGTTTCGAGTGCAGCGCGTGGTGAGGAACGTTGATGGGCGAGCGGACTTCGTCGTGGGTGAAGGTCCCTTGAGCGGACGAAGCGTGCGAATGACGACCTACCTCGATGGAACGTTGATGAGAATGGCGTCGTCGTCAGCTCGTTTGCGTCGCCACGTCGGTGAGACCTGCGCCGCTCTCAGTGCAGCATTGGTGGGCTTTGACCACCCGGCGGCTCACCGGCACTTGCTCTGGGACCTCCAGCACGTCCATGACCTTCGTCCGTTAATCGAAGAACTCAATGATCTCGATGATCGCAACCTGCTGCTCGGCGAACTCGAGCGCCTTGAACGTCTCGTGGCACCTCGACAGACCTCACTTCGCTCGCAAGTCATCCACAATGACCTCAGCACGGACAACTTGCTCGTCACCGACGACGCCAATGAAGTCGCGGGCATCATCGACTTCGGTGACGTGGTACACGCCCCGTTGGTGAACGACCTCGCCGTCGCCGTGTCGTATCAACTATCGAGTACCACCGACGTCGTGGCAGCGGCCTGCGACGTGGTGAGCGGATTCCACTCGGTGACGCCACTCAGTGAGGGTGAACTCTCCCTCTTACCTGCACTGGTCACTGCTCGGACGCTCACTTGGGTCACGATCCCGGCGTGGCGAGCCGTCCGCGTGCCGAATAATCGAGAGTACGTGCTGCGAAACGCTGAGCGCAGCCGAACGCAATTACACAAACTTTTGGGAATACACGACGAGTACTTCGTCGAGGAACTGTTTCGCGCGTGTCGAATGGAGGAGACGTGACAAACACTGACCACATGGTGAACGGCTTTGACATGGCCACCCTCGGATCGCTGGAGCCGGAGTTGCGGTCGTTGGTGAGTCGGCGCGCGGCGCTGCTCGGGCCTGCCTACAAGCTCTTCTACGAACATCCCGTGCAGTTCGTTCGCGCGAGTGGCGTCCATCTCTACGACGCCGAGGGACGCGAGTACCTCGACGCGTACAACAACGTTCCCTCAGTCGGGCACTGTCACCCGCACGTCGTGGAGGCCGTGTCGAAGCAGATCGCCACGTTGAACACCCACACCAGGTACGCGTACGAGCCGCTGCTCGACTACGCCGAGCGATTGCTGTCGACGTTTCCTGCGGCGATCAGTAACGTCATGTTCACGTGCAGCGGCAGCGAGGCCGTCGACCTCGCCGTGCGCGTGGCCCGCTTCTACACGCGCGGCACGGGCGTTATCGTCACGAACAACGCCTACCACGGCACGACCACCGCGGCGGCGGAACTGTCGCCGAGTCTGGGATCTGGCGTGGCGCTCGGACGCGACGTGTGGGCAATCGATCTTCCGCTGGCGAAGTTGGCCGTGGGCAGCGACGTGGGACATGAGTTGGCTTCGTCGGTGCGATCGGCAATCGCCGACATGGAGCGACACGGCGTCACGTTCGCCGCGTTCATTGCGGACTCGCTCCTCTCGTCCGACGGGATCTTCCCCCATCCGAAGGGATTCCTCGGCCCGATCGCAAAGGCGGTGCGTGACGCGGGAGGGCTGTACATCGCCGACGAGGTGCAGCCCGGCTTTGCCCGTACCGGGGAAGCGATGTGGGGGTTCGAGCGTCACGGAGTCGAGCCCGACCTCGCGGTGCTGGGTAAGCCAATGGGCAACGGCATGCCCATCGCGGCCATCGTCGCTCGCCCAGAACTGCTCGAGGAGTTCGGCGCCGTGAGCCGATACTTCAACACCTTCGGTGGTAACTCGGTAAGCATCGCCGCCGCGAACGCGGTACTCGACGTCATCAACGACGAGGGTCTACTCGAGAACTCGCGCCTTGTAGGCGAGAAACTTCGCACGACGGTCGAAGAAATCGCGGCAGAGCGAGAAGACATCGTCGCCGTTCGCGGCGTCGGTCTTTACGTGGCGGCCGACGTCGTTTCGCCGAGGGACGGTGAACCGGACGCGGATCTGGCGTCACGCATTGTGAATCAGCTTCGCGAACGGCGGGTCCTGATAAGTGCGGTGGGGCGAGCTGGTAATACGCTGAAGATTCGCCCGCCACTCACGTTCTCGAGAGATCACGTTGCTCAGTTTGGCGAGGCTCTCGATGACGTTGTAAGCGCTATTCGCTAGGCGTTCGGCCTGGATCGCGATCCAGGCATCTTGGGAGCCCTTTTCAAAGCACGGGACCATCGCTCGCAATACAAATCCACTGGTCAAACGGGGAGGGTCGTTCGCCCGAATTCTCTGAAATTCTCCCGGGTCTGAACTCTTGGCTAGACGAATGGCTCGACATGGGCTCGTACTCCGGAATAGCCACTGTTCGTTATGAAGGAGTAAACGGAGACACTGTTGAAGCGCGACGCGGCGAGCGCGGACGGGATTGACGCTTCCGAGGAAGGCCGCGTCACTGAGACGGATACTCTTCCCACAAGTCAATCTCCGTCCTAGCCCGATCAATGCTAAAGAGTTCTCGCAAGTTCGCATTTAGTTCAATAAATATAAATTCGTTCTCGTGCACTTTCGCGCGCTAGTTGCTTGCCTCGCCGTAGTTAAAGGTCGTGACGCAGCCACCGTCGACGGCAACAATCGATCCTGTCATGAACGATGCGGCGTCGGATGCGAGGAACAGCACGACCTCGCCTACTTCAGCGGGCTGGCCCTGGCGCCGCAGAGGCTGCATTCCGGCCGCCTTCTCGCGGACGGCTGTCGCTGCGTCGAACTCCTCTTTGGTGAGCTGCGGTCCTCGGCGCCCGAGATGGGTGTCGATATATCCCGGGCAAACTGCGTTGACCCGAATTCCGTCCGGCCCGTAGTCCACGGCGAGCTGCCGGGTCAGGTTGATGATCGCGCCCTTAGAGGCGCAGTACGCGGCCGCGTTCGGGGCGCCGATCAAACCATAGGTTGAGGCTGTGTTGACGATCCGCCCGTCGCGCTGAGCAAGGAAGTGCGGAATGGCGTACTTGGAGCACAAAAACGTACCACGCAAGTTAACGCTGATCACGCGATCGAAGTCTTCTGGCTCGATCTCGTGCAGCCGGAGCTTGCCGCCGCCGATTCCAGCATTGTTCGCGAGGATGTCGAGACCACCGTAGCGCCCGACGGCGGCGGCGACCATGTCCTCAACCTGCTGGGCGTCGGACACATCTGCGGCCACGAAGAACGCTTCGCCGCCACCGTCGGTGATCTCTCTGACGGTGCGCTCGCCGTCGTCGGCGAGCACGTCGGAGACGACGACGTTCGCGCCGGCGCCCGCGAATGCCAGCGCGATCGCCCGACCGATCCCGTTCCCCGCTCCGGTGACGATCGCCGTCTTGTGATCAATCCTTGTCATCTGCTCCAACCTTCTTTCGGGTCTGCTCTCGACGAGCTCTCGATCCAAATCATATTGTCGAACAGCTAGCGCTTCGGGGCGCATGTTGGCCCCAATAGCACCTCGAGAAAGCATTTTCGAAACTCGTTGAACATCGGAACTCCCGAGTTTTCTGAAATGCCAGCACCGACCAGAATGGAGACTGTTCCGAGACTTTCAATTTCTGAAGCGTTCACCATTATTCAATTTCCTCAACTCGACATAACCAGAACATCAATACGGACCTGACAAAAGGCAGCCTCTTGGCCGAAAGTTAAATTCCGATTCCTTGAGAGCCAATATTTGGAGTCCCAGGTTGCGGCAACTCTAAGCAGAACTCGGCGCAGACGTGGGTGGAAATAGCTGTAATGCGGTTCCAGTTTTGAGCTGGCTCGAGTTAGACGCCATGCTCCCGAACGGGACTGACGATTGGACGACAACGGCTAGTTGGGATGCTGGGGAACAAAGGCGCACGTCGGCCGACAACTTGGGACTAAAGGGATCTACCAAAGCGTTGTTCGCTGTCGAGTTCGTCGAGATTTTTCAGGATTGCTCGGCAGACCTTGTCGCTCAGTGTCGGTCTGGTTCGTGGTGCAGCAGAAGATGAGGCCCATCGAAGGTGTCGCCTTGCTTTCCAGGGGCGAATACTTCCAATTGAGTTGGTGACAAGTGAGTCTCCCCAAACCCGTCGCGATTCAGAGTGATGTACCCCTAGGGTTTTCTTTTGCGGCCTCCTGGACGCTTCTTAAAACCTTGCTCACTTAGTGCCCGATACTGCTGCGATTGACTTCGTGAGCGTTCGTCTGGCACCTCGGCGGTTCATGAACTTCTTCTAAGGGAGAAGAATTGCGTTTTCATCGATTCAAAGTGTCCAGCGATAGCGGGTCCAACCGGGAACTGGATTGGCCCCAAGTCGACGGTAAAAGGCTTGTGCGTCTGCGTTCTTGTCCTGCACGTCCCATTCGACGCGTCCGGCGGTGAGCCCTCGCAATTCTTCGAGGAACTCGCGACCGAGTCCCTCACCCCTGAAGGCGGGGCGGACAAAGATATCTTCCAGCCAAATGCCCGTGCTACCAGACCACGATGAAAATGTTGGATACCAGAGGGCCACTCCCGCAGTAACCGCCGCTTCGTTTGGGGGAGTAGCGATCAGGGCACGAAGCGTTACGTCGGCACCGAACATGGCCGCGGCGGCACCTTCTCGGTTGAAGTGACAGAGAGCTCCAGCTCCTTCAAAGTCAGCGTGCTCATGCATCATCGCTGTGATTTCGTCGACGTCATCCAATACTGCGACTCGTACAGGCATTGCCAGAGTCCTCCTTCATTTCATAGGTGCTCACGCCACACGATGTGGTCGCGTCCTCAAGCCCCAAGTAAGCCGTCGGGATCGAATACGCAGTCTCCGCCGAGTACGGTTGCGACGACGCGCAGTGTGCCTCCGTCGTGACCGAGACTGTCGAGTGGGTTGGCTGACAGGATGGCGAAGTCCGCGAGGAAGCCCGGCCCGAGGGTCCCGACTTGGTTCTCGCGGAAGGTGGCGAAAGCGGAACCCCAGGTGTACGCGCGCAACGCCTGACTTGGAGTAAGTCTTTCGAGGTTGGCGAGCGTGACACCGCTGGAGGAACGTCGCTGAACGAGGTCGACAAGACCGACGAGTGGCGCGCCTTCGACCACGGGACGGTCAGAGCTAGCCGGCAGGGGGAGGCCGGCACTGAGGAAGCTTTGTCCGCGGTAGCACCAGGCCATCCGCTCATCACCAAGGGCGGCTCTCATCCCGTCGCCGATCTCGTTGACGAATCGGCCTTGTGGTACCGGAATGATCCCCATCTGCGCCATGCGAGTAACGTCCTCTGGTCGCGAGACACCGCAGTGTTCGATGCGATGGCGGTGATCATCGCGGGGAGTTTCCGCGAGCGCGCTTGCGTAGGCGTCGATGACCTCGGTGACGGCCAAATCAC
The DNA here is from genome assembly GCA_003162475.1 of Acidimicrobiaceae bacterium. Lineage (GTDB taxonomy): Bacteria > Actinomycetota > Acidimicrobiia > Acidimicrobiales > RAAP-2 > RAAP-2. The sequence continues at coordinate 334,575 of PMOI01000004.1, forward strand.
CGATGGCGTGGGTGGCGATCTGCCAGCCAGCTCGGTGTGCACTTCGGATGGCCCGCCTCAAGTCGGCTACCGGCAGCTGGAAGTAACCGCGATTGCCGGGGCTGTCGGCGTAATCGGTCGACATGGCCGCTGTGCGACCAATGAGGGAACCGTCGGCGAAGATCTTGACGGGACCAATTCTCAACCAGTCATCGCCGAAGCCGGTGCGCATTCCGAGGTCCAGACCGAAGCCCATCAGATCACTTTCGTGGTGTTCGAGGTCATGCAGTGACTCCAGGGCGACCATCAGTGTCGTCCGCACCCGCAACGCGCCCTGCTCGCGGGCCATCTGGTATGCGCCGATCTCCACCGGCGTGTGACCGATCCAACCTCCGCCGATCCCGGCCTCTTGCACACTGGTGATGCCGTCGGCGAGGTAGCGCTCGCCAGCTTTCGCAATGGCGCGAGTAACCACGTCGGACGGAGTCGGGTACGTGAGGGGTCGCAGGAGAAGTTGTGCTTGTTCTCGGAGCAGACCAGTTGGACGCCCGCTCGAATCGACAACGACGTCGCCCCCTTCGGGGACGTGGTCGAGGTCGAGGCGCTGTAGCACGAGGGAGTTGACCACGCACATATGCCCCGATGTGTGACGCAACCAGACGTGGTGGTCAGGGGCAACCCGGTCCAGCGCGTCGCGCTCCGGGTGCAGACCCTGCAACTTGTTCTGGTCGTAGCCTGTCCCGATGATCCACGTACCCGCGGGCTGACGAGCAGCCCGATCCGCGACCAGATCGTAAATCTCCTCAACCTGGCGGAGGGGCGGCGAGGAAAGCTGTAACTCGTCGAGACTCATGCCGAACCAGACCATGTGATTGTGCGCGTCATGGAACCCAGGTACAACAGTGTGGCCAGCCAGGTCGACGTTCCGGCGAGCTTCCAGCCCGGAACAATCATCCCCGACGGCGAGGATGCGGTCTCCGTGTACGGCCATCGTTTCCACCGGCATCAGATCGTGGCCGGTGAGGATGATCCCGTTGCTGTAGATCGTGTCTACGCGCATGGCCCGTTGCCCTCCGTGAAAACCATTGCAACGCCGGCGGCGCTCCATGATGACCGGTGAGTCGCGGAACCGATCTGAGCGAGTTGTCTACCCTGAAGGAGAAGCGTTCCGTCTTCTGCGCGTATCTCGACACTCTCGTCGACGAGACCTTCAGAGACTACTTCGGTACGAAGCGTGATGAAACACCACCGTGTGTCGGTGGGTTGAGCTCTCCAGAGCAGGTTGAAGCTCAACGTAGGCACGAGTGCCGGTCCTTCGAGCACGCCGAATATGACGGGCGCCCACGCGTCGGCCATGGCCGCTAGAAGGGACGCGTCGACCGGTCGATCTTCGCGGAGTCGTATCCATCCGGCGCAGTCCAATGGTCCAACAGGTGTGTTCATCGGGGACGAAAATGGCAAGTGTCCACTTACGGGTTGGATCTCCCAGTGGTCGAGGTAGGCGGGAGACGCACCTTCGTACAGTGACCGACTGTGGTTCGGTGCAATCGGTGACGAGATTGAATCGGTCGAGGGCGCTTCGGCGACGGGTTCATTGGAGGTGGGGGCGACGAGCGTGAACAAAGAAGTGACGAGTGTTCCGGTGTGCTCTTGGTGAAGGTCGAGGTGAAGGACCGTCGTGGTACGCCCGGAACGGATCAGCCGGGCGCTGACCGTTGCGAGCCCCACGCGGGGAGGTCGGAGATAGTGAATGCTTGCGGAGGCGGGGCGATGATTGTTCCCAAGACGGGTCGCTTCGAGTTCGGCAGCGCGTGAGAGGACCGCTGCCAGGTAACCACCGTTCGGACCACTATCGACCCACCATGATGGATCGATAGTCACCTCGTAGTCGTTGTCGGCCCGCCGCAAAAGGGCTATCGAGCGGTCGAACGAAGGGTCTGTTCTCGTCCCCGCGTTCTCGTCCGATACCTGCACGACGTCAGTCCACCACTACGGCCCGCATATCGGCGATCCCGTAGCCGTCCGGGTACGCGATGACCGGGTTGCACTCGATGCTCAGCGTGTTGTCGTTGGTAGCGAGCTCGGCGATTGACGTCGTTAGCTCTGACAGTGCGTCGAGGTCCACAGCGGGAGCTCCGCGCCAACCTTTCAAGAGCGGTGAACAACGAAGCGACAGCCACGCCGAACGAGCCTGTTGGGTGGTCACGGGAGCTAGAAGTATTGTCACGTCGGGATCGAGTTCGGCGGTGACGCCACCGCGTCCCACGGTGATGACGGCCCCGAAGTTCGGATCCTGCGCCGCACCGATCAGTAACTCCAAGCCCGGGCGGAGCATCGGCATAACCAGAAGTGAGGCAGTGGGGAATCGGCTCCAGAGGTCGTCGGCCGCTGCAAGGAGTCCGTCAGGGCCGAGGTTGAGGCGGACGCCATCGACGTCAGACTTGTGCGATACAGCTGGATCCTCGACTTTGAGACAGAGCGGAAAGCCAATGTCGGCGGCGGCGGCGAGTAGTGAATCTCGGTCGTGGACGACGGCGATGGGGGGTACCCCGGCCCCGGCCAGTCGCAGACGCGAAGCGGTCTCCTCGATGCCGACTATCCGGAGTCCTGGAGTGCTGCCCACGGGAGATTCGTCAACGCTCACCCTCGACCCGGAAACTGTCACGGCGGCGAGCGCGGCCGCAAGTCGACGGACGGTGGGATAGACAGGAATGCCGCCGTCACGAAGACGCTTCACGGTTTCGTCATTGTCTGACGCAAAGGCGGAGTGCACAAGAACAGGCGTACCGCGTTCCTTTATGGAGAGTAGTTGCGCTACGCCCAACATTTCTGCGCCACGTTGTGCGACGTATCCACCGAACGTACCCGAGACGACCACGACATCTACTCCAGGATCTTCGGCGCCCACTGCAGCACATCGTGCGATAAGTGCGGCGTCGTCCTCGAGCCCGCCGGCCGTATCCAGCGTCACGGGATTATGGCCTGATACCCGCGGCGCCGCGGGCGGCGTCAACGCTTCAAGCGCGGTCTCGGTGGTTGGACTCAATCGGGCCAGGGGAATGCCTGCGTCACTCAAGGCGTCGACGGCCATCACGCTGTCCCCTCCGCCGTCGGTCAGCACCAGCACGCGGCACGTCGTCGGCCTCACAAGCGTTGCTGCGGCGAGCAAGTCAACCATCTCTTCGGGTGAGTCAACTCGTAGGGCACCGGTTTCCGCGAAGACGGCGTCCCACACGCGCGCGCTGCCGCTGAGGACACCAGTGTGCGTTGCGGCCGACTCATTCCCGGCGATTGATCGTCCCCCTTTCAACACCACGACCGGCTTGCCGGCTTGTTGGCAAGCGAGTAGCTCGTCACGTAGGCGACGGCCGTTCCCGATGGGGAGACCTTCTATATAGAGAGCAAGGGCGTCGCAGTCATTCGATCGGGCGTGGTAGCCAATGAGGTCCGCGAAGTTCACGTCCAGTTGATTGCCGAGTCCGGCACAGCTTGAGAATCCGATGCCGGCGTACGTCGCTTGGCGAAACAGCGCAATGGCGGCGTTGCCGGACTGAGTCAGCAGCGCGATCCGACCGGCCGGGATGGTCGGACACGACGTGAGGTTGAGACCCGCACGAGCGGTAAAGAAACCGTAGCCATTCGGGCCGAGCAATCGCATTCCCGCGTCAGCGGCGACGCGACCGATCTCCGCTTCTCGAGCGCTTCCCTCGGCGTCTCGCTCACCGAGCCCAGACGCGACGAGCACGGCCGCACGAATGCCGGCACGAGCGCACTCCTTTACGACTTCGAGCGTGGTGGCTGCTGGTACCGCGACGTACGCGAGGTCAACGCGTTCATCGATTTCTGAAAGGGATCGTACGAGTGGTCGGCCAGCGACTTCCTCGCCCTCACTTCGCGGGTTCACTCCGAAGATCGGCCCGGCGAAGCCCAGTGCCACGCTGGACTTTATTACCTTGTGTCCTAGCTTGTTCGGGTTGAGCGACGCCCCGAAGACGGCGAGGCCGTTTGGCGTGAAGAACGCGTCAATTCCAGAGTCGTCGTTGCGGCCATGCACCGAGATCACGCGTCCTGGCTTCGGTCGTGACTCCTCTGGCGGAAACTGTCGGCCGCGGTGAACGCCTCAGGGGTTGCGCGCAGCATGAGCGAGTTCACAATCTCACGTTCAAAAGCGGCGTCGAGGTCACCTTGCATCCCACGATTGAGAGACGACTTGGCGAGCGAGAGAGCGAGGCGAGGTCGCCCCGCCATCTCCTTGGCCCAGGTGACGGCGGTCGCAAGGGCGTCGTCGGCAACGACGTTGACCAATCCAAGACGGACGCCCTCGTGGGCGTCAAAGCGACCTCCCATGAGGACCAACTCTTTTGCTTTGGCCGGTCCGACAATCGCCGGAAGGAGACGCGAGATGCCTCCCGTCACACCAAGGCCGACCTCAACTTCGGGAAAGCCAAAGACGGTCTCGGTGTGGGCGATGACCAAGTCGCAACACAACGCGAATTCGCAGCCAGCGCCGAGGGCGTAGCCGTGGACGGCAGCAATTACGGGAGCGGGAATCTGTTGCATTTTTCTCGTCACGTCTTGCATGCGTTCGATCCGACGTCGAGCGGATTGGTCGGACTCGGCTCGGGCCACCTCTTTGAAATCGTGACCTGCACAAAATGATCGTCCATTTCCGCTCAAGATGACGGCGGCCGCCTCATCTTCTGAAGCGCGGTCGAGACTCAGGCACAACCCCTCCACGAGTCCAGTATTCACGGCGTTGAGTTGGCTCGGACGATTCAGCGTCACGTAGGCGATGCCGTCTTCGATCCGGTAGAGCACGTGCGCCTCCGTTGGCGCTACGCCTTCGACGACGTACTGTTCAGGCTCATGGTTTGTCACGGCCTCCACCCTTCTTTTTATCGGCACTTGCGACGTGTCGCGGTCTCAGCTGAGAGAACTCTGGAGATGTTGCACGAAGCAGATTGAGGGCCATGCCGACGAAGCCATCGCTGACGCTGTCGAGTGAGAGACGGCCCCGTGGGGAATACCAGTAGGAGACACCCGTGCACATCTGCAAGAGAGCGAACGTCGCGAGCTTGATATCGGGGACAGTGAAGGCACCCGAATCGACGCCCTCGTGTACCGTGTCCTCCCAAATGCCCTCGTAGGCGTCGCGCAGCGCGACGAAGTTGCGACGACTCACCTCGGTGAGCGATCGGATTTCGGTGTCACCGACGATCATGAGCAGGTTGTCCTCGGCGTGGCGGCGAACGTGGAGATCGACCAGCTGCATAATCCGCCGCTCTGGATCGGTACTGACGGCCGTGATCTCTTTGGCCGGGTCCAGGAGATTGCGCATGCTCTTCTGCATGAGCCGGCCGAGGAGATCCTCCTTCGTGCCCATGTAGTTATAGAGCGAGGCCAACGAAATCTTCGCTTCTTCAGCGATCAGCCTGATGCCGGTTCCTTCGAAACCGCGGGTGGCGAACAGTCGAAGGGCGGCAGCCTCTACCCGGTCGGCGGTCGAAGTTTGGGTTGCCACGGGCTTTATACTATCGATCGATCGATCACGACGCAGAGATGGATCAATGCCATCGGACTGAAGGGACTAATCACTGGGAATTTTGTTCTAGTCTTGGAGAAGTACGCTCAGGGTAATCGATCGATCGTTCATAGCGGTTGATGCTTTCGTTGTCAGTGACCGAAGTGGCGTGCCTCTCTCGAGTGGTACTCGTGGACACTGGTGACAGACAGCAGAAGAGATTTCAAAGGACAGGAGCGCGAATGCAGCGGCTACAGAATTTCATTGCGGGCGAACTTCGAGAGGTGCAAAACGATTCTTCAATTGAGATCGTTGACCCCTCGACTGGGACACCGTACCTTGAGGCACCCAACTCGAGCGACGCTGACGTCGACGCGGCGTGCTCCGCAGCATCTTCGGCGTTTGAAGTATGGCGGTCGACGACGCCTTCGGAACGAAGTCTCGCCCTCTTTCGAATAGCTGATGCTCTCGAAGCCGAGGCGGAGGCCTTTATCACGGCGGAGTCCGCTAACACGGGAAAACCGCTTTCGTCCATGCGTGGCGATGAGTTTCCGATGACGATTGACTACTTGCGGTTCTACGCCACGCTGGCCCGGAACCTGCCTGGCCTTGGCTCGGCGCAGTATTTAAGGGGATACGACTCGTCCGTGCGACGAGAGCCCGTTGGCGTCTGCGGGCAAGTTGCTCCCTGGAACTATCCACTAATGATGGCAGTGTGGAAGGTCGGACCCGCTTTGGCGACCGGCAATACCGTGGTCCTCAAACCAGCCGATACGACACCCGTGACGGCGGTCATGATGGCGGAGATCGCGGGACGGTACCTGCCCGCGGGCGTCTTGAACGTGGTCGTTGGGGACCGCGACACCGGCCGATCTCTTGTCGCCCATCCTCGTCCCGATCTCATTTCGGTGACGGGAAGCGTACGGGCGGGGAGCGAGATCTCGGTTTCGGCTGCTCCGTCCTTGAAGCGGGTGCATCTGGAGTTGGGCGGAAAAGCACCGGTCCTCGTCTTCGACGATGCCGACATCGATGCGGCCGTCAGTGGCATTGCCTCCGCCGGGTATTTCAATGCTGGCCAGGACTGCGCTGCAGCAACCCGCGTCCTTGTTCAGGAGAGTATTTACGACGAATTTGTCGAGAAGCTTGTCCGCTGTGCTGAAGAGACACCGTACGGGGCACCGGAAGAGGACGTCAGGTTCGGGCCGCTCAACAGTGAAACTCAGTTGACCAGGGTCTCCGGCTTTTTCGACAGGATGCCAGCTCATGGGCAGGTTCGAACGGGCGGCAAGCCGGACCGCAGAGATGGCGGTTACTACTTCGAGCCAACTGTCGTCACCGGTCTGGCGCAAGATGATGAAATGATCCAAGAGGAGATCTTCGGTCCAGTCTTGACCGTCCAGCGCTTCACGAAGGAGTCAGAGGCGTTGGCCCTAGCGAACGGCGTTCGTTTTGGCTTGGCTGCGAGCATTTGGACACGAAGTCACGAGACCGCCGTTCGGGTCAGTGCTCGTCTCGACTTCGGTCAAGTGTGGATCAACTGCCATCTCACGCAGGCCGCCGAAATGCCCAATGGCGGCTTCAAGTACTCCGGTCACGGAAACGACCTATCCGCTTTGGCGATCGACGACTATACGCGCGTGAAGCACGTCATGAGCAAAGTCGACCTCGGTCGTTGAGAGGCTCGGTTCACGTTCACAAGTTTCTCTTACGCTTCGAGAACACCTCGAAGAGGTGTCAACGGCGAGCCGTTCGTCGGACCGATCGAGACTCTGATCCCGGTAGCCACCTGTTGCTCCACCGGAATCACGACGAACGGCGCTGACGTGTTGCAACGTCGCCCAAGTTTGTCGAACAGCCACGGCATAAAACTTGCGTATTGTGATCTTCTCGCAAATTGAGTTGCGTCGCCCGGCGCGCTTTGCTATCTTTTGCGGAAAAGGGGGGCGTATGAAACTTGCTCGGTGGCTTATGGGACTAGGGATTATGGCGACTTTGTTCACCGTGAGCTCCCCGATGGCGAATGCCGCTGGGAATTCCCAGCAAAAGAATTACCTCCTGATCGGCACCGATACGGGCGTCGATTCCCTGAACCCCCTGGTCGGACTGGCCCAAGACTCGTACAACATGTGGGAGCAGATCTATCCCCAACTCGTCCAGTACAACCCGAAAGGCCTTTCGTTTGTGGCTGACTTCGGGAAATCATGGACTCACTCGGCCAATGAACTGACCTGGACCTTCCAGACCACCCCGAACGCGAAGTGGTCCGATGGCAAACCGTTGACGGCGAAAGATGTCGCTTGGACCTACAACACGATCATCAAATTCAAGGCGTCCTCAACTGCCTCCTTGGCGGGTGGTGTCACGAACATGGCGAGCGCAGTAGCCACCAGTTCGAACACTGTGGTGATCAAGTATTCGAAGCCCACGTCTGACGTGCTCGCGAACCTTCAGCAACTTCCGATCCTGCCCGAGCACGTGTGGGCGAAGTACGCGGTGGGAAAAGGTGCCGGCCTTAAGACGTTCCCGAACAAGCCGACTCCGGGTAACCCTGTGGTCTCCGGTGGTCCCTTCATGAACACGTCGTTCGTGTTGAACCAGCAAGCGATCTTCTTGGCCAACCCGAACTTCTACGGACCCAAGCCGCATATCAGTGGTTTTGGTCTCCAAGTGTTCTCGAATGACGACGCCATGGTTGAGGCGCTGAAAACTGGGCAAATCGACGCCATTGAGAACGTGCCGGTTACGTCAGTGAAAGTGATCAAGGCTGCGGGATTCGACGTCTACGTCGGACCGAGTCTGACGTGGCGCGATCTCATCATCAATCCAGTTCAAAATAAGACGACCGACCGCGAACTCCTCAATCCCAATGTCCGCAAAGCGTTTGAGTACGCGGTCGACCGCAAGACGATCGTCAAAACGGCGTGGCTCGGTTACGCAACGCCGGCCGCCAGTGCCATTCCACCGGCAACGGGAATTTGGCACGATCCCGCCATTCAACCGCTGCCCTTCAATCTGACGTTGGCTAACCAGCTTCTCGATCAAGCTGGTTACAAGAAGGGATCCAACGGTATCCGGACTGCGAACGGTCATCCGATGAGCTACCAAGTCATCTTTTCGAGTGACCAGAATGGTCCAGGGGACCGAGCATTTCAAATCATACAAACTGATTTTCGAAAGATCGGTGTGCAACTCACTCAGCAGGTGTTGGACCCGGCGGCGACTCAGACAGCGATTACCGCCAACAACTACCGCACCTACAACTTGGCGATGTGGTTTTGGGTGCCGCTGATTGACCCCAGTCTGATGATTTCTGCGTACACGTGTGGTCAATACGACTCTTGGAATGACAGCGGTCTCTGCACTCCGGCTTTGGACAAGCTCTATCAAGAACAGTCGAGCGCTCTCAGCTTGAAAGAGCGAGTGAAGCTCGTGTACCAGGCGCAAGTGATGATCTACAACTCGAGGGCCGAGATTGCTCTGGTCAACAACGACGTCATTGACGCCTGGAGTAGCAAGTGGACGGGGTTTGTCGAGACGCCGCAGGGATTCTTCAATCAGCTCTCCAAAATAGATCTTGAGCAAGTACGCCTGAAGTGAGCTTTAGGCGGCAAAACGTAGTCAAAATGCACATGATGTTTGAGTCGACGCGGTGTCTTCACGCGTGGTGTCGAGCACTCACTCCCCAGCACGGCCTTGAACAGGAACGAAACTGCCTATGACGTTGCCAACAGAGCTACAACCTCGCGCGATCCCAGAACTCGTGAGCGAATACATTTCGGTGACACCAAAGTCGCGTGCCCTCCACGAGCGTCTCTCGAAGTCCCTCGCCGGTGGGGAGACTCGTGTGGTTACTCACTTCGAGCCCTACCCGATCGCCATAGCGTCAGCGGAAGGGCCTCGACTAGTCGATTATGACGACAATACGTACATTGACCTGGTGAACAACATGGCCTCGTTGGTGCATGGACATCGGTATCCACCCGTCGTAGAGGCAGTGGCCGAAGCGATGCAACTGCTCGGAACGGTGCAGGCCGGTAGTCATCGTTACCTGGTGGATTTCTCCGAACTCCTGGTGGAGAGGTACCCGGCGTTCGAACGAGTCCGATTTACGAATTCGGCCTCCGAGGCGGCCATACTCGCGCTGCGCATCGCTCGACGTGCCACCGGCCGAGAAAAGCTGGTGATCTTCGACGGTGCCTACCACGGTATGGGAAGTGAGTTCAATGACGCTCATCCCAACGTTGTCAAAGTTCCTTTCAATCAGCCGACGGCTCTAGCGGACGCCGTCGACGAGACAGTCGGTGTGGTGATGGTGGAGTCGTTCCTCGGTCACGCGGGAGTAGTTCCGCCCGCACCTGAGTTTCTGCACACCGTTCAAAACATTGCTGAATCGGCGGGCGCACTCTTCGTACTCGACGAGACGCAGTCACTGCGGAACGACTATCACGCCCACCACGGTGCGGCCGGTCTGCGACCTTCGATGGTCATCATGGGTAAGAGCATCGGCGGCGGTCTCCCGGTCGGCGTCTTGGGCGGCCGGGCGGATCTGGTGGAGCTGGCGAGCGCGAGCCGCCCAGACGGACTGAGGCATTCGGGCACCTTCAACGGCAATGTCTTGACAACCGCCGCCGGGTTTCAGGCAGTGGTCGCCCTCTCTCCGAGCGCGATTGCCACCTTGAACTCTCGTGCCGCGCATCTCGCCCAACAGCTAGAGATCGAGGGCCGTCGACTGGGCCTGCCGATTTCGGTCACTCGCTCGGGATCGACCATGTGTGTTCATTTTAGGGACACGGCACCCACGAACGCGGCCGAGGCCCTCGCGCGTAACGACTTCGCCAGGTGGTTTCATATTGCGGCGATGCTTGAAGGGGTCTGTACGATTCGAGGTGGCAGACTCAACCTCTCGACGGTTCTCAGCGACGCCGACATGCGAACAGTCGAAGGTGCATTGTGTCGCGCACTTGCTCGGTTGGCGGAAATGGATGTGGCGGACGGATGTTGACTTGCCGGGACGCACTCTTCGAGCAGAGGCGTCGACATTGCGTGGATGACCGGTGCTTCTGGAGCGCTACGGTTTGTCAAGATCGAAGACGACCAGAGGTGCAGTGTGGATACGCACTCTGAAGCGTCATTGTCGCGAGCAGAAGGCGCTCCGTCATCGTACGCAGAGCTCCGATTGCTGTTGCAAGAGCGACTGCCCAACTTCTCAAGCGGTCAGAATCGGATTGCTCGCTTGTTGTTGAGTGACCCGGAGGGTTGCGCATTCTTTACGATCGGAGAGACTGCGCGAAGGGCCGAGGTGCACGAATCATCGGTCGTGCGCTTTGCCACCGCCCTTGGTCTCGACGGATATCCGGGACTCCTAGAGCTCTGCCGCCAGCAGATTCGAGATCAAGCGCAGTTACTTCGCAGATTTGAAGAAGCACAAAGGCTCTCCGATACCGGTGACTTGCTGACGATGATGGCCGTCTACGACCAACGTAATTTGGCTCGGACCTACGCGCTCATCGACAGGGATTCGTGGCGACGCGCGGTCGGGTTCTTAACGGAAGCTCCCGCAGTTCACGTGATCGGAATGAAGAAGTGTTTCGCCCCGGCGTATCTGCTGACGTATCTCTTGCACCTCGTTCGACGCAACGTCCAGCAACTGTCGTCGGGATCAGGTCTGCTGGTGGACCAACTTCGTGACGTCGGCACCTCCGACGTGCTGGTGGCCATTTCGATTCATCGCTACACGGTTGAAACGCTGCGTGTGCTGGCCTACGCACACGAGCGAGGTCTCAAGACGATCGTCCTCACTGATAATCCGGCGTCGCCGCTCGTTCCATACGCCGACGTTGTCATCTACGTCGAGACGAGCGGCGTGACGATCCTGCGATCGATCACCGCCTTCAACAGTGTCGTACAAGCGTTGGCCACTGAGGTGGCGGTCGGGCTGGGCACGCAAAGCCGGTCCGAGCTCCTACTCGACGAAGAGTTGCATCTCGCGTTTCACGAGTTTGTCGTCGAGACAGAGTTGTCGCCGAGCGTGACGCACTCTGACCAAGAGTTCGTTGCGCCCACGCCGAAGGCGCGATCTCGTGCGAAGCGGGTCGACCCATTGACGGACGACCGGGACTAGCAGGAAGTCGGCATGAGACGAAGCAAAACCCATCGACGTCACTCTGAGTGGACGTACGGACGATGAATTCGGTCATTGAAGAGAAGTGGATCGGCGATGTCCGATGGTTGGTCGCGACCGGAACGCGAGAGGCGGTCTTTCACGCGCTCGGTGAACACGCACGCGCAGATATCTCGTCGCTCATTGCGGCGCTGCCGGAGTTGGCAGTCCTCAGGGCATCGGTTGATGGTCCCCGCGGTGAGCAGTTTCACGCGATCGTCGAAGCAAGCCGCCAGGCGTTTCCGGTTGAGTTTCGCGAATTGGAAGGTCTGGCCGAAGGATCCGGCGTGGGTCTTCACGATCTCTTGTTGTTGACCCTTCGCGGCGATCTCGAAGGTCACGACGTCCATGGGTGCAGTGAATTCGGCTGGACTGACGGTCAAAGAGCCTTGCTCGGGCACAACGAAGACGGTGATCCTCGACTCGACGGAGCTTGCTCGCTGTTGACGCTGCACATTGACGGGGAGCCCGCCGTGGTCACCTGGTGGTATCCGGGCTTCCTCCCGGGCAATACGTACACACTCAATGAACACGGCTTGGTGTGGGGCGTCGATACCATTCACATGGCCAGTCCCCACACGGCACCGGGCAGGGCGTTCGTGGCGCGCGGCCTGCAGAGAGTCGCCACGCTCGACGGTGTGGTTGCCTTCCTAGAAGAGCATCCGGTCGCTGGTGCGTTTACTTACGTCGCGGGCCAGATGGGAAGCGCACGACTTCTGAGCGTTGAGCACGCGGGCGACCGCGTTGCTGTCCTCGAGTCCGCACAAAGTCCCGGTGTTATCTGGCATACGAATCACCTCTGTCAACTACCCGATTCGCTCAATAACGCCTCCTCGGACAGCCTGACCCGCGGAGCGGTGCTCAGTCGTATCACCGAAGCGCCAGAGGATCCCTCGGTTGCGTGGTTGCTGGAGATCTTGACGGGGGCCGTTCCCCCCGTAGGCGTTCGGGCGGAGGGCACCGACATCACGCTGTGCACGTTCGTGGCTGATCTCGAAGCCCGCACCATCACTCTTCTTCAGCACGGAGGCGAGGCGGTCACACTGAGCGCAGCGGAACTCCTGCTCGGGGAGAGCCAACTTGCCGCAAGCCCAGTCTCCAACGTCGCCATCGAAAACGACTGTACCCAACAACTACCCGGAGGAATGAATGACGATTGATCAGAAAGCACACGCGAGTAACAAGGACGTCTTTTTGGAGACGAGCAATCCAGAGACCCTTGTGCCGTTCTCATTCCAGGAGTACAAGACGCGATTGAATCGTATTCGCGCCAAAATGGAAGAGGCGGGACTCGACGTACTGTTTCTTTCGGCGCCCGAGAGCATCTGTTACGTGAGTGGACATCAGTCGACCTGGTACCAAGGCCAGGCTCCAACCGAGTGGTACCCCGGGAGCGGAATCGCGATTCATGTCGACACCGACGAGCCCATACATTTCGAATCCGAAGATGAATTCACCTTGACAAAGGTCGGTTCCATTTCGCGCAACGTGAAGATCAGACGCCATGTTGACGACACGTCGAGCTGGGCCGATTTCATCGTTGCCGAGTTGACGGCCACGGGATGGCTGAAAGGTCGGATTGGTCTCGAAATGTGGAGCTCGAGGCCCAACCGAGGCTACAGCGAGGTGTTTCAAGCGGCCTTGATGGCTGGTGGCGCCAGCGTCGTGGACGCCACCAGGGTCGTACGAGGAGTTCGCAATATCAAGTCGCCACAGGAACTCGCCTACGTCCGCACAGCTCAGAAGATCGCCGATATCGGCATGAGGGCTGCCATGAAGTATCTTCGCGCCGGTGTCACTGAGTTGGACGTCGCCGCGGAGGTGACGTACGCCATGGCGAAAGCAGGCGGGGAGACCGCGGGGATACCGACGGTCGTGGCTTCCGGGCCTCGGAGTTCCGTTTTGCACGGCCTCCCGTCGAGGCGTGTCATCACCCCCGGCGACATCGTCAACGTCGATCTTCATGGGGTGTACAACCGCTATCACGCTGGAATGGCGCGCTGTTTCTCAATCGGTGAGCCTCGACCTAACGTGAGAGCGCACATTGAAAAGATGGTGACCGGCGTGGGGCTGGTGGCGGATCTCATCCGACCCTCTCTCCCCGCGCATGAGCTTCTCCACGCGGTGAAGGCTTACTACGAAGAAGTAGGTATCTGGGAAGATAGGTGGTGGGTCGGTGGCTATGAATTAGGCATCGCGTTCCCACCCGACACCGTGGGAGAGTTCTACTACGAATTCGAACGTGAGCCGGGCGACAAAGCCTTTGTGCCCGGGATTGTCTGCAACTACGAATCGAACTTCTATCTGCCCGATCAAGCGGGAATGGCAGTAATGACGCACACCATGGCCTTCACCGACGACTCCGCGGAGTTTCTCCACCGGATCCCGTTGAAATTGGAAGTTGTGGAGTAACGACAACTTGTCTTCCAACGTGATCCGAATGAAGTGGTGCTCTGCGCAGCGCGTGCGTGCATTGCGCGTGCTCGTTGACGCGAGGGTTCGCTCAATGAGCGAGAGGTACGAGGTCGACGATTCTCACTCCAAGGTGCAACCTTCAAGTGCTTCGCCGGTCATCGCGGAGCGACCTCGTGGATGTGACGGGAAACGCGGATGACGAGCAATGCGTAGTGCTGACTACGTGATCAAGCGATTGGCCTTCGCCTTGTTCACAATTTTCATGGCTATCACGATCAACTTCTTCTTGTTCCGGGTCATTCCCGGAAGTGCCGTGACGGACCTGGCACGAGTGCCGAACGCGACCCCGCAGTTACGCCACGCGCTGACGGTGGAGTTCGGTCTCAACGATTCGAAACTGCACCAATATTTCACCTACCTGTGGCAGCTGGTTCATGGCAACATGGGCATCTCCTACGTCAATCAGCAACCTGTCTTTCCCCAGCTATTGAACGACTTGAAGAACACGATCCCCATGGTGACGATAGGGACCGTTGCGGCGATCATCATCGGCGTCTTCTTTGGAATCGTGTCGGCGTGGCGACGAGACTCAGCGGTCGATCACGTCAGCACCAGCTTGGCGATCGCCTTTTACTCCTTCCCTCCGCAGTTCCTCGGCTTGGTGCTGCTCATCTTGTTCGCTGGGACGCTGCCGTCGAGTGGGATGGAGTACGCCCTGGCGGGAGTTTTCGGATCAGTGGGCTTTTGGTCGCGACTTCAAGACATCGGAATACACATGGTGCTCCCCGCCACGACGCTTTGTCTTACGCTCTACGGTGAGTTCACGCTGATCATGCGATCGTCGATGTTGGAGACGCTCGGCGAGGACTACGTGCTGACTGCTCGGGCCAAAGGACTTCGCAATGGCAAGATCGTCGTGCGCCACGCCCTCCGTAACGCCCTCTTGCCGATAGTGACGTTGGTCGCGATGTCGCTCGGCTGGATTATGGGCGGTGCCATCATCATCGAGTTCATCTTCACGTGGCCCGGGATCGGATGGGCGATGTGGGAGGCCGTGAGCCAGCGTGATTACCCGATGCTCCAAGGTGGTTTTTTGATCCTGGCGATTGCTGTGGTTGGGTGTAATTTCATCGCGGACTTGGCGTACTTCAAGCTGGATCCGAGGGTCAGCGAATGAGCATGCTGCTCCAAGAAGCAGCGGTGGGTCCGCTGCCAGAGGTGTCCCGTCGTCCTCTTCGAACTGTGCTGCGTCATCACAAGTCCGGGTTGATTGGCCTCGGAATCATTCTCTTCTTCATTGTGATCGCACTCGCCGCTCCAGTGTTGATGCCGTATTCGCCGACCGTGCAATCGTGCGCGGTGTTCGCGCCACCGTCGGCCAAGCACTGGTTCGGTTGTGATGACGGCGGCATTGACTTGCTCAGCGAGATCATGCTGGGCGGCCGGATCTCTCTACTCATTGGCTTCGCCGCGACACTGGTCTCCATGGTGATCGGTGGTGGCGTAGGAATACTGTCGGGCTACTTTGGTCGATGGGTGGATATCGTGCTCATGAGGATCACCGACTATCTCTTGGTGATCCCGCCGCTAGCCTTCGCTCTCGTGGTGGCGGACGTGTGGGGACCGAGCGTGGTGCACGTCATCATTGTGATCGGGATACTCCAGTGGGCGCCGACGGCGCGGATCATTCGAGCTCAGGTGATGACCGTGAAAGAACGGGTCTACGTGAAGCGGGTGCGCGCCATGGGGGCGAGCGACACGCGGATCATCGCTCGACACGTGTTGCCACAGGTCGCTCCACTGCTCGTGGCCAATACCGTGCTCACGGTGGCAGTCGCCATCTACCTTGAGACGACGCTCGCCTTTCTCGGTCTCGAAGATCCCTCAAGTGTCACGTGGGGAACGATTCTCCAACACGCTTTCGATCGAGCAGCGGTGAGCGCTGGTGCGTGGTGGACGATCGTGCCAGACGGCATCGCCATCTCGCTGTTGATCATGGGCTGTTTTCTGCTCGGGCGGGCAATTGAAGATGCACTCAATCCGAGGCTGAGGGTAGGTCACCTCTCGACCCGCCGCTGGAAGCTCCGTCCGCTTGTCGGTCTTGGGCCCGATGCCATATGAGGAAACTATGAGTCTTCTTGAGGTGCGCGATCTCCACGTGTGGTTCGAGTTACCCAACGGCACGGAGCTACACGCCGTTCAGGGCGTCAGCTTCGATCTTGACCACGGCGAACGGCTGGGTCTCGTCGGCGAATCGGGCTGCGGGAAGACGACCACAATTCTCGCCCTGATGGGTCTGTTCCCGCCTTCAGTTTCGGTGGCCGGTGAGGTCATTGTGAACGGGGAGAACATTTTGGGTAAGGGCGAGTCCTTGATTCGCGACTACCGGTGGAAAGAACTCGCCATGGTCTTTCAAGGTGCCATGAACGCGTTGAATCCATTGATGACGGTGGGACGCCAGATCGTGGAGCCGATGGAGCTTCACGGCATCGCGTCGGGAGCCGCTGCTCGAAAGAGAGCGGGCGAACTTCTGGAGATGGTTGGTATCGCCGCGTCGGGTGCTGACCGCTACCCACACGAGTTCTCCGGCGGAATGCGCCAACGCGCGTCGATCGCGATGGGGCTGGCCTGCCAGCCGAAGATCCTCCTCGCCGATGAGCCAACGACGGCACTTGACGTCATGGTTCAGGCGCAGATTCTCGAGCTCTTGGTCGGGCTTTCGAACGAACTCGGATTGGCCCTTATCCTCGTCACGCACGATCTGCCGGTCGTGGCGCAGGTCTGCGAACGCGCGGCGGTCATGTACGCCGGCAAGATCATTGAGAATGGTACGACTGAGGACCTCTATCACCGACCGCGTCACCCCTACACGCGCCTTCTCTTTGCGACCACGCCGGACCTCTATGACGACGACGACGTCATTTCAATCCCCGGCGTACCGCCGCGACTTGATCGCCAGATCGTGGGGTGCCCATTCCAACCTCGCTGCGACTCAGCGTTCGAGCGTTGCAGTTCCGAGCAACCGGCACTGAAGAGTCTCGACGTTGGACATTCGGCGGCCTGTCATCTGAACGACGTGCCGGTGAGCGTGACCGCCAAGCCTGAAAGCTCGCCCCGCAACGGGCAAGCCCTTGACGCCGTCGACGGCTCCGACGATGGGTCGTGAACGTGGTTGACTCGTTGGCGACATCGCTTCGCGCGGACGTTTCCGCTCCCTTGCTCGAGGTTGAGCAACTGAAAATGCACTACCCGGTGGCTCGTGGGATGACCGAGCGGCTCGCGAGGCGACCGCAGCGTTTCGTTCACGCCGTCGACGGGGTCTCGTTCTCCGTTGCTCCCGGCGAGATGCTCGCACTCGTCGGTGAGTCGGGCTGTGGCAAGACCACCACCGCTCAGGCTGTCCTGCGGATGCTGAAGCCGACGGCGGGGGCGGTGCGCTTCGAAGGCACCGACCTGAGCACGTTGTCCCAACGGAAGATGCGCCCTCTGCGTCGCCGCCTGCAAATGATCTATCAGGATCCCTATGAGTCGCTCGACCCCAGGTTCCGGGTTCGCCAGACCATAGAGGAACCGATGTTGATTCACGGCATTGGGGGTTCTGCAAAAGACCGCAGGCAAAAGGCGATTGAGGCACTGGAACGTGTTGGGTTGACGCCAGCCGAACTCTACCTGGACCGGTACCCACATGGCATGTCGGGTGGCCAACGTCAACGGGTCGCGATCGCTGCGTCACTCGTACTTGATCCAGTGCTCCTCATCGCCGATGAGCCGGTCTCCATGCTCGACGTGTCGGTCCGTGCTGGTGTGCTCTCGCTGCTCGATGGTTTACGACGCCAGCGCGACATGGGAATTTTGATGATCACCCACGACCTCGCCACGGCCTCTCACTTCGCCGATCGAATCGCGGTCATGTATCTCGGTCGCATTGTCGAGACCGGACCGATCAAAGAAGTAATTCGCAATCCCCAACACCCCTATACCAAGGCTCTACTCTCCGTGGTCCCACAGCGAGATCCTCGCAAGATGGTCAAACCACTGATTCTGACGGGCGAGATTCCAAGCCCCATCGACTTGCCGACCGGTTGCCGGTTCCGCACGCGCTGCCCGATGGCAGAAGAGCGGTGCGGGCAGATCGATCCGGAGTTGAGGACGGCGGTGGCGGCGAAAGGCGACGATCACGCCGTCGCTTGTCTGCTCGCGTGAGGGGGCCGGGAGTCAGTGAAGCGCGTCAGTCGTAACCCTGTTGGCAACATTCAATCGTCACCGACGTGGTCGTTCAAGAGTATTGGCCGGGAGTCCATCGGTGCGAAGTGAGTATGTCCACGAGGCGATCGCTCGGAAGAGCGTGCGCGGTGATGCCGTCGCGACCGGTCATTGTCTCGGCGGCCAGCAGGGCGTTCAAAATGGCCTCCTCGGTCGCGTCGACAACGCCGTCGTACAGCGGGGTGATGTGACTGTCGTGCAGCATGGTCACGTTGACGCTGAGGGGCTGCGTCACGTCCTCGGCGACGGAGAGCCCAGAGTTTCCAGTGGCGAAACACACGAAGATATCGCCACTCGTATGGTCGCCTACGCCACCCACTCTCGCAATACCGAGTCCCGCACGCTGCGCGAGGCGGGCGCATTGGTGCGAGAGCAAGGGGGCGTCCGTTGCCACTATCACGATGATCGATCCGAAACCCGGGGCGCTCGGACCCGGGCCCGGTGCGGGTACTTCGGAGGTCGGCAGCAGATGCCCAACGGGAACGCCCGCGACCGAGAGGCGTTGGCGTCGCCCATAGTTCGCCTGCACGTGCACTCCGACCGTGTAACCACTGGCGGTGACCCGCGACGCCGTCCCGACGCCGCCTTTGAATTCGTGGCAGATCATTCCGGTTCCGCCACCGACGTTACCTTCGGCGACTGGGCCGGAAGTCGCCGACTCGAGGGCACTCCACACGTGCTCGGGTCGGACGTGCATACCGCTGGTGTCGTTGAGAAGTCCGTCCCACGTCTCGCCGACGACTGGCAGACTCCAGTAGACGCCACCGGCCGGCCGCTTTCTTACCTCTGCCGTGATCAGACTGTCGCGCACGACGCCGACGCTGGAAGTATTGGTGATGGCGATGGGGGACATCAGCATGCCCGACTCTCGCACCCATTCGAGACCGGTAACTTCGCCGTTGCCATTCAGTCGATGACAACCCGCGAAGAGAGGCACTTTACCGACGTCAACCGAAGGCACGATCACCGTGACGCCCGTACGAACGGGACCGCGTCCCACGACCAATGGCCCTTCCCCGTCGATGAGGGTGGTGTGTCCGACGCGCACACCGGGCACGTCGGTGATGGCATTGTTTGGACCGGGTTTTCCGGGTCCTACGACAATGCCAAGTTCTCTCGCACGCATCTCTTGGAACACTCCTTTGTGGTCGTCGAACCGGGCTCTCATGACATTCGATAATCCGGTACGTCACCGTAACATTGCTGGCTGCAGGGCCAACGTCAGATTTTCGAGAGTAGGGAGGATCACCTCGTGATCGTTCGAGATGAATTGTCGCACGCAAGCCGTCGGCTGTCCGCTTGTCTTAGTTTTGACTTCGACGCCATGTCGGTATGGATCGCCGGCACCGATAATCCCGCGGCGATTTCACGCGGCGAGTTCTCGACGATCGCGGTGCCGCGGATCCTCTCGTTGCTTGAACGGAACAACATCCGGAGCACCTTCTTCATTCCCGGACACACGGCGTTGGCGTATCCGGACCTTGTACGTCAGATTCGAGACGCGGGCCACGAGATAGGCCACCACGGGTGGGTGCACGAGAACCCCGCGAGCGTCGACTACCAGGGCGAGTGTGCGATTTTCGAGCGGGGGTTGGAAGCTCTTGATCGCGTGGCTGGCGTTCGACCGATGGGGTACCGCTCGCCGTCGAACGACCTCAGTGCGCGTTCAATGGAGCTACTGCTCTCCTACGGAATGCGCTACGACTCGTCATGTGGCGGGTCAGACTTCGCGCCGTACTACCAGCGAGTCAACGATCGCGTCTCCAAGACTGAACCGTACGTCTTTGGACAGACCGTTGACCTCGTCGAAGTGCCGTTTAGTTGGATCCTTGACGACTTTCCTCATATGGAGTTCGACGCTGGCTGGAGCACCGAGCAAAGCCCTCCCTCGACGGTCCGAGAGATATGGCAGGGTGAGTTCGACTACGCCTATCAACACACTCCCGGTGGGATCTTCAATCTTTGCATGCACCCGCAAGTCATTGGACGAGGACACCGCTTGACAATGTTGGAAAAGTTGATCGAATGGATGAAGCAACCGGGCGTCGTTTTTGAGACGATCGGGGAGTACGTAGAGCGATGGCGTAGTGAGAATCCACTCGGGGATTGGATCGCGAGCAATCCCATTCGTGCCGGGACCAACGCCCTCAGCGAGTAGGACACGCGTTGCTGTTGTTCACTACGACCGGTTCGTACGCTCTCTACCAAGCGCGATGACGGGATCGAGGCTTTCGGGGTTGGCGAGCGATGAGAGGGCAACCACGTCGCTCGGCGTCGCCCCCGCCAGGATTCTCTTCACCGGCACCTCGAGCTTCTTGCCCGAAAGCGTCCGGGGAACACTGTCGACGAAAACGACGTGATCGGGCACGTGGCGCGGCGAGAGCCGCGTGCGCAACTCGAAGCGTGCGGTGCGCTCGAGTGCGTCAGGCTCGGCACCCGGAGCGACGAGGAAGAGCCACAGCTCTCCGGACCCGCCCTCGGGGTCCTCAAGGTGAACCACGAGGCTGTCGGCAATACCGTCGATGCTCTCGATGACGTCATAGAACTCGGCGGTTCCCATACGCACGCCGCCTCGATTGAGGGTTCCATCGGAGCGACCCGTGATGATGACCGTGCCCCGACACGTCACCGTCACGCGGTCACCGTGGTCCCATACGCCGGGGAAGCGCTCGTAGTAGGTGGATCGGTATCGCTCACCTCCTTCGTCGTGCAAGAATCCGATCGGCATTGAGGGCATCGGCGCGGTGATCACCATTTCGCCTTCGGCGTCGATAACACTGTGCCCGTGCTCGTCAAACGCCTCGACGCTGGCCCCCAGGCAGCGACACGAGATCTCGCCGGGCCAGACGTCGTGCAGCGGGCTCGCGCCAACGAAGCCGCTGCAAACGTCGGTCCCACCGCTGAAGGAGGCGAGCAGGAGATCAGCGCCGACGTGGTCATAGACCCAACGCGCACCGGCGGCCGGGAGCGGCGAACCCGTTGAGCCGAGAGTCGCAAGGTGCGAGAGGTCGACGCGGCCGGCCGGGTCGAGTCCGTTCCTCAGGCACGTGACGAGGAACGCGGCGCCCACGCCCGCGCAAGTGACGCGTTCGTCAGCGATGAAGTCCCATAGCCGCTCGGGTGTCGGCCACGTAGGGTTGCCGTCGTAGAGGACGACGGTGGCGCCCACGAGCAGACCCGAGACGCAGAAGTTCCACATCATCCAGCCCGTCGTTGTGTACCAGAAAAAGCGGTCGTTCTCGTCAAGGTCGAAGTGATATCTAAGTGCCTTCAAGTGCTCGAGCAGGATGCCACCATGACAGTGGACGATGGCCTTTGGTTTGCCGGTCGTACCCGATGAGTACAAGACGTAGAGCGGGTGATCAAAGGCGACGGGCTCGAAGGACAGCACGCCGTCTGAAGCCACGAGATCGGCCCACGTCTCCCAGCCCGGCCCGGGCGCCCCCAGCCCCAGGAGGTCGAGCGACAGTGCGTGGCGCACGGTGGGCAGACCGGCCAGGATGGCGCCGACGTCACCTCGCGCGTCGCGGACTCGCTCGCCGTACCGGTAGCCGTCCACCGTGACCAGGACAGTGGGATTGGTCTGGACCAGGCGGTCGAGGGCCCCGTCCGGTCCGGTCTCGGGCGAGCAGCACGTCCACACGGCTCCCAGGCCGACGGTCGCCAGCATTAGGGCCAGCGTCTCGGGGATATTGGGAAGGTAGGCGGCCACTACGTCGCCTCGCCCGACACCGCGCGCACGTAGACCGGCTTGAAGTGGGCCGACGAGTTCTCTGAGCTCATCCCAGGACATCGCGTGGCGCTCGCGCGCGTCGTCGTAGCCGATGATCGCCACCTCGTCGCCTCGTCGCTGGCCCAGGGCGTGTTCGGCGTAGTTGAGCGTGCCGTTGGGGAACCACCGTACGCCGTTCGGCGCGTCCGCGTCCGCCTCACGCGTGCTGCGGGGCTCGTCGTGCCAGGTCACCTCGGCGTCGTTGGCGACTGCTCGCCAGAAGTCGGCGCTCGTTGACGGGTCGACTGACCAGCGCCAGGCGTCGTCGTAGTCGGAGAATCCGTGGCGCTCTAAGAAGGCGTGAAGGTGAGAGTTGCGTCGACGGTCACGCGACGGTGACCACAGCGGTGTGGTCACGCGGCGTTCTTGAGAGGCAGACATGCGTCCCACGGTACCTCGGGGTCACCTCACCAGCGTCGCGCTCGTTGGTTTGGATTCACGGTGTTGTCGAATAATGAGGCCTTGAGAGGGACCCGATCGGCTCGGCGACGGCGCTCTCGGATTGCGTCTCGACGGTGCGCTGAAGGCGCGATGCAATGTACGGTCATTTACTCAGAATAAGGAACCTTGGCCCCGTTTGATGAGTTCGACCGGCTACGTCGCGTCGTCGATTGAAGGAGTTCGTGTAAGTGGCGACCATCGTGGGTAAGTCGATCGTTAGCACCGAAGTGAGCTTTGACGAAGTTCTGCTTTGAGTTGGATCGACGCGACTAGGGGACGAATCAGGGTATTCCCCAATGGTGAGAGTTTTCTTCTTGGTCTAACGTGCGATCGATGGCACGAATCGTACGATTGAACGCGACGGGAGAATGTTGAGCCTTGGCGATTCGATTTAAACCTGGCTCGCGCGGCGACTCGATTGCCCGGAATCGATGGCTGGTCCACCTCGCGCTGATTCTGGGAATCCTCGCCGCAGTGATCTCTGCGGTATTCCTCTCTCGCAAGTATCTGGGTCACTCAGGGACCACCGATCACTCCATTATCGGACTGCTGGTCCTCGGGCTCGTGATCGTGCATCTGACGCAGCGCCGTCAAACGGTAAAGCGGCTTCTCGCTCGGCTGTTTGGTCGGGGAAGTTCAACGGGTAATCGGTCACGTCTGGCCGTCTCGGACACCATTTTGTGGATTCTCACGTTGAACGCAATGGTCTCGGGCTTCGTCGACTTCCTCGTCGGTCACACGATCTTCCTATCGATTCCCGGACCGTCAATTCTCCAGAAGTGGCACGCGATGTCAGTCCTGGTGCTTCTCGTGTACGTCATCGTTCACGTGGTTCGACGTAGAAAACGGCTGCGGGCTTCGCATATAAGGTGAAGCACGTTGAACGGTGCGGAGTCTTAGGGTGGCTGCATCAGTTCCAAGATGATGTTGTCGCTCGCCGCACTGAATTCGCAGAGATGTGGAAATGAGAGGACCAAATTGACGCCAACCGTCTCCGTTTGGTTGGCGTGTCCACCAAGGAAGCGTCCCTGTAGGGTGAGCGCATGACGGACGTAGATACGTCGGTGAACGGAGAAGACCCGGCGAGTCTGCTCGCGTCGAGCGGTGCGCTCAATCACCGGCGCGTGCTCGTTGTAATCGGTGCCCTCATGTTGGGAATGTTCCTGGCCGCGCTCGACCAGACAGTGGTGTCCACTGCGCTGCCAACGATCGTTGGCGACCTTAACGGAGCGTCGCACCTGACCTGGGTGGTCACCGCCTATTTGCTTGCCTCCACCGTGTCGACACCGTTATGGGGAAAGCTCGGCGACCTCTACGGGAGAAAGCTCTTCTTCCAGGCGGCCATCGTCATCTTCTTGGTCGGCTCCATTCTCTCTGGTCTCAGCCATTCGATGATCGAGCTGATCTTGTTTCGAGCCGTCCAAGGCCTTGGTGGCGGCGGTTTGATGATTGGGGCCATGACCATCGTGGGCGACGTGGTCTCTCCGCGCGAACGAGGACGCTACATGGGTTTGTTCATGGCCATGTTCGGCGTGACATCGGTGATCGGCCCACTCATTGGCGGCTTCTTCGTCGAGTATCTGTCGTGGCGATGGATCTTCTATATCAACGTCCCCATCGGGATTGTGGCTCTCTTCGCCACTTCGGTCGCACTTCCGGCAGCGTCCAATCGGGTGCATCGAGTCATCGACTACTTGGGAACCGCTCTCATCGCGATGTCCGCTACCGCGCTGGTGCTTTTCACAAGCCTCGGTGGCACCTCGTATGCGTGGGGCTCCCCGATGATCATCGGTCTGGCTGCGGCTGGAGTGATCTTCGCCGTCTTGTTCCTCGTGGTCGAGCGCCGAGCGGTTGAGCCGATCATCCCTCCGAGCCTTTTCACTAACCGGGTCTTCAGCGCGTCGAGCGCCATTGGCTTCGTGATCGGCTTCGCCATGTTCGGGGCGTTGACCTTCCTTCCTATCTTTTTCCAAGACGTTCGAGGTGTCAGCGCCATACGCTCCGGACTAGAACTCATTCCGCTGATGGGTGGGCTCCTCGTCGCCTCTATCGGATCGGGCCTCCTGGTCAGCCGGTGGGGCCGCTACAAAATCTTTCCCATTGTCGGCACCGCGCTCATGACCGTCGGCCTGTTCCTGATGTCATTGATAGGCGTTCACACCGCAACGTGGGCGGCCGCGGTCTACATGGCCGTGTTCGGTCTCGGTCTCGGTCTCGTCCTGCAGGTGTTGACCGTGGCCGTTCAAAACGCCGTTCCCTACGAGGAGCTTGGTACGGCCACGTCGGGAGTCACGTTCTTTCGATCGATCGGTGGTTCGTTCGGGACGGCTGTCTTCGGCGCCATCTTCTCCAATCTGCTCGTCACCAATGTCCTGCGCTCCCTTCATCGGACCTCGGTACCGGCTGGGCTCACCCTCAGTGCTAGCGATCCAGCATCGATCCACCGACTACCTGCTGCTATCCAGGTTGGCGTTATTGACGGCATCGCCCACACCATCCACACGGTGTTCCTCATTGGAGTGCCCATCGCCTTCGTTGCGTTTCTGCTCAGCTGGGCGTTGCCCGAGGTTGCCCTGCGAAATTCGATTCGAACGTCTCAGCCGGCGGAGAATCTCGGAATGCCCGATCCGCGCGACTCGCTTGGCGAAGCGCGGCGAATTGTCGAGCGAGCTCTCGGTCGCGAGAACGCTCCCGATCTCTACGCGGGACTTGCGAAGCGCGCGGGGCTCGATCTAGACGCACGAGCCAGTTGGCTCCTTTTTCGCTTCGCCGAACGCCCGGACGCCGCGCTGGAGGATGTCTGCACTCAGCGCGAGATCGATGCCGGGCACCTTGCAGACGCCTTCGAATCGCTGGTGGGGGCTGGAATGATCGAACCGGTTGACACTTCGACGGGGAATGAAATGGCGCTAACGAGTCGGGGGCGCGAAGCCACTGAAAAACTGTTGGCGGCTCGGTGCGCGTCGCTCACGGAGTTTTTAGAAGGATGGGATCCCGAATTGCACCCAGAGGTCGTGGCCATGATCAACGAACTGGCTAAGAGATGCATCGACAGCGACAGTCAACCCATGCTCGGCGTTACGTAAAGAAGTACTGGTCAGCGACGTGTCTTCGGTCGCTGGAGCCAAACTAAGCCCACTGGCTTTGTCCACTCCGACGAGTTCGCAACTCGGTCCCGACCGGAATCCTGACCCTGAGATGGTTTCCATTATTTCTACAGGTGCGTCGCTCAATTCGATACGGCCATCACTGAAACACCTGTAACGCTTTAACTCGGATTCTGCGTGGTCGTTGTTGTTGATACCTGACTGAAGAGAGATTCAACGGCTCGCGCCATCGTCTGGTGGGCAACCTGTTTCGGGTGAAACGATTCGTTGGCCGCAACGTTCTCCAGGAATACAGCTCCTTCGTACAAAGGACAAGAAACGAAGGGCCTTAGCGAAAGAAGGTGAGCTAAGTCGAAGTGACAGTTCTCGACGACTGTCGTCAGCGGCGAACCCACGGAAACTCGAAGAGCATTCATGTCGGATCGCCCGTTGGTCGTGAGATTACAGGGAATTGCCGAGGACTTCGTGAGGCTGTTGACGTCAACCAGTCGAATATTGCCTCCCAGTGCGCTCACGTCACTGACTGCACTTGCTATGGCGGCGTTCAATTCATTCTCCACACGATTGAATGCTGCGATCTGAGCCGCTGAATAACCAACGTTCAATTGAGCGGATCTCACCTTGAATAGTGGGGAGAGACTGATCCCGCGGGCGACGGGACAGAACGTAGGAGGACTTTCCGTGAACAGTTGAGGGTAGTTCAGTACCGCCAACTCAGTAGTTGGTGCGTGAACGAAGATCTGCTCGTAGACGTGTTCAAGGGCGGCGACCTCTTTGGAAGTTCCGTTCGTAACGTCGAAGAGAGCGTTCGCACTCGCGACGTACTCATCACAAGTTTTGCTCTCGTGTACTACGTTCGATTGCGTGTAGCTCCTCGTCGTGCGATTGACCGTGACGCTCGCACGGAGTTCTAAGCACGCGAGCAGGACATTTGAAAAATGAAGATCGTCGCCTCCGGCGGTCACGGTGACCCAACGCGTCGCCGACGACAGCGCACTTAGTTGGGCTGGCTCGCCGTTTTCTCCTTTCAAGAGGTCCTTTGACGTGGCGCCAGAGCACGCCACGAAGCCACCGGACCCGTACGTTTCAAATTGACCAAGGTCCACGTTGAGGTTCGCCGCCACCAAGACGGGATACGCCGTCACACTTCGATGACATCCGTCATTGTTCGAGGGAGAAATGTACGTCGTCGCGTTGGACTGCAACCCTTCGCCCGACGCGTAGGAATCTCCTAGTGCCACGTATGCAGACGACGCCGTAGCGTTGGTTTTCAGACGCGCAGCCGAGACAGTGCCGAGACTCATGGGAATCGTCGCCAAGAGGCTGCACGCTGCCACGAGTCTGAGAACTCTCAGAAAAGAGCCAGTTGTCTTGCGCATTGCTTTCCGCACTCCTCGGTGATTTTGTAACGTCTACCACTGGCGACGCGATGAGTGAATAACAAAGTTATGGACTTGACATCGCGATCACGAACCTGACGCCGCAGTTGGCCTGCTGTTCACGTACTACGAAAAACTGTCCTTCACACGACAGTAGTCGGGCCTCGGCCGCCCGTCTCATCACCAACAACAAAGAAGATTTCCCCCAAATCAATTGCTGAGATTCACGTAACGTTCCCTGACGATCTACTGGCTCCCGATCGCTGACGTCACGACTGTGAGCGTACGACGCGCAGCCGATTTGGTGTTTCTCATATTCACGAGAAGAGTCACAACGTGGCTCCGACACTTGAGCTTCACGGCCACCTTTGCATTCACAACTTGGCGATCGAAATGGCGTAGTTTGATTCGTTGGGGCTCAAACGAGTCTGGTCGCTCGGGTATTGGGGAGGTCTGATGCACGTCAATGCCGGCGACACCGCGTGGATGCTCATGTCAACCGCGCTGGTCCTTTTCATGATGCCCGGCTTGGCTCTCTTCTACGGAGGGCTCGTCGGCAAGAAAAACGTACTCTCCGCCATGACGCAGTCGTTCGTGGCAATCGGCGTCATCTCGATTTTGTGGATCGTGGTGGGCTATTCGATTGCCTTCGGGCCGGACCATACGGGCATCATCGGCGGGTTCCAGTTCTTCATGCTGCGAGGGGTGGGGACAACGCCCACGGCCTTTGCGCCAACCATCCCCCCGCTGTTGTTCATGGCCTTTCAGATGATGTTCGCGGTCATCACGCCAGCCCTTATCGCCGGCGCGTTCGTCGGCCGTATGCACTTTCGGGGCTATCTGCTCTTCATCGGACTTTGGTCGCTCCTCGTGTACAGCCCCTTCGCCCACTGGGTGTGGGGAGGTGGGTTCTTAGGCGCGGGAGGTCTGCACGCCGTTGACTTCGCTGGCGGGTCGGTCGTCCACGAGTTGGCGGGCGCGTCAGCCCTGGCGACCGTGCTCTACTTGGGACGTCGGCGCCAATTCGAGCGACCGCACAACGTGCCGCTCGTTCTACTCGGCGCGGGGATCTTGTGGTTCGGTTGGTTCGGCTTCAACGCCGGTAGCGCCGGCAGCGCTGGCACGGTCGCCGTCGCGGCGCTCGTCAATACCCAAATCGGCGCCTGCGCCGGGATTCTCGCGTGGATGACGATTGAGTGGACACACCGACGTAAACCTTCTGGCGTCGGTCTCGCCTCTGGTGCGGTCGCCGGTCTCGCCGCCATCACACCGGCTGCTGGCTACGTGCCGACCTGGGCCTCGCTCGTGATAGGTGGTGGTGCCGGACTGCTCTGTTATCTGGCGGTGCGCCTTAAGGACCGACTGCACTACGACGACGCACTCGACGTGGTCGGTGTTCACATGGTGGGCGGCTTCATTGGTGTCGTCCTCACCGGGGTCTTCGCCTCGCTCGCCGTGAACGCCCTGGGCGTCTCCGGCGGGATGGTGCAGTTTGGGCGGCAGTCGGTGCTGGCACTTGCTGGCCTCGTCTTCCCCTTCGTCATGACCTGGGTCATACTGTGGATCACTGACAAGACGGTAGGACTTCGGGTGAGTGACGGCCATCAAGACGCTGGGCTCGACGCAAGCGATCACGCTGAAGTCGCGTACGAATAGCGTCGGGGTCTCATAGGTCGTGCTGGCCAATTACAGGCGAACTTTCTCCGGTGAAGTCACGGCGGTCAGCCGATGAGATGGCGCCAATGCGAACAAAAATGAATTGGAACGCCAGCAGTTCTAGGGTTTACGTCCCATGAGTGCGGCGAGCCTGGCGTACGGCGGTGCGGAGTCGGGTTCGACCACGACGAAAGAGAAGGGCTCGCCTTCGGCGTTGCGCGATGACTCCGGCACGATGGCTCCCGCATATGTCAAAACCGTCTCGGCAAGGGAGTCATCAAGAGATTCGACCTGACCTGTTGCTTGGGCGAGGTCCCACGTGTGCAAAACGACTTCCATCAACTGGACGCGTGCGGCCATTTCGGCAGGAAGCGTGGCAAATGGAAAAACCATTTCACGCTCGAAGACGCCGGGCTCTTCCCACGCGGCGAGAACGGACTTCTTCGCGGCGTCAAAAGTTGACACAATGTCACCACTCGTAAAATCAGGGACGTCAGTCATCTCGGGCATACTCTCACCTCGAGTGACCAAGCCAAACATCGTTGTACTGCCGACCATGTGGTTCGACAGATCTTTGACGTTCCATTTCGCACACGGCGTGGTCTCACTTAACTGGGAGGGGGTGACTCCGGAAAGAACGCTCTGTGCTTGATCCAGAGCCTGTCCCAGGTCACTCACTGACTGATTCGGCACGATCCCTCCTTAGATTGAACCCTTGCCTCAATCTATATCGTGACGGCGTTTAGGGCTGACGCGAAGATAGTGCTCCGTTGGGCTGCGCCGCTCGACCGGAGGTGACCTTGCGTGAACAGAAAGTGGGGACTAGGGCTCTGACCGGTGCCGACGCTTGAAAAGCGTCAGGCCAGTCGCACGTCGAGACATGCTTCGGCGCGTGTGAGGGCCGCTTCGACAACTTGCGGTGTCGCTCCGCGGGCGAAGATGAACCCCAGGTAGCGGTCTCCTTCCGGTAGGGGCACCACTGGACGGCCTGAAGCGATACTGATCTCGAGGCCAACCACTCCCTTCACTGCCAGAGCACGCTCCTGGCCCGCCACGTGATCGAGTACTCCTGCTGCGCGGATTGGAAGCATCATCACACCCGACGCCTGTGCCTCCCGAGTGAGGCCGTCGAGCCCCATACGAAGAGCATGTCGAATGATCACCTCTTCGAGGCTCACCCCCGCCCCGAATCGCAGAGCTCGCGCGCACAAGCCCCCGATGGACCGGGCTGCAATTTCGAGGACGGTCACGACGCCACCTGAGCCGATTCGCAGTTCTACGTGGACCGGGCCCTCACACAACCCCAAAGCGGCAGCAGCTTGAGAGGCGATGGTCTCGATCTCGGCGACGACTGCCAGAGGCTGGCGTGACGGCGTAACGTAGATCGTTTCTTCGAAGAAGGGGCCGTCCAGGGGATCGGGTTTGTCGAACACCGCTAGTACTTCGAAATATCCCGACGTGAGCAGACCTTCTACAGCGACCTCGTCTCCCGGTACAAAGCGCTCAACGAGGAGGGGCTCGGGACAGTTCGCCAGTATGGCACGAATGCGGACGTCGGCCGCGCCGGCTTCGGCGGCGTCGTTCACCCGGATGACGCCCTGACTGGCCGATCGCGACACCGGCTTAACGACGCAGGGGTAGCCGATCTGCGCGGCGGCCGCGACAACATCCCCGCCAGAAGGGACAATCCGGTACGCCGGCTGGGGCAGCGATGCGGCCGCCAAGAGTTCGCGCATTATGGACTTGTCCCGGGTTGCGGCGACCGCGTCGCGAGGATTGTGGCGGAGCCCTAAATGTGTGGCCGCAGCAGACGCGATCACGACGCCCTGGTCGTCTACCGCTAACACTGCGTCAAGCGGTGTTCGACGATGCAGGGCCGCGATAACGCTGACCGCAGCGTCGACATCGGTTAGGGGGACCACAACTGCTCGGTCACCCATGGAGCGGGATAGGGCCTGGCGATGTTCGGATCCGACAACCACGTCGACTCCGAGACGAGCGGCGGCGTCAAGAAACTCCGTGGCCCGGTAAGTAGCGGTAGGTAGCAGTAATAAAATCTGAGGCACCCCTTTATGATGGCCGCAGTTCACCAAGGTCGAGATGAGGCACGATTATTCACATCGATCCCGATAAGCCAGCCGTCCTGCACGCGACTGACGCGGTTCTGGAAATGGTGCTGGAATTGCGCTCCCACGAGGACGGTGGCGAGTCACTGGCCCTCTGGATCGAGGTCGCCGGTTCAAGCGAGGGCGCCTACACCTACGGCATTTACTTCCAGGCGGTTGGCGACGCCAGACCCGATGACTGGACCACCGAACGTAGCGGCCTCACAATCGTGGTTCCAGCGGACAGCATCGACAAGATTCAGGGCTCAGTCTTCGACGTCAATTCCGATTCTGACCAAGGTGGAATGGTCATCGAGAACCCGAACCGCCCGCCCCACCCCGTCGGCACAAGCCCTCGAATGGCCGCTCCGCCGGCGGACCTGAGCGGTGATGTGGCGCAACGGGTCCTGCAGGTCCTCGAGCAACAGATCAACCCGAGCATTGCGGCGCATGGCGGTCGAGCCGATCTAGTCGCTGTCGAGGATGATGCCGCCTATCTTCGCTTGAGTGGTGGATGCGCAGGCTGCGGCATGGCGGCTGTGACATTGAGCCAAGGGATCGAAGTGGCCATCCGAGAGTCAGTCACCGAAATCAATAGGGTCATCGATGTCACTGATCACGCCGCCGGTACCAATCCCTACTACGAGGCGGCCAAGAAGTAATCGGTACGACTGCTCATCTTGCGGCTTTGATGTGAATCGCTCCGGCAGAGCTGGAGATTATGAATCTCCGAGAGAATGACTTTGAAATTAATTGTCGCATTGGGTGAGTAGCGTTACGAACTGATCTGATTGAATCGTTGCGCCGACACTCGTTCAGCATCGCGCGGCTTTGATTCAACTGGCCTTGTACTTCGGTTCCGTGGTGGGACAATGCGTGGGTTTTCTTGGCAATTGTTGTTCGCCAACGTCCTTGGTATTACTGGTGGGGCGCCTAGATCTCGATCCCGGCACCTTGGGATTAAAAGAAACTTGCAAAGCGTGGCGTGGTGTCGGTTTCGTTGCCTACGTCGTTTGATCTCGAGGAATTGTGTCGTCGAGTGTCGGTCTGGTCTCGTGGTGTCGGAGAAATATGAGGCCTATTTTGAGGCCCGTTCGGACCTATCGGTGCTCCACCGTCCACGCGAATTCTGTTTCGGAGCGTCGATGCACCCGACAGCAGAACGGGTCATGAAAGGCTCGGATCGATGTAACGCGGTGCTACGGAGAACGAAGAACGCCCTCGACGGCGGCGGCCACGGCGGTAACGACGTTCGCGTTAAACACCGTGGGCACGATGTAGTCCGGCGAAAGTTCCGTTGCTTTCACCACGTCGGCGATGGCCCGGCCGGCAGCGATTTCGACTTCCTCGGTGATGCGCTGCGCACCGACGTCGAGCAGTCCTCTAAAGATGCCGGGAAAGGCGAGGACGTTGTTTATCTGATTCGGCTCGTCGCTTCTGCCGGTAGCGACGATTGCCGCGTAACGTCGGGCCACGACGGGGTCAACTTCGGGCTCGGGGTTCGCCAAGGCAAACACGATGGAGTCCTTCGCCATGAGTTTCAGGTGCTCTTCAGTGACGAGCTTCGGTCCAGAGACGCCGATGAGCACGTCCGCACCGGTCATGGCGTCGGCGAGACTGCCCGATCTCTTCTGCGCGTTCGTGTTCGCGGCCAACCAACGACGCGGTTCGTCGAGTCGAGCATCATCTTCTCGGAGGATCCCATTGCGATTGACGCCGATGATGTCACCGACGCCTTCGGCCAAAAGTAGTTTGCTGATCGCCACACCGGCGGCACCAACGCCGAGCACGACAACGCGGATGTCCTTCATCTGTTTTCCGACAACGCGAAGAGCGTTGAGGAGCGCGGCGTAGACCACGGTCGACGTTCCGTGCTGATCGTCGTGAAAGACCGGGATGTCCAAGAGCTCACGCAGTCGTGACTCGATCTCGAAGCACCGCGGTGCAGAGATGTCTTCTAAGTTGATTGCTCCATAGACGGGAGCGATGCACTCCACAATGCGCACGATCTCATCGACGTCCTGTGTGGCCAAGCACACTGGCCACGCGTCGATACCCGCGAAGCGCTTGAACAAAAGAGCCTTACCTTCCATGACAGGTAGCGCAGCCGCGGGGCCAATATTGCCAAGTCCAAGAACCGCGGAGCCGTCCGTGACGACGGCGACGGCGTTTCGTTTGATCGTGAGGTTTCTCGCCAACGTCGGATCTTTGGCGATGGCCATGGAGATGCGCGCAACGCCCGGCGTGTAGGCCATTGAGAGATCGTCACGCGTCTTCAGTGAGACCTTTGGCTCGACCGAGATGACGCCGCCAAGGTGAAGTAGGAACGTGCGGTCGCTGATCGCTTGGACGCTTGCGCCCTGCACTGCGGCGACCGCGGCCTTCAGCAGTTCCGCGTGCCCGTCGTCAACGGCGTTGCAGGTTATGTCGACGACCATGTGATTTCCGTCGGGCTCGACGACATCAAGCGCCGTCACCGCACCGCCGGCGTCGCTCACCGCGGTTGCCACCGAACCCAGCAGCGACGCGTTGTCCATCGCGACCCTCATCGTCACCGAATAGGAGGCACTGGGGATACTCATCGTTGCGACGACTCCTTATAGAGATCACGAGTGGAGTGTCGAGTCACTAATGACGACGGTGGACTTTCAAACTCGTAGCTGGACTCTTTTTCAATGTTACAGG
Organism: Acidimicrobiaceae bacterium; assembly: GCA_003162475.1. Taxonomy (GTDB): domain Bacteria; phylum Actinomycetota; class Acidimicrobiia; order Acidimicrobiales; family RAAP-2; genus RAAP-2. The sequence continues at coordinate 368,058 of PMOI01000004.1, forward strand.
TGCACACTTGACGTCAGAAAGAGAAGAAGTGAAACGACCTATTTGTTCGTCGCGATTGGTGAAGGCGGTTTCAGGGGGTGGGCGAGAGCTCGGCGAGCTTATCCAAGCGCCACGTATAGCCAAGGTTCTCGCGCGATCGTCCGTTGAGGCTTCACCGAATTCTTAGAACGTCTTCTTCTGACTAAAGGGAACTTTGAGATCGTTGTTGTGAGCCGAACTGGTCGAGATCACGGTCCGGCACTAAGGCGCTCCAGGAGCCGTCGGGCCGCTCTCGCCTGCTTCGAGGCTCGTCGCCACCCGCGCGAGGAACGAGCGCACCGTCGATTGTGCTACTCGGTTCAACAGAGCGCGGTCGAGAGCAAGACCAACGTCGCCAAACGGGGGTAAGTAGGTGGCGGCGAGCGTGAGGCGGCAACTCTGCGAACTGAGCGGGGCTAACTCAAGGTCACCATTGAGCACCGGAAACCAGCCCGCTAGACCGGTCGCCCTCCAGACGAGCGGCACCACACGGGCTTCCTCTCGTTCACGTGTCGGCCCAACAGTCACTTCGACCTCTCGGGTCATGCGCCCACCGGCCCAGGCCGGACCAATCTGCAGGCGCAACGCCTCGCCATCATCCTCTGCCGCGCTCGCCAAGTCGGACAGCCACTTTTCGGCGCGGGCAAATCGCTCTCGAATGGTCGCGAGCGGCAGCGGGACGTCGATAAAGTCCAGGATGAAAATGACGCCTCGCCGTTCGACAGCCCCCGTTCGCGCACCCATGAATCTGAGGGTAGAGGCCGTGGTGGAAGCGGCGATAGAGACGAAGGTCCTTTCCTCAGCGCACCTAATTAATGTCCGTGACCCGGGGATAATGGTTGGGCATCTAGCGCGAATGACTCCCAAACTCCTGGTAAGCCACCTGGGTCTCGATCCCGACACCTTGGGATTACTGCCCACCGCACTGTTTGGTTTGCAGAAGATCGGCTAGTAACTCCGCCGTTGAAGTCGTTTCTAGTTTGGCGAGTTCACTCGCCTGAAGCTGACAACTGAAACCATCCAATATCACGGGACCATCGAGTGCACTGCGAACAATGCCTGGCAGGAACCGGTCTTGGGCGATCTCACGCGATAGTTCGTCGTGCTCTTTTTGGAAGCCGAACGATCCGGCGAGCCCGCAGCATCCAAGGTCGAGCACTTCGACATTGAAACCCGCGCTGGCGAGTACCCGCTCGTCCGACGACGTTGTTCGCACCGCTCGCTGGTGACAGTGGGGATGAATGCTCACGCGTTGATTGGACGCTTCGATTGGTGGGACCCAACCGATTGCCTCAAGGTGCTCGCTCAGACTACGACTGAGTGATGCCAGTTTGGCGGCCCGAGGATCGTCGGGGAGGAGCTTGGGCATCTCGTCTCGAAAGACGGCCAGACAACTTGGCTCGGGCACCACGATCGGAATTTCCGCGCTGATCAATGCGTCAAGAGCATCGAGGACTTTGCGCGCCGCGGAGGTCGCGAGACTTAGCATCCCCGAGTCGTAGAGCGGGCGCCCACAACAGGCCCACTGGCGAGGTAGCGCCACACGCTCGCCGGCGTATTCGAGAACCTGAACCGTCGCGTCGCCCCGCGCCGGCAAATAAATGTCAGTGAACGTGTCGGGCCAGAGCACGACGCTGGGTCTCGTTTCATCGCGCAACTTTGCCGCGACGGCGCCGTGACGAAAGCTCTTTTTAGCGAATGCCGGGACCTCACGTCGTTGGCTGATGCCGGCGAGACGTTTGAGCAACGCACCCGTGATCCGATTGCGCAGCAGTCCGTTCGCCGTTCTCGGAATCCTTGAGGCGACCCGCCCGGACCACGGGATGAGTCCGAGCGCGTACGCGGACAGGGGCCGTAGACGCTTCGAGTAGTAGTGGAAGAGGAACTCTGACTTGTAGGTCGCCATGTCAACCTGCGTCGGACAGTCGACCGCGCATCCCTTGCACGAAAGGCAGAGATCCAGCGCCTCAAAGACCTCTTTATTCCTCCACGTTTCGGGTGTCGTCTCGCCCTGGAATAACTCGCCCAATAGTTTGGCTCGACCCCTGGTTGAGTGTTTCTCATCGTGCGTCACCCGGTACGACGGACACATCACCGCGATCGTTTCGCTGCGACAGCGCCCCACACCGACGCAGCGTTCGGCGGCCTGTTGCAGGGAACCGCCGTCCTGCGCGAACGAGAAGCCCGTCGGCAGCAGCGTGGACGTGCGATAGCGAGGACCGTAGCGAATATTGGTGTCGAGGGGGAAAGCATCGATCACCTTGCCGGGATTCATTCTTCCTCTCGGATCCCACGCGTACTTAAAGCGCCGGAACGCCTCCATCAGCTCGGGGCTGTACATGCGAGCGAGCAGTTCGCCTCGACTCTGGCCGTCGCCGTGCTCCCCTGAAATCGAGCCGCCCAAGGAGACACAGAGATCAGCTGCGCGTTCGACAAAGGCTCGGTACTTCTTGAGTCCCTCGACGCTCGACAGGTCAAAGTTGTTGCGGGTGTGCACACATCCCTGGCCAAAATGTCCGTACCAGGCACCGGAGTAGTCGAACTCCGCCCACAGATCTCTGATGCCTCGTAGGTAGCGACCGAGGTTCTTGGGCGCGACCGCCGCGTCTTCCCATCCTTCGTAGTTCACCGCTTGGCCCTTGGGATGTGCGGTCGCGCCAAGACCCGATTCGCGTACCCGCCAGACCCGGTCTTGATCTGCTTCATCGAGCAGGGTCACCGTGCGCACGTTCGATGGCAAACTCTGCACGAGTTCGTCGGCCATCAGTTCCGCTTGAGCTGCACTCTCTGCACCAACCTCCGCCAAGATCCAACCCTCGCCTTCAGGCAAGAGACGAAGATTCTCGACATTGAGGTTGGCGTGTCGCATTTGTTCCACGAGTCGTGCGTCGAAACCCTCGAGCCCGATGAGATCAAAGCGCAAGAGTTCGGGCACGTGGTCAGCGGCTTCGTAGATGCTGTCGTAGCCCAACACGACTAAGACCCGGTGGCGAGGCCAGGGCGAGAGCAACACGGTGATCTCGGTGACGAGTGCGCACGTCGACTCGGTGCCGACCATGGCCCGTGCGAGGTGAAAGCCGTTTTCGGGGAGAAGTTGTTCGAGGTTGTACCCCGAGACCCTTCGAGAGATCGAAGGGTACCCCGATTGAATGTCATTGGCGAACTCGCGGCGCAGCGTGCGTAGTTCACGGATGATCCTCCCGGCGTCACCTTCAGTACTCGCGAGGTTCAGGTACTCGTCGTCGGAGCGCCCCAGTACCATGCGCTCACCCCCGTAGGTGATGACGACGAGTTCTTCGACGTTGTCAACGGTTTTACCGGCGTAGAGCGCGTGCGTGCCGCACGAGTTATTGCCCACCATGCCGCCAATCGTGCACCACGCGTGCGTTGCGGGGTCGGGCCCGAACGTAAGGTCGAGTGCTCGAGCTACGGCGTTGAGATCGTCGAGCACTACGCCTGGCTGAACTCTCGCGGTGTGGTTCACGGCATCAATCTCGAGTATTTGATTCATGTGGCGACTCATATCCACGATCACCGCGACGTTGCAGGCTTGTCCCGCCAGACTGGTGCCCGCACCTCGGCCGAGAATCGGTGCGTCGTAGCGTCGACAGACGTCAACGATGCTTTGCACGTCCCTTTCGTCCAAGGGGAAGGTGACCCCTAACGGCACTTGCCGGTAGTTGGACGAGTCCGTTGCGTAAATGCCGCGCGTGGCCCCATCAAAGTGAACTTCTCCACGAACGACCTCGGTCAGATCACGTTCTAAGGAACGACGAGTCGCTTCGTCAACACCCGACCTGTCAATATCATCGCCGGGTTCATAGGTCACCACTTCGTGTCTTTCTGCTTGGGTAAGAGGTCCTTCGCGCGACCACTACGACGGTGAACGCTTTACGCTTGGCCGATCAAGCTTCGCTGAGAACCAAGACCGTCGATGGATAGTTCAACCACGTCACCCTCAGCGAGAAACGGAACGTCATCGTGACCGAGCGAAACGCCGGCCGGGGTACCAGTGTTGATGAGGTCTCCAGGTTCCAAAACCATGAACTGACTGAGATACCAGACGATGTAGTTGACGTCGAAGATCATGTCACTCGTCGAGCCATTTTGTCGGGTTATCCCGTTTACGCTGAGGCGCAGACCGAGATTCTGCGGAGTATCGATCTCGTCAGCAGTGACGAGCCACGGGCCGAGTGGATTGAACGTTTCACAAGACTTGCCCTTGTCCCATTGGCCGCCCCGTTCGAGTTGGAACTCGCGCTCGGAAACGTCGTGGGATAAACAGTAACCGGCTATGACGTCGCGAGATTCGTCGGGCGAGCTGAGGTATCGAGCACGTTTTCCAATGACCACACCGAGTTCAACTTCCCAGTCGGTCTGCGTGGAGCCTCGCGGCACGAGAACCTGGTCGTTAGGCCCAATGACGCAATTGGGTGCCTTCATAAACAAAATGGGCTCTTTGGGAATGGCGCTTCCCGTCTCGGTGGCATGGTCGCGATAATTCAGACCGACGCAGATCACCTTCTCAGGCTTCGAGATTGGCGATCCAAATCGGACGTCACCTTGTATCTCGTCCTCGGCGCCAAAGCTTTTGAGAAAGGACTGCAACTCGTTCACTGAATCGCGTTGCCAGAAATTGCCGTCAATGTCGCCGAACTGATCAGGTAGCGCCAATAGTTCACCGTGTGGGCCCACGACGGCTGCTCTTTCCCGGCCGAAATCTCCAACGCGAACCAGCTTCATCAAAGTTCCTCTCGTCGTACGCTCGACGCGACAATTTTCATAGCGTCATCGTCGCGAACCGCTCCTACATAACCAAAATGCCACCCTGCTCCAATGACGGATGAGCCCAGTCTGGCTAAAGTACGGTGGCAATAATTAAATGAAAGCGACTTTCATTTCGAATGCTAACACTGAGTCGTCGTACCCACAATCACGCCATTGTGACCAGGCATGACGGGCCTTGAACGTCCGACGTCACGCAAGTTCTTGCGCGAAAGCCAGTAGATATCACGTGTCAGCGCCGTGTCCAAATGATGTTGCATGCTCAAACAAACTGTGATAGGCATTCAAAGATGAAATTGAAAGTTCATATCAGTGAATGAAAGTGCAGAACTTCCGTTGATCTTTCGAACGAAACTCGAACTGTGACGGCTCGAGCAGAACTACGAGGTGTACTGCCAGTCCTGCAGGCTCCGTTTGATGATGACGATCGTCTCGATGAAGGCGCGCTCGCCAAAGAGATCGAATGGGTTTTCGGCTGCGGCGTGAACGGCGTGGTTCTTGGCATGGTGTCGGAAGTCCTGCGCCTGTCTGATGACGAGAGGTTTCAGTTTGCCGAGGCGACGTGCAAGCACGCAGCTGGCCTGGGGCCGGTCGTGGTAAGTGTCGGCGCGGAGAGCACGTCCGTCGCGGTTGATCGCGCCAAGCATGCTGCTGCGGTCGGTGCGAGCGCCCTTATGGCGACGCCGCCGCTCTTGGCCGCTGGCGCCACGGAGCTTGGACTCGAGCAGTACTTCAGCGCAATCCTGCGGGCCGTTGATCTGCCCCTCATCGTCCAAGACGCGAGTGGCTACGTCGGTCGGGGTCTTTCCATCGATCTCCAGGTGCGCCTCTTCGAGGAGTTTGGCGATCGAGCGCAGTTCAAGCCCGAAGGCCCACCAGTTGGGATTTCGATCAGTTCGATCTTGGAAAAGACCCAGGGCAGGGCTCGTATTTTCGAAGGCCTAGGTGGAGCGGCGCTAATCGAGAGTTACCGACGCGGCGTTGTCGGGAGCATGCCCGCGGCCGACCTGTGTTGGGCAGTCGTTGCCATGTGGCGTGCGCTCGAGCGCGGTGACTTCGCGCGCGCGTACGAAATCTCAGCTCCACTTTCGGCACTGATCGGGATGCAGACGAGTCTTGACGCCTTCGTGGCCATCGAGAAGCATCTTCTGGTACGCCAAGGGGTGATTCCTCGAGCACTGTGCCGAGGGCCAGTCGGCTTCGCTGTTGAAGGTGAGACGTTAGCTGAAGTAGATCGGCTTTTCGATCGCCTTCACTTGATCGCAAGCGACGACCTCCCTCAAGTCCCGGAACAGAATGAGTTGGTTCCGGCGGATTGATTGAGTTGCGACCACGGGAGGAGAGCAGCAGGGCGCAGATTGTAACGAATGGCATCGACGAAGTCCATCAGGAAACCACTTGGCTGTGGTTCAAACAAGTAAAGCGAGGATTGAATATGTTTGGATTGAATATCGGTTATGGGAAAAAGCGGCTAGCGCTCGCGTCGATCGTCGCGATCGCCGGAGTCGTTGCTAGCGGCTACAGTGCGTCCGCTGCATCGCGGCAGAACAAGTCATCGAACAACGAGTTAGCCACAATTCAGAAGGCCGGGGTCATCACCATTGGTGTGGCGCAGGACCCCCCTTTCGAGTTCACGACTACTTCAGGCACGTGGACTTCGTTCGATCCAATTCTGGACCAGAAACTCGCTGCCTATCTTCACGTCAAGGTGCAATTCGTTAGCACGGGTTGGACTGGCATCGTGGCGGGATTGCAGACCGGCAGGTACGACATCATTGGGGCTGACATCAATGCGACGGCCGCTCGCGAGAAGGTAATCGCCTTCACTAGTCCTTACTATGAGACTGGCACGTCGTTCTTCGCGCTTGCAAGCAACGCAAAGAAGCTGAATTCCATCGCGTCCCTGAACAATTCGAGCGTCACGGTTGCCGTCGTCACCGGCTCTGATAACCAAACTGCGGTGACCAAGTACTTGCCGAAAGCAAGCATGAGGGCCCTTCCAAATGGAAGCATTGCAAACTTGATATCAGAGGTAGTGAGCGGTAGGTCGGAAGTCCTAGCTACCTCAACCTATTTGGCACCTGCGCTTGTGTCTAAATATCACTTGACTGTCATCCCGCCTCTCGCTCAGTCACCAAATGGCGTCCTTCCCGTGGGAGTCGCTTGGGGAGTACCGAAGGGCCAGTCGCAACTACTTGCAAAAATCAACACATTCTTAAAAGCCGAAACGAAGAATGGCGATATTGCAAAACTTGAGAAGCAGTGGCTAACACCCGCAAACTCGCTCAAGTAATGGCGTGCGGCACCGTTCCGGCGATCGTTGCACGTCAGCAACAGCATTTTGCCAACGGGGCTCTGTGGACCGGGCGTTCGCCCGTCCACAGAGCCCACAGTGCTGCTGAAATGGTCTCCACTTGCTCCGGGGTCGGGTTCATGAACGCGCTCGTTCGAAAGCCCGACGACTTTAGACCTCGAGAATTCGCATCGAATTGCACACGAGCATGACCATCCTCGCGTCTGCTGCCTATCACTGGGACTGGGGGGCGGTCTTCAATCACAACGTCGAGAAACTCGGCCTCATTGGTCTGAAATACTCCCTTCTGGTGTGCGCACTTTCATTTGTTTTTGGTAGCGCCCTCGGGCTCCTGGTTGCCGGACTTCGACTTTCGCACAAGCCACCATTCGCGCAGATCGCGTATATCTACACAGACTTCTTTCGAACGACGCCAGTTCTGGTGCAACTGATCTGGGTTTTCTATGTACTACCAGTTCTTTTTGGATGGACGTTTTCTCCGGTCACCTCTGGCGTGATTGCCCTGTCCATGAATGCTGGCGCTTTCTTCGCTGAGGTATTTCGCGGCGGTATTGAGGCGATACCTCAGGGTCAATGGGACGCATCGAAGGTACTTGGTTATCGGCGTCGTTCAACAATAACGTGGGTCATTCTGCCGCAGGGAATGCGTAACGCTCTTCCCGCCACGGCCAATATCTTTATTAGCTTGCTAAAAGACTCGTCCCTTCTATCGGTGATAGCTGTACCTGAACTGACGTATCAGGTTCAAACGCAGGCGGCAGTGACGTTTCGACCCCTGGAGCTCTACACAGCATTGGCGGTGGCCTACTTCGTGCTCACCTATCCGTTGTCATTGACGTCGTCATGGCTCGAGCGACGGTTCCGCATCCGATGACGTTCGAAAGCCACTTGGGTGATAGTGATGCAACGCGGATTGACGAGGTCGAACGCGCCAGAGTCTTTGGAGGAGCAAAGGCGATCGAATTTGTCGACGTTCATAAGGCGTTCGGCAAGAAGATCGTTCTTGATGGCGTCGATCTTGCGGTCTCTGAGGGGGAAGTGCTCGTTCTCATCGGCCCAAGTGGGAGCGGGAAGTCGACTCTCCTCCGCTGCATCGCACGTCTCTTGCCGATTGACTCGGGAGAGATCCGGATCGGGGGCCAGGTAATTCAAGATGGTGCAGCCGGCTGGCGCAGACGGAGGGACATCACGAGGAGTTCGGGAATGCTGCGGAAGGAGGTCGGCATGGTCTTTCAAAACTTCAACCTGTTTCCGCACAAGACCGCGTGTGAAAATGTCGCGATGGGCCTTCGACTCGTGCGCCAGTTGCCCAAGGACGAGGCATACAAAAACGCTGTGGAGGGGCTGACGCGAATAGGCCTCGGAGAGCATCTTGACCAATATCCGGGCCAGCTATCTGGCGGCCAGCAGCAGCGTGTAGCTATCGCGCGAGCGCTCGCTCTGCGCCCCCATGTGATGTTGTTCGACGAGGTGACGTCGGCGCTCGACCCGGAGCTCGTTGGAGAGGTGTTGAACGTCATGCGGGAGTTGGCGCAATCTGGGATGACAATGCTTGTCGTCACGCACGAGATGGGCTTCGCTCGTGATGTCGCCGATCGTGTGATCATGATGGACGGGGGCATGATCGTGGAGGAGGGTTCTCCCACGAGCCTCTTAACGCATCCCGTTCACGCAAGAACACAGCAGTTCCTCCAGCGCGTTGTCGATCGTTGATCCACGTAGCGAGCGAACGTTGCACGTGGCCGAGCGGATTAGCGTGGCAGCGCTGCAGAACTGCGCGTAAGTTCTTCAAGCCCGAGTCGAACGCATGCCCTGATCAAAGCACCTCAGGCGGTAAGGTCGCTCATGTAGGTGTCGAGCGCTGGAACTTTGGAAAGCGACGTCCAGAGACGGCCGCGACATGCCCGGAAAACGTTCGAAAGGAGTTTGCGCGTGGTAGAAGAAGAAGTTAAGGGCGTTGGGTCAATTCGAGCTGTGAACCGAGTTGTGACGATTCTGGAGTTGTTTCGGGAAAGCCAGGAACTGACTATGAGTGAGGTTGCGCGCGCGACCGGCTTGAGTGAGTCAACAGTGTTCCGCTACCTCGGAGCGCTGACGGGGCACGGATGGCTCGTGGCCGAGCGATCCGGTAGTTACCGCTTGGGTATCCGGGTTTTCCAGCTGGGCCAGAGCGCGGTTGCGAACCTCGACATCGGTCGGATTTCTCAGCCGTACATGGAGGCGCTACTGGGCGAATACGACGAGACCGTCAACTGCGCAATTTTTCAATCCGACGCCGTGATCGTGATCAAGTCTCTCGAGAGTTCGAGCGCGATCCGACGTGGCGCGAGCGTAGGGGAGCGGGACTATATGTTCAGTAGCGGCCTTGGAAAGGCGATCGCTGCGTGCTTGCCTACAGAAGAGGTCTTTCGCCTTCAGGCTGGCACCGAGATGAAACAGCTCACTGAGCGCAGCATCACGTCCCTTGACGAACTACTAGAAGATCTCAGACGCGTGCGCGCGCGCGGATACAGCCTCGACGAAGAAGAATCGGAGTTAGGTCTAATGTGCGTCGCAGCGGCGAGTCAAGACTCCCTTGGTTTCCCTCGCTACGCCATGAGTGTCTCTGGACCCACCGACAGGATCCGGTTGGCGATTGAGCGTGGTCTTGGCGAAAGCGTTGCGCGCGCCGCTGCTGGACTCTCCAGGGAACTAGGAAACTTCACGGTACCGTCATTACACGTTTGACAATCATCTTCACGTCTGAACGTGAATCCAGTCACGATGATGAAGACAACGCGAACCTCCAAATGCTCGACATGACCGGTCGGGGGTTCGTCTCATTCGTTACCTCTGAGCGGACACCGACGCCATTATTTCGACGGACGTCGACGGGCCGACCCGTCTTTTTTCGTAGCGACGCGGTGGTTGCGCGTGCGAGGAATCGGTGTTAGCATTCAAAATGAAAGTCACTTTCATTTCATCAAATTCGTAGTACTTTGACCGGAATCGGCTGTTCCTGCGTAGGAGTACGTTGTCGTTCTGGGGAGTGAGGAACGCGACGATAAGGCGATGAAAGTGGTTGCGCTCGAGACACGACGAGTGCCTCACGAGGCAGTGCGTCACTTAACTGGAGGAGGCATCCATCAAAGCTCTGGTCTATCTGGGTAATCAGCAACTGGTGGTGCGCGAAGAGCCAGCACCGACACCAGTCGATGGCGAAGCAATCATTCTGATGCGCGCCGCCGCTATTTGCGGCTCTGAACTTGGCGGCGTCAAGAACAACGACCCAAGCCGCAAGGTGCCCTTGATCATGGGTCACGAATTTGTTGGTGTTCGTGCCGACACTGGCCAGTTGGTGGCCGTCAACCCACTCGTCACGTGCGGAACTTGTGACCGCTGCTTGGCCGGCCAGCAGAATTTGTGTCGTAATCGCGCGCTTATAGGTGTACATCGCAGCGGTGGCTTCGCGGAGGAAGTCGCCGTGCCAATCAAAAATATCCACGAACTTCCCACCGGGACGTCAATACTCGCGGCGGTGCTCATTGAGCCGCTTGCGAATGCGTGGCACCTCTGGCACTTGAGCGACGCAACGCCTACCTCGCGCATCGGGATTATCGGAGGGGGCGCGATTGGTCTCATGACCGCGCTCGTCGCTCTGCACAGCGGGGCGCAACACGTAACACTCGCCGACGTCTCTGAAGCACGCCGCGGCACGGCTGTCGCCGCGGGCGTCCCTACGGTTGTCGATTACCTTGACGGCGAATATGACGTAATCGTCGACGCCGTCGGTGCTCATGAAACACGCGAAGCGAGTATCCGTCAGTTGCGCCCAGGTGGTCGAGCGCTGTGGGAAGGTCTTCACGACGGGGACACTCCGATCGATGGTCGCGACCTTGCAAGGCGTGAGATCTCGGTGCTCGGTAGCTTTGCGTACATCGATGACGCGTTCGCCAAGGCCGTGCAGACCGTCGGGCTCGTCGACGAGCGTTGGGTGAACGCGGTACCGCTCGATGATGGTGAGCGTATTTTTCACCAGCTCATGGAATCACCAGACGCGTACGTTCGTACTGCGCTCGTACCTTCTTCGTGACACGCGTCACAGCGGACTGATGAAAGATCTGCATGAGGAGACCAGTCGCCATGCGTCCGAGTGGACGTTGAAGCGCAATGACCCGGCCACTATTTCATTTGTGAAAGTGGCCGCACATGACTGACACCGCGCGCGTCCCTCCATTGGAGTGGCCGGAATCTCTTGCTCGGTGGGAACGAGCGAAGAAAGTTTTGGGCGGAGGTGTAAGCACCGGACTCCGTGCCTCGATGCCCCCGCACCCACTCTTCTTTACGCACGGGCTCGGTAGTCGCCTATGGGACGTCGACGGCCATGAGTACATCGATTACGTCCTCGGTTGGGGCCCGTTGATTCTAGGTAGCAGTCATCCACGGATTGTTGAGGCCCTGAGGGATCAGGCAGGACGTGGGACCACGTTCGGTGCGGGCCACGATTGGGAGTACGAGGTCGCCGAACAAATCGTCGACATCATTCCGGGTGTGCAGCGAGTGCTGTGGAGTAACACCGGCTCGGAAGCCGTTCAAGTTGCGCTACGACTCGCTCGAGCTTCGACCGGCCGCCAACGCTTTCTGAAGTTCTCCGGCCACTATCACGGTTGGTCCGATGCCGTGCTGCTCGGTTACCGATCGCTTGGACAGCTGCCCATGCCGGAAAGCCGCGGTCAAAGTTCGCGGGCCGCTGACGACGTTGCGCTCGTCGCTTGGAACGATGCCGATGAGGTCCGAAAGGTTCTCACCGACCCTACCCAGGACATTGCCGCGGTTCTTGTCGAGCCGGTCCTCTGCAACTCGGGGGTCATCGCGCCAGAGCCCGGCTTTCTCGAGCGGCTGCGTGAAGTGTGCGACGAGACATCGACGGTGCTCATCTTCGATGAGGTCATTACTGGATTTCGCGTCGCGTACGGAGGTGCCGTTGAGCGCTTTCACGTGCAACCGGATCTTGTTGTCTTAGGCAAGGCGATTGCTGGTGGGCTGCCGTTGAGTGCGGTCGCTGGCCGCGGTGACCTCATTGACCAAGTGACAGTAGGCGTCGTTCACGCGGGAACTCTGAATGGCAACCCACTTGTACTCGCCGCAGCGGCTGCCACGCTTGACGAACTCGGAAGGCCCGATACTTATGAATGCCTAGAGCGACGCGCTGCAACTCTCGTCAACGGGATCGCTGTGGTGTTCGATTCGGCGGCCTTTTCGGCCACCGTCCATAACGTGGGAGCAATCGTGCAAGTCACACCCACATCGAGCATTGGACTACCCACGTTTTCCACGTATATGGGTGCCGATTGGAAGTTCTACAACGAGTTGATCGTGGCCCTTTTACGACGGGGCATCTTTGTGATGCCAGGAGGTCGGATGTATCTCTCCACCGAGCACAGTGACGAGGATATCGCCGCAACGGTCGACGCATTTTCGGGTGCTGTCGAAGAAGTCGTGAATAGTTGCAAACCGTGAGGCAAACCTCGATTGGTGATGAATGAACACACGGCTTCGTAATTTGACGTCGGCTGTTGTAGCCGAGAAGAATAAAAAATTCAACTGGAGTGACAAAGCAGTACAGCCAGCTTGGTACGGCCGCTCAGCGTCTGAGGTTGCAGCGTCGCGTCCAACACTTGATGAACTCAGCACTCCGATGATGACGCTTGATCGACGCGCCATCGATGCGAACCTCGCGACAATGGCGAGCTGGTGCGCCGCAGCAGGACTTTCCCTGGCTCCTCACGGCAAGACGACAATGGCACCAGCCCTCTGGCTTGAGCAGCTACTGGCCGGTTGCTGGGCCATCAGTGTCGCCAACGAGCCGCAGCTTCGCGTTGCTCGTGGCGCCGGTGTGCCGCGCGTGATTGTGGCCAACTTGTTTCTGCGGCCCGCTGGTCTTAAGTGGCTCGCCAGCGAAATGGACGCCGACCCAACGTTTGAGTTCATGTGCTGGGTTGACTCCATCGAGGCGGTTCAGATCATGGAGGCCGCGCTGGCGGATGTGGCGCCAACGCGGCCAGTTACCGTGTTAATCGAGCTCGGTCACGCGGGGTCTCGCACCGGAGCACGAAGCGTCGACGCCGCGTCGCGCGTGGCCGACGCCGTCATTGCGTCGTCGGCACTTGCTCTCGCGGGTGTCGCTGGTTTCGAAGGGGCTGTCGTTCACGGGGTCGATGAGCAATCAATCGTTGCCGTTGATGAGTTTCTGCGACAACTCGTTGAACTGCATCGCGCGTTGACCCCTCGCTATGAAGTTTCCGAAGCACTACTGAGCGCCGGCGGGAGTGAATACTTCGACCGCGTCGCGGCAATTCTCGGACCAGAGGGTTCAGAGACGGCGACGCCACGCACGCGCGTCGTGTTGCGCTCGGGCGCGTACATCGTGCACGACGATGGCTACTACCGGACGGCGACACCGAGTACTCGCGGTGCCGGGCCAAAGTTCGAGCCCGCAATGCATGTGTGGGCGCGCGTCATCTCGATGCCCGAGCCGGGACTGGCGTACCTCGACGCAGGTAAACGTGATGTGCCCTACGACGAAGGCCTTCCCGAGGTTCAGTTAGTGCGTCGCGTCGTGTCGGACGGTACTGTCATGTCGCTGCCTCTCGTTGACCACGAGCTCTTTGCAACGAATGACCAGCATTCGTTTGTCCGCATCCCCGCCGATTCGCCGCTGCGAGTAGGTGACCTCGTGCGATTGGGGTTGTCACATCCTTGTACAGCATTTGACAAGTGGTCGCTCATCCCTGTGATCGATGACTCATCCGCCACGACGCCTCTCGTCGTCGATTTTGTGCGGACCTATTTTTAGAGTTACGACGGGCCGAGGCTTGAAGCATTCTGCGCATGAGATTTATCAAAATTTCGCCAATAAGTATGAGGAGACATAGAGAATATGATCGAGCAGTTCCAACCATCGTCCGTGCCACCCCCCGGAGGTCCTTATTCCGCGGGAATCAAGGTGGGAAACCTGCTGTTCTTGGCGGGACAGGGGCCCTTTGATAAGAACGGCGAGCGTGTAGGTAACACTTTTGCAGAGCAGGCGCGTGCGACCTTCGACAACCTTGAGCAGGTGGCGAACGCGGCAGGAACATCGCTCAAGAACGCCGTACGGATCGGCGCGTACCTCAGTTCGCTCGACTACTTCGAGGAATTCAACACGGTCATGGCCGAGTACGTGAACCAGCCATTCCCTGTTCGCACCACCATCCCCGTCGCGTTGAGCGAATTCGACGTCGAAATAGATGCGGTCGTGTTCATCCCAGAGTCCAGTTAGCCCGGATCCGATGCACGCCGTTCTTTTCGCTCGCGAGCACCTCGAGGAGTCCTGAACTGACCCCGTTGACCTGAGCCACTTGGTCCGAGGAATGGAGTCCAAGTCAAGCGGCTTAGGAAACGGGGTTCGGCCAGGGGAAAAGTGTGAAACATCAGCCGTTACCCTGCCACGCATCAACCGAGATAGAACATGAACTCAGTGGGCCGCCTGGGTGTAGATCCCGGCACCTTGGGATTAAAAGAGGGATGCATATGGTCGGATTGGTCCGGTGACGTCGGAATCATCCGAGAATCAAAGAGAAGTTGTCCGCTTGTGTCGGAATGGTCTGTGGGATGAAATGTGGGATTTCTGAGCGAACGGGACGATAACGCATCGCACCGATTCATAAGTGACGTTCCACATCGGCACATTCCAAAAGTCAGCCAACTCGTTCGTCAGCCTGGTTCGGGAGCGATCCTCAGAGGATTTGGTCTCCGACTTTTCCGTCGCGATACATGTAGCATGCGGAGCACTCAAAAGGAAGCGCAATGATGACAGCCATTGTCGATGTTCTCACCAACGGTTACGTGGGTGATCGAGTGGCCGGGACCGTGGTCTTGGTGCGAGAAAATGATGTGGTCATTGTCGTTGACCCGGGGATGGTCTCGAGTCGCGAGGCCATTCTTGGACCTCTTCACGACCGTGGTGTTCATGAAGACGACGTGACGGACGTGATTTTCAGTCATCACCATCCCGATCACACTCTCAACGCGGCGCTTTTCCGGAGTGCTCGTTTTCACGACGTGTGGGCCATTTACCAGAATGATGTTTGGGGTGAGCGCACCGACGTGATCGAGGGCGCGCCGTCGGTGTCGTTACTGGATACTCCGGGTCACAGTTCTCAGGACATTTCAACATTGATCCAAACCGATGACGGCCTAGTGGTTTGTACCCACCTGTGGTGGTCGAGCGAGGGACCCGCAATCGATCCACGAGCAACGGATCAGGCGCAACTCGAACAGTCTCGCCAGAAGGTTCTCGACCTTCGTCCGTCTCTGATCATTCCTGGTCACGGTCCCTCATTCGCGTCAGGTGACTTGACGTAGTAGCACTGGCCGTCGATGATCAGGACGCGCCGGTGAAACTATCGGCGCAGGAACGGTTACGAGATTTATGAGAGTTGGTCACACTGTGTACCAACTGAGCAAAGTCCCACATTCTGCCACGTGTTGTCCCTACGAAAGAGGGTCGTGGACGTCTCACTCTTGAATGATCTCGAAAGCCCGAAGACCCCGAATCCTCTCTTGGCGACGGCTCCGTAGGCGCTTCTCGGAGAGTTGCGCAAGCTCGACGTACGAGCGAAGAATGGCCGCGTGTATGTGCTCCACGGTCACGAAAGGATTGTCGTCTTCGGGGATGATCTCGTCGATGAGCCCGAGATCGAGTTGGTCCTGAGCGGTCGATCGCATCGTGGCGAGGGTGGTTCGGATCTGATCGTGCGAAGGGTCCGGGGTCTTATAGAGGATCGAGGCGGCCGAGCGAGGTTCGGCGACGTAGGCCATCGCCTTTTGCAACATGATCACGTGATCGGCCATCGGGGTCGTCGCCAGCCCGCCTCCGCTACCGAGGGCCCCGGCGACCAATGAGATCACCGGATGGGAGTAGTCGATGCCTTTGAGAATCGAGCGCGCGATGGCGCGCGACTGGCCCCGGCGCTCGCTCTCCAAGGTCGGCTTGGCCCCCAGGGTGTCGGTGACGAAAAGTGCGGGCAGCCCGAGCCGCTCGCCCATCTCGAGTATTCGCTCCATGAAGAAAAAATCCTCGGGCGCGGGATTCGAGGGCCGCTTGATGACTGTGTCGCCGATAAGTTGGTACGAAGGTTGCGTTCCCACGATGACGAACGGTTGTGCCCCGATCTTGGCGAACGCGCCGACGATGGCGGGATACTTCTTGTAACCGACCTCCTGCACGTAGTTATAAATCGCGACAGCATCGCTGAAGCCGTAGTGAAGGATGAACTCCAGATCGACGCGGTTGGCGTCGGTCAGCAAGTCCTGGTACTGCTCGACCAGGGCGTCAGATTGATCGCTCGCGCGCTGAAGTCGCGCTGGCGCCGGTAGCCGCGGGACCGAATCCTTTGAATCGTCGAAACGGGGTCCGCGAATGCCGACCGGACCGAAATCGAAAACGCGTCGCTGATCGGCGACGCTCACGTTGCGGATCAGCGGCAAAGTCTCGGCGGTGAGTTGGTGATGCCGGTCGGGCAGGTTCGTCGAAGAGAGAATCTCGCCGAGATACCCCACGAGTTCTCCCACGTCGGAGAGGACCACGTCAATATTGCGGTCCAGGAGATTGGCCTCGGCGCTCTGGGAGTCGAGGGGGACCGCCGAACCCTCGTAGGCTTCGATGACGTTGGGACCGGCGAAACCGAAATTCGTGCCCGAGGTGGCCAGAATCAGGTCCGCGTTGGGCACCGCGCTCGCTGAAACGCCGCCCCACACGTTGCCAAGCAGGACCGCGACGTGGGGCAGGGCGACCTTCTCCTTGTAGTGACGGATCGCCTCTACCATGCGCGTCATCTGCGTCAGTCCGGCGAAGTTCTCTTGCTGGCGCACTCCGCTCGAGGCGTACACACTGACGAAGGGGAGTTTCTTGCTAATCGCCAGATCGGCGGCGGCCTGGAATTTCTCGCCCGAAACTACACCAAGCGAACCCGCAAAGAAGTCCCAGTTCATGGCGTAGAGGACCACCGGACGGCCCGCCACCTCGGCCAATCCGTAGGTCGACGACTCGGACTTACCCCGCCCGGTCTCACGGCGCAGCTTGTCAAAGTACGACTCGTCGCTCTCGCCGCCGTGCCCTCGGCGAACCAGTCCCACGAGATCCTTGGCGATGCGCCAGCGTCCGTGACTCGCCTTGAACTTCACCAATTCCTGGAGGTCCAACAACTGCGATGGACTGTTGACCTTGCGGCGATTGCGGAGGTGCGCGCCAACTTTGGTTTCGAAAACCGGCAATCCCTCGGGGTGGCCTTCGCCGAAGAGGCTTGTATCAAAATCTTCATCCGGTCGTCGCTCACCGTGACCCGTGGATTCGCTCATGAAGGGCCATTATGTCACGTCGCTTTTCGTTGCTAGAACCGCCATACGGAGTGGCGCCCTCAAAGTCTCGAGTCACTGGATATTCGATTGTGGTCAGATTTAGGGTCGGCGTTCTTCAACCCGATTCGTAGACAAACCACGGGACCGCTATTTCACCAATTGGTGAGCCGCCGGGGTCTCGATCCCCGCACCTTGGGATTAAAAAAAGCTTGATGAAGGTTGTTGCTCGTCGGCCTTATCGCGTAGATCGTTTGTCTTCAAGGAAACGTGTTGTTGCTTGTCAGTTTCGTCATCGAGGCGGAGTACTCAGACTCAGATCAGACCAAGGCGGCCTGAGATTTCCAAGTTCGGAAGTCTCCAGGAATACCCAGGATTCATTCCGAGTGATGCTTACTGATTCTCGCAACATCTGTCTATCAGCTGTTCCCGATCTCGATTCACTTCCGCTATCGCGATCGTGTTGTCAGTTTCTCCAAATCTCAAAACTACAGGCACACAATCAATATGCATAGTGGCTTCGTGGTCGTCGTCGTGGGCGGCGGCTTCGTGGTTGTCGTGGTTGAAGAAGGCTTCGTGGTGGTCGTGGTTGAAGAAGGAATTGTCGGCGGCGAGGATGTCGTGGTGGCGTTCGATGTCGTTGAGGTCGTTGTCGGCGAGAAAGTCGACGTTGGCCCCGGGTTTGGGTTCGCTGCGGATGCAGAGGATGCGGCTACGAGCGTGGTTGTCGGCGCGGCGACCACGTTGAGATGGTGGGCGACGTGTGAGGTCGACACCGTGCCGGAAGCAACGTCAGGGCGGACATGCGTCAACGCCAGTCCGCCGGCGGCGGTGGTGCCGAGCGCCACTGATCCCGCGACAAGGGCAACTTGGGAACCTGTAACAACAACATTGCCCAGGTTGCTCAACTGGCTTACGATGGGTATATCGAAGAGCCAGGCAAGTGGGCCGATTACCCAGCGCTGGCGACCCACTGAAATGTTCAGAAACGCTCTCACAATCGCGGGATCGAACTGGGTCCCCGCGCAGCGAGTGAGTTCCCTTCGAGCGTCACGAGGTGACATTGCGCTTTTGTAAGATCGGACGGCGGTCATTACTTCAAAAGAGTCAGCCACCGCAACGATTCGTGCGCCGAGGGAAATCTGATCACCTGAGATGCCAAAGGGGTATCCGGTGCCGTCGAAGTTCTCGTGATGCTGCTCAACCGCGAGTCCCCACTCTCCGAGCCAGGCGCTCAACGGTTCGATCATTCGCTTGCCCTCGAGCGGATGCTGGTGGAGAATTTCCCACTCGACAGATGACGGAGCTCCGGCCTTATTCAAAATCTTGACGTCGACGGAGATCTTTCCTACGTCGTGCAACAGGGCCGACCATCTCAGTCGATCGCGGTCGGGCTGAGAAAGCCGAAGTTCGTCGGCGATAAGGTCGGTGTAGGCACGAACACGTTCCGAGTGACCACGGGTACGTCGATCGTGGGAGCTGAGTGCGGTGACCATCGCAAGAATCTGCGTGGCCGTCTCCACCGGCTCGCGATTGCCGGATTGATCGAGCCCGTGCACATAACGGTCAAGCTGGCGCGTTGACCCAGAGCGCCACGCGACAGCAAAGCGAGAGGGAGCGCGATCGGGAAACAAGAGCGACATTTTTAAGAGGCTGGCCAACGGCAAAAGTGGGCGTGCCAACCGTTCTCCAAGAACGGCTGCGACCCACGCAATTATTAGAATCGCGATCCACCAGAGAACCCTCCCCAAGTTTGTGGAGGGGTGAGGAAGTATCTTCGAGGCGCCAAACACCGCCGCGATCGACAGAACAACGGGAACGGCGAATGAAAGAAGGGAGACGAGAATGCCCATCCGCGAACGCGCCAACCACCGTTCACTGCGACCTTCGACTTGCTCCGACACACGAACAGTCTAAGAAGTGAAGTTACGAAAGTCCGTCATTTGTGGGCGATTTGTTGTGCGCGTAACACTCTGGACGCTCGCTAACGTAGCCGAAGGTCAGAGGGAACCCCTGAAAACGGTCGAGGTGTCAAACACGGGAGTGGCCCGTAACGAATCAGCCGGAATGGGTCTTCAACGAAATCAACAACGTGATTTTGGCGAACTGATCCCGTAGTAGGGGTCATTGTGAAAATGTCGCCGACCGAGTGAACTCGTTGACCGGGAGCTGCGTGTGCAAGATTGTCGTTGCTGCCCCACTCCGGTTGACGAGAGGGATCAGCGATCATTTCGAATTTTCGATCTGGTGTGGCGCGAAGTTCGCGTGACGCAGACGCGATTCTGGGCTCGGCGGAAGGCATCGACTAAGTATTTCAACTAACGACGCGATGCACCCGCAACTTTGTTGCGTCGACCGTCTGAACCCGCAGGCGTTACTGAGTAACAGAACATTCGTTATCGATCTGTCTAGGATCAACTGAGATAGAACATCAAATTTGTGGGCCGCCCGGGTCTCGACCCCGGCACCTTGGGATTAAAAGGAGCTTTCAAACTGTTGCGTGGTGTCGGTCCGGTCGCGCATGTCGTTTGATTTCAAGGAAACGCGTTGTCGTGTGTTGTTCTGGTCTCGCAGTGTCGCAGAAACATGAGGCCTACGATGAAGCCTGTTTGAGGTCAGTCCCAACCGCCTGCGTCCTGTTCAGTTCAGTTCACTGCGGACGTTGGAGAACTCTCGCAGCATGGAACGCGTGTTTAGCCAACGAATGTGCACGTGTTATTGGTCAAAGGCCCGAACGCGTGGCTCTCCGTCCATCATTCAACGACTCCTTCGAACTCTTGGCCTTGCTATCGAATGATCAATGTGGTGAGTAATTAATTGAAGTCGCTCCTCTATGGCACCGAGCGTTAAGGATTCAGGCGGCGCTCGTTCGAAGCGGACGGTCCCGTCGTAGCCGCGGTTTGCAGAACATCGTGCACCGCTTCCATCCATAGCGTCACCGCGTACGCTCCAGGGTCAACGTGACCGACCGCTCGCTCGCCAATGTAGCTGGATCGACCCAACGAGGCTCGAATATCTACGGTAGCGGCCGTCCCTTCTTTGGCGACGTTGAGCGCGTTGGTGAAGGCCTCGAGTGGCTCAGCGTTTTGTTCTAACTCTCGTGCAAGTTTGATGCTCGCGGGGAGCAACGCGTCGAGCATGGTGCAGTCACCGGGCACCGCGCCTCCGACTGTCTGCACCCCATCAACGGCAGCCGAAAACGCCTGGGCCCAGTCGATTGCCGTCAAGGTGTCTCGACCGTCCAAGTAAGACGCGGCGCGAAGAAACATGATGGAGTAGAGCGGGCCCGAGGTGCCGCCGACCGTTTCTCGAATCTTGGCGCCAATGTCACGTAAAAGTTTCGAAACAGAGAAAGGCGACTCTACATGCGACAACTGAGCAAAGATGCTTCGCGCACCTCGGGCGAGGCTTGTCCCCAGATCACCATCGCCGACGATTCGGTCCAACTCGGTCAAAGGAACTTCCGCGTCCAGCATCGCCTGAGCGGCGGCTTTCAGACTCAAAAATAGTAACGAATCGGTAGTACTCATGGCGTGGAACTGTTCGTCTCGCAAATCCGCAGGATCGTCAGGGCGAGGAACGACGGCGATCTTCGAGGGAACGTTGCGCACACTCGATCCCGGCCACGCAGGTGCGTGCGTGATGGCATCCAAGAGTTCGGTCATACCGTCGCTCAACTTAAGGACACTGACCGAGCAGCCGTGGGTGTCCAACGCGGTGAGGAAGTTGCCAGTCCATACTCGCTCGATGTCTATCCCTCTTTCGGTGACGGCCTTCACTATTTCACCTGCCACAATGTCGAGCTCACAAGGCGGTGTCGCCCCGAGTCCATTGATCAAAAGGGCGACCTTCTCTCCGGCGCGGACCTTTCCCTCCGTTACCACCTGGTGCGTGAGTCGCTTCGCAATATCGTTCGCCGAAAGCAGGGCCGAGCGCTCGAGTCCTGGCTCGCCGTGAATCCCGAGGCCCCACTCAATTTCATCTTCGCCAAGGTCGAAGTTAGGAACACCGGCGGCGGGAACCGTGCCCGCGGACAGCGCCACGCCCATGGTGGCGACGGACTCCGCGGTGAGTTTCGCCCATCGGGTCACAACGTCGAGGGGGCGACCCCTCGACGCGGCGGCGCCGGCAACCTTGTGGACGAACACCACACCGGCGAGCCCTCTCGCTCCGACCTTGCCACCTCGGGGCAGTGCGACATCGTCCGCCACCACCACTATTTCGACGTTGACACCTTCTCCGCGAGCGATCTCGGCGGCCAGGCCAAAGTTCAGGCGATCACCGGTGTAGTTCTTGATGATCAACAACACGCCCGCAGGGCCAGCCACCGCTCGGATCGCGGTCAACACGGCGTCCACTGAAGGCGAGGTATAGACCTCGCCAACAACCGCTGCCCCTAACATTCCGTCACCGACGTAGCCACCGTGAGCTGGTTCGTGACCTGCACCTCCGCCGGCGATCACTGCCACATGATTCGGGTTGCGTTCGGTGTCAACGACGATATTCCAACCTTCGATTCGAGCGAGGCCCGACGACGTGGAGGTCAGGCCGACAATGGCGTCGCGGACAAAGTCCGACGACGCGTTCATCATTTTCTTCACTTCCGCGCCAACCTTTGGGAGAGAATTTGCTCGAGACGGTCAGAAAAACCAACAATGTCGTCACTCGTGGTGTCGTGTGAACACATCAACCTGACCTCTGACGTCACGGGATTCCAGGTTTGAAACACAGCGTACTGACGAAGTTCCTCGTCGACGCCCTCAGGGAAAATCGCGAAGACCGCGTTTGCCTGCGTCGCCTGGGTCACTACAACTTCGGGCAGTGCGACGAGGCGTTCACGCAGTAGTGCCGCCATCGAGTTCGCGCGAGTCGCGGCCTCACGCCAGAGATTCCCCTCCAGCAGCGTAACGAATTGTGCGGAGATGAACCTCATCTTTGACGCCAACTGCATGTTGAATTTGCGAATGTACTTGATCCCTTCGGTCGCGTCGGGGTTCAGGACCACAATCACTTCGCCAAAGAGCAGTCCGGCCTTTGTTCCGCCAAAGGAAATGACGTCGACACCGAGATCGGTGGTGAACTCACGAAACGGAACTCCCAGTGACGCCGCGGCGTTCGAGAGACGCGCGCCGTCCATGTGGACCTTCATTCCGAGGCGGTGTGCGTGCGCACAGATCACCCGAATTTCATCCACGCTGTACAGCGTGCCGACTTCGGTACTTTGCGTTATGGAGACGACGGAGGGCTGAGCGTTGTGTTCGTTGTTGAAGCCGTGCGCTCTTCGATCAATGAGCTCCGGCGTCAGCTTTCCGTCGGGCGCGTCGACGGACAGAAGCTTCATGCCGGCCACGCGTTCGGGGGCAGCGCACTCGTCGGTATTGATATGCGCAAGGCTCGTGCAAATGACGGCTCCCCACCGTGGCATCATGGACTGCAAGGCGATGACGTTGGCTCCCGTGCCATTGAATACGGGAAAACCCTCGGCCAGTTCTCCAAAGTGCGAACGTAGGACCTCTTGAAGACGCTCAGTGTAGACGTCGCGCCCGTAACTCATCTGGTGACCGACGTTCGAAGCGACGACCGCCTCCATAACCTGCGGGAGCGCGCCCGCAAAGTTGTCAGAATCGAATGTGTACATAGTTTGCTCCTTAATGAAAATTGTGTAAATCCCTACGGTGGTGATGAGAGTTGCGCGCGAGGCACGTGGTTGACGCTCTAAGACATCACCGCTATCGGAACGTTGGTGCTCGCTTGATCACATGCCAATGGCCCACTCCAAATTCAGGTTCGTCAGCGTGGTGTCCGTTGGTTGACCCATCTCATCCCAACCAACCAGGTGGTAGTACTGCAGGAGACGCGTTTGAAAGTTCGACTCCTCTAACACGACTCCGAGGTGTCGCCCCGCGTCGATGGGCTCGCGATGGAATCTCTCTGGGAGACGGTCGGTGTCGGCTCCCAACCCTTCGCGCAAGTTGTACACCCGCATGAGTTGCCACCGGCGACGTCCCCAAAGGAAAATCTCGTAATCACTGGTTTTCCAGCCGGTCACGGCGCTCACTACTCTCGCGACGTCGGGCAACGTGAGTTCGCGAAGCGGCGGTCCGGCGAAGAGCGACACGCACAACGCATCAAGACCGCTCCACATGTCGAGTAGGACGCTGGTCCGCGACACTCGTCGAAGGTTGAGTTCCGCCATTGGTTCCCATTCAGGGAATCCAATCGTGCGCATCTGATCGAGACCGTGGGGATAGCCATCGACCGGATCAAAATCTACGTCGTGCTCTACTATCTCGTACCTCGGCCCGAGTGGACTCACGGCATAGGCCAGTGCCTGTCCCCCCGAGGCGCGCGGGTCGAACGACACCATCTCCAGGCCCTTTACTTCCATCGCGCACTCCTGCGCTTCGGCGTCGACGCACCGCGCAGCACGTCGGACACCCTGTGCGAGCCATTCGACACCGGGACGATTTAGAGACACGTCTTCGAGAAGCTCCAGCAGTCGCTCCTCCTCACCGAACTTCGGCACGGTCCCTCGCAGTTCTGCGGCGCCGAGGAGCCCCTTCTCTCCTACTTCGCAGACGAACGAGATCGTGAAGGCGAGCGACACTGGGTCGACGCCCCAGAGGTGGCAAGCGGCGTTGAGATTCAAGAGTGTGTCGATGTTGGTGATGCCGAGACCCAGAGCGAAGGCGCCAAGAGCTTCCTCGTGGAGGCCACCCGCGCGATCATCGAGCGCGTTGGCGTAGAGCTTTATGCAGTCATTAGGACACCCCGGACAGTTGTCCTCACTCTTCGTCACGCGTTGGCGAAACAGCTCAGAAGATAACTCCCCCAGAGGCGGAATCTTGCTGGTGGCGTAGTTGAACGAACCCACGTAGCCCTCCATGGAGTTCGCCTGCGTGATCCACGCGCCAAAGCCCGGCGACGAATACTGACTCTCGGTCAGCACGTTGTGCATCATGCGCTCGCGGTAACCCTCGGTCATTTCAATCAGCGTTGCGGTGTCGGCACACGCGGGTGTCACACCGTCCACCAAGACCACGGCCTTTAGATTCTTGGCACCCATAACGGCGCCCATGCCCATGCGCGCCGCCGGGTGAGTTCGATCGGTCACCACGCTGGCAAAACGGACCAAACGTTCTCCGGCGAGTCCAATCGTCGCTACGTGAGCCGCAGGGCCGTAGGACGCCTGGAGTAGGTCAGTCGTTGCGGCGGTATCTTTTCCCCACAGTGACGAGCCATCGTGCAGCGAAGCGACGCCTTCAGCGACCACTAAGTACGTTGGCCGCTCTGCCCGCCCTGTGAGAACAATCCCTTCAAAACCCGAAGCCTTGAGAGCAATGCCGAACGGGCCCTCGACTCGCGATTCTCCCACGCCTCCGGTCAGTGGCGACTTGGCGACCACCGCACATCGAGCTAATCCCACGTACGGTTGTCCCGCGACCACGCTGGACCAGAACATGAGCAGCGCCTCTGGGTCAAAAGCGTCGAGTCCCGAGCGGGTATCGGTCAAAAGTCGCCGTACCCCCATGAGTCCGCCGCCCACGTAACTACGCCACTCTTGTTCGCTCGGTGTCGTAACGCCGATTTCGCCCGAACTCAGATTGATTTCCAGCACTCGTCCGTGGTACCCGACGCCGTTCATCCTCTAAAGGCTCCTGCGCGTCCCTTCGAAGTGATCATCTCAACGAAGACCACTTCGCACCAGTTCGCGCACATTCTGGCCCCGTTCATCACGAGAGCAACGAGTCATTGGCCTCCACCAAGGGCACTTGACAGTCCTCGTTGAGGGCGTGCCACAACTCGTCGGGAATCTCGATACCGGCGAGTCGAACGTTTTCTTCAATCTCGGCCGGTGAGCGCGCTCCGACGACAACCGAGGCAACGGCCGGGTGCCGGTAAGGGAACTGCAGCGCCGCGGCCTTGAGGGGCACTTCGAAACGAGCACAGACTTGTTCCATCGCGAGCGCTCGGTCCTTGATGTGTGGGGGACACGGCGCGTAATCGAACGTCGCGTCGTCGCCGGGCGAAGCGAGGACGCCACTGTTGTAGGCCCCCGCGACGATCACCTTCACCTTTCTGGCGAGTGCCTTGGGTAAGAGCTCACGCAGAGCGTCTTGGTCCAAGAGAGTCCAGCGTCCCGCAATTAAGACGCAGTCGACGTCAGTCTCTTCGACAAAACGAACGGCCGGCTCTGAATAGTCGGTGCCTATCCCGACCGCGCCCACGACGCCTTGGCCGCGAAGGTCGACCAGGGCGCGACACGCTCCGGTCAGGGCTTCGTCGATGTGGTCCTCGGGGTCGTGAACGTGAACAATGTCGACGTAGTCGAGATTGAGTCGAGCCAAGCTTTCTTCGAATGAGCGCATGGCGCCGTCGTAGGAGTAGTCGAATACGGGGATCTCGGTTCCCGTGTTCTTGTAGAAGGGACTACCTTCAAAAAACTGTGTCGTGTCAACGTCGTACTTCGAATCACCGATCGACGTGTCGCGAAGTAGTCGACCTACTTTGGTAGTGAGCGAAAAAGACGATCGGGGAAAACTCGCAAGGGCACGGGCAAAGTGTCGTTCGGCCTTCCCGTAGCCGTACAGTGGCGCCGTGTCGAAGTAGCGAAGCCCCAGTTCGTAACCTCTCACCACGGTGGCGTACGCGACGTCATCACTGACGGGTTGAAAGAGTCCACCCAAGGGTGCACTTCCCAGTCCAAGGCGGGTGATCTGAACGTCCCGAATCGTAGTCACGTCGGTTGGTCTCATGGACTATTTTCCTCCAATACCGCCACCGCTCGCACGGGGCAGCCGTCACCGCCCACGATGGGCAGCGGCAATATGATGACGTCGCATTCGTCGGGTAGCGACGACATATTGACGAGGTTCTCGACGATCACCACGTTGTTCTGAAGAAGAATCTGGTGCGCGTTATCGCCGCTTTGGTCCACCGACGGGCAGTCGATCCCAACCAAGCGCACGCCAGCTCTCACGAGTACGTCGGCAGTGTCTGAGGTCAAAAAGGCGTGGTGACCGAAGTAGCCCTCCGGGTCTTCATCGATGCGATTGGACCAACCCGTTCGAAACAGAACTCTTGGTTGAGTGATTTCGGGTAGGTGTTCGCATTCGATTGGGACGTCGTAAGCCGAAGTCGGAATGTCAATGATCTGACAGCGCCCAATGAGACAGTCCAGGTCCACTGCTTCAACTGTTATGCCGTCAGCAACGAAGTGCGAGGGTGCGTCTAAGTGCGTTCCACAGTGCGAGTCGAACGTGAGTTTGGTTCCTCTCCAACCGCTGACGGCGATGTCCGAATACGGAGTCACTGATGGCGCAAAGTGATCCGGATGATTGGTGGGCATATCCTCTCGGATGGCCATGGACAGTTCAACGTAGGTTCTCTTCGTAGTCACCCTTGCAGTCTCACCCTTCGGACGTTGGTCGACTGAGAATCTGATCTACATCAGACTCGGAGGTCTCGTTCAGGCGATGAAAGTCGAAGACGACGTCCAACTCTGGATCGAACACGTTGGGCTGGGTCTTTCGAAGGTAGAACACCCAACACGCTCCCAGCGCGAGCCAGATCACGACCGCGAGTTGCACGCTCCGGCCGTAGGTCCACCCGGCTTTCCACAATGACAAGAGATAGGACTTTTCAATGACGAAACAGACGACGACGACACCGAGTGCAGGTACCACACCGTGCATCCATACCTGAAACTCGGAGCGCTTGAATCGCCAGTGATAGACAAAATTCGCAATGTTTACCGAGAGATACGTCAAGAGAGCCAAGAGAGAGGACATTGTGCCAGTCCAGTTGTACTGGTTGACGGTGCCGAGCAAAGCGCCTAGGAACAACGTGATCAACACCGTCACGATAAGTCCCAACGTCATGGCGTTATTGGGCACTCGATCCTTCGCGCCGACCCTTCCAAACACGCGTGGGGCAGCCCCCTGACGGCCCATGGCGTAGAGCGTCCGGCTGCTCGCCACGTTCTGCGCGAGAAAAATCGCAGCAATGGAAGAAAAGGCAATGACTGAGATGAGCGCCTGACCGGAAGACCCCCAATAGCGATTCGCTATGGCGGCGACTGGGGTACCGCCAGACGCGGCAACTTTCAGTACCTTTGCGAGGGGTAGGGCGGCGACGAAGCCCAGGCCCGTAATGATCCAATATATGCCCACAGTAATGACGGCCACGACCGTAGCGATGGGAATGAACTTTCTCGGGGTCTTCGTCTCTTCGGCTAGCGTCGAGACCGCGTCAAAGCCGACATTGGACTGGATGCCAAAGACGAGAGCGCCGAAAATGGCTCCGGAACCTCCCAAAGCAAAGGACGGGTTGAAACTGTGCAGGGCGTCGGCTCCTGTGAACTGACCGTTTCGGCCCTGCACGATGAATATTGTCAGCATTAGTGCGAACACGACGATTGATTCGGTAATCATGAATACGACGGTGCTCCTAAGACTCAACGATATTCCGCGATAGTTAAAGGCGACGACGATGCCCGTCATCAACAGAACACCGACGGCCCAGGTCCAGTAGCCGGTGTGCAGACCAGCCTGACTCAACAGGTCGTTAAAGAACAGAGCTCCGATCCCCGGAAGTACGACTTGGGCCATGAGGTAGAAACCATTAAGGATCCATCCCGCGAAGATCCCGGTCCCGGGGTTCGTTGCTCTACGCATCCACGTGTAGGAGGCTCCGGCACTCGGAAGTGATCTCGACAGCGACGCGTACGACAAGGCGGTCGGCAGCGTCACGACCATGGCCACGATGAACACGAAGGGAACGACTTTGCCCGCCGCCGCCTCCATCGGCGTGAAATTGAAGTACAGACCACTGGCCGGTGACATGATGATCGCACCCAGCACGGCCGCGCCCACCCATGTCATGGAGTTCGAGCACAAGCCGTGGTTCGTTGCCTTCTCGTTCTCGGAACTTTCGACTTCAGTATCACTCACGTGTTTCTCCTCATTGATTGTTGAACTTCAAATTGAGGGATCAACTCTTGCGATGGGGGATACCGCACTTACGTCCGTACTACCTCGTGCCCGGCGGACACGGTTATACGAAAAGCAATGAAAAGCGCAATCCAAAGAGGTGAGATTCGACACTTAGCGGACACGACGTCGCGAAAATTGAAGGCTTGATCGATGGCCCTCCACGATGAACTCGTGCACTCTTACGCCCCTCACCTAAACAGATTGGCGAATGTTAAGGCGGGCAGCCGTGCATGTAAAGTAACTATTTATGATGTTTGACATCACGAATAGTGATAGCCAACCGGACCTGCGCCTCCTCGTCACTTTCTCACACGTAGTCCGATTAGGGTCAATGACCGCTGCGGCTGGCGTCCTGGGTTACGTTCCTTCCGCTGTGTCACAACAGATAACAGCTTTGGAGCGAAGCCTCGGTGGAGTGGAGTTATTCACTCGTAGTTCGGGACGGCGCCTCGCGATAACGGCTGCCGGGAGATTGTTGACCGAAGCGGTGGATGAATTACTCGTGGCCGCCGCGACCTATCAAGACATTGCTCACTCGGTGTCGCACGGCGAGGGTATGGAACTCATCGTTGGTGCCTACGAGACGGCCGTAAGCCACCTCCTTCCCGCGGCGCTGACAAAGCTGATGAGTGCCGACACGAAGACGATGATCCAAGTGATAGAAGTCGAGACGCGTGACGGACTCCCTATGTTGGAACGTGGTGAACTCGATCTTTTAGTTGCTTCGCGATACCTTCACGAAGATCCGCCCTACTACTCGGACAAATTGGCAATCATGAAATTGGGATGTGAGCAACTTCTACTCACCTCCTCGTCGGACAGCGGCAACGTGACGCCAAACTTTTCGCAGTGTAAGGATCTCGACTGGGTGGCGGGAGCGCCGGACGACATTGACCGGAAGCTACTTCACCGGTGGGCGGGTACTCTTGGCTTTGAACCACGGGTACGCTTCGAAACTCGGAGTTGCCACACGGCTATTGAACTCATTGCCAGTGGGTTGGCCGTTGGGTTGATTCCGGCGTCGGTAATTCACGCTTTCCGCGAACCGAGGAATCTCTCGCTCGTCGACCTCCCATCATCGACGCCAACTCGCGAGGTGCTAGCGATCACTCGTGCGCGGTTCAACATGCCCATCGTTAATGACTTGATGAATCTTCTGGGTGACGTGCCTTATATAACGTGAGGGCGAGATGTTTCGCACGACTCGCTCCTGAGGATGTCGCCGTCTATCTTGCGGTAAATCCCCCGTCCAAGACGAGCAAGCTTTCCAGCTTCGAAGTTGACGTGGATCGGTTACAGTTCTTGGATCTTGAGTCTGGTGACGCCATTTGGGGGTAGCGCGGGGCGTATCTCTAGTTCACGTGGAGGGTTTATCGATTGGACGCCGAGAGGGGTTGCGGCTGCTTTTCTTCGATCGATCTCGAAGGATGCGAGGCAACTCAACCAGAGTTATTGATCTTTCATGGATTCATGACTTTGCGAAGCCGACTCTACCGGCGTAATGACGAGATTTCGAAAGCTGACATCGAAGCCGCCGCCTTTCGGCGCGGCGCACATCACTCCCGCAAACGTTTCTCGGCCGGGAGGCAAGTACAGTTGAGCCGAAAACTCCTCTGGCGCTCCGTCCAACGAACGGTGCACTTCGACAGCGTTGCCTCGATGAGAGATGCGAATGCTCAAATGATCGAAGGAGTCAGGTAAATCAGTGAGCATCCAGTTGGAGTAGTCGAAGGTGACAACAGTAGAAAACCTCGGTCGTCCATCAAGAAACTCAATGCCCGTCTTGAACCATTGACGATTATCGACGCGCACCATGACGCCTGCTTGATCGTACTGCTCCTTTAAATCACCGTGGACATCGACGGAAAGGTCGAAATCGCCCGCGATCATCTCTCCGAAAAGGTGCCCGTTGTCTCGAACGGCCTTGATTCCTTCTCCGGTCACACGCCAAAAATCGGTCGAAGCCTCCGTGACTATGTTGAGATCTCTCTCGTTTGAGCTCCACTCGGTTGGCTCATTCATCCACTCCACGACACACTCTCCTACCAAATTGTTTGGTCCAACGCCGCATGTGACTTGAACTGAACTTGTTTGAAACGACAATGCTCGACACTCTAATTGGGGAAAATTGAGATTGCCGTCGGTGCCAACGCACATTTAGTTGGCATTTGATTTTCAGAGAACTCGTCTGGGAATCGACTGCAGCAGTTCCAATGTCTTGAAGTTGTTTCAACAGCGATTTGTCGGACATATACATTTGCTAGTGAGCCGCCTGTGTCTCGATCCCGGCACCTTGGGATTAAAAGGCCACCGAGTTCTTTATTCTCAATTCATTAGATTCAGAGAGCCCCATATTCATAGGGTTTTGCGTTCAGCACGTTCAGTGCGTTCAGTGGCTATCGGGAAATGTTAGGGATGAAATTAGGGATTTTCCCACCCGATCCTGGCGTCCGCGATTCAACAACGGCCAGCGCGATTATTGCCGGAAACCCAAGGATCACCATTGGAATCGCTTCTGTGAGTTAGCGATGGCGATCAGTCGGAGGCATCGGGTGCGTAGGTTTGTGGCTCGGATTCTTCCGGGCGTCTGAATCGTCGTGGCGACTTTCTGATTGGAGCCGCGTTGACTCCATCAGTGTTTGTGAGCACCGCATCATCGGCGGAAATGGTGAATAAGGGGCGGTTAGGGTCTGGAAATTCGAGACCGTCTAGCTGGGTCTCGTCGGCACTGTTGCAGTAAACCTCATTGATTGCGTTTCCAACGACGTACTGGTTAATCTGACGCAAGAGTAGGTCGTCACTGGTTGTGATCACTCCACATCCAGTGGTTCCTAAGTTTCCTAAGACCAGTGCAGCCTGCCTATCAATTGGCACGATAATTTGGTCAGCGTTAGCGAGGCCAATCCCTTCGCCGAGTTTCGTGGCGGCAGATTTGAGAATCACTGGACGGTCGGAAAGAACTAGACCCGGTTGTCGAAACCGGTAGAGCTTGACACTTCGATTGGTGTAAAGCGGTAGAGACCATAGAGCGGCGTCGAACATCGTGACAATGAGTGAGTTTTGGTGGGGCGTCACTTCGATGTCGTTGAGCGATGTCGCCAATTCAATATATTCATTGACTTCGCTGTCGGTTGGCTCTCTCCCTACATTGTGAAGAAACTGCTTCCGAATGCGATCGGGGGATCGCTTGGAGAGGAGATCCAACTTGAAGACTTGATCACCAAGCGCTTCCAAGGTGCGTCTCGTTCGCGGGTCTCGCACGTGAAGAATCGACAACCAAAGGGAAAGGGTTTGATGATCGTTGGAGTTGAGTAGGTGTTGATCTCGATCAACAAAGTCTCGGAGAACGGCGGCAGCCGTGCTGTCGAGATCTCCGAGGATAGTTTCAAAGCCAACGTTCTCTCCCACGTCGTCGTCGATGGAGGTGTAGAAATCCGCGACTACTGCAATATCTTGAACTCCACAAATCCGTCTCTTGCTGCCATCTAGCGGTACGACGAGCAGTTGCGATTCGGCGTTGGCGAACCGCCGTTGAAAGAACTGTGGAATGAAATGATGTCGTTTCGAGTCGCCCGGTTGCCTTCCGACTCGTGATCTCTGAAGTAAGGCGTCAAGTCGAATTTGGTCTTCAGGAGAAAGTGGCTTACGGGTGTAAGGCGATCCCTCAGGTTCTCCAAGGTGCTCCATCTATTTGCCCGTATGGCGACACTGAGAGTTCCAACGGCGACCCAGTTCGACGTGGTGGAACCTGATCCAACTGCTACGACTCAAATCAGACGGTGTCGTTGGTTGGCGATTCTGATTCGTCGTCCAGGTTGCCGGCATCACGAGAAATCGTACCTGCGTAGTGCAGAAGTGGCTCTAAGGTGAGTCATTTGCAAAACCGTGCCACTTGAGCGACCTGTTGATTAAGAGGGCGATATTCGCGTCGGTTTTGATCATTTATGTCTGGCGAGTCCTTTGTTTGCTGGTGTTTTCCTCTTATGCGTCTGATGAATCCGGCGGGTTCGCGTCAGTTTGGGGCCTATTTGCTACTTATCACGACGACCAAAATGCCGACGCAAGAGGGCTAACGTCTCCGGAATACACCTCGAGGTTCCATCACCACTTGTTCGAGAAACCATCAACACACTGCTGTCGACGGGCAAATCGGGCCGGTGGACGCCAATGCGTTATACATCGGTTGTGCTGCGAAGCTGAGAATTCCACATGCGATGACGCGACTTGACAGCGGTCATACCTAACGGTTAGTTTACCAACGGTTAGTTAGGAGGAGCTGTGAAGCAGGAAGTAATACTCGCTCTTCTCGCAAAGGAGCCTTCGCATGGTTATCAATTGCGAGGAAGGCTCAGTCAAGCGCTCGGCCCACTCGGTGACGTACTGAACGGCGGACAGGTATACGTCACGCTGAGCCGACTTGAAAAAGCGGGACTCGTGTTCAGCGAACGAACTCCGGGCTTGCCCGATCGGCCCGACCGAAGGATGTTCGAGCTGACGGCCCTCGGCCAGGAACGCGTAAGCGAGTGGCTCACCGAAGTCAGCTGGCCAAAGCCGGACCTCGCCGAGTTCCATTTGAAGTTGATCGCTGCGGCGTCGGCGGGCTTGGCGGATCCCATGGCGATCATTGACGCGCAACGTCGAGACCTGCTCCGCCGCCTTCGCGAAGCGCAGTTGGCAGCGATTGCGGAGCCGCGCGGCTCGGACGGGAGTTTGCTGCTCGAAGGCATCGTGCTCCGTCTCCAGGCTGACCTGCGCTGGTTGGAAGCATGCCAAGCCAGTTGGACCGTTCGAAGGAGTCAATCATGACAGCAATTGACACGGAATTAGCTATCCGTGCTCGGGATCTTCGCAAGGAATACGGAAGCGCTGAAGGCCTCGTGCGTGCCGTCAATGGCGTCAACATCGATATCGCACGTGGTGAAGCACTCGCCATCATGGGTCCGAGCGGATGCGGAAAGTCGACCCTCCTCCATCTCTTAGGAGGGCTCGATCGCGCGAGCGGGGGCGAGCTGTGGATGCGGGATCTTCGCCTCGATCAGATGAACGAAAAGCAGCTGGCTCAGTTACGCCGGAGCGAGATCGGGTTTGTATTCCAGGCGTTCCATCTAATGGACGAGTTGACAGCTCGAGAGAACGTCGAACTTCCCGTGCTTCTTGCTGGAAGACCACAGAGCGAAGCGCGTCGCCGTGCGACCGAACTGCTCGGTGAGGTGGGGTTATCGGACCGAGCCGATCACCTGCCGTCGGCCCTATCGGGAGGTCAACGTCAACGCGTCGCGATCGCGCGCGCGCTCGCCAACGAGCCCATCGTTGTTCTCGCCGATGAGCCGACGGGCAATCTCGACAGCGCTGCCACGCTTGATGTGCTGGAGTTGTTCCAGCGGATACATACTGCCGGCCAGACGCTCGTCATCGTTACCCACGACGAGCGAATTGCCGCCACCGCGGATCGCCTCATCACGATGCGTGACGGTGCTTTCGTAGACGAAACCGTCCTAAGAGGTGGCACGGTCGGTCCTCTTGGCGCATATCTCGGGCTGGAGGGCTAGCTCGTGAGTCGCTTCGTGCTTATTTTGCGACTTGCCGCACGAGACTTCCGGCGTCGGCGCGGAGAAGCCGCGATGCTGCTTGTGGTCATCGCCGCGGCCACCACTGCATTGACGCTTGGTCTCGTACTTCGTGGCGTCACGACGCAGCCTTACGAACAGACCCGGCAGTTAACCGCTGGCCCCGATGCGGTTGCCACCGCATTTCCGTACCATTCGGGTCTTCCCTCTAATCCAACTGGTCTCGCCAAAGTGAGTCCGATTGCTCAGGCACCAGATGTGCGCGCATCCAGCGGCCCGTTCCCAGTCGCCTTTCCAGTGATGACGGCTCACGGTCACACCGACGCGGTTCTCGCCGAAGGGCGCAGCAGCTCCGCGGCTCTTGTTGACCAGCCCAAACTCACTCAAGGCAGTTGGGTCCGTCCCGGCGGGGTCGTCGTCGAACGTAGCTTCGCCGACGCGCTCGGCATTCATGTGGGCGATCAAGTGATCTTGAACGGTAGAAAGTTTCACGTCGCAGGAATTGCAGTAACTGCAGCCTTGCCCACTTCGGGCCTCGGTTTTCTCGAAGCAAGCAGCCGTTGGCCAAATCCCGGTTTGGTTTGGCTCTCTAAAGCCGCCGCTCGAAGCATGGCGACTCGAGCGCAACCGCTTGGCTACATCTTGGACGTCAAGCTCGCACAGCCAGCGGAGGCAGAGTCATTCGCGAACCGATACACCGCGAGTGGCAATTACCGCAACAACACGGGAACTCCGTACGTGATGCCCTGGCAGGCGATCAGTCAACAGGACGGTCTTCTCATGCGAACAGATCAGAAGATTCTGCTCATTGGGAGCTGGTTGCTAGGTCTGCTGGCCGTCGGAAGCCTCGCCATTTTGGTTGGAGGTCGGATGGCAGAGCAGCGACGACGAGTCGGTCTTCTTAAGGCAGTCGGGGCCACGCCGTCCTTTGTCGCGAGCGTGCTGCTTGCCGAGTACCTTGGCATCGCCCTTGCGGCTGCGGCGCTCGGTCTCTTTCTGGGGCGGCTGGTGGCTCCGCTCCTCACGAGCCCCAGTACGGCAATGCTCGGGACCGCGGGCGCGCCGCAGTTCACCGTGGAGACCGCGGCGATCGTCCTTCTGGCAGCAGTCATTGTGGCAGGTCTCGCGACCGTCGTTCCTGCACTCCGCGCCGCTCGAACGAGCACGGTCGACGCCCTTGCCGACTCTTCGAGCCCCCCAAAGCGCCGAAGTTGGTTGGTCACCCGATCGGCGAGACTTCCCGTGTCGATGCTGCTCGCTGTCCGAGTGGGAGCTCGACGGCCTCGACGCGTTCTTCTGAATGTCTTGAGTATCGCCGTCACCGTGAGTGGAATCGCTGCACTGCTCTTCGCGCGCGCGACAATTGCCGCCTCTCAATTCGGTTCAGATACGTCTGGATCTGCAAATTTCAATCAATTCGACGTGGGCTTCGTGTCGAAGACCGCGAGAGAGGACCAGGTGCTGTTGATCGTTTCGATTTTGCTGGTGGCGTTGGCCGCAGTTAATGCCGTGTTCATTACGCGAGCGACAGTGCAAGACTCTCAGCACACTTCTGCGATCATGCGCGCCCTTGGTGTGGAGCCCGGTCAGTTGACCGCTGGACTGTCTGTTGCACAGGTGCTTCCGGCGTTCGCGGGAGCGCTCATCGGGATTCCAGGAGGCTTCGCCTTGTTCACGCTTGCCAACCAAGGCGGTGGCGCAAGCCAACCTCCCGCATGGTGGCTGATCGCCGTTGTCGCGGCAACCGTGATCGTCATTGCCGGTTTGACTTCGATACCAGCGAGTTGGGGCGCTCGTAGGCCCGTCGCCGAAATCTTGCAAGCTGAGGCGTCCTAATGGAAACCGATTCGTTTGGGCCAGTCGAGAGCATGGGTAATAAGCCTTGACCAATCAAACTAAAGCTGTTCCTCATAGCGATTCGATCGCCCGAAATCGCTGGGCCGTCCATCTGGCGCTGATCGTTGGTTTCATTGCCACCGTTGTCTCGGCGGTCTTTCTGTCTCGCAAGTACTTGGGTCACTCCGGTGCCACTGTCCACGCAATTATTGGACTTCTGGTCCTCGCTCTCGTCGTCGTGCACCTGACTCAGAGACGTCACACCGTTAGACGGCTCCTTGCGCGCCTCTTCGGCCGACCGTCAGGCCGTCAGTCACGTCAGGCTGTAGCGGATGCGACCTTATGGCTCTTGACTTTGAACGCAATGGTTTCGGGCTTCGCGGACTTCCTCGTGGGTCACGCGATTCTCGCACCTCTCCCGGGCCCGTACATCTTCCAAAAATGGCACGCAATGTCGGCCATTGTTCTCCTCGTGTACGTCATCGTCCACGTTGGTCGGCGAAGGAAGCGCCTCAGGACATCGCGAATCACGTAAGACCCACCTCGACGGCGGAAGCTGTCCCTCTTTCGACGTAAAGAGCGGATTCACCGCGCGTCGCCGCAACAGTTGGAGCCAACGCTTCGAGCGGAACTCACCTCGCCCTCGACGACCCGGCGTTCTACAGTCGCTCGAAAACCGAATAGATGCGATGATCAGGACAGGCCCCGAATAATTGAGGGTTTTTTCGCGTTAGAAACGATGCTGGCGACACGAGAAAATGGCTTTAATCAGGACTTTTAACTGGTGCGCCGGCCGGGACTTGAACCCGGAACCTGTTGATTAAGAGAACTATGACACCTGTATTGACGTGTCGGTTTGGTCGTTGCAGCCCTTTGTTTGCAAGGAATCACTGTTCGTTCCAGTCGGTTTGGTAGTTCTAGTTAGTTGTGGTTTGTGGTGTTTTCTGTGGTGTTGAAACTGATGAAACTGACCTGGAAGTAATAGAGATCGATCTGCGATCCAACTCCACAACTGGCGCCACCTTTTGATTACTCAACCAGTGGAGCAAAGTTAGTCGTCCGTCGAGTCTGATCCGCGTGTGCGCGAGGAATGGGACCGGTTTCTATTTGCAAGTTGCGACAACGAGGCTGACGCGACGTGAACGTCACTTGTGCCTGTTGTGTGGAGGCCTCGCGGCCAGTTGGCTTGGCACGCGCGAGTGGAGGAGAACCCAGTCTCGAAAGTCAGCGTCGATGTAACCCAATAGGTCTTCGAGGTCCCGGATTCGTGCCTCAAGATGAAGATTCCAGATTCGTTGATGGTGAGCGATGCGATTTCGAAGATCGAGGAGCCTGATCAGTGGATCTTCGACCGTTTTCAATGAGCGATTGGGTGCATTGGGAAATCCTCCAGCAAGGTCGGGCCATAACTTGAGATTGCGCTTGGAGATCAGGTAGCGCCAGAAACCGAAACTCAGTTCACTCACGATCTGGGGGTGAGTCAGCGATTTGCCTTTCCCCGCAACTCTCGATCGGGCATCCAAAATGTCCGTGCGTGCCCGTAGGGTCAACTCATCGGCCGGATCATCGAGCCACGTGCCGCTTCGTCCGAGGTTGTTGTGGCGCAGGGTCAATTGTCGCGATAGGGCGTTGCGAACGCCGATCTCCAGGTGGCCCAACGATTCCGAAATAGCTGCGCTGACGGTCGAATTCCAAAGATAGAGTTCGAGGGCTCGGTCGAGGTTGCCGTCGCATACCGCGAGGTACCCTTGAAGTCGCTCCGGACTTAGGTGGAGTTCTACGACGGTCCAAAGATTGTTGTCCGGAAGTTCCACGGCTTCTATACTGCTATACGAAAGCCCCGGAGCGGTCCCTGGTAGTTCTTCGGAACAGGCCACACCGCCGGGGTTTAGTATTTTCGTTTGGATTGCGCTCACATGGTTCTGATCCTGAGCGCGAGTTCCGAGTGTTTTCATATAACCCAGCCGGGTCGGATGAGACCCGACCCGTAAGCGAAGATGACCAATTGAGCACGGTCGCGGGCGCCGAATTTTAACATTGCCTGATTGGCGTGCGTCTTGACCGTTACCGGCTCGGGGTGTGACCAATTCAACGCGCGATGGAGAAATTTCAAAGTTGTGGACAGGTTGACCACCGATTCTGACATGTAGTGGGTATGCATTGTTCTAGGAGAGATAGACGGTGACCGCTCGAACTTCGCAGAACGACATCGAGAGGTTCGAGTCGCTCTACGGGGGCGAACTACAAGTCCATCTACGCCTACGTGCGTCGTCGAGCTGTTAACTCCTCTTCGGACGTTTCTGACATCGTC
The DNA here is from genome assembly GCA_003162475.1 of Acidimicrobiaceae bacterium. Taxonomy (GTDB): domain Bacteria; phylum Actinomycetota; class Acidimicrobiia; order Acidimicrobiales; family RAAP-2; genus RAAP-2. The sequence goes on from PMOI01000004.1 coordinate 406,260, forward strand.
TCGGAAGCATTCACTACGGCGTGGCGCAGAATCAACGACGTTCCGCTGCCATCCCCGCAAGATCGTCTCTGGCTCTTCGGTGTCGCGCATAAGTGTCTTCTCGGACATCACCGTCGCTGGTCACATCGACTCCGGCTCCTCTCGCACCTGGGGTCCCAACCCAATCGAATTGAACTCTTAGATATCGCCACTGATCCTCTCCAACTCCGAGTGCGGGTGGCGCTCCAGGAACTTCGACCGCTCGACCGAGAAGTCATACTTCTCGTCTACTGGGACGGGCTCAGCCATGGGGCGCTCGCGTAACTGTCCCGACCTGCCCGATTGCAACGTCTGGTGTGAGTAAATCCTCCGAGACGACCCAAGAATTCCTCTTGAGGCAAGCCGCCGGAGGGAAGAGTGGTCACTCATTGTTGATCGAGGTACTCCGAAAGCGCCGCCGTCAGTAGCAGAATCAGCCTCGCGTCTCGTCTCTCGAATAACTCGGCGTCCACATCGCCCTCGGGGTGGTGTGGGGCATCCGCAATGTCGCCGACTCTCTTCCAAATGGTGTCGACAAGTTGGCGGCGGACGTCGTCCTCGGGCCAACCACGTTCATCTGCGATTATCTGAGCAACGTGCCGATTCTTTGTCGCTTTGAACTGCTTTTCCCACATGTTCAAAAGTCCACGGCTATCTCCGATGCAGTCACCGTATCGACGTTCGTCGAGTGCTCGTTTCGCCTTGTCGAACTGCTTGGCAGCGTTTTCGAGCGAGGGAGGTGGGAACTTGAGTTCCATGAGCCGTAGTCGGTCGTAGCCGAGCCCCGGCAGAACGTTGTTGACCCATGATGAGTTCTCGATGTTTATCGGCACTGGCTGAACCTGCGTCGTCCAATAGGGGAGCACTTCGGCGAACATTCCAAATCGAGCATTCCCCGTTTGCTCTGTACCCGTTTGGTTGTGGTTCTTGAGCGCCGCCACCACAACATCGAGATAAACGTACAGCGTGAATACCGCTGCGTTGGAGACGTGGCGCAGTGCTTCGACATCCTCAACTTCTGCTTGAGTCAAGAAGAATCGCAAGTCCTCTTGGTGGCTGGTTGGATGGGACTGCGAGTGAGCGGGGAATCGAGATATGAGTTGCCGGGTGATGGGCTGGCAGAGAACCTGTGCGGGCGACGCGTGCGGTTGTACTCCAAGCGAGGCCGTAAGGGAGATCACCGCAATCATCGCGTCGTCGGGCTGCGGATTCATCTCGAATTTTAGAGGCACGACGATTCGCGGACGCACAGGGCCACCTTCGCCGAGAACTGCGCCCCCATTGACCGAGACAGAGCCAATGTCTGGTCCCATTCCGACTCGAATGCCTTGAGGGTTGATGTGCGCCACGTTCTATCTCACGGCCCTGTGTAGTTGACGGTAAAGCCATCATTGACCACCGGCTCGGGAACGGAGAGCGGCACGCCGTTCTGCACGATTTCGTAGGCGTCACTGTTCGGGAGCGTCCATGACGAAAGGTTCGTCGTCAGGTTGCTAAAGGTCACCGTTCCGTAGTTTGCGAACGGTTCGAGCGAGCCAGTACTCGAAATCGTTTCGTCTTCCTGAACCCACTCCGCCGAGGCGCCGCCAGAGTATGAGGTGTTCGTGGCATTTCCTTGAATTCCACCGACGAGAGTGTTGCCTGAAATCGTCGATACGTCCCACGCATCTCCGATAGCGAACACGCCTTGGAGTCCAGTGGTGAGGTTTTCAAGGACCGTGACCCATTGGTCGTCAGTATTGATCTCGACTTTCGCGATCATCGTGTCGCCCGGACTTATGGGGAAACTTGAGAAGTACGTTCCGTAATCCCACGACGGATCGACAAGGAACCACCAGCCTCGATCTTCCTGTACCCCATTCACACAGTCATCTTCGGTGCCAGTTTGGAGGAGGGCTCCCGAGTACCCTCCACCGGGCCAATAGTCCCCGCCTGTACCAACCCACGTGGCTGAGTTGCTGTTCGGTGTATCGGCGCAATTGAGCGTGGGAACTTTCCACTCGCCCGACACGTACGTGAAATAAGCACTATCGGTGGCGCTTGGAAGTACATAGCCAGACCAATTCGGAGACTCTGCGCCCGTAAAGGGCGTCGTGATCTGCGCGGTAGTCCACTGGGCGTAGAGCGTGATTGACGCAGTGAACGCGTACGTCGCGCCATTGGCGTAACTGGTGCCATTACCGCTTGCCGCTGTGTTCCAACCGCTGAAGGTGTACCCAGTTCGGATAAAGACGTCGGTCGTCAATGCCGTCGAGAAGTTCAAGTTCTCGGTCTCGTTAGCCATCGAACCGGTACCGCCATTCGCGTTGAAAGTAATCGTGGCCGTTGTTGCCGAGCCCACTGTCCATTGCGCGTAGAAGGTGGCATTCCCATTGAACTTCGCAAGCGCACCGTCGGTGAACGCAGTGCCGCTGCCGTTGGCTTTGGTATTCCACCCGGCAAACGTGTAGCCCACGTAGGTAAAGACACTGGGCGTGAGGGCAGCGGTCGCATCGTACGGCTCGGTCTCGGGGGCCATTATGCCGGACCCGCCATTTGCGTTGAATGTGATGGCGACTGATCCGGTTACTGTGACGACTTTCGAAGGGAGCGAGTATGCGCCTCTTCCGACTTTGGTGACGGCAGCGACTTGAAAGAAGTACAAAGTTCCTGCTGTCAATCCCCCTACGCGGCAGTCGGTCGCTGTGCAGGTGTATACCTGCTTCGAGACAGTTGTTTCACTGAGGATGTCATAACGATTGACCCTGTAGCCGCCGTTGGAAGTAGGGGGCAAGAAACGCACAATCGCTGAATTGTTACCCGCAACGGCTGTTACGTGGCGAGGCTCACCTGGCCGTGCGCTTGTCGACGCCGATGCCGTCGATGCAGGCGCGAGAGTCATAACTGACGCCACGGGCAACGCAATAGCCAAGACGACAACGAGTCGTTTGAGGTGGCTCTTAACATGCATTATTTGCTCCCGTACGCGGATACAAAGTCATCCAGGGACGCTGAACAAAGCGATTGTTCGCTAGGCGGAAGTAGGCAGGTTTCCATCCAACTTGTCACCAATTGACCGGATGAGAATGTCATCGCACCTCGTGCTGCGTACGCACCCCCGGAAGGATTGGCGTCTCCGTGGACACCGGGTGGATCGGTGAACTCGACGACACTCTTAGTGAGTTGAGTGATTGACTCGCTTGCCGGTGCAGAAGTGAGACACCCTTGTTGGTAGTCGCTTTGATTCTCTTGCGCGGCGGCAGCGAATAGAGGACACGCTTGATCCAGTCCGCAACTGACACATGCACTCGTTTGCGAGCCGCTGATCTGCTCGACCGTCGAACTCGACGCAAGTTTGCCGCTGTAGTTGTTTGTTCCGATTGGTCCAATGAAAAGACTGCTCGAACCATCAGCGCCAATCGAAGCGTCGCAACCCCATTGGCGTGGACCAACCAATTCCATGACTCCTTGGGCATCCGCGAAGACTTTCAACTTTCCAACGTCGCCACGAGGAATCATCTCTCGGATGTAATTGGGGAGGCGTGCAGGCTTGGTACCAGGTATTCCATAGGTCGTAGTACAAGACGACAAGGGGAGATTCGCAGAAACGAGACCAGAGGGGCGAATCGTTGTCTGTGAAGTTGAACTGCTGGTAACAGTGGGGTCGTGATGATCATTGATTGCCACCGCGACGGCACCCGACGCGAGAATCAATGCAATTACAATCAGTCCTATTGCAACTGGATGATTCCATGCGGAGCGACGACGCCCGATTGACTTTTCGTCTTCCGACTTCTCCAGTGACACCGCCAACTCGGACTCTGATGGCCCCTTGTTGTCTTGCGGCGTTTCGATAACAACGCTTGAGTTTGTTGGTGCGGCGGTCGCGCCACACTGCGGACAAAATGCTGAGTTGATCGCCATCGGCTTTCCGCACGAAACGCAAAACTCTTGATTAGGCGATTGACCTGTAGAGGTGGAGTTTCGTGACTGAGTAAGCGAAGCGATCTGACCGAGAGTCATCAGGATTGCAATGGCTATCAGAACCCACGAAATTATGTAGAACGTGTTGGCCGTTCGACAGAGCGATTCGTTGGTTGCCTGGATCAGAATTGAACTACACGCCGAATGATTGGGCGTATACAAGACCAAGCCGCCAACCCCAAGTGCGCCAAGTACAACTGCTGCGGGTACGAAAATTTTGGGTCTCACCATTTCGCCTTCCGCGTGGGCTTCCTAATTTCTAGCCTCACTGTCTGACACGCGAGTCGGACGGGCGGATCGACGACGTCGAACGTCATTGCGTGCACTGGATCGTGCCCCTACCGGGAACTGGGAACCCGTCGGGGTCAACCGAGGCCCGCACGATGGTCGTCGGGTTTATCGACGTGCTCAAGAGTGTGTCGCTAAACGCCACAGTCGCACCGGGGCTCACCGCAGCCCCAGTGGGCTCGTTGTCTCCGCCTACAGATTTGACTCTGTGCGTTCAGGTACACGATGTAAATCGTCGCGTCGGACGGCAGCAATCGGGTGTACGGATTGCGCAGGCTCCCAGCAACCGAACTAAAGATGGAATCTCCGGTTTTCGCGATCACGTTGGTGACTATCGGAAGGGCCAAGGGCCCCGCCGTACTACCGCCTACTTTCACCGACAGCGAATCAAGAGCTGCAGACGCTTTCGGATCTTCATTCGCCAGAAAGCCGCGAAGTGTAGCGAGATCATCCATGGTTTCAGTTTGCCCTTTTTGGTAGTTGTGCCGTTGGACGATGCCTGACCCTGTGCACAACCTATGAGTGACCCTAAGGATTCTCGCGCCTTTTCAGATTCACACGGATAAAGGGCGTTCGCTAACTATTGTCATCCAGCTTCTTATTCTGCTGCGCTGACTCCATCCCCGTACCCCATCGTGAATCGGGCGGACCAAGCCACCATCGCTCATCGACTTCGGTAAGAGCGGCGAAGTCGGCAGCTATCGCATCAATGGCAGCGTCCTGTTGGGATGGGTCGTTGGGAATGATGTAGTTAGCGTACGTTTTCCCATCCGCATCATCGATATTTGCTTCCTGACCTCCATCGTGCGCCTTTCGGGCTTTCTTAAGAGCCCTCTTGGTGGCTTCCCATGCATCGGCTCCTGCTGCGGAGAAGTAGCCCTGGAGAAACTGCAACACCGGAAAGGTGACGATGAATCCAATGATCAGGTTCTCAGGGGAAACACTGCCTCCCTTGTAAAAGATGTCGCGATCCGAGAGCTTTGCGTCAATCCCTTCGTCGGTAAACGCCCGGTGTATCGCATCGCGATCCGAGTGTGGGAACGCATCGGAGAATTGCAGTTCTACTTTTACGTCTTCCATAAGTCAGTTACCTCCTGGTATTGACGAAGCTATTGGATGGGTTGTTCTAGCTCTTCAAGTTGTTTCAGCACCGTTGCCTTCAGCGAATCGGCAGCAGATAAAATCGCTGCGAACTGTTTCTGGAGGTCCTCGTAGGTCGTAGAGTTGTGTACCGTGGCGTTCGTATTCAACGAACGCAGGTACGAGTCGCAGGCGGCGTATGTTGCTTCGTACGCCTTTAGAACTTTGATCGTCCCAGGTTCTATGACGGTTGCTGCGATCACTGTGCCGACTTGATGCATTCCTGCGGCTAATTCGTTTTGGTGACGCTCGTCTCGCTTTTCTACCGTGTCGCCTTCCATGACGTACGACTTCTCTTTTGCGACCTGTTGCAACAGCATGGCAAATTTGACCAATGGCTCATACAGTTTCCGAAGCCGTTCACCCTTCAGGTCGCGTAGGTGTTGTCGATCGGCTTTTGTTAGTCGTGTGTTCTCGCCACGCTGTCCGAGTGCGACTCCACCAAGGGCAGCAGCGGCAGCAACCGCTCCTCCGACGACTGACGCCCCAAAATCAAGCCAGGCGCTCATAACGACCTCCAAAATGACAGCGATGTAGTTTCATTCTACGTTGGAGGTGTTGCCTTGTCTCCCGGCAAGTAACTCATCGGGCATAGTCCGCCGGGACCTAACGTTGACAGAAAAGATCTATGGCAGCTATGTCAATCCTCAACGAACAATTTTTCGTGCATACTCGTCATATCTCATGAGTAACTACTCAATCTAAAGCTTCGAGGATTAGGGGAATGAGGAGAGCGGCGAGTGACACCGAAAGAGACCGAGCGTCAGACCCGCAGGACACGGATCGACCCAAAGCTGCGAGCCTCGGGATGGTCAGTGGTGCCCTTCGTCGATATTCGTCCAAGTGGAGCTGCGCTCGCAATTGAGGAGTTTGAGACCGATCTCGGTCCTGCTGACTACGTACTCGCCGATCAGGCTGAGCTTCTTGGCGTCGTTGAAGCCAAAAAGCTAACGCTCGGACCTCAAGGGGTTCTTCCACAGGCTGAGCGTTATGCCTGTGCGATTGAGAGCGGCGAACAGTATCAGGGAAAGTTCGGCGTCCCATTTATCTACTCGACGAATGGCGAGGAGATTTGGTTCCACGATGTCAGGCATGCGCTGAACCGCTCCCGCAAGGTCTCCGCATTTCACACCGTGAAGGCTCTACGCGAGATGCAAGAGCGCAGCCTTGAAGTCGAGTTAGCGACACTACGTGCAATTCCCATTCAGGAGGGCGTTCGCCCATATCAGGTAGAGGCCAACACCGCCATTGAACAAGCAATCACCGATCGCCATCGCAAGATGATGGTGACGATGGCGACGGGCACCGGCAAGACACTCATGACAGTTAACGAGATCTACCGACTCATGAAATCGGGAGTAGCTCGGCGTGTACTTTTTCTTGTCGATCGACGGGCACTGGCAGCACAAACCGTACGCGCCTTCGCCAGCTTTGAGGCAGAGCCAGGTCTCAAGTTTGACAAGATCTATCCTGTCTACTCGCAGCGATTCCAACAGACTGACTTCGACGAAAGCGAGAAGTTTGACCCAAACGTCATGCCGAACTCGTTGCTCACCAATCCGAAGCTTGGTGATGCCTTTGTCTATGTTTCCACGATCCAAAGAATGAGCATAAACCTGTTCGGTAGCGAAGCCGGTATCCACTTTGGTGAGGGCGATGCAGTGGACGGAGATGCGAAGAAGCTCGACATACCGATCCACGCATTTGATCTGATCGTGGCCGACGAGTGCCATCGTGGCTACTCTGCCAAGGAACTTTCAATCTGGAGATCGACACTCGACTGGTTCGATGCGACCAAGATTGGCCTGACCGCCACCCCTGCGGCACACACCATGGCGTACTTCGAGAACATGGTCTATCGCTACGACTACGAGCGAGCTGTGCGCGAGGGCTATCTCGTTGACTACGACGTGGTTCGAGTGGCGAGCAATGTCCGAATGAATGGTGTATTCCTTCATGAAGGGGAACAGGTTGACGAAGTCGATACTGATACGGGTGCTCGCCAACTCGACTTTCTCGAAGACGAGAGACTCTTCGATGCATCAGAAGTTGAGCGAAATATCACGGCACCAGATTCAAATAAAAAAATCCTTGAAGAACTGAAGCGTTATGCAGAGGAGCATGAAGCTATAACGGGGCGCTTTCCCAAGATCTTGATTTTCGCAGCGAATGACCTTCCTCACACTTCTCACGCTGATCAGCTTGTGAATCAGGCGCGAGAGATTTTTGGACGAGGCGAAGCTTTCGTATCAAAAATCACAGGACGTGTTGACCGGCCTCTGCAGAAAATCCGAGAGTTTCGTAATCGCCCGAACCCCAAGATCACCGTTACAGTTGACCTGCTCACGACGGGTGTTGACATACCCGATCTCGAATTCCTGGTCTTTCTCCGACCCGTGAAGTCTCGAATTCTCTTTGAGCAGATGCTCGGTCGAGGAACTCGCCTGTCTCCGGATCTGGTGCCCGGTAAGGATCATTTTGTCGTTTTCGACTGTTTTGACGGAACTCTTTTTGAGTATTTCCGCAGCACCACAGGGATGACCGTCGAACCTCCAGAAGGCGATGGCAAGGCCGTCGAGCAAATCGTCGAGGAGATCTGGCAGAACACTGACAGGGACTACAACACCAAGAGATTGGTGAAGCGCCTGCAACGCATCGACAAGAACATGAGCGGCGATGCGCGTGATCTCTTCGCTCGCTTTGTGCCAGACGGGGACGTTGCCCGTTTCGCCGAAGATCTGCCAGCAAAGATTCGAGGTGAATTCGCCGATACCATGGCAATACTTCGTAATTTCGAATTTCTTGAACTGCTCACCAAGTATCCCAGGGCGGAACGCGTCTTCATCGTGGCTACCGGAGTTACGGACACGGTTGAATCCGAGTGGCTCATCAAGGCCGGGGTCGGGATGGAATACAAACCTGACGACTACCTCAAGCTCTTTGAGCAGTTCATTGATGACCATTCCGACGAGATTCGTGCGGTTCGAATTCTGCTTTCCAAACCAGCGGATTGGGGTGCAGGACCGCTTAAAGAACTTCGTGATGCACTACTTCACGCACCTGAGCACTTTACGGAGACGAACCTTGAAAAGGCATTTAGGGCTACGCATCACAAAGCGCTCGTTGACATCATTTCGATGGTGAAACGGGCGGCTACCGAAACCTCACCATTATTGACTGCGGAGGAGCGCGTCAATTCCGCCGTAGCAACCGTTTCAGCCGGACGTCACCTGACAGAAGAGCAAACTAAGTGGATGGAATACATCCGTCAACACCTAGTCCAAAACCTCTCTATTGAACCTAACGACTTTGACATCATCCCGGTCCTCGCCGATCGAGGGGGATGGGGTCGAGCAAATCGGACATTTGGCGGCCACCTTGCTGAGTTACTTGACGAGCTGAACATGGAACTGGTGGCCGCATGACCGATGTCGTCAACAAACTTTGGGGCTTCTGCCACACGCTCCGTCATGACGGTGTGGACTATGGCGACTACATCGAACAGCTCACGTATCTCCTGTTCCTGAAGATGGCTGATGAACGCGGAGTTGCCGTACCAGTCGAGACTGACTGGCCCTATCTTCGCAAACAATCTGGAACGGATCTCCTCGACGCCTATATTGAGGCACTGCGAACGCTCGGAAAACAACCCGGCATTCTTGGTGACATCTTCGGCGGAGCTCAGAACCGATTCACAAATCCCGTAAACCTCGGGAAGCTCATCGGCCTGATTGACGAAACCGAGTGGATATCGATCGACACCGATATCAAAGCTGAAGCATTTGAAGGACTCTTGGAAAAGGCGGCCAGCGAAGGGAAGAAGGGCGCGGGTCAGTATTTCACTCCACGAATTCTCATCCAGAGCATTGTTCGCTGCGTTAAGCCCGACCCGAGGGTCAGCAAGGGCTATTCAATAGACGATCCCGCATGCGGTACTGGTGGCTTTCTCATTGCTGCTTATGAGTGGCTTAAGGATGAGACCGGGGGCGCATTCGACCGCGAAACTGCAAAGAAAATTCGTGGCGCAACTTACTTCGGGCAGGAACTCGTCGCCCGCCCTCGGCGCTTGGCGCTGATGAACATGTACCTCCACCAAGTTGAGCCTCATATCACGCTCGCTGATTCGATTTACGAGGTTCCGCCAGCCCAACGCTACGACGTGATTCTTACTAACCCGCCATTCGGGACTAAAGGAGCAAACCAGGCACCCGACCGTGAGGATTTTGTTGTCCAAACCAGCAACAAGCAACTCAACTTCATCCAGCACGTACTCACGATTCTCAAGCCGGGCGGACGGGCTGCAGTCGTCGTTCCTGACAATGTTCTATTTGCTCAACAGGCGGGAGAAGTATTCAAAGTGCTGATGGAGGATTGCAGCGTTCACACCGTCCTGCGTTGTCCCCGTGGCACATTCAGTCCCTATACGGAAGGGACTCAAACAAACGTCATCTTCTTCACAAAAGGTAGGCCGACCGAGACAGTTTGGATTTACGACGGCCGAGCCAACGTTCCGAAGATAACGAAGAAGAGCCGGCCGCTTACAGCGAAGCACTTCGCAGAGTTCGAGCTGTGCTTCGGTGAGGATCCCAATGGGCTAGCTTCACGATCTGGTGGCGACTCGATACAAGATCGTTGGCACAGCTTTTCCATTGCTGAAGTGAAGGACAAGCACTACAAGCTTGACGCTTTCAAATGGCTCCGGGACGAGGAGATCGACGATCCTGATGAGCTTCCTGATCCCGAGGAACTCATAACGGAAGTAATGGAAGAGTTACAACTCGCGCTCGACGACCTCGCGGACATTCAGCGACTGCTCGACAGCAATGGGAGTGAGGCGTGAGTTGGGATGCTGTTGAATTGCCGGAGGGATGGCGGATGGTCGCCACTGGCGACATTGCCAAGGTGGTCGGCGGTGGAACGCCGAAGACTTCAATCACAGGAAATTTCACAGACAGTGGGGGGCATCCGTGGGTCACTCCTGCAGACCTGACTGGCTATAACGACAAGTACATTTCGCGCGGACGGAGGAACCTGACCGATCAAGGTCTTAAGGAAAGTTCGGCCACGTATATGCCCGCAGGGACGGTTCTATTCTCCTCGCGAGCGCCAATCGGGTATGTTGCTATCGCCGCAAACCCAGTCACGACAAACCAGGGTTTTCGAAGCTTCGTGCCTTCGGAAGAGGTCGATTCAGAATATCTCTATTACGCACTGAAGCTTCTTCGTGCTGATGCAGAGCAGCTTGCGAGCGGCACCACCTTCGCTGAGATTTCGGGGACAAACGCGAAGAAGCTTCGTTTTCCTCTCGCCCCGAAGGAATCGCAGCACCAGATTGTGAACCTGCTTGACACAGTTTCTGACCGACGTGAGACTGCGACGAACCACCTTTATGCGTCTCGTCAAGCTATCGAAAAGTACCGACACGCTGTTCTTGGTGCTGCTTTTCGTGAAGCAAGCCAAGCCTGTGAAGAAGAAGGGTCTGTGCTCGATCTGGCGCAAGTTCTTCGTGAGCCTCTAAAGAATGGATACTCGGCACGACCCGTGACATTCGAGACTCAATTTCGTGTACTTACATTGACAGCTACTACTAGTGGATTATTTGACGGTCAGCACTTTAAATACACCGATGAGGTGTTCCCAGACGATTCGCCATTCTGGCTGATGCCCGGCGATGTGGTCATTCAACGAGGAAACACAGCTGAGTACGTGGGCGTTCCCGCCATATACGAGGGAGGACCGAGAGAATATTTGTATCCAGACCTCATGATCCGGGCACGAGTGCGCGATGACATTGATCCGCGCTACCTGTGGTACATGCTCCTCGCACCTCAATCGAGGAAGTTCCTTCGCGATCGTGCCACTGGCTCAGCGGGCAATATGCCCAAGATCAATCAGAAGATTCTGAATGTCGTCCCAATACCCGTGCCCCCAATCGAGACACGGAAAGCAATAGTGATGAATCTCGACGTGAGAATGGCGGTAGCAGCGGCAACACTTAGGCGGATTCATGAAGGAGTCGGACACGTTGACCGCGCCTGCCAGGCGGTAGCTCGTAAGGCTTTCAGTGGGAGCTTGACGACTAATCCTTCTTACCGTTAATGGGCGTGACGCGGGTCACGCCATTGTCATCCGTTTCAAGAGCCACATCACCGTAAGGCTGGAGAACCATCTCTTCACCTCCATCGTCACTTCTCCAGTCAGTGACAGCACGGGCAATGAGGGCATCCGATGTCCACGACGATTCAATCATCCACAGGTCATATCCGGATTTGTGACTGTCAACCGCGTGCCACGAGCGCAAACTGCAGACGAGAAATTCGGTGTCACTGAGTATGTGGGGGATCCATTCCGGCATCGTGTTTCTCTTGGATCCATGCCCAAGTCTGAAAGGATTCTTAACGACTATGCCGACGACCCATTCTGAATCAACGAGGATCTCAGAATCTGGCGAAGCAACGACAAATGCGACCGGAACGACTGAACGCAACTTCGTATCCCTCTTCGGATGTCCACGGGTCACTGACTTGTCAATTCTGGGACGAAAATGAATCCGTTCGTGAATTCCGAGTCGCTCGCATAACTCCCGGAGTGGATTGAGATCCAGTGGTATTCCCACCAGCTGGAAGGAAAGTTCGGCGTGCCAGATGGAGCGGTTCTTGTCTGCCGAGATAGAGGCAGTCAGTGTGTAGTAGCCATCATCGATTTCGTTGAAGTAGCACATCTCTTCGGAATGATGCGTTTCCATTCCTTCGTATCGCGTTGCCCAACTTTGGAGGGCTTCGCACAGTGATTGAGTTCCAAACCCATGCCAGTTGGCATGGGCCTGTTGAATGCTCCAACTTCCATTCGTGTTCACCCAGCCCATCTCCGCCATTTGGCGTATGACATCGAGTAAGCCGTTCTGACCATCAACTGACACTGCGATGTCAACCGAGACTCCAGAACCTCCAGCGGACGCCCAGTCAATGTCTGGCATTTCTGGAACGAACGTAAACATTCCAAAACCGCCGCCGGACGTGAACCACGAGGATCGGTGTCCGTCGGGATAGAGGAACTCAGTTTTCGATGAGGGCAAGTCGCCAGGTTTCACCTTCTTGATGTGCGATTGATGCTTAGGAGTCTCGTCGAGTAACACTTCACGATTCACTAACAAAGCCTGTTTCTTGTCGTGGAGAAGTTTGAGAAAATTGCCGCTCCATCCGAGTGCGTTCTCAATCTCAAGACCGGACACGAGAAGTACAGGACGATCCGACTTGTTTTTGACCTGCACGATCACGTCCTTGGTGAAGCCCACGTAACTCACGAGTATTCCCGTTACTGATGCAGGAACCGCAGCAAGGCGAGTAAAGAGTGAATCAACGTCGTCGATATTCGCGGGATCTTTACGCCACTTTGTTTCGATGAGGTATATCTCGGTCCCGCGAGATGCAAAGAGATCGACCTGGCGTGGCCTTGCAGCTCTTGCCTTCTTCTCGACTTTGAAATGCTGAGCTTGAAAAAGCTTTCCAACGAACGGCTGGAAATTGTAACCACGTCGATGTGGATCCGTTTGATGCTTGAGTGCCTCGAACTCCTTAGGAAGGGCGGAAGAGTCTCTCATCTTCGGGCGTACTTGCTTGTCATAAATTGATAGTACGATAGGGGTGTGTCGAGCAGCTGCGATCCGCTTAAACACCGACCAATAGTCGGCGTTGGCTCTACCGGATAGCTAGGTATTCCTATCGCAGTATTTGAACTTCAGTCCACTTCCGCACGGGCATCTTTCATTACGTGCGGCCTTGGGAAAGTTGACCTGACCAGCCTCTGGGTCAAACACCCCGTGCTCATGTCCTACTGATCGCATCAGCTCCGGGGAAGCATCGATAGGTGGTTCCATGTAGATGTAGCGGTAATCGATATAGCCATCTCCCACAATGTGCCCGACGGCAAGAAGAGACGTGATGGAATTTCCCTGCAATCCAATTTGCTTGGCTCGTACACATGCGAGAGAGGCAAGCTTGGCATCGAAGTGCTCGATATCTTCGAACAAATCAGACGGTGAACAGCCGAAAACAAACAGCCGCTCGCTGTTGAACATCCATGCGCCTGACGCCCACGGTCTGTCACGAATCTCCGAGCGCTTTCTCAGAATCCATCGACCTGCTTCAACTTGCATGCCAGGTGGTACGTCATCGAGAAATTCCAGAATACGTCGCGTGTCCCCAATCGGCACTTGAAGTAATTGCCCCGATTCTTCTGGCCAGATCCTCTCAAGGAGTTGGCGATAGAGCGCTGCACCCGTCGGGTCGTTGAGGGAATCTGCCGTCAGCCAGGGACGACTTCTTGTTCCTCCAGCGGCTGCGTACTTAGCATCCGCTTGGACCATCTGTTCAAATCGTTCAGCTTCATAGCCAAGTCTCGGACACACGTTCGGTCCAGCTTCGAGCACGCGCTCCACGTAAATCAACAGACCGGTTACGGAGCGGATGGCATGGTTGAGCATTAGCCAATCGTCAGTCGTAATCCAGAACGCGTCGGTTCTGGTCGGTTGAGTTCCGTCCATTTCTGGGTGGTCCACCACGATGATGGTTTGCCAGTCTGATACATCCATGTCCAGCGGAAGGCCAACCCTTTCTCGAACTTCCGGGCTCCAATCCTCTGCGCGCACAGGAAACGCAGTGACAATCTCTCCCGCCTTTTGCTGTTCGCTAATCTGTCGTCGAGTTCCCTTCCCCTGTCGATAAGCGCGTTCTCCATGTTTGGCTAACCAGGACTCACCAGTTTCTGAGCGAGAGACTGGATCACGGGTCTTCACTTGAAGGATTGCCCCGTGTCCATTTGAAATAAGCAGCCCATCTCCGACTTCCCGACTGCCGCCAGCTCCCTTGGAAAGTACTGGAACGGTGTAAACGAAATCAGCGACGCCCAGACGAGCCGCAATTTTGCGTACGTCATGTTCTATGGCGTTTCCATAGCTCATCTCGTCGGTCATTGATTGATGGTAACTAATGGGTGTGACCATAAGAAGGCCTTTAGTTACGGCGATTCGAAGAGACTTGCATAGTGGTTGATGACGTCAGCGTGCTCGGGCTACAAATCGAGTCCGAAGTCGTGGTCGGGCGGCTCCAAGGGACCTTCGCCGGAGAACACGTAGTCGGGTTTCGCCGATGCAGTGAGTGCGTTGGCTCTCATTGCAGCACCGAGGACTCGACCTCGCTGAGCCTCTTGTTCGTGGTTAACAGGTGCATCGTCGAAGATCGTGTCAGGGTTGTCAATACCCCAGCGATCTAAGAAGGTCGCGCCAGCGAGGACTTCCCACATCCATTGTTGGTAGCTTTCGTCCGCATCGGGAGCGTCGCCGAAGTCCGACACCCAGGCGTCGCCGCGTTCAATAGCCATCGTGGCGAGTTCGCAGGCCCGCTGCTCGATGGCGTCGGCCCGGTCGTTCAGCGCGCGCACGACATCGGGATCGGTGATCCCGCTGGGACGCGCAAAAATGCCGGCGACGAAGTCGCTCGCACTCGGGGCGCGGTAGCCGACGCCCGTCAGGTAGCAATCAATGCGGTGGTACAAGACACTGGCGACGTCCTCGGCGTCATCGAACGAACGACCCGTGACCAGCGTCGGGAGATCGGTGCCACTATCGAAGCCCCGACTCTCTGCGTCTCGTAATTGCGCGAGCAGCGCTGAGTACGCGGAGGAAGTTTTAGCTTGGACGAGCTCAGCGTCGCTGAGTCCCGCCTCGCGAAGTGCTTTCTCCCAGCGTCCGCCTTCGGCCACCGCGACGATAGTGTCGTACTCGGCGACCAGCGCGGCGATCGACTGGGTCTGGGATCGACGGATCAGGTCAGTAGCCGACACGTCGGCTCCCTCGTGGCGCAGTACCCCGGCGAGCACGTCGAGGGCGCTCTGCGTCTCGGCCATCCCGTCGTGGCCAGTCGACGGATCAGGGTCGTAGTGGGTGTCCACGTAGAGGTGGTTGGACTGCGAACCTCGCGTCAGTGACACGTACAGCACTTCACGGGTAGAAGTGGGGCTCGCGAAGGCGTGGGCGGTATCAACGGTGCGCCCCTGGGCGCGATGGGCCGTCGAGGCGTAGGCCAGTTCGACGTTCTTGGCGACGTAGTTGGCCGGCAAGACCACCGAGCCGTGACCACTCACCCGGGTGACAGTCATGGAGCCATCCCGGTGCATAGCCGCGACGGTCCACACGTCGCCGTTCTTGACCCAACTGGTGTCTGTTCTCAGGCGGCGGTCGTTCTCGCGGGTGACGACGAGGTCGTTCACCCCCGCCGTCATGGCTCCCGCGACGTCGATCCCCTCTTCGCTGACGTAGCCACCGGTGACCCGAGCGCTCCGGGCGCGAGCGTTGAGCTCGTTGACTGTGGCGGTGTCGCTGGCCAGCATCAACGAGTGCAGCCCATGATCGCTGTCACTCTTCCAGGCGTCGTAGAGCGCGTCGAGCATGTCGTCACGGGTGCCCTCTGCGACGCGCCCGTGCGCGGCGTAAGTCGCCAGAGCCGCGTGGGTGCCGAGGCGCACCCCGAGGCTGGCCTCCTTCTCCCACGCCGCCGCGAAGCGGCGGACGTCAGCCAGCGTGGGCGCATCCTCTGCGCGTTCTCGCACCAGGGTGCGGAACATTCCTCCGGCGTCCACACTGGAGAGTTGGGCTCCGTCGCCGACGAGGACTACTTTGGCCTTCGCGTCGAGGGCGGCCGACGTCAGTTCATCCAGCGCGAACGTCGAGGCCAAACTGGCCTCGTCCACCACGACCAGTTGACCGGCGCGAAGAGTCCAGTGCGCCAGGGCCTCCTCGCGCCGGCGAATCTCTTCACGCAGTCGGGGGCTAGGACGTCGTCGCGCGAGGGTGCCCCGACGGGCCCGCTCGCGAAGTTCTCGGAGCTCGCGAACCCGCTGGCCGTGCTGGCGGTGTTCGTAGAGCCACTTGGCGAGATTGTCTGTGTCAATGCCCATGTCCTCGCCCAGAACTTCGGCGGCGGCGGCCGACGGCGCGAGACCGATGACCGAGCCGGCATTGTGCTCCGCCTCCCAGGCGGCGCGGAGTCCCGCCATGGCCGTCGACTTGCCCGTGCCCGCGGGTCCCACCAGAAGATCGAGCGAGCGACCAGAGGTCGTGATCTGCTCGACGCAGTGCGCCTGGTCGATCGAGAGCGTGAAGGTTCGCCCAGGGAGTCGCCGCTTGGTCGTGGCGAGCACGGTAGCGCTCGCCACCACGGGCGCGTCGAGGCGCTCGGCCGCATCGAGCAGACGGGCTTCGGCGTTGAGCAGCGTCGTCGAGGTGTAAATCCGGTGGCCGCTGCCTTCGAACTTCGAGCTGCCGTCAGCACGCAGCAAGAAGCGAGGCGTGTGGTGCAGGTGGGGCGTGGTGATCAACAGCGCCTGGGTCACGGCCAGGTCTGTCGCGCGAGTAGACGTGAGAAGGCGCTCAGCCGGCTCGCGAAAGCGCACCCCCTGCATCTGGCGAAAGACCTCTGCTTGGAGGTTGGCCCGAGAGAACGTCGGGCGCTTGGTGCTCACGACGTCGAGGGCCGCGTGAGCGACGTCGAGCAGGATCTCGTCCTCGAAATCGTTGCTCGTGAAGACTGCGACGTCCCGACCCCCCAGCTCGTGGACCCACGACAGTGGTTCGTCGTCGAGGTAGAGCGCGGCTCGAGTGGCCCACTCTTTCGTCAGATCTCCGAGGTTTCGACCCTTCTTCGCCCGTCGGGTAGCGAGCGTGGCCGTCTGGCGAAGTTTGATCACTTCGACATCGGTCGGGGCGCGACCGTGATCGTCCTCGAACTGGATGATCAGTCGATTCTTAGCGTCGACGATGGCGGTGGTGCGCTGGGAGAACTCATCCATGAGGACCGTGGAGACACCCGCCACCTCCCACTTCGGGGCGGTGCTGGAACGCCGGGTGTGGGCCTCCCACTCCCAGCCGAGTTCGCCGGTCAGTAGATCAGAGAGCACACCCTGGTGCATTTCGGAGAGCATCACCGTGGAGGCGAAGAGTTGACGGCTATCGAGGGTGCGCCAGAGGCCGTCACTGGTGGCCTGGGCCCGATTGAGCACGACCACATGGTCGTGGAGTTGGGGATCGCCGTCGCGCGAATCGAAGTGGGTGAAGCTCGCCGCCACCACTCCCACGATGTCCTCCTCGACGCAGCCTTGCTGGCCGGAGCGAGTGTGAAACACGTCGCGCTCGGCGTGGGCGAGGACCTCGGCGAGGGCCTGTTGGTGGCACCGGTAGATCACTTGGCGAGTCTCTCTGTCGGCCAGAGCCCAGGCCACCGACACGCTCTTGGAAGGGCTGAACGTGAGGTCGAAACCTCCGACCGCCTTCGCCCCCGGAGCCCTGCCGAGTTTCTCCCCGGTGAGGGGATCGGCGCAGTCCTGGAGCATCCGCTGGAGGTGCTCTGGCGTGACGGTCTGCCCGACGGCAACGCCACGACCCTCGTCGAGCCCGACCAGTCCGGCACCGAGAAAGACTCCCGGGGGAGTGCCGGTCTCTGAGTAGTAGCGAACGAGGTCCGACTTGTCGGTGCCTTCGGGACCGTCGCCGACGGCGATGGATTTGAGGAGGTACTTGTAACCCGCTCCGATGCTGAGACGTCGAATCGTCATCATGGGGTCGACGCATCCTTCTCGGTACAACCCCTTGTAAGGGCCACCGTAGCACTAGTGCCAGACGTGTGAGCCAACAAATAAAAGTGAACGCATAGAGCGGGGAAAGAAAGCGGACTGAGAAGCAGGAGGTAGCAAGGCCGAAAAGGGAAGTCGGATGGAGATAGAGAAGCAGGAGGTAGCAGAGCCGACAGAAGGACGAAAGAGGGGAGGGATATTTAAGATGATGTGGGCCAGGACAACGACGGCGACGTTGATAGGTCTGTCCCAATAGGTCTGTCCCAACAGGCTCGATGGAACCTTGATCCCCTCGGTTGTGGGTTCGATTCCCCTGACCTCCACTCTGACCTCCACTCTGACCTCCACCGTCGCGTCTGAAGACTCCGTCAGGCAGTCCCGAACGCTCCCTTAATTTGAGTCGTACGCTCGATTCTCAGTTGATTGTGAGAGCGTTCATGACCTTGCCCACTTGAATGCCTCAAGCGGGTGCTGTGTTACAGGGAGCGCACCCGGCAAATGTTGTTCGCCGACCCGCTACTTCTACGGATTACTGACAACTGCGGATAGCACTTCCACCATGCCCACAGGCTTGAAATTTTCGGTCACCATACTTTCGATAATGAGGTTCACGAATCCTTCGTACTTGACCAATTCGATACAGTTGTCGCTCACGAACTTTTTGAGCACAGCCCGACCTGGAAAAGTCTTAACCCATTCACCTTGATCAAGCGCAGTCTGAAACCCATTTCGAATTTCGCTCTCCCGAGACTCGAGCCAAGTCACGTCAGCAAGCTCCGACTTAGCCCCTTCGATCCGTTCATAGCTACCAATTATCGAAGGCAATAATGCATTTGCTGGCGATGCTAAATTTCCACCTTTGATTACGACGCTCTGCACGAGCCGATCGTTAACCTCCGCCTGCAGCCGCCGCTGAACCAAGTCTTCGAGCGTCCCCGCGGCGGCCACCTTCAGTGCTGCCTCGACGCTCGCAACACTATCGAGCGCCATCGACCCTACCGACGACAAAGCTTTCAATATGTGGGGTGCAGACAATAGATAATTCTCAATGTGATATGCATCCCACGACAGTACGTGCGTCCCAGTTTGCATCTCAGCAGAGGGCGTCGAATCACGATCCGTGATGGCGTAGTACTTGTCAGTCAGACCGACCTGTTCTGCGGTTCTAGCGAGCACGCCATACAAGTCATTTACCCGACCTTTTGAACCGCCGCTAACCAAAGTAACTCGTTCTGCCAGGCCGGGGAACAGACGCTGAACCACAGTTACATCGAATTCGGTACCTGCCTCACCTTCGAAGATAAGCACCTTGGCAAATGGTCGGTAGGCGGCAAGATCTCCCACAAGATCAACCAGTACCGCTTGGAGCTCATCTTCAGCGACCAGCAGAACCTGATTGTTACCAGGCTCGATATTGACGGCATTCGTCATGTGGTAGACGGAGTAATTTGGATTACCCACAGCATGCCTCAAGAGGGCATCGGAGTGAGTAACCAGCCAGACCTGGTTGTCGTTAGATTGCGCCAGATGACGGTAGTAGAAGTCGGGCAAATTTACCAACAATGCTGGATTAAGGTGCATTTCTGGTTCATCGAAGAGGATCGTCGAATGGTGAGGCGTAGAGTTCCTCAATCGGAGATACCCGTACAGGATCTCCTTCTCGCCAGAACTGAGATCATTTATGTCGTGGCGCTCTCCAGTAGACAGCTCAACTGGGAATGACATATTGCCTTGCTCATCAATTTGAATCCCGAGGTAACTCTTATGGGGGAAGAATGTCCGAAAGAGTTCTTTTAGAGTTTCATTCAGACTCGAAGCGTCTGTGGAAGCCACACCGGCCTCTTTGGCGACAAGATCCCGAACATATGTGGCTACGAGTTCGGACTTAACATTCGCATACTTAGCTTGGTAATTGTAGAGGGTTTGAGTCCGGCGCTGCCCTTCGATTGCCTTAAGGTCAAGGTTGATGCCGCCCAAACCCTCACGTGTATAAATCCTTTGTGAACTATGAAAGTCTATGATCCCCAAATCATCTGGTTGAAAAGTCTGAAAGACGACTCGCGCAACAAGCGAGTTTGAGATGTTGATTGCGCTATTCGGTTCTATTGACAGACTCAGAGAATGGGTTGATGCGTTCAACTCCGTTGCGAGAAGCGCTGCCGTTTGTTGAGTCTGCTGAGCGACTACCGGTGCGAGTTGAGGATATTGCGCCGTATACGCCAGATTGCTGAATAGAAATATCTCAAGTGGTTGTCTCGTAACTTCCGCCCAGATGATCGGCTCGAGTACTTGGTATGCGTTGTCCAGAAGATAGCGTTTCTCATCGTCCGCCAGCTCGATCGTTGCCGATATCCGAACCGGAAGAGTCTTATTACGAAATAGGGCCGACATATCGTTTGGTGCCATCTGAAACTCGCCAAACCACTGCATAGATTCATTAGTCTGATAACCACCGTAGGCACTCTTTAGCAGCCGAATTGCATCCAGGACCTGTGACTTCCCACACCCGTTCGGTCCGGCGATTATCACCATCTTTGCTAAGGAGTTCACTTCAAAACGCGCGATGGCTCGAAAATTGGTTATCTGGAGTTGCTGGAACCGCACGGCGAAGAGTTCCTTTCCTCCGAGAATCGTTGACCGGATGCTATAACACCTGGGTTGCTTCAGTTGCTGTAGCCGCGCGGATGCTGTCGAACGCATTTCTATCGACCGATCCCAACTCAAATGTCAGCGACCATGTCAGCGACGGGGGCGAGTCCAGCTGAAACGTGCTGAATCTTAATTCTTCTCTAGCTCTTTAATCCCTTGGCTTTACGAGTTAGCGCGAACTGTTATGAACACGTCCGGACGGCATGACACGCAAGAGGTCACGGACTAACATTCCGAGCCGCCCAATCCCGGACTCGCCATTAGATCGTGCACGTCGGCCCACGGTCTCGAACCCACACGGCCTAATCAAGCCGCCAGTGAGGGTGCAGAACCGTTAAGTCGGGCCCCCGACACCAATCAGACCTATTGGAACCGTGACGTCGGTCAACTGACGCGAGCGCTCTGTAACCAAAGCAGTAGTTGGCATCGTTAAGAACTGACTACTGCGAACCCGTTGGTTGACTCGACTGTTCGGAACGAACACGATGAAGCGGTCGGTAGCAAGATGTTGTGAATACGTTGTTACAGGATTCTGCTAGCGATAGATGAGGAGGCACGACCATGTGGACGACGAGTGACATTCAGCGACTATGTGAGGTTTACCTTGAGTCCTTCATGCCGCTTGGTCCAAATTGCGATCTCACATGACCGGTGCCCGTCCGCCAGTAGTTATCGAGCTCGACGTCAAGGGCACTCAGCGCCTGATCTCGCGACTTGCAGTCAGTGAATTAGTGAAGAGGATCTTGCTGCGCCATGTGTCGCTCGCGCTAGCGTGCGTCGCTCTGGGTGCCGCGTTGATGTCCCAAGCTCCGAGTGCGGGTGCCGCGGCAACAACGGTGCCTTATCCGATGCTCGGCACGAACCTCACTACGGAATACGTTGCTGCGGGAACGCAACCATCGATCACCGTGACTGCGAGTGATCCCACCGACACTCCCAATACGGGAGTATCAGAGTACCTGTGGGGCCCCCTGCAAGTACCGACGTCCGGTGAATGTTCCACCCTTACGCTCGCTCAATTTGACATGGAGAGTCCGGGTGTCGGGGTCTATACCTCGATGATCCCTAATTTGTTGGGGACAGTAGTTAGCGCCAGCGGTCCTGCAACCATCGTCGGCCCTGTCGCCTCAACTGCGGGATGTTATGGGTGGACTACTCCCACAACGGGGACTGCAGAATCAACGTCACCCACCACGACAACGACGACCACAGTGCCGGTTGCCGTAAGGACGACCATCACTTGCATGCGCGGAAGGACCACAAAGAAGGTGGAGGCGTTAAGTCCGAAGTGTCCCCGCGGTTACAAGAGAGCCTCGACAATTTCATGCGTCAGGGGATTAGCGACTAGGAAAGTGACGGCGGTAAGTCCGAAGTGTCCCCGCGGTTACAGGGAAAAGAAGAGTGCTCCAAAGTCACCGGTGACCACGACGAGCACGACAATCCCAGCTCCCACGTCGGGCCTGTCCTCGTGTGGGGACTGTGGAGTCGCGGCATTAATTAATGCTGACCGCGCCACTCTTGGCCTGTCTCCTTTGGCACTGATCAACAATGCCTCCGGTGTGCAACTGAGTGCCCTTCTTTTCGTGTCAGCTTCCGATGATCCGGGCATAGCGGCGTGGAACATTGCGGCAACTGACACTCCGAGACAAGCCGCTATAGCAGCGGTAGATGCTTGGTGGGCTGAAGGGCCTGGGTTCGCCGCCGATGGTCACGGTCACTATGACGCGATCGTGAACCCGAACTACACCTCGATCTCCGTCGCAGTTGCGTTCCAACCAGCGGGTACGCCACTCGGGCCTTGTTGGGTTGTCGTCGCAGGGCTATAAATGTCTTAGCCGCGTGCTACTTGTTCTGCAATTCGCCACGTTTCGAATCAAATGAGTCAGAACTCGTATCGGTGGATCGACGCCGGGGATTGGTCGAGAGCCACGGCGCGGGGGGTGTGCTCACTACCCGCACTCGGCGCAACGCTTCGTAAGCCGCTCGAGTTCCCTCCAAAGCGACCTCAATGCGACCTACGCCGCTCACCAGCACCTCGCACTGCGCCCGAAGTTCGGCGATTTCACCGTGAGCGGCCTCGAGCTCGGCCTTCAACCGGTCCACCTCACTGTCGGCAACGTAGGAACGTCCTCCCCGGAACGGTTCATCCAGAATTTCAAGTCCGGCGTTATCGAGAGCGGTCACGCTCACGAAGATGCGCTTGTTTTGATCTTCCCGGGGTTCGGGTACCAATACACCGGCCTCGATCAAGCGTCGAAGCGTCCCGTGCGACTTGTGGCACGCCCGGGCAGCTTCACTGAGGGTGAGCAGTTTCGTATCCATTGGCTAATCATACCAGGCTGCTGTTTGACTGTAAAGCATGCTATTTCCTCCAATTAGATACTCTTCCAGTGAGTTCATCGGAGAAATGTGGAGGAATTGGGAATTCTTTCGTGTAGATGAGTATACATATGCTACTCTACGCCACAGTAACTTCTAGTGTGAGGGATGAAATGGCGAATCAGCCGAATGAAGGAAACAGATTTCATGCACAATGGATATGCAAAAGTTTGCTCGTTCCATTCATCTGTGTAGCCATGCTCGCCGCGGCAATCGGCCTCGCCGCCGCCGCGAACACGGCGGGACCCGGTGACGGTGCCTACGGCGGTTACACCACTCACTACTGGGGTGCCTATGTTCTCGATACCACCGACGGCACGCTGTACGGCTACTGCGTCGATCCCGGCAAGGCCAGCCCCGACAACCCCGCGATCACCCACGACACCTACAGCGTCTCCACTGCCTCCAACGCCTCGGAAGCGGCGCTCGGCTGGCTCGCGACTCAGACGGGCAGTGGCGCACTCGGCCTGAGTGCGGATGACCTCGCTGGCGCAATCTCAATGGTCGCGTACAACACGTATGGCGGTGGCAGCATCGACGACGGTCCCGTGTCCGCGGCATCGATCAACACCGTCACCAACTTCATCGACAACTATCCCGGTACCTGGACCATTGGCGCGACGCTCCAGGCCGCGCCCGCGGGTGGGTACGTTGCGGGCACGACCTACACCGGCGAGGTGCACGTTGCGTCCGGCAACGGCAGCGGTGTCCCTGACGTTCAGATCCTCAGCCCCGCCGTTGGCGGCGCGGGGGAGTTCAGTTCGTTCGCCTGGACAAATGCCACGACGGGGGGTGGCGGCAATGCATCCTTCACGTGGACCGACGACAACACCGGTGACTCCTTCTCTGCCAGCTTCACTTCCCGGTACGGCTTGCCTACGGGTCTCGCCGACATCGGTCTGGCTCCGGCCGGCTCAGGTGGTCAAACGATGTTGCTTGGGATTACTCGCAACAACGCCACCGCCACTGTCAACGGCACAACTGCCACCGGAACCATTGTCGGCGCACCTGTCACGGTTTACCTGATTAAGGTGGCATCCGGCGACCCCACGGATACTCCAATCGCTGGCGCTGTCTTCAACATTGCCAGCGCCAGCGGAACTGTGTTGTACACCGGCGTCACTACTCAGACATCTCCCGTTGAGATCGATACCTTGATCGAGTCAGCCAACAATGGTGAGCCGATGCAACCCGAGACCGTCTACGAGGTGATCGAGACCGCGGCGCCTCCGGGCTACACGATTCCGACGGACAACGTGACCTCGTTCACGACGCCCGCCAGTGGAGGGACCATGACGGTCACGGTGGCCGACCCGGCCTCCGTGGTCACGCCGCCGCCTTCTAATACCGCGTCGGTGTACATGATTAAGACGTCGACTACCGATCCCACCGATACCCCGATCGCCGGCGCGGTGTTCAACCTGGCCGACGGCAGTGGCAACATTCTGGCCACGGGCATCACGAGCGCGACAACTCCCGTGGAGATCGATCAACTCGTGCCCGGCGGTATGACTGATGGCTCAACCTACGAGCTCATCGAGACGGCGGCTCCCGTCGGTTACTACGTTCCGGTGAACAATGTAACGACGTTCACGATTCCCGCCGGTGCGACCACTGACGAGGTAATCGCCGCTGACCCTCCCGTCCCAAGCCCCACCGTCGTGACGCAGGTCACTTCGGACAGCGGACTGCCGGGCACGGTGTTGAGCGACGTCGTCACGGTTTCGGGCGACGACGGAGAGCCCGGCGTGATCCTCGCAACGTTGTACGGCCCGGTGGCGCCTTCCGCCACCGGACGTTGCAACGATCTGACGCTCGCCCAGTGGGAAGCGGGAGCGACCCAGACATTCACCACCGACATAACGGGCGACGGCACCTATACCCTCACCGGCCCGACCGCCGCGTCGGCGGGTTGCTACGGCTGGAGCGACACGATCACCCTGACCCCTTCAAGCACCACGGGCTCATCCCCACCCACCTCACCCACTGAATCGACCGCCATTACCGTGCCGGTCTACTTCATCAAGGCGTCGTCGACTGACCCCACGGATACCCCGATCGCTGGCGCAGTCTTCTCCTTGGCCGACTCGAGTGGTGACATTCTGGCGACGGACATTACGAGCGCGACGACACCCGTGGAGATCGATCAACTCGTGTCGGGAGGAATGCCCGAAGGTGCGACCTACGAGCTCATCGAAACCCAGGCTCCTCCCGGCTACTACGTTCCAACCGGCGATGTGACGACGTTCACGGTGCCGATGGACGCGAGCGCCTACACGGTGCTCACTATGGCGCCCACGACGGCGATCGCCCCCAGCCCCAACAATGGGGTACGCCCCACCGGCCAACTCTTCGCCGTCAGCTGTCCGAGCGCCACGACGTGCATCGCCGTGGGCATTGACGACTCNNGAGCAGTTGGCCACCTCCGTCGGGACGCTCTCCGGGGGCACCTGGACCTGGAGCGCTGAGTCGCAGGCCGGCAACGGCTACGGCGAACTCACCGCCATTAGTTGCCCCACCACAACGTCGTGCGTGGCCGTGGGTTTCAACTCCAGCCGAGACAACATCATCGTGTCGGGCACTCTTTCGGGAGGCACCTGGGCTTGGTCCGGCGAATCATTGGTCCCCGGGCAGAGCGGCCAGGGCGACCTCACCGGCGTCAGTTGTCCCAGCGCCACGACCTGCGTCGCCGTGGGTTACGAAAGCAGTAACAACACCTATCAGTCCGTCACTACCGTGGGCACCCTGTCCGCTGGCGCGTGGACCTGGACGACCGAGTCAGTTGTTACGCCGGACGCCACTGGCTACGGTCGGCTCAACGGCGTCAGTTGCCCCACGACAACGACCTGTGTCGCCGCGGGCTATGACGGCAGCCTCCAAAACGGCAGCAACCAGTCCATCACGACCACCGGCACCTTGTCGGGCGGCGGGTGGACCTGGACCGCCGAGTCTCCGGTTACGGCCGACGCTTCCGGTGCGGGCTATCTCACCGGCGTTAGTTGCTCCGCCACGGCAACGTGTGTTGCCGTGGGGTACGACGCCGGCTCCCAGTCCATCACCACCTCGGGCACGCTGTCCGGTGGTACTTGGATCTGGACGCCGGACTCCATCATCACGCCGGACTCCTTCGGTGACGGCGGCCTCTACGGCGTCAGTTGCCCGACTTCGACCACCTGCGTTGGCGCGGGTCAGGATCCCTACGACCCCATTGCCACCGTAGGAACTCTGTCGGGCGGCCTCTGGACCTGGACCGCGGAGTCACCCGCCGCCGGTGATCCGACCACCGGTTCCGGTTACGACCGGGGCGTCAGTTGCCCCACTGCTGCGTCGTGCGTCGCCGTTGGCTACGACGGTGCCTTCGGGGGCATCGCCAACCTCATTGAACTCCCACAGGGTCCGATCACTGCGCCCACGAGCGCGTATACGGTGACGGTCACCGACCCGCCGATGCCCACGCCGGCACTCTCGACGCAGGTTGGTGCGCCGGTCGTGAGCGTTGGCACGACCGCGCTGATCGATACGGTCACCGTCTCGGGCGACGACGGAGAGGCCGGTGTTCTGTCGGCGTCTCTGTACGGTCCCGTCGCGGTACCGAACTCAATGAGTTGTGGCGAAGTGACCCTCGCGGAGTGGGAAGCGTCGGCGAGTCAGGCCTACGTCGTTGCTATCACCGGCAACGGCCCCGTGACAATCACCGGTGCGGTTCCCAACTCGACGGGATGTTACGCCTGGGCGGAGAGCCTGTCGTTGACCCCCTCGAATGCGGTAGCAACGTCGCTGCCCACGGTGCCCACCGAGTCGTCGTTAGTGACGGTCCCGGTGTCGTTCGTGAAGGCCTCGACCACCGATCCCACTGACACTCCGGTCGCGGGGGCAGTCTTTAGCCTCGAAACGAGCGGTGGCGTGGTGCTGGCGACGGGCCTCACGAGTGCTACCAGCGCGGTGGCCATCAATGTCTCCGGCCTGTACTTTGTGCAAGGCACTACGTACGAGCTGGTGGAGGTCACGGCACCTCCTGGCTACTACGTCCCCACCAACAACGTGACCACGTTCACAATCCCGTCTGGCGCGACGACGTATATCGTCATCGTCACCGATCCGCCGATGCCTACGCCAGCTCTCAGCTCGCAGGTGAGTGCGACAAACGAGGGGCCGGGCACGCGGCTCACTGATTCGGTCGTCGTGAGCGGTGACGACGGCGAATCTGGCTTCATTCAGGCCGTGCTGTACGGGCCCGTCGCACCGCCGGCCTCGATGAGGTGCAGTGACCTCACGCTCGCGCAGTGGGAAGCAGCCGCGACTCAGATAATTACTGTCGGAATCGACGGTGACGGCACCTACAGCGTCACCGGCCCGAGTGAAACCGCTACCGGTTGCTACGCCTGGGCTGACAGCCTGACCCTCGACCCGTCGGGTGCGGGCGCAACGTCGTCGCCCCTCGAGGCAAGCGAACAGACGTTGGTCGCGGTCCCGGTGACCTTCGTAAAGACGTCAACCACGGACCCGACCGGCACGCCCGTTGCCGGCGCCGTGTTCTCATTGGCGAGCGCGAGCGGCAACATTCTGGCGACGGGTCTCGTGAGTGGAACCGGCCCCGTAGCGATCGATATCCCCGGTCTGTACTTCATGCAAGGCGCGACCTACGAACTGATTGAGACCCGGGCCCCACGTGGCTACTACATTCCGGTCAGCAAGGTCACCTTGTTCACGATTCCCGCGGGCTCGGCGACGTTCAACGTCATCACGACTGATCCACCTATCCCGCTGATGCGACCGGCCTCGGTCGTCTCGCAGATTCGCGCGCGATACTTGACCCCCGGCGGCCACGTGGCCGACAGCATTGACGTCACCATCGACGACGGAGAGCCCGGAACGATCACCGGCACGCTGTATGG
This sequence comes from Acidimicrobiaceae bacterium, assembly GCA_003162475.1. Classification (GTDB taxonomy): domain Bacteria; phylum Actinomycetota; class Acidimicrobiia; order Acidimicrobiales; family RAAP-2; genus RAAP-2. Next base: position 434,216 of record PMOI01000004.1, read on the forward strand.
CCCAGTGGCGCCGCCGGCTTCGATGAAGTGCAGTGACCTCACGTTCGCCCAGTGGGAGGTCGGACCGACGCAGGTCTTCACCGCCGTGCTCGACGCCAGTGGCACGGGCACGGTGATGGGGCCAGTGCCGACGCAGGCCGGATGCTACGGCTGGGCAGAAACGGTGACGCTGACGGCCTCGGGGGCGACCGCGAGCACGCCGCCCACGTCGGCGAACGAGCAAGCGTTCGCCAGCGTCAACGGCTCCGGCAATGGTGCGGGTGGTACGGGCTCGGGCCGCTCAACGACCACTATCAACACCGGGGGTCCGGTGTTGGCCGGAATGAACAGGACACTGCTGGCGAGCGGGCTGGCGCTCTTGGCGCTGGCCGTGTTGTTGGTCGACCTGGATCGCAAGCGTCGAAACGCCAGGGGCTAGAGCCATGAGCGTCGTTATGAGAGTGGCCGTGGCCTGTGCAGCGGCGGGCCTGGTCCTGGTAGGGGTGGCGGTGGTGAGCCGCCCCCTCGCGGGTGCACCGCTGGTGAAGCACCCCTTCGCACTAAAGAGTGCGGCCACGCTGCAGGTACAGCCCGCCGGCACGAGGGTAGTCGCCGACCACCTGGTGATCCCGTCGCTGCACGTCGACGCGCTGGTGCGCACCACGTCGATCGTGGATCACGAACTCGTTATCCCCGGCGACGTGCACGATGTGGGCGAGTGGGGGCGCAAGGTTAACGCGGGCACCACCATCCTCGCGGGACACGTCAACTGGGTGGGCCAAGGCCTCGGTGCGCTGGGGGCCCTCGCCAATATTCCCCCCGGGGCCACGGTGTACTTGTCCAACCGGGCGGGTGTAGTGAGCGTGTGGAGCGTCGTAAGTCTGCGGGCGGTCTCGAAGATGGACCTGCCCGAGACGCTGTTCGCGAGTGGCGGAACTCGTCGACTGGTGCTGGTCACTTGCGGCGGCGCCTTCGACGCGACGACCCACCAGTACGCCGACAATGTTCTCGCTTCCGCAGTGCCCGCGCAATCGCGCGCAATGAAGATCGCAACCCGCACCAACGTGGCGGGGCAACTATCCGTGAGCGTGGCGCAGGACTTTCCTCCCCCTTGGCCTGCGCCACGCTCTCGGAACCCTTCGCTCGAAGCGGTGGAGCGGTCGTGAAGAAGATGCTCTTTCTCGCGGCGCCCCTCGCGATGTTCGTGGCAGCTCTGCTGGGCCTCGTCATTCTCTTCAGCACGGTGGGCGGGACGGCCCAGGCCGCCGCCTGCACGTTGTCCACTCTCTCCACTACCAAGTCAACGGCTACCAAGACGTCAGCCACTACGACCACAACCACTACGACGCTTTCCTCGAATGCAAACTGTGGCGCGGCGGCGCCCTCCACCTTGCCGACCTCACCGGTCGTCAACAACGGACTGCCCACGAATTACGTGATTCCCGCCGATGCGACGGCCGCCGAGACGGTGGCCATCACCTACGCCCTGGCCCAGCTCGGCAAGCCGTACCTCTGGGGCGGTATCGGTCCCGCGGCCTTTGACTGCTCGGGTCTCACCATGATGGCCTGGGCTCAGGCTGGGGTGACGCTGCTGCACTACACCGGCGATCAGATCAACGAAGGCACCGCCGTGAGCTCGTACGCAGAGATAGCACCCGGCGACCTGGTCCTCGTGCCCGGTAGCGACGGAACCATCGCTAACCCCGGCCACGTGGGGATCTACATCGGCGACGGGATTGTCGAGTCGGCGGTCGACGTGCAGTACGGCGTCATTGTCCAGCCGTACTCGTACTTCATCAGTGGCGGGCTCTCCGGGATTCGCCATGTGGGTTAAGCGGATCCGAACGCGCGCGAAATACGCGCAGAAGAAAATCATCCAAACAGAGGAGCAACAGTGATTACTCAACTCGCATCAGCCCGGCTCGTGGCCAGCGGCGTGACGGTGACGCCGAACAGCACGGCGATACCCGGCATCAATACGTTGTCGACGCTCGTGGGTTCACTCATGGCCTTCGGTCTCGTACTGTCGCTGGCCGGGTTCGTGGGGTGCGCGATCGTTATGGCAATTGGCCACCACAGCGCCAATCCGCAGTGGTCAACGAGGGGAAAGATGGGGCTGCTCGTCTGCCTTGTCGCAGCCTTGCTCATCGGCAGCTCGGACTTGCTGATCAACACGTTCTACAACCTCGGCACGACGCTCAGCTAATGGGAAGGCTCTGGCGAACTGCGCGCGCGAAACTGTTGATCTCGGCCCTAGCGGTCGGGGTAATGGTGGCTGTGGTGGTGTCGCTCATCGCCCTTTCGGGCTCGTCGGCGCCACCGACGAGAGTGGCGAAAGCACGACCCGGGTCCGCCATCGCACAAGGCACGGCGACCACGTACCGCCCGCTTCGGATCACCCCGCCCGAGACGGCAGTCGAGCGGACGGTCAATCAAACGTTAAAGCAGAGCTCGAACCTTAATGGTCTCGCGGCCTTGGAGGCGTCGAGGTTTCCTTCGCCCGCCACGGGCGCGGCGTTCCCGCCCGTCGAGGCGGCGGACACGCAGTCTCCGACGATGTACGCCATGGCGTTCACGCAAGAACTCCTGGACCTGGATTTCGCGACGTCCTCGAGGAATGAACTGCTGGCGTGGGCAAGCTACAACAACGCGCCCAACACAACGATCGACATACCCGCTTCATCAGAGTTGAAGGTGCTTCCCGACTCACTCACGACGAGTCCGGCCCTTCTGCCTACGCGGTCCCAGTGGGCAACAAACGCGTTGGCGCGAACGGTGTGGCGCGTCAGCGGTCTCGTGATCTCAGTTAGTCCAACGTGGACCCAGGCCCTGAGCGCGGGTTGGAAGTCGGTAGACCCGCTCATGGTGATCTACGACGTGTCGGGATCGCTCACGGTTGCGACCCCCGGCCGCACGCCAGTAGTGGAGTCGATCGCCTTCGGACTCACTCTCGGGGGAGCGTCGCGGCACTCCGGTTACGGCGCCGTGGCAGTAGATGACTGGACAGTGAATTAGATGGCGTGTAACTCTCTCAATCCCATCTGCGACGTCGCCGAGGCGATTGGCAGCCTGGGCTCAACTGTTACGAGCTCTGTGTTCAACAGCGTCGCGTCGGCCTTTGGCAACACCGCCGACTCCGCCATCAACTGGCTATGGCAACAGTTGTCCGCGTCAACGTCGATCTCACTCGGCGGCGCCAATTTTGAACTCGACCTGGGCATCGTCGTATCCATCGCGGCCGTTGTCTGTCTCGGGTTGTTCGTCATCCAAATGACGCTGTCGGCACTGAAGCACGATGCGGGCGGAATTGGTCGCGCCGTGCGCGGCCTAGTAATCGCTACCGTGGGTTGCGCGATCACCCTGGCGAGCCTCGAGGTTCTCCTGGGCGCCGTCGACGATCTCTGCGTGGGAGTGGTGAAGATTGCGACCGGCGGCACGATAGCGACCATGGGCACGAAAATTATTGGCGGCGCCGTATTCACGACGGCCATCGCGAGCCCGCCTACCATCTTGATCCTCTCGCTGGTGGCGATCTGCGCGGTGGCGATCGTATGGTTCGCGCTCGTCATCAGAAAAATGCTCATCATCATCACCGCGATCTTCGCGCCGCTGGCTTTCGCCGGTGGCGTCGCCGACCTCTCGCGAGGTTGGGTACGCAAGTGGCTCGAAGCCATGCTCGCGCTGGTGTTCTCCAAGCTGATCCTGATCATCATCTTCATCATCGGCCTGGGCGTCCTAGGCGGCATGGGCTCACCAAGTGGGGCCACGCCACTGAGCGCGATCACTGAGGAGATCACCGGGCTGCTCATCCTCCTGGTCGCCGGGTTCTCACCGTGGATGGCGCTTCGAATCGTGCACTTTACGGGTGACCACGTCGCCACCATGGCGGGATCCGCGTCACACGCCAGCGCGGGAGCGTCAACGGTGGTGGGTGCGCCCCAGAAGGCCGCGCAGATGAAGTACTCGGCGATGATGCTGTCGGGAGGCCGTTCGGGATCGGTGGCGCCGCCACCCGGCTCGGGACTTGGTCCCCTGGCCGGTGGCACCGCGTCAGCCAGAGCGGGAGCGCCCGCCGGCGCCGCGGCCGGCGCGGCAACCGGCGGCGCAACACTCGCGGCGTCGGCGGGCGTGGAAGCGGGAAAGAGGGTCCACGCCGCCGCCAAGAGTGGCGCCGAGCAGGGTACGGCGACTGAGAAGCCGGCCGGTAGTGGCGCCAGGGCGTCGGGTGGCGCCCCGCGGCGTAGCGGTACTACCGGCCAGACGCCGGGCCCGCAGTCGGGCACGCCCAGCCCCGCGACCGCTGACTTGGCGGCGTCGCGTGCGACACCTAGTCCCACCCAGCGCCGCGCCGACGCGCCGCTGACTCCTTTGGCCCAGCAACATGCGCCACACTCACCAACACCACCCGCGTCGTCGGCACCGACTTCCTCGTCCGTGCCGCCACCACCGTTTCCCGTCAGTCCTCCCGAGTCGCGAGAGCGTAGATCGTGACCTCGACCACCTTCAGCCCGGCCACGGTGCGATTTTCCCGACGTTCCACGCGCGGATTGATGCTCGGGTTTTCGGCTCTGCGCTGCACCGCGATAGGTCTGGGCGCGCTGACGGTGCTGGCAGGCCTGCTCGCCGGCGGCGGCCCGGGGCTTCTCTTCACTGCGCCCCTATCGACGCTGTTCGTAGCAATCGCGTTCGTCACGCGCAAGGACCAGCCGCTCGTCGAATGGATTCCATCGGTACTGCACTGGTCGTTTCGAGTGTCGACGAAACAGACGGCCTATCGCGCCAGGGTGCTGGCGCCACGTCCGGCGGGCACGATGGCTCTACCGGGCGACGCGGCGGCGTTGCGGTTTTACAACGATCCCCAATCGAGAACGTGCCTGATTCACGACCCCCACCGCCAGACGTTGTCGGCGGTGCTCGCCATCTCGCATCCGGCGTACGTCCTGCTAGCTCCGATCGACCAGGTGAACCGGGTGTCGAACTGGGGGCGCGTTATCGCGTCGCTCGCCCAGACGGGCACGTGCTCAGTACTGCAGATTTTGGAGTCGACGATTCCCGACCCCGGTACGAAGGTCGCGCAGTGGTACGCCGTGCACGCCACGCACCGGGACGACTGGCCCAACGCTGAGTATCAGGCGTTACTCGCCCAGTCGTCGTTCGGATCTTCCACTCATCGCACGACCATCACCATTACCCTCGATATGAAGAAGGCCGCCGCGGCCATTCGTGGCGCGGGACGCGGAGTCAAGGGCGCTGCGCACGTGCTGCGCATCGACATGTCCGTGCTTGAGCACGGGTTGCGCGCGGCCGACCTACGTCTTGACGGCTGGCTGGGCGAGGCGCAGGTTGCCACGATGATCCGCCAGGCCTACGATCCAAAGACCGAGCTCGACGCGAACAGTCCGGGAGCGAAGCTCATTTCGGCGGGTCCGGTAGCCCTCTCGGAGCACTGGTCTTTCATTCACCACGACTCGGGTTATTCGACGGTCCTGTGGATCAGCGAGTGGCCCCGGATCGAGGTGGCACCGCACTTCTTGCACGCGCTCATCTTCGCTCCCGATATTCGCAAGTCGCTGTGCCTGCTCGCCCGGCCCCTGGGCACGGCCGAAGCTCTGCGAGCACTGCGCAAGGAGAAGACCGAAGCGATCACCGACGCCGGGCACAAGGCCAAGGTCGGTCAAGTGCAGGACCTGTCTGACGTCCAGGAGTACAACGACTTGCTAAAGCGCGAGCAGGCCCTGATCGGTGGTCACGCCGACGTGCAGTTCAGCGGATTCATCTCCGTCACCGCGAGCAGTGAAGAAGGACTTACGCAGGCCGTTGCGCTGATCGAACGCTCTGCCGGCCAGTCGGGGTGCGAGACACGGGTGCTCTACGGGCGCCAGTCGCAGGGTTTTGTTGTTGGGGCGTTGCCCCTCGGTCGCAGTGTTTTTTAAGAGAAAAGGGTGGTACTACATGTCACGACGCAAAGATAAGGCAGCACAGCAGACCGAGATCGAACGGCTGACGGCGGCGATTGCCACGCCGTTGTTGGCTCGCGTGCCCGGCTCGCATCACATCGTGGTCGCGTGCCCGAAGGGGGGCACTGGCAAGACCACGACGGCGGCGATGTTGGGTCTCAACCTCGCCGACGTGCGAGGAGAGATCGTGAGCGTCGTGGACGCGAATCCCCACATGAGTACGCTTCGTCGACGTCTGGTGTCGCCGGCCGTGCCCCCGACGCGTCCGTTCGTGGAACTGTGCGCCCGAGCCCTCGACGAGGACGTCCTGCCCGAGTGGTCCGCTCTGGCTCCCTACACCGACGTGGTCGCTCGGCTCCGGATTCTCAGCAATCAGACGGCCGACCCCGCCGAGGTTGAGAGTCTCACCTTCGCAGAGTTCGAGGCCGGCATTGCGCTGCTTCGCCGCGCGGCCCAGATCGTCATCTCCGACATGGGTACGTCGTCCACTGGCCCGGTCGCCGTCGCGGCGATGGAGACGGCGAACACGATTGTCTTTGCAACCGAATTGGCGCAAGACTCCCTCGAGCTCGCGATTGAAATGGTGAGCGCTTTGGCCGGTCAACCGCTGAGTTACCGGCCCGATCCTGACGACTGGTCGGCCGTGTCGAACGGCCGGTTCGCACCGTTGGTGCAGGGCGCGATCGTGGCCATCGCGCCAGGTCGCGGCGACCGTGATCCCGCAGATTTAACAGCGCTCATCGATTGGCTTCGCGCCGTGTGCGGAGGCGGGGTCTTCATTATTAACAAGGACGATCACCTGGCATTGGGTGATCTGATTGTTCCCAGCGCGCTGCAGTCGGAAACGACCATCGCGCACCTCGGCGTAGCCGCCGCCGTGGCCGCGCGGTTCCCACTGGCCCCGGCGTAGTTCGTGCTACCCGAGCTACCTCCGAGGCCAGAAGAGTGGAATCCCACTCCGCAGGCGGCCGAACGCGCGTGGACACGTCGGACGCTCTGGATGGCGGTCGGGGCGGTCCTCGCGGGGCTGGTGGCGCTGTTCGTGATTGTGACGCTCATCCATCCCGAGATCACGCGCGGGGTGTTCGGGTCGCCACCGACCACGACGACGGTACCGGCGCCCACGACGACCGTCACCAGTACTACAACCACAACGACGCCGACGACTGATCGCCCGATAACGCCAGTGGCGCATCCGGTAACGACAACGCCCACCCCTCGTGCGGCCCATCAGATCAATTCGTCAATCGACGCGAGCTCGTCCAGCCCCGGCGAAGTGATGGTGAGCGTGACGGTCACCACGGACGCAGATCACGTCACCGGAACGATCTACGGCACCAGTACGTCGGGCGACACGACCGCCACGTTCGCCGGACCGGTTGTGGACGGCACTGCCACGTTCAACGCCACGCTCGATCTCGAACTGCCCGCGTCGGTCTACGCGGTAGTGGTGTCGTCGTCGGGCACGGTCACCACGTCCACGGTTCCGCTCAGTTAGGAGTTGACGTGACCAAACGAAATAAGCAATCGGTCGCCAGCCCAACGAGGACACCGATCCCGCCGATCCCGGCGTTGCTTCAGCCACGAACAGTGTGGCTATCCGATGGGCAGCAACCGCTCACTCTCCCCAAAGTCCCTGGTCGCGTGCGGGTACTTACACCCCACCCAACGGACGAAAAGCCCGTACAGGCGATCCTCGACGGAGGAAAGTCGCTCGGTGGCGCTCTGTACGGCGAACCCGGCACCGCGAGACGCGCGAGACGGGCGCGGGCGCGCGCGGTGACAAAGATCACAGGTGCCGACCGCGTGGCGGCGCGCGAGGACGAGAAGCGAGCCCGACGCCAACTGCGCGAGGAAGCCGCGGCGGCGGCGTACCTGCCCCGGAACGGCGAGGACGGTGGCGATGCGCTGCGCACGTATCGAGCGCTGAGAGTGGAACCGCACAATGCGACCAGTGAAGTCTTGGCCGGTGCGTACCCGTTCCTCGCCGAGAGCGGGCTGGGCAGCCAGGGCATTTTGATCGGTCAAGACGCGTGGAGCGGCGCCGGCTTCGTCTACGACCCGTGGGTGCTCTACCAGTTGGGGATTCTCACCAATCCGAACTGTTTGCTCGCCGGTGTGGTCGGGCGAGGCAAGAGCACCCTCGCCAAGTCAATTGCGACACGTTCAATTGCTTTCGGCAGGAAGTGTTACGTGCCGGGTGACCCCAAGGGCGAATGGACGGCGGTAAGTCGCAGTGTGGGCGGCCAGGCCATTGAGCTCGGTGGCGGGACCCGGGCCCGACTCAATCCTCTTGATGAGGGCCCGAGACCCGAGTACCTGACAAGTCAGGACGGGGTGCGCGAGCCAGTCCCCGACACGGCGTGGTTCGAGCTGGTGCAACAACGACGCCGCGACCTGTTGCGCTCGATTACTGAAGCGGCCCTCGGTCGCGCTATGGCGCCGGTTGAGTCAACCGCGCTTTACGCGGCTCTCGATGAAGCGGTGGGCACGAACTCAGTGCCGGTCCTCCCGCACGTCGTGACGGCCATGTTCGACCCGCCGAGCGACGTGATCGGCTCTAGTCGCGCTCAGTTGGTTGATGACGGGCGTGAGGTCGCGCACGCAGTCAATCGGTTGGTCGGCGGTGACCTCGGCGGACTGTTCGACGGACCCTCGACGGTGCGCTTTGACGCCGACCTGCCCATGGTGAGCCTCGACCTATCCCGCATTGCGGGCTCGGACGCGAAGATTGGCATGGTAATGGCGTGCGCGAGCTCGTGGATGGAGGCGGCCTTGCAAGACCCCTCGGGCGGACAGCGCTGGGTGATCTACGACGAGGCGTGGCGGGTGTTAAAGCAGCCGGCGCTGCTCGCACGAATGCAGTCGCAGTGGAAGCTCAGTCGGGCCCTCGGTATCGCGAACCTCATGGTGATCCACCGACTGAGCGACCTCGACGCCGTGGGCGACGCTAACTCCGAGTCGCGCAATCTCGCCCTGGGCTTGTTGGCGGACTGCTCAACCAAGATCATCTACGCCCAAGAGCGAGGCGAAGATGCCAAGACCGGCGCGGCGCTCGGGCTGTCCTCGACGGAGATTGACCAACTCTCCAGCCTGGCTCGTGGCGAAGGACTCTGGAGAATTGGCGAGCGTTCCTTTGTTGTGCGCCACATCTGTACGCCGGGCGAGCTGGCCCTGTTCGACACGAACCAAAGGATGGGACAAAAAAGTGAGTTCAGGAATTCTGAAGCCTTTGTCGACAGGGGCTCAGGAGTGGCCCAATGAGCACGCAACGCGACAGCACCGACCTGTACCTCGGACTGATTTTCAGTGTCATCACCTTCTTCTTGTTTCTCGTTGCTGGCGGCTTGCTCTCGGCGTTCCTGTCCGGCCACGGGTTCCCCGTGCACTTCGCCAGGGGAGCGATCACCGCTTTCGCGCACGTCGGTGATCCGTCGTTCGCGTGGAAGGTGCCGGTCGGTCCCGCGTGGCTGTACTGGACGATGACAACGATTGCCATGATTGGCGGTGGCGTCGGCATCGTATTCGCAGTCCAGTTCGTGAAGCACGAGGGACGCCGGAAGGCCGAAGACCCGACGCAGTTGCTCGGCCTCGCCGACCGGCACGATGTCGTCGCTGCGGCCGGGGCGAAGCACCTGGTAGCCCGGGGCTCGGTCCTGCGGCCGTCGGTGGTAAAGCCGGTACCAAACGATCTCGGACTGTATCTCGGGACGAGTCGCCGCGTCGACTGCTACGCCAGCGTCGAGGACTCGATGGTGATCCTCGGACCCCCGCGGAGCGGCAAGGGTTTCAACCTGGTGATCCCCTTCATCCTCGACGCACCCGGTGCGGTGGTCACGACCAGCACCCGGCCGGACAATCTGGCGGCGACGATGACTGCACGCGCGAGGCGTGGTCCGGTGGGGGTCTTCGACCCGCAGGGCCTCGCGAGAGGAGTATCCGGCGGGCTGCGTTGGTCACCAATAAGAGGATGCGAGCACCCCCAAACGGCCATGATGCGCGCGAGTGCGCTCTGCGCCGGTGCGGCCGCAGGGGTTAGGGAGGCGAACTTCTGGCAGCAGCAGACCGAGGTGGTCGTGCGTTGCCTCCTGCAGGCGGCTGCGGTGGACGGCCGCACCGTGAGCGATCTCTACCGCTGGAGCCTGTCGCCCGACGAGGCCAAGGAGGCGGTCGAGATACTGAAGGCGTCGAGCGCCGCGACGCCACTGTGGGGCCACGCATTGGGATCGGTCGTCGGGCTCGAGGAGCGCCAGCGCGCCAACATCTGGTCGGTGGTCGCGGCGGTGTTCGCGCCGCTCGCGAGTCCCCAGGTCATCGAGCAGCTCACCCCGGCCGTGGGCGCGGAGTTTCATCCCGCCACGTTCCTTAGAGAGAACGGCACGCTCTATCTCCTCGGAACGAGCTCGGGCGCGTCGGCGACCGCGAACTTCGTGTCGGCGCTGATCGAGGACGTGGTCGAGACTGCGCGCCAGTTGGCGGGCGGCTCGGCCGGCGCCCGGCTGGACCCGCCGCTCGCGCTGATCCTGGACGAGGCGGCGAACTACCCGCTCCCGTCGCTCGGTGCGCTGATGAGCGAGGGCGGCGGTACCGGTATCACGACGGTCGCGGTGCTGCAGTCCCTGGCGCAAGCCCGGGATCGTTGGGGTCACGAACAGGCTCAGGCCATCTGGGACTCGGCCATCGCGAAGGTCATCCTTGGTGGATCGAGTAACGCGAGCGACCTGCGCGATATTGCCCAGCTGATCGGCGAACGCGACGCCCAGGAGGTCTCGACCACGCACCAGGCCGGCGGTGGGCGCAACGTCTCGCAGACCACGCGCCAACGCTCCATCCTGGACCCGAGCATGATCCGATCAATCAAGGTGGGCCACGGCCTTTTGATGTTGCGCGCGGCCAAGCCAATCATGTTGACGTTGAAGCCCTGGACGGCGCGCGCCGACGCCAAGGAACTGAAACTCGAACGCGAGAGGGTCGAGGAGTTGTTGCGCATCGGGGCACTACACGATTCGCCACTACTGGGCGGGGGCATCGATGCGTGAGCGCAGCGTCGGCGTCGAGCCGTTCAATGTAGTCACCACGCACGGAAGAGAGACGTGATGGCTACCGAGACCCATCAACACGACATCGTGCGCCGTTCCCTCGAGCGCCAGCGAGTGGCGACGCGCGAGAGTGTCGGCGAAGAGGTCGAAGCTCCCATCCACTGGCCCAGTCTCGCGGCACTGAACGCGCAGCGAGAGTGGCCCAAGTTCTCTAAGTGGGTCGGCGAGTTGCGGGATCGCTACAAGGGCCTCGACAGCTACGTCGTGCCGGCGTGCTGGTACGAACACGAGTCGCTCGTCATGGCGCTGCAGGCACTGCGGGACCACGAACGAGTGGCCTACGCGAAGTCCTCGCCCGCTTCATCGGGCACGGACTGGCACCGCGCGTACCGCGACATAACGGTGCTGCTGCGAGCGTTCACCGCCGACCTGCGCTGTGGTCACGGGCCCGAGAGCGCCGAAACAGGAGCTTTCGACAAGTTCGTGGCGGCGGACGTTGCGCGGCGACGTCGCCAGGCGACCGCCGCGGCGTTGGGTCAATCAGAGCAGTGAGCCCACTACCGGGCTAGAGAGAAGGAGACGGGCATGGCCGTAGCAACTACATGGACAGTGCACCACCGGTGCGGACACGATCAAGACCACGACCTATCGAAGAAGCCGCCGTCAGAGCGTACGGGTCTAGCGCATTGGCTGGGCCAGCGGGACTGCTCCGCGTGCTGGCGTGCCGGTCGCGGCGAGAATCAGGCTAGGGAAGAGTGGCTCGCCGAGCAGCGTTCCAAAGAGACCACGGAGATTGACGTCTGGGAGCGCCGGACGCAAATGCCCGAACTCGTGGGAACAGAAAAGGCGGTGGCCTGGGCGGCGCGCGTGCGCTACACACTGATGGGCGAGGCCTACGACTGGCGCGTCGACCGGGAGTGGTCCGACGAAGAGTTCGCCCTTCGACTCGAATCGCCAGCGCGTCAGCGAGTCAGCGCGTCGTGGTGGATCGACCAGCGCGACAGCGCCCCCGAGGACCTCGAAGAACTATTGACCGACGGCGCGTCAACGGGTGACGCGAGGTTCACACCTGATGACGGCGAACCGCCAATCTGGCAGGTGGCGACGTGAAAGCCCGGCGCGGTGGCAGATTCGTGCGCCACGGCGTAGAGAGCGCTGCGCCGGTGCCGGCCGGCGTGTTGGCAGGTACCGGTCACCGCGAAGATTCGTTCTCACCGTGCGATGAACTGCCCGGAACGTATACAGGCGCAAACGGAGTAGCTGATGAGTGAGATTTTCGACCTGACCGTGGACGCCAAGGAGCGCGAGTACCGCGTGCTTGTTATCAACGGCACGCCGCAACTGATCGGCTATGGCGTGAACCTGTCGAACGCCAACCTCTCCGGTGCCGATCTTCAGGGACTGGATCTGTCGTTCGTGAATCTGCAGATGGCCGACCTCACGTTCGCCAACCTGTCGGGCTGCAATCTTTCCTTCGCCGACTTGACCGGTGCGCAGGCGATCGGCGCCGACCTGCGAGGTTCGACCCTGCGCGGAGCGGTCACGCTCGATGCGAGCCTGACCTTCGCTGATCTGCGAGGCGCGACCTACGACAAGCGGACGGTGCGCGGCGCCTTCATCTGCGACGAGCTGACGCCGGAGTACTTGCGCATGCTGGGCGTTCCGGCGTCGGCCGAACTGGCGGGTACCGAGGAGTCGCTGTCGCGATTCGAACAGGCCGCCGAGTTGGAGGAGCAGATTGCCTTGCTCGAGGCGAAAGCCGCAGCCGCCGACGAGTGGAACAACAGATTGGCGAAGCGCGAGGTCGACGTCAACGAGATGCCGGTCACGTTCGATCAGGACGGCGTCCTGGCGGACGCTCCCTCGGCGTATGTCGCGCCACTGTCCAACCAACCCAATGAACCACGAGGAGGTCGCATGCGCGACTATTCAGGACTGCTCGAAGGACTGAGCGCTGGCATCGCCGACCTCACGACGAGCGAGAAGTGGACGCAGTACCTCGACGTGCAGAGCAAGTTCTATCGCTACAGCCCCAACAACGTCATGTTGATCCTGCTGCAGAATCCCTACGCCACGCGGGTGGCGGGCTACAACGCCTGGAAAGCGCTGGACCACCAGGTCATGGCCAAGGAGTCGGCCTTGCGGATACTCGCGCCCATGACGTACAAGAGGGACGATGCGCTCGAGGGCGAAAACGTTCGCGAAATCCGCGGTTTCAAGTTGGTTCCAGTGTTTGACATCAGTCAGACTGAGGGCCCCGACCTGGCCGACGTCGTGAGCAAGCTCGAAGGGCTCGCGCCCGAGGGCGTCTTCGTCAAGTTGACGGCGTTTGCCGAAGGTATTGGCTTTCGCGTCGAGCGACCCGAGTCATTGGAGAGCGGAGCGAACGGTGACACGTCCCACCCGGAGGGGCGAATCCGAGTGGTCAGTAGCAACTCAGAGGCTCAACAGGCTAAGACCTTGGCCCACGAGATCGGTCACGCGCTCCTGCACGATCCAGGTGTTGAAGTGACCAAGGACCTGGAGCGGGGGCTCAAGGAGCTCGAAGCGGAATCTACGGCCTATGTCATCTGCATGGCGCTCGGCATGGACACCAGCGACTACTCCTTCGGGTACGTTGCGGGCTGGGCCGGTGGTGCCCCCGAAGCTCTACAGGGCATCAAGGCATCAACGGGGCGCATCCAGAAGGCCGCTACGGCGGTGTTGAAGACCTTCGAGGTTGATGAGCCTGTAGTCGAAGCCACGAACGATGTCGGCATAGAAATGGCCGCTGAGCGCTCGGTTGACGTGGACGCAAGGCTCGCCGGCGAACGTCGGACGGAAGATCTGGTTGAACTTGAGCGCACCCAAGAGATTGCTGCAGCGTCGGACGGCCGTATCCAGGTGATCTCAGTCGATCTTCTGTTGCGCGACGCCCCAGCCACTAACTACCAGCCACTCTCAGCCGCGGAACTCGATGTGTTGGACTACCCCGCCGATATGTGGCGCGAACTCGGCGTCTGAAAGGAAGAATGAAGTGGCAAAGCGAATTTCACTGGTTGTTACATACGACACGGGCTCGGGGGAGTTCTTCGTTGATAGCGACACGACGGAGGTGCACTTTCCCGAAGGTCTGTGCTGGGACGATGAGACAGAGTATTGGGCGGACGAGCCCCTTCTTGTTGAAGACGTAGTGCAGCGACTGGCCGTTCAACTGAGTTCCACCGCACCACCTACTGCACCCGGTGCGAGGGAACCAGTGGCCATCTCAACGAAATTTATTGAACTAGCGCTGAACATCCTCGATCCCGATTTGAAGTGGGACGCGGAAGAGACGCTGGAGGTATGCGATGCAGCAGGTGAATTCCTCAGGGAGTACCCGATCACCGAATGGGAAATTGAGGGTGCATTCGGGCTGGTCGTTCAGTTCGTTCACGATTGGGCAACGGGCGAATACTCCAATTCCGCGCTTACCCATGGACCAGCATCTGTCTTCACACCGAGCAGCGATCACGACCTCAATGTCCTTGACCTCGTCATTGATGAAGGTCCCACTTTCGTATGAGAGACGTTTCCGCTATCTACCGTAAGGAGTTGCAATGACAATCAACGAGCCAGTTGAGTTCATCGACCTCGTAGAAAAGTCCGAGCGGGCTCATGCCATAACTGCTGTGCCCGCGACGATCGGTCTTGCCGAGGCTGCCTTGATTCTTGGCATTGCCAAGAGCACCGCGTGGACGATGTACTCGCAGGGTACTTTTCCGTTGCCAGTGATCAGGATAGGGACACGCATTCGTGTCGTGAAGGTCCATATCCAACAGTTCTTGGAGACCGGTGAGCCCGTCACCTTTGAGTCGGCCACCGCTTCTCCTGTCGCATTCGAGCCAGCGGCCCGAGAGTCAAACGCTGGTTGAACCGCGGCCCATCTTCTTGACGGGCTTGATCGTTTTCGCGACCTTCTTCGCGTTGACGGCCGCCGCGGGTGTGTCTATGGGGGGCGATTCTCTCTCTGTCCGTATGTTGCCCATCACCGCAGCGGCGTCCTGGTCGCTCGCCTCGACGAAGTGCGTGTAGACCGACAACGTAGTTGACGGGTTCGCGTGCCCCAGTCGACCGGCGACTGTGCGCACCGGTATGCCCGCAGTCATCATTCGAGTCGCGGCGAAGTGGCGCAAATCGTGCAGACGCATGTTGTCAAAACCGAGAGCGTCTCGCACTGCTTGGAACTGCTTGGTGATGGTCCCTGGGGTCATCGCAATGAGGCAGTCTGGCTCACGGGAGAACACGTACGCATTGGCCACGATCTTCATGCCAACCTGTTTCGCCCGATTTGTGACGATGGCTTTCTGTGCCTCGAATACCGCGAGCGTGTCGGGGTCGAGCGAGATACGACGTTCTGCGTGGGTCTTAGTGCTCTTCTCTCTGATCCCGCCCGGCACTTCGGCAATCGAGCGCTCGATGGTGAGGGTCATGCGCTTCGGATCAAGGTTGCTCCAACGAAGCGCGCACATCTCTCCTCGGCGCGCACCGGTCGACGCGGCGATGTGCAAGAAGTGGCCCAGTTCGGGGTTCTGTCGCCGTGTGTAATTGAGCAACTCATCAACCTGAGCTGCATTAGGCGGCGAGAGTTTGGGCTTGGTCATCCGAGGCGGGGTGACGTTAGCAGCGGGGTTGGTCGCTATCCAACCCAAGATGACGGCCTGACGGAACGCCCGTCGAATGATGGCGTTGATTTGGCGCACCGTTGTGGGCGACAGTCCGGTCTGATTGACGAGTCCTCGATAGAGCCGATCCAGATCGTCGGTGGTGATCTTATTGACCGGGCGATCTCCGATGGCCGGGAAGATCCTCACCTTCAGTTTGTTCCGATAACCACGAAGAGTCGTCGGGCTTAGATCGTCTTCGACGAGGTCAAGCCACTTGTTGGCGAGTTGCTCGAAGGTCGCCGACGTGCCGTCGTAACGACCGGACTGGGCCTCGGCAACCAGGGCATTGAGCCTCTGGCGAGCTTGGGTCTTACTGCCGCGAACCGTCTTACTCAACTGGCGATTCCTGCCGGTGACTGGATCGCGGCCGGCCATGAACCTGACCTCCCAGACGCCAGGCTCCTTTTCTCGCAGGGTTCCGCTCACGGATCACATGCTATTCAAATTTCGGAAAAGTTAGGGATTGTTTAGGGATGCCATTTGGCTTAGAACCCTTAATCTCTCCATAACCCTTTGTTTTACTGGTGGGCCGCCCGGGTCTCGATCCCGGCACCTTGGGATTAAAAGTCCCCTGCTCTTCCCGATGAGCTAGCGGCCCGGTGCATGGCTTTCTTCTTGTCAAAACTGATAGCCACCGACTGGTTACTTTAGTCCAAGGCGAATCTCGTCACGGCTGGTTGTGAATGCTTGATGGGTCGGGGTTTCCACCTCGATGTCACTTGAATGCTGAGCCAAGAATGTCGTTTACAAACAGCGTCCATCGAGGCTCCGCGCCGAACTCTCGATTCCCGAGGTGAAGATGAATGAAAGCCGTCGCGAGAGCTTTTTTGCTGGCATCAGAGGGAGAACTGTCCGCCTCGCGCAGTAGGCACGTTGCTTGAACGACGTGCATTAGATCGGTGAGTAGCTGGCGGAAGTTCGCGGCGGATTGGCTTGAGTCATTGAGGCTCTCAAGCAGGCCGGGCTGGAGTGTGCTCTGGGAGTTACTAACCTGCTCGACTTGGGAAGAGAATGAAGTCGATATCACTGAGAGTTCCTTCTCTAACCACTCGTTCATAGTGTCCAGAAGTTTGAGACGAATACAGTCTCGACGCACCTGGGCGCACAGGACGTTGTGCGTTCCTTCCCAACTCTCAAAGACCACGGCGTCACGATAGAGACGAGGGAGAGGGGAGAAATCCTCAATCGTGCCATTGCCCCCTAACACCTCAATGCCCCGGTGCACCACGTCGGACGCCGCGATTGACGTGACGTACTTATTTGCGTTCACGAGAAACCGATGAACGCCCGCGTCGCTCGCTGATGCAGTGCCATCGTCGATTCTGCCTACGAGTTCGGTGAGCGCGAAAGTTGACGCGAGAGCGGCTGACATCTCGATTTTCATCCGGACCAGTTGTTCTCGCACTGCACGAAACGATGCAATCGGCACGCCGAATGCGGTGCGGTGGAGCGCGAAAGAAGATGCTTCTAAGTACGCGCGACTCATGATTCCCGTGGAGCCAACGGCGTTCAGCCACCTGGAGGTATTGAGTAGCTCGTCGACCGCGACGTGAAAGCCCTCGTCCAACGCTCCAATGGGCCACGCCAACGCGTCGTTAAAGTCAATCTCGGCGGAGGCCAGTGCTCGCGTACCCAGCTTGTCCTTCAGGCGACGAAGACGAAAGCCATTAGGGGTGAAACCGTCGAGTGAACGAGGGACGACGAAGCAGGCCAGTCCCTTCGTGCCGGGTTCCGCGGAGTCGGGGCGAGCCGTCACGGCAAAGAGATCCGCGTCGGCGACGGAGCAGAACCACTTCTCACCACTGATCCTCCAAGCGCCAGGTACCTCAGGGTCTGGCGTCGCCCTGGTGACGTTTGCGCCAACGTCGGATCCGCCTTGCACCTCAGTTAAGAACTGTGAACCCCGCAGCGCCTTCGACGCGTCGGACTCAGTGAGGCCTTTCAAGTAGCGCTCTTTGATCATCGATGACGCTCGGTGTTCGATCGCTCGGCGTAGGCCAATGGTGCACACGATGGGACAGGCTTGGCCGCCTTCACCCACGTGCGAGAGCAAGAAGAAGAGACCGGCAACTTCGAAGGCTCCTTCGAAATTGAGTTCGGAAGCGAGCATGCCCGATGCCCACGCTGCCCGCGCGGCTTCTTCGTGAGCGGGGTGAAACTCGACCTGCTCGACGTGGCGCCCTACTTCGTCGAACGAGCGTAATTTGGGAAACTCACGGTTGCGTTCCTGGGTCTGGACCGCGGGTTCGATGACCTGGGCGACGTCGCGACCAAAGTTCGTGAGTTTCTCCATCAGAAGCGCCGGGAGTCGCCCGCCCATGCGTAACTCCATCGTCGATATGAGTTCGGGAACGGCGCTGAAGTAGTTAGCGGGTTGGGACTCTTTCCAACGGATGAGGTCATCGCGTCCAGGTTGTTCCACGGTCTTCTCCCGTCTCACGATCTCTCCATTGGCAGAGTAACCACTTAGAGAGCGGGGAAAATAGTCCCGAAGAGCCTGTAGTCGAGATACCGCGAAGATGAGGGTCAACTAAGTTTGACTTCGTGCCCGACTTCAGTAACGAAAGCGTCGCCGCGATCGAAGCCACGTTGAATGATGTGGATCGTGCTCTCGAGCGGCTTCGACTTGGCTCGTATCGAACTTGCCAAGTGTGTCAGACGCCAATTGACGAAGCCGACCTCGTTGCGAACCCACTTCTCGCCAACTGTCGAGCCCACCCTGAACTCGCTTGATCCGCCAGAAATGAAGATTCCCGGCGACCCAAGTCGCCGGGAATCTTCATTCAAATGGTGAGTTACTTTTTGGTGGCCCAGAAAATCTCGGCGATGTCGTCAATCTGACTCAGCAGGTTGTCAGCGATCTTGACGTCATTGCTCTTCTTTGCGTCACCCGCGGTCTTGGTGGCCATCCAGAAGAGGTCGTGCAGCATTGGGTACTCCTTCAAGTGGTCGGGCTTGAAGTAGTCGGTCCAGAGCACCCAGAGGTGGTGCTTCACGAGGTCGCAGCGCTCTTCCTTGATGAAGGTGGCGCGCACCTTGAAGTCGGCGTCGCTCGACGCGTTGTACTTCTCCATGCAGGCCTTGACGGACTGGGCTTCGAGTTTCGCTTGGGCCGGGTCGTACACACCACAGGGCAGGTCGCAGTGAGCTGAGACCACCAGGGGCGTCGTTGACGCGTCAAGCAGGGCGTTGAGGCGGGTAAGCAGTGTCATAACGGTGCCTTTCGATAGTCGCGCTCAGCAGAATTTGAACGCACGGTCAACCTGCAGAATAGTCACACTGCTCGGGTATCGTTTCGCCGTGAGCCGGATCCTCGAGTTCTTCGTTCGTCGCGTGACCATCGAGGGGTACTCCATGGCTCCGACCTATTTGCCGGGTGAACGATTGACGGCATTTCGTCGTTGGCGGCGAATCCACGAAGGCGACGTCGTCGTGGTGCGCGACCCAAGGAATCCCTCGCGATGGCTCTTGAAGCGCTGTGTCGACAGGGTTGGATCACTTTTGGATCTCCGGGGGGACAACGCGCAAGCATCTACCGATTCGCGTGATTTTGGCCTGGTCCCAACTCGCGACGTGATCTACATCGTTCTGGCCTCTCGTTAGGAAGCTGTGACCTTATTAATACGGCTCCCACCGAAGTCCGTCATTATTTCGACAGACGATCCTCTTGCCGTCACCGGCAATCCCTCTGACTCCTCGGTCAGTGTGGCGGCAGAACTCTCCGGGTTCGTAACAGTGCCCGCCGTTCGTCAGTGGGTGGCAAGCGCGAGGTGACGCCCCACTCGGTAATGAATTGAGGCCAACGCCGAGCACCGAGAGCAGCGATATGACAGCTGAAGCGGTCAAAACGCGGGTGGTTTTCGATGGACCGTTCATCACGCTCGGAATGTAGCACCGTCCCTAGCGTCTGACTTCGCTCGGAAGATTCGGCGCGAATTCACTTGTTTGCTTGAATATCGGTGATTCGGGGCACGATCCTCGAGAAACACTCACCGGTAGGATTCGGGCCATGGCTCGTCTCGCCGTACTCTCGTACCACACGTCACCCCTGGCCCAGCCGGGTACCGGAGACGGTGGGGGAATGAACGTCTACGTCCGAGAACTCTCGAGCGCCTTGGCGCGCCTCGGCCACGAGGTCGACGTCTACACCCGGCGCGACAACACTCAAGTACGCGACATGGAGTTCGTGGAACCGGGTTTTCGCGTCCACCACGTTACCGCCGGCCCGGCCACGCCACTCGACCGCGACGAACTGACTGACTATGTCGGGGAGTTCACCGATACCGTGAAGACCCTCTTTCGCTGTTCGGGAACGCCCGACGCGATCCACGCCAACTACTGGCTGAGCGGCCTCTCGGGACACCGGCTGAAGCACGAGTTGAACATCCCACTGATCATGACCTTTCACACGTTGGAGAGGGTCAAGGCCGACACCTTTGAGGGCGAATCAGACGATCGTGCCTTCCAAGAGGCGGCGATCGTCGCCTGCGCGGACGCGGTGTTGGCGAGTTGCGACGTCGAAGCCGCGCAGTTCGTCCGTCTCTACAACGCCGAACCCTCTCGTGTGCACGTCGTGCCACTCGGGGTCGAGCACGCCTTCTTCTCACCGGGCTACCGCCCCCAGGCTCGTCGAGCCCTCGGACTCGACCCTGACGCCACCATGTTGTTGTTCGTGGGTCGTCTCCAAGAACTCAAGGGGGCGGATCTAGCGCTAGAAACGCTCATTGAACTGCGTCAACGCGGACGCCGCGCCATGCTCGCCATCGTGGGAGGGCCCTCTGGACCTGACGGAAGGGCGACCTTAGAAAAACTGCACCGGCGCGTCGCCGAAGCGGGCGTCATCGATCAAGTGACGTTCGTCGCGCCCCAGGCCCATCAACTGCTGTCGTCGTGGATGCGCGCCGCCGACGTGACACTGGTGCCCTCACGTGCCGAAAGTTTTGGACTTGTCGCTCTGGAGTCGTCGGCCTGTGGCACACCGGTCGTCGCGAGCGACGTCGGCGGACTTTCGACCTTGATCGAAGACGGCGTTACCGGCTACCTCGTGGGTGAACGCGACGTTTCGCGATGGGCCGACGTCGTTGAGCTGGCACTCGACGCCGACAGCGCGACGGCCCTCTCGAACGCCGCGGTGCTCAGAGCTCGTCTATACACCTGGCGCCGAGCTGCCGAGTCACTGGCGGCGCTCATCGATCAGCTCGCCTCTGAGAGTCTCGTTCGCTGTTAAGTGACGCGCGCACCACTCAGTGACGCTGACGCGGCCTCGCGTCTCGACGAAACCCTCAAACGATGGTCCGCACTATGGCACGCCAGTTCCTTCGTGGGCGAGATCGAACACCAAGCGATACCTGACGACAGGGGCCACTTTCACTGGTTGATTCGACTGAAGGGTGAAGAGAAGGACGTCATCACGCTCTGGCTCTCACTTCGCCAAAGAACTGTTTACGCCGAGACCGAACTGATGCCCGCGCCCGAGGAAAATCGAGAAGAGCTTTATCGATACCTGATGGTCAAGAACCACGAACTACGCGAGCTCCACTTCGCGATCGGTCCGGAAGCGGGCATCTATCTCGTCACTCAGATTCCAATTCAAGAGCTCACGGTCGAACGACTGGACGAACTCGTCGGCGCGACCGTCACGTACGTCGACGAGATCTTTCCAACGGCCATGACGATGGGACTGGGCTCCGTCTATCGCCGAAGGAAGAACCGCTAAGAGTCACCTTGTAGCGTTACGGCGTGGCATTCAAACTCATCATTGTTGGCGGCGGTCGTATGGGATCGGCCCTCGCCGAAGGACTACTCAGCGCGAAGTGGTGTCCCGTAAGTGACCTCGCGATCGTAGAGAGTGCGCTCGAGCAGCGCACCGCGCTCGAAAAGCGCTTCCCCGGCGCCGCGGTGTTGGCGTCGATGGAACTCGCCGACGTCGATGTCTCAACGGGCGTCGTTCTCTGCGTGAAGCCCGACTACGCCGAGAGTGCGGCCCGTGCCGTCGGTGCTTCGGGCGTGACACGACTGCTCTCCGTCGTGGCGGGACTATCCACGGCGCGATTGGAAGCGGTCTTCCCGGGTCCCGTCGCCGTCATTCGCTCGATGCCCAACACACCCGTCTTGGTCCGCAAGGGTGCCACCGCCATCGCCGGAGGGTCGAACGTCACGAGTGACGACCTCGACTGGGCAGAGTCCATACTCAGCGCGGTGGGCATCGTCGTTCGTGTCACCGAGCGAAACCTCGACGCCGTGACGGGGCTCTCGGGACCGATGCCGGCGTACCTCTACATGGTCATCGAAGCGTTGATCGAGGCCGGCGTGCATCAGGGACTTTCGCGCGATGTGTCGCGTCAACTCGTGGTGGCGACGTTCGAAGGTTCGGCGGTGCTTCTGAGTGAGACGGGGGAGTCACCCGAGGAACTGCGCGCCCAGGTCACCTCACCGGGTGGAACGACAGCGGCGGGGCTGCGGGTCCTTGAATCGCGGGCAGTGCGCGCGGCGTTTCTCGACGCCGTCGCGGCCGCGGCCGAACGCAGTCGCCAGTTGGGTCGCTAGGGACCGCTCCAGTAGCGTGTTGGTATGGCGACGCCGCGTCTTCGCTCGAAGAAGCTCTCCGAACCCACCATCGCTCGACTGCCCGTCTATCAGCGCATCGCCGAAGGCTGGCTTCATCGCGGGGTGTCGAAGATCGACTCGAAGCAGATCGGTGAACTGGCAGGCGTGACGGCAACCACCGTTCGCCGCGATTTGGCGGGACTTGGATCCTTTGGTACGAGAGGCGCCGGCTACGACACCAGCGTCCTCATCGAACGCATCGCCGAAGCCCTCGGCCACGACCGCCTCTACGACGTGGTGGTCGTGGGAATTGGCAACCTCGGGCGCGCGCTCGTGAACTCATCCAACTTCTTGATCCGCGGAGCGCGTCTCGTCGCCCTCTACGACAACGACCCCGCCATGATCGGTCACGAAGTCGCGGGCCTCATCGTGCAGTCGCTCAGCGAGCCCATTCCGCCAGCGACCGTGGGCGTCATCTGCACGCCCGGCTTTGCGGCCCAGGAAGTCGCCGACCGCATGGTCGAAGCGAATATTCACGCAATTTTGAACTTCGCGCCGCAGGTCGTGACCGTGCCCCTCGGTACGGCCGTGCACTACGTGGACTTCTCCATTGAGCTGCAAATCCTCATGTACCACCTCAATAACGGCACTGGCCCCCTTGGTGGGGGGCTACTGCACTCTCTGGGCATCGCCAGTACCAATCCACTGCGCGCGTCGTAACATGGATAGGACGCTGGAGGCGACGTGGCACTGATATCGGTAGGGATTGATCACGAGCACGCCTCGCTCGATCTCTTAGAGCGCGCCACGGTGCCCGAGCACGAGTGGGCGAAGATGCTGCGCACCCTCGTGAGCCACCGCAATATTCACGAGGCCGTGTTCGTCTCGACGTGTCTTCGCACCGAAGTCGTCGCCGTCATTGACCGATTCCACGGCGCCATCGACGAAATCACCGAAACGTTGGCTGAGGCGACGGGTCTCACCGCGGCGGAGTTCGAGGACCGATTGACGGTCAATTTCGAGCACGACGTCGCGACCCACCTCTTCAGTGTCGCCGCAGGACAAAAGTCCGTCGTGCCGGGTGAGTTCGAGGTGCTCGGCCAACTTCGACGCGCGCTCGAATTGGCGATCGAGGAACAGACCGCGGGACCGGAGATCACGGAGCTGTTCCAGCGCGCGATCGCGTCGGGCCGGCGAGTACGCAATGAGACACCAATCGCGCGCGGTAGCACGAGTTTCGCTCAAGCCTCGGTCCTGATGGCGACCGACGACCTCGGCGTGGATCTCGACGGCGCGGACGTGGTCATCATCGGCGCCGGTCAATTGGCCGGAGGTATCGCGCGCACGTTGCTCGATCGGCCAGCGCGACTTCGTCGCCTGACGATCTGCAATCGAACGATCGCGAGGGG
>PMOI01000016.1 GCA_003162475.1 Acidimicrobiaceae bacterium
TCGGCGATCTCGTAGCCCATGCCCACGAAGACGTCCTCGAGCTCTCGCTGGGTCAACGCGACGAGTCCCGGGTGACCAATCGAAAGCGGCCAGCGCACGTCACCCACGACGACGTCACCGAGGTCGAGGCGATCGGCATCGAGCGTTGCCAATCGAGCACTTTGGACAAGGAGTGCCCGACGCCCTTCGAAGGCCGACTCCACTACGCGTCGAGCTTCTTGAAGTTTCGCCCCCGCGGCCTTTCGTTCTTCTGGTTCAAGGGAACCGAGCGTCTTCTGCAAACCCGAGAGCAAGGAGCGCTTTCCCGTCAACGTTGCTTCCGCTTCGCGAAGGGCGTCGAGGGACGCCAACTCCTCAATGGTGGCGAGGAGTTGAGAGGTCTGCTCGGTGAGATTCGCGAGTGGTGAAGTGGTCATAACCCCTAAAGGCTAGGGGTTGGCGGCGTTGAGGACGTGTCTTCGCGTTGCCAGAGAGCCTCGAACGCGATGAGTGAGCCCGCGACCCCGGCGTTCAGCGACTCGCTCGCGCCGGCCATCTCGATCGTGATCGCGCCGTCGCACATCGCGATCGACGCGTCGTCGAGTCCGTCAGCTTCGTTGCCAATAACGACGACGGTGGGCTTCGCGAAGTCGACGAGTCGGTGACTCACTCCCCCACGCACGACGGTGGCGAAGGTTGTCGCCCCTCGTGACACGAACGAGCTCAGCACGGTACTCAGCGTGTCCTGCGCCACCGGCACGTGAAAGATCGACCCGGCGCTCGCGCGAAGGGTCTTGGGATTAAAGGGATCGACCGAGTGACCGGTGAAGACCACGCCGCTGGCGCCCGCGGCGTCCGCGGAGCGAATGAGCGTGCCCGCGTTGCCGGGGTCGCGTACGCCATCGAGGACCAAGACCAGTCCTCGACAGGGAATCGCCGCAACGTCCACGAGTGGCAGACGCACGGCCGCGAGCACTGGTTGGGGCGTCGCGGCGTCAGCGACGCGTTCAAGCACCCCGGGTGCCAAGGCGAAGACCCGCACACCCTTCGCCGCGGCGAGCGCTTCGAGTTCCGCCAAGGACTCATTGGTTGTTCGCGTCGGGTCGACGTAGATCGCCTCGAACTCGACTGACGCGTCCAGCGCTGCCGTCACGAGGTCGGGGCCTTCCAACACGCAGGTTCCCTCACTCCAACGAAGGGAGCGCTTTTGGACGAGCCGTCGGAGTCGACGCACTCGTTGATGTGATGACCCCAAGGCCTCGATCAGCGTGCTACTTGGTCAGTGCGGCGTTGGCCTGCGCGACGATCGAGCCAAAGGCGCCGGCGTCGTTCACGGCCAGGTCCGCCAGCATGCGACGGTCGACTTCGATCCCCGCAGCGTTGAGCCCCGCGATGAAGCGGCTGTAGCTCATACCGTGCGACCGGGTACCCGCGTTGATGCGCTGAATCCACAGTTTGCGCATCTCGCCCTTACGCGCGCGACGGTCACGAAAGGCGTAGACCCCGGAATGCTGTACGGCCTGGTTCGCACTGCGAAAGGTGCGACTGCGATCACCGTAGTAACCCTTCGCCTCTTCGAGAACTGCCTTGTGGTGCTTCTTGGCGTTAACGGCCCTCTTTACTCGTGCCATGGCACTTCCTCTTTCCTAACTCGTTCTCTCTACAGACCCAACATGCGCTTAACGTGCTTCACGGAACCCGGCGCGATCTCGGTTTCACGACCAAGACGGCGCGCGCGAACTGACGACTTCTTCTCCATGATGTGCCCGCGGAAGGCCTTACGGCGACGCAGCTTCCCGCTGCCCGTGACCTTGATGCGCTTCTTTGCGCCACTGTCTGTTTTCATCTTTGGCATTTCAACTCTCCTCTTGCGAAACTTCTGCGCCTACCGGCGACTCTTCTTGACCGACAACTACTTTCGAACTTTCCACGACCTTGGCCTTGGACTTCTTATCCGGACCGAGGACCATGATCATGTTGCGACCATCGAGTTTGGGTGCGGACTCCACCTTGGCCACGTCCTCGAGCTTCTCGACGATGCGATCGAGGATCTTCTTGCCCAACTCGGGGTGAGCCGACTCGCGACCACGAAACATGATGGTGACCTTGACCTTGTGACCTTCGCCCAGAAACTTCTCGACGAGTCGCGTCTTGGTGTCGAAGTCACCGGCACCGATCTTCGGGCGGTACTTCATCTCCTTGACGCCCACGTTGAGAGTCTTTCGTCGAGACTCCTTGGCTTTTTGGGCCTCGTCGAACTTGAACTTGCCGTAGTCCATGATGCGGCACACCGGTGGCTGCGCGGTCGGCGCAATCTCCACCAAGTCCAAATCGAGACTTCTCGCCAGCGCCAGCGCGTCGCGCGTTGCCATCACGCCGCGCTGATTGCCCTCTTGGTCAATCAGACGAACGGTGTCGACGCGGATACGGTCATTGACGCGGTGGTCTCCAGGCACTGTTGCGATAACTCACTCCTTGCTCTTCGCGACACCGCTATGGTGTCGCCACGGCAAGCGAGGCGCGAAACTCCCTGGAACCCGGACGCACGTTGGTGGCCAGGTGGACGTTGGCCTAGCCAACCTCGCTTGCTGAACTGCCCAGCCAGGTTACCAGACGCGCGTCAGTACCCCCGCCGACCCTCGAAACGCTACGTTGGTTCGCGTGAGTAATGAACCAGCCGGTCCCGAGGTCAACGAAGCCGACGAGATCGCGTACCTTCGCGCGGCGCCCGTCGAAGCCATTCTGGGCAACCACCTCTTCGTCTTAGTCCAGGTGGCGGCCCTGCGTCTGGGCTCCACGCCCCCTGATCTCGACGGCGCCGCGCTCGTCATCGACACCATCGCCGCGATGGTGAACGCCGCCGGCGACCGACTCGGAGAACACGTTGATCTCTACCGCAGCGCCCTCGCGGAAGTTCAACAGGCCTACGTTCGCGCGAAGTCTTCCTCAGCTGGCTGACGAAGACTTCGTCGAGACCGCGAGCGGCAGCGCGAAACGAAGTGCCAGCCCGCCAAGTGAACTCGGTGCCGTCGTCATCGTGCCGCCGAGCGATTCGGCGACGTCGGCCATGATGCTCATGCCGAGCCCCGAGCCGCCAGTCTCGCGAGAACGTGAGTCGTCGAAACGCTGGAATCGTTGTGGGCGTACGCCATAGAAGGGAAGGCCCCCTCCCCCATCTTCGATGACGAGCGACGCCTGGTCGCCCACGACGTCGAGCGTCACGCGAAGGGGCGCGTCACCCTTGGTATGACGGAGCACGTTGTTGAACGCGTTACTGACGAGTCGATCGATGAAGTCGGCGCGAGCGTGGATGGTGATCCCCGCCTCGATCTCGCTCGTGAGCGCTCGCTCGGGGTGTTCGAGGGCGAACTCACCCACGCGGCCCTTCAGCAACCCGCTCAGGTCGACGAACCGTTTGGCGTGATGGGGCGCTTCGCGTAACTCCGCGAGTAGCAGGAGGTCTCGCACGAGCTCCTCCATGCGCTCCACCTCACGTCGCATCCTCGTGACGGCGCGAACCTCTTGTTCGTGGCTCGCGTTGCCGCTGGCGAGTAGTTCGTTGTAGCCCTTGAAGACGGTCAGTGGCGTTCGAAGTTCGTGCGACGCGTCATCGATGAACTGCTGCATGACGTTCGCGTTCTGTGCTTCGAGTGCGATGCGTTCTTGCAGCGCGGCCACCATGATCACGAGTGCCCCCCGTAGTTCCTTCAGGTCTCGGCTGCCCTCACTCGGTGGGACGGGGCCCATTTCGTCTCCGCCGGCGACTTCACCGGCGTAGTCAATGAGCCGTCCCATCGTGCGAAGGTCACGGTGCATCACTTCGCGCGCCAGGATCAGTCCGAGCAACGCAATGATCACGGCGGCACTGGCCACGAGGAGCGCCAAGCGCTCATTTTGTTTCTCGATGCCCGCGGTCGAACCCGCCACGACGAGGAAGTCGCCACCTCCCACGTTGAGAGAGCGGATCTGAAATCCCGGGAGGTTCGAGACGCCGGTGACGCGCGCGAGTGACGCCTTGACGTTGTCGTTGGTCGGATGACGCTTCAGCGCTCCCGTGGGGGTGTTCACTTGCGTGACCCCGCCCGACGGGTCGATCACGTCGAGCGTCAAGTCGTAGCCGTCACGCTGCACGACGTAGAGCGCGTTGTTGAGGGCGGTGTTGGGATTACGCAGGCCGCTATCGACCACGGAGTTAATCGAGCTGTCGAGCGTCGCGTACTGCGCCCTCGAACTCATGGCGACCGCGAACCACCCCACGGTTGAAGACACCAGCAGCGTGAGCAGGACGAAGAGGAGGGTGAGGCGTGTGGCAATCCTCACTGGCGAGCGGCCTGATCCACCAACTTGAAGCCAACACCTCGAATCGTGGTGATGGGCGCGAAGTCGTCGTGATGGATCTTGCGTCGAACGTACGAGATGTACGTATCGAGCACGGACGTCTCTGAGTCGAAGTCAATGTTCCACACCTGACGTAGCAACTGCTCACGCGTGACCACGCGATCTTGGTGTTCGAGAAGAACCTCGAGGAGGCGAAACTCCGTCGCCGAGAGTTCGATCTCGCTGGCCTCGAAGGTCACGACGTGGCGGTCGATGTTCATGACGAGCGGCCCACAGGTGAGAACGTGATCGTCGTTCTCGTCGATACCCGTGCGTCGAAGTATCGCCGCCACGCGCAACAGCAACTCCTCAAGACTGAAGGGCTTGCGCACGTAGTCGTCGGCGCCAACGCGAAGTCCGCGTTCGACGTCGTCGCCCGAGTCACGCGCGGTGAGCATCAAAACGGGCGTCTTGGTGTCGTGGACTCTCAATTTCTCTAAGAATTCGAATCCGTTCATCGTGGGCATGTTGATGTCCACGATGCACAGGTCCGCGCTGCGACGCCGTAACTGGTCGAGCCCGTCGGCACCGTTCGTGGCGCACTGGACTTGGTAGCCGGCGTTGCCCAACGCGTCCTGGAGCAGGTCACGAACACCCGGTTCGTCGTCAATGATCAAGATGGTCGTCACGGTCGAACCGCCATACGGTGAGCGTACTGTCTGGCGGCTCCAGGTATCAGTTAGGCCTTATGAGCGACTTCACAACGTTTCGACAGTCACTTCACAGTCCTTTCTCACTTTCCTTCGGTACTCTTTAGACCATGAGGAAGTTGACTTCACGGGCCCTCGCGGCGCTAGGCATCGTCGCCACCTTGGGACTGAGCACGCCCGTGCTCGCTTCGGCCGGCTCGACCACACCGGGATCGTCGACGTCGAAGTCCGGCCACGAGACCTACGCGACCTACCTCGCGACTCGTCACGCCATTCAGGTCGCGTTTCGCACCGCCGTGAACCAGGCTCGAACCAACTACCAAAGCGCCCTCGCGAGCGCGACCACGTCCGCGCAGCGAAGTGCCGCGCGCCAGGTCTACGAAGCCGGCATCATCCAAGCGGCCACGACGCGCAGTGCGGCCCTCACGGCACTAGGCCCAGCGCCCAGCAAGTCGGGCAGCGGTCAAAACACGGGCAGGTAGTCGTTCGACACGAGGGTCGCGAGATCCTCACTGCGGACTCGCCCCTACCTTCGCTCGCCCTCGTTCAGTGCAGGCGTTCTAGTGCCACTACCTCGTCGCGGCCTCGATGACCGACGCTACGACGGGCGCAGATTCGTTCACCGTCGTCGACGTGTCGAGATCCGTCGCTGATGGACACGCAGTGAAAGTAGAAGGTCTCGCCGGCGTCACTGAGAACGAACCCGTCACCTCGATCATCGTCGAAGGAGTTGACGACCCCGAGAACCTTCACGAAGGCGCGAGCGATCCTTGGCGCAGGATGCTCACCATCGCCAGTGCACTCGCCGCCGCTTCGCGGCCCTTGTTGGATTTGTCGGGCGCCGAGCGTTCGAGCGCCTGGTCGATGGTGTTGACGGTGAGCACACCAAAGATCACCGGTACGCGTGTACTCAACTGGACGTCCTGCACGCCCCTCGCGCACTCGCCCGCCACGATCTCGTAGTGACCGGTATCGCCGCGAATGACGGCGCCCAGGGTGATCACCGTGTCGAAGGGTCGATCGGCGTCGGCGTAGGCCAAGGCCAAGAGAGGAATCTCGAAGGCGCCCGGTACCCAACCAATGGAGATGTCGCGACGGTCGACGCCGGCCTCCGCCAACGCGTCGAGCGCGCCTTCGAGCAGACGCGTCGTGATCGCCCCGTTAAAGCGAGCGCAGACGATCGCCACACGGACGCCCGTGGCGCCCGCAGATCCCTCGAGGTACTCCCCGACGCGTGCGCGAAGCGCGTGCGTCGCGTCGGGGTCGAACGCCGTGTCCTTACTCGACGTCATCGAGTCCCTCGAGGAGGTGACCCATGCGCTCTCGCTTGGTACGCAAGTAGTCGATGTTGAACGGTGTCGGGCTGCTCTCGAGGGGTACGCGCTCGACGATGTTCAAGCCGAATCCTTCCAGGCCTCCGTACTTCACGGGGTTGTTCGTCATGAGACGCATCGAGGTGACGCCGAGATCGACGAGGATCTGCGCGCCGGTGCCGTACTGGCGAGAGTCGACCGGCAGGCCCTGCTCGAGGTTCGCGTCCACGGTGTCACGTCCGTCTTCTTGGAGCGCGTAGGCGCGGATCTTGTGCGCGAGACCGATGCCCCGGCCCTCTTGGCCACGCAGGTAGACCACGACGCCCGCGCCTTCCGCTGCCACTTTCGCCAAGGCCATCCGCAACTGAGGTCCACAGTCGCAGCGCAGCGACCCGAGCGCGTCACCAGTGAGACACTCCGAGTGAACGCGCACCAACAGATTCTCCACGTTCTCGATGTCGCCGTAGACGAGTGCGATGTGCTGTTCGCCGTCGAGCACGCTCTCGAAGACGTGGGCCTGGAACTGACCAAATTCGGTGGGTAGTGAGGATTCGGCGACGCGTCGCACGAGCTTCTCGTGCCGACGGCGATAACGAATGAGGTCGGCGATGGTGATGATCGGAAGATCGTGACTCTTCGCGAAGACTTCGAGTTCGGGAAGTCGCGCCATGTCGGACTTGTCCTGGGTGACGATCTCACAGAGCACGCCCGCCGGGTACTTGCCCGCCATACGACACAGGTCCACCGTGGCCTCGGTGTGACCGGCGCGCTCTAAGACGCCCCCCTCGCGGTAGCGCAGGGGAAAGATGTGACCCGGACGGTTGAGATCGTTCGGACGGGTGGCAGGGTCCACGAGGGCCCGAATGGTGACCGCACGGTCGTGGGCCGAGATACCGGTCGTCGTGCCGTGTCGGAAGTCAATCGACACCGTGAAGGCCGTTCGCTGGGCCTCGGTGTTCGCCAACACCATGAGCGGCAGTTGCAGTTCGTCGGCCCGCTGGCTCTCGATCGGGGCACAGATGACCCCCGAAGTGAATTCGAGGAAGAACGCCATGTTCTCGGGCGTGACGTCTCCCGCTGCCATGACGAGGTCTCCCTCGTTCTCGCGATCCTCGTCGTCGACGACGACGACCATGCCACCATTACGAAGCTGCTCTATCGCCTCTTCGATCGTTGATAACGCCACTAAACCTCCACGTCAATGCGAATGTCTTCGCCGATCCGTCGCACGTCGACGATCCGACCTCGCCGTAAGGCTTCCATCGTAGGGGTCGAGAGTCCCCGAAGTGCCGCGAGCGTACCCTCGCCGCCGGCGAACGCCGCGGCTTGGTACCAAACGACGTGATTGACGAGTCCGGCATCGAGGAAGGCGCTCGTCGTGGTCGGTCCGCCCTCGACCAGCAACTGAAGCACGTCGTGGTGGCCCAGTTCGTCGAGCACGAGTCCCAGGTCTCCGGAGAGTTCGAGGCATGGTCGCATCTTGGCCCCCTCGGGCGCTCGGCCGAGGACGACACGAAGCGGCTCGAGGACGATGTCGTCGAGTCGGGCCGTCAAGGCGGGATCGTCGCTTCGCACCGTCCCGGCCCCGACCAGGATCGCTTGGCTCTGCGCTCGAAGGACGTGCGCGTCGCGTCGAGCGGCCGGGCCGGTGATCCATTGACTCGTCCCGTCAGCCATCGCCACTGCCCCGTCGAGGGTGCTCGCGATCTTCGCCACGACGTAGGGTCTCGCCGTCACGCGGTGCCAGATGTAGGGCGCGAGTTGCGCTCGCACGTTCTCTTCCTCGATGCCAACCTCTACGTCGACGCCCGACGCCTTCAAGAGATCGACGCCCTTGCCGGAGACTCTCGGATCGGGATCAATCGTGCCCACGACGACCCTGGCGATGCCCGCTTCGATGATGGCCTCAGCACAAGGGCCCGTTCGTCCCACGTGACAACAGGGCTCAAGGGTCACGATCATCGTGGCACCACGCGCCGCGGCGCCGGCGCGGCGAAGCGCGGCGATCTCGGCGTGCGACTCGCCCGGTGCCTGCGTGTGGCCCTCGCCCACGATGACACCACGGTCGTTCACGATCAGCGCCCCCACCCACGGATTCGGCGGCGCGTGCAGGCGAGCCTTTTCACCCTCGTCCATAGCCATGGCCATCAACTCTGAGAGCGCGAACTTCATCGCTGCCCCTCGTACGCGGCCAGGCGAAGTTCTTTCGCGGCGCTCAACGGATCGGGTTGGACGAAGATCGCCGAGCCGGCGACCAACACGTTGGCGCCAGCGCGCACCGCGCGCGGCGCGGTGGCTAGGTCGATGCCGCCGTCGACTTCGAGATCGAGCTCGAGCGCGTTGCTCTCGATCTCGTGGCGAGCCTGTTCGACCTTGGGCATCACGTCGGTCATGAAGGACTGTCCACCGAATCCCGGAAAGACGGTCATCATCAACAAGAGATCGACGTCAGCGAGGAACGGCGCGACGGCAGAAAACGGCGTGTCGGGATTGGCCGCGAGTCCCACGCGCAGTCCGAGCGCGCGGGCGTCGCTGATCAACGAAGCCGTTCCCCCGACTTCCACGTGCACGGTGCATCCATTGGCACCGGACTTTTTGAAGGCCTCGAGGTAGCGTCCCGGCTCCGACATCATCAAATGACAGTCGAAGAACTTGTTGCTGTAGCGACGGAGCGACGCCACCACGGGAGGTCCTAGAGAGACGTTGGGTACGAAGTGACCGTCCATGACGTCAACATGGAGCCAATCGGTTTCGGCGTCGACCTCCTCGACGGCGCGCGCGAGGTTCCCGAAATCGGCGGCCAGAATCGAGGGCGCGATTCGAATCTCGCCCGCCGGGCCAGCCTCTATCACGGTCACGCGTTCAGCCTAGGTCGTGGTGTCGTTACGACCATGCGTGAGAACCGTCGTCATCGCGCCGACCGGTCCACCACGCGAAAGCCGCCATCGTCTTCGAGCCCTCGGGACGAACGTCAATGAGCGCGATCGCGCCGTCGTTGAGTCCGAGCACCACGTTCCCTTCTCGCCGCACGAGTGCACCACTTGGCACCACGTCCTCATAGTGGCGCGCCGACACGACGCTGAGTCGTTTGCCGGCGACGAACAGAAAGGCCCCACCGAGACGCACCGTTCGAAGCGCCAATGCCGTCGTCATCTCCGGCGAAAGGCGGAAGGTCTCCTTCGTTAGTTTCTCGGCGTACGTCACCTCGCCCACTTGAACGGTGGCGTGTTCGAGGAGTTGAGGTGAGCCAAGGACCTCGGTCAACGCCGTCGCGCCGACGGCGGCCAGCTCGGCGGTGAGTTCTTCTGCGGTCTTCTCGTCGATCCTGATGCGTCGCTCTAGGTGCACCGGACCGGTGTCAAGGGTGGCTTCGAGTGAAATGATCGCGACGCCCGTCTCCTCGTCGCCCGCAAGAATCGCCCGCTGCACGGGGGCCGCACCGCGCCAGCGCGGCAACAGTGAGAAGTGCACGTTGAGCATCGGAACCTTTTCGAGCAGCGCCGCCGGAATGATCGCGCCGTAGGCCACGACGACGCCGCGCTCGACGTCGAGGTCCTCGAGATCGGCCAACCGATGACTGACTCGTAGGCCGAGCTCTTGCGCCGCGGCCTTGACGGGACTGGGCGTGAGCGCGACACCTCGGCCCCGACGACGATCGGGTCGCGTGATCACGAGCGCGACGTCGTGACCCGCGTTGACGAGTGCTTCAAGGGTGGCCACGGCGGCCTCGGGCGTACCGAGAAACGCGAGACGCATCTACTCGCCAAGCAGTTGGTGAAGTCCGTCGTGGTCGTCGCGTGAGAGTTTGAGGCGACGCTTTCGGAGAATCTTCTTTGCTTCTTTTCTCTGGTCGTCGGTCAGACGTTCGATGAGCAGTATCCCGTGGAGGTGATCGACCTCGTGTTGAAAGATGCGACCCTCGTACTCGTCGGTCTCGATATCGAGTTCGTTGCCATCGAGATCGAAGCCCTTGAGGTGCACGGCGTTCGGACGCACGATCTCCCAATTCATGCCCGGGACCGAAAGGCAACCCTCGTCGTAGACCCACTCCCCCGAGGTTTCTACGATGACGGGATTCACCACGACGTGAGGACCGTCGCCCTTGTCGTAGACGAAGAGTCGCTTCTGTACGCCGATCTGGTTCGCCGCGAGACCCACGCCCGGAGCTTCGTGCATCGTCTCGATCATCGACTCCGCCAGTGCTTTGACCTTGGCGTCGATGTTCTCAATTTCGGTCGTCGCGGCGCCTAGCACCGGGTCTCCGTAGGTTCGAATGGGCAGCGTACTCACCCCACCACGCTACCGTGCGCGAAATGTCGTTCGACTCGAGCGAGCGATCGTTGACGCACTGCGGCGCCGCGGCGCCGAGCTACTGCACCGCCACGCGAAACTTCTGCGAGGGTCGCTCGACGTCTCTCAGTGCACTCGTCAGCGTCGCCACGTCCTTCGCGCGCACCACGTAGCCCGTTGGTGTCTGGTGAACGTTCACGAGCGACGGAGGAAGACCCGCGACGAAGGTGTCGGCGCCCTCGCCCGACACCTCGGCACTGGCGCCGAAGGGGCTGAGCGACAGCAAGCGCGCCGTCGCGACGTCTTCGGCGATGATGGCGTCAAAGTCGCCGTCGGTGAGTGCGCGCACCACGTCGTCGTCACCTCGGCGAGTCTGGAGTACCACGAGGCCCCGGCCCTCACGGCGTGATCCCACGAGTCGACCGGCCTTGCCAACGGCGCCGACGGCCGCTCGACGCGAGGACTCTCGTGGTGCCAAGAGGTACTGGTCGAAGTCCACGAAGATCACGACACCACTGCGACGCACTCGCTGCCACGTCGCTTCGGTGCCGACGACGACGCGTTCGAGCGGGGTCGAAGGGTCGTGCCCGGCCGTGACCTCACTGACTGGTCGATTGAGTTGCGCGGCGACGTCGCGCGCGAGGGTCGTGACGCCCACGCGAAGCCGCTTCAAGTTCGTCGAACCGCACGCACGACAGAATCGAGCACGAAATTCGTGGCGTTCGGCGCACGCCAGCTGTTCACCCACTTCTTCTTCGCCCTGTAGACACGTGGCGCAGCGCGCCAACTCCCCACAGGCCACGCAAGCGAGCAGTCGGCCCGTCCCGAGACGTTGAAGGATCACCACGACCGCGACCGCATCGTCGCCCTCAAGTGCCCGGCGGGCCGCCTCGAGCGCCACGGGGGCCAAGACTCCCTCGTGGGGATCGCTTCGTCGTCGATCCACCACCACCACGCGCGGCCATCCCCCGACGAGGTCGCGATCCTTCTCGTAACCTCCGTGTCCCAGTAGCGCAGGCGAGGGAATCATTGACGTGCACCACAAAGGGGCCTTGTCGCGCGAACAGCGTTCGCGTAGCATCGCGACCGCCTCCCAGGTAGGTGTCGCGCTCGAGCGGTACGACTCGTCGTCCGCGTCGATCACGACCGCACCCGCGACACGCGGCACCGGGGCGAGTGCCGTGCCGCGCGCGCCCACGACGACGGGCCAGCCCGCGCGCATGCGGTCCCACTGTTCATCGCCCGAGGCCACGGCGCAGCCACGCTGTTCGAGTCGGCCCCGAAGGCGACTGGCCCAACTCTCGGTGGGGACCAAGACGAGTAGAGACCCTTCCGCCTCGCGCGTGGCCTCGTAGGCGCCCAGCACCAGCGCCAACGGATCGGTCGTCGGCGCGAGTTGAATGACGCCCGCGGGCGCGTCCCACGCCGTGTCTTTGAGAGCGAGGGCCAAGGGTGCCGCTTCGGGCACTCGAGGCAAGGTGGTGACGACGCGACGAGGCGAGGCGGCGAGGAGGAATCGCGACCACGTGGAGTACCAGCGATCGCTCGCCCAGCGCAAGAGCTCCAACATCGACGAGGGCGGACCGTAGCCGAGCCACTTCTTCACGGTCTTCAGTTCACCCGAGGGCGTGGCGCCGTCGATGACCCACCCGCGCACCGAACGGTGGTTGAAGTCCACGCGGACGCGGTCCCCCACGCCCACGTGACTGGTCACGTCACTCAGCAAGTAGTCGAAGGGTCGATCGACCGCGGCGACCTCCGTGATGATGCGTACCGCGCGCGCGGTCACTAGTCCAGCGACAGTTCCCGGCGCAGGTCGTCGAGCCGGGGCGTCTGCTCCCACGTGAAGCCCTGGTCACTTCGTCCGAAGTGGCCGTACGCCGCGGTTCGCTGATAGAGAGGACGTCGAAGGTCGAGGTCGCGAATGATGGCCGCGGGACGAAGGTCGAAGAGAGCGTCAACGGCCTTCACGATCTTGGCGCGGTCGACGCGTTCGGTGCCAAAGGTCTCCACGAGTAACGAGACGGGACGAGCGACGCCGATGGCGTAGGCCACTTGGACCTCGCAACGCTCCGCGGCGCCCGAGGCGACGACGTGTTTGGCGACCCAGCGCGCGGCGTAGGCGGCCGAGCGGTCGACCTTGGAGGGATCCTTGCCCGAGAAGGCCCCGCCGCCGTGTCGCGCCATACCTCCGTACGTGTCGACGATGATCTTTCTTCCCGTGAGACCAGCGTCGGCGTGTGGTCCACCGAGGACGAACTTTCCCGAGGGATTGACGAAGACGCGCATCGAGCTCGTGTCGAGATCGGTGGGCAGCATGGGTCGAATCACGTGTTCGAGGACGTCGGCGTGAATCATGTCGTGGTCGTAACCATCCTCGTGCTGGGTTGAGACGAGCACGGTGTCGACGCCGACCGGATGACCGTCTTCGTAGGCGATGGTCACTTGGGTCTTACCGTCGGGGCGCAAGTAGGGAATCTGTCCGGAGCGTCGCACCTGCGATAGGCGCATCGAGAGTCGGTGCGCCAACCAGATAGGTAACGGCATGAAGTCGTCGTTGTCACTGCAGGCGTAGCCGAACATCATGCCCTGGTCGCCCGCGCCGAGAGCGTTCAGTTCGTCTTCGCCGCCCGATCCCGAGCGGTGTTCGAGCGCCACGTCGACGCCGCCAGCGATGTCGGGGCTCTGCTTGTCGAGTGAGACCAGAACGGCGCAGTTCTTTCCGTCAAAGCCCTTGGCCCCGTCGTCATAGCCAATGTCGAGGATGGTGCGACGCGCGCTCGCGGTGATGTCCACGATGGCGGTCGTCGTGATCTCGCCCGCCACAACACACAGACCGGTCGTGAGGAGTGTCTCGCACGCGACGCGGGCGAAGGGATCCTGGGTGAGAATGGCGTCGAGCACTCCATCCGAGACCTGGTCCGCGATCTTGTCTGGGTGCCCTTCGGTCACCGACTCCGACGTAAAGAGGGTCCGGGTGCTCATTGGGCTCCTTGAGGTAACAATGCAGCAACCCTAGCCAAGATCTCCCACGAGACCGCTTCTTTCGAACGTAGGGAGACCCGTTCGGGCTCTCCTCGACGATCGAGGATGACGACTTCGTTCGTCGAATGCTCAAAGCCCACACCCGGCGCGGCCACGTCGTTGACGACGAGCAGATCAACACCTTTTTCGCGCAGTTTCGCGAGAGCGTTCTCGATCACGTCGTTGGTCTCGGCGGCGAAACCCACGATGATCTGACCCTTCGGTCGATGCGCCACCAGGTCAGCCAAAACGTCGGGCGTGGGCTCGAGGTGCAGTTCGGGCGGTCCGTCACGCTTCTTCAACTTCTCCTGCGACGCCTGGGGCGTGAAGTCGGCGACCGCGGCGGCCATGATCACGCAGTCGCTCTCGAGCGCGCGTTTCCTCATCGCTTCGTGCAACTCCGCGGCACTTTCGACGGGTACGACCTCGATAGCACCCACGGTGTCGAGACTCAAGGTTGCCTCCACCGTCGAGACGAGCGTCACGCTCGCGCCCATGCGACAGGCCACCTCCG
This sequence comes from Acidimicrobiaceae bacterium, assembly GCA_003162475.1. Taxonomy (GTDB): domain Bacteria; phylum Actinomycetota; class Acidimicrobiia; order Acidimicrobiales; family RAAP-2; genus RAAP-2. The sequence continues at coordinate 14,148 of PMOI01000016.1, forward strand.
CGAGGGCGTAGCCCTGACGACCCGATGAGCGATTGGAGAGCACCCGTACGGGATCGATCGCCTCGCGAGTGCCACCCGCGCTGATGAGGACGCGAGCGCCACTGAGGACGCCGCGGTAGCCCCCAACGATCTTCTCGACCAGTTCGGCGATCGTTGCCGCTTCGGGCATACGTCCCGTCCCCTCGTCACCACCGGCCAGGTGCCCGACCTCGGGTTCGAGGACTAACACGCCCCGACGGCGAAGGGTCGCGAGGTTTTCTTGCACCGAGGGCTGTTCCCACATCTCGGTGTGCATCGCGGGGCACAAAAGCACCGGCGCGCGCGCGGCCAACAGCGTCGCCGTCAAAAGGTCGTCGGCGAGGCCCAGGGCGTAACGCGCGATGAGGTGCGCGGTCGCGGGCGCGACCACGATGAGCGTCGCGTTCGAGCCGAGGTAGGTGTGGGGAATCGGCGTCGTGGGATCGCCGTAGAGGCTGGTGCGCGCGGGTTCGCTCGCTAGTGCGGAGAAGGTGACCGTGCCGACGAAGCGGGTGGCGTCCGGGGTGAGTACCGGCGCGACGTGGTAGCCCTTTTCTCGGAGCAGGCGAAGCAGTTCAACGGACTTATAGGCGGCGATCCCGCCGGCGACGCCTAGGACAATGCGGGGGGTCGGCGAATTAGGCGTCGCGGAGGGCATCGGTGAAGGCGTCCAGGTCACTGTTGGCGTCCTGGCGAGCCTGCTCGACGGCCTCGGCCTGCAGACGCTCGTTCTCGAGCTCCTCGCTGGTCGGACGGTGAAAGAGCAACTTACCTTCGTAGAGTTCTTCCATGGCGAGCGACAACGATTTGTTCGAGAGCGACGTCACCTGTGGAGGAATCAAGGCGCCGTGGCCCGAACCCAGTCCGTTGTAGTACTCGTTAATCTCGCGCGCGCGAATCGCCGTCACCGCGACCAGGGTGAACTTGGAGTCGCCGACCTTGCCCAACAGGTTCTCAATGGGTGGATCAACGAGCGTGGGACGTTCGGCCATGGTGATTAGTCCTTAGTAGGGAGTTCGCGCCGTTGCCGGCGGAGTTCTTCCAGTATAGAGAGGATTTCGCCGCTCGCTCGCTCGACGTCGTCGTTGAGGATCACGTAGGACGCCAGTTCTTGGCCTTTTTCGAGCTCATCGGGCGCGCTTTGCAGACGATCGGCGACGTGGTCGTCGTCGTCACCGCGAACCCGCAGACGCTCCTCGAGCCGTTCCATCGACGGGGGAAGGATCAAAAAGACGACCGCGTCGTGGTGGTGGTGCAGTACCTGCTCGGCGCCCTGGACCTCGATCTCCAAAATCACGTCGACGTCGTCTTTCGGGCTAGGCACTGGTGTTCCGTATAGGTGGCCGTGGAACTCGGCCCACTCGAGGAATGTTCCTGCCTCGACCGCGTCGTCAAACGTCGCCCGATCGACGAAGTAATACTCGTCGCCCCGCTCGCTCGGGCGCTGTTCACGCGTCGTCCAACTGCGACTCAGCCAGAGTCGACTGTCCAGTTCCACGAGACGCTTGGCCAACGTCCCCTTGCCGACGCCGCCTGGACCAATGAGAACGACGACCAGAGGCTCAGCGGACAAGAGCTCGAAACAGTTCGGCGCGTTGCTTGGGACCGAGTCCGCGGATGCGACGAGTCTTGGCAATGGACGCGCTCTTCATGATGCGTTCGGCCTTTACTTCACCAATGGCGGGCAACGCACTGATCAAGTCGTAGGCGCGCATCTGCGCGACGCACTCTTCGTGCGCGGCGAGAGCAAACAGTTCATCGAGCGACAACTCACCCGACTTGACGAGTCGCTTCACTTCGGCGCGGCGACGTCGATTGGCGACCGCCAAACGCGACGCTTCAACACGCTGTTCCTGCGACAGTGTGGGTGGTGTCGGTGTCACGAGGTCAGACTACTCCGCTGACGTGGCGCTGGCTAGAGGCCTTCCATGAGGTCGTCGCGCCACCGTCGAGCGGCGTCGGACAGGCCGCGCTGTTCGGGACCGGCGAACAGAATGGCTCGCGCCACGTTCACGAGCACTGTTCCTTGCTCGCAGCGCTCGAAGAGGCGGGCCACGTCGTTGACGCCCGCGCCTTGCGCGCCGAGCCCGGGCACCAAGTAGGGACCGCGCAACGACGCAAGGTCGAAGGCGGGCGCGTCGCGCGTCGCGCCGAGGACCACACCAATCGAACCGAGACCAATATCACGCTCGTTGAGTTCGGCCACACTTCGCAGAATCATCTCCTGCACGCGCTCTTGCTCGAACGTGCGAGCTTCTTGGAGCGAGCGTCCTTCGGGGTTCGACGTTGCCGCCACGACGAAGACACCGCGACCACTGGCGGCGGCGTCGTCGAAGAGTGGCCGAAGCGCCGCGACGCCCAAGTAAGGGTGCGCCGTCACCGCGTCGACGGCGAGGGGCGCGTCGTCGCGCAGCCACGCCTGGGCGTAACCCTCGTTGGTCGAGTCCACGTCACCGCGCTTAGCGTCGGCGAGGACCAACAAGTCGGCGTCGTGCGCTTCCTGGATGAGTCGCTCGAGGACGCGGTACCCGCCAGATCCGAACCGTTCGAAGAACGCCACCTGAGGCTTGATGACGGCCGCCACCCCGGTCACCGCCTCGAGCACCGCGAGGCAGCAGAATTCGAGTCCCTCGACGCTGTCGGGCCGTCCCCAGCGCGTCAGTACCTCGGTGCTCGGATCGATACCCACGCACAGTGGTCCCAGTTCACGAAGGCGCTCCTGCAGTCGAACGCCAAAGGTGTCAGCCATGGGCCGCTCCGATCAGTTGGTCGATCGTGGTGACGTCATGTTTCGTCATCCAAATCGAAAGTTGCTGTTGCACGATCCACGGTGCTCGGGGGCGAGCGAACGTCGCGGTGCCAACTTCGAGTGCGTTGGCACCGGCCATCAACATCGCGACGGCGTCTTCACCACTACTCACTCCGCCCACGCCCACGATCGGTGTCGTCGCAAAGGCCTCACGGCACTCATAGACCGCGCGTAGGGCGACGGGCAAGATGCCCGACCCGCTGACGCCGCCGCCCTTGTTGCCAAGTGTCGGCCGACGCGCTTCGACGTCGATCACGAGACCCAAGACCGTGTTCACGAGCACCAAAGCAGTGGCGCCGGCACGCAGTGCCGCGTCGGCGACGTCGAGCAGGGCCGGCGTGTTGGGACTGAGTTTTATCCACAAGGGAAGACCCGCGACCAGCGACGCCTCGACGATCTCATTCGTCGCCGACGCGGAGTGCGCGAAGATCTCGCGGCGACTCTCCAGGTTCGGACAACTCGCGTTCACTTCGAGCGCCACCACCTCGGCGCCACGCATCGCCTCGGCGGCGTCGGCGAACTCGTTGACGGTCCTGCCCCAAATCGAACCAACGACCGTGGCACCGTGGCCGAGCAGCGCCGGTAACTCCTTCGTGCGCCACGCCGCCACGCCAGGCCCGGCGAGTCCAACGGCGTTCACCATGTGTTCGCCCGACGCCACGACGCGCGGCGCGGGGTTACCGTCCCACGCGAAGGCGGCCAACGATTTGGTGACGACGCCGCCGAGTTCGCGCAGCTCGCCGTAGCCCGCGAGTTCGTCGCCGTGTCCGGCAGTACCCGAGGCCGTCAACACGGCCGTGCGCAGGCGAACGTCGCCCACGGTGGTGGCGAGGCTCGTCACGCGTGCAACTCCTGGAGTGTGCGCACGCGCCATCCGTGCTCGCGCGTGTCCGCGATGCCCTTCGCGGCCGCGAACCCGGCCGAGAGCGTCGTGACGCACGCCACACCGTGTCCCACGGAGGCCTTTCGAATCGCCGCGCCGTCGGAGCGAGCGCTCGAGCCCGAGGGTGTGTTGACGACCATCTGCACGTCGCCCGAGGCGATCATCGTGACGGCGTCGACCGCGAGGTCGCCGAGTCCAACTTTGCCCACGAGGGTGTCGACGGTGACGTCGTTGGCGCGAAGGTAGCCCGCCGTGCCCACGGTCGCCGCCAGTCGAAAGCCCAGCGCCACGAGTTGGCGTGCGAGTTCGAGTCCCGAGACCTTGTCGCGATCGGCGAGCGAAAGAAAGACCTGGCCGGTGTCGGGCAGCCGGGTACCGGCCGCCAGTTGGGACTTCGCGAAGGCGATACCGAAACTCTCACCGATACCCATCACTTCGCCCGTCGAGCGCATCTCGGGTCCGAGCACGGTATCGACGCCCGGGAATCGACTGAAGGGCAGCACCGCCTCTTTCACGCTGACGAACGTACGCACGGGTGTCGTCGTCGGCACGACGCCCTCGTCGCGAAGTGAGGCGAGGGAGTGACCCATCATCACGCGCACGGCTACTTGAGCCAGCGCCACGCCCGTTGCCTTGGCGACGAAGGGCACGGTGCGACTAGCGCGAGGGTTCGCTTCGAGTACGAAGACCTCCTCGTTCTTGACCGCGTACTGGACGTTGATCAGTCCCACCACGCCGAGCGCGTGCGCGATCTTGCGCGTGTACTCGTGCAGCGTGGCGAGCACGGGCTCACTGAGCGACTGGGGAGGCAGGGCGCAGGCCGAGTCGCCCGAGTGCACGCCAGCCTCTTCGACGTGTTCCATGACGCCCGCGACGAAGACGTCGCCGGCGCTGTCACGAACGGCGTCGACGTCCACCTCAATGGCATCTTCGAGGAAGCTGTCCACCAGGATCGGTCGACTCTGCGAAACGCCCCCCTCCCTCGCGAGTGAGCCGTGCAGGCTCGTGAGGTCGTTCATGACGCGCTCGAGGGACGCGTCGTCGTAGACGATCTCCATGGCTCGTCCACCGAGTACGTAACTCGGACGTACCAGCACCGGGTAACCCACGCGCCTTGCGATCAACCGCGCTTCGTCGAGCGTGAGCGCGACGTCGCCGGGTGGTTGGCGAAGCCCGAGCGAGTGACAGATCTGCGACCAGCGTTCACGGTCCTCGGCGGCGTCGATGGAACTGACAGGGGTACCGAGCACCAAGGCCGGGTCGAGCGAGTGCGAGAGTTTGAGTGGGGTCTGGCCACCGAGCGCAACGATGACGCCCACCAACCTGGCGCCGTCGACACAGGCCGCTTGTTCGGCGGCGATGACTTCGGCGACGTCCTCGGGCGTTAGGGGCTCGAAGTAGAGGCGGTCGGAGGTGGAGTAGTCCGTCGAGACCGTCTCGGGGTTGCAGTTGATCATTACCGTCTCGTAGCCCATGTCGCGCAGCGCCATCGACGCGTGCACGCAGCAGTAATCGAACTCGATGCCCTGGCCAATGCGATTGGGTCCCGAACCGAGAATGATCACGCGATCACGCGACGAGGGCTCGACCTCGCTCGTGTCCTCGTAGGTGCTGTAGTGGTACGGCGTCGACGCCTCGAACTCGGCGGCGCACGTGTCGACGGTCTTGAAGGTCGTCACCACCCCTTTCGCTCGCCGCAGCGTCGCGACGTGCTCGCTCGTCGTGTCGGTGAACTGGGCGATCTGGACGTCGGAGAATCCCCACTGCTTGTAACGACGCCAAGCTCTCTGGTCGAGATCATCGAGGACGACGCCGCCCGTGAGTTCACGTTCGCGTTCGACGATCCCGAGGAGTTGGTGGACGAACCATCGATCGATGCCGGTGCGCGTGGCGACCTCGTCGATCGTGGCGCCACGCGCGAGGACCTCGTGCAGGGCGAAGAGCCGTTCGGGCGTCGCCACCACGCAGCGCTCCCAGAGCGTCGCGTCGTCGAGCTCTGAGAACTCACTTTCCTCGCCGAGGGCGAAGCCCAAGCGACCTTGTTCGAGTGAACGTACGGCCTTTTGCAAGGACTCGGCGAAGTTGCGTCCGATGGCCATGACCTCGCCGACCGACTGCATTCGCGTACCCAGTCGCGGTGACGAGCCCGGCAACTTCTCGAAGGCCCAGCGGGGAATCTTCGTGACGACGTAGTCGATCACCGGCTCGAAGCTGGCCGGCGTGACCATGGTGATGTCGTTTTGGATTTCGTTCAGGGTGTACCCCACCGCGAGTCGCGCGGCGATCTTCGCGATCGGGAATCCGGTGGCCTTGGAGGCGAGCGCGCTCGAGCGTGAGACGCGCGGGTTCATCTCGATCACGAGACGTTCGCCCGTCGTGGGGTTGACGGCAAACTGCACGTTCGATCCGCCCGTCTCCACCCCGACGCGGCGAAGTACGCGAAAGGCGTCGTCGCGCATTTCCTGGTACTCGACGTCCGAGAGCGTCTGCTGGGGTGCGACGGTGATGGAGTCGCCAGTGTGCACACCCATGGGGTCGAAGTTCTCGATGCTGCAGATCACCACGCAGTTGTCCGCGTTGTCGCGCATCACCTCGAGCTCGTACTCCTTCCACCCCGCGATCGATTTCTCGACGAGGATCTCGCCAATGGGTGAGGCGACGATGCCCTCGGCGGCGAGTCGCAACAGCTCCTCGTCGTTCGCCGCGATCCCCGTGCCGGCGCCGCCCAAAATGAAACTCGGTCGAATAATGATCGGAAAGCCGATCGTCTTGGCGATAACGAGGGCGTCCTCGACGGAGTGCGCGAAACCCGACTCGGGCACCGCGAGGCCGATCTCGGACATGGCCTCCTTGAAGAGTTCGCGGTCCTCGGCCGTCGAGATGGCGTCGGGTCGAGCGCCGATCACTTCGACGCCGAGGCGATCGAGTTCGCCGCGGCGCACGAGCTCCATCGTCAGGTTGAGCGCCGTCTGTCCGCCGAGGGTCGGCAGTAACGCGTCGGGTCGCTCGCGTTCGATGATGTCGATCAAGACGTCGGCGTCGAGGGGTTCGACGTACGTCGCGTCGGCCGTCGCGGGGTCGGTCATGATGGTGGCGGGATTGGAGTTCACCAGTACGACGCGATAACCCTCGGCGCGCAACACCTGACAGGCCTGCGTGCCGGAATAGTCGAACTCACAGGCCTGGCCGATGACGATGGGGCCCGAGCCAATCACCATGATCGACGTGAGATCGCTACGGCGCGGCATTAGTGCACGTCCAATGCGTTCGTTCGTAGCAGCGCGTCGAAACGCTCAAAGAGGTAGCGCGCGTCGTGGGGACCGGGTCCCGCCTCGGGGTGGTACTGGACCGAGAAGCAGCGCTCGCCGGCCGCGTGGATCCCTTCGATCACGCCGTCGTTCAAGTTGACGTGACTCACAATCGCGCGCGTGAGCGAGTCGGGATTGACGGCGTAGTTGTGGTTTTGCGCCGTGATCTCGATCTTGCCCGTGACGAGATCTTGCACCGGGTGATTGCTGCCGTGATGACCAAAGGGCAACTTGAAGGTCGTACCCCCGAGCGCGTTGGCGAGTAGTTGGTGACCCAGGCAGATGCCGAAAATGGGCACGGTCCCGACGAGCTCGTCGAGCACGGTCACCTGCGCCGCGAGGGCCGCGGGGTCGCCAGGACCGTTCGAGAGAAAGACTCCGTCGGGACTGAGTTCGTGGACGTCGTTGGCGCTCGTCGTCGCCGGTACGACGGTGACGCGAAAGCGTCGTGCCAGTTCGCGCACCATTGTTTCCTTGATTCCGTAGTCGAAGGCCACGACGTGCAGGTCACCCTCACCTCGCACGTAGGGCTCTTTCGTCGTCACATTTGAAACGAAGTCAACGCCGTCGGTCCCCTTCGCGCGTCGAGACTCGCGAGCAATGAGCTCGGGGTCGCCGTGGCCGAAGGCGCCGGGCAGGGCGCCCTGGGCGCGTAGGTGACGGGTCAGTCGCCTCGTGTCCACGCCCACCAACGCCGCGACGTGGTGTTCTCGCAAGAACCCGTCGAGAGAGCCCACCGAGCGCCAGTTCGACGGCACCTCACTCAGTTCGCGCGCGACCACGCCCGAACAGTGTGGACGCGCGGCCTCGTCGTCGAGGGGCGTGACCCCGTAGTTCCCGATGTGGGGATACGTGAAGGAGATGATCTGTCCGGCGTAACTCGGATCCGTGATGACTTCTTGATAACCGCTGAGGGCGGTGTTGAAGACGAACTCGCCCGAGGTGAATCCCGCGTCGGGGAGATGACCCGCGGCGTAGCCCTCGAAGGTGGTGCCGTCACTCAGAACTAACTGCGCGGGGGGTCGATTCACGTCAGCGCCCCGTCCATCACGGCCAGTTCGCCCTTGGCGATGAGTACGCTCACGCGCCCGACCATGGCGCGTCCGTCGTAGGGGGTGTTCACGGCACGACTCTCGAGCGTGTCGCGTCTCGCCGTCCAACGTTGTCGCGGATCGAAGACAACGACGTTGGCGTCTTCGCCCGCTCGCATCGCCGCGCCGTGTGCGCCGTGACGGGGGCGAACGTCGCCTGCGCGCAGTTGCGCCACGCGCGCCGGTCCACGACTCATCAGCTCGAAGAACCTCGTCGGGTCGGCCGCGTCGGCGCCCAACGCCTCGTAGGTCAACGCCGCGGCGTGCTCGAGTCCCAACATCCCCGGGGGTGCCTCGTCGAAGGGCAACTCCTTGAGTTCTGGGGCGTGTGGGGCGTGATCGGTGGCGACGGCGTCAATGAACCCACTCACGAGTGCCGCGCGCAGGGCCGCGACGTCGCTCGCTCCGCGCAGCGGCGGGTGAACCTTGAAGATCGGATCGAAAGACTCGAGGCAACCTTCGTCCAACGTGAAGTGATGTGGCGCCACCTCGCAGGTCACTGGGAGACCCTCGAGGCGCGCTGCCACCACGAAGGCGACGGAACGCGCAGTGGAGAGGTGTAAGAAGTGCATCGGACAGCCGGTGAGGCGCACGAGTTCGATGTCACGCATCACCATCAGTTCTTCGGCGAGCGCTGGGCGCCCCACGAGACCTAATCGGCTACTAAGGGACCCCTCGTTCATAGCGCCACCCGCGGCCAACTGCTCATCCTCGCAGTGCTGAGCGAGACGAACGCCGAGGGGCTTGGCGTAGTCGAGGGCTCGACGCATTAGTGACGGATCCTGCACGCCAATGCCGTCGTCGGTGAAGATCCGCACACCGAGCGCCGCCATCTCGGCTATCGGCGCCAGCAACTCTCCGCGTCGACCTTGGGTAATGGCGCCCGCCACCGCGACGTCCACGAGAGTCCGCTCGCCTCGATCCAAGACGTACGACACGAGCGCGGCGTTGTCGAGCGCCGGCTCGGTGTTCGGCATCGCCACTAGAGCGCTGTAGCCGCCGACGGCGCCCGCTCGGGCACCCGATTCAATCGTCTCGGCCTCTTCGCGACCTGGCTCGCGAAGGTGCGTGTGGAGATCGACGAAGCCCGGACCGACCCAACATCCTTCGGCGTCGATCTCTTTGGTGCCGTGAGGCACGTCCACGTGAGACGAGACCTCACGAAGGCGCCCCTCGTCAATGAAGATGTCGAGGATTTCACTGGACTTCTCGCCAACGACGAGTCCTTGGCGTAGTACGAACGCGCTCACGCTCGCTCTCCCTTCGTTCCCGCCACGCTCAAGAAGAGCACGGCCATTCGAACGGGTACGCCGTTGGTGACCTGGCGATCGATGACGGTGGCGCCGAGGTCCGCCACGCGCGAATCGATCTCGACGCCGCGGTTCATCGGTCCGGGATGCATGATGATCGTCTCGGGACGCAACTTCTTCGCTCGTTCGATGGTCAGCCCGTAGGTCGACGTGAACTCGCGCAGCGTTGGCACGAGCGAACCCGACCCTCGCTCTTTTTGAAGTCGTAACAGCCCGACGACGTCGGCCCAGGCCAACGACTCGTCAAAGTCGCTCGCGAGCGTGACGGGCCAACTCTCGAGGTCGTACGGCAGGAGTGTGCCGGGCGCCGCGACGCGAACCTCGGCCCCCAGTGTCACGTAGGCCGCCACGTCACTGCGCGCGACGCGACTGTGACGAAGGTCCCCCACGATCAGAATTTTTAGGCCCTCGAACAGCCGCGACCCCGACGCTCGCCCGGTCGTTCCCGTACGTTCGGCGAGGATCTGACGAATCGTGAAGGCGTCGAGGAGGCCCTGGGTCGGATGCTGATGTTGACCGTCGCCACCGTTGATGACGCGAACGTGCGGTACGTAGCGACTGACCTGAAGCGCGGCACCGCTCGACTGGTGGCGCATGACCACCGCGTCGATGCCGAGCGCGTCGATGGTGGCGATCGTGTCGCGTAGTGACTCGCCCTTCTTGACGCTGCTCGAGGCGATGGCGAGTGACAGTACGTCCGCACTCAGTCGTTTGGCGGCCGTTTCGAAACTGAGACGTGTGCGCGTCGACTCCTCGAAGAAGAGTGACGCGACGACGCGACCCTTCAGCGCTGGCACTTTCTTGATGGTTCGCTGATTGACCTCGACGAACGACTCGGCCACGTCCAAGATCTCCACCATGGCGTCACGCGAGAGGTCGTTGAGTGACAGAAGATTCTCTCCGCGCAGCGAGGTAATCACGGCGCCCCCTCAGTGCCGATCCAGACGCCGTCCAAGGTCGCCACGATCGCTTCGTCCAACGACGTGGGCAGGTTCTTGCCCACGAAGTCCGCACGAATAGGAAGTTCGCGATGCCCACGGTCCACCATGACCGCGAGCTGCACGGAGCGAGGACGGCCCCAGTCCGTGAGGGCGTTGAGGGCCGCGCGAATCGTTCGTCCCGTGAAGAGCACGTCGTCCACCAAGACAACGGTGCGATTGGTGAGGTCGTGGTCGATGAGCGTGTTGGACACGCGCGGAACCGGGTTCAAGGAGAGGTCGTCGCGATAGAACGAGACGTCGAGCAGACCCACCAGTGGTCTCACTTTGGTGACCTCTTCGAGTATGGCCGCGATCCTCGTGAGGAAGGGCTCGCCACCGGTCTGCAGTCCAATGAGCGACAGGGTCGAGACGTCGTGATTGCGTTCGATGATCTCGTGAGCCATGCGTACGAGTGCGCGCGAGACGTCCTCGGACGAGAGAAGCTGACTTTTCGCAGAAAACGCCAGGCCGCGGTCTCGCGCCTGACGTTCGTTTTCGTTACTCATCTGACTCCTGTCGTACGAACCTCACAGGATCCGCTTCACGACATACTCAGCACCACTTTAGCAAAGACGTCCGTACCCGTCGACGGTTAGGGCTCGGAGGTCCCCTCCAGCAGGTCCGTGGGCGCGGACGTCGCAACTCGCTGGGGACGAAACGACTCCAACGTGGGCGTGGTGGTGCGTCCAGTGAGTCGATCGATGACGTTCGAGAACGATCCCTCCTGCGCAATCGCTCGTCGAATGACGAATACCAGCGCTGGAAAGGCCCAGAAGTCACCGCAGACCCACAGGATCGCCGCACCAATCTGTTGATCGGCGAAGGGTGACAGCGTGACGCCGGGAACGTGGGCGTAGGCCGAGTACCAGCTCGTCGTCGTCAACATGCTCATCGACATCGCGAGCACGGTCATGATCACGTTCGATATGAGTATCGAACCGGCTTGCCACAGTGGACCGCGTAGCGGCTTCATTGGGTAGGACTCAATGATCTGGAGCCAGAAGAGTACGCCGGTGACGAAGAAGCTGGTGTGCATGGCCCACACGTGAACCACTTGGTTGCGCTCCGAAAGATCGAAGAGTGCCGGGACGTGCCACACCAGCATGGCCGCGTTGAAGGAAATGATCGCTACCCAGGGCGAGCGGATGAATCGGCCGACGGCTCGAAGGCCCCGGGCCTTCTTACTGAGATAGAAGAATCGACCGACCTTGCGTCGCGTCTTCACGGGAAGGGCAAACATCAGAGGAATCCAGGGCGCGCCCACCACGACGAGGACGGGAGCGAGGAAGACGATGATCACGTGCTCGATCATGTGAACGAAGAAGTAGCGAGAGGACCAGTAGTCAATCGGCGAGCAAATCGCCACCAGCAGTGACGCGAGGCCCGCGTAGAAGATGAGCGAGTTCCTTCGTCTTCGCATCGATCGCGCAAGCACTGAGTGTTGACGTAGTCGGTAGAGCCCGAGCTCGTTGGCGGCGATGGTGATCGCGACAATGATGACGAAGGGGTCGAAAGACCAGTGCTGAATCAGGTAACTCATGTCGTCAACGTCCTACCCTTACGTAGTCACCGGTATAGCCAAATTACCAAAGGATGTCGATGAGCCTTCACGCCTATCCGCGGGGCTGACGACGCTATTCACTGGTTTGCGACGATTCATTTTTCCCTTCGGAAAAACTCGATGACTGTGACTCCTCGGCCTGGCGCGTCTTCTCAAGTTTTCGTTGCTCCTCCTGCCAGGCGGCGAGCATTCCTTCGTACTGCGGCGCGATCGCGGGCTTCTCCTTACGGCGTCTGATCGTAAAGCCAGGGTGCAGCAGTTTCCACCACATATAGACCGCGAAGATGCCTAACAGCGGCCATTCGAAGACGTACGCCCAACTGAGTTCATTGCCCCGTAGCGCTCTTCCCAGTTCGAACCAGAACGCTAAGCCGCACAGCGCCAAGCCCACGAGCAACGTGAGGTGGGTCTTGAAGGCGGCCGCGCTGGTCATCCGAGGGGCGCCTTCGCTCGAGGGCCTCTCGCCGCCCGACGTTTCGATGCCGTTCACGTTTTCACGTTACTCCGCACGGCTCGAAAAGTACGATGAAACCTCGTCCGCGAAGACCATCGCGCTACTCATGATCACGCGTGAACACACGCGCAGCATCGAATTCTTACAATTGCGACCACCGTTGCTCGAATCCTCGACCGGTAGAGTTAGGAGGAACGTTGAGGGACGGACAGGGACATGACGAGTAGCGGTACTGGGTCTCCTCACGGGTCCGACGAGCTGAGCGACCAACAACGATCCGAGATTTTCGCCGCCGCGAACGCACCGCGCGACGCCAAGGGTTATCCGCGCAAAGCGCGCGCGCCCATACCCAAGAAATTCGTCATCTGGGCCGTCGCGGCCATCATCTTTCTGGGTCTCGGTGGCCAGATCGCCCAGCACTTCTTCCAAAGTTACGGCAAGGCCCCCAAAACGAGTACGACGACCTCCCCCTCACTCACCGTGACGCCGACGACCATTCCCACGTCGTCCACGTTGACCTCTCTGGAGTCCTACATTGGGGTCAAATTCATCGGCTCGGCGAAGGCCCACACGTTCACGTTGAAGACTCAGTCGAACAAGAAGTGGAGTCTCGATGCCCAGAAGGGGAAGGTGGTGGTTCTCACCTTTTACAACTCGATCTGCAACGACGTCTGCCCCGTGCTCGGTGCCGAGCTCCGACAAGCTGCGCAGAAACTTGGTCCCGCGGACACGAACGTCGAGTTCGCCATTGTCAACACCGATCCCAACCGGCGTTCTGTCTCACTCGAGAGTCGAGCGCTCAGCGTGCCGGGCCTTTCGACGACGCCCTCGGTGGTGTTCCTCACGGGCAGCGTCACCAAACTTGATGCCGTGTGGCGTGCGTACGGGATAAGGATCATCGTGGGAGCCAAGGCGAGTCAAGTCGCGCACAACAACGCCATCTACTTCATAGGACCAAGTGGTGCTCTCGTGGCCTACGCCACGCCTTTCGTAACGGAAAGTACGTCGGGCGTGTTCTCACTGAGCGCGCCCATCATCCACCGTTACGCCCAAGGGATCGCGGCGACCGCCAGTAGTCTTGTCAAGTGACAGATGAATTCTCCGACTTCGAAGTAGTGCCTTTCGATCCTGCTTCGATGGCGACGTCATCGCTCGGGCTCGCGAAAGCCATCTGGTACAAGCGCCCATGGTTTCTCGTCACGGTCGCCGTCGTGGTGGTCGCGGCACTCTCCGTACTCTCTGACCTGCCCCAACACATCACCAAGAAGGAGGACGCCGCGTCGCAGAACGCAACGATGAAGCAGATCAACGCCGATCTTGCAGCGTGTTCCTTCGCCATTAACGAGTCCTTCAGCTTCTACAACAAGGACGTCGCGGGTACGTTGACGAAGTCCGAGTTGGCCCAGATACCCCCGTTGCTCGTCGGTGATCAGACCGCCTGCTCGTTCGCGAGCCAGCCCGTCTACGACTTGACGAACAATATTCAACCGCGCGAAACGGCCGCCGGCAAAAACATTGACAAAGTGCTGCGAGTCGCCCAACAGTGGATGACGAACAACGCCCTAGCGTCGATTGAAGATATCCAGTACTTGTTCGAGAATCCGGGCGCCTCGTCGAAGATTGCCGACCTGACGAAACAAGAAGTGAAACTGAACGCGACTCGACAACTCGGAATAAACGACGTGCTTGCCGCGCAAAAGGACGTCGGGATCAAGCTCGTGCCATTGAAGATACCGGTGCTGCCCCATCTGCGTGGTACTTGATCAACGTTTCATTCCTCATAGGGAGAACTGAGAATTCAGCAACGTTCTGAGCCACTCTGGGCACACTGACGAAGTCCGGGACGTCGTTTTCAACTCTTCGCGCTATGGTTCGCTGTTATGGAGAGCCCGTCGGATTCAGGCAGTCGCGTGGAGACCGCGGCGGACGCGACCATTCGTTGGCTCATCGTCGCCGTTGAGTACCTGATCATCGCCAGTCTCTTGCTCGTGTCGGGCATCGTTCTCGTTCGCACGCTCGTCAACTTTTTGAGCAACTGGAGTGCGTTTCCGCAGACGGTGGTGGCCGCCATCGACGGCATCCTCGTCGTGATCATCCTGCTCGACATCGCGCACACCGTCTTCGGTCACCTTCGAGCCTCCGTCTTCCCGGTTCGCCCGTTCCTCGTTATTGGCATCCTGGCCGGCGTGCGAGACATCCTCAGCGCGTCGGCTCACTTGACGCTCAGCGGCCCGCTCACGCAAATCGATTTCAACGACACCCTCATTTCACTCGGGGTGGGCGTCGGCGTCGTGGTCGTCCTCCTCCTTGGTCTACTCGTCCTTCGATTCAGCGCCCTACGCGACGATCAAATCAGCGACTGACATCGGCGGCACTCCGTAAGGTCGCCAGATTCGAGAGGGTCGCGCGCTACCGACGCGAGGGGGAATAATTACTTTCGGTACCATCCGTAGGCCTGGGGCATCAAGGCCAACGCCGTGACGAGACCGATCGCCAGACTCCACACCAAGAGCCACTGGCGCGAAGAAGCACCCGACACTTGACGACGCGTTCGCACGAGCCAGTCGCGCGGCGCCAGGCGAAGCGTTTCGCCCAAGTGGCCAAGCACGTGGATCGTCATCACCGCGATCCACAGAATGAAACTCGCCTTGTGGATGAGAGAGAGCTCCTGACGCATCGATCCGGGCAGTTCTATTAGAGCGACGCCGGAGGCGAGGACGACGAGCGTCAGCGCGATGACCAGGGGCCCCAGGAGCCGCAGCACGAGCGCGGGTGGCCCCTTGAGGCGATACTCAGGGTCGCCCCGGTAGTACTTCGCGAACCGCCACGTCGTTGAGCCGATCTTGACCAGCACGATCGGGATGAGAAGTACACCGATGAACACGTGGAGATCGAGAAGTCGTCCAATGCGCACAATCGTGACGCCTTCGATAGCCAACACGACGAAGATGACCGCCGCTACGGACGAAGTGAGACGGGCGTTCCCTTCCACTCCTGAAGCGCGTCGATGGCGTCGTGAGGTCGTCGAAGGATCGGAACTCTCCGCCTCAATTGCGTGACCCAGCGCCACCAACCCGTCCTCATTGGGAGTCCGCTCGTTCGACCGCGGATGACTGTCTCGAGCATCGTCGTTGGTCATTACCTGATTTTAAATGAACCTTTAGATCGAAAAGTAAAAGCAGCGTAAATCCAACTCCCAGCGGCGAGCGCGCACCATTCGATCGTTGCTCAATTCATCGTCGAGAGTCCTGCTCCAGGAGTCAACGTACCTCCAGCACCACGTCTCTGAGCCTTCATCGATCGTCGACGCCTCTCAATCAGTCGACGCGTCTTACTTTCGCCCCACTTTTCGTCAAGCTGCTCGGGCGATCTCTCACAGGTGAAACGGCTTGATCATCAAAGAAGCCGATCGAGCACTTCCCAGTAGTGAGAGGTGCAACAGCGACTCCGTGGTTCCGAGCAAGGAGTAGTGAGTGAATTTCCTCCCCACCCGTAGTCCTCGGGGCACCGACGGAGCGATCACGATGGTCGGAACTTGGTTCGACGAATCGAGGTCGTTCTCATCGAAGGTAATGAACAAGACGAGCGAGCCTGATTGGTACTGAGGACTGGCGATAATCGTTGGAACGGTCTTACGAAGCCATTGGTCGCCCGTGGTGACCGGGCAGCTGTGCATGTCGTTACACACGTTGGGGACAATATAGGTGAATTTCTTACTGAGATTGAGTGGAAACGTCAGTGGAACGTCGTTTTGCTGACAGGACGCTCCGAGAGAGGAATAGTAGACGGCGGGATTGTGTCGCGCTGCGTACTCACCGCTCGTGACCTGATCGCATGGTGAGGGCATCGACTCCACGAGGCCAGTCCAATTGGTGCCGAGTTGGGAGAAAATGCTCGGACCGTTAAGTACGTGCTGGCTCGGTTCCGCGTCGTCGACAATTCCCTGTGTCGAACCTGAAGTGAGCGCGATGTAGTTGGGCAAGCTCGGATGAGAGGCGGCGTAATCCTGCGTGGCCAAACCGCAGACGTTGGCCAGCGAGTTGAGGTAGGGAGCTTGCAGCGAGCCGACAACGCTGTACCCCTGATTCTCCAACAAGATCCACACGACGTGGCTGTACGTCGTCGTTGTCTTGTGGCTGTACGTCGTCGTTGTCTTGTGGCCGTACGTCGTCGTTGTCTTGTGGCCGCAGGGCGACGACGTCGGAATCGACGTGGCACTACCCGCCGTCACCGGACTCAACGCCGCCAGCGACGTAACGAGAGCCGCCACGGCGCCCAACCGATATCCCCGTTTCAACCTGGATCCTTGGAATCGCTTATGCACGAGGGGTCTTCTCTCTTCGTCGAACGTGGCCGCCCGAAATCACTGTTTACGTCAACGCCGCTTCGCCTTTTCGACGAGCGCGCACGGCGTATCGCCGTCGCTACCGCACATTTTAACCCTCGCTCCACGTCGAAAAGTCTCGCGTCAAAACCCAGCTCTCCGCGACCTAGAGGGCGCGAACTAGGGGTTCGTCCCAAAGAAGCCCCGAGTCCGATCCCGACGGACGAGTTGGTAAAGCTCTTCGTCGGGGTCGTCCTCGGACTTGAGCCAACGATTCAGGTTCGAGAAAATCACCGGGAGAAAGGACGCAGCGGAGAGAAACCACATCGCACCCGCCGTGAACTGTTGGTCGGCGGACTGCGACAGTCCCCCAGCGACGTGGTGAATGTCGTGATACCAATTGTTCTGCGACATCGCCATCAAGTACGCGAGCACCCACACCGTCCACATCGACACCGTCGATATCCCAATCCGGTACGGTCGAGTCGTTCCGGGTCGAAACGGTGGGGCCTCTATCAGATCCACCCATAAGAAGGCGCCCGCCACGATCAACGCCAACGACTCGACGTCCGTCAACCAGGCGTGTCGAACCAGCGCGTCGACCATCGGCGACGACCGCCAAAGTATCGACTGACCCATAAAGAGCAGGGTTAACACCACGGCTCGCCGGTGGTCATTTCGTTTCGCCCTCGCGATGGCGACGCGGTCAAAGATCCGAGGACGCGCTGGCGAGATCAAGACACCGTCGCTACTAAATCTCACCGGTTCGTTCGACGTCAGACCCAGCCAGCTCCAGGGTCTGCCCGCCACCAGCAAAAAGGGGATGATGATCGCGAAGAAACAGTACTGACTGGCCTGGACGTATTCGTAACTTCTCGTCCACGTGGAAAGCGGTGGAGTGAGAAAGAGGAGCCACAGCAAGAGACCCGTGCCAGCGAGAAGGTTGCGGGCACGGGTCTTATTGCGAATAGAACGACTCTGAGAAATCTCCGCGTTCACTCGGAATGATTGCGCTGAAAAAATCCCCAAATCATCACGGCAAAGAGCGTACCCAACAGAACGACCAGCGTCTGTACTTGAGGTCCTATAAAATTGTCCACACCTAGCATCTACACCACCTAGTCTCTCGTACTCAAACTACCGAACTCTGACGCACTTCACGACGTCTGGGAATCAGACAATCCTTACAGCAAGTAAAACATGGCGAACAACAAGGTACTCAACAGGGCTATGAATCCGAAGAAGTACGTCATAGAGGCCACGTTCGCGCGAAACGACTGCGCCGACGGATTCATCGACATGATCGGATTGGTGCCACCAATTTCCTTTGGCAACCGGTACGAACGAGCCAGCGATGTCTCGATCCAGTACGTCACAATCACCAGCGTCATGATGTTCATACAGGAGTAGCCAATGAACGTCGAAGAGTAGCCACTTGATCCGGGGGCGAAGGGCACTGCCGTGAACTCCCAGATCTGTAGCAGCAGTGCGAAAACACCAGCGAACACGCCCACCCAGCTCGCGATCTGCCAGTCCAAGACGCTGCCCTTTCGTAGACGCGACTGTCCGTAGAAAGCCATGAGGGCGGCGAGCAGAACCAACGAGTAAATCGCCCAGCCGTAACTCGTTGGCGCGGTGACGTGATTCGGGCGCCACAACTGACCGTTGTTGCTCGAGCGGAGATAAAAGTAACTAAAGATCAGCGACGCGTCCAAGAAGGTGTACATCGCGATGAATAATCGTCCACCACTCCAGATCGAGCCGATGTGGGCGCGAAGTTCGAACTCCTGCTCTTCGGGAGTGTCACTAACCGTTTGCGTCTCGTTAATCAATTCTTCGGGCATGACTTTGCTCTTCTCTCGTCACTAAGCCGGATCATTGCCGGGAAAGGTTGCACTACTCACGTCGGCCCTTGATCCGCCACCAAAGTCAGCCAGCGCTGGAGCTCCCTCTTCGCTGTAGTGGTACGGGTCGGTCATGATCACTGGTATGCGGTCAAAGTTGTGGCGTGGAACCGGCGACGCTGTCTGCCACTCGAGTCCCAGGGAGTCCCAGGGGTTCGCTGGTGACTTCACCGGGCTAATGAACTGTGACCACATCAGGTTGGCCACGAAGATGAGGAACGAAAGTCCGAGCAGGAACGCACTGATCGAGGAGAAGTCGTTCAACGTTTGAAGGTTCTTCGCGTAGGTGAAGACCCTACGAGGCTGTCCGAGCAGGCCAATGATGAACATTGGGAAGAACGTCAGGTTGAAGAAAACGAACATCGTCCAGAAGTGCCACAGTCCGAGCTTCTTGTTCATCACCTTTCCGGTCATCTTCGGCAGCCAGAAGTACAGACCTCCGAAGAACGCGAAGATGAGACCACCCATGATGGTGTAGTGGAAGTGCGAGAGTACGAAGAAACCACCGTGCACCGTGACGTTCACGGGGACGTCCGAGAGGAAGACCCCCGTCACGCCGCCAATGAGGAAGTTGAAGTACACCGCCATACAGAACAACATCGGCACTTCAAATCTGATTTTCGCTCGATAGAGCGTACCCATGCCGACCAAGAAAATAAAACCGGTCGGAATGGAAATCAACTCAGTGGTGAGCATGAACAACGGACGCATGTCGGGGTCGATACCACTCTGGAACAAGTGGTGTTGCCACACGAAGAATGACAAGAGGGCCACGCCGATCATTCCCGCCGCGGCGATCCGATAAGCGAAGAGTGGTTTTCTCGTGAAGACAGGGATAATCTCGCCGACGATGCCGAATCCTGGCAGCGCCATGATGTACACCTCGGGGTGACCAAAGAACCAGAACAGGTTCTGCCACAGGAACGAACTGCCGCCGTGTTCGGTCACGAAGAAAGCTGTTTGCGCCGTCTTGTCGAGGAGACCGAAGAGGCCGGCGGAAAAGAGTACGGGCGTCGCCAGGGTCAACAGCGCCGCCGTCGACAGGATGCCCCAAACGAACACCGGCACGCGGCTCCAGGTCATGCCCGGTGCGCGATAGTTGATGACAGTGATCGCCAGGTTGAACCCGGCGGTCATCATGCCCACACCAATGACGGCGAAACCGAACAGATACGAGACCATTCCCGGCCCTGCTTGTGTCTGCAGTGGCGCGTAGCCCGTCCAACCGGTTGGAAATCCGCCGTAGGGCAGTGCCGAGAAGATGACGACGTAGCCAATCAGGAATGTCCAAAAACTGAAGGCTTCGATGCGGGGGAAAGCCATGCGGCGAGCACCGATCATCAGCGGTATGAAGTAGTTACCCAGTGGCCCAACGACCACCGAGGTTGCCATCATCATCATGATGGTGCCGTGCTCACTCACGATCTTGATGTAGGTGTCGGCGCTGAAGAGGTGCGTCGTGGGATTGAGCAACTCTGCGCGAATCGCCATGGCGAGTAGCCCACCGGTAAAGAGGAAGAGCAGGACGCCGACCACGTACTGCAGGCCGACCACCTTGTGGTCCAAGTTGTACCGGAAGTACTTGCTAAACCCCGTGTACTCGACTTCGTGTGTCGCTTCGCGACCGACCATCTTGGCGAGAGGATAATTCAGTGCGCCAATACCGAGGTACCAACCCACGACCATGAACACGAGGGCCAAGAGGTCGGCGATCGAGTTCTGACCGCTGTTGGCAATGTAGGCATAGCTGCTCCCTATGTAATTGCCGAGCCAGTGGCCAAAGATATAACCGAGGAACCCCGCGATGATGGCGGTGCCGATGTGTTGGCCCTGCCAGCCGCTGCCGAACCCCCTGCGTTCCTTGACAGCGACGGGCGACACGGGACTGTGGTCGTCAACTTGCGTCGGTCGTTCAGCGCTAATTGTCATTGCGCGATCTCCGTTTCCTTAGTCACTAACGTCTGCTCAATTTCTGCGTTGATCATCATGAACTGGGCTGCTTCGATCCGTACACTTCGGTTGGGCTGTACGGCGTCACGGTTCCGTCGATGTAGTAGCCACCGGACGCACCGTTGGCGTCAGGTACGTACGTCCAGGCAAACGGGGGCAAGAACTTGGTGTTAGCCGCGTTCGCTGCTTCAGTCTTGGTCGCCCAGGCCATGAAGTCCGCCTGCGAGAGGACTTTCCCGGAGTTGAACATCGCCCCGTGCCAGATACCACAGAGTTCGCTACAGCGGACCTCGAAGCTTCCGAGTTGCAGGGTCTTGGTGTACGCCACGTTGTTCTGCTGCGGGTTGGCGTCGGCCTTGACTTCGAGTTGGTAAGCCCAGAAACTGTGGATCACGTCGAGGGACGTCACGTTGAAGGCAATATCCGTGTTGATCGGCAGTATGAGGTACGGAGATTCAAATCCGCCGAACGTGGGATACCGGTACGTGAACTTCCACTGCTGTGCGATCACCTGTACCGGAAGCACCTCGTTGCTATTGGGCGCCCAGGTCGCGGTCCCCGCGAGCGCGGCCGTTTCAGCTTTGATGGCGCCACTCGGACTCCAAATGGGGTTCGGACCTTCTCCACCGCCCGAGCCCTGGCCCACGATCACTTCCACCGTGCCGTACGCCGCAAGGAGAAGAACGACAACCGTCGTGATCACTATCCACGAAGTCACCAGTCTCTTGTTCTCAGCGGCCTTTGGGCCACCCACCGATTCGGGTACGCCCGCTTTCTTCGATCGCCAATTGATGACGGCGTACCCCATGTACGCCCAAACGCCGACAAGTACGGGAAACCCGACGATGAACAAGACGTTGAAGTCGAACTGGTTGTCCCTCGCCGTCGTGGTCATCCTTCCCGGAGCTACGTGCGGACCTAAGAGGAACCAGTACAGCAAGTCGCCGACAACGGAGAGAACGATCCAGATGAGCGTTAACCGTTGGAGGTGATTTACTTCATTGTTCGATGTGCTCTCTGACGCCATGACTATTGCACCACTTCCAGGACACCGCCCATGTAGTTCTGAGTTGACATCGGGCCTCCATTTCCGTACAAGTATCCGAGTCCACAAGGAACGAAGCACTGCCAGCTGTACGTGCCCGCTCCCGGCGTTTTGAAGCTGAAGGTCTCAATGTTGTGAGGATTGGCACTGAGCTTGCACGGCGCCGCGCCACAGGGCGTGCCGCTGACACCGACCAGCGGAACACTCAGGTTCAACGCGGGAATAGCGAAGGTGTGCGCCACACCGCTACCGGTATTGGAGTTGTACACCGTAAGTGGTTGACCGTTCAGTAGGGCGTTGCCACCGATTGTTCCTTGAACTTGGCCCCACTCTTGGTTACGAAGCGGACTACCACTGTCGAACTGATCGACGGTCATGTGAATGACGGTATTCGCGGGAAGTTGCCACGACGTTGCGTGCGTCCACTTGCCGGTCGCGGGATCCTTCACGAGATACGAAACCCACGTGGGATGTGCGCCAAAGCCAATCGCTCCGACGGTCTGCACCGTCAAGTTGACCGGTTGACCGGCAGCCTGCGTATTTGTAAAGTTCACGACCCCACCGGGGACACCTGGCGTCAGGTATGCGGAAACAGCCCACACCACAAGACCTATAGAAACCAAGAAGAGCCCAAGAACCGTTGCCAGTCTCCCTCCCTTTGACATTCTCCACTCCTTGCGACGAGGTGCTCCCACTGGAACTCCGAACTAAGAATAACGAGCGGCGTCACTAATGTGAAGACTTGTGAGCGAAAAGAATAAGAGAATTCTCGGAATTCACCTCGGACTCGCCTTTGCCGAGATTCTCTGCCTCTCGGGCTTCATTTTTGAGTTTTTACGGGCTCGTTCAGGCAATACCCTTTCCTGGGCCTACGTCTTCGAATGGCCAATCTTTGGTGGCTACGCCGTCTACATGTGGCGAAGACTTCTGAGAGAGGAAAAGGGCGAAGGGCTCGCGCCGAGGGAACGACCGGTCACCAGGAGTGATGAGAACTTGGACGCCTACAACGAATATCTCCGAAAAGTCCATAACGGGTCATCGGATAGCCGACCAGACGCCTCAAAACCGCCGCGCTGAGCGTTCGAAAAGGCCGCCCGAACGTGTCCTTTAGGGCAACGGTGACTCGTCTCGTCGGGCCAGCGCCCCTCGTCGTTTCTTAGTCGGAATGGCTATCACTCTCCTCCGTCGCGGAGGGGGCGACAGTTTGAGCGTTAGTTGACGCCCATTGAAGCCAGCAGTCCCCGCAGTTCAGAGACGGCCGAAGCCACACCCGACGAGCTCGACAGCGGGTCGTCGGGGATAACCCATTTCAGCTGCCCTTTTGGATTAATGAGAAACATGAAGTCGGAGTGAATGCTCATTTTGTCCGTGGACGTCATCGACACGCCAATGCCGTACGACTTCCACACCTTTTGAACGTTCGAGAGTTTGCCCGTGACGAAGTAGAAGTTCTTCACGTGCGCGAGTCCGCGAACGGCAATGAAGTGGCGGAGGTCCGAAATTTGCTCGTGGTAGGGATCGGCGGCGACGGCCACGATGTCGAGATTGGCGTTGGCCGACAGTTCGGCTCGCACGTGTTCGAGCTGTTTCGCCAGTAACGGACAGTCGGTCCAACAGTGGGGGTCGATAAAGGTCAACAACGTGGTTCGCTTCGGGTGTTCACCTAAGGAATACGTCTTATTGAATTGGTCCGTGAGCGTGAACGTGGACGCCGCGAGGGTCGTCGCCGACGCGGGACCATTGTGCGCTTGGTAGAGCGTCGTCTCGGCGCTGGCGAACGTGGTGCCGGCCATCAAGGCCGTCGAGAAGAGGATCATGGCGGTGGCGAACGTCGCCACTACGGCACCAGCGCTGCTCGTCATCTCGCGAGGAAGTCGATGCTCTCGCGGTTCGAGACCTCGCAACGCCGGCGACGCGCACCACGCGAGCACCGCCAAAGGAAGAAGGGAGTTCACGTCGGTGGAGAGTCCCCCAAAGATTGAGGTGTCTTCGGACACGAGCCAGAAGAACAGGCAACCGACGACGAGAGTCCACACCGGCCAGCGCCAACGGCGAGCCGCGGCCATCCACAGACCAACCGCGCAGACGCCCAGCCACAGAATCACCACGATATTGAAACCGCCGCCCATCGACGCCGCGAGAGAACCCACGTGACGCACAAACCACGCCAACAGATGCGGCTGCGCCGTCTTGGTCATGAACGTCGTCATGGACGTAAGCGCGTTGGTGTTTCCCCCGTGCCAGAACTCGGTCGAAGGCAAGAACTGCAAAAGAGCCGCGAAGCCCACGATCACGCTCAACACCCGAAGCGTGACGTTCGAGAACTTTTGGCGAAACGTTTCGGGCTTGACGAACAACCACACGCCGGCAAAGACGTAAAAGAACGTCGCGCCCGGCCAACCGAACAAGAACGACGCGCCCGACACGAACATGCCACCGGCGCCGTTGCCAATCAACCATACGAGCGCGGCCCAGCAGGCCGAGACGCCGCCGACGATCCGGCCGGTACGTCCATTCGATACGAGTAACACCAGTCCAATACCTACTTGCAGCCAGGCGGTGCCGACGGCCAACGATATGGGGTGACTGTTCCAAAGGAATATCCCATGCTCCATCAAGGAATGGAGCCACGAAGGGGTGTTCGTGGTCAGCGGCGCGACGACGATGTTGGCAAGTCCGAGCGGCATCGAAGCTTGGAACTGCAGAAATCCGTCGAATAGCCAGATGGCGCCGAACGCCCAGCGTAGATAGGTCCGAGCCCGAGGTTCACCGACCCCTTCGCTGGACATATTGAATTTCAGAATTCTTCGAGTCGCGACCAAACTCACCATCAGAACGATCGCTATGACCGCCAGCCAGATCAACCCGGTTACGAAGAGCGAGTGACGAAACATCGCCACCACGAGTGCATTCGTCAAATCAATTGACTGTTGACTCATGCCGGGCATGAAGCAACTCCTTTACGAGGGGGGAATGGCTCTACTTTAGATGCTCGACGCACGTAGCTAGAACGCCGTTCACGAACGACGCCGAGCCTTCCGTCGAGTAGATCTTTGCGAACTCCACGAATTCGTCCAAGACGACCGCGACCGGCGGTGCGTCGTCCATTAACAACTCGCCCAGTGCTAACGACATGATCAAACGGTCCATCAGGGCCAGTCGATCAAGGGTCCACTCGTGGGAGTTCTCGCCGATCAGCTCCTCTATGCGAGAGCGATTCTCTTCGGTGGAGGTCAGGATCGACACGGTGTACTTGTCCGGGGTCACCACCAATTCACTGACGATCGCACTGTACGTGCGGCCCTTCATGCTGGCTTCGTACGCGAGTTCGAGGGCCCGTTCTCGAGCGAGATGACGCCGTTGGCCTAGCTCGCTCACCCTACGCTCGGGTCATGTACTCGCCGGTGCGCGTGTCGACCTTGATCGCTTCACCCGGACCGACGAAGAGCGGTACTTGCACCACGTAACCCGTTTCGAGCGTGGCGGACTTGCGCGCGCCCGACACGCGATCGCCTTGCACGCCGGGCTCGGTCTCAGCGATCGTGAGTTCGACTGACGCGGGCAGCTCCACGCCGATGATCTCATCGTCGTAGGAGATCAGCATGGCCTTTCCGGTCTCTTTCAAGAAGTTCGTGGCCTCACCGAGGCTCTTCGACGAGACGGGCAGTTGGTCGTAGTTGGACTGGTCCATGAAGATGTAGTCGTCGCCGTCTCGATAGAGATACTGGGTATCACGTTTGTCGATGATGGCCTGCTCCAAGCGCTCGTCGGCTCGGTAGGTACGTTCGATGACGGCCCCAGAGCGGGCGTTTCGCAACTTGGTGCGCACGAAGGCGCCACCCTTGCCGGGCTTGACGTGTTGAAATTCCAGCACCGTGAAGAGCCCTTCGTCAATCTTGAGGGTGATGCCGTTCTTGATGTCCGAGGTTGAGATTGCGGCCATGGGCCCTGGTGCCTTTCGCGATTCGTGCGAAGCCCAGTCTAGGCAAGCGCGCTCGGTGCTTGGTCTAGGACGCTTCGAGTACGCGACGTACCGCGTCGAACGCTAGGTCGTAACTGAGCGCACCGAAACCCGCGATCGATCCGTTCACGACGCCCGCGAGCGTGCTCACGTGTCGAAAGGGCTCGCGGGCAGCTGGATTGGAGAGGTGGACTTCAACCTTCACGCCCTCGAAGACAGCCAGCGCGTCGCACAGGGCCCACGACGAGTGCGTCAACGCGCCGGCGTTGATCACGATCGCTACGCTCCTATCTCTCGCGCCGTGCACGGCCTCGATCAAGTCACCCTCGAAGTTGGACTGCAGATCTCGCACGCTGTAGCCCGCCGCGATCGCGAGCTCGCGGAATCGCCCCACGTGTTCTTCCAACGTGCTCGCGCCGTAGATCTCGGGACTGCGTTGGCCAAGTAGGTCCAAATTCGGTCCTGACAACAACAAGATTTCGCCGCTCATAGTGCTCCCTTGAATCGTTCGAGTACCTCACGAACGGTCGACTCGTCCACGTCCGGAACGACCGAAAAACCCGAGGCGCCCGCCAACACGAAGCTCAGGTCGTGGTGGGCCTTCTTGTCGTGACCCATGGCGTCGATCAGCTCGTCGGTGTCGAAGCCTCCAGGTAGCTCGAAGGAGAGACCCAACTGCTCGAGTACCGCGTCGTGGGTGGCGACCTCGTCGTCGCCGACGCGACCGAGGCTGCTCGCGAGTCGTGCCGCAAAGGCGAGGCCGATCGCCACCGCTTCGCCGTGGCGCAACGCGTCGGGTGTATCGCGCAGCGAGAGTTTCTCGAGTGCGTGCGCGAGCGTGTGGCCGTAGTTCAGCAACGCTCTGGATCCACCCTCGCGCTCGTCGTTCGACACGATATCGGCCTTCAGTCGTACTGAGAGTTCGATCAGGCTCGAAAGTGAGGTGGTCGCGAGTTCGTCGACGCCGCGCCCTTCGAGGAGCCAACACTTCGCGATTTCGCCAAGTCCGCTCTTTCTCTCTCGCTCGGGCAACGTCGTCAACACACTCGTGTCACACAGGACACCGAGGGGCTGGTAAAACGCGCCAGCCAGGTTTTTCCCAGCACGCAGGTTGACGCCGGTCTTGCCGCCAATGGCCGCGTCGACCTGACCGACGAGCGACGTGGGAATCTGCACGAGAGCCACCCCTCGCAGGTACGTGGCCGCCGCGAAGCCGGCGAGATCGGTGACGGCGCCTCCTCCGACGCCCACGATGACGTCATCGCGCGAAAGTCGCCGGTGCGCCAGTTCTTCGAGCAGTTCTTCGAGTGAGCGCAAGGTCTTCGCCCCTTCACCTTCGGGCACCGTGAGCACGAACTGTTCTCGACCACTCTGCACGTCGAACCACGCTTGTGCGGCGAGCGAAGGCGAGGTGACAAAGGCGACGTTCGTCGCTCGAGGCGCCCTTCTCTTGATCACGTCGGCCAGTTGGTGGCGAGCGTCGGCTTCCACCACGACGTCGTAACTGCGTTCGTCGAGTTCGACCGTCACGTTCACGACGGCACGCTCTCGACCTCTTTTTGAATTCGACGCACGACCTCATCGATTGTTCCCGACGAATCCACTCGACGTCGAGCGCTCGAGCGGTACCACGCTTCGCGCTCAAGGCGCAGGGTCGCAAGCCCTTGACGATGATCCTCGCCGAGCAACGGTCGCTCGCCGTCACTGACTCGTTCGAGCAGAGTCTCGTCGTCGCTGTCGAGCCAGTACGTAGCCTCTAGCACGAGAAGCTCTCTCGCCGCGGGAGTCACCACGATGCCGGCACCCGTCGCGACGACCGCGTCGACGCTGAGCGCCTCGCGTAGCGCGTCGAGTTCCCTCTCGCGAAAAGCCGCTTCGCCGTGTTCACGCAGGTACTGCGCCACCGGCGCTTTCACGTTCGTCGCCACGACGTCGTCGGTATCGATGACGTCGCACTTCCACGAGTCGGCCAGTGCCTTCGCCAGCGTGGACTTGCCCACGCCCGGCAGTCCCACCAGAACGAGGCGTGCCACGGCTAGTCCGGACGAGCGGCCGAGGCCGTGGAGCCCAGGTTCGCCACGTAGGCGTCGTGATTGCGCACGAACTCCTCGAGTGAGTCGCCGCCGAACTTTCGTTGCGCCTCGTTCGCGAGCACGAGGGCCATCATGGCTTCGCTGATGACGCCGAGAGCTGGCACCGCGGTGACGTCGGTGCGCTCCTTGAACGACACCGTCGACTCCCCCGTCGCCACGTCGACGGTTTCGAGTACCGGACGATTAAGCGTCGCGAGTGGTTTCATCGCGACCTTGGCAATGATCGGCGCGCCCGAGGAGATGCCGCCTTCGAGCCCGCCCGCGTGATCGCTCTTTCGCACGTAGCCCCCACCCCGGCTGAATCCTTGATCCACCGCGATCGCGTCGTGCGCGACACTGCCGCGCTGCGCCGCTTGGGCCATGCCATCACCGATTTCGACGGCCTTGACCGCTTGAATGCTCATCAAGGCGCCGGCGAGGAGACCGTCGAGTTTGCGGTCCCAGTGCACGTGGCTACCGAGGCCCACCGGCACGCCGTAGGCAATCACCTCGACGATGCCGCCGAGCGAGTCGCCCTCTTTGGCCGCGGCCTTGATCTCGGCGATCATGGCCGCTTCGCTCGCCGCGTCAAAACAGCGCACTTCGCTCTCGTCGACTCGTTCGAGGTCACCGGGGAGTGGTCGCGCGCCCGTGGGCGCCGTCGCCGCACCGATGCGCACGACGTGACTGACGATCTCGATACCAATCGCCGCGAGTAGTGACTTGGCGAGCGAACCCGCGACCACGCGGGCGGCCGTCTCGCGCGCGCTCGCGCGTTCAAGGACGTCGCGCGCGTCGTCGAAGCCGTACTTTTGCATGCCCGAAAGGTCGGCGTGACCGGGTCGAGGCGCGGTGAGCTTCTTGCTCGGCGTGCCCGGCGAAGGCGACATCTCCACTTCCCATTTCGGCCACTCCGAGTTGAGGATCTCGACCGCTACGGGCGAGCCCAGGGTGCGACCGTGGCGCACGCCGCCGATGAGGCGAAGTTCGTCTCGCTCGAAACGCATGCGCGGCCCACGCCCGTAACCGAGACGGCGGCGCGCTAGTTCGTTCGCCATCTCCTCTACTCCTACGGCGAGACCCGCCGGGAGTCCTTCGACGATGACGCTGAGTGACGGACCATGACTCTCACCCGCAGTGAGGAAGCGCAACATTGTTCGATTCTAGGTTGAACCGTCCAGTGGTTCTTACTCTGGGGAGTAGAAGGGATTGACACCTGACGCGTGGTCAGTGACGTCGAGCACGGAAACGAGCTCGGGTATCGCTTCACGCAGCATCGTCTCGATACCTTGCGTGAGGGTCATACGGCTCATCGCGCAACCTTGACAGCCACCCGAAAGTTTGATGTAGGCGGTCTTCGCCTCTTCGTCGAGTGCCACGAGATCGGCGCGTCCACCGTGCGACGCGATCGAGGGATTGACCTGTTCGTCCAGCACGACCAGGGCGACGGTCGCCAACGGACCCTCGACCCCGAAGGCCAAGATGTCCTCGGGAATGCCCGGGTTTACCTCTTCGGGCGTGGGGCTGTTGGGATTGACGAGAACGAGTCCCCCGCCGCCTTCGGCGGCGAACTCGAGACGGCTCCCGCGGAGACGATCGACGCTCGAGGCGGGTATGACGATGGTCACGTCGCCGTCGCGTCCGATCGCGGCGCCGTCGGGTGCCAAGTTCAATTCGGAGAAGTAGAGGTCGTAGGAGTACCCCGCGCCGCGCGTACCGGTCACCTCCACCCAGAGCGCCAACGTTTCACTCGGCGTCTCGTTGTTGAGCGCGTCGAGAACGACGTTGCGTGCCTCGTCAGTGAGCGTTAACACGTCAAAGGTGTCGATTGAAGTCATGGCCAAAGTCTAGAGGTACCTCGCCAAACCCGCCACGCACACTAAGTTCTGTCCGTGACCTCCATCCCCAGTGACGCCCATGAATGGGTCAGTTTCGAAGACACCAAACGCGAACGAACGTGGATGTTCGACGTAACGTTTCTTGAGAGCAACTGGACGTGCATCTTCGGCAACGGCTGCCAGGGCGTCCTCACCGGGCCGACGCCCGAACTGGTCCAGGGGTGCTGTAGCTACGGTGCGCACTTCACCGACGAAAAGGACCAGCGACGCGTTGAGAAGGCCGCGAAACGACTCACCGCCGACCAGTGGCAGTTCAAGTCCAAGGGGAAGAACGGCACCACGCGGGTGAAAAAGAACGGCGAGATCGTCTCAAAGCTCGTTCAGAACGCCTGCATCTTTTTGAATCGACCCGACTTCGCTCGAGGGCCGGGTTGTGCCCTGCACGTCATGGCCATTGACAACGAGGAGAGTTACATTCCTCTGAAGCCCGAGGTCTGTTGGCAACTGCCCTTGCACCGTGACGACGAAGTCAAGGACGATGGCCACGTAGTCACGCGCATCTCGCAGTGGGATCGACGTGATTGGGGCCCGGGCGGATCAGAGTTTCACTGGTGGTGCACCGAGTCGGCCTCAGCCTTCGTGGGCAAGACTCGAGTGGTCGATTCAATGCGCGAAGAACTCACTGCGATGGTGGGCGTCACGGTCTACAACCGGCTTCGTGCGTACATGGACAATCGCGCCGCGCAGCCCAAGGGCACGCGTCTCGCCCATCCCGTACTGCGAAAAAAGGCCTAACCCTCGGCGGCGAGGGGGTCCTCTTCGGTGAAACTCGCGCGAGGCAATGATCCGAGGATCTCGTCGTAGCGATCCTCTTCGACGAGGCACCATTCGGCGTGCACGTCGTCGGGCGGGGCTCCGCACTCCACACAAGTGGTGGCGCGTGGACCCGTGGATCGCTTGAGTTCACGAGCTTCTACAAAACGGCGATGGCGACCCTTTTTCACGTCAACTCCTCACTGGTCGCGGGCCAATACCTGGCGGCGACCACAACTCGACAACACTGAGTTGAGTATCCATACTACCAACTCGAACTCGCTCTATAACCCCTAGCATTTGCCTGTGAGCCCAGCCTTTGACCCCAATGAGATGATTCAACGCTTTCGTGATCGTGCCGACGCCGTGAAGCGCCGTGGACTTCCACCAGTCGAGGGACCCGAGCGCCTCCGCTTCATCGAGGCGGCAAAAACAGACTTCCAGGACTACGCGATGCTCGGCGACGCGACGGCCACGCTCGAGGACGGGATCTTGCGTCTCGAGATCGATCTACGTCCGCCGACGAACTAAGGCGTCGACGCACTCGCGACCCGCGCGGACGCCTCGGCGAGGTACCCGACGCCACTCGACAAGCTGGCGAGCGCCTTGGCTCGCTTGGCCACGTTGGACGAAGCGCCGTAGCACTCGACCGCACCCGCGCCAAGATCGTCGAGGGCCTTTGAAATCAGATTCGTTGATTGGTTGTCGGGTGTAGGAAGTGCAGCGTTCTCTTGCTCGGTCTCGAGATCCAACACGGCGCAGACGGTGTGCAATGACGCGCTCGACGTCGAAGGATCACGGAGCGCGAGAGCTGCGTGTTTCGCGTCGGTCGTGAGTGTCTTGGTGTTCGCGACGTAACCATTCTGGGTCGCCCAGTTCGTCATCGCCTTGGACGCGCTGATCGAACCACACGCACTGAGCAGTAGACCGGCGCCAAGTAGCAGAGCGACGGTTCGAATCACGCCGCCACCAAAAGGTGCAACTGTCGTCTCCCGCGTCGGACCACGAAGTAACGTCCGTGCAACGCGTCGGTGATACCCACGCGCGACGTGGCGTCGAGGCGCACGTTGTTGAGGTACACGCCGCCTTGTTCGAGGTAGCGACGCGCTTCGGCCTTGGACTTCGCGAGGTGGCTACCGACTAAGAGGTCTACCGGATCGACGCCACGCGTGAGTTCGTCGCGAGACCACGTCGACGAGGGCGCGTCGGCCACGACTTCGAGCAACGTCGCCTCGTCGAGATCGGCAATGGACTCAGAGAAGAGTGCCTCGCCGGCTCGCTCCGCCTTCATCGCCGCGTCGACGCCGTGCACCATCGCGACGACTTCATTGGCGAGGGCGCGCTGCGCCCGGCGCTCTTTGGGTACGGTCTTCGTCGCCTCGTCGAGTCCAAGGATGGTCTCGTGATCGAGGAAGGTGAAGAAACGAAGGAGCGCGGACGCGACCTCGTCGTCGCTGTTGAGGAGGAACTGGTGCATCTTGAACGGTGAGGTGCGCTCGGCGTCCAGCCACACCTGCTCGCCGCCTTCGGACTTACCGAATTTGGATCCGTCCGGGCGTAAGAGCAGCGGCGACGTGAGCCCCGCCGCCGACGTTCCCGTAGACTTTCGAACGAGTTCGGTGCCCATGGTGATATTCCCCCACTGATCCGAACCTCCGAGTTGGAGGGTGCAGCCGTGATCGAGATTCAGCCGCAAGAAGTCGTAAGCCTGTAAGAGCATGTAAGCAAACTCGGTGAACGAGAGCCCCACGTCATCTCGATCGAGCCGGCTCCTCACCGACTCCTTCGCGATCATCTGATTGACCGTGAAGTGTTTACCAACTTCACGCAGGAAGTCCGTGAGAGATATCGCGGTGAGCCAGTCCGCGTTGTTCAGCAGCTTCGCCCGGGCTTTGCCGGCGCTCGGCGAAAAGTCGAGAAAACGACTCATCTGTTCGCCGATTCCCGCGACGTTGGCGTCGAGAACCTCTCGCGTGAGCAGGGGCCGTTCGACGTCCTTAAAACTGGGGTCGCCGATCAGGCCCGTGCCACCCCCGGCGAGCGCGATCGGCGCGTTGCCCGCGAGCTGTAGTCGGCGCATGTTGCACAGAGGAAAGAGGTGGCCGAGGTGCAGCGAAGAGGCCGTCGGGTCGAAGCCCACGTACAGCGTGACCGAGCCAGCGCTCAGACGATCAAAGACCTCGTCGTCGGTGGTCTGGTGAATTAGACCGCGAAATCGCCAGTCGTCGAGTACATTCATCGTCTCAGTCTACGAGGCCTATTCGTTCCTAGAAGGAGGTCGTTGCGGGCAAGTGGGTCTGAATCCACAACACGAACGTGTGCCAGAGACCGGTCACCTCGCTGACGCCAATCGCGATGAGCAATACGCCACCGATAATGCCGATCATCTTTGCGTGACGACGTAGCCACGTCGAGACCGTCGCCATCCACTCGGTGGCGAGTGCCGCGACCACGAAGGGGACGCCGAGCCCCAGACAGTAGAAGAACGCGAGAACCGAGCCGCGCAGAGCCGAAGCGCCCGACGTCGAGCCCGCGAGAGTGAGAATCGCCGAGAGCGTCGGCCCGATGCACGGGGTCCATCCGAGACCGAAGGTAAAACCCAACGCCGCTGCCCCGAAAACGGAGACGCGCGGAAGCCGATGTACGCGACGGTCACGTTGCAACCACTTTGACGGCAACCAACCAGCGAAGAAGAGACCGAGAAGGATCGTCACGACGCCGAAGACCACCTCCAACGGTCGTTGGTGCGTTTGGAACTCTCGGCCCAGTCCTCCAAAGAAAGCGCCAAAACTGACGAAGATGAAGGCGAAACCAAGCACAAAGGCAATCGAGCCGACGAACGCTCGCCCTCGACCCGGGCGTCCTTCTGTTGTCCCGGTCGTGCCGGTGAGAAAGGCGACGTAGCCGGGTAGGAGCGGTAGGACACAGGGTGACGCGAAGGAGATGAATCCGGCCGCGATCGCGAGGGGAATCGCCAGGATTAATGACGCCGGCAGTGAAGCGATCACGCGTTGCCCTTGTTCACCAATTGGGTGACGTGATCGTTCCACTCTTGGTGCAGCGTGACATTCTCCTTTCGTGAGGGCACCTTCGCCACCACCACGCTGAGACCGTCACTCGAGAGACCTTTCTCGATGGCGTTACGCAGTTCGTCGAGCGTCCTCACGGTCGAAGAGGAGTGACCAAAGGCGCTTGCCACGACTTCGAGGTCGTGTGGACGAGGCGTGCCGAAGAGCAGTTCGAAACGGTCACTCTCGAGATCCGAGGCTTGGGGCAGGAAGGAGAAGATTCCCCCTCCCCGATTGTCCACGACGACGAGCACGCACGATCCACGCCCGTTGCCGAGACCTTCGACGAGTCCCGACACGTCGTGCAACATCGTGAGGTCACCCACGAGACCGAGAGCCTTCGATCCGACCGCGACACCCAGCGCCGTCGACACCACGCCGTCGATACCGTTCACGCCGCGATTGGCGTAGGTAGCGCATTCACGTGACGGGGCCCACCACTCGACGTCGCGAACGGGCATCGATGAGCCCACCACCAGAGCGGCGCCCGAGGCGTTGCTCGCCGCGACGACCGCTCGAGCAACGAGCGGTTCGTTCAAGACGCTCTCGTCGCGCTCAGCCGTTTCCAGCCACGTCGCCACGTCGTCCGACGCTCGACGCCACGTCGCGGCGTAGTCGTGGTTGGCCTTTAGCGGTGCGTAGTCGTGGTGCGGCAGGCCCGCGTAGGTCTCGTGAATGAGATGGTCCGGGTCGGCGACGAAGCCAGCACCGCTCAGAGCGACGGTTCGAAGGTTCCACGCGCGAAGTTGGTCCGCGAGCACTTTCGACGCGGGCACGCCACCAAGGCGAACGACCAGATCGGGTCGAACGCGTTCGACGAAGTCGTCGCAGCGAAGGAGCGCGTCGAAGTAGGCAAGCGAACCTTGAGCGGTCGCGTCACCGAGGACAACCCAGTCGAGCTGGTGACACTCGTCGATGACCTCTTTACTTACGCCGCGACCGACGACGCAAAGAACCGATTGCCCCGCGACGTCGAACGTCGCGACGTCGGGGAGGTGCTCGTCAGGCGCCCGAAAGACCACCACGCTTTCGCGCTCGGGAAGCTCGACCGGCGTGCCCATGAGCGGTTCGACGAACGCCGCGTTGAGGTGCACTGGTCCCGCTGCG
Organism: Acidimicrobiaceae bacterium; assembly: GCA_003162475.1. GTDB lineage: Bacteria > Actinomycetota > Acidimicrobiia > Acidimicrobiales > RAAP-2 > RAAP-2. Next base: position 48,644 of record PMOI01000016.1, read on the forward strand.
AGCGACTCACCCGTGGCGAAGTGCCACAGCCGATTCGCCAATGGACGCCACGAAGAAGCTAGGTCGTAGCGCGCGACCCCAGGCTCTTCGAAGAGTCGCACCATTTCGCCGTAGAGACGTCCCTGTTCAATGGTCTGGGCTGCGCCAACGCCGTGCAACTCGGGCGGCCGATCGGCCGTCACCACGATCAGGGGAACGAACGCGAGATCGGCTTCGGCGACGCAGGCGTGCAGTTCAGTCGCGGCGGTTCCGCTGGTCACGATCACCGCCACCGGCGTCTTGGTCGCCAGAGCTCGTCCAAGGGCGAAAAATCCGGCGCTGCGTTCGTCCAGTCGAACGTGCAGGGTCAGCTCTTCACGTTGCGCGGCGGCGAGTACCAGTGGCGTGGAGCGAGAACCGGGCGAGATCACGACGTCACGAAGACCCGCCTCGATCCACTCATCGAAGAGCGTGGCCGCGAACGTGGCCTGGGCCACGCTGGGGCTGGGTACGCTACGTGACAATGTCGCTCCTCGGTTTACAGCGTGATGGCTCCGGTCCGGTCCTCGTGTGGTTGCACGGCTTTACGCAAACCAAGGACTCGGGCGGTACGTTCCGTTCCATTCTGGCAGGAACCCACGAAGTCCTAACCATCGACCTGCCCGGTCACGGGCAAAACTCCGCAATTTCGGCGTCACTGGACGAAACGGCGGACCTCCTCGCGCTCGCGCTGCCGAGTGAACCGTTCGCTCTGGGTGGCTACTCAATGGGCGGACGCGTCGCGCTGCACTTCGCGTTACGCCACCGTGAACGACTCACTTCCCTCGTCCTACTGAGCGCGACCCTCGGCATTCGAGACGACAACGAGCGAGCGGCGCGTCGTGATCGTGATAACGCGTTGGCCGATCGCGTCGAGCTCATCGGTGCGCAGGCCTTCCTCGAGGAATGGCTGGCCCAGCCCATGTTCGTCACACTCCCCGGCGACCCCCTCGAACGCGGCGCGCGAAGTGGCGACGCCCGAGGACTGGCGAACTCGCTTCGTTACGCCGGTACCGGAACCCAGGCCTGGCTCGGCGGGCGAGCGACGTCGTTGGCGGTGCCCGCGCTGATCGTGGCCGGCGTCAACGACCCTAAATTCGTCGGCGAGGCACGACTTCTCAATGAAACCCTGGAAAACGCGACCACATCACTCGTTCACAACGCCGGACACGCGGCGCACCTCGAACGACCCGATGACGTGGCCGCGCTGGTCGCGAGTGTTCAGCCCCAGTAAGCGTTCGAGGTCAACAGCACGCCGAGCAGGGCGCCCAGAGCCAGCTGGGCCCGTGCGGAGTACTGCAGCATGACGACGAGTTCTCGTCCCTGCTTCTTCGAAAACGCCAGTCGCAACGCCGGCAGATAGAGCACGATCGCCGCGAACACGACGGCTAGTTGGCGAGCGCCGATAACCCCCACCACGACCCCCGCGACGCAGGCTACGTACAGCCACGAGCCACGTTCACGACCGAGTCGCGCGGCCAAGGTCTTCTTGCCCACAGCTCGGTCGCCGTCGACGTCGCGGAGATTGTTCGCCTCCAAGAGCGCGCAGGCCATGAAGCCAACGGCCACGCCTAGCCACCAGGCTCGCGTCGGGATCGTGCCGTGTTGGACGTAGGCCGTGCCAACCGTCGCGACGAGGCCGAAGTAGATGAACACGAAGAGTTCTCCGAAGCCGTAGTAGCCGTAGGGCTTCGGTCCCCCGGTGTAGAACCAACCGGCCAACATCGCACTGAGGCCTATCAGCACCAGCCACCACGACGTGCGCGACGACAGCCACAGTCCCGCGATAGCGGCCACCGCGAAGCCCAGGACGGCGGCGTTGCGCACGCTCTTGGCCGAGACGAGTTTCGAGACTGTCAGTCGAAAGGGCCCGACGCGCTCTTCGTCGGTCCCGCGAATTCCGTCGGAGTAGTCGTTGGCGTAATTGGTCGCGACCTGGAGCGCGAGCGCGATGACGAGACAGAGCGCTGAGTTAAGCCAGTTAATGGTGAGCGGTCGAATCAACAGGGTCCCGACGACGACGGGCACGCCCGCGGCCGGCAAGGTTCGTGGTCGCGCCGCGAGGACCCAACGTCGTTGCACCCCCGGCGCCTCAATCATGGGCGTTTGGGGAACTTCGAGTAGTCAGGCTTTCGACGCTCGAGGTAGGCGTTGCGCCCTTCTTGTCCCTCTTCAGACATATAGAAGAGCATCGTCGCGTCGCCGGCCAACTGCTGTACGCCGGCAAGTCCGTCGTCGGCGGCGTTGAAGCCAGCCTTCAACATGCGTAGCGCGATCGGCGACAACGTCAAGATCTGACGACACCAGGCGACGGTCTCACGTTCGAGATCGTCGAGCGCCACGACGGTGTTGACCAGTCCCCACTCGAGTGCCTGAGTCGCGTCGTACTGACGACAGAGAAACCACACTTCCTTCGCGCGCTTGAGGCCGATCGTTCGCGCCAGTAGCGATGAGCCGTAGCCGCCGTCGAAGGAGCCAACACGAGGTCCCGTTTGCCCGAAGCGCGCGTTGTCGCCGGCGATGGAGAGGTCGCACACGAGGTGCAAGATATGACCTCCTCCAATGGCGTAGCCAGCTATCTGAGCGATCACGGGCTTGGGTAGGCGGCGAATCTGAATCTGCAGGTCCAAGACGTTGAGCCGCCCAACGCCGTGGTGGGCGACGTCGTCGTCGCCCATGTAGCCGTCGTCACCGCGGATTCGCTGGTCACCACCGGAACAAAACGCGTCGGGACCAGCGCCCGTGAGGATGATCGCGCCGACCGTGACGTCGTCCCTCGCGCGCTCGAAGGCGTTGGCCAACTCGAAGAGCGTCTGCGGGCGAAAAGCGTTGCGCACTTCGGGCCGATTGATGGTGATGCGCGCGATGCCCTCAGCAACCTCGTAGACGATGTCGCCGTACTCGCCGCTTCGCTCCCACGCGGGAAGGGGTAGGGAGCGAAACTCTTCAACGGGGTCGTGCGGGGGGCCTTCAATCACGGTCTTTGCCATGTCGTCCACGCTACCTTTCTCGTACGCGCTGATGACCAGTCGACCCGCCGTCGCACGGCTGCGACCGTCATGCGGAGAACCTGAATCGTCGAGCACTCGCCCTAGTCTCTCTAGGTGCGAACTCTGCTGGCGCTCGACGTCGCCCTGGGACCGGAACTCGAACGGGCCCTTCGCCGGTGCGTCGAGGTCGGTGACGCGTTTTGTGTGCTCGATCAGCGTCTTTCACCTCAGGCTCGCGAAGAAGAGCTCGATCGACTCGGCGCTACGGCGATACTCGACGCGGCTGGACGACACGAACGCCCTTCGGGTCGCCTCGTGGACGACGAAATCGGCCTCGTGATGTTGACTTCGGGGTCCAGTGGCACGCCCAAGGCGGCGGAACTCTCGTGGGACGCGCTTCGCGCCAGCGCCGAACTCACTCAGAGCACCCTTCGAGGAGACGCTCCCCCGACCTGGTATCCCTGTCTGCCGGCCAATCACATCGGTGGTCTCGCGGTCGTGTTGCGCGCACTCTTCAGTGACGCCTCACTCGTTTGGGGTGACGGCGACGACATCGAGCGAGGCCCGCGTGAGGGTGCCACTCACGTTGCGTTAGTTCGCACCCAACTGGCGCGTTGTGACGTCAGTGGCTACTACCGCGTTCTACTAGGCGGCGCTCGACCACCGGGCGACCTCGCGGACAACGTCGTCACCACGTGGGGAATGACCGAGACTGGATCGGGCGTCGTCTACGACGGTTTCGCGCTACCCGGCGTCGACGTGGCCGCCGTCGACGGCGAGCTCTGTGTGCGCACGCCGACCCTCTTTCGCTCGTACCGTACGTCGCCACGGCCACTCACGCGAGGGCCTGACGGCCGCGACGACTGGTTCCCTACCGGCGACGCCGGCAGCATCACCGACGGACGGGTCACGGTTCGTGGGCGCCTCGGGATCGTCATCAACACCGGCGGCGAGAAAATCTGGCCCGAAGACCTCGAGGCCGTACTCGCCACCGTTGAGGGCGTCCTCGACGTCGCGGTCACCGGCGTCGACGACCCAGAATGGGGTCAGCGGGTGGTGGCGCTCGTCGTTGCTAACGAAACGAAACTCGACGACGCGCTTCGCGCCGAAGCGAACGATCGGCTGGGTCCGTGGGCCAAGCCCAAGGATATTCACTACGTCGTCGCGATCCCTCGGACTCGAAACGGCAAGATTCGTCGTCTTGAACTAACGAAACTTTTCTAGGTCGCGAAGAGACCCGCTTCGTCGTTAGCGCGTAACTTCCGATCCGCGTCGAGCGAGCGAGTCGACCGCCACGGCCGCCAGCAACACGACAGCGATGGCGATGTACTCCGCCGACGCCGTGATCGACAAGAGACCCATACCGTTATAGATGATGGCGACGATGAGTCCACCGATCAGCGCGTGGATGATCTTGCCTCGTCCTCCGAAGAGACTGGTGCCTCCGATAACCGCCGCCGCCACGGCGTACAGCACGAGCGTGCTGTCGACGTTGTCCGAGACGCCGCCCAGACGAGAAACGTAGAGCAGGCCGGCGATTCCGGAGGTGAAGCCCGTCAGCATGAAGGCCATCAAGCGGTAACGGTTGACATTGACGCCAGCTCGACGAGCGGCTTCCACGTTGCCGCCAATCGCGTACAAGTAGCGTCCAGCCTTTGTGCGGCTAAGGAAAAAGGTACCGCCAGCGAGCATGAACACGTCAACCGGAATCGCCCACGGCATACCCTCGAGGGTCGTTCGATGACCCCCGAAGACGACACCTCGGTTTGCGTTGAAGACGAGGACGAGGACGATAGTCACTACGGCCATCGTGACGATCTTGATCATTGTGATGACGAAGGGCTGAACCAACAAGCCACTCGAGCGCCTCGCTCGATCGCGAGTGAGAATAAGAAACGACGCACCTGCCACGCAGACCGCGAAGAAGATCCACGTCACGAGGGGCGAGGCGTTGGTGTTGACCAGGTCGTAAAGGACCTTCTCGTGAACCGCAATAGTGCCGCCCGTGCCCTGCGCGTCCACGATGTAGATGAGCACACCCTCCCACGCCAACAAGCCGGCAAGGGTAACGATGAACGATGGTACGCGCAAGAGAATGGTGATGGCACCGTGTAACGCGCCAATCGCGGTCGTAACGAGAACCGCCGTCAAGATCGCGAGGAACCACGGCCAGTGAAACTGCGTGTCGGTCAAGATGACGGCACTAGCCCCGCCGAGGACCGAGACGTAGCCAACGGAGAGATCGATGTCGCCTAACAGCAGAAGCCATATTTCAGCCATACCGAGCAACACGTACGTGGTGGCCTGAACGAAGAGGTTGACGAGGTTGCCGGCGGACAAGAAGAGTGAGTTTCGAATTTGGAAGTAGGCGACGAGCACGACGATGCCAATGACGATGGGCACCATGCCACTGTCCCCACGACGCAGACCTTTTAACTGGGTCCAAACTTGAGTGAACACCTGGTCACGCGAGGTCTTAAATTGGAGATCGTTGGGCACCTCGGAGGAGGACACAGCGGTGGCCTTTCTGTTGAATTACGAACTAGGAGCCATCGTCGACACACTACGCGCGGACTCACCCGTCGTGATCAGATCGACGGCACTCGACGCGTCGTAATCAGAGACTGGACCGCTGCTGACGAGCGTTCCTAGGTGCATAACGGCGATGCGATCGGCGACGGCGAAGACGTCGTTGAGATTGTGCGAAATGAGTAAGACCGCGATACCTCGACCGGCGAGGGTGTGAATAAGTTCAAGGACTTGGGCGGTCTGCGAGACACCGAGGGCCGCCGTTGGTTCGTCAAGAACGACCAACTTCGACTCTCGCATGACGGCCTTCGCGACCGCGACCGACTGGCGCTGGCCCCCCGAGAGGGACGCGACCTTCTGTCGAACTGACTTGACCGTGGTGACGGAGAGATCGGCGAGAACCTGCTTCGCCGCGAGTTCCATCTTGATCTCGTCGAGCGTGCGGTGACGCATATCTTCGTGACCCAAAAACATGTTTTCGACCACGTCAAGGTTGTCGCAGAGGGCGAGATCTTGGTACACAGTGGCGATGCCAAGTTGTTCGGCGTCGTGTGGCGAATGGATATGGACCACGTTGCCGTTCCATAGGATTTCGCCACTGGTCGGCGTGTAGATACCGGCGATCGCTTTGATGAGGGTCGACTTACCGGCCCCGTTGTCGCCGATGAGCGCGGTGACTTTTCCCGCGGGCACTTCGAGGTCGACGTGCTTCAGCGCTTGAACGGCGCCAAAACTCTTCGTGATCGCGCGAAGTTGGAGCAACGGAGCCGAGGACGGCGAAACCCCCGAGACACCATGTTCCGTCGACCCATTACTGGGCGTCAAGGAACTCGGTGACTCGGGGGTGTTCGTCATTGTCTTGTTGCTGTACTGCTTACTTAATGCCGTACTTGGTGCAGTCCGCAGCGTACGTAGGCTGCGGTGAACCGGCGACCGTCGGTGCCGAGCTGGTGCACAGAGCCGAAGCCACGATCACCTTGTCGTGCACAACGGTGCTCTCAACGGTTGCAGGAGTTACCCAGGTAGCGGTCAAGAGGACCGAGGGTACCTTCTTCAAGCTGTTGATAGTCGCGCTCGAGTCGGTCGCGGTGCCGTTTACCAAGCCGCTTGGTGGCTTGACGCCAGCACGGAGGTAAACAGCCAACGCAGCGGCAGCCTGAGCCTCAAGCCAAACTGGCTTGTACACGGTGCCACACTGGTAGCCAGAGATGATGTTCTGGAAACCGGTGAGCGTAGCGTCTTGGCCCGTGAACGGAATCGTCTGAGGCTTAAGACCCTTGCTCTGCAAGTTGCTGATGATTGGTGCCGCGTTCTCGTCGTTCGGCGTTACCACTGCGTTGATCTTCGAGTTCGCCGTGAAGGCGCCCTGGAAGTCAGTCAGTGCCACCGTCGGCGTCCACGTACCCGTGTTCTCCACCACAGTGTTGGCGGATCCCGCGGACGTGTTGTAGCCGTTCGCGTTCAAGACCGCGTCGTAGCCCTGAGCGAACAACGTAGCGTTGTTGTCAGTAGGCGCACCTCGCATGACGTAAACCACGGGGCTCGCGACCTTCCAGCTCGTAATGCAGCTGAGTAGTCCCTTACCAATCAAGGTGCCTACGGCGACGTTGTCGAAGCTGACGTAGTACGTACGGGCCCCACCCAATGTCAAACGGTCGTAGTCAATGACCTTCACACCGCGAGCCTTGGCGTACGCCTCGATCACGGCACCCGTCGTTGAGTCCAACGGGTCCAAGACGAGCACCTTGGTGCCATTGGTGATGGCCGCTTGCGCGTCCGTGAACTGCTTAGTGTCGCTTCCGAGAGCGTTCTCGACCGTGTACTGGCTCGACTTGAGCCCCGCGGCCTTGAACGCCTGCTTCAGATACGGAGCGTCAAACTCCGTGTAACGCGTTGACGTAACGGTGTCGGGCAGAATGACGGTGATTTTCCCGTGACCCTTAGCAACAACGCTCTTGAGGTACTTCATCGTCGAGAAGCTCGTGTTAAACGTGCTGTCCTTGACGGTAGGAGTACTTGCCGAACTCACGCTTGGCAACACTGCGACGACGAAAGCGCCAACTAGTGCAACCGAGGCAAGAGTCCTTCCTGTTTTGAACTTCATTTTTCCCCAACCCTTCTGTGGCACCCCAACGATGCCATTAATTGTGATTAACGCTCGAACGCTCGGTGACAAGCAACGTCCGGACGAAAACGTAGCACGGAAGAGTTCTCAAAAAAGTGCGGTTCACGGAAATCCTCAGGCGATGAGCCTCGCTCGGCCCGTGAAATCACTCGCGTCGTGCGCCGACTAACCCGCCACCGCGTTCACATGTCCCAATCCGACAGTGTTTCTCTCGCGCTCGAAGCGTTTCGGACGGCGTCACGCCTCGAGAAAACCCAGCACACTTTCGATCGTTTCCATGATGGTGACGCTCTCGTCGAGCGGCATCGAGGTGCTTTCCAACTTCCCTTCCCGAAGACACCTTGCTACTTCACTCGCTTGGTAGTGGAGGCCACGGCCCTCCGACGGAAAATCAAAGCGCTGCCTTTCTCCGTCACGGGTAATGAGCGTGAACGACGTAGGTGCGTAGAACGCGCCGTCAATTTCGATCCGCGCTTCGGTGCCCGTCACGCACGCACGCGTCGCGCTTTGAGCACTTGACGTACAGGTCAGCACCGCCTGTGCTCCGTTGGCGTAGCCGAACAGCATCGACGCTTGTCCGTCGACGCCGCTGAACGCGGGATCGACGAGAGCGGTCAAACGCTCGGGCGTACCCAGAAGCATCGAAGCGAACGACACGGGATAGACGCCCAAGTCCAACAGGGCGCCGCCTCCGAGTTCCGGCGCGAAGAGTCGGAACGCGGGGTCGTGCTCAAACCACTGGCCGTGGTCCGCCTCGACCGTCACGATCTCGCCCAAGGCACCCTCGCTGATGAGTTCTCGTAGTTTCACGACGTGGGGCAAGAATCTCGTCCACATCGCCTCCATCAAGAAAAGTTGCTTCGACCGCGCGGCGGCGACGAGGTCGCGAGCCTCGAGAGCGGTCATGGTGAACGCCTTCTCGACCAGCACCGGCTTGTCGTGCTCGAGGGCCAGCATGGCGTTGTCGAAGTGCATGGGGTGGGGGGTGGCGACGTAGATCACGTCCACTTCGTCGTCACGAACGAGCTCCTCGTACGACGCGTGGCGCCGGGGAACGTCGAACTCGTCACCGAAGGCATCTGCCGACGCCTTTGACCGCGACCCGACCGCCGCGACGACGCCGCCGTCGTCACTAAAGGGAAGATCCCTCGCAAAGGTGTGGGCAATGCGTCCAGTACTGAGTACTCCCCAGCGAAGCGGCTCGCTCATCAAACTCTCCTTCTTCGTTGTTGTCATTTTTCAGAGTAGTCAGAAGGTAGCGAAAGTCAGGTCGGTTCTCGAACTAGAACGTACGAATGGTGCAACTCTCGAACGCTCACACCACAGCTCGATTGACGTTGCGACGATTCGAACTCGACGATCTCGACGATCTGGCGCTCATCCTGGCCAGCGAAGCGGTGAACCGCTACCTCTACAGCGAGCCCCGTGACCGGGCCGCGGCACTCGCAGCGTTGCAAGGTCGCCTCGCCGAGCCCGACGACGTGACTGAGGACAACATCCTCAACGTCGCGGTCGAGCTTCGAACCACCAAGCGCGTCATTGGTGACTTCATTCTTCGATGGACCGAGAACGAACACCGCCAGGGCGAGATTGGTGGCTCGCTTCACCCCGATTTTCACAGCCAGGGTCTCGCGGGCGAGGTCTACGAGGAACTCCTCGTCCTTGGCTTCACCCAGTACGGTCTGCGTCGCGTCGTCGGGCGCTGCGACGCGCGAAACGCCCCTTCGGTGCGCTCGCTCGAGAAGGTGGGTCTACGTCAAGAGGCCCACTTCGTCGAGAACGAGTTCGTCAAGGGTGAGTGGACCGACGAGATCGTCATGGCCGTACGCAAGGTTGAGTGGGAGCGACGACGCGATGGGCGCGCTGACGCGTCATCGCACCGTCGATGACTGCACTCCCTAGGTCAACGCCTAAGGTTTCACGGTGAGTTCGCGATGCCTCTTCTAAGAGACCTGCGCCACGAACTGGGTTCCTCCTACCTCTTGGATCACGTCGACAACCCCGTGTCGTGGCGTACCTGGAGCCAAGACACCCTCGACGAGGCGGTGCGCAGCGATCGGCCGATCTTTCTCTCCGTGGGCTACGCGGCGTGTCACTGGTGTCACGTCATGGCCCACGAGTCCTTCGAAGACGACGGGATCGCTCGACTTTTAAACGAGTACTTCATCCCGGTGAAGGTCGACCGGGAAGAGCGCCCCGACGTTGACGCGCTCTACATAGCCGCGACCCAACTGGTGGCGGGACACGGTGGTTGGCCGATGTCGGTCTTCCTCCTTCCGAATGGCAAGCCCTTCATGGCGGGCACGTACTACCCTCCGACGGACCGCGGCGGCCAAGTCGGCTTCGGACGTCTCCTCCTCGGCCTGCACGACGCCTGGGTCAACCAACGTGAACTCGTCGAACGTCAAGCTGGCGAACTCGCGAGCGCACTCTCGCGCGAAGTCCACTTCGTCGACCACCTCGCACCCTTCGACGAGACGTTGGACCTCGCGGCAATTCGCCAACACCTGCGCGAGGAACTCATCGGACAAGTTGACGCGGACGGTGGGTTCGGCACGGCACCGAAGTTCCCTCGACCCAGTTTCGTCGAGGCGTTGCTCGAGTTCGACGACCCCGAAGCGCGCGCCGCCGTGACGCGAACGCTGGATTCGATGTCGCGCCGCGGACTCTACGACCACCTCGAGGGCGGCTTCGCGCGTTACAGCGTCGACGCGAACTGGCACGTCCCTCATTTTGAGAAGATGCTCAGCGATCAAGCGCTCCTCGCACGGTGCTTCTTGCGCGCGAGCCTCACTCTTGGTCGCCCCGACTGGCGAGAGGTCGCCCTCGACACGCTGGATTTCGTCGCGCGCGATCTGCGTCGCGACGACGGGTACGCGTCGTCACTCGACGCCGACGCCGGTGGCGTCGAAGGCTCACACGTCACTTGGACGCGCGGCGAGGTAGAAGAGGCGCTCGAAGAGAGTGGCCAGAGAGACCTTCTCAACGACGCGCTCGCGCGCTGGAGGATAGAGACGCCCGGCGAGTTCGAAGGACGCTCCATTCCGCGCCTTCGCGACGGCGAACCCTTCACCACGCCCCCAACGCTCGCCCTGGCGCACGCCGCTCTCGTGAAGCGCAGAGGCTCACGAGTGCAACCCAGTCGCGACGAAAAGGTCATCTTGGAGTGGAATGCCATGATCGCCACCGCTTTCCTGCGGAGTGGTGTCCACGAGGTCGAAACACTCGGAATCGACCTTCTGCGCTCACTCGCGACGTCGCACTTCACGAACGACACGTGGTGGCGCACCGAGCGACGCCAGGCGCACGCCACGGCGAGCGACGTGGCGTGGCTCGGTGACGCGATGATCGACGCCTTTGAATTAACTGGCGATGACGAGTGGCTCCACGCGGCGAACGACGTCGCGCGCTACGTGATCGATCACTACTGGGACGGACCAGTGCCGACGACAACGTCGCCGCATGACGGGGCCGGGGTCTTTAGCCAAAGCGACCTCGTGAGCGATCTCTCGACGAGACCCAAGGAGATCTTCGACGGCGCGACACCCTCAGCTCACGCCGTGTCGACTCGCGCTCTCGCGCGCGTCGCCCTCTGCGGGGGCGACCACCAACTCCTCGTCGTAGCGCAACGACTCGTTGAACTCGCCGGCTCACTCCTGGTCTCGCACCCGAGCGCCGCGCCAGACCTCGTGGCGGCGGCCGGTTACGCGCTCGAGGGCGTGGAGGTCGTTATTCCCGGCGTTCCAGGTGATTGGGCCCATCACGTACGATCGATGGCGATGCCGCGCACCGTTTTGATCACTGGATCGGGTACCTCTCCCCTCCTCAGCGGCCGCGAGAAGGGCCTCGCCTACGTCTGTCGCGGGGGCGTGTGCGCGCTGCCGGTGTCGAGCCTCGACGCCCTCGACGCCCAACTACGAGCGGTTGGTCAATCGTGGCGCTCTTGAATCGAGACCCCGCCGTACGAGCGACGAAGCGACTCATCGAACGAACGCCCCAACGCGCCTCAGTGGACCTGGCGGGCGGATCCACGGTCCACGGACTCGTGCTCGGATCGACGAACGAGTCGACGACGGTCGTTGACCTCGCGAGTCAAGCCATCGTGCGCTGGCGCGTGCCGTGGCCCGCGCACATCGAGACGGACCTCGCGGCCTTTGACGTCGTCGAAGGTCAACTCGCCGAGAATGTCGAACGCGACGACCTCGCGCAACCCGAAGCGGTGACGCTGCTCGATCTACCCCGACGCCTCGGAACGTACCGCGGACGAAGGGTTCGCGGATGGCTCGAACAGTTGGCTAGTCCCGCCGACGGGCCGCTCTTCGGGTTTCGTGGACCGAGCGCGCCGTACTGGGAGTTTCGCGGCGAACGACCGAGCGTCGCCCTGATCGGTGCCGATCGAGGACCACAACTCCTGCGCCGTCCCGACGACGGCTCGACGTGGGTGCGCTTTGGCTGGTTCGGCGACGACGTGTGGCTCCTCTGTGAGGATGCGCACGCGATTAGAACGATCGAATCGACCCGTCGAACGTCACTGTCGGGAAAAGACCTCGCGACGGCGCTCGGTTTTCGCCCGACCTACGTTCTCACGACGCTCTCGCGGCCGCTTGACGGCCACTGCTACAAGAGCTGCACGGGGCTACTGCCCCGGGGCTGAGTCGTTACTTCGGTAACTTGCCGGTGGCCAGTGCTTCAGCCATGGCCCAACCAAAGACCACTAGTCGCTGGCCCTTCTCGGGCTTCATACCTTTGAAAAACGTATCCGCGCCCTCGGGGATCGGGCCCTTTGAGGCCACGTAGTCGAGGCCCCCGACGGGTCCCGGCGAGACGGTCATCACGAAAGTCTTGTCGTCGATGGACTTCTCCGAACCGAAGCGCTTCGCGAGACGACGCCCCCACGCCCGGTCTTCACCGGTGGGTCGGTACCCAAGACGCGGCACGACGTCGTCGAGTCCCGTGAAGGCGCGGTACCCGTCCGCCGACGTGAGTCGAGCGCCCAAGAGCACGTCCTCATCAGGGAAAGCGAGGAGGGCTCGACGGAACTGATCGTGCAAGATTGTCTTCAACGTCTGGTCGGACTTCGCGTTGCGGTCGACGAGGAGCAGCCCCACCAACAACGACGGCGTGCCACCAATTCGTTCGAGTGTGCAGAACGAGTAACCGCGAAGCTTGTTGCCTTCGCGAACGTGCGTGACGAGCACCCACTCCTCACGTTGCTTGGAGAGAAAGCCGATGTCGAAGCTGGGCTCTCGATCGACGCAGAGATCGGCCATTTCAGCCAATTCGGCGTCACTGAGGGCAGTGGTGTCTTTGGTGGTGACGTTCATTGCCATAGGGGACCATTCTACGGGAGTTCTGTGACCCCTAAATCAACTTCAAGCTTTGATGACATTTCGGCCGAATTCTGAGCGTAGATCCGCGACCACACTGGGAATACTGACGTTGAAGTCCGGACCCAGCTTGAAGACCTTCCCGGCGGCGCCAGTATCGACCACGACCGGTGAGGGACCGGGATACCGCGTCAAAATCTCTCGCAGCGTCGCGATGGAACGCTGCGTCAGGTCCTCGGGACGAAGCGAAAGACGTAATTCACTGTTCGCGCGTGCCTGGTGGAAGCGTTCGACGTCCACGGCACTGAAGCGCAGTTCCTCGTCGTTGTCGCTGAGGCGCACCTTTATCAAGACGACGTTGTCCTTCGCGAGGAAGCCACTGAACTTCTCGAAGGCCGCGACGGAGAAGTTGATGTCGAGCGATCCACCGAGGTCTTCCAACGTCACGCGAGCGTACTGCTTATTGGCCTTGGTCTGACGTAGTTGCACTTCGGCAAGAATGCCCCCCACGGTCACCGCCTTGCCACTGCGAGCGAGTTCCTCGGCTCGCTCGCGAATGGCGACGATCGAACCGTCGGTTCGCGCACCGAGGCTCTCACCCACTTCGTAGAGCGGGTGATCCGAGATGTAGGTGCCGAGCATCTCTCGTTCGAAGTCGAGCTTGACGGACTGTTCGAATTCAATGTCCGCCAACGCGATCTCGGTTCCTTCCCAGTCGCCGTCGGTGCCCTCAGTGCTGAACGCGGCGAAGAGCGTCGTGATGCCGAGCGAGAGATCCTTGCGACGACTGAGTGTGACCTCGACGATCTCGTCCACCTTCAAGAGGAACGCGAGGCGCGGTACACCAAGTGAGTCGAAGGCGCCAGCTTTGATCAACGACTCCATGGAACGGCGGTTCAAGACCACGGGATCGACCCGGCGCACGAAGTCGTAGACGCTCGTGAATGCACCCGTAGCTTCTCGTTCGTGGACGATCTTCTCAACGAGTGCTTCTCCGACGTTTCGCACGGCGGCCAGTCCGAAGAGAATGGTGTCGTCCGTCGTCTGCGACGGCGCGTACTCGGCGAAGGACTCGTTCACGTCCGGCACGCCTACCTTGATGCCCATCTGGCGCGCTTCGTTCAGGTAGACCGCGGCCTTGTCCTTGTCGTCTCGAAATGACGTCAAGAGGGCCGCCATGTACTCCACCGGGTAGTTCGCCTTCAACCACGCGTTCTGGTACGCGATGAGCCCGTAGCCGTAGGCGTGACTCTTGGGAAAGGCGTAGTCGGCGAATGGCTCGATCTTGTCGAAGATCGCGTCACCGAGGGTCCGACCGTAGCCCTGACGTTCGGCTCCGTCGACGAACTTGGTGCGTTGGGCACGAATCATCTCACGGATCTTTTTCGAACAGGCCTTGCGAAGGTCGTCCGCTTCGGTCATGGAGAAGCCCGCGATGGTCGTCGCGACGCGCATGATGTCCTCTTGGTAGATCATCAGTCCGTACGTCTCGGAGAGAATCTCTTCCAAGTCCGCGTGGTCGTAACTGACGCCCTGGCGCGCGTTCTTGCGGTCCGCGTAATCGTTGTGGACGTTCTCGCTAAGAGGACCTGGACGATAGAGCGCGACCAACGCCGCGATGTCGTCGAAACTCGTGGGCGAAAGACGACGCATGAGCTGGCGCATCTTGTCACCTTCGAGTTGGAATATCCCGATGGAGTTGCCCAGCTTCAACATGTCAAAGACCTTGGGGTCGTCGAGCGCGACGTGATCGATGTCGACGTCCACGCCGTGACGACGCTTGATGTGTTCGAGCGTGCGTTCGATGATCGCCAAGTTGCGAAGTCCGAGGAAGTCCATCTTCAACAGACCTAACTTCTCGATCGCGCTGGCCTCGTACTGCGTGACGATGGGCGCACCCTCGGCGCTCCCGTTCGGGCCAGACTTTCGTTGCACCGGCACGTACTCGAGCACCGGCTCTTTCGTGATGACGACGGCGGCGGCGTGGATGCCGTCCTGGCGCCGCTTGTCGACGAAGCCCTTCGCGACGTCGACCACGTGCTTCACTTCGGCGTCGCCACTGTAGAGCGCGCGCAGTTCGCTGGCCTCACCGTAGCGACCCTCGTAGCCCGGTGTCGGCGTGAAGCAGGCCGCCAAGGGCAGGTCCTGACCCATTAGCAGTGGCGGCATGGCCTTGGCGATCTTGTCGCCGAGTTGGGGTGGGTAACCGAGGACACGCGCGGCGTCGCGTACCGCGGCGCGAGCCTTGATCGTCGAGAACGTCACGATCTGGGCGACGTGGTCCGAGCCGTAGCGTTCGGCGGCGTAGCGAATCATGTCACCGCGGTAGCGCTCATCAAAGTCCATGTCGATGTCGGGCATCTGACGACGACCGGGGTTTAAGAAGCGCTCGAAGATCAACCCGTAGCGAATGGGGTCGAGATCGACAATACGCAAGCAGTACGCCACGCAACAGCCCGCCGACGATCCCCGACCCGGTCCCACGCGAATACCCTTCTCGCGGGCGTGGTGGATGAGGTCCCACACGACCAAGAAATAGTCGGAGAAACCCATGTCGGCAATGACGCCGAGTTCGTAGTCGAGGCGCGCACGTACTTCGTCGTTCAACGACGCGCCGTAACGCTCGCTGGCACCCTGCAAGGTCAGTTCGCGTAAGTACCTCGTCGCGCCGACCTTGTGGGTGTCGGCGACGAACGCGTCGGGCAGCGGGAACTCGGGCAGGGCGTCGTTGTCGAATTCGATCGTGACGTTCGCGCGCTCCGCGATCAACAGTGTGTTGTCGCACGCCTCGGGGACGTCGCGAAAGAGGTAGCGCATCTCGGCGGCTGTCTTCAAGTAGTGCTGATCGCTCTCGAAGCGGAAACGATCGGGGTCGGCAACGCGCGATCCGGTGCCGATGCACAACAGGGCGTCGTGCATCTCGGCGTCGTCGTGGCGAACGTAGTGCAGGTCGTTCGTTGCGAGCAGCGGCGCGCGAAGATCGTTCGCGATGCGTAGTAGTTGAGGATTCGTGCGTTGCTGCGCGGCGAGGCCGTGGTCTTGGAGTTCGATGAAGAAGTTCTCTCGCCCGAAGATGGTCTGTAGTCGTCCGGCGAGCTCCAGTCCCTTTTGGTAGTCGTCTTGCAACAGCGCCTGCAACACCACGCCACCCAAGCAACCTGACGTCGCCACGAGGCCAGCCGCGTTGCGCTCCAACAGCTCCCAGTCCAACCGGGGCTTGTAGTAGTAGCCCTCGAGAAAGGCCAACGACGAGAGTTCGCGAAGGTTTCGATAGCCCTCGTTCGTCACCGCGAGCAGGGTGAGGTGGTGGTAGAGCTTCTGTCCCCCTTCGGTGTCGCCCCCGGTGTCGTCGATCTTGCCGCGGCGGGCCGGTCGGTCGAAGCGCGAGTTCGCCGCCATGTACGCCTCGAGCCCGATGATGGGCGTCACGTCGTGGCGGCGGCAGGCCTCGTAGAAGTCGATCACGCCGTAGAGGTTTCCGTGGTCCGTGATGCCGATCGCGCGCTGACCGTCGGCCTTGGCGGCCAGCACCATCTCGTCGACACGCGCCGCGCCGTCGAGCATGGAGTACTCGGTGTGATTGTGCAGATGGACGAAGCCCTCTGTCATCAGCCGCACTCTTTCTGTGATCGTCGCCGCAAACTACACGGATGGGATTTGCACGTTAGTACGCCTTCGCGCGCCGCCACGCAATGCCCCTAGAGGTACGTGCCGGCCCGGGGTTCTCTGGCGCCCGGCGGAAGCGAACGATCACGCATCTTCTCGAGTTGCGCCGCGGCGGCGGCCTGTTGGGCAAACAGCGATGCTTGGATGCCGTGAAAGAGGCCCTCGAGCCAACCCACCAACTGAGCTTGAGCGATACGCAGCTCTGACTCGGAAGGGACTTCGGCACTAAAGGGAATCGCCATGCGACTGAGTTCCTTCGCGAGGTCCGGGGAAAGCGCGTCAGAGAGTTCGTGCACGGAGGTTTCGTAAATCTCTCGCAGGCGCGTGCGGCCCGCTTCGTCGAGGGGGGCGCTTCGCGCTTCGTCGAGGAGCAGCTTCACCATCGAACCAATGCGCATGACCTTCGCGGGCTGGCTGATGTAGTCGGTTTTTTCTTCGTCGGTGTTCTCTTCGGTCTCACCCGGCGAGAGCACTTGGTCGGGGTTTACGGTCACGTTCTCATTTCTCGGATCTGCCACCATTGCAGTGTGCCAGACAATGACGGGCTTCGTGCGCGGACCGGGGGTGGCGGGCACGACGTCGATAGAATGAGGCCGTGAGAGTATCGACTCGTGGGGACTACGCAAGCCGCGCGCTGCTCAGTTTGGCCCTGCGAGATAGTAACGGCGCGCCCACGTCCGTTCGCGACCTCGCTGAACGCACCGGTCTCCCCCAGCCCTACCTCGAGCAGATTCTCCTCAGTCTGAAGGGCGTGGGACTCGTCCGCTCCAAGCGCGGCGTGGGTGGCGGCTACGTGCTGGCCCGCCCAGCGGAAAACATCACTCTCGCCGAGATCGTCGCTGCCGTTGACGGACCTATCGCGGCCGGTGACTTCGGCGAACCACACCAAGACGGTGCGTGCGACCATGAGGGCCAGTGCGTCCTACTCGGAGTCTGGGCCGACGTGGGCAACCACATGCGCGAGCACTTGTCGAGCTTCACACTGGCCGACATGGTCAGTCAGGCCCGCGGCGGTCGCCCGGTGGCGCGAACCCACAGCGGCTAAGTCCAAGAGCGACAGGGGTTCCCCGAGGGGGCTTGAAAACTCTTTTCCCTCGTGGTAAATTAGTAATGCGCCCATAGGAGAAATACCCGGCCCAGGACGCATCTACTTTGTACCCCCCAAAGACATAAGGAGATGCCTGTGAATACGAGCCCCCGCCGTTCCGCTGTGAATACCAACGACATGTTGGGACTGCTCATGCGCGACCTCGATCGTTACCCCATGCCCAACTACGACGAGCAGGTCGAGTTGGCCAAGCGAGTCACCGCCGGTGACGAAGAAGCCAAGAAGCAGATGGTCGCCGCCAACCTCCGTCTCGTCCTTCACTGGGCTCGCCGCTACCAAGACCGCGGTGTTGAGATGGTCGACCTCGTCCAAGAAGGGACCTTTGGTCTCCTTCGCGCGGTCGAGAAGTTCGACTGGGAGCGTGGCTTTAAGTTCTCGACCTACGCCACGTGGTGGATTCGTCAGGCCCTCCAGCGCGCCGTGCAACAGCACGGTCGAACGATTCGAATCCCCCTCGAAGTGGGTGAGCAACTCCAACGTCTCGAAGCGACGACCGCGGAGTTGACGTCACTCCTCGCACGAAAGCCGACCGACGAAGAGTTAACCGAGGCGACTGGCATGTCCAAGGCCGAGCGCGAGAACCTGAAGGGTCTCGCCGGTGTTACCGCCAGCCTCGACCAGCCCGCGAGCTCGGACTCCGCCACGACCCTCGGTGACCTCGTCGCGCCGAGCCAGCACGACTGGGTCAGCGACATCGAACAGACCATGATGAACGACCAGTTGCACGGGGCACTTTCGAAGTTGACAGACCTCCAGCGCGACGTCCTCTCACTTCGTTTTGGATTGAGTGGTGCCACGCCGCTCTCTCTGCAGGCCACGGCCACCAAGATGGACATTGGCGTGCGACGAGTTCGTCGCGCTGAGGACGAGGCCCTAGCGATTCTGCGCGACGACTCCAACGTGCTCGCCGCGCACGAAGTCGCCTAAAGCTCGAGTTCGCTCGGCACGAGTCCTCGCAAGTCTTCGGGAAGAAACGAGTGGGTGGAGATCCACTCATCGTTTCGCGGATGACGAAAGGCCAACGTCGTCGAGTGCAAGAAGAAGCGCTCGGCGCTGAGTCGTTTGTCGCTGCGATGGCCGTAACGAAGATCGTTCACGACGGGATGACCAATGGTCGCCAAGTGCACTCGAATCTGGTGGGTACGGCCCGTCTCGAGGCGCAATCGCAACAACGTCATCGCGTGGGGCTTGTCGACTCGCGTGATGACTTCGTAGCCCGTCCTCGCGGGTCGTCCGTCTGAGCGCACCGCCATCAGGGTCGGTGTGCGCGTCGAGCGACCGATCGGCGCGTCGACGACGCCGCGTTCTTCCACCACGTGGCCTTGGACCATACCGAGGTACGTGCGTTCCATGGTTCGTTCGGCCAGTTGACTACTTAGACCCAAGAAACCCTCGGGTGTTTTGGCGACCACCAAGAGCCCCGACGTTCCCTTATCGAGTCGATGCACTATGCCGGGTCGCGAAGGGTCGCAGAGACCTTCCGCGCTGAGTTCTCGAATCTGCGGAAAACGCGCCAGGAGACCCGCTACGAGCGTGCCGTGACGTTGTCCGGCGCCAGGGTGCACGACTTGGCCTGGTGACTTGTTGATCACCGCGAAATCCTCGTCGTCGAGCACCACGTCGACGACGACCGAGGGGTCGGGCGCGACCTCGTCACTCTCTCGAGGCGGTAGTACTGCCACGAGGTGCTGGCCGGCTTCGAGTGACGTTGAGGGCTTGACCACGACCTTGTCGTTGACGCGTACGGCGCCGCTCAGTAAGACGGCGTGCGCCTCGGAGCGAGAGAGTCCGGTCAGCATCGAGATCGCGCGGTCCACGCGAAGGGCGTCCAGAGTGCTCGGGATGACGAGGTCGAGCGTTTCGCCGTCGAACGCGTCGCGCGCACCGTCGTCACTCATCGTCCCAACAACGCTTCTCCTCGTAGGGCGGCCACCATCAAGACGATAAAGCCCACCGTGATCGAAACGTCGGCGAGATTGAAGACCGGAAACGACGAGACCGCGATGAAGTCGGTGACGCGATGCGGCGAGGCGGCGAGGCGATCAACGACGTTGGCCAGTCCCCCACCAATGAGCAGTCCGAAACCGATCGCCGGGGCACCGCGTCTCGCGTTGACGCCCACGACGACGACCACGATCGCCACCACCACCGTGGCGATCGTCGTCACGAGGGGCCCCGACTGATTGATCGAGAAGGAGACGCCCCCGTTGTACTGCAGGCGTAGCCACACGACACCGAGGACGCGCACGGCGTGGCGGGCCAAGTCGTGACGAGCCCACGCCTTGGTCAGTGCGTCGAGCGCGGTGACCACGAGCGCGAGCGCGATGACGGTGCGGTTGAGATGGAAACTTAGACGCTGGCGCGGCACGACACGCAAGTGAAGACCGGCAACTGCGCCCGTAACCGGGGCTGGGAGATGGCCTCGTAACACTCGTCGCAGCGACCGTAACTACCGTCGTCAATACGCGAGAGCGCGACGTCAATCTCGTCGACCTTGAGTCGTAGCGCGGACGCGAACTCCTTCAACTGGTCGCGCTGAATGTCCGACGCGACGCTGCTGCCGTCTTCGTCGTCGTACTCCAGTCGCTCACGGTCGACCAACATCTCGTTCGCTTCGGACTCGCTCACGGCGATCTGGGACGTCGTTGCGGTACGGGTCTCCAAAAGAAGTTGACGCAGCTCTTCGAGGAAGGCCGCGTCATCGGCGTAGGGCTTGGAGTGCATCTTGCGCTCGAGTGCCTCGATACGCTTGCGCTCTTCGGCCTCGCGGCGCTCTTGGCGCTTGTGCTCTTCGGCGTCACGGCGTTCTATCTCGCGCAGCTTGCGAAGCTTTTCGGCCTCGATGGCTTTGCGCTTGGCATCGATCTCTCGTTGCTTCTTCGCTTCGACGGCGGCCTTCTCACGGGCCTTTCGCGCCACCTCACGCTCCTTCGCGGCGACCTTCGCCTTGGCGTCACGTTCCTTCTTCGTCCTCGCGGCCGCGATCACTTTGGCTTTGGCGAGTGCGGCCTTCTCCTTCGCGAGTGCGCGCACCTTGGCCTCGCGCTCCTTCTTCGCTTTGGCGGCGTCGAGCGACTTTTGGCGCGTTAACGCCTTCTGCTCGGCGACTCGGGCCTTGGCGTCACGGTCGTGCTTCGCCTTCTCGGCGGCAACGGTCTTGGCTTTCTTCACCGCCGCGGCCCTCTGTGAGGGACTGAGGACGGGCTTTTTGGCCACCTTTTTGATGCTCGACTTCTTCACGGACACTTTCTTTGCAACCTTCTTAGCTCCCACCTTCTTGGCGGGCGCCTTCTTAATGACCTTCTTGGCTGGCGCCTTGGTGACGGACTTCTTCGCGACCACCTTCTTCGTTGGGGACTTCTTTGTGGTCTTCGCGCTCGACGGCATGCTCTACTCCTCGCGTTCCTAAGAACAAGTGCTCGCCGACCCTAGCAGTTGGGCGCGGTTTTCCTATCGATCGTCGCGAGAAGACTGATCAAATTTCAGTACTTGGCCAATCGTGGGCTGTGATGACACGGGTGCCGGCGCGGGCGGCGGCGTCTGGGCCGGTCGCGGTGGCGCAGCGGATGGCGGTGGCGGTGGCGTTAGGGGCGGCGCACTCGGCGCCGGTGGCGTCACGACGCTCGACGCGGCTGACTTCGCTCCGCCCTGGAGTGACGTCTCGACCCAGCGCGTGAACTCGGCGAGCACTTGGGCGATACGAGCTCGTTCGGCGGCGAGTTGATGCGCCAGCGTGTCCACGTCCTCACTAAGACGTTGCTTCAGACCGTTCAGTCTGTTCACTTCATCCTCGGCGCGGCTGCGTGCTTCGTTGACGATCTCTCGCGCGCGCTCTTGTGCCGCGCCCGTGAATTCGTGCGCCTTGGCTTCGGCTTCTTGTTGGGCCTGTTCGATAAAGCGCTGCGCCATGGCGATCATCGACGTCACCTGTTCGGCTCCGCCGCTCCCACTCGATCGAATTGGGGGCGCCGCGGGTGCCGAGGGCGCACTCGGCGCGACCGGGACCGACGCGGTGGCGCCACGGGCGTCCAGCTGGCTGATGCGCTCGGCCGCTTGGCGAAGTTGCTGGCGCTGTTGATGCGCGAGATCCTTGAGTTGGCGAACCTCGTTCGACAGTCGTTCGAGGAACTCGTCGACCTCGTCGACGTTGTAGCCCTTGAGGCCGACTTTGAAGGCCACCGTGTCAATGGCGTCGAGCGCCGAAAGTGCGTTGTCCGTGCTGTCCATGCTGCCACCCTACCGCTCGACGCTCGACGCGAGGGCGAATCGCGCGTTGCTAGATGATCGTTTTGATTATCTCGAGCGCGACGATGGCGACGAGTACCGAGAGGTCGACGCGCACGCCACCAAAGTTCGGTCGCGGCAGGATCGAACGAAGTGGTCGCAGTACCGGTTCGGTGAGTCGCGCCAGTATTCGCTGCGTGGTGGCGAGTCCACCTTGGGTGTTGGTCTGTGGCACCCAACTTAAGAGTGCCGTGACGAACAGCAGAAGGATGTAGAGCGACAAAACGTCTTGAATGAACCTCATGCCTGGTCGAAGGCGTGATAGTCAGCCGCGCGAAGTCTTTCTTTTATCTCGGGTCCCACGTGCATACCTTGGGGACTGACCAGGTAGACGCCACGAATCAACATCTCAATCTTGGCGTTCATTGCGTACGCGGTGCCGGCCGTGAAA
This sequence comes from Acidimicrobiaceae bacterium, assembly GCA_003162475.1. Taxonomy (GTDB): domain Bacteria; phylum Actinomycetota; class Acidimicrobiia; order Acidimicrobiales; family RAAP-2; genus RAAP-2. The sequence continues at coordinate 71,082 of PMOI01000016.1, forward strand.
TCAACCAGGCGACGGGCGAGACTCTGGTCCACGTCGAGGGTGGTCAAGACCACCGCTCGATTCTGACGAAGGAGATCGGTAATCCGACGCGAATCGTCGTAGGTCTCCGGCGAGACGATGGCGACGTCGCGTTCTTGGGAGAAGGGAGAGACGCCTCGGGCCGCGTTCGGATTCGCTATCGCGCGAACGCGCGACCCGCCGTTGGGACCGTCCAGCACTGAGATCGACGTATTGCGCTGGGGCGACGGACCCGACGCGGGCGTACGAAACGACGACGGGTTCACGGGCTGGGTGGGAAAGATCCGACTGGTTGGCGCGGGCGCGGGCGCCCACTCGGGTTCGACCTCGTCGGGCTGCTCGGAGAAGGGTCGAGGCGCGTTGCTCGGGCCGTACTCGCCGTACTCGTCTTCGACGAGGCCGAGGAACCCTAGGAACCCTCGTAGCTTTTCTTTCATTCACGTCTCCTTGGCAACGTTGCCTAGGACCATGTTAGGCCAGGCCACCTCAGCGCACCCGAGGGCCGAAGAGCGCGCGCCCTAGGCGAACTTCGGTGGTGCCCAGTTCACAAGCCAATTCGAGATCGTCACTCATGCCCATGGAGCGTTCGACGAGGCCCAACTCGTCGGCCAAGAGAGCCGTGACGACAAAGGCCCTTCGGGTCGCTTGCTCGCCCGGGGGCGCCACAACCATCAGCCCTCGCACGTGCAACGAGAGGGAACGCGCGAGGGCCACGAGCGCCGGCACCTCAGCGGGCGCCACGCCGTTTCGGCGCGCTTCACCGGTGAAGTCGACTTGGACGTCAATGGTCTTTCCCGGTGACGCCGCCGCTATCTTCTCGAGCTCTTTCTCTCGAGCGACCGCGCTCAACACGTCGGCGCATCGGGTCGCGCGCGCAATCTTGTTGGTCTGCAGCGCACCCAGGAAGTGCCACGAGACGTCGAGGTCGTGCGTGGCGCGACTCTTCTCGCACAGTTCATCCACGTAGTTCTCGGCGAAGGTGCGCAGACCGAGTTCGTAGGCCGCGCGCACTTCGTCGAGTCCGAAGGTCTTCGTGACCGCCACGAGGCGCACACTCGACAGATCACGTCCGCTCGCGCTGATACGCGCGCGCACACTCGCCAAGTTGGCCCGAAGGCGCTCGGCCAGTTCGTCGCTAGCGCAAGAAGCTGGGGAGGTCGTCATCGCCACCGACGTCNNGGTGAAGATGTCGCTGCGCGGACCCTCGGTCATGGTTGCCTGGGCGTTGGTCGTGGCCTTCGCGGTTCCTTGATCGAAGCCCGCGGCGATGACCGTGACGCGCACGGCCTCGCCGATCGAGTCGTCGATGACGCTGCCGAAGATGATGTTCGCGTCGGGGTGCGCCACCGAGTGAATGATCTCCGCCGCTTGAGTGACCTCGCTCAAGGTCACGCCCGAACCACCCACGATGTTCATCAAGATACCGCGGGCCCCGTCGATGGAGGCCTCGAGCAGCGGCGAGGTAATAGCGGCGCGCGCGGCGTTGACCGCGCGACCTTCGCCCGTTGAACTACCAACGCCCATGATGGCCGTGCCGGCGTTGCGCATGACGGTGTTCACGTCGGCGAAGTCCGTGTTGATCAGTCCGGGCACCGTGATGAGGTCGGTCACCCCGCGCACGGCGGAGAGCAGGACGTCGTCGGCGATCTTGAAGGCGTCGAGCATCGAGGTGTCGGGCGCGGTCACGGAGAGCAGTCGGTCGTTCGGGATGACGATCAGGGTGTCCACCTTTTCGCGCAAGGCCTGGATGCCCTTTTCGGCCTGGGTGGCACGGCGCTTACCCTCGAAGGAGAAAGGGCGCGTCACGACGCCGATGGTCAAGATACCCAGGGCGCGCGCGATCTCCGCCACGACGGGCGCGGCGCCGGTACCGGTGCCACCGCCCTCGCCGGCCGTGATGAAGACCATGTCGGTGTCCTTCAGAGCCTCTTCGATCTCGGCACGGTGGTCCTCGGCGGCTAGGCGGCCGACCTCGGGGTCGCTACCGGCCCCCAGACCTCTCGTCAACTGACGCCCGATGTCGATCTTGAGGTCGGCTTCGGAGAGCAACAGAGCCTGCGCGTCGGTGTTCGCGGCGATGAACTCGATGTTTTTGAGGCCCGACGTGATCATTCGGTTCACCGCGTTCGCACCGCCGCCGCCAACGCCGATGACTTTGATCACGGCGTGGTAGTTGCTCTGATTGAGACTCATAGGCTCCCCTTGGCTATCTCTTCTATTGTTACCGCCTTAGCGGGGGCGGCGTCGCGAACAGTCACTGAAGGCTAGTCAGTGACTACATTTTGGTCAAATGCTTGGCTTTCTCACGAGTGCGTCGGCGGCGTCACCGCCAACTCGTCGGGTACCGTCACGTCGACGACGTCACCGGGCACGAGCTGGCTGTGCGCGATCACCGACGCGATCGCGACGAACTTGGCGTGCAGGTTGGTCGCCGGACCCACGATGAACGTGACGGGCGTGGTCAACTTGATCGTCACGGTGCCCCGCGCGTCGTCCGTGATCATCGCGACCTGCGACGCGAACGCGCGTGGCAGTTGGCTCGCGACGTAGGCCGCGGCGCGTCCGGCCCGGGCGAAGGGCCACGTCGCCGAGGTCGGGTGCAAGTACGAAAGCGTGGGCATGTTGGTCTTGAGTGGCGCGACGCCGAGCGCTCGCCCGGCGTCATCGACGTACTCGAGCACGTGCTTGGCGTTGAAGGCCACCGCCACCGCGACGCTCTCGCGCACGGTCACCACCACCGAGCTCGGCCAGTGCTTGGTGACCTCGACGCCGTTGATCCACGTGAAGGCCGACAGATTCTTCTTGATCGTCGCGTCACTGAGATTGATCATCGAGGGATGGCTCGTGAGACCCGACGCCGTGAGCAGGGCCGACGACGTCTCGTGGTGAAAGCCAACGAAGGTGACGTGCTGCACGCGAAAGTACGACTGACGAAGCGTCCACTGCGTGGCGAAGGTGAGGGCGGTCACGACCACACCGAGCACGAGCAGCCACTTCGTGAGTCGTTGAACCCGTCGACGCGCCGCGCGTGGGCGTTCGCCCTTCGAGCGCGCCGGTGTCGCCGGGCTCGTGGGGCGACGAGGGGCACTCGTTCGCTGCGCAGCGTTGGCTCGTCGCGGGCTCTTCGTTAGGGTGACGCGCCTGCGGCTCACGGCGTCACCCCGAAGCCAATGAAGCGATGCTCGCTGATGAGCGTGACGCCCGAGTCTTCGAGCACGCGGTCGCGAATGAGACTCAACAGCGTGAAGACGTCGTCGGCGCGGCCCGTGGCGTCGGCTTGAATGAAGTTCGCGTGCTTCTCGCTAACGCGCGCGCTGGCGTAGCGAAGTCCCTTGCACCCGGCCGCTTCGATGAGACGCGCGGCGTGGTCGTGCGGTGGGTTTCGAAAGACGCTGCCCGCGTTGGCGCCCCCGGGCTGGTGTTCACGACGCCAGCGAACGACGTCGCGCACGTTCTCCTCCGCTACTGCCGCGTCGCCCCTGTGAAGATACAACCTCGCCGACACAACGACGTCGCCCACGCGCAGCGCACTGGTGCGATAGCCGAGGCCGAGGCGCTGCCTCGTCCAGGTCTCGGTCGTACCGGCCGTCCAGATGGTCGCGTTCCCGATCGACGCGGCGAGGTCGTCCCCGTGCCCTCCGGCGTTCATCGCCACGCCGCCTCCGAAGGTCCCCGGTACACCCACGGCCCACTCGAATCCGACGACGCCGTCGCTCGCGAGTCGACGCGCTGCCTTGGGCATGTCGAGCCCGGCCCCGGCCTCCACGACGACCAGCTCGCCCTCGTCGCGCCACGTCAACGTCGCGAGTTCGCCAGCGAGATGGACCACGAGCACGTCATGTTCACCGTCCTCGACGAGGAGGTTCGAACCGTTGCCCACGCTCAAGATGCCCAGTCCCGTCTCGGTCATAAGTGGACCGAGCTCGTCGAGGTCAGCGAGTGATGAGAGCGTCACCAGCAGGCGCACGCTCCCGCCCACGCGGTACGTCGTTCGTGCGCCGAGCGGTGCGTGTTCCTGCACCCGGTCTCCCCCGAGTGCGACGAGTGCGTCGAACGCGTTCACGCGAGGCCCCCCGCGAGTGTGTTGATGATCGAGCCGACGTCGCCCGCACCGAGGACGAGCAGTACGTCGCTATCGTCGACCAACTGTTCGAGGAGCCCGCCGACGAGCGCGAGATCCTCACAGTAGAGCGTGTCGAGCGCAGGGTCGTGACGTTGAAGGGCGTTGGCGATCAACGCACCCGTGGCGCCCGTCGGGTTGGCCTCACCGGCGAGGTAGATGTCGGTCACGATGACGTGGCGTGCGCCTTCGAAAGATGAAGCGAACTGCTCGGCCAGCGCGAGGGTGCGCGTGACGCGATGGGGTTGGAAGACCACCGTCACGCGCTCGTATCCGCCGGCGCGCGTCGCGGCCAGCGTCGCCCTGATCTCACCAGGAAGGTGGGCGTAGTCCTCGTAGACGTCGACGCCACGCCACGCGCCGCGGTACTGATAGCGCCTCGGCGCGCCGACGAAGTTCGACAGTCCCCGCACGACGGCATCGTCACTCACGCCCAACTCGTGCGCCAGCACCGCAACGAGCGCGGCGTTCGCCACGTTGTGCGCACCGGTAACGCGAAGCCGGATCTCGAGCGTCGTGCCCAGTCCGTTCAAGCGAAACGTCGCACGGCGGCGCTCGAGTTCCACGTTCGTAACGCGCCACGTCGATCCCGGCGCGGTGCCCACGATCACGTACGAACGCGCCACCGAGCCCAGCACTCGCGCGACGCCCGCGTCGTCGCCCCAGGCAACGAAGGGCCCGCTCGTGCGCTCCACCAGGTCGACGAAGGCCGTCTCGAGGGTCTCGACGGAGCCGTAGTGATCGAGGTGATCCGCCTCCACGTTCAGCAGTCCGAGCGCGTAGGGACGCAGCTCGCCAAAGGTGCCGTAACTCTCGTCGACTTCAACGATGACGTCGCCGCTGCCCCAGTGACCGTTCGCGCCCACGCCGAGCACGGGCGCGCCGACGAGCCAGCCATCGTCTCGACCGGCGGCGAGGGCGACCTGCACCATCATCGAGGCGGCGGTGGTCTTGCCGTGGGTTCCGGTGAGGCCAATGACCTTCTTCATCAGTGAGAGTTCGTAGAAGGCGTTCGCGCGCGACACCATCGCCGCGCCGTTCTCGCGCGCTGCGACAAGTTCGACGTGATCGGGCGCCACCGCCGGCGACCACAGCACCACCTCGGCCGCGTCGACGTGGTGAGGGTCGTGACCGACGAAGGTCGTGACGCGACGAGCGCGCAGGTCTTCGAGGATCGGCGTGTCCGTCGCGTCGCAGCCACTCACTTCGGCGCCCATCTCCGCGAGCATCATCGCTAAAGCACTCATGCCCGCGCCACCCACGCCCACGACGTGAATGCGCTGTCCCGCGCTGAAGGCGCTCACGAACTGACTCGAACGTCAAGAATCACCGTGGCGATCGCGCGAGCGGCGTCGCGTCTCGCTAGCGTGCCTGCGCCGCGTTCCATCGATGCGAGCGTCATAGGGTCCATCATCGTGTCGAGGAGTCCGGCCAACGCGGCGCCCGTGCAGTCCGCGTCTCGCAGAAGTTGCGCTCCCCCGACGTTCACCACGGCCTCGGCGTTCTTCGTTTGGTGATCGCCCGGCGCACCGGGCAACGGCACCAGGACCGACGGAATCGAGAGCACGGTCAACTCCGCGACCGTCACCGCGCCAGCGCGACAGATCGCCACGTCACAGAGCGTCCAGAGCTCGGCCATCTCCCCGAAGGCGACCACGCGGTAGTCGAGGCCGTCACTCGGAAGCACACGGGTCGACATCTCGTCGAAGTCCCGATGACCGGTCACGTGGATGATCGCGCGATCGGCGCGCGTGCTCCACTCGACCGCGAGGTCTCGAACGGCCCGGTTTACGCGCGTCGACCCCAATGAACCGGTCATCACGACGACGACCTTTCGCTCCGCGTCGATCGGTGGCGTTCGCGCAGCCTTCGCGTCGCCGCGCGCGACCTTCGACCGGTCAACGTTCTCGATCGCCGTGCGAAGGGGTGCTCCCGTCACGACGACGTTCTCACCCTTGACGGGAAAGGCGCAGCATCGCTTTCGCGCGTAGTTGGCGACGACGCGCTGCGCGGCACCGGGAGCAGCGTCCAGTTCCACCAGCACGAGTGGCGTGCGCCAGCACATCGCCGCGACCGAGACCGCGAACGAGGCGTACCCGCCCACCGACACCACCACCGAAGGTCGCCAACGACGCACCAGCACGATCGCGAGCGCGAGCGCGCTCACGAGCCCGGCCACCGCGCCCACGTTGGCCACCACGTCGCGCGCGCGCCAAGAGCGGCGAACACCCCTTCCGGGCAGCAGCGTCAGCGCGACGCTGGTGTTCGCAAGTAGTTGGCGTTCTTGACCGCGACGACTACCCACGAAGCGCAACTCACTCGACGTGAGACCCGCGTCACGCAGTGCGTCGGCCACGGCTTGCATCGGAAACACGTGCCCACCCGTGCCGCCCCCAGTGATGACGACGGGGCCGGACATTAGTAGCTCCGCGGGTCACGCCGAGGGGGATGGGGGCGACGTACCGGCCGTTGGGCGCGGGGTCGTTCGAGCGTCTGGCGAAAGTTCGTCAGTCGATACTCGCGAATCGTGAGATCGTCCGTACGACTTCGATCGTGGGCGATGTTGTAGAGCAGACCGACCGCGGCGAGTTCGGTGATCAACGCCGTTCCGCCATAGGAGAAGAAGGGTAACGGCACGCCGGTCACGGCCCACCACCCCACGACCGAAGAGATGTTGATCAATGCCTCCACGGCGATCCACGTCGTGATACCCACCGCGACCAGGCGATACACTTGGTTGGAACACTGTTGGGCGATGCGCACCGAGACCATCAAGAACGCGACAAAGAGCGCAAGCACCGCCAACGTCCCGATGAGGCCCAGCTCTTCGCCCACGATCGCGAAGATGAAGTCCGTGTGAGGATTAGGAAGGAGTCCCCACTTCTCACGACTGTGGCCGAGCCCGAGTCCCGTCACGCCGCCGACACCGAGTCCGATGCGTGACTGCAGCAGTTGGTAACCGCTGCCCGCCAAGTTGGAGTTGGGGTGAAGGAATGAGAAGAAGCGCGTCGCGGAGTAGGGCGACGTCAGGAGGTAGGTCCCCACCGCGAACCCCGTCAAGACGACGACCGAGCCGAGGAGGCGTCGAGAGAGTCCCGCGACCGCCAAGATTGACACGGCGATCACCAACACCACCGACGCAGTGCCGATGTCGGGCTCGAGGACGATCAAGCCGCAGCCCAGCGAGATCGGCAACGTCCAAATGGCGAGTTGCCTCCAGTTATTTAGTTCGTCGTGATGGTGTTGGACCAACCAGGCGATGAACAACACGGTGCAGAGTTTGAAGAGCTCCGACGGCTGGAGATTGATGAGGTGCAAGTTCAGCCAACGCTTACCGCCGTTCGACGTGACGCCGACGGCCTTGACCGCGAGCAACAAGAACAGTCCGGCCACAATGAGCAGTGGCGCACTCTTGACGAGACGGTCGAGTCGCACTCGGGCCGCGACGTACAACGCGAACACGCCGAGACAGAGGTACGCAACGTCGTGGACCATGGTCGAAAAGGCCGTGCCACCATTGGCCGCCGCCTGACCCTCACTGGCGGAAGCGACGAAGATCGTGCCAAAGATGACGAGGGCCGTCGTCACCATCAACAAGACGCGGCCAGTCGCGTTACCCCTCGGCAGTGGATGCAAGAAACCGCGCACCCGTTGGGGCTTTGGGGCTCGGACGCTCTCGCGGGCCGGGGCCACTCGACTTCGTTCGCGCGTCTTCACGGTCACACCACCTTGCCGATCTTCAAGAAGTCGCCATAGAAGATGCCAAGTCCCAACATCGCCAAGAGTCCCGCGAGGATCCAGAACCGAATGATGACCGTCGTCTCGGGCCATCCGCGCAGCTCAAAGTGATGGTGAAAGGGCGCCATTCGAAAGATCCGCCGCCCGAAAAGGCGAAAACTGAGCACCTGGAGAATCACCGAAGCGGTCTCGGCGACGAAGAGTCCACCGATAATGACCAGCAAGAGGTCGAGGTCCATCAAGAGGCACAGCGCGCCCAGACCCGTGCCGATCGCCAGAGAACCGGTGTCCCCCATGATGATGCGCGCCGGTGCCGCGTTCCACCACAAGAAGCCCAGACACGCACCCACGAGACCCACCGCCACGAGACCGAGATCGAGTGAAGAGTGCAGATGATAGATCGCGAAGTGTCGAAACTGCCAGTAACCAATGATGGACAACACGCCAAAGCAGAACGTGGCCGATCCAGCCGCGAGCCCGTCAAGCCCGTCGGTCAGATTCACGGCGTTTGACGTCGCGATGATGACGAAGGCGGCGAGAAAGAACCAACCGGCGGCCGTCAAGTTCCAACCCGGCAACGTCACGCGAGTGAAAGAGAGAGCCGTCGACGTATGCACCCAGGTGAGGGCCAACACCGCGAAGACGCCGGCGATAACAAGTTGTCCGATGAACTTTCCTCGCTTGTTCAACCCGAGGTTTCGCGCGTTGCGGATGGCCAAGTAGTCGTCGACGAAACCGAGGAGTCCCGAGGCGATGATCACGAGTACCGCGAGTTCGCCCGCGCGGGTGAAGGTGATGGACGTGCCGACGTGACCCATGCAGTAGCCGAGCACCGCGGCGAACACGATGATGACTCCGCCCATGGTGGGCGTGCCCGCCTTGTGGTGATGGGTGGAGGGACCGTCTTCACGAATCTGTTGACCGAGTGATCGAGCACTGAGGAACTTGATCCACAGTGGCGTCAGTATCAGCGCGCAGAGGAACCCGACGCCTCCCGACTCCATCAAACTCAACATGACATCCTCACTTCAAAAGTTCCTTCGCTACCACACGGTCGTCGAAAGGGATCACGAGATCGCCCACCGTCTGGGTCGACTCATGCCCCTTGCCGGCGAGTACGACGACGTCGCCGGCCGACGCACTTTCGAGAGCCAGCGTGATGGCTCGACGACGGTCGCTCTCGCGAACGACCTGCGCACCCGGCGCGAAGCCCGTCGCCACCGCATCAATGATGGCATCTGGCGCTTCGGAGCGGGGGTTATCCGAGGTCAGAACGGTGAGATCGGACGCGCTCGAGACCACGCGACCCATCTCGGACCGCTTCGAACGGTCGCGATCACCACCGGCCCCAAAGACGGTGATGATCCGACCCTCGGACCGCAAGGAACGAACGTCACCGAGCAGTCGCTGGAGGCCCTCGGGCGTGTGCGCGTAATCGACGATGACCGTCACGTCGCGGCCGTAGAGCATCTCGAAACGTCCGGGTACTGACACGACGTCGCCCATGGACGCCGCCACGGCGGCGTCGTCGGCGCCGAGGGTGCTCACGATGGCCATCGCGAGCAGCGCGTTGTCCACGTTGTAGCCACCCACGAGTGGGGAGTTCACGAGATGACCTCGCCAGAAGAACGTCGAGCCAAGTAGCGAGGTGCCAACGTCAACGGCGTCGGCGCGCGACACGCGTGTCACCGGGAGATCCGTCATCTCGGCGAGGCGTTCGCCGTAAGGGTCGTCCGTCCAGATGACGGCGCGCTTGGCGTACTCATTCGTGAAGAGTGACGCCTTCGTTTCGAAGTACTCCTCCATGGTGCCGTGGTAGTCCAGGTGGTCGTGACTGAGGTTGGTAAAGGCGGCCACGCAAAATCGCAGTCCGTCCACTCGATGTTGATCGAGGGCGTGACTCGACACCTCGAGGGCGATCAACGCGTCGTTGGTCGCGGGATCGAAGTTCGCCACGATCGCCGCGAGGGTGCGAAAGAGCTCGGGCGCCGCGGGGGTCGTTCGTTCGTTGGTTAACGTGCCGATGCTCGCGGTGTTCCACGAAAGCGCGCGCCCCAACGAGGCCACGATGGACGTCACGCTCGTCTTGCCGTTCGTGCCCGTCACGCCGACCAACTTCGCCTTCGTCTCGGGATGACCGGTCAGTGTGGCACTCGCGTGTGCCAACAGTGCGCGTAGCTGCGAGGTCGGAACTACCACCACGGGCACCTCGAGTTTGAGGTCGTCGTCGGCCACGACGCAACTCGCCCCGCGCGCCACCGCGTCTCGCGCAAAACGCGCACCGTGTTGCGCGGTGCCGGGCATCGCGAAGAAGAGCGTGCCCGGCGTGCAGTCTCGCGAGTCGTTCTCGACGCGAGTTATCTCGAGGCTGCTCGTCGCGACGTCGATCGAGACATCGTCCAAGATGTCGCCGAGTTGCATCAGGTCACGTCCGACGAGATGCTGGCCTTCGCGCCCTTGAGGGGCTTCACGACGGTGCCGTTGGAAGGAATGCCGTAGTGGTGCAGTGCGTACGACATCACTTCTTGAAAGACGGGGGCGGCGACGGTGCCACCAAAGATGTTATTAAGGGGGCGCTCGATGACCACGATCATCGACAGCACGGGGTCGTTCGCGGGCGCGAAACCCACGAACGTGGCGTTGTAGTTACCCGTCAGCTTGGCTTTACCGGGATAGGGAATCGTCGCGGTACCCGTCTTGCCCGCAACGCTGTAGCCAGGGATGATGGCGTTCGAGCCGGTACCGCTCAGGACGACTTGTTCCAGCATCTTGACCATCGTGGCGTCCACGGTCGGCGAGAGTACGACACGCTTGACGCTCGGCGCAGTGGCCTTCATGGTGCCGTTCGAGTAGACGTAGCCACGAACCAGTTTGGGTTCGACGAGGACGCCCCCGTTCGCGATGGCGTTGTAGGCGTCCAACACTTGAATTGCGGGCACCGCGTCGACTTGGCCAATGGGTAGGGCCACCTGGTCACTCGCGTACCAGTTGGAGGCGTTCACCAAGAGGCCCTGCGTTTCGTCGGGAAAGTTGATCGACGTGGTTTGGCCAAAACCCAAACGTTGCACCTGGGCCAAAATTCCTGACTCGCCGACGCGCGCACCTATCTCGTAGGTGCCGATGTTCGACGACTGCGCCAACACCTGGGTTGCCGTCAGATGTTCGAGACCGTGATTCTCGGCGTCGTGAAAGAGTCGTCCTCCCACGACCACGGAGTTCGGCACGGGAAAGACGGTGGTGGGCGTGATGAGACCGTCTTGAAGGGCGGCCGAGAAGGTGACGACCTTGAAGACCGAGCCCGGCTCATACGCCTGGGAGAATGGCAGGTTGTTGATGGTCTGGTCGATTCCCGCGTACCCGACGTTCTGACCCCAGCTCGGGATGGGTCCAAGAGCACCCGCGGTGGTCTTGGTGTTGACGAGCGACGCGTCGGCGAGGATCTCACCGGTCTTCACGTCCATAACGACCGCGAGACCCGTCAGGCCGTCGTACGTCTTCAGGTCGCGCGCCAGTGAGCGCTCGGTCACGTATTGCAGCGAGGAGTCGATGGTCAGTTCGAGTCCAACGCCCGGTTTGGCCTTCTTGATGACCGTGGAGTGCGATGCCGGCAGGTTGACACCCGAGGCGGAGACGAACTCGCGCGTGACGCCGGTCTGACCAGCCAACAAGTTCTGGTACTGGTACTCGACGCCCGTCGATCCCGTACCGGCGGCGTTCAGACCGCCCAGGAGCGACGTCGCCAGGGTCCCGTCGGGATACGTGCGTACCGACGAGTTCTCCACGACGACACCGGGGAACATCAACGACGAGACCTTTCGACCGTCGATGAGATCGAGCTTGTTGTTGACGATGACGTAGCCACTTCTCTTCGACAGGAGCGCCGTAAGTTTCGCGACCGAAACGTGCACCAACGGCGACATCGCGTTCGCCTCGGTGGCGGGGCTCTTGATTTGAAAGTCGTCCGCGATGACGAGCGACGTCGGGCGCGACACGGCCAAGGTTTCGCCGCGGCGGTCGTAGACGCCGCCGCGAAGGGCGGTCGTGGTGAGATTGACCTTTACCTGCGCCACCGAGAGAGCGGTGTAGTGCGCGTGGTCGATGACTTGCAAGAACACGAGGCGAACACCTAGGGCGCAAAAGGCCAGCGCCAGCGTCGCGCGTAACAACAACAAACGACGACGACCCTGAGACTTGACGCGCGGGGTGCTCTGTTGGACCCTGGTACGACTGTGCGTCGACGTGTTGTGCGTGGTCACCGAATCGTCCTTGATGTTGCCGGTGCGTAACCCAAGAACTTCGGTAGTGGCAGAGGAGCATCAAGAGACGTGGACGGAACTTGGGTGACCGAGGAGGGATCCACCAGATGAAGAGCCCCAGCCTTTGTCGCGATCTGACTTGGCGCGGACAAGTTGGTCAGTGAACCCACTTGGACGGCGTACGCCGACTGTTCTTGCAACAGTTGACTTTGGAGCGTGTGGATTTCGATCTGACGATTTGCTTCGAACATCGAGCCCGCGAGCGACAACATCAGCGCGAGTACCACGATCGTGGCGGACTTTCGAGACGAGGACGTAGCGCGCCAGCGCTTCGTCGCAATGCCACGACGTGGCGCCTCCGCGCGGTGCGAGGCGGGTCGCGTCGAGGGAGCTTGACGCGAGGGCGGTCGGCGTGTATCGACGCGACGTGGAAAACTGATGACGCTCACGGCGCCACCTTCCGTGCGACGCGCAGTCGCGCCGAACGAGCGCGAGGGTTACCAGCGACCTCGATAGGGCCGGCCAATTGAGCGCTGGCTTTGGCGACTTTGACGCGCGAAATCGCGCCACAGACGCAACCTAGTTCCGGCGAGCAGCGACATCCCCCACTCTGTTGCTCGGCGAAGAATGACTTCACCACGCGGTCCTCACCGGAGTGGTACGAAATGACGGCCATCACGCCACCCACGCTCAATGCGTTCAACGCCGCGTCGAGTCCTTCGCTGAGCTGTTCCTCTTCGCCATTCACCGCGACGCGAAGCGCCTGGAAGACGCGCGTCGCGACGTGACCACGACGACGCGCCGCCATGGGAACCGCGCGCTCAACGGCTTCGTTGAGTTCAAAGGTCGTCTGGGGTTGGCGTTCGATGACCGACTTCGCAATGGAACCCGCGAAGCGTGACTCACCGTTATTCCTGAGCAGTCGAGCCAGTTCGTGCTGGCTGACCCGTGCGAGAAAGTCTGACGCCGTCTCGCCCTGGGAGGGATCCATTCGCATGTCGAGCGGCGCGTCGGCGCGAAAAGAGAACCCGCGCGTTGCTTCATTGAGCTGATGGGACGAGACGCCGAGGTCCATCAACACCGCTACGACGTCGTCAGCACCAAGAAAGTCTTCATTGTCATGGAGGACGTCACTCAGTTCAGCGAACGTCGCACTGACCACGCGCACCCGAAGGTCGAACGGTGCCATGCGTTTCGTTGCTTCCGCACGAGCGTCGGGGTCACGGTCAATGCCCAGGAGGCGAAGGTGCGGCGCCGCGGTGAGGAGAGCTTCCGCGTGACCACCGCCGCCCAACGTGGCGTCAACGACCACTCCAGCCGGCAGGCTGGACAACAACTCGACGATCTCGCTCGCGAGTACTGGTTCGTGGTAACTGTCGTGGGCCATCCGTAGCCTTTCAATCGCGACAACGAGCGAGAGGGCGGAGGAGGTTTCCCGCTTCGTTGCCGCGATTGCCAGGCTGCGCGTGGTCCGCGGCCGGTACTGCAGTGGTGCTCCGTTCACTAGTCACTGCCCTGCTTAAACATCTCTTCGGCGGCGTTGACCTTCTCCGCGTAGGTCGCCGGGTTCCAAAGTTCAACGTGGTCGATGGCGCCAACCACCAAGACGTCGCCCGCCAGTTGTCCGTAGTCGCGGATCGCGGTCGGTAACGCGAATCGTCCCTGCTTGTCGAAATCGACGTCGGAGGAGTTGGCGGACCAGTAACGAACCTGTTGGCGTTCGGACGAGCCGCCGACCCGGCTCTGTTGAAGACGCTCTTCCATTTGACGCGAGAACTCCCCCGGTGTCCAGAGCGCCACGCAACCTTCGGTGTTCGGACTGAGGTGGCCACCGCGTTCGAACTCGGCACGAAACTTTGAGGGCAGGATGAGGCGTCCCTTAGCGTCGAGGGAGTGCTGAAACTGACCGACAAACCCGAGCATTACTGTCCTCCCGCGGGTTCACCACTCTCCCCCACTTAGTGACACATTACACCACTTACCACCATCCTTCGCCAAATCAACTCACTTTTGATTGAATTTTGACTTTGGCGATACTCCGGGGCCGCACTCGGCTCACCCCGAGCGAGCAGACGTTCGTGAGGAGGGTCTTTAGGTGATGAGGTCGACGTGGCGAAAATCCCACGGGCCACTGATAAGGCGCAGGCGTTCTACGAGGTCGTTGGCGCCCGCCTGTTTGAAAGAGGAGAGTGCCTGGTGATCTAGCGCGTCGCCTAGGCCTTCGGGCACGACGGCGAGATACTCGATCACGTCGCTCGTCGCCTCGGCGTGCAGCACCGTGGAGAGGAACACGCCTTCGCGAACCCGCCACTGGGTCACACCCACTGTCTTTCGATCGTCGACGAAGACTTCGCCGGGTCCGCGACCGGCGAAACAGACCACCCGAAACGCTGGCTCGCCCTCTAAACCCCGTTCGTGCACCGTTACGGTTCCGGTGGTGACGTCGCGCAACGCGCTGGCCCACCACGTCCCCGCCTGGATCGAACTGACGTGGACGTCTCTCGACCATCTGGCGTCGTCCTGAGGAATCCACCAATCGATCCAGAGATCGTCGGGCCGCAAGAGCACCAATCCCCCGCCACCACGGCGTCTACGCAGGGAGGTCGAGCCGAGTTTCGTAACGTCGACGACATCGGGCGACTGGCTACCGCCGAGGACCAGCGTCGGGTTCGACGCGCGCGCGACGAACATCGCGGCTTCCTCTACTCGACGAAGAACGCTGTAGTCGTAGAGGTCGTCTACCTCTCTCACGAGGCTCGGGGAAGGTACGGCGCCCACAGCGGATCAGGGTCGGGCACGTGACGCCAGCGCCACCAGGGCCCGTCAGGAATCTTCGGCTCGAAGTGCATGCGCCACCCGATCTCCTCGAGGAGTCGGTCGCCCTTTTGCATGTTGTGCCGCCGACACGCCGCCACGACGTTCGTCCACTCGTGACGGCCGCCGCGCGATCGGGGCACTACGTGATCAATGGTGTCGGCGTGTTCGAGGCAGTACGCGCAGCGATAGCTGTCGCGCAGCAGCAGTGATCGTCGGGTGAGTGGCGGCGTTCGAATCTTGGTCGGTAGTTTGACCATTTCGTGCAGACGCACGATTGCTGGGATCTCCACCACGAGGCTTGCAGAACGACATACCGCTGGCTCGTCGGGCATCGCAATCGGCTCCGCCCGTCCGGCCAACATCAGTACCACAGCGCGACGTTCTGAAACCAGTTGAAGAGGCTCAAACGTGGCGTTGAGTAAGAGGACACGACTCACGAGAGGCACCTAACGTCCAACTCGTTGGCGACTCGACCAGACGGCGGCGTCGACGATCTCTCGAGCACTCATCAAACCCTCGTTGGAGCCCGTTGCGGTCATCATTCGAAAGTTCCAATACGCCTGATCGGGCAGTGGCAAAAAGGGCGCACTGCGCCACCACTTGTTGGCGCGTAGGCGCCAACCTGCCCGAAGGACGACCGGTAGCCTCGACGGGTGTTGAAGTAAGTAGCGCACGAGACCCATCCCGTCAACCCCCTTCACGACGCACCTCGCCAGCCCACGAGTGCGGCACCGAGGAGCGGTCCGCTCGTGCCGAGTTGGGACGGAAGTATCTCGACGTCGTGCGAGTATGACAACTTCGCCGTGTCACGCGCGGCCTTCGTCGCCGCGGCAAAGAAATCATCACCGTAGCCGAGCGCCACGGACCCCGCCACGTAACTATGGCGAAAGTCCAACACGGAACTCAGCATCCCCACGGCGCGACCAACGAGCTCGCCGGTACGAAGCCGCGTGGCTTGGTCGGCTTCGCTGGCTGGTCTTCCGGTACGACCCTCGATGGCCCATCCCGACGCCTCGGCCTCAAGACACCCGTAGGCGCCGCACGAACACAGTGCGCCGTTGGCCACCACCGTGAGGTGCCCAACATGACCAGCGTTACTCGTCTCGCCGTCGAGCAGGCGGCCGTTCAGAACGATGCCCCCACCCACTCCCGTCGAAACCACCATGGAGAGATACGACGTCACGTCACGCGCGGCGCCGAACTCTCCTTCGGCGAGCGCGAGGGCGCGAGCGTCGCCGTCGACGAAGACGTCGATACCGAGCGCGTCACGTAGCGACTGGCGAAGCGGGAAGTCGCGCCAAAAGAGAATGTTGAGTGGCGAGACCGTCTCGCCACCTCGCGACATTGGTCCCGCGCAACCGACTCCCATGACACGTACATCGTCGTCACCAAGGACGCGTCGCGCCAGCGTAACGATGGCGCCGAGTAGATCCGGGGTGTGTTCAACGACGTTGATGCGATCTCGTCGTACGAGGGAACCGTCCGCCGACACGATCGCAGCTTCGACTTTGGTCCCGCCAATGTCAAGGGCTAGGCACGGAGGCGCGCTATGCGCGTCTCCGACGTCGGTCATTCGCTTTTATGGCGATGACGCGACAACCAGTCGCGGAGCGAACTGGTGCGAGGACCAAAGTTCGCGTGGGCGTCGTCGCCCTGGCCAGAACGAGTGATGTCCTGCCACGAGGCGCGTCCCAAAAGACGAGCGTTTCTTTCAACGACAACGGCGGAGACAAACATTAACGCGACACCCAAAAGCCCGAGGAGCACCGAGTGCGAGAAGCACAGGACCAAAACGACGAGACCGACCAGGAAACCCACGACGCCCCAGCGAACACGACGTCCGCTGTGGGAGTAAATATTCGTCTCGCGGACGTTTTTCGCAAAGCGAGGGTCTTGCTTGGAGAGTGACTCCTCTAATTCGGCCAGGACTCGCTGTTCGTGCTCTGACAGCGGCATCGCGTCTCCTTCCGGTATCCCTAACGGTACTTTATCTTTCTTCCCATAACATTCGCACGTCGCGGTCACGATTTCGGCGACGAATTCTAAGAAAACCTAGGGAGGCTCGTGCCACACCAACCGATCCACGTGGCCACAATCTGCACTGGCAACATCTGCCGCTCGCCCATGGCCGAGGTCGTCCTTCGTCACCTCATCGCCGACGACCCACTTCTTAAAGATCACGTAAACGTCACGAGCGCGGGGACGGCCAACTGGCACGTGGGCAGTCCAATGGACCCTCGCGCCCGGGCCGCCTTGGACCGGGCCGGCTACCCCGGAGCGGGCACGCTTGGTGCCTACGCCGACGCCGCCTTTCTCGACGGGCAAGACCTCGTCGTTGTGATGACGCGAGAGCATCTGCGCGACGTGCAGCTACGACTCACCAACACCAACACCGAGGTCGTGCTCTGGCGAAACCTCCTTGAATCGGCACACGACCTTGACGTCGCCGATCCCTACTACGGCGGCGACGACGAGTTCGACGAGTGTCTTGCCATCTTGAGCGTCGGGGGTCTGCGCCTCACGTCCATACTTCGAACGCGACTCGATGAACACACCCGCGACCTTTGAGTGGTCGTGTCCACGTCGCTCTTGTCGAAGCGGCGAAGCGTCCTGCGAGTCGACGTCGCACGAACGCGACTGACTAGCCTTTCGCTATGGCGGGACCCGTAACTTCGCGCGTCTCGTGGGTACTCGATCACGAGTACAGCGCGGCGATTGGGCTCGCCGCCGGCGTCGCGGCGGCGTTGACCTGGTCGGCTACTTCATCCTCGTCGTACTTCACGTTGTTCACGTCGCCCTCGAGTTGGCACCTCCTGCGTTTCCTGGAAGTGAACACCGTGCACGACGCCGTCGTGAACGGTCTCATGGCGGTGTTCTTCTTCGCCATGGGTCTCGAACTCTCGAGAGAACTCGCCTCGGGAATGCTCACCCATCCGAAGCACGCCGTTCCGCCAATATTCGGCGCGGTCGGCGGGATGCTCACCACGGCACTCGGCTCGGTTCTTCTCGGCCATCTCCTGCACTCCGCGGCGTTACGACGGGGGTGGGGTGTCCCGATGGCGACGGACGTTGCTTTCACGCTAGGCGTGCTCGCCGTCGCGGGTCAGCGTCTACCACCGCTACTTCGGGTCTTTCTCCTTACGCTCGCGATCACCGACGACGTCTTGAGTGTCGTCGTACTCAGCCTGAGTGGCACGACGCACGTTCGACTCGACGGTCTCGTGGCCCTGATCGTGATCACGGCGGTGGGTTCGTTTGTGTCGCGTCGCGCCACGAACAACGTCGCGAGTGTGTTGCTGCTCGTCGTGTTATGGACCTGTTTCGCCTGGGCCAACGTCGAACCCGCCCTGGCCGGAGTCCTCGCGGGGGTCCTCGTCTCGACGCGCGCCCCGTCACGGTCACGTCTCGAGCGCGACGTCACGCGAGTGTCGGTCGGCGTCGTGTTGCCGCTCTTCGCGTTGGTCGCGTGCGGGCTCCACTGGAACAACGTGCAACTGAGTGGTGCCGTGGGCACCGTCGTGGTCGCGACGATCGCGGTGCGGCTGGTGGGAAAGTGCCTCGGGATCACGGGTGGCGTCGCGCTGGCCCGACTCCTGCGCTTTCGCCTCGACCCGTCACTGAGCTGGCCCCTGGTGGTAACGACGGCCCTCCTCTGCGCGATTGGTTTCACGGTGCCGCTACTTTTCGCGACGAAGCTCTTCGGTGCGCAGAGTGCCCTTTACGCGGGCTACGCCCTCGGACTCTTGATTAGTTCCGCGATCGCCGCGCTCGTCGGAGGCGCGCTGCTTCGAGTGCGTCACCGTCCTGAGTAGTTTGAAGTGAACTCTATGAAAACGCGACTGACCGAACTACTGAAGATTGAACACCCGGTGATGTTGGCCGGCATGGGCGGGGTCTCCTACAGCGCCCTCGTCGCGGCGGTCTCCAACGCCGGAGGCTACGGGTGCCTGGGTGCGTCGACCATGTCCAGCGAGCAACTCACGCACGAGATCGCCGCGACCCGGGCACTCACGTCCAGTCCCTTCGGCGTGGACCTCTTAACGGCCTTTCCCGACACGCTCGTCGCCAACGTCGAACTCCTCATCGAAGGGGGCGCGAGCACGTTCGTCGCGGGTCTCGGTGTCCCGCGACACGTCATCGACCTCTGCCACGATCACCACGTGCTCGTCGTCTCGATGTGCGGCAAGGTCGATCACGCCAGGCGCGCGCTCGACGCGGGCTGTGACGTCGTCGTCGCGCAGGGCACCGAAGCGGGTGGTCATACCGGCACCGTCGCCACGATGCCCCTTGTCCCGCTCATCGTCGACGCCGTCGACGGGGCGATTCCCGTCGTCGCCGCGGGCGGCATCTTCGACGGCCGCGGTCTCGCAGCGGCGCTAGCCCTTGGCGCCGACGGCGTGTGGATAGGCACGCGCTTCATCGCCACGCCCGAGGCGCGAGCAATCCCCGGCTTTCGAGAGAGCATCATCGCCGCGCACGAAGACGGCACGGTCATCTCGAGAGCCTTTAGTGGCAAGACCATGCGCGTCATCAAGAACGACACGACCGAGCGCTACGAGGCAGACCCTACGTTGCTCAAGAAGTTCCCCGACCAACTCTTCGTGTCGCACGACGAAGGCACCTTCCACCTCGGTGGTGACGAGACAACCAAGGGTATTGATCCCCGGCGAGAGGGTTACCCGGCCGGCCAGGCGGTCGGCGCCATCAACGAACTCGTGCCAGCGGGCGATCTCGTTCACCAGATTGTTCGAGACGCCGACGCGATTCTTCAGAGGCTCTCGGCGCTCTAGTTCGTCGAGAGTCCCCCATTCGGCTCCATCGCCGCGCGAACACGCCCGCTCAACGCGGTGCAACGAAGCGCGCCGATTCACGTCAACCGAGGAACGGTCCTCGTGATTCGCGTGAGGGACCTAGTGTTGGGTCATGGCCAGCGCCAACGCCGACGAGGACGCCATAGCCTCAGTCATTCGAGGCGCCGCGAAGCGAGTAACCGTCGCCAAACGTACGGTCGCCTCGGTGCTGGTGGGGGCCTCGGGACATCTGACCGCTGACGAAATCACCCTCGCGGTGCAACGACGGCAGCCCGACGTCAGTCCTTCGACGGTGTATCGAATCCTGGATGAGTTCGAAGAGCTGAACATCGTGGTGCACGCCCACCTGGGCCAGCACGCCGCGGTGTACCACCTCGCGGGCTCCGTGCATGGCCATCTGACGTGCGACGTCTGTCACGCCACCTTCGAGATTCCGGCCGCCCACTTCGACGCGCTCAGTAGGAACCTACTCACCAAGTTCGGCTTCCGACTCGATCGTCATCACGTCGCGCTGTCCGGAACGTGTGAGTTCTGTCGGGCGCAGATGCTCGTTACGTAAGCGCCCAACGGTCGTGGCGAGCACTAGAACGCCTACGCGTGGCCAATTCGTCGACAACGCGTCGCGACCGCTCTCGCCGATTCACTAGATTCTCATCTAGGACTTCATGATCAAAATCGAACACCTCACCAAGCGCTACGGGGACACGCTCGCTGTTGACGACCTCGACTTCGAGGTGCGCCCCGGTGTTATCACTGGATTCCTCGGTCCGAATGGTTCCGGAAAATCAACGACGATGCGCGTCATTCTTGGTCTCGACCACCCCACGAAGGGTCGCGCGACCGTGAAGGGCCAGGACTACGCCAGTCTGCGCGCGCCCCTGCATGAAGTCGGTGCGTTGCTCGACGCGAAAGCAGTCCATCCGGGACGGACCGCGCGCAACCACTTGCGCGCGCTGGCGGCGTCGAACCGAATTCCCTTCGCCCGTGTCGACGAGGTGCTCGGATTCACCGGCATTGACTCGGTGGCGAACAAGAAGGTCGGAAACTTCTCACTCGGCATGAGCCAGCGCCTCGGCATCGCAGGCGCTCTCCTGGGCGACCCCGAGGTGCTGCTCTTCGACGAACCCGTCAATGGACTCGATCCCGAGGGAATCCGATGGATCCGCGACTTCTTTCGCTCGCTCGCGAACGAGGGTCGAACCGTCTTCGTCTCTTCTCACCTCATGAGTGAGATGGCCGTGACGGCCGATCAGATCATCGTCATCGGACGGGGCAAGCTCATCACCCAAGGTTCCATTGATTCACTCACGGCGACCGCCAAGGGAAGTGTCTTCGTGCGAGCGTCGGATCACGAAAAACTGATCTCAGTGCTGAAGACCCACGGTGGCGACGTGAGCGAGGCCAACGACGAAGCATTGAGCGTCAGTGATCTCACGTCGGATCAGATCGGCCAGATCGCCTTCGACGCTGACGTGGTGCTTTTCGAGCTCACCCCCCAGCGTGCCTCCCTCGAGGACGTTTTCATGGAACTGACCGCCGACTCGGTCGAATACGGATCGTCCGGTGCGCGCAATGAACGCTGACATGTCGCTCGGATCCGTTATTCGCTCGGAGTGGATCAAGTTCCGAACCGTGCGCTCGACACTGACGGGCGTGTTCGTGATGTTCATCTTGACGATTGGCTTGGGGGCACTCATCGCCTGGGCCACGCGAAGCCATTGGCAAACGGTGTCAACGGCCGACCAGGTCACCTTCGATCCGGTATCAACGAGTTTGATCGGGATTGTCTTCTCACAGTTCGCTATCGGCGTGATTGGCTCATTGCTCATCACGAGCGAGTACGCCTCTGGTTTGATCCGAACGACGTTAGGGGCGGTGCCGAAGCGACTCATGTTGGTGTCGGGAAAACTGGTCGTGTTGATCGCCTCGATGTTCGTGGTGACCGAAGTCGCTTGCTTCGCCGCCTTCTTCGTTGGCCAAAGCATCTTCTCGGGCGTCGTGCCCACGGCGTCGCTCAGCAGCACCTCGGTAGTGCGCGCGGTGATCTTCGCCGGCCTCTACCTCACCATTCTCGCCGTCGTCAGTTTCTCGCTCGGACTCATCGTTCGCCATAGCGCCGCGACTATCGGCATCTTCGTCACGATCGTCTTGATTCTTCCGCTGATCTCGCTCGCCATACCCGAGAGTTGGCGAGTCCACATCGTCAAGTTCGAACCTTCCGAGTTGGGTAACGCCATGACCTCGGTCGTCACGCCTTCCGGTGACCTGAGCGCGTCCAGGTCTCTCCTCATGCTCGTCATCTACGCGGTCGTCGTCTTAGGCGCTGGCGCGTTACTTTTTCAACGCCGCGACGCGTAACGAACTCTCCGTCGCCCGAGACCGGCTTACGCGTTGGTTGGATTCAATCACCGTCGCCCTTAGATTCCTCGGTCGAGGCCGCGAAGTGACTAAAGAACCTTTGAGAGAAAACTGCGAAGACGCTCTGATTTTGGTGCGGTCAAGACCTCGCGAGGGTCCCCCGACTCCTCAATGACTCCCGCGTCCAAGAAGTACACGGTGTTGGCGACTTCCTTCGCGAAGTTCATCTCGTGCGTCACCACGACCATCGTCATGCCACTTCGGGCCAAGTCCTTCATGACGTCGAGCACCTCGCCCACGAGCTCGGGGTCAAGCGCCGACGTGGGCTCGTCGAAGAGCATCAACTTGGGCTCCATCGCGAGCGCCCTTGCAATGGCAACGCGTTGTTGTTGTCCTCCCGAGATTTGACTTGGATACTGCGATTCTTTGTTTTCCAGTCCGACCCGAGCGAGCAACTCACGGGCTTTACTCTTTGCCGCTTCGGGCGACACTCCCTTTACCTTTATTTGACCGATCGTGATGTTCTCCAGGACGGTGAGGTGCTGAAAAAGGTTGAAGCGCTGAAAGACCATGCCAATACGAGCGCGCTCTGCGCATATCTGCTTATCGTTTCGTTCGTGGAGCTTCCCTCCGCGCATCTCGTAGCCAACGAGATCGCCGTCGACGCGAAGCTCGCCCGCGTCGTGCTTTTCGAGGTGGTTGATACAGCGAAGCAGCGTGCTCTTGCCAGAACCCGAGGGACCAATGAGGCACGTGACCTCGCCGCGCGCGACGGTGAGATCCACGCCCCTAAGGACCTCGATGCCGTTGTAGGACTTATGGACGGCGCGGACTTCGACCATGGCTTCGCTCATCGAACTGCCTCCAACGGGCCTCGCTGGGTTCGAAACTTGCGCAGTATCCCACGGACGTCTCGACGTAGTCGCTGCGTTGGGGTGGGCGGCGGTGAACGCAACGCTCCCTTGGCGAAATGACGCTCCAGATAGAACTGACCAATGGAGAGAATGGTCGTCACGATCAAGTACCAGAGCGAAGCGACAATCAACAAGGGCATGATCTCGTAGTTCCCACCATAAATGTTCGACGCCGCACCAAGGAGTTCAACGACGCCCACGAAGCCTGCAAGCGAGGTCGTCTTCAACATCGAAATCACTTCATTGCCCGTCGGTGGGACGATGACCCTCATGGCCTGGGGCAAGACGACGTAGCGCAGGGATTGGCGCCGCGTCATGCCGAGCGAAATAGCCGCTTCGACCTGACCCTCGTCGACCGCGATCAACCCGGCGCGCGCGATCTCCGACATGTAGGCCGCCTCGTTGAGACCAAAGGCGATCACCGCAGCCGCGAACGCACTAAAGAGGGTCGTCGTGGTGATGTGAACGAGCGCCCACGAAGACGGTGTGAAGGGGATGCCAATACTTAGAACTGGGTAGAGGATCGCGATGTTGTACCAAACCAGCAACTGGACCAGCACGGGCGTCCCGCGAAAGAACCAGGTGTAGGTCCAGGCCGCAGTGGATAGCACGCGATTGGGTGAGAGTCGCATGATGGCGAGCGTCATGCCCAGCACGATGCCCACCACCATCGCGAAGATGGTGAGCTCGAGTGTCCTCACGAGTCCGTGCAGGATCTCCGAGGTTGTGAAGTACTGTCCGACGATCGTCCAACTGAATCGCCAGGTCAAGTCTGGATGGCACTTGCGAACGCCGTTCACGACCTGACAAGCGAAGTGGCCCGTCGGCAACTTCGAAAAAAGTGTGTGAATCAACATCGCCACGATGAGTAGGGCAAACCCGGCGGCGACCCACCGCCCATAGTGACGAACGGGGACGACCTTGACGGCGTCCCCGTTCATTGTCATTTCTGTCCTCGGACGACGAAGCGCTTAGGAGACGGCTCCGTTAAGGACGATCTTGCTCGAGGGCAACGCCCCACTCGTGACGCCCCACTTCGCCAAAATGGCGTTGTACGTGCCGTTCGCGATAAGTGTCTTGATGGCTGCCTGGATCGCCATAGCGAGTCCGTCGCCGGCCGTCGTCTTCGCGGTGGCGATGCCGTAGGGCGCCACGTTGACCGCGCTGCCCAGAAGCTTGAACTTTCCCTTCGAAGTTGACGCGATGTAGCCGGCGACCTGGCTGTCCACGAATCCGACGTTGGCCTGGCCGGACAAGACTGCCAAGTTGGCCTCGGTCTGATTCGGGAACGTGATGACCGTCAACTTCTTCGACTTCGAGCAAGCCTTGGCGGCCGTCTGCGCGTCCGTTTGTTCAACGGTGCTCTTCTCTACCGCGACCTTCCAGCCACAGAAGCTCTTGAAGCCCTTGAACTTAAGTGTGGAGCTCGCCTTGGCGTACACGCCCTCGCCGGCTGTGAAGTAGTCAACGAAGTTGACCGACTTTTCGCGAGCCTTGTTGTCGGTGAACGACGAGTTGCCCACCTGGAACCGACCGGACGTGACACCGGCAATGATGCTGTCGAAGGTGACGTTGTTCTCGTTGATCTTGAGTTTGAGCGTCGTGGCGACCGCCTTCATCAGGTCTACGTCGAAGCCGACCATCGTCGTGCCGCTCATCGATTCGTCGGGTGCGTACGTGGCGTCAGTGGCCACCTGGAGCGTGACGTGCTTATACGATGCCGGAACGAGCTTGGCGTCGGCTGCGTTGTAAGTTCCGGTCGTCGAAGCCGCGCCAGCGACGACGCTGGAGGCCAACAGTAGCGAACCAATGCCCGCCGCTACGAGCACTTGACGAACTCGTGGAATCCGATGCATGAAATCTCCCCAATTTTTCTGCTCCGCCGCGGACGGCGTCAGGCCTCCATTGATACCAGAAATCGCCTTAGAGCGAGATTCGCCCGTCAGAAAATCACTAGACGCGCGCCACTTCGCTTGTCGACGCCGCGCTCATCGCCTTTGGCAGTCGCGAGAGTACGACGACCGCGGCCACGACCGCCGCGCCGGAAGCCACGAAACATCCCCGGTGTAGTCCCTCCATGAAGGCGTTGGTGACCTGCGCGTCGAGTGCGGGTCGCAGCGACGCCGGAAAGCGCGCCACCGTCGCTTGGGCGGCTTGCGTTGAACTGACCGCGACGTGGAGTTGAGCCTTCGTGAGTCCCTTCGAGAGATACGGCGTCAGTGCCGCGAGAACCCGGGGACCGAAGAGCGACGAGAAGACCGAACCCACCACCGCGACGCCCATGGTGCCGGCCAGTTCTCGTGTCGTCTCGTTCACCGCCGAACCCGCGCCAATCTGCTCGGGGCGCAGCGTAGCCATCAGCGACGCGGTCGACGGCGCGTTCACGAGAGAGAAGCCGAGCGCGAGGAGCACCATCATGGCAATGACCGGCCCGAAGTAGGCCGCGTGCGCCACGACGACGCCTCCCCAGGCGAGCGCTGTCGCTTCGATGAAGAGTCCCGCGGCGACCACTACGCGGGTGCCGAACTTCAGAGCGGCTGCGGCACCGAGGGGCGTCGCCACCATGACGACGACGGCGAAGGGCAACGTGTGCACGCCCGCCGACAGGGCCGAGTAGCCGCGGATCAACTGGAAGTACTGGGTGATGAGAAATATGAAGCCAAAGAGGCAGAAGTAGTTCACGGCAATGGCACTGGCGCTCGTGGAGAAGAAGCGATTCGTGAAGATCCTCACGTCCAAGAGAGGGCCCTCACGCCGAAGTTCGTAGAGCACGAACGAGACGAGTGACAAAGCCGCCGCGACGAAGAGCAATATCGTGGCGACACTGCGCCAGCCCCACGAGGGACCTTCGATAATGGCGAATGTCAGTAGCGTCACGCCCGCGGTCCCGAGCGCCAGGCCCACCGCGTCGACGCGGCGTCGAAGTGGACTCCTCGACTCCGGCACCACGTAGGCCGAGGCCACGATGGCGATAATGACGAGCGGCGCGTTGATGATGAAGATGGACCCGTACCAGAAGTGAACCAGCAGGGCTCCGCCCACCACGGGGCCAATGGCGATCGCCACGCCACTGGCGGCACCCCAGAATCCGAAGGCCTTCGCCCGCTCTGAGAGATCGTCGAAGGCAACGGTCAGCGTTGACAGCGTCGCGGGAAAGATGAACGCGGCCGATGCACCCATCAACGCTCGCGCCACGAGCAACGTCGGCACGCTGCTCGAAAAAGCCGCCAAGAGCGAGAATGCACCGAAGGACCCGAGCGCGATTTGCATGACGCGCTTCCTCCCGAAGCGATCCGAGAGCCCTCCCCCAGCTAAGAGCAGGCCGGCGAAGGGCAGGGAGTACCCGTCGACGATCCACTGCAGTGACGAATTCGACGCGTGTAGGTCGCGCGACAGCACGGGCAGCGCCACATTGACGATGGTGTTGTCGATGACGACGATCAATACGGTGAGGCACAACACACCAAGAATCCACCAGCGTCGGTCGTGAACGGACAGGGGCATGGTCTCTCCAATAGAACAATGTTCTATTACTATAGAACATTGTTCTATACTGGTCAAGTGATCAGTCCCACGAACCGTACGCCCTCATCAAAGATTGGACCCGAAGTCCTCCTCGGCGCCCTCGCCATTCTCAACGACCAAGGCCCCGATGGCTTCACGGTGCGCGCCATTGCCCAGCGAGCGCGCGTCGCGCCAATGGCCATCTACAACCACTTCGATGGCGTGAACGGAGTCCTCGAAGCGCTCTGGATGGAAGGATTCGCGAGGCTGCGCGACGTACTAAGCGTGTACGACCACGACGCCGACGTCGATCTCTTCAACGCGGGACTCGCCTATCGGAAGTTCGCACTCGAGAATCGTGGTCTCTATACCGTGATGTTCATGCACCGTTTTCGAAACTTCGAACCATCGATTACGGCCGTACATCTCGCCACGCAGGCGTACCAGACGCTGGTCACGCACGTTGAACGCTGTCAGGAGATTGGACAGTTCTCGAACGAGCGCGCGAGCGACGCCGCCCAAATCGTCTGGTCGGCCTGCCACGGTTACGTCGCGCTCGAACTCCTTGACATCAACATGGCCACGGACCGCGACGAGACCTTTCGACGTCTCTTGACGACCCTACAAAACGGGTTCCGCTAAGGGATCAAGTCGCAGTTCGCTCGGCCAGTGTCCGAGCCGCTCAGGCGTGAGCAGCATGTCCGTGAGATCGTGGCGAAGGTGTTGTTGTCGCCAGACCAGTTGGCTCTGCGCGGCGCGCAACACTCGCTCCACGTCGTGGCACTCCGTGCGCCACGTCGGATCGAGCGCGAGATCAAAACAGCGATACGACCCATCTCCAAACTGCACGTAGGCGAGGTCGTCACTGACCGACACCGCCAAGTTGCGCCGCGCGAGTGTTCGACTCGAGGGCGGTGGTGACGCTGTGGCACCCAGCAACATGTAGCGGCTATCCCACTCGTAGTGAGCCGTGTCGCGCCACGCGACGTCGCCATCACGAAACAGTGGCGAGAGCGATCGCCCGTCGCACTGGACGGGGACCTCGACGCCTAACGCGTCGGCCAGGGTCGGCAGCAGGTCCACGTTCTCGGTGAAGTGATGTAAGGACGTGGCGGCGCGCTCGCGCGGATCGCGCCATAGTCCGATGATGTGGTAACTCTGGGGAAAGAAACCCAGCTTCTCAATGAGCCCGTGATCACCGAGCTGTTCACCGTGGTCCGACGTCACCACCACGAGCGTGTCCTGCCACTCGCCGCGCTCTTCGATGCCCCGAACTACTCGTCCCAGCTGGGAGTCGACCTCCGAGATCATCCCGTAGTACTGCGCCTTGAGGAACCTCATGGCATCGACGTCTTTCGGTGCGGCGGCTTGCTTCCACGAGAGCGCGGCTTCGTGCAGCGGGTGACGTTGGTCTTTTGGTACGGGCGCGATGGGTAGCTCGACGTCGGCGGGGTCGTAGAGATGAGCGAATTCGCCGGCCGCCGCGTAGGGCGGATGCGGGCGCAAGTAACTGAGGTGGGCGAACCAACCGCTCTCTTGATGTTCCAACCATTCGAGGAACCGCGTGGTGAGAAAACCACTTAGTGAATCCTCCGAGGGACGCTCGGGCTCGCCACGCAACAAGTCGGCCCAACCGCTCTTGACGTCGTAGCCCTTGGCGCGCAGGTACTGCAACCAACCCGCCTGACTTTCCGGCAAGTAAAGCCCGACCGAGAAGCCCGGCAGCACGCCGTCGTAGAAGTCGAGGCGCGTGTCGTCGGGACCGTTGGCACTCGCGGGATCGAGACCCTGGTCGGTGTAGCCGAAAAGCGTCGGGTCGTAGCCGGCTCGTCGACCCACGAGGGCCAAGTTGTCCAAGCCACTCGCCAGTGGCGTGCCGTTGGCCACTACCCGATTGTTCATCTGGTACATCCCGGTGAAGATCGCGGCGCGGCCCGGTGCGCACGGTGCCGCTTGGGAGTAGTGACGTTCCAGGCGCACGCCCTCCGCGGCGACGCGGTCGAGCGTGGGGGTCTTCACGAGAGGATGACCAGCGGCGCCGTAGGCGTCGCCGCGGAACTGGTCGAGCGTTATGAAGAGAACGTTCACGACGGGTCCGTTTCCACCAGGCGGTGCAGGTGCTCCGCGAAGTCGTCGACGATGGCCAGCGCTTCGGGAATGACGCCTCCCATCTCCAAGAACCCGTGCAACATCCCCTTCGCCTCGAGCAGTTCCACGGGCACCCCGAAATGTCCGAGTAGCCCGGCGTAGGCCACGCCCTCGTCGCGCAGCGGATCACACTCGGCCACGACCACGAGCGCAGGCGCGACTCGAGAGAGATCGGTACAGAGCAGCGGCGTCACCCGGGGATCGGTGTGATCGCCGAACTCGCCGAGGTACAGCTCGTAGTCGTAGCGCAGGTCGTCCAGATCGAGGAGGTAACCCGAGCCGTAGCGATTGGCGGAGTCGGTGAGGAGCTCGGGACCCAAGGTCGGGTAGATGAGCACCTGCGCAGAGATGCCGAGGTTCTCATCTCTCAGTTCCGCCGCGGCCACCGTGGCGAGATTGGCGCCCGCGGAGTCGCCCATGACGATGAGTCGCGAACTCTCGTCGCCGAACTCACTTCGGTGCGTGGCCACGTAGCGAATCGAATCGAGCGCGTCGTCGAGAGCCGAGGGAAATGGGTGCTCGGGCGCCAAGCGATAGTTAATCGCCAACATGCGCATCCGGGTGTCGAACGCCAGGCGACGACAGAGCCACTCGTGCGTCGTCAAATCACCGATGACGAAACTGCCGCCGTGAAAGTAGATCACCAGTGCCCGCGCCTCTTCGTCGACCGGCACGTAGAGACGAGCCTCGAGTGTTCGGCCCTCGAGAACGAGCTCTCGATCCTCCAGCAACGCCATTGGCGCCATCTCGCCTTGCATCACGAGCGCCTCGTCACGAAAGGTCTGACGACGCTCGTCGGCCGTAACGCTTCGTGGAGACACCGCAGGGTTCTCACGGGTCTGGCGAAGTAAAGATTCAAATGCTGGATGGACCACGGGTACCTCCTGAGGTCAACATTAGGCATGACTTGATCGCCGCGCGCAGACCGGCTGAGCGCGAAGCCCGTGAAGTGACGTCAAGGTGAGACCGTGGTTACGGACCTTCGAAGAATCGGAGCAGAGGCGACACGCGACGCTCAAAGGTGAGCGACGCGTGGACTAAAGCGGACAGGCAATCGGCGCGAAGGTGACAACGGTGCGACTTCCTGCTTTGACGTTGACCCAGCGCGAGCGGGTGAAGTACGTCGAGAGCACCTCGTAGCGACCAGCGGGAACGTTGAACAAAAACGATCCAAACCACGGCAACGTCTTAGGAAATTTAATGGCTTCACGTGCGTACGTGCGGTTGCCGTGCCTCAAGATGACGGACGCGGGTCTGGGCGAGGGTTGCGGCGCCGGTGGCGAGGCAACGACGGGGCCAGGTCCGCACTCTTGGACCTTTCCAGTGATGACACCCGTATTCGACGCTGCCCCTGCGCTCGGGCCAAAACCAACGAAGAGACTCCCCGCGAAAGTGAGACAACAGACGACGACTGCGATTGACCTACCCATAGTTCTCCGTCGATTCGACACTGCGCATCTTCTACCTCCTTCATGTCGCGAAGTCGACATTTATTACTGGACCCACTTGCATTCAATTCCGGCGTTCACAGCACGGCTTGTCGTACCTAGTGCGGAATCCAGGAGCCGGTGGCCGGATCGAGTAGCGCCGCTCGCGCGAGAACCCCCACGTCGTGAAAGTCGACGTCGTCGTCGATGTCGTCTCTCTCATCGAAGTTTGGTTGGGTGCACAACAAGATGAGGCGGCGCGAATCAAAGACCGCCGCCTGACCTTTGACGTCGGCGGCCGCGCTGGCCAATGCTTCGGCATCGGTATCGTCGAGGAGTTCGGCGACGAACACGCTGAATGATACGTCTCTCTCCGCGTCATCGGCAATGAAGCTCAAGCAACCGGCAGTCGCCAGATACGAACCGGACACGATGAGCGAAAACGACGTCGCCGCTAACTGGTCTTGACCAATGGATCCCGTGACTACCGTGCCCGAGGCGTCCAGTGCGTCAGCCAAGCTGGCCGCAAGTTGGGCCAGATTGGTCGTCGGGTGATACTCAACCTGATTGACACCCAAACTCGAAGGAGCTCCGAAGAGGCCGATCGTGGGCGCGCTTCGATAGACGAGAATCTCCACGAAGCCAGTGCCGTAGTTCGTCGTGACCTGAACGAGCTGACACTGCGCGAGATCATCGACTCGGCTCATCGATTCAATTGCGACCTCCCCACGGCGCATCGCCATTGAGTTGGCTACTTCGGCGAAGCGTTCTCCCAAGGCGTCAAGGTCGCCACCGAGGTAGCGGGCGACGAACAGCGCTGCCTTGAACCATGAGTCCCAGGGCACGTCGTTGAGTCGTGGGAGTAGGGCGAAGCCGTTCATGGCCTCGCTGACGAGACCAAGCGAGGCCTGACGTCGGGCCTGGAGCGTTCGACGCATCGCGAACAAGCGAAGCGTGTCGGCCTCGGTCGCCCCAAGACCGTCACGAAACTCAGCGCAACGATGCGCCCCCGCGGCCGTAACGGCGCGCACTATTCCGGCCACGAGATCGTCATTGGCGTCAACGCGGAACCGGACAAACTCGGTGGCGTCGATCTCGTACGGGTGCGCCGCGAGTTGGCTACGCCACTCCCCCACGCTCGCGTCGACACTCACGTTGACTGGTCCTCTCGCTCGAGATCGCACTCGAACGACGCGCGCGAAATCATCCCGTGACGCCGAGACCGCAAGAACGAAAATTTATCTGGCGAAGTTCCCACGTCGAAGACGACGGTGGGTCGCAGATTCGACAAATAATCGAGATCAGCTTGGCCGGCACACTAAATACTGTACGACCTGGTCACCGCTGCGCACGTCGACGGAAGTGCACACGAGAGCAGTCACCGTGCACTCTTCGAAGTTTCATTCCTCCGCACGGTGCTCGCACGTTCCCCGCTGATCATTCATAAGGGTGCGTACCGAAATCGCATTGGCGTGCGCCATGCGACAGATTCGAAACACAATTCGATGACAACTACTACTTCGTTGTCAGTTCGCGCGCTCTGCGATGAGTGGCGAGACCCGGTACTGGAAAGTGTGGCTGTTAGTGTCGTCGGGTGCATCAGAGACGCCTTTGGGGGCCAGGCGTCCTTCTTCTTGTTGCACTGCTGACTGTTCTCGCCCTCCCCAGAATCGCCCAAGCGACAACGCTCACGCTCTACGACAACTCGGCTATGGACGGCTCGTGGGCAAGTGCGAGCAACGTGGAACTGGCACAGTCATTCTCCACCGGCGCCGACCCGGTGAGTCTCGCCTCCATTGGTTTTCGCTGGCGAAACGCTTCCGTCGACAACATCACCTCCGTGCCCAGCAGTTACACGTTGGAGTTGTTCGCGGGCAGCGGGGGCGTGCCGACGTACGAGATCGCGACGCTCGCGTCGAACGTCAGTGTCGGCACTTGGGCGCAAGGCACCGACACCTATTCACCCGGTTCACAAGTCTCGCTCGCCCCGAACTCTCAGTTCTTCGTCGTGGTCAGTGGTGACACGGGTGGAACGTTCGGCTGGAAATACAACCCAGCGGCGCCGATCACTGATCTCGTTCCGCCTGCGAATCTTCTTTCGCTTGTCTCCTCTGACGGCGGGTCCACCTGGTCTTCGGTTCCAGGCAATTTCGTCATGGCGGTTAGTGGAACGACACTTAGCCTCCCCGTTCTGAGTGGCTTTCCCGACATCAGCGCAACACCGGGCGAGGCTCCTCAACTACTCAGCGCACCCACGACCTCGGTCCCCGGCACGTTCTCGTACTCATCAACGAATCCTTCGGTCGCCGCGATGGCTGAAAACCAAGTCACCTTCGGTTCCGTGGGCACAGCCACGATCACGGCGTCCTTCTTTCCCGCTGACCAGACGACGTACAACCCGACCAGCATTTCTGCGACGGTCTCCGTGGCGAATCCGCCTCCACCTCTGCCTCCTCCGACTCCCACGACAACAACAACGACGACGACGACCACGACGACCGTTCCGACGCCAGTTTCGAAGCCACCAACGACGACCACGACGAATCCGAAGATTGGAACATCGACGACGACCACGACGTCGACGACGACCACGACGAATCCGAAGATTGGAACATCGACGACGACCACGACGTCGCCCCCTCCCATCTCGCCCTCCGCGTCGCCAACCACGACCGTGCCGTCTGGAACGAACTCTCCACCGTCGACGGCCTTCCCCACGCCGGTACCACCAAACGCGAGCACCTACGCTTCAACCGACGGATCACAGTTCGTAGCCCAGATCGACGCGACGACCAGTAATTCGGTCGCCGGTACTCTCGTAACGGTGAGCGCCGTCGCTGGCGACCCGGGTACCGCCGTTACGGTCGAAGTCCATTCGACGCCACAGATCATTTTGAACGGAATATCCAGCGCCCAAGGTACGTACTCCGGGGCAGCGACCTTGCCGGACTCACTCGACGTGGGCACTCACGTGTTGATCGTTCGAGCCATCTACCAAGGTCAGCCCGTAACGCTGGTCGGCGCCTTCGTTAAGAACGCTTCGGGAACTTTTGGCACGATCGTCCAACCCGCCCCGTTGACCAATTTCTCTGGGATAAACGATCCCCGGCTTCAGCGTGCCCTTCGATTCGGACTACCGGTCTACGACGTCGCTAGCCACTCGCGAACGACCGTCGGGCTCGTCGTGGCGGGTGGATCACTGCTGGCCCTTGCGGGCGCGGGCGGCGCAGCGAGTCAATCACTCGGCGCCCTCGGGCGGCGAAAGTCGCACCATCAGAGCAAAGTGGCGAGCGCCGTCACCAAAAAACTCAAGGCGGTGGGCACCACCCACGAGGCGTGGGGTGACAAATCCTCGACGTGGAAGAGCCCACACACCGAACGACTCGATCGTCTCTCATGCGAACTTCCCGTGACGGTGGGACCCTTCTCGGCCCTCCTGCCACGCGTGATCGTTGACGGGTCCTGGCTCCGAGCGGCCCTCGGCGGTTGGTCGATGCTGTTATGGGCCGTGGGCCTCGCGCTCGGCGTACTGAGCGTGTTCTTTCACTCGGCGGCGCCCTTCGTGCCTGTTGTTCCCCTGATCTTCTTGCTCATTGGGCTCGGTATCCTCGACGCGATCGCGTGCGTGATCGCCTGGTTCGTCATCGCCGTCTCCTCGCTCGTCGGCGGGTCCGTACAGGGTTGGTCCGACTTTCGAACCTTGCTCGGACTCGGCGTGCTGTTCGTGACCGTGCCACTTCTAGCTCACGCAATTCGACCTTTACGGCGCTACGTCCTGAGCGACGAGAGTGAACGCTGGGAGCGACTCTTCGATTACGTCATGATGCCGATCTTCGTCGCTTTTGCCGCCGCCTCGATGGCCAAAGCGCTCGACGGTCTCTCGGGTCTCAGTATTCTCAGTGTGGCGAACCTCAGCGCCATTCGGTGGCTCGTGGGGATCATGATCGTGATTCGACTCCTTGGAGAGGACGCGGCGCTCCACTACTACCCTGAGCGTTCGAAGGCCGTACAGCCAGCGAAGTTGGTCTCGGCGCGTCCCCGCTTCGTCGTGGCCTCCCTCGTCTTTAAGTTCCTGCTCTTCTTGGTGGTCATGGAGCCCTACTTCGGTCTGACGTTGCGCACACTGGTCGCGGCGACACTCCTCGCACTTCCCGGCGTCTTGAAACTGCGTGAGGAGGAACTTCCGAACTTGAAGGTCCTCCATCGCTGGCTCCCGCGTGGGCTGACCAGTTTCCTCTTCATGATGATTCTCGGCTCCTTCTTGTCTTTTCACCTCGTTGGACTGAACCCGTCGCCGAGCACGGTCGACACGATGTTCCTCGTGCTGCTGGTTCCGGGTGTCGTCATAGGTGTCCTCGAGCTCTTTGGTCGAGAGGGCGTGGACTGGACGAACGTCTGGATGAAGCGGGGGTTAGGCGCAGTGGTCTGGCTCGCCGCGGTCGGTCTCGTCACGGGACAGCTCATCCTCTTTAAGTAACCATCGACGAGTTGACGTCGCGACGATGGCAATGGCGACGGCGAGCGCAAAGCACGATTCCCGGCTCTCGTGAGAGAAACCGGGAACGAAGTGCCGACTACTTGGAGCGGACGACCGGGCTCGAACCGGCGACCTCGACCTTGGCAAGGTCGCGCTCTACCAACTGAGCTACGTCCGCGTGGTACATGAATTGTAGCCGACGCGCGCGGTCTTTCCAAGCGCCCTCTACGACGCGGTGGCCTCGATGTACGCCATTGCTTCTTCAAAAAGGTAGTCGCGCAACGTCGAGAGATCGTCCATTCGATCGGCGCAGCCGAGCAGTCCAAACTCGAGGTTCTCTTCAAATCCGAGCACGGTGATGTTGAGTGAGAACGAACCCAGGAGCGGGCCAAACGGTGCGGCGGACGTCGCGCGGTAGCCACTCAACCAAAGAGGTATCGGTGGTCCGGCTACCGAGGAGATCATGAGGTTCGCCATGGGCAGATGATCGAAGAGTCCGAACGCGGAGAGGACCTTTCCACCGAAGGACAACAACGTTGGTCCGAGTACTCGAGGCACGTCTTGAAAGATCTTTGCGCGATGGCGTCGTTGTTCACCACGCGTCTTCGCGGAGTCTCTGGAAATGGCCCGCAGACGTTCTTCGCGGTCCGCGGCGTCGGTGTGCAGTGCTACGAGCATTCCCGAGATTTGGTTCCCTAGATCCGCCGTGTCGCCCTCGCCTCGCACGTTGATCGGTACGAAGGCGATGAGATCTTTCTTGAGGACGTCACCGCGATCGTCAAGCAACCTTTTCAACGCACCACTCGTCGTAGCCATCACGAAGTCGGTTACCGACACTCCGCGAGTCTTCGCGGCTCGCTTCACGTCCACTAAGGAGACACGAGTCCGGTGAAACGACTTCTCAATACCGGACGCGCCAGTGAGCGACGTCCTTCGCGCCTCGAAGATCGACGGCTGATTGGGCGTGGCGTTCTTACGACGGTGCACCGAGATGACGGTGAAGACTGCGCGAAGAATCTCGTAAAGTCGACTCCCCCACGTGACGACGTTCTCCACGAGCAGTTGCGGTCGCCGGCGAACTCGTGCAAAAGCCTGTCGAAGCAGTCCGAGAGACGTCGTCACGGTCGGCTCCTCCTCGTCAACCTCGACGCGAGGACCGGGAACGCGAATCTCGGGCGATATGTCAAAGAGGTTCGCGAACGTCTCGGCGAACGAGACGCCATCCGCCAGCGCGTGGTGCACCTTCATCACGAGAGCCGACCCACCGTCTTCAAGGCCCTCAATGACCAGCAGTTGCCAGAGCGGACGTTGTGGCGAGAGCGACCGTGAGAGGAACTCCGACACGTACGCGTCGAACTGCGCGGGTGAGCCCGGGGTTGGCAGCGCCGCGCGAACCACGTGACGACTGAGGTCGAACTTTTCGTCCTCGACCAAGATGGGCCACGTCATGTCGAAGGGGGCGCGAACAACCCGTTGCGTTAGGACCGGGATCTCGTGAATCCGCGCCGCGATGCTGCATTCAATGAGCTCGAATCGTTCCTTGGAATCGATGACGTCACCGGCCTCGAGTTCGATGACGGCACCGATGTTCATGGACGTGCCGGGTGTCTCGAGCAAGATGAAAGCGCTGTCCAGGGGGTCCAGAAACTTCGTCATCGGCCGCTACTGCCGAAGCCGCCGGCACCGCGCGCGGCGCTTGGGAGTTCTTCGACCACGCGAAAGTTCGCCGCCGTCACCGGCAGCACGACCAGTTGGGCGATACGGTCGCCCTTTTCGACGTGGTAGTCGAGCTCGGGGTCGAGGTTCACCAACGCGACCTTCACCTCGCCTCGGTACCCGGGATCGATGAGGCCCGGCGCGTTGGCGCACGTGACGCCGTGCTTGGACGCGAGTCCACTGCGCGGCAAGACAAAGCCGCCGTGGCCTTCGGGAATCGCGACCGCGAGACCCGTTGCGACCATCGCGCGGCCCCCACCGGCACGAAGCGTGCACGACTCCACCGCCACGAGATCACAGCCCGCGTCGCCCTCGTTGGCGTAGCGAGGCAGTACTGCGTCGGGGTGAAGCACCTTGGCGAAGATTTCCATAGCGGGAAGGCTACACACGGCGGGCGGCCACTTTAAGTAGTGTCGCACTGTGCTGGTGTGGATGGATTTGGAGATGACGGGCCTCGAGCCCACTCGACACGTCATCGTCGAAATCGCCACACTCATCACCGACGACCACCTCAACGTGCTCGCCGAGGGTCCCGATCTCGTCGTGCACGCCTCTCCCGAACAGCTCGCCGAGATGGGTCCCTTCGTCACTGAGATGCACACCAAATCGGGCCTCCTGCCGGCAATCAACTCGTCCACCATTACCTGCGAAGAGGCCGAGACGAAGACCCTGGAGTTCCTCAAATCCCACATCGCCGAGGCCAGATCGGTGCCGCTCTGTGGCAACTCCATCGGAACTGACCGTCGATTCCTCCAGGAATACATGCCGACACTCGAGGCGTTCTTGCACTACCGCAACGTTGACGTATCGACGATCAAGGAACTCGCTCGTCGTTGGAACCCCGACGTGCTGGCGACCTTGCCGGAGAAGGAGTCGTCGCACCGTGCGCTCGACGACATCCGCGAGTCGATAAGCGAACTCGTGCACTACCGGTCGACACTCTTTCAACCCGTGAACGAAACCTCCTAATCTCTGCGTCCATGAGTGAAGCGCGACTCTCTCTCGAAGAGGCGACGGCGCGACTCACCGCGCCGGGACAGATGTTCGAGACCGAGCGCGCCATGGTGCACGGCCGAGAGCTGACGGTCTGGAAGAACGCGCCCGCGTCGCTACGTCAGATCCTCGACCTCACGCTCAACCACGCCGCAAGAGATTTTCTCGTCTACGAAGATCAGCGCCACACCTTTGAAGAGCATTACCGGATTGCCGCCACGCTCGCCTCGCGGTTGATCGACCTCGGTGTTCGCAAGGGCGACCGCGTCGCGATCGCGTCGCGCAATCTCCCCGAGTGGGTGATGGCTTTCTGGGGCTCGGTCGTCACCGGCGCGGTGGTGGTACCACTCAACGCGTGGTGGACCACAGACGAACTGATCTACGGTCTGAGTGACTCGGGGACGTCAATACTCTTCGTTGACGAGGAGCGCCTCGAGCGCGTGCGCCCGAGGCTCGACGAACTCACGGATCTCTCGACCATTGTCGTGCTGAGTGATGACGTCACACGCCCCACTCGCCTCGGCGAACCCCATGGCCGGGTGCACGTCGTTGCTTTCAGTGAATTCCTGGGTACGGTCGACCCGCGAGCAACGCCACCCGACGTCGACGTCGAACCCGATGACGACGCGACCATGCTCTACACTTCGGGCACCACGGGTCACCCCAAAGGGGCAGTCGGTTCGCACCGCAACGTCATCACGAACCTGATGAACCTCTTTTTCTCCGGCCAGCGGTCCGCTTTGCGTCTGGGTGTCGACACCACGGCCGCGCCCGCCGAACAGGCCTCGGGTCTGTTGAACATTCCTTTTTTTCACGCGACGGGTTGTCTCGCGTTCATGATTCCGGCCGCGGCGGCGGGAAACAAGATCGTGATGATGCATCACTTCGACTCGAAGCGGGCGCTTCAAGTCATTCAGTCCGAGCGCATCAACGCAATTGGCGGCGTGCCCACGATCGCCATGCAGATCATCGACGATCCGAACTTCGCTACGTTCGACACGTCGAGCGTGAAGAGCATCGCCTACGGCGGCGCGCCGCCCCCGCCCGACCTCGCCTCGCGTCTACGAGCGGCCTTTCCGGGAGGCCAGCCGAGCAACGGCTACGGGCTGACCGAGACGTCAGCCGGCGTGTGCGGGAACTCCGGTCCCGACTACGTCGCGAAACCCAACAGCTGTGGACCCGCGTACCCCGTTAACGAACTTGTGGTCGTGCCCGAAGGCTTCGAGGGCGACGAACCCACCGCCGACCTGCCCCGTGGTCCCGACGTCTTGGGTGAACTCTGGATCAAGGGCCCCAACGTCGTACGCGGTTACTGGAACAAGCCCGAAGCCACCGCCGAAGCGTTCACCAACGGTTGGCTGCACACCGGCGACATCGCTCG
Organism: Acidimicrobiaceae bacterium; assembly: GCA_003162475.1. GTDB lineage: Bacteria > Actinomycetota > Acidimicrobiia > Acidimicrobiales > RAAP-2 > RAAP-2. The sequence goes on from PMOI01000016.1 coordinate 109,760, forward strand.
CATCGACGACGAGGGCTTCGTCTACATCGTCGACCGCGCGAAGGACATGATCATTCGCGGTGGTGAGAACGTCTATTCGGTCATCGTCGAAGGCGCGATCTTCGACCACCCCGACGTCGCCGACTGCGCGGTCGTGGGTGTGCCGCACCCGACGCTCGGTGAGGAGGTGGCCGCGATCATCATCCTTCGTCCCGGTCGGGTGATAGAGGCGGAGGAGATCTCACGCCACGTCGCCGCACGTTTAGCGAAGTTCGAAGTGCCCACCAAACTCGTCTTTCGCTCGAAGGCGTTACCGCGAAACCCTCAAGGCAAGGTGCTCAAACGAGAGCTTCGTGAGTCGCTTATTGCAGCGTCGCTCGACGCGAGCTAACTCGTCAGCTCACTGAGAGTACGGAACGTCTCGTCATCGAGTTCGACGTCTCGCGACGCGACGTTCTCTTCCAAGTGCGCGACTTTAGAAGTCCCGGGGATGGGGATCATCACCGACGAGCGCTTCAAGAGCCACGCGAGTGAAAACTGTGCGACGCTTACGCCCTTCTCGTGCGCGAGCGCGTCGAGGCGCCCACCGGGGCGCGCCAAGTCTCCCGAGGCCACCGGAAACCAAGGAATGAATCCGATTCCTTGCTCTTCGCAGTAGTTCAGTACGTCCTCGCTCTTTCGATTGGTGAGGTTGTAGAGGTTCTGCACGGTGGCGACGGGAAAGACCTTTTGCGCCGCCTTAATCTCGTCGATGGAGACTTCCGAGAGACCAAGCGCTTGCACCTTTCCTTCGTCGAGCAGATCCTTCAAGAGACCAAACTGCTCATCGTCGGGAACGTTCGGATCGATTCGGTGAAGTTGAAACAGGTCGAGTGACTCTTGTCCGAGCCGGCGAAGCGAAAGCTCGCACTCCTGGCGCAAGTAGTCCGGAATGCCACAGGGCACCCAAACGTCGGGGCCGGTTCGCAGCAAGCCGGCCTTGGTGGCGATCTTCACGTCGCCGTAGGGGTGCAGCGCCTCGAAGATCAACTCTTCTGAGACGGAGGGTCCGTACGAGTCAGCCGTGTCGATGAAGTCGATGCCGAGTTCTCTGGCGCGACGAAGCACCGCCAACGCCTCAATTCGATCGGAGGGATAGCCCCAGATTCCCGGGCCGGTAATGCGCATCGCTCCGAAACCCAAACGATTGATTCTGTTACTGGCCAATTGAAACGTGCTGTCGTTGGACACGACGACTCCTCTGTCGTTAGGGGCGAAAACGTCGCTGCGGCCACCCAAGGGTGGCCGCAGCGACGTCAACTACATGGTCAGAGTTTATTTGTTCGGCTGCGGAGTGAAACGCAGGTAGTCCTTTACTTTGCGGAAGCCCTTGGGAAACTTCTCCTTGGCGTCTTCGTCGCTGACGGCCGGCGCGATGATGACGTCGTCGCCGTCCTTCCAGTCGACGGGCGTGGAGACGGGGAACTTGGCCGAGAGTTGCAGTGAGTCGAGCACTCGCACGATCTCGTCAACGTTACGTCCCACTGACGCGGGGTAGGTCAGGGTCAACTTCACCTTCTTGTCCGGTGCGACGATGAAGACGCTGCGCACGGTCAAGGTGTCGTTCGCGTTGGGGTGAATCATGTCGTAGAGGTCCGCGACCTTGTGGTCCTCGTCACCGATGATGGGGAAGTTCAACGCGGTGCCCTGCACTTCGTCGATGTCGCTCTTCCAGCGATTGTGCGACTCGACGTTGTCTACCGAGACGGCGATCAACTTCGTGTTGCGCTTGTCGAAGTCGGCCTTGCGCGCGGCAAATCCGCCAAGTTCCGTGGTGCACACCGGCGTGAAGTCCTTGGGATGCGAGAAGAGGATGCCCCAGCCGTCACCCAGGTACTCGTGAAAGTTCAGGGTTCCTTCAGTGGTCTCCGCTGTAAAGTCGGGGGCCTCGTCGCCCAAACGAATTGCCATGATTACTCCTTGTGTGCGAGGTGCCAGTCACTCGACGGCACCTGCACACCTTAGCGGCCAATTTTTAATTCTCGCAAAATCCCACCGGCTTTATAGAGTATTCGTTAAACCCCGTCGCGGCGCCTGTGAAACTAGGACAATGACGAATCCCCCAACGCCGATCGTGGCGGCCTTCGATCTCGACGGCACGCTGAGCGACGGCGGCAGCGTCTTTAAGTGGCTGCGTTTCCTACGTGGTCGTGGCGCGACGTATTTCGCCGCGCTCGGACTTTTTGGTCCCCTCGTCGTGGGGGCCGTGAGAAGTGGTCCCTGGGCCGATCACGCGAAGGAGCGACTCTTTCGAAAGCTCCTGCTCGGCCTCGACGCGGAAGAAGTGAAGGCACAATCGCGAATCTTCGCGCTCAGTCACTTCGAAGAGCACGGTCGCGAGCGCGTCATTGCGCGACTGCACTGGCATCTTCGCCAAGGCCACGAGGTCATTCTCGTCTCGGCGTCACCGCAGATCTACGTCGACGTCGTCGCGGAAAACCTCGGCGTCGCCGACGGACTCGGCACGCGCCTCGCCGTCGACGCCAGAGGAAAACTCACTGGGAGCTACCTAGGCAAGAACTGTCGCGGCACCGAAAAGATGCGCCGGCTCACGGCGTGGCTCGAGGAACGTCACCCCGGTGTCGAACCAGTCATCTACGCCTACGGGAACTCTCGTGGCGACCGGCGACTCCTGCGCGGCGCGACGTACCCCTACGACGTGGGCAAACTCGGACCCCTCGGCGCTCTACGACACTTCCCCCGTTTCAAGGGAGAAGCCTCCGACCCGGCCGTTACTGCTGGCGAATAGTGGCGCCGAGCTCGACGATGCCGGCCTCTCGACCGTCGTAGGTGACTTGGATCGTCGCAGCCTGTTCGCTCCACGCGATCACCGTGTGGCCGCGATGGTCGACGATGCCCACGTTGAGGTCGTACAGACCGTCGAGGAGCGGTAGTTGCGCGAGGTCGATGCCGACGACGTTGTGGCCCGGTACCAGGTTGATTGGCGAACCCTGGGCGTCATTGCGACTGATGAGGAGACCGCCTCGCGTGAAGAGTTCCATGACGAAGTTGCCACTGTAGGCAGACGTCGAGTGGACGTTCACGTCGAGGTGTAACGCCGAGCCACTGCGGACCCCGAACGATCCCGTGGGCGACGAGACGGCTTCGATCTTGATGGACTCACTGAGTCGGGCGCTGTCGTGTACGACGGCGTCGTCGAGCAGGTGTTCGCGAAAGATTCGCAGTGACTCATGCGTCGGGCCGTCGGCGATCATGTCGCCGGATTGCAGAACGACCGCGCGATCGCACAGCGCGCGAACCTGGTCGGCGTTGTGGGTGACGAGCAGGATCGTTCGCCCCTCATCTTTGAATCGCTGGATGCGGTCCACGCACTTGGCTTGGAAGCGCTCGTCGCCAACAGCGAGAACCTCGTCGACCACCAAGATGTCCGGATCCACGTTCACCGCGACGGCGAAGGCGAGGCGGACGTACATGCCACTCGAGTAGAACTTCACCTGCGTGTCGATGAACTGTTCGATTTCGCTGAAGGCGACGACCTCGTCGAAGATCCCGTCAACCATCTTCTTGGAGAAGCCCAACATCGCGCCGTAGAGGTAGACGTTGTCGCGACCGGAGAGTTCGGTTTGAAATCCGGCACCAAGTTCGAGTAGCGCCGCGAGGCTCCCGCGAAGGCGTATCTCGCCCGTGGTCGGCTTCAGGACGCCACAGATGCACTTCAAAAGCGTGGACTTACCCGAACCGTTTTGTCCCACGATCCCCACGGTCTCGCCCTGGCCCACGGTGAAGTTGATGTTCGAGAGAGCGTTGAAGACCTCCGTTGTCCCCGAACGAGGATGCAAGAGACGTTCCTTCAAGGACTGGTGACGTTCGTGGTGAATCTTGAACTGTTTGGAGACGCCCTGGACGTCGATCACGTTCGTCACTACAGCTCCGACTCGAAGTTTCCCTCAAGACGACCGAAAATCGCCTCGGCGACGAAGAACGACAGTATCGCGATGGCGAGGAGGATGCCGTTGAGGTAGAGGAACTTATCGAATGACCACGTCGGCAGGACGTCGATGATCGGGTACGGTGCCACCGTTGAGTGAACGATCGTGTTGACGTAAAAGACCCGCTGGAACGTCACGACGATCAAGGTCACAGGATTCAAGAAGTACAAGAACGACAGGCCGCGGCGCACGAGATGCGGCGCGATGGCGTGCTCGTAGGAGTAGACGATCGGGGTCATCCAGAACCACAGCTGTAAGAGCACCTCCATCAGGTGTTTCATGTCTCGTAGGTAGACGTTGATCGCGGACATGACCACGGCGAGCGCCGAGGTGAAGAGATACAACGAGAGAAACGAAATCGGCAAAATGACCATGAACTTCCACGCCGGCGCGTGCCCCACCCCAGCAACGAAGATGACCAGAACCAAGAGTTGTACGACGAAGTACACGACCGACGCGCCGACATTGGAGAGGGCCAGGATCTCTCTCGGAAAGGAGACTTTCTTCACCAGCGCCGCGCGATCGACAATGACGCCGGTCGCGGTGTTGATCGAGTTTTGAAACATGTTCCAGACGATGAGGCCCGAAAACAGGTAGATGACGAAGTTGGGATACCCGTTCTTCAAGAAAACCGAGAAGACCAGGTAGTACACGCCAAGCGTGAACGCGGGCGAGATCATTGACCAAAAGAGGCCGAGCGACGAGTTCTTGTACTTGATACGAATGTCGGACGAGATCAGTCCCAGCAACAGCTCGCGACGAGACCAGAGATTCTTGAGCCGGGCCCACAGTGTGGCGCGCGCGCTGACGACACGAACCGGGGTGTCCTCGAGTGAACGGCGCCGTGGGTCCGCCAAAGGGGCGTCACTCACTAGGCCTCTTGACGTACGGCCGAACGCTCGATGACGGCGTCGATGAAGCCGTACTCTTTTGCCTCTTGGGCGGTGAACCAACGGTCGCGGTCCGAGTCAGCCTCGATGCGCTCGAGTGGCTGACCGGTGTGAAACGCAATGCGCTCCGCGAGGGTCTTCTTCATGTAAATGATCTGTTCGGCCTGAATGGCGATGTCCGACGCCTGACCCTGCATACCTCCAATGGCGGGCTGGTGCATCAAGATGCGACTGTAGGGAAGAGCGAAACGTTTGCCCGGCGCACCGGCGCAGAGCAAGAACTGACCCATCGACGCGGCCATGCCGATGCAGATGGTGCGAACGTCGCAGTTGACGTACTGCATGGTGTCGTAGATGGCCAGCCCGTCGGTCACCGAACCGCCGGGTGAGTTGATGTAAAGGCTGATGTCCTTGTCGCGGTCTTCGGCCTCTAGAAGCAGCAGTTCAGCGCAGATTCGATTGGCGGTCGTCTGGACCACTTCAGAGCCCAAGAAGACGATGCGCTCGCGCAAGAGACGCTGGTTGAGATCGTTAACGCCAAAGCCATCATCAAGTCGTGAGTTAATCATGCGACCAATCTACCGTGCGAGACTCGAATCGTCCTCTCCTGACGCCTAGAGTGGGGACTCTCGCGGGCGTGGCGGAATTGGCAGACGCGCTGGTTTTAGGTACCAGTTCTTCGGAGTGTGGGTTCGAGTCCCTCCGCCCGCACGAAAACCACGTGCGTCACGATACGCGGGCTCGTCTGCTAACATAGAAAACGCTGTTTCATCGCATCTCGCGATAGAGACCGATTCGACGTAATTCTGCGAGTTGGGCTCATCTCAACTCGTAGGAGTTCTATGTCCATGTCCTTTGCCGACCTCGGCGTCCCCGCACGCCTCGTGGAGCGCTTGAGCGCCCGCGGCATCACCGAGGCCTTCCCCATCCAAGAGGCGTCGATACCTGACGCGCTGGAAGGACGTGACGTGGTGGGTAAGGCCATCACGGGCTCGGGTAAGACTCTCGCCTTCGCTCTACCTTTGTTGGCGCGTCTCACCAAGGCCCGCCCCCGAAAGCCCGTGGCGCTCGTCCTCGTGCCCACGCGCGAACTCGCCGCGCAAGTACAAAAAGAGATGGCCCAGCTCACCGACGACCGTGGTCGCCGCGTCATCTGCATCTACGGCGGCACCTCGTACAACGTCGCGCGCAAGGCACTGAACTTCGGTGTCGATGTCGTCGTGGCGTGCCCCGGGCGACTCGAGGACATGCTCGAACAGCGCGCTCTCGACCTCGGTGACGTCATGACCGTCGTCGTCGACGAAGCCGATCGTATGGCCGACATGGGCTTCCTGCCCGCGGTGCGGCGCATCGTGGCCGCGACCTCACCCGAGCGTCACGTCATGTTGTTCTCCGCCACGATGGGACCGGACGTCTCGTCATTGGTGCGAGAGTTCACTCACGACGCGGCTATCCACGACGTCGTCGGTGACGAAGCTCCGAGCGACGTCGACCACTACTTCTGGAAAGTCCCGCGCGACCGTCGTCCCGACATCACGGCCGACATCATCGAAACCTACGAGCGTGCCATCATCTTCACCCGCACCAAGCACGGCGCTGACCGCCTGGCCCGCCAACTCGGCGAGCGTGGGATCTCCGCCGTGCCCCTGCACGGAGACCGCTCCCAGGCCCAGCGCGAGCGCGCACTGCGCAGCGTGAAGAGCGGACAGATCCAAGTGCTCGTCGCCACCGACGTCGCCGCGCGCGGAATTCACATCGACCTGCTGCCCGTCGTCGTGCACTACGACCCACCGGCCCAGGCGACGGACTACTTGCACCGCTCGGGTCGAACCGGACGTGCCGGTGCTACCGGTGCCGTCATCTCGCTCGTGGGTGAAGACGTCATGGGCCAGGTGAAGCGCCTCCAGCGCGCCCTCGGCATCAACCCGTCAATTGAGGCGCGCGAAACCGCGCCCGCGATTCGCTTAGGCGCCGTCGACGACGCCGTCGCGGCCGAGCGCCTTGACGATCGCGGCCCCAAGCGCCGTGCCGAGTCGTCGCCACGTGAGCGCGAGCGCGCACCACGAAGCTTTGAACGCCGCGAACCACGCGAACCTCGCGAGCGCGTCACGGCCAATCGCCGCGAACGCCGTTCGAGTGAAGCCGAGACGCGACCAGTTCGAAACTTTGAACGCCGCGACGCGGCGCCCGCACGCGGCGAAAGCGCAGGACGCCCACGCGGAAATGAAGCGGTCGTGAGTTTCTTCAACGACTCCAAAGGCTTCGGTTTCGCAGAAGACGACAAGGGCGACGACCTCTTCATCCACTTCTCGAGCATCGTGGGCGACGGTTTCAAGTCACTCAGTCAGGGCCAGAAGATCACGTTCGAAGAAGCGCAGGGTCCTAAGGGCCGTGAGGCGAAGAACGTTCGCGTCGTTGGCGCCGGACGAGCTCGTCGCCACTAGAGTCATCGGCCATGGCAGAAAAACCACTCGTCGAACCCCACCTCGGTCCCGCGCCCGACGATCTCCTCATTGAAGAGATCGTCGTCGGCGAGGGCGAGGAGGCCAAGGTCGGTCAGAGCGCGGTCGTCCATTACGTGGGCGTCGGCGTAACGAGCGGAGAAGAGTTCGACGCCTCGTGGAATCGTGGAGAGCCCTTCGACTTTCCCCTGGGTGCGGGTCACGTGATCAAGGGTTGGGACCAAGGAGTCGTCGGCATGCGCGTGGGCGGACGTCGTCGACTCGTCATCCCGTCGCACCTCGGTTACGGCGAACGTGGCGCGGGCGGCGTAATCGCACCCAACGAGACGCTGATCTTCGTCGTCGACCTGCTCGAACTTCGCTAAGTCAGCGGCGCGCGCAACTCGTCAACCGCGAGCATTCGCTGATAGTCGCCGTAGCGCTCACAGCAGATCTCGGCGACCAGACGTAGTCGGTCATTCGGATTGCTCAGGCTCAACACCTTGAACTGGTCGAGAATCGACATGGGCGTGAGCGCGCAGAGTTGCCAGCTTCGAATCTTTGGATCCTCGTCCATGGCGCAGTTACTTTGTAGGCATTGATCAGCGAATATCTCGCTCTGCAAGTTTCGTAGGGCGCGCACGGCCGACTCGGTGGATTTAAGAAGTGAGGGCTCGATGGGAACGTCGTCGCAGCACCGCTCCCCGACGCGAGCCCGGGGGTAAGGATCGTCGACCAACCACTCACCGACCTCGAAGCACTCCATACCTTCGACGACGATGAGCGTCTGACCGTTGGTCAGATGGTGAGATCCAAGTATCTCGACGATCGTCCCGACGAAAGTGCGCTGATCCTGTCCGCCCACGTCGGAGCCTCGCTCGATCAAGCAGGTTCCGAAGTGCTGCTCGACTTCCACGTCGGCGAGCAGTTGGTGATAACGCGGTTCGAAAACGCACAGACCCACCGTCTGGTGAGGAAAGATCACCATCCCCAAGGGGAACATGGCTAGCTCTCGATTGGTCACGTCGCCAGCCTACGGGTGAACACTTCGCGAACAACCTATGAATTCGAGAGTCTTTCGGCGAAGGCTCGAAGCGCCTTGCCCCGGTGCGAGATCGCGTCCTTCTCTTCGGGCGCCAACTCGGCCAACGACGTACCGCTAAGCGTCAACGGCGCGAAGACGGCGTCGTAGCCAAAGCCCCCGTGGCCGCGCGGACTCTCGAGGATCGTCCCTTCCAAGACGCCCTCTACCCACCACGACGCACCGTCCGGGTACGTCACGGCGATCACTGAGCGAAAGCGCGCACCACGGCGCGCTTCGTCGACGCCGTTGAGTTCGCCAAGGATCTTCTGTACGTTGTCTTCGTACGAGGCACGCTCTCCGGCGTAGCGCGCGCTGTAGACACCGGGACGTCCGTCAAGGGCGTCAACGTAGAGACCCGTGTCGTCGGCGATCGCTGCTTCGCCGGTGGCGCTGGTGAGGGCGCGCGCCTTCACGAGAGCGTTGCCTTCGAGCGTGTCTTCGGTCTCGTCGACGTCGGGCACGTCCGCGGGTCGAGCGAGCAGTTCGACGTCGAAGACCTCAAGTACGCGACGAATCTCGTCGGCCTTGTGCGCGTTGGCCGTCGCCACAACGAATGTGGTCACTTCAAGCGTGGAGCGGGCGGCGTCAAGAGGAGGTCCCGTTGGGCGTCCCGGATCCGGCCAATACCAAGCTCGGCCAGGTCGAGGAGTTGATTGAGTTCGTCTCGATCGAAGGCTTCGTGCTCTGCCGTTCCCTGTACCTCGACGAAGCGACCCGAGCCGGTCATCACGACGTTCATGTCGGTATCGGCTCTGACGTCTTCCTCGTAAGGAAGGTCGAGCATGGGAACGCCGCCCACGATACCCACCGACACTGCGGCGACGGAGTCGTTGAGCGCGTGTTCCTTGAACACGCCGTCGGCGACCAAGCGGGTGATGGCGTCGTGTAGCGCGACGTAGCCGCCACAGATCGACGCCGTTCTCGTGCCGCCGTCGGCTTGTAGGACGTCGCAGTCCACCAATATCTGCACGTCCGACAGAAGCTCGAGACGCGTCACACTTCGAAGCGAGCGACCGATCAGTCGCTGGATCTCCTGGGTCCGGCCCGACTGCTTGCCCTTCGCCGCTTCGCGGTTCGCGCGGTCGGGCGTGGAGCCGGGCAACATCGAGTACTCGGCGCTCACCCAACCGCGACCCTTACCCTTCAGCCAGCGCGGCACGTCGTAGTCAACCGACGCCGTGCAGAGCACTCGAGTGCGGCCGAAACTCACGAGGACCGACCCCGCGGCCATCTCAGTGAAGTCGCGCTCGAACGACAGGGGCCGGGCCTCGTCGAACGCGCGACCGTCGGCGCGAAGTACAGACATATCTCTCCTTAGATCACACGATGAGTGCGTGATAACGGTAGTAGAGATTCGTCCCTTACCGACCGCCTAGAAGTAGATGGTGGCTTTGGCGCGCTCGACCACGTCGTCGAGGTCGTCGCTCCACGCGCCGGTGGAAAGGTACTTCCACCCGTCGTCGGCGATGATCGTGACGATCGTCGCCGAGTCGGCCTCGTCAATGCTCAAGGCGCACTTCACCGCGCCAGCCATCGCGGCACCCGAAGAAAGTCCGACGAAGAGTCCGACTTCGGTCAGTCGACGTGTCCACTCGATGGACTCGCGAGGACGAACGATGACCTTTCTGTCGAGGAGATGCTCGCCGTCGTTGTCGGTGAAGATCGGCGGGACGTACCCGTCGTCGAGACTGCGTAGTCCGTCCACCATTTCGCCACTCGGGGGCTCGACGGCCCAGATCTGTGTCTCGGGCCGGTGTTCCTTCAGGTAACGTCCGACGCCCATCAACGTGCCCGACGTGCCGAGTCCGGCGACGAAGTGTGTGATCTCGGGCACGTCCGCCAAGATCTCGGGTCCGGTGGTGGTGTAGTGAATAAGGGGATTCGCCGGATTGGCGTACTGGTAGAGAAAGACCCACGAGGGGTTCGCTTCGCTAAGCGACCGCGCGAGGCGCACCGCGCCGTTGGATCCTTCCCCGCCGGGTGAGTCGATGATCTCCGCACCAAAAGCCAGCAGAAGCTGTCGTCGCTCGGGTGAGACGTTCGTTGGCAAGACCACCTTCAGGTGGTAGCCGCGCAGGCGACAGACCATGGCGAGGGCGATGCCGGTGTTACCCGAGGAAGGTTCGATGAGCGTCTGATCGGGTTCGCCGGGAACGAGCCGACCGTCTCGCTCGGCCGACTCGATCAGCGACAACGCGACGCGGTCCTTCACCGATCCGGCCGGATTGTGGCCCTCGAGTTTGGCCAGGATAGTGACGTTAGGTTTTGGTGAAAGCGCACTGACGTCGACCACCGGCGTGTTGCCAATCAGGTCGAGTACGGATTCGTAGCGCGGCACTACCAAACGCCGCCCGCAACCGCGGGCAGAAGGGTGATCTCGTCGTTGTTAGCGATGGACGCCTCGACACCACCGAGGTAGCGAACGTCGTCGTCATTTACGTAGACGTTGAGGAAACGGTGCAGGGTCCCGTCGTCGTTAAGGAGCTGACCCTTGATGGCGGGATAGGTGGTGGTGAGCTTGAGCAGCACTTCGCCCACGGTGGAACCTTCGACGGCGATCACGCTCTCTCCGCCCATGGCAGGACGAAGCACGGTTGGGATTCGCAGTACAGCCGCCATAACGCCTCTTTCGACTCACTAGGCCAATACCTGACCTGCTGAGTCAACATTATCCGCTTTCGACGACGTCGTGCCCGAAAATTGACTCCCTCGCTCTCAGTTAAGAAACTTCACAGGTTCCGGCGACACAACTTCGTCGACGACTCGATAGCTGAGAAGTTCCGCCGGCGTGTCGCGCAAGGAGACGATCACGTAGTGCCATGAGGGATCGGGCGCTTGACGGACGTCTGTCGGACTCGGGTAAGCCTCACTGTGGGTGTGAGAGTGAAACACCCCCAGCACGTCAATGCCCTCTTCGTCGGCCCGACGATAGGCACGAAGAAGAACCCCGGGATCAATCTCGTACACCTTGGCTGAATCGGCAACGTTCCTACTCGGGACAACTTCTCGCACGACACCGTCGGCTGCACCCAAAAGAAGTCCGCACCCTTCGTTCGGAAGCGCACGGATACAGGTCGCGAGTATGGCGTCTCGCTGGGCAGAGCTGAGAGTAAGCACGTGGTTACCCTAGTGAACCGCTATCGAATCGCCGTCCACTCTTCACTACGCTTGCTATGTGGCAAGAGCCAAGCAAATCCAAGAACGACGCGCGAAAAAGCGTGACGAAGCCGGTAGCGACCGTGTCGTCGCCACCAATCGTCGCGCCCGTCACGATTTTGAGATCTTGGGCACCCTCGAATGTGGCCTGGTGCTAACGGGATCCGAAGTGAAGTCTCTCCGCGAGGGGACGGCGCAGATTGCCGAGAGTTACGCCCGCGTCGATAACGATGAACTTTGGATCTATCAGATGCACATTCCACCGTGGCGCTACGCCGTGGGTTTTGGCAGTCACGACCCTGACCGCAAGCGCAAACTCCTCGCCCACCGAAAAGAAATCGTCAAATGGGAACACGAGGTGAACACCCAGTCGCTGGCGATCGTGCCTCTGAAACTCTATTTCAAAGACGGCCGAGCCAAGGTCGAAATCGCTCTGGCAAAGGGCCGCAAGCAGCAGGACCGCCGTCAAGCTCTTGCAAAACGCGACGCCGAGCGCGATATGGCGAGAGCCGCTCGAAATATCGAGAAATTCGGCTAGAGACTTTCAGCCGCTCCTGCTCCTCTGAAGCACTGGTCGCTTGGGCCGCATTGAGGGGGTGGAGGGTACACTGGAAGGGCAACCACTTTGGTTGCTAGTTGACGAGGGGATGAGTGGCTTCGACTACAGACGTCGAGGTGAAAGAAGCGAGCCGTGGTCTCCGGAGCCACGTTAAAGAGCCGGAAAAAATAAACAAACGCCAAGCCTCAGCTTGCGCTTGCTGCTTAGGTAGCAACGTCCGCCTCGACCCAGCCCTGCGGTTTAGTAAACGGACGTCATAAAGTAGGGCTTACCAACAAGGTTCGTTAGTGATCTCGTCGGGACAATTCAGCTAACTAAGGAACGCCACCGGCGCTGACAACAGTGACGCTCCCGACAACCTCCTGTTAGCTGCGCTCGGAGAAGGTTCACCAAGAAGCTGTAACACCAGGGTCCGAATCCCTGCATCTCCACGATTACCAACAAGCCCGCACTTCTGGTGCGGGCTTGTTGCATTCTAAGAACGTGTAGGAAACCGATTTAGTAGGTTGTCGAAATGTCCGACCTTCCTTCCTCGGACTTTGCAGAAGAGTTGATGGCTGCACCTGCTGGTGTCACTCTTTTGGCCCGATTGGAAGTTACCCAACGGAAGGACACGCCGTGGTACGGATGGCCAAAGGACTGCGACCCGGACTCTGTACGGCGGGCGGCCGCGTTGGTGGAAGAGTTATCGCTCGGAGCGTTCCTCGAACTGGCAGTTACATCCGCCGAACGCGGGGCGGGCCCTTGGAGTGGCGAAGCTCTTCTTACTCTTCCCTACTCGTATGAGCACGCACCGCAACGCTGCCAGATCGCTGACGCAGTTGCCAAGCGTTTCGAATCTTTGCTTCGTCACGACGTTGACCTTGACGCGCAGCAGTGGTGGCACGAGATTCATCGAAACGACCAGATTCCGCCTCCCACCTGCTTCTCGAACTATTCGAATGTGTACGGAAACGGCGAGTTCACGTGGAGTGGACTTTGGACCGTCACCGACCCTCCCCCGAATGTTCACGATGCCCTCTTGTCAGCGTGGGACTTCTCTGGTGCACCCACCTCCCGCTGGCGTCTCCCCGTGCAACCAAGCGCCCGCGTGTGGACCATCGATCGACCCAGCGACTGGGCCTGCTTGGTCGAGACGTATCCGAAAGTCGCGACGCGTTCACACAGCGGATGGGAACTACCCGGTCCAAACCAACATCACTCCGATACGAAACTTTTGAGATCCTTTACAAGCCAACGCGCGGTTAGAACAGAGATTGGCTCTCACGTGCTTCCAAATTGGAGCGACGTGGCTGCTGACTTTGACGGAGTACACCTCAGTTGGGCCGGTTTTCTGACTTCAGAGGGCTTCATCAGCGACCTTTCCAACGGCGGCGTGACGATGCTGCGGTACTGGGGAAGTGAGCGGACACTCTGGCTACACGACGTGTTTGAAGAACCCGTGCCGCTCGCAGCACCCGTTCTTACTGGAAGCGTCGGTGGCGGCCTCGAAATCGACGCATCCTTAGATGACGTGCGGAGGGAACGGGATTCGTTGGTAATCCACACCCTCTAGGGACGATGAGCGTTACGCGATTTGGATTCTTGATTTCGAACAATGCACAGATCGCAATGTCAGAATCAATTTCAAGCACCTCCTTAGAGTCGCAAATTTCGACCTCGACATTACGGGCGGTGAACCGTCTCGACGATTTTCCGATAGTCCCCACCGAAGCGCCACTGACTCGCACTCCGAGGGTCACCTGCGGCTTTGGCCGATGCGAAGGGCGGTCGTTGCCAGCGTGACGCAAGTCCTCCAACTCGAGCGCTGCTTAGTTCGAACCTTTGTCGAGACCGTTCAACACTGCGAGTTCTTCTTCAGAGAACCGTAACGCGCCCGCGGCAACATTCTCTTCGAGGTGTACGGGATTGCTCGTCCCCGGAATGGCCAACACGTTTGATCCCCGTTGCAGGGTCCACGCTAAACGGACCTGCGCCGGAGTGACACCGCGAGCTCGCGCCAGGGCGACCAATTCTTCGCGCTCGGTCGCACTGGCGCCGGAAGCATGACTAGTCCCGGAGATCGCGAAGAAGGGTACGAAGGCGATACCTCGTTCCCCACAGATTCTCAGTACGTCGTCGTTGTCACCGCGTTGATCGATGCCGTAAAGGTTCTGGACACAAACGACCGGTGCAATGCTCTGCGCTTCGTCGAGTTGCGCGATGGTGACTTCAGACACCCCAAGGTGACGAATGAGCCCGGCTTCACGAAGGTTGGACAGCGCACCAAAATGCTCGGCAATGGAACCGGCATCCTGAACGCGAAGATTTACGACGTCGAGGTGATCGAGTCCCAGTTGGCGTATGTTCTCTTCGACTTGGCCACGCAACTGCTCAGGCGTCGCCCGGGCCATCCACTGGCCCCACGGATCACGCCCGGGTCCGACCTTGGTCGTGATGACCAGATCTTCCGGGTAGGGCGCGAGCGCTCGACCTATCAGTTCGTTCGACGATCGCAACGGAGTGAAGTAGAAGGCGGCGGTGTCAACGTGATTGACGCCAAGCTCGACCGCGCGACGAAGCACGGCGATCGACTGGTCGCGATCGTTTGAGGCGCCGCCCGAAAATGGTGCCTTGCTCGCGAGGCGCATCGCACCGAAACCGATGCGGTTCACCGTGAGGTCACCCAACATCCAGGAGCCGGCTGCGGCGGCGGGCAGTGCGTCAGTGTTCATATCTAAAACCTTTCATTGAATGGTTGCAACGACTCCGAGCGACGATCTGCGGACGCCACGGACGGCGGGACTGTCTCGGCAACGAGGGTGGAGCGACGAGAACGTCGTTAAGAAGAAGTCCGCGTAGCAACGAATACGGGAATTGTTCGACTCGTTTTCGTTTGATACTCGGCGTAGGGAGGGTAGGCGGCGACGGCCCTCTCCCACCACAGCGCGCGTTCGTCCTCTTCGACCACACGAGCGGTGAAATCGACCGGTGTCGCTCCGTCTTGGATGACGAGGGCCGACGGGTCATCGATCAAGTTGAAATACCACGAAGGATTCGTCGGGGCCCCGCCTTGCGAGGCGACCAACGCGTACTCGCCGTCGTGCTCGACGCGCATGAGCGCGAATTTGCGGATCTTGCGACTCTTGTTCCCTCGGGTCGTGACGATGATGACGGGAAGACCGGAGTCTTGAAGTGTGTTCGCGCGCTCACCGCCGCTCGCCTCGTACTCCGCGACCTGCTCCCTCACCCACTGCCAAGCGCTCGGTTCGTACTCACCTTCAAGTGCCATAGCGACACTGTACTGCTCAACACCTCTTCACGGGCCGGTGCAACTGTACGCCTCTAAGACCGAGAGCTACTGGGCCGTGGGAAGGTCCAACGCTGTCACGAAGTCGGCGGGTTGGTCAACGGTCACGATGAACCGCCGTTTCCCTGCAAGCTGAACTTCGAGCGCGTCCCCTTGTCGCGTTACTAGCGCGGCTCGACGGAGAATCTTCACGCTACCGCGGTAGCCGTAACCACCCATCTGCATGAACGAGAGGTTTCGCGCGACGGCGGACACTAAGTTTTCCGAACTAAATACTTGTCGGACGAGGCCACCGGGACCGTACACGATTTCGAGGGATCGCCCTTTAGGAGTATCGACGACGCGCACGATGATGCGGTTGAACAGGAGTAGCGCGGCACTGAGTCCGACGAACACCACGACTAACACGACGAGCGACGTCGTGGGTATGAGGCCTTTGTTCACGGTCCCAGACAGGAAGATAGCGACGACGAAAAAGATCGCCATCACCCCGGCTATCGCTAGCACGAGGCCACCCGAACGAAGCCTCTGTTCAATGACGATGACGCGCTGATCCATGAAGAAATTCTACGTGCACGGCCGAGACGTCTCTTGCGTGTCGTTACTCTCATTGAGGAGCGGTGACGTACACGTCGCTCCCCTCTCGGCGCACGCGCCAACCCCGCCATTGGACTGATTCGATGGTCTCAAGTCCGTCGGTCAAGACGTGTCGAGCGAGCACGCCCTTGATGGCCTTCGCGTCGTGACCTACCGCGCGCTTCTCGTCGTTCGCGACAAAGTGGACATTGACCACATGGCCGTTCTCGGCGAGCGAGTTGAAATCAATGCTCGCCGCGTGTTCTTGGGGCAAGAAGTTGACGACGGTCGTGTTCTTCGCTCGATTGAGTAGCAGCGGCGTCACGATCGGTCGCCAGAACTGAGCGAGTGAGGGCAACGGCTTTAGTCGTACGTTCATCCTGAGTCGGTAGTCGGCGATGGGATCTTCACTCGAGAGAAGCCCGTAGAGACCCGAAGGAACCAGTACTCGTCGTCGCAGTGCCGGTGAAAGCGAAACTGGATCGAGATGACTCCAGACAATGCCTTCGTAGCGTCGCCACGCCGGAGCCAGTAGTGCGCGATTCAACACCACTTCGTTGGTCGCCTCAACGGCGCGCTCGAGCAGTTGGCCTCGCGCGTTGAAGGTCACCTCAAGTTCACGGGGCGTTGCGCGGGCGACGAAATCACCCAGAGCAATGAGTACTTGGCGACGTGGCTCGTCGAGAACCACGTCAAAGACGCCCGCTTTGCTCCGGCGACGACCGCCCAGGGACTTACCCAGCGACGGAGGAATCAGCACAAGGAGTCGCTTCGTCACGACTCTTAACCGTACTGGTCAGAAAGTTACGCCGCGGTCAACTTCTCTTTTGTGAGACCGAATGATCGAAGAAAGTTTCGAACTCGCACCACTTGGTCCTCGGTCAACTCGCGCGTGCGCGTTGATCCGAAGGAGACAGTTTCGCCTTCCACCGATATGGCCCAATTGCCACGATGGGTCTCGTGGACCTCACCGAAACGTGCGAGCAATGAACACACGTCGTGCCACTGAATGTTGTGATTCAGTGGGTGGCAAAACAGCTTCTGGGCGGTAACGCGGTGGTGGTGATCCAACTTGATCGACATTCTCAACCCCCTCAGCGGGTAACGAGACTTTCGTCCTGGCTTTTACTATCCACCCTTTACGAGGGGCTGTCAAGGCTCGCGACAAGCTCAACGTGCTCAGTCATCGGGAAGAGGTCGAAGATTCGCAATTGTTCCAGGGAAAATCCGTTACCTAAGAAAATCCTAAGGTCGCGGGCGAAGGTCGCCGGGTCGCACGAGACGTAGACCAATCGCTCGGGTCGACGACGAATCAGGCTCTCGGCAACGCCCTTGGCGAGCCCGTGTCGGGGCGGGTCCAACACGACGATGGATCCTTCGCGCACGGTGTCGTTCACCGATCGCGGCGTGACCGACCACTCACGAACTTTCAACTGCTTGAGGCCCGTGGCGTTCGTGCGCGCGTCACGAACGGCGAACGGTGACGACTCGACCGCGGTCACGCGGCCACCCGGTCCCACCAACTTCGCCAGAGGAACCGCGAAGAGCCCGACACCACTGAAGAGATCGACCACGTCATCACCCGCGGCGACGTTCGCGAACTCCAGCACCGAATCAAGGAGCACGCTCGGTGCGTCACGATGCGACTGCCAGAACGAGAGCGGACCTACCGAGAACACGTGATCGCGTACCGCGACGCGAGAGTGCGTCGAGGGCTCGAGCGGCGCGCCGGTGAGCGAACGTAGCTCGTAGTTGGTACCACGCTCACTCTCGCGCCGAGCCACGGCGAAGGGCTCGCCGTTGCCAATGGCTCGTAGTTCGACCTCGCTGATACCGCGCCACGTAGATTGCAGCGCCGCTTCGAACGCGTCGTTAGCAATCCAACACGCGTCGATGGCGACGAGGTCGTGCGACCGGGCAGCACGCAGGCTCAACCGACCTTCTTCATCGACCGCGCAGCGAAGTCTCGTCCTCGAACCCTTCACCTCACCGGGCGCCGGGGTCACCTCGACGTCGATCTCAAGTCCCGCTATTCGTTTGAGATGTTCGGAAACCAGCGAGGCCTTCCACGATCGTTGCGCGCTCGAAGAGGCGTGCTGCAGATCACAGCCACCGCACCCTCCCGGATGCGCGTAGGGACACGGTGCCTTGACGCGATCGGGGCTCGGATCGAGCACCTCGATGGCGTCACCACGGTAGAAGCTCGACGTCGTCTCGCTCACGTCAACTCGAACAAGTTCACCCGGCAATGAATGACGTACGAAGATGACACGCCCGTCGTCGGCGCGTCCCACGCCGCCACCAGTGGCCGGACGGTCAATCCTCACCGTCATTGTCTCGTCGGACGAGCGCTCGCTCACGGTCGTGACCTAGCCCACACGACGTAAGAACAAATCGACAAGTTCCTGCGCTCGTGCACGCGCCGCCGGCGTCTCTCGTGCCGTCTCGCTCAACAACGCCTCGAGGTCGAGCCCGAGGTTTCTCGTGTCCTCCTCGTCGGAGGCCAACCACTCTTTTAATTGCTCTTCGTCGATCTCGGGATGGAACTGAACGCCCACGTTCTGTCCAATGGCAAAGGCCTGCACCGCGCGCGGCGAGGTCGCCCAGAGCTCAGCCGAGGCCGGCAAAGTGCAGTGATCGAAGTGAAATTCGAACCACGGTCCTCGTGGAAGCTCGA
Source organism: Acidimicrobiaceae bacterium (assembly GCA_003162475.1). Lineage (GTDB taxonomy): Bacteria > Actinomycetota > Acidimicrobiia > Acidimicrobiales > RAAP-2 > RAAP-2. Next base: position 128,400 of record PMOI01000016.1, read on the forward strand.
CGTCGGCCACGACGTCAATCTCGAACCAGCCGATTTCGCCGTCTGGTGCTCGACGTACGTCGCCCCCGTAGTAGCGACAAAGTGCCTGGGCGCCGAAACAGATGCCCAGAATGGGTAGCGAGCGCTTCTCGGCGTCGCCAATGAGGGCCAGCTCTCGGTGAAACCACGCCGCCTCGACCTCTTGGTCGTACACGGCGCACTTCGATCCGAGAATGAACATCACGTCGTAACCGTCGAGTGACGGCGTCGTGCTGTTTTCGTCCATCATGACGAGATCGACCTCGTAGCCCCGCGCTTCAAAGGCCTCGCCTACGAGTCCCGGACGGTCTTCGTAGTGGTGACGGAGTGCGAGTGCGCGAGCCATAGTGCCTTTGACTCTAGTGAAGGGGCTCGAGAGCTCCTCCGCTCACGCGTCCGGTACTGACCAACCCAGCGACTTCGCGATGTCCTTGCACGTCGGACAGAGCGGGTATTTCTTCGGGTCCCGACCGGGAACCCAGACCTTTCCGCACAGGGCGCGTACGGGCGTTGAGTTCACCATGCCCTCGACCACGGAGTTCTCCAGCGCCACGAAATCACCGTCCTTTGGGGTGTAGCCCTCCAGCACCAAGTGCGTAAATCGCTCGTGGTCGCCGTCGTCGAGACGCGTCGTCGATTCGACGACAACTTCGGTCTCCAACTGAACACTCACGTCGAACAATTTAGTCAGAACACGTAGTGTCTGTATGCCATGAAGCGACGTCGCCGCCCGTTACCCTCCACACGCCCACTGGGTCGCGTCGCGTCGCACTTCACACGTGAAGGCACGCCCAAGAACCCCTATCGCACCGAGCGCGAAGCCCAGAGTGCCGCGCAACTGGCGTGGACACTGAACGGCGCCGACCTCAACGCGTACCGCTGCGACTACTGCCACCAGTGGCACGTCGGCAAGCGCTTTCGCGACGATTAGCGAAACAATTGAAAAACGGGCAATATGGGAGGACTCAAAACGAAAGGTCTCCCATGGCGGTCCAGGCGTACATCTTGATTCAGTCCGAAATTGGCTCAAGCGAAAAGGTGGTTCTAGCCACCCGTGCCGTGCCCGGCGTCCTCGAGTCCTTCGAAGTGACCGGCCCCTACGACGTGATCGTTCGTTGTGAAGCCGAGAGTGTGGACGACCTCGGCAAGTTCATCGTGGGAGCGATTCAAAAAGTGCCCGGTATCACGCGCACGTTGACCTGCCCGGTGGTCAACATCTAGCCAAAGGCACCCTCGGCACGCAGCGCCGCGAGTCGTTCTTCGTTCACGCCCCACGCCAATAGTCCTTGTCGAGTGCCCGAACCCGGCTTTCGCGGTGGTGAACTCACGATTCCTGGCGTCTTGGAGAACCGCGGGGCCGGATTCGGCTGCGTCGCCCCTTCGTTGGTAAAGACCCCTCGAGACGTGTTGTACGGGTGGCGCGCCGCCTCCGAAGGTGAGAGAACGGGCGTCACGCAGGCGTCCGCGTCAGCGAAGATCTCGGTCCAGTCGTCGCGGGTCTTCGTTCGAAAGAGTTGCGCGAAGCGCTCTTTCATCTCGGGCCACTTCGTCCGGTCCATCTGCGGGGGCAGATCGTCAGCGCTGAGACCGAGCCCGAGCAGGAGTTCGTCGTAGAACTTGGATTCAATCGCACCCACCGCGACGAATCGACCGTCACTAGTCTCGTACACCTCGTAGAAGTGCGCGCCGCTATCGAGGATGTTGACGCCGCGCTCTTCCGTCCAGTATCCGGCGTTCAAAAAGGAGTGCGTCATGGCCATCATCGAAGCGGTCCCGTCGACCATCGACGCGTCGACGACCTGGCCCTCGCCGCTTTGTTGAGCGCAGAACACCGCCGCGAGCACACCAAACACCAAGAACAGCGCGCCACCGCCAAAGTCGCCCACGAGGTTGAGGGCCGGCACCGGTCGCTCACCTACTCGTCCGAGGGGCCATAACGCGCCCGAAATCGCCACGTAGTTGATGTCGTGGCCAGCACGCGCCGCTAACGCCCCTTCTTGTCCGTAACCGGTCATGCGCCCGTACACCAGACGTTTGTTGCGTTGCCAGACGTCGTCAGGCCCGAGACCGAGTCGTTCCGTCACGCCCGGGCGAAAGCCCTCGATGAGGACGTCGGCCTGTTCGCAGAGATCGAGGACGAGCTCGCGTCCCGCGTCACTCTTTAGGTCGAGCGCCACGGAGTGACGCGACCGATTGAGGACGTCCCACGTTGTCGTGGCGTCCGCGTCAGGATCGCCTCGTTCGAGACGCAGCACGTCGGCGCCGAGGTCCGCGAGCAACATACAGGCGTAGGGACTCGCGCCGATACCGGCTAACTCGAGGACCTTCAGTCCCGTCAGTGGTCCACTCACAGCGTCAGTGTACGTGAGCTCGCCTTGGCGATCGTGACTAGTCCCACCACAGATCGTGACCGAGCACACCTCGCGCGATGAGACCGAGTTGGATCTGACTGGTCCCTTCCACGATGGTGAGTTGACGAGCGTCTCGGTAGTACTGCTCGGTCGGGTGATCCTCCATGTACCCGGCCGCACCGAGAAGTTGGACCGCGAGCCCCGAAGCCTTGACGGCCACCTCGGTCGCCTTGTACTTCGCCATCGACAACATGGGAACGTATTCCTTGGTGTACTTGCCCTGGTCCGCGAGCCACGCGGCGCGGTAGGTCAAGAAACGCGCGGCTTCGATCTCGGTGGCGCACTTGGCAATCTCCCACTGAATTCCTTGAAACTCGGCAATGGTCTTACCAAAGGCCTCGCGTTCCTTCACGTAGTTCGTCGCGTACATCAGTGCCCCCTCGGCGAGACCGAGACCACGTGCCGCCACGATGGGCCGCATGGCGTTGAGCGACTCCATCGCGATAGCGAAACCTCCGCCGATCACTTGTCGAGGACCGACTCGCACGTTGTCGAAGACGATCTCCGCGGTGTCGATGCCCTTAACGCCCATCTTCTTGTCGACGCGGGGCCTCGAGACCCCGGGAGTGTCGGCGTCGACGATGAAGCCCCAGATATTCGTGTGGTGCCGTAGCGCGGGGTCACCAATCTTCGCGAAGACGACGAACCAGTCGGCCTGCATTCCTCCCGAGATCCAACACTTGGTGCCGTTGAGGACGAAACCACCCTCGACGTCGGGGTCCTCCGTCGCGCGCGTCTTCATGCCCGCGACGTCCGAACCCGCTCCGGGTTCCGAGAGGCAGAACGCCGAACGTTTGGCCCCGTCCGCGATAGACGGCAAGTAGCGCTGCTTTTGTTCCTCGTTGCCGGCGATCATGATGGGACCCGTAGGTAAACGCGTCAACAACAACATCAAACCCAGCACGTTCGAGTATTTGGTCACCTCTTCGATCGCCAAGGTGAGCCCCATGATGCCCGCGCCCGATCCTCCGTACGCCTCGGGGATACAGAGACCTAGGAGATCGGCCTTCTTGAATTCATCGAAGATGTCTTGGGGATAGGCGCCCGACGTGTCGATCTCTCGCGCTCGCGGTCGGATCTTCTCTTGCGCGAGTTTTCGTACACTGAGTTGAAGTTCTCGAAGTTCGCCAGAGAGTTCGAAGTCCATATCCAGCAAGTTAGTCCCTGAAGCCCGAGCGTCTTTAAGCCGACACCCTTCTCTTCGTCGACGGGAGTTTCGAGATTGCAACGTCGTTCCAATCATCACGCGCGAGGTCGTTTCCCGCGATGTCGGCCACTCCCTTATGAAAGACTTCTCTCATGAAACGCGCGACGATGAACTACTCGCAACGAATCGTCATCGTGGTCGGCATCGGCGTCGCGCTCTACTTCTTCGGCGCCTGGGCGATGACGTGGGGTACGAGAGGGCTCACCGGCTGGACTGGCTACGCGCCTGTAAGCAACACAGCTTCGTCAACATTTACCGCTACGTCAATATTTCTCGGCACAGGTCTGCATCCCTGGGTTCGACTCGTCATCTGGCTGATCATCGCGGCCGCGTGGGTCGGCTCCTCTTTGGTGTTGCTACGAAGCAGGAACCCCGAGGTTGACGCAATAGATCTCGGCAACTGACCGAGCATCGTTCGTGGGCTCTAAGAGGAGCACCGCGTCTCCGTCTGGCTACGTCGCTCCCCTACGAAGCCGTCGCCGGGTCAGAGAGAACATCCACTTTGCGAGGGGCGATCAACACGTCGCGCGCGACGATGCTCGGTCGCACGTGGGTACCGAGTTCAATCTCCGAACCAACGTCGCTTCGAACATCGACGCGAACGGAAATCTCACCGACCTGAACAACGAGGCGTGTCACGGCACCGAGAAAACTCTTGCGGGTCACGAAGCCCTTGCCCTCGGGGTCGACCGCGATCGCGATGTCTTCTGGTCGAAGGAGAGCGTCAACCGGTCCCGACAAGGAACTTCCTTCGCCGCTTCGAACGGGACAGCGCTGACCGAAGATGACCACTTCTCGGCCGGAAGCATCAACCGGCACTCGGCTCGAAATGCCCACGAACTGCGCGACGAACGCAGTGACGGGGCGTGCGTAGAGCTCAGAAGGCGTAGCCACCTGCTCGATGTGGCCGCGTGACATCACGCACACGCGATCGGCCATCGAGAGTACTTCTTCTTGGTCGTGCGTGACAAAGACCGTGGTGATGGCGAGTCGTTGCTGAAGGGAACGAATCTGATCGCGAAGTTCGGCGCGCACGATCGCGTCGAGCGCCGAGAGCGGTTCGTCAAGTAAGAGCACGCGAGGCTCGATCGCGAGGGCGCGTGCCAGGGCCACGCGCTGTTGCTGCCCACCGGACATCTGGTGGGGATATTTGCCGGCCTGATCGCTGAGACCCACCATCTCGAGGAGTTCTCCTGCCTTCGCACGTCGCTTGGACGCAGACTGCTTGCGCATTCGTAGGCCGAAGGCCACGTTATTCAGGACATTCAAATTGGGAAAGAGCGAGTAACTCTGAAAGACCATTCCCATGTCGCGCTTTTGTGCACTGACGTTCGAGAGGTCTTCGCCGCCCACGACGACTCGTCCACTGTCGAGTTGTTCGAAGCCCGCGAGCACGCGTAGCGCCGTCGTTTTGCCGCAACCCGACGGTCCGAGCAACGCCATGAACTCACCGGGTTCGATCTTGAGCGTGAGACCGTCCAGGGCTCGAACCTTGCCATAGGTGCGCACCAGGTTCTCCAAGCTCACTGAGGCTCCACCACTCGCCGCGTTCTGCGTCAACGTACTCGTCACGGGTGTCTCTTTCATTTGGGTCACTTTGTGCTCATTTTCCTACGTCCCGACCGTGAACGGTCGAGAGAGACGATAATCGTCACCAACACGATCGCGCCGACAAGGCCGACCATCGCCGCGGCTATCTGAACGTGGCCATTGCTCGCGTTCTGGAATTGGTAGATCCACACCGGAATCGTCGTCCAGAGGTCCAAACTCGCCATGGTGAATTCGCCGAGCGCCAGCGCCAGCGTGAGGACCAGCGCGGACATGAGGGCCGGACGAAGATTTGGCAGCACGACTCGCCACAAGGTCTTGATCCAGTTCCCACCGAGCGATCGCGACGCTTCCGTGAGCGTCTTGAGATCAACGGCACCCAGCCCGGCGTCGAGCGAGCGGTACACGAAGGGCATGGCGAGGATGACGTACATGAAGCTGAGGAGATACGGCGACGACTTCACCCACAGCGGGGACGCGTCCAAAACGCCGACAATGAGGACGATGGGTGGGATGACGATGGGCAGCACGGTGACGAAATCAAGAACTCGTCTCATCCGCGGCACTCGCAGGTGGACGTAGATCGCGGTGGGAATCATGAGCAACGCGGAGACCACCACCGTGACGATGGTTATCCGCATCGACAGCGCGAAGGCGGCGGAGAATCCCGGCGACGAAGGAATACTTTCAATCGCGCGAAGGGAGAAGCCGCCTTGGATATCTTCGAGTGAGAACTTTATGCCGGCGTAGAGGGGTCCCAAGAAATAGATGCCAGCGAGGACCATGACAATGAGGCGCCACCAACGAAAGTGTCGACGTTTCTTCGCCCGGCCCGACGAAAACTCTTCAAGAGCTGGACTCTTCTCGCTTAGTGAAGCGAGCGTACCGGCCCCTTCGACACCACCTAGAGCAGCCATCGTGACGCCCTCTTTCGAACGAGGCCGTACGCGATCATCGTCACCGACAGGATCACGAGCATCCCGAACGCGATCGCGTAACCAGCGTTGGTTTGGCCACTGATGACGTTGCCGTTGATGAAGTTACCAATCTGGATCGGCGAAAGGGCGATGATGCCCGTCGTCAGCGACTCAGCAGTTGCGTACGCCGCGAAGGCGCTGCCGAAGAGGAGCAACATTCCTCCAAGGACTGACGGCAAGAGAACGGGTACACCCACGTGGAACCAGTACCTCCAGCTCGACGCACCCAAATTCTCCGCCGCCTCACGCCACGACTGCTTCAGTCCGCCCAGCGCGGGCGTGATCACGAGCACCATGAGGGGAATCTGAAAGTACATATAGACGAACACCACGCCCGAGAAGGTGTAGAGGTTGAAGCCGTAGTGCCAGGGATTGAGTTTGATCGCGTTGAGCCACACCGTCAGCGTGCCCGTCGTGCCCAAGGCCGCGATGAACATGAAGGTGAGGTTGATACCACCGAAGTTCGCGAAGACGCCGGAGGCCGCGAGGACGACACGGCGCAAGACGTTGCTCTTCGCGGTCAGAATCGCGTAGGCGAGGAAGACGCCGAGTACGCCTGGAATCACCGAGGACAACAGGGCCAATTTGAAACTGTTCTCGAAGCCGAGGCGGTAGACGCCCTGCGTGATGTCGTGAACGTTCGAGAACGTGAAGCCGCCGTGTTCGCCTTGAAAGGCCTTGTAGACAACGGCGATGGTCGGAATGCCGAGACCGAGAAAGACAAAGATGAAGAACGGGGCCAATGCCATAGAAGGCCCGAAGAAGCGCCGGACCCGGTGAATTCTGCTGTTCGATTTGAGGGTGATCTCCTCGGAGCCGGGTGCNNGCACCCGGCTCCGAGGAGATCACTTCGCTCGTTGACATGAGGGAAGTGGCGCCGTGCTAATTAAGCGCCGGAACCAACCTGCGTGTTCCATGTGTTGCCCACGACCGTGGCCGCGGCGGTGATCTGCGCTGTTGTTGGGTAAACAGGCGTAATGCCCTTTGGCAACGCAGGCAACTTCGCCACCCACGCCTTGTTGGCCGTACCGTGCGCTTGCATGTACGCCAACTCTGCTGGCCGAGCCTCACCTTGGAGCCACAGATTCTGGCCGGTTACCGAGTAGAGGTACTCCTCCCAGAGGCGAGCCGCCGCTGGATCTGGTGCCGATGAGCTAATGCCCTGTGAGTAGTACTCGCCCACCGCGGCGTCGCTAGGAACAATGACCTTCCAGCCCTTCACCGAAGGGGTAATGCCACTGGCTTGGAGGTAGTCCCACCAGATGATGATGTTCGTGGCACCACTTTCCACGGTCGTCGCGTTCGCGATGACCGGAACGTAGGCACCGTTCTTGTTCAGCGTCGCGAAGAAACTTACGCCCTTCGAAGCATCGTTCACGGAGCCGCCGTTGGCGATGGACGCCGCTTGAACGGCCGCGAGTGCCGAGTTGGACTGGGTCGGATTGTTGTTGATACCAATCTTGTAGCCATTCGCACCCGTCTCCGTGAGCATGTCTTTGAACGAGGTGGGACACGTTGTCACGGCTGAAGAGTTGCAGCCAATCGCGACAAAGCCGCCGTAGTCGTCAAACCAGTAACCATTGGAGTTCTTCAGTGCTCCAGGAATCTCACTCCAAGTTTGAACCTTGTACGGCGCGAGCAAGTGGCTCGACGTCGCGGTGACGGCGTAACTCGTTCCTACGTCAATGACGTCGGGAGCGCTCGATCGTCCCTTGTCGGCCGTGAGCGCCGTGATCTCTTGAGCACTCGAACCGTCGGGGTTCACCGAGTTCACCTTGATTCCATATTTCTTGGAGAAATCCTTGATGATGGTTCCGTAGTTTGCCCAGTTGGGTGGTAGAGCAATGACGTTGAGCTTTCCTTCCTTCTTGGCGGCGGCCACGAGCGCCGTCATCGAACTAGAACCGCTCTTGGATAGATGCGTCACTTTCGCCCAATTCGCGCTCGACGCTCCGCCAGCAGGCACTGAACCCGCCGAGATACCAACGGCCACGAGACTTGCGACCGTCGTTCCGGCGAGGAGTGCCGTCTTAATCTTCCTCAGTGCCATAAGCACTTCCTCCCTTAATTTCAAGCCACCACATTGGCCGCTCGCCGAAAGACTATCGGCACCGCGCCACGCGTGGTAATCGGTCTCGTTCGGCCATGCTGCGCACGCGATCGGCGAGTTTCGTTGCAACAACTGCGCTCTACGAGAGGTGTGTTTTTGCTTGTCACGACCCGGTTCCCTCGCCGTGACGAGAAGTTCACCTACTTCATCAGCTTTTCTCCTACGTCGTCACAAGTCGATAAGGAGTAGGTGGTGCAGCGTTCTCGAAGCGTCACTCGCTCGCCACTGAGTCGTACCGTCAACCATCCGTCCTCTTTACGAATCGAGCACGTTCGTGCCTTGTGTCAACATGGCTTGATGACGACGTGGCGACGATCCGACGAGGTAGAAGCGCTGACCACGTCCACTTTCGACGTCGTCGTCATCGGTGCGGGGATGACCGGCGCGGGCGTCGCCCTCGACGCCGCGTCCCGGGGCCTTCGCGTCGCCCTCATCGACAGCGGCGACGTCGCGTCAGGTACCAGCTCCAAATCCTCCAAGATGGTGCACGGCGGGCTGCGTTACCTGCAACAAAAGGAGTTCCGCCTGGTGTACGAGAACCTCCGCGAGCGCCAGCGACTTCTCGCGAACGCGCCCTACCTCGTGCAACCCCTGCCGTTCCTGATCCCACTCTTTGGATCGAACGGCGTGGCCTCGAAGGCACTCGTGAAGGGCTACGCCACGGCTCTTCGGATCTACGACCTGAGCGGTGGATGGCGCATTGGCCATCGGTACCGAAGAATTACTCGAGAAGAGACGCTCGCGCACCTTCCAACGCTGCGCACCGAGAGGCTCGTCGCGGGCTTTCTCTACTACGACGCACGCGGTGACGACGCTCGTGTGGCGCTCGTGCTCGCCAAGACCGCGTCGGTGAGCTTTCACGCCAACGTGGCGAACTACGTGCGCGCCGTCGACGTCGCGAAGGACGACAACGGACGCGTGAAGGGCGTCGTCTGTCGAGACGAACTGACCAAGAACGAGTTCACCATAGTGACGCGCTCGATCGTGAACGCGACGGGCGTGTGGGCCGACAGTATCTTCACGTTGAGCGAACACCAGCCATCGCGTCGCGTTACGCCGGCCAAGGGCGTCCACGTGAGCGTGGCGCGCGATCGATTGCCGGCGGACGTCGCGGCCGTCTTGAACGTTCCCAATGATCGTCGCAGTATCTTCGTCGTTCCCTTCGACGACGCGCCCTTCACCTACATCGGCACCACCGACACGGCCTACGACGGAGCGATCGATGACCCGACGTGCACCCCCGAGGACATCTCGTATCTGCTGGCGACCGTGAACGCCGCGACGACGTCGAATCTCACCTTCGAAGACGTCACCGGTGTGTGGGCAGGACTTCGACCGCTACTCGCGCCCGAAAAGGGAAAGAAGATGAAGGAGCGCACCGCCGACCTCTCGCGTCGACACCAAGTGACGGACTCGGGCGACGGCGTGGTGCACGTCACCGGGGGCAAGTGGACGACGTATCGCCAGATGGCCGAGGACGCCGTCGACAAGTTGAAGCCCTACGTCAACGGAATCGCCAGGGTCCGCACGAAGACGTTGCGCCTCTACGGCGTCGGCACGTGGCGTCCGACGAACGAACTCGAAGTCCACCTCTATCACCGCTTCGGCACCGACGCGTCCACCGTCCTGGACATGATCAAGGCCGACGCCTCGCTCGGCGAGCGCGCCATCGTGGGACAGCCGTACGTGAAGGCGGAGTTCATCTTCAGCGCCCGAGAAGAGATGGCCACTTCCCTCGTGGATCTACTCACGCGAAGAACCCGCGCCCACCTGCACGACGCGCGTGCCACGCTCGACGCCGCGCCCGCTATCGCCACGCTCGTCGCCGATGACATGGGCTGGGATGACGCCGACGTCGCGGCCCACGTCGAGGCGTACCGCTCACTCGTCGAGCATGAATTCTCCGCCGCGGGACTCGCGCTCTAGGGCGTCGACGTGAGTGAACCGACGATGCCGAACGACTATCCCCCGGGCGTACTCGTAGCGTCCGACGTCGCGCCGGACGAGTTGCTCGGCGAACTCACGAGGATCGGCGTGTCGTTCGACGTGAGCACAGTAGAACGAGCCGAGCATTCACGCGACTGGTGGCCTCGCCTGATACCCGAGGTTGCACGCGGTCATGTCGAGAACTGGCCCGGCGTCGTCGTACGCGCGCACTCCACGAGTGACGTCAGTGCGACGCTTCGCCTCGCCAACGAACACCGTGTCGCGCTCACCGCGCAGGGCGGTCGCTCCGGCGTCGTTGGCGGCGCGGTCCCCACGCCCGGCGCCATTGCGTTGGATCTCACCGGACTCGACAACGTCATTGCGCTCGACACCGTGTCGAGCACTGTTCGCGTCGAAGCCGGCGTCTTCGGTCCCGACCTCGAACGTTTCGTCCGGGGTCTCGGTTACACGGTCGGCCACTTTCCCCAGTCCTTCGAACTCGCCACGGTCGGCGGGTGGATCGCGTGCCGCGGCGCGGGACAGTATTCGAATCGTTACGGCAAGATCGAGGACATGGTGCGAGCCCTTACCGTGGTGCTCGCGAACGGTGACGTCGTCACGCTCGGGGGCCACGGACCGCGCCAGGCGGTCGGACCTGATCTCCTGCAACTCTTCATTGGCTCGGAGGGGACGCTCGGGATCATCACCGAGGCGACGTTGCTCGTGCACAAGCTGGCCCCGAGCGAGCAACGTGCCGCGTACTCCTTCGCCACCTTTCACGATGGCATAGAGGCGTGTCGGCGTGTGGTGCAGCGTGACGCGCACCCCGCCGTCCTTCGCCTCTACGACGAAATCGAGTCCCAGCGAAACTTCGACCTCGGCGAATGCGCTCTCATCGTGCTCGACGAGGGTGACCCGCTCTTCGTCGAGGCCACGATGCGGATCGTTCGTGAGGAGTGCACGGGCGCGAGGGCGCTCGAGCCGTCGTACGTCGAACGCTGGCTCGAGCGCCGCAACGACGTCAGCGCGCTCGCGCCGTTGTGGGAACGGGGCTACGTCGTCGACACCATTGAAGTCTCGGGGCCTTGGGCGATCCTCGAGGCACTACGCGTGCGCGTCGGCGACACCCTCAACGCGATCGAAGGCATGCTCAACGTGTCCGTTCATCAGTCTCACGCCTACCTCGACGGCGCGTGCCTCTACTTCACCTTCGCCGGTCAACCCGACGCTGACCCCACGACGTTCTATCGGCGAGCCTGGGACGACGCGATGAACGAAGTACTACGAGTCGGCGGCTCGATCAGCCATCACCACGGCGTTGGACGCGCCCGAGCGCGTTTCGTCGCCGAGGCGCTCGGCGATGCTTTCACCATTCTCGAAGGAGCCAAGGCGCAGCTCGACCCTCGCAACATCTTGAACCCCGGCGTCCTCGGCATCGGTGGTCCGACGTGGTGAGGGCCCTCGCCATTGACGTCGGCTCCTCGTCGATCCGAACGTCCCTAGTGGACGATGAAGGTCAAATTTCCGCCACGCACCAACAAGGTCTGTCGGTTCGCTCGCCCACTCCCGGTGAAGTCGAGCTCGATCCGGCCGAGATCGCTCGGCTCACGCTCGAACTTGCGGCGAGCACGCTCGACGAGGGCGGACCTTGTGACGCCGTGGGCATCACCAATCAACGAGCCACGACCATTGTCTTCGATCACGCGAGCAGCGAGGCCGTGGGACCCGCGCTCAGTTGGCAAGACCTTCGAACGGTTCTGGACTGTCTCGTGTTGCAGGCGGAGGGCCTTCGACTCGCGCCGAATCAGTCCGCGACGAAGATCAAGTGGCTCGTCGAGCAGTGCGGTCGTTCACCGAGTGATCTTCGCTTCGCGACCATTGAGACCTGGATCGCGTGGCACCTCAGTCAGGGATCCACGTTCGCCACGGACCGGTCCAACGCCGCCATTACGGGTCTCGTCAATCGCACCGTCACTGGTTGGGACGAACACATCTTGTCGCTGCTCAACCTGGACGAGGTCATGTTGCCTCGGATCACCGACACGATGGGTTCGTTGGGCGTTGCGAGCGCGCTGGCGGGCTCGCCGGCCATCACCGCCATGATCGGCGATCAGCCCGCCTCACTCTTTGGACAATCGTGCGTGAACAGCGGGGCCAAGATCACGTTTGGCACCGGGGCGATGCTCGACATGATCCACGGCAACGAAGCGCCCACGGCGCTCAATCGTTTCGCCTCGGGCTGTTACCCCACGGTCGTTCGCAGTCACCAGGGCTCGGCCACCTGGGGTATCGAAGGAATCGTCTTGAGCGCAGGATCGTGCGTGGAGTGGCTACGCGATCTCGGACTGCTCAATGAACTCAGTGACAGCGACGTACTCGCGCGCTCGGTACCGTCAAGCGACGGCGTTTCGTTCGTGCCCGCCTTCTCGGGACTGGGTACGCCCCAGTGGGACTTCGGCGCGCGTGGGGCGTTCTTTGGTCTCTCGCGGGGCTCGTCCGGCGCGCACCTCGTGCGCGCGGTGCTCGAGGGCGTGGCCCAACGCGGTGCCGATCTCCTCGACGCCGCTGAAGAAGAGGTCGGCGCCACACTGCGCGAAATACGCATCGACGGGGGTATGAGCGCGAATCGATTCTTCGTACAGCGTCTTGCCGACTTCTCCGGCCACGCCGTCGCGGTCTCCTCCAAACGCGAAGCCACGACACTCGGCGCGGGTCTCATGGCGCTCGTCGCGGCGGGTCATCTCACCCTCGACGACGTCGAGCGTCTCTGGTCTCCGAGTTACGTCGCGACGCCCTCAATCAGTGAGGACGAGCGAGCGTCCACGCGCGTCGCCTGGCGCGACGTCGTGCCGCGCGCGCAGGGAACGATCCCCGAACTCTCGAGCGTCTCGTTCTAAGTCGACCACGGCGCACTCTCGAGCGCGCCCTTGAGCGTCGTGGGTTCTTCTAACAGCTTCTTACTGAGTGCGAGACCGCGCGGCTGACTGAGCGACACGCCACCCGTGACGTATCCGTCGCGCGAATAGAGCGCGAGCCACTTGCCCGCTTCGCAACTGCCCTCAACCATCACGACGTCATCACCCGGATGGGGATGTCCCAACATCTGGATCTTCTTGCCGTACTGATCAGACCAGAAATAGGGAATCGTCACGGCCGTCGAGCGTTCACCACTCGTCCAGTACCGCGCCAACTGCGCGGCGTGCTCGGTCGCGACCTCCCAGTGTTCGATCCTCGCGACTTCTTCGCCCAGCGCGCTCGAGACGATGAAGCGCGCGACGTCACCGATCGCCGCGACGTTCTTTGCGGCCTGAAGGTCACGGTCGACGACGACGCCATGGTCGAGAGTGAGACCCGATCCCTCGAGCCACGCGAGGTCGAGCGACGACCCTACCGCGGCCAAGATCGCACCCGCCGCCAGCGACCAGCCGTCGTCAAAGTCAATGACGAAGCTTTCCTCGTGGGGTCGCACGTCACGCAGGTGCTGGCTCGTACGGACCTCGATCCCAAAATCAATGCCGATCGTCTCGAGCCAGGTCGATACCGTGTCGCCGAGCACGCCGATCAAGGGACGCGGAGCCACTTCGAGCACGATGGGCGTGAGTCCGCGCGCCTTGATCGACGTCGCCGCCTCGGCACCCACGAAGCCGCCGCCAATGATTGCGACGACGCTCTCGGGCTCGAGTGACCTGAGTGTGGCGTCGAGGCGCGTGAGGTCGTCGTAGTTACGCAGTGTCGCCAGTGCACCCGCGGAAGGGAAGGTCAGCGTTCGCGCCAGCGACCCCGTGGCCAGCACGACGTGCGTGCCCGCGAGTGTGGAACCGTCAGCAAGTACGACCGTAGTGTTCTCGACGTCGAGTTCCGTCACGCGCACGCCGAGGCGAAGGGTGGTCCGTGACGCCTCGAGTTTCTCTGACGTGGCGAGCGTGACCTTGTCGAGGTCCCACTTACCCGAGAGAACCTGCTTCGAAAGTGGTGGTCGATCGTAAGGGACGTGGGGCTCGTCACCGACAAGGGTCAGCTCGCCCTCGTACCCCTCACGGCGAAGTGACTCCACCAAGCGCCAGCCCGCGACGCCCGCTCCCACCACGACGACGTGGTCGGACCGGCCGAGTTGACTCACGACCCGAACATCGCGAGCCACTCGCCTTGGCTCTTGGGCGCCAGCACGTAGTTACGCGCTCGGACCTCGCCCATCGCCATCGACGACTCCGCAGCGTACAAGTGTCCCGGGAAGAGCACGGTCTCGTCGCTCACCTGGCTGAGTCGTTCGCTCAAGGTTTTGTACATCTCGGTCGCGTCGCCACCGGGAAAGTCGGTCCGACCACAGCCGTCGATGAAGAGTGTGTCACCACTTAGTAGTCGACCCTCGACGAGCACGCACTGACTCCCAGGCGTATGACCAGGCGTGTGCAGCAACGTCAGCGAAACGGCGCCCACGTCCAGCTGGTCGCCGTCGTGATGGATCACGAGCGCGTCGTCACCGACCCCCGTGCGCTCCTTCACCCACTCGGCTTCACCCTCCTGGACGTGCACGGGCACTTCGACGAGCGCCAGGAGTTCGGCGACGCCCGCGACGTGCTGTTCGCCCATGAGCGTGCCGCCGATGTGGTCGGGGTGGTAGTGGGTGGCTACGACGCCCACCAACCTCATGCCGTCAGCGTCGACGAGGTCGAGAAGTTCTGACGGTCGATAGGCCGGATCGACCAAGAGCGCCTCGCCCGTCTCGAGGTCGCCGAGGGCGTAGGTGAAGTTGCGCATGGACGTGGCGAGCGCGTCACCAACGGCGAAGTCACGACCGGCGAGGAGCTGGCGAAAGTAGAACCGCTCGCTCATTCGCTCTCGGTGACCTTGGCGATCCTCGGGGTCAACTCTTCGACCTTGGCCTTCGTCGACGCCAAGCGGGCTTCGAGGGCCTCGATGATCGTCGTGGCCCGCTCGAGTTTCACGAAGAGGTCGTCGACCGAGACCTCGCCCTCGTCAAAGGACGCGACGATGGCGTTCAGTTCACTCGACGCTTCATTCCAGTCACTGACGTTGCTCATGTAGATGACCCTTTCTTCTGTGTGACGTTCGACGTGAACGATCCGTCGCTCACGAGGACGCGAACTTCGTCACCGACCTTGACGCTTTCGAGGGACCTCACGACAACGCCCTTCGAGTCGGTCACGATAGACCAACCCTGGGCGAGGCGGCGCGTGGGATCGTACGCCGCCAGGAGTTGGCGGTTACTCACCAGCATCCGCGTCGCCGACTCGACGAGGTAACGAGCCTGGATCACTAGTCGCTCACGAGTTCCAACGAGATGACGTTCCTCCGCGCGAAGGCGGTCGCGTACCGCGAAGATCATGGTGCGCCGGCGTTCACCGAGGTAGAACGAGGCCTCGTCGAGCACGTCGGTCGACGCCTCGAGCACGCGTTGTGCCGGTCGCACGACGTGGGCGTCGTACCACTGCGCCACGAGCCCGACGATCTCCTCACCAAGTTTCGTCGGGGTTATTGCACGAGTGTGCGCGACGAGATCGGCCACGGACTCGTCGCCCGTGTGACCAATGCCGGTAAAGACTGGCGCCGTCGCCGTCGCAATCGCGCGCGCGACGCGTTCGTCATCAAAACACGCGAGATCGCCCTTGGAACCTCCGCCGCGAACGACGCAGATGACGTCGACGCCCACGTCATCAAGGGCTTTGAGCGCACCCACGATCTGAGGCGGCGCCGCTTCCCCCTGCACCAGAGTCTTCACGAGGACGATCTCGAAACTGAATCGTGAGTTCAAAAGTTGGCCCGTGAAGTCCTGGTAACCCTCGGTCCCCGGGCTCGCCACGAGACCTACGCGAAGGGGCACCGGTGCCAAGAACGCCTTCTTGTTACGTTCGAGAAATCCCTCGTCGCGCAGACGCGCAATCAGTTCCTGGCGACGCCTCGCGACGTCGCCCAACAGACCTTCGACGTCGATCTCGGTGATCGAGAAGCCAATCTTTCCTTGGGGCGCGTAGACATCCACGTAGCCGTAGAAACTCACGACCATCCCGACTTTGAGCGAGATCCCCTCGTCGGCGAGTCGGCGCTTTAAGGGGGCCCAGGGGGTCGCCCAGCAGTGTGCGTTCAGAACTGGACGCTTGGTGTCCGACGAGGCCGAGCCCGCGTCCACGAGGTCGACGTAGACGTGACCTTTTTCGTAGACCTTGGCGACTTCGCCCCGCACCCAGTGCGGTCGGCGGCGACCGAAACTCGATTCCAGGTGTGCGGTGAGCAGTTGGTAGAACTCGCCAACCTCTAAGACGGATTCTTCGCTCGACGTGTCAGACAGCACGTGGTGAGGCTACCGCTCGGACGTCACTGACCTACGGGGCTTGAAGGATAGAAAAAGTTGTGTCAGACTAGGGGCGGATGGTGAGTCGACTGGGTGGCCGCGCCGCTTGGCAACAAGCGGTGAGGAAAGTCGGGGCTCCAAAGGGCAGGGTGCTCACGAAACGTGAGTCGCGGTGACGTGCAGGACAGTGCCACAGAGAACAGACCGCCGATGACTTGGGCAACCAAGCACAGGTAAGGGTGAAACGGTGCGGTAAGAGCGCACCAGCATCTTGGGTAATCAAGGTGGCTCGGTAAACCCCACCCGGAGCAAGATCAAACATGGGAGGCAGCCCGCACGCCTTGTAACAGAGGCACTCCCGAGGTAGATCGCTGAGATGGATGGCCGCCCATCCTTCGTTACGAAGGTGGACAGAACCCCGCTTACAGGTCGACTCACCATCCCTCTGTCCCACGAACCAACTACTTGAAAGGATGAACCGTGCTGCACCTGCCCTACCGCGAGCTGCCCGTGGGCGACCCGGGCACGCCCGACACCGGTTCACCCCTTCGCTACCTGGCGTGGCTCGCGCGGCACCAGAAGTGGCTGTTGTCCCTGAACGCACTGTTCGGCATCGGGTGGATGGTTTCGCAGGCCCTCGTTTGGGCCGCGGTCGGAGCCGCCATCGATCACGGCATCCAACATCGCAGCGACGCCGAACTCTTCAAGTGGGTGGCGGTCGTCGTGGCCCTCGGTCTCTTCCAAGCGTTCTGCGGGGCGCTGCGCCACCAACTGGCCGTGACGAACTGGATGAGTGCGTCCTTCCGCACGATTCAGCTCATCGGTCGCCACATCGCCACCACAGGCCCCGCCCTCACTGACGAGATACCCGCGGGCGACGTCGTCAACACCGTCGCCGCCGACGCCATGCGCGTCGGCGGCGCCTACGACAGTTTCGCGAGATTCTCCGGGGCCATCGTGGCGTGGATCGTCGTGTCCTTCATCTTGCTCTCGACCTCGGTCGAGCTCGGTCTCATCGTGTTGCTCGGCGTACCCATCCTCGGCTCACTGACGGTGCCACTGATGAAACCACTGCACGCGACGCAGGCCGCCCAACGTGAGGCCGCCGGTCGACTCGCGGCCCTCGGCTCGGATACGGTCGCCGGACTGCGGATCCTTCGAGGCGTAGGCGGCGAAGAAGTCTTCCTCAAGAACTACCGCGACCAGAGCCAAAAGGTGCGCGTCGCCGGCACCCGCATCGCCGCTCCCCAAGCCGGGCTGGAGTCGGGTCAGGTCTTGCTGCCGGCGATTCTCACGGGCGTCGTGACGTTCCTCGGCGCGCGCGACGTGATGAACGGCACGCTCCAACCGGGTCAGCTCGTGGCTTTCTTCGGCTACGCGTCGTTCCTCACGACGCCACTTCGCACGGCCATTGACTACATCATCATGTCGACGAGGGCCTACGTGGGTGCCGGCAAGGTCCTGCGGATCTTGAAGATACAGCCCATCGTCACCGATCCGGAGAACCCGGTGGCGTGGCCAGCGCAACTTTCTCGTCTCGAAGACCAGCGCAGTGGGGTCGTGGTCGAACGGGGCCAGATGGTCGCGCTCGTCACTGACACGCCCGACCACGCTGCCGTCCTCGTCGATCGCCTGGGTCGTTTCGTGCCCGACACCGACGACGTGCTCGTGAACGGTGTCGCCATTTCGTCCTTCTCTTTGTCCGACGTTCGCTCGCACGTCATCGTCAGCGAGATCGAACCGCGCCTCTTCTCGGGCGAACTGCGTTACGAACTCATGCCCCACGGCCTCGTCGACGACGAGCGAATTATGGAGGTACTGCGCGCCACCAGTTCCCTCGACGTCCTCGACGCCCTCGAGGACGGACTCTCCACAACCGTCGAAGAGCGCGGCCGGGGCTTCTCCGGGGGCCAGCGTCAGCGACTCAGTCTCGCGCGCGCCATACTCACCAACGCCGACGTCTTGATCTTGGTCGACCCGACCTCAGCGGTGGACACGCACACGGAAGGGCGAATCGCGGCGCGACTGCGAGAGGTTCGTGGTGAACACACCACGTTGGTCACCACGTCGAGTCCGTTGCTGCTCGAGAAGATGGACGTCGTGTTCGTGGTACTCGACGGACAGGTCACCGAACACGGCACCCACCACGAACTCGTCGAGCGGTCGTCGACGTACCGCCAGATCGTGTTGCGAGAGGAGAACTAGTGCAGCTCCCCGTCGCCAAACCTCAGGTCGTGCTCGCCTACGCGCGCGTGCTCATGCGCCAACACCGCCGTCCTTTGGCGCGCATGCTCTCGCTCTACGCGCTCGCCGCGGTGATGGCACTCATCCCCGCGTGGGCTATTGGTCAGATCACGGACTTCGCCTCTAATCACCAACTGACCTCGTCCAAGATCACGCTCTACGTCGGAGCGCTCTTCGTATCGTCACTGGCTTACGCCGTGCTCACGTTCTTCGCGCGCCGACGAAGTTACGTGCTCGGCGAGACGGTCTTCGCCCAGCTTCGCGAAGAGTTCCTCGAGAGCGTGTTGGCGCTGCCCCTCATCGAGGTGGAGCGCGCGGGCACGGGCGACCTCTTGAGTCGCACCACCAACGACATGGAGTCACTCTCGCGAACGGTGCGCTTCGCGGTACCTGAGTGGCTCGTCGCGATTCTCCAGGCCGTGCTCACCTTGGTAGCGATGTTGCTGGTGAGTCCCCTCGCGACCGTGGCGAGTTTGGTGTCGCTACCCTTCCTCTTCTTCTCCACTCGCCACTACCTGCGCTACGCCACGCCCGGATACCGACGCGAGCGCATCAGCTACGCGACCATGTCCGGCTCAGTCGCCGAGACGGCCGAGGGGGCGCGTACTATCGACGCCCATCAATTAGGTGCCCGCCAGTCGACGCGAATCGAGGACAGCGTCCGCGAGTCGTTCTACTCAGAGATGTACACACTGCTTTTGCGCATGGTGTGGTTCCCCACCGTCGAGGGCGCCTTCGCGATCGCCGTCGCCGCGACGTTGGCCTGGAGCGGCTGGCTCGTCATCAACGGGCACCTCGCTCTAGGCGCGGCCACGACGGTCACCCTCTACGTCGTGCAGATCAACGACCCCCTCGACCGCATTGTTTCGTGGCTCGACGAGCTCCAGATCGGCCAGACCGCGCTCGCGCGCCTGGTGGGCGTGTCCGTGGTGAAAGACGACCGACCACGCAGCGGTCCCGCGCCCTCCAACGAAACGATCACGATGCAAGACGTTCGTTACGCCTATCGCGAGGGACACGACGTCTTGAACGGCATCACGCTGACGGTGAAGCCCGGTGAACGTCTGGCCATCGTTGGTCCGTCGGGCGCCGGGAAGTCGACCATTGGACGACTCCTCGCGGGCATCGACGCCCCGCGCAGCGGTTCGGTGCGCGTGGGCGAGGTCGAACTGGCCCAGATGCCGCTCACGACGCTTCGTCAACACGTCGCGCTCGTGACCCAAGAGCACCACATCTTCATCGGCTCGGTGCACGACAACGTGGCACTCGCCCATCCCGAAGCGAGCGAGCGCGAGATCGAGGAAGCGCTCGACGCCGTCGACGCGCTCGAATGGGTCCAACACCTCCCCCAAGGTCTCGAAACCGAACTCGGCACGACGGGCTATCAGATCACTCCGGCCCAAGCCCAACAGTTGGCGCTCGCTCGACTGGTTCTCAGTAATCCGCACACGCTCGTCCTCGACGAGGCGACGGCCCTACTCGACCCGAGGGCCGCTCGACACCTCGAGCGTTCACTTAGTGCCGTGCTACATGGCCGCACGGTCATCGCCATCGCGCACCGACTCCATACCGCGCACGACGCCGACCGCGTGTGCGTGGTCATCGACGGCGTCGTGGCGGAACTTGGGACACACGAAGAACTCGTCGCACTGAACGGCGACTACGCCGCGCTGTGGAGCAGCTGGCGTAATGAGAAGCCGACCGCCTCGTAGGCTTCGTTGGTGGCCGAGTACCTACGCAGTGACGAGATACTCGCGTGCGTGCACCGCGTTGCCCTGAGCCGGGGTGCACCCTTCGACTTCGTCGCGCCTCCGGTGACGCCCGAGATGGATCGTCGCCGTCGGAGCGCGCGCGATCATCGACACGCGACGCTCGAACTCCTACGCCAACTTCACCCCGAGGCGTCGACCCCGTCGAGCCAAGACGAAACGACCGAGCTCCTTCTCGCCGGATGCGATCTCATCTTGGTGCCGCGCCTGGCGAGAGACGATGACGGTCGTCGCAGCGCCTCGGTGCACGCGCTCGTTCGCGTCGGACGTGTGGACGAGCGATTCACGTACGCGCCACTCTTGATAAAAAACCACGAGGTCGTCGAAGTCGCCAGCACGCGAAGAACGCTCGAGGGCACCCTCGAGCACCTACGACCGAGTGAGGCCGAGTTTCACGACGGCGTGGGGACTCGTGCCGCGTTACCCATGACCCGCAGCGGACTCTCCCTCGCCCAGGCCACGCGGGTCCTCGCCGCGCTCGGCCACGCCGATCCCAATGCGCGCGCCGGCGTCGTAGACCGCCAACGACGACTCTGGTGGTTCGAACTCACCGGAACGAACTACCCACGCTTCAATCTTTCGACCTACGACCGCCTCTACGACGAGCGATTGAACGTTCTCCTGGCCCACGACGAGTGGGCTCGATCGAAGGGTCCCTTTCCCACGGCGCCCTACTGGCACCGCGACTGTCCCGAGTGCCCCTACGCCGAACGCTGTGAGGACCAGCTCGAAGCGCGCGACGACGTCTCGCTCGTTCGCTTCACCTCGTTCGATCAACAACTGCTCCTTCGAGAGCAGGGCGTGGACACACGAGCGCTCCTCGCCCGACTAAGTCCCGACCTCGCTCGCCGTACGCGCAACAAGGTAATCAATCCCCTCGAGCCCCACGCGACCGAAGAGCTCTTGGGTCGCGCCATCGACAAACTCGACGACCTGATCTACCGGGCGCGCGCGCACGAACGTGGAACGTCGCTTCGCGTCGTCGACGTCGATCGTGTCGGCTGCGTGACCGCGGACGTGGAGGTTGACGTCGACATGGAGAGCTACGAGGACGCGACGTACCTCTGGGGTGCGCACGTCACGCTTAATCAACCGACGAGCGGCGTCACGTCTGGTTACCGCGCCTTCGTCGAGTGGGGTCCGCTCACCCACGAGAGCGAGGCCGCGAACTTCAGGGATTTCTGGACGTGGCTCGAAGGCGTACGCAACGAATGTCGCGAGCAGGGTCGTACGTTCGCGGCGTACTGCTTCTGGGCCCAAGCCGAGGACGGCGCCATGAATCGTGCCGTCACTCCTCCGCTCGAAGGAGGGCCGACGTCGGAGGATCTGGCCACATTTCGCCGCAGCGATCCCGCCCAGTGGATCGACCTGCACGAAGTGGCCAAACGCCAGATACAGACCGAGGGTCCCCTCGGGCTGAAATTGCTCGCCGTCGCCGCGGGCTTCGCCTGGCGAGATCCCAACCCGAGCGGCGAGGCCTCCATTCATTGGTACGAAGAAGCAACGCGCCCACAATCGCCCGACGCGCTGGCCTTTCGAACGCGAATCCTCGAATACAACGAAGACGACTGTCGCGCGACGAAGGCGTTGCGAGATTGGCTGAACGGTCCCGCGCGCGCTCTCGCCCATCGCGACGACCCCCTGTAACGAACGAGGGTTTCATTAGCATTGAACGGTGGCCCTCACATCGTCTGAACGTCCAACGAGTGCCGCGTACCTGCGTAGTGCGCGCGTTCTGGGCGTTCTGGCAAGTCTCTTCACCTTTTCACTCGCCGGGCTTGGCGCCGTGGCCATCAACGACCTGGCGCACGGCGACGCGATCGCGGGCGTCTGGCTCCTCGTCGGCGTCGTCGCGTTGCGCTGGGCCCTCGCGAGCGCTCTCGAGGAATGGGGTGACACCACGACCGCACGTCTTCGCTCAACGCGGCGTCACGCGCTCGTCGCGCACTTTTCGATGCCGCGTCGAGAGGGCGAGCGCGCCAGAGGCGACCTCGCCCTGGCGATCGATCAGGCATCGACGTCACCGTCGCTCGAGCGATTAAAGGCGAGTGCCGGCGCGTCACTACTGGGCGTCGTTGCTATCTTCTGGGCCGCGGGATGGCTGCCCCTGGTGATCACCGTCGCTCTGCTCGCCCTGGCCGCGCCCTTCTACCAGCGAGCGGGTCGGCGCAGCGAGGCTATGGCCACCCAATACCAAGAGCGTCGGGCGTTGCTCGAAGCTCGCCAGCTCGAGGTGTTACAGCACGCCCCCGAACTTCGAGCCCTCGGCGCCGTCACCTACGGCGCCAACGAGATCGCCGCGATCTCAGAGAGTGAACACTCGCTGGCTCTTCGGGCCATCCGTGTGGCCCTGGAATCGTCGTTGGTCACCGAGTTTCTGAGCGGCGTCAGTGTTGGCCTCGTCGCCATGGTCGTCGGATTCGAACTGTTGGGCGGGCGTCTCAGCCTCGTGCGCGCCCTGGTCGCGGTTTTGGTCACGAGTGAACTCTTCGTACAGGTGCGCCGCTTCGGCGTTGAGTTCCATCGCCGCGATGACGCCCAACGCGCGCTCGCCACTCTCGACACCCCGAGCACGTCGGTCGCGCTCGCGTCAAACGAAGAGCTCCTCGTGGCGAACGGTCTCGTCACCGAGGCCAACACGGGCGTCGTCAATCTGGTCGTGCGTCGCGGCGATCGCGTCGTTATCACCGGCCCCTCCGGCGTCGGCAAGACCACGTTGCTGCACACCTTGCTCGGTTGGCGCCCACTGGTGACGGGTGTGGCCACGCGCACCGGTGGCTGCGTAGGGTTCGTCAGCGTCGAGAGCGCCCTTCTCTCAGGGTCCCTGCGCGACAACCTCACGCTGGGTGTCGCACTAAGTGATAGTGACGTCACGCAACGTCTCGCGTCCCTTGGTCTCGTGGGAGAACGCTTCAGCGATCTCGACGTTGAACTAATGAGCGACGGGCGAGGGCTTAGCTCGGGCGAGCGAGTCCGGCTTGTCCTGGCGCGCGCTCTTCTCAGCCAGCCCCCACTCGTGGTGCTCGACGACGTCGCGGGCGTTCTCGACGCCGACGCGCGCGCCTGCGTTCGACGCGCACTCGCGGCCCTACCCGAACTCGCCGTCCTCGAAGCCACCGTGGACACTCCGCTTCTCACTGAAGCAACGCAACGCCTCGAGGTTCGAGCGTGAACGGCGACGTCACGCGGCTACGCCGATGGCTCCAGCGAGCCCAGCCGCCACGCGCGGCTCTGGTACGAGCCCTGCTCGCCGGGTTCGTCGCCACAGCCACGAACGTCGCTCTTTTGGTGGGCGCGGTCGCGCTCTTGGTCGAAAGCGCCACGCGACCCGGTCTGCGCGCCGTGACGCTCGTCCTCGTCGTCATTGAGCTCTTCGCCTTCCTTCGTTCGCCACTGCGCTTTCGTGAGCGACTCGCCGCGCACCGATTGGGTTACGCCGCCGTCACGCACTGGCGACGCTGGCTCGTCCTCACGATCGGCCAGCTGGACTTCTCGCAGTGGCGTCGCTACGCGTCGGGCGACCTCCTCGAGCGCGCACTCGGCGACACCGACGAACTCCAAGATCTCTGGCTTCGTTTCGTCGTCCCTTTCGTCGACACCGTGGCCGTCATGTTGCTTGGTGACGTGGTCGTGGCCGTCCTGGCCCCACTCGGGCACTGGTGGGCGTACGCCACGATCCTGCTCGCCCTCCAACTGCTCGCCGTCGTAGGACTCTCGTCGTGTTCGAGGGCGGAGCTCACGCTGGACCGCGAACTTCGCGCTGCTCGAGGGGGCTACCGCGCCGACCTCGTCGAGTTGAGCGCCGCGACGCCCGAACTGGTGCTGCTCGGTCGTGAGGAGTGGGCGGTTCGTCGCTCGAGCGACGCCGTCGCACGGGTTGAGGTCGCGGAAAGCAAACTGCGTCGACAACGACGCTGGTCGAACGCTCTGGTCGTCGCGGTAAGTCTGTTAGCGATGGGCGCGGTCGCTACGCACCCTCGCACGTCGAGCGTCTGGCTCGTCGTCGCGGCGGTCATAGGACTTTCGACCTACGAAGCACTCGGTGCCGTTCGCCTTTCACTGCACGCGGCGGTCGACGTGAGCGGCGGCGGCGAACGCCTCGAAGCACTCGCGACGGTCGGGGCTCGTGGCTCGCTCGCGTGGCCCGGTGAGAGCACCGTTCGACTGCAGGACGTAACACTGGTTGAAGACGGACGCGTGCTCGTGCGCGGCGCCACGCTCATCATCGAGCCCGGCGCGCGCGTGGCAGTCATCGGCCAGTCCGGCGTCGGCAAGTCCACGCTCCTTCGCGCTCTCGCGGCACTCGACGTGGTGGCGGGCGGCACGATAAGTGTGGGCGGCGTACTCCTCGGCGATCTCAGTGACGCCGCGCTGCGCCAGCACCTCACCTACGTTCCGAGCGAACCGGGTCTCACCCGGGGGTTCGCCTTCGACGTGGTCACGCTCGGTCGTGAAGGCGTTCGAAATCCCCACGACGACTTGGGCGCGCTCGGTCTCATCACGGAGCGCACGACTCGCTTTGAAGAGCTCTCGCGTGGCGAACGCGTGCGCGTTGCCGTCGCCAGGGCACTCGTCACGAGCCCCGACGTCCTCGTGCTCGACGAACTCACCGCAGGACTCGGCAGCGAAGAGACGAGCGACGTCTTGAACCTTCTCGCCTCGACCAACAGCACCGTGATTATCGCGACGCACGACGATGACGTCGTGCGATGGTGTGACCAGGTGGTGGAGTTACGTGATGGAGAACTCTCGCGCGTCAACCGTTGAGGTTCGTCATACCTGCTGGCTGGTAGCGCTCACCCACGACCGCACTGCGCGGCACGGCCGCTTCGAGGGCGGCGACGTCGGACTCACTCAAAACGACGTCGAGAGCGGCGATGTTCTCGTGCAGCCAGCGACGACGCTTGGTACCGGGAATAGGGACCACGTCGTCGCCGCGCGACAGCACCCAGGCCAACGACAACTGAGCAACCGTCACGTTCTTCGACGCCGCGATCGCTTCGAGGTTCTTCACGAGGGCCAAGTTCTGCTCGAAGGCGTCGCCCGAGAATCGTGGGTGGCGGCTGCGAAAATCGCCTTCGCCGCTTTGACGCGTCGCGGCCTCGTTCGTCAAGAAGCCCCGACCGAGCGGGCTGTAGGCGACGAAGCCAACGCCCAGACGCCGGCACGTCGCGAGGACGCCGTCTTCGGGGTCGCGCGACCACAACGAGTACTCACTTTGCAGGGCGGTCACCGGGTGCACCGCGTTCGCTCGTTCGATCGTGGCCGACGAAGCCTCCGAGATACCGAGGTGGCGGACCTTTCCTACCTCGACGAGGGACTTCATTGCGCCCCAGGTCTCCTCGATCGGCACGGTCTTGTCGACACGGTGTTGGTAGTAGAGGTCGATCATGTCGACGCCGAGGCGCTCGAGTGACGCGTCGCACGCCGCCAGTACGTAGTCGGGCGTGCCGTTGATGCCAAGAAACGAACCGTCTTCGCCTCGTTGATTGCCGAACTTCGTCGCGAGCACCACTTGGTCGCGACGATCCTTTATGGCGCGACCGAGCAAGCGTTCATTGGTGAAGGGACCGTACATGTCAGCCGTGTCCAAGAAGTTGACGCCGCGTTCGAGCGCCTCGTGAATGGTCGCGAGGGACTCGGCGTCGTCGCCTTTTCCGTAGAACTCGCTCATGCCCATGCAACCGAGTCCCTCAGCGGAAACTTCCAGTCCCTGACCCAACGTTCGACGTTTCATCGCGACTCCTTCATGTGAAATTGCTCACGAGACCCCGTTTAAAGGCCTTGACGCTCACAGTAGTACCTGAGAACGAACTAATTTCTTGGCTATTGGCTGGGGGGGCCAAACATCGAGCGCCCGTCTGTTCTGTCTTCAGAGCAGACGGGCTCCGTTGTTTCCGAAGGGTCGTTACACCACCCGTAGGGTTGAGGCGTGACTGAAACTCGTTCAAGCGAGTCGCCGAGTGTGTTCGTGCGCCCACTCCTGCGTGGATGGCTCCACGTCGCGGGCGCGATCATCCTCGCGGGCTGCTCACCGATCTTGTTGGTTCGCGCTCACTCCTGGGCTCAGGTCGGGTGGGTCCTTTGTTACCTGATCGGCGTCGAATCCATGCTCATTACCAGCGCCCTCTTCCACCGTATTCTCTGGTCTCCTTCGCGGCGACGAGCCTTCAAACGAGCCGATCACTCGGCGATTTTCCTCGCCATCGCTGGAAGTTACCTGGCCCTCGCTGGACTCACCATGCACGGGGCGATCCGCTTGGTGTTGCTGCTCGTGGTCGCTGGCGGCGCCGTTGTCGGCATCGCCATCCGCCAACTCGCCCTCGACACGCCCAAGTGGGCGAACACCATTCCCTACCTCGTCGTGGGCTGGGCCGCCATTGCGGTAATGCCCCAGATCTATCGTGGCGGCGGTCCCTTGTGCTTCTCCTTGGTGGTCGGTGGTGGACTGGCCTACACCCTGGGCGCACTGGCCTACGCCTTCAAGCGACCGAAACTCGTCCCGCGCGTCTTTGGTTATCACGAACTCTTTCACGCCGGCACCCTGGTGGGCGTGGGTCTGAACTTCTGGGCCCTAAGCGTGGCGCTGCACTGATTTAGTTCAGAACCGGCACCGCGTTGAAGCGCACGAGTTGGGGCGTCTCCCCACGTAGCCCGATGGTCGTGATCGAACCGTTGTCGAGTCGCGTTCGCCACGTCGTCGAGCCCGTGACCCCGAGCGCCCACACGGCCGCGGATTTGATCGGCGAGACGTGACTCACAATGGCGAGGTGGCGATCGGGGGCGTGCAGCAGACTCGACTCGTCAGCGAGAAGCCCGTTCAGTTCCGCGTGCACGCGTTGATCGACACTGGCGAGTGACTCCCCACCCTCGAAGGGGGCGTCGTGGTCGTGTTCGAACGCTCGCCACCCTTCACGCGAGATCACGCTCACTGGTTGACCGTCGAGATCGCCGTAGTCGACCTCGACGAAAGACTCCTTCACGTGCACTTCAAAATCCGGGAACGCCAGGGCCGCGGTCTCGCGTGCGCGCGCTAGCGGCGAGGTCCACACTTCGCACACCCCGGTCAAGTACGGCATGAGCGCGAGGGCTTGGCGTTCGCCGAGCTCGGTTAAGTGCGGGTCACTTCGCCCCACCAGGAGCCGCTGGGCGTTGGTCGTGGTCTGACCGTGACGAATCAGGATGATCACGGCAACAAGAGGCGTCCGCACTCGGGACAGTCCATGAAGGTGTCGAGCGCCTGGGACTTGAAACGGTCGTAGTCGAGTGGAGCGAGCGCGAGACGACAGCCGTCACATCGCCCCTCGACCACCTGCGCCGCGCCCGACGTACCCGCGCGGGTCATCGCGACGTCGTAGCGAGCGCGCAGCGCCGCTGGAAGAGCTGCGTGACGATCCGCACGATCGAGACGGAGCGACACCAGTTCCTCGTCGAGGGTCGCTTGGAGCTGCGCGATGACGTCGATGAGTTCGCTGCGCCGAGCGACGCCGGGCTGGGCCCGTCGTTTGATCGACTCAATGACACCTTCTCGCGGCTCGAGATCGAGGAGCAGCTCGAGCTCACGATCCTCACTCGCCGAGAGTAAGTCGCGAACGTGCGTCAGTTCGTTCTGTAGTGCGGTGAGTTCTCGCACGTGGGCCGTGGACGTCGCCAACGTCGCGTCGAGATCATTTGCACGGCCCTTAAGACGAAGTGACTCTCGTGCCACGTTCTCGTAGTCGCTCTTAACGGGCGCGAGACCGGTCTCGGCCTCGTGCAAGTCCTTCAAGAGACCGCGAAGTTCGCTCTCCAACGCGGCCAACTCGGCGATCTCGGGCAGGTGCGTCTTTTGGCTACCGACCCGGTCAATCCAACGATCAGCCTCCATGAGCGCACGAAGGGCGTCGGTCTCACTCACTCGCTTAGTCTGTCACGCCAAAACTGTCGCCCGACGCGGCCAACTTCGCCAGCGCCGCTCTCAGTGTCGGTTCCGCACGTTCGAGCGCCGCGTCGAACTCGAACCAAAAGACGTCGGGACTTTCGTTGGCGGCTGGACGGGGATCGCTGGGTTCACCGAGGAGCACGTAACGAAGGTCGTAGTGCGTGTGCCCCCGCGGGCCGGGGTGCACGTCAACGTGAAAGAGCACGACGGGATCGAGATGGTGCACGACGAGCCCCGTCTCTTCGACGGTCTCACGCACGCACGCCGCTTCGGGCGATTCACCCGCGTCCACGTGGCCCCCCGGCTGGACCCAGATGCCCAAGCGGCGGTGTCGGTGCAAGATCACGCCTCGCGACGACACGACGAAAGAAGAGGCCGTGACGTGATGATCGTTCTCGTTCTCGGAGAAGGGATCGCCCGGCCAGTTGAGCCGGTCGAGCGTCAACTCAATCGAGAGCTCCTCTCGCGCGTCGACCGGCGTGATGCTCCGCACCTGTTGACGCAGATCCTCCAGGTTCACTGTTGGCCCAGGAGCGTTCGCACCGACGCTGGCAGGGCGACGTCGCCGGAGGCCATCGCGCCGTTGGTGTCGGGTAGCGGATCTCCAAAGACGACGCGCGCCGGCACGGTGCCGGACCACACGGGGAGATCACGGTCGTCCTCGTCATCCTCGGTCGGTCCACGAGAGACCTTGGCCGACGCTTCGTCGATCGACACCGCGACGACCATGGTGAGACGAAGCTCTTGCTCGCTCGAGGGGCGGACCTCATCGGCTCTGCCGGGCAGGACGCGGTCGACGAAGAGGTTCAACACTCGTCGCTTCTCTCGCTCGTCGATGACTTCGTGCGCCGAACCAACGACGGCGACTGATCGATAGGCGATCGACGACTCGAAGCCACTCCTCGCGAGGCGAAGACCGTCGTACAGCGTGACGGTGATGAACGCCTCGCCGGCTCGAGAGACGGACTTCAGCACCTCATTCGAGGGACTGCCGTGAAGAAAGATCGTACGGCGCTCTCGCGCGTGCAGGGTTGGCAGCGCCACGGGCTTGCCGTGCACCGTCGCCGCGACGTGACAGAGGCGCCCCTCGTCCAAGATCGCGAAGATGGTCTCCTCGTCGTAGAGGGCCTTGTTGGGTAGGCGCCGGACCCGCGTGCGCGGTCCGGGACCGAGCACGTCATCACTCATTGACGGATCTCACCGCTGAAGAAGGTCCGCGCGAGTCCCGCGACTTCGACGTTCTTTTCGAAGAGTCGCGCGTACATGACTCCTCCGCGCGTACTGGCTTGGCGAACCGTGACGGTCGGCGAACCCACTTTCTCGACCCACCACGGCGCGACCGCGCACATGGCGCTACCCGTGACGGGATCTTCGGCGAGGCCGAGTCGGGGGGCGAAGACCCGAATCGATACGTCGACGTCGGGCCCACCGTGACACGCGGCGATGACGATCGAACTCGGAACGAGGAAGAGACTCATCGGATCGACGCTCAGTCCACAGAGCGTGTCGTAGTCCTCGACGATGGCGAGCACGCTCGAGGGGCCGGCCTGGTAGATCTCGTGCACCACGCCCAACGTGTCGTTCAAGACCGAAGGATTCAGTGGTTCGAGGTAGGCGCGCGGTAGGTCGACGCCCAAGAGTCCCTTGCCCAGTCGTCGTCCCGAGAGCACGCCGGCCCTCGTGGCGAAGTAGAACTCGCCACCGGGTGCGTTGAGTTCGTTGAGCAGGACGTGCAGCGTGGCGAGCGTGGCGTGACCACAGAGCTCCACCTCCACCGTCGGCGTGAACCATCGAAGCGACCACTGATCGCCCACCCGTCGCACGAAGGCCGTCTCCGAGACACCAAGCTCGAAGGCGATGCGCTGGAGTTCGTCGTCGGCGAGGGGATGCTCCAACAAGACCACCACCGCGGGGTTGCCTCGCTCGTTGTCGCCAATGAACGCGTCAACCCACCACAGACGATGTCCGAACGTCACGTCGACGGATTCCACCTTTAGAGACTGCCACATCACACCACGAGCCTGGGTAGTGTTTGACGGTGCGTGTCGCGACCTTTAACTTGCACGCCGGTGTTGACGGCTGGGGTCGGCCTACTCGAGTTCTCGAGCTCATCAAGGAACTCGACGCCGACGTTCTGATACTCCCCGAACTCTGGCGAGCTGACGACGGACCCGATTTCTACGAGGATCTGAGAACCACCCTTCACGTCGACGGAGGGTTCGCTGCGTTGGCGCAAGGTGAACGGGTGACGTCGGGCGAGGGGGGCGCCACGTGGCAGCCGCGCCTCGCGCACTTCTTCGGAGAGCGGGGACTCTTCTTCAGCGGACACCGCTCGCTCACCAAAGTCCAGCTCGCCAGTCGGGCGCAGTTAGAGCACGTCGAACACGGCACCTGGGGACTCGGACTGCTCACTCGCTTGGAAATTGAAGAAGTGCGTGTCATCTCGCTTGGACGACTGCCACGCGAGCGAGTACAACGAGCGCTGGTGGTGGCGCGACTGAAAGAGAACGGTCGGTCTTTCTACGTCCTGGCCATTCACGGAGCGCACCTCAGTCACGGTTCCCATCGTCAGTACCAACGCGTCAGCGAATTCGTCAAGACGCTCGATCCGACGCTCCCGCTGCTCATCGGCGGCGACTTCAATAGTTGGCGCCCACTGCTGCGACTCCTGTTACCGGGGTGGCACACCCTGGCGAGCGGGCGCACGTGGCCCGCCGCGCGCCCCCACTCGCAGATCGACCACATCCTCGGGCGCGGACCCTGGAAGTCGACGAGCAGTTTCACTCGCGACGGCGGCAGCGACCACCTGGCCCTCGTCGCCGACCTCGAACTTCGCTAAGTCAGGTCCATCGTCGAGCTCTCGGGCAGTCGCGTCAACAAAGACAACAAAGGCAACAGCGGCAAGAACGTCAAGAGCGCCGGCAGACGAAACGATCCGGCGCCCGTCACGTGCACGCTGTCGCCGATGAGTCCAAAGACCAAGAGTCCGGTCATAGCCCCGAGGACGCCCGCCACGACGATCCATCCCGCGGCGGTCGCTCGAAACGAGTGCGAGAACAACTCGGTGCCCAGCGCCACCATCGCCGGGGCCAGAAGGCCACCGGCCGCGACGCCACTCATGTAGCCGATGACGAAGGCGGCCTTTCCTCCGCCGTACGCGATTGACGCCGTCAACGCCGTGGCGAGCGTGCCGAGCACGATCGTCCAGCGTCGACCGAGCACGCGCGAGAAGTAACGACTCAGGAGGAGGCCAACGAGACCCGTCAGGGCGCTCAGCGCCACCACACCCGCCACAATCCCCGGACTGATCTTGAGGACCCCTTCGCCATAGACGAACGTGAAGCCACTGGCCGGGCCGGAGATCACTCCAACGATGAAGGTGATGACGCCCACGATGGCGACCCGTGTGCGAACGCCGTGCGGCAGGGCACCGAGTCGCGCGAAGGACGTGTCGCCACGATGGAAAGCCGGCTCGGGGATTCGTCGCAGCAACGGTCGGACGAAGAAGACCGGCACCACCGCCAACGCGAAGAGCCAACGAAACGAGGCACTCCCCCGAATGACCCCGTGCAACACCGCCGCCATACCAGCTCCGAGGCCCGCGCCCGCCGAAATGATCACGAGGCGATCGATACGACCCTTCGTGCTCGAAAGTTCCACGGTGATGACCTGGATCAACACCGACGTCGTCGAGAGGAGCGGTCGCGCGAGCGCGAAACACAAGACGAAGAACCAGTACGACGGACTCAGCGACGCGCACGCAGTGATCAGGAGACCGACCAGCAGCGCTCGACGAAGCACGGTTGTACGTCCCCAGCGGTCGGCGAGTGACGCGAGGGGTAGCGCGCCAAGCGAGGCGAGGCGCAGTATCGCGAGTCCAATACCGAGCACCGACCCCGAGAGTCCCACGATGCTCTGTAGCGATTGGCTCGAGGAGTGATGACCGAAGTGGCGAGCGACGTCGTCGAGCGACGCGACGGCGCCGAACTGTGCGAAGCCGGCGACCAACGCGATGAGGAACAACGCCACCGTGACGCGGAGCCAGGAACGACGCGCGTCGGCGTCCATTGGCGCGTCAGCCAAGCTGCACGCTCTCGTCCACCACGACCAGGGTCTTACCGTGGTTTCCGCCACTGAAGAGAAGGTTGAGCGCCTCGGGTGCGCGTTCCAGCCCCTGCACGAGATGCTCCTGGTGTTGGAGGGCGCCCGTGTGCACCATGGTGGCCAGTTCGGTCTGCGCCTCGACGAAACGGTGCGCGTAGTCAAGGATGAGGAAGCCCTCCATCCGAGCGCGACGAATGATCAACATGGAGGTGTTCTCAATCCCGCGACGCGCGTCGGTGGCGTTGTACTGTGAGATCGCACCACAGAGCACGACGCGCGCGTGCATCGCGACGTTGGCGAGCACGGCGTCGAGAATCTCACCTCCCACGTTGTCGAAGTAGAGATCGACGCCCTTCGGGCAAGCCTCGTGCAGCCGTCGACCAAGATGCGCCTCGCGATAGTCGAGACACTCGTCGAAGCCGTACTTCGCTACCACTTCGGCGCACTTCTCCGCTCCGCCCGCGATACCCACCACGCGTTGCGCGCCGCGCGCCTTGGCGATCTGGCCCACGACCGAACCCGTCGCGCCCGCGGCGCCCGAGACGACCACGACGTCACCGGACTTCATCTGACCTACGTCGAGGAGACCGAAGAACGCGGTGATCCCGGTCACGCCGAGCACGTTCATCATCGTCGCGAGGTCCAAACCAAGACCGTGGGGCACGACGGAGAAACGGTTGTCGTCGTTCGCGAGAGACCACTCTTGCCAGTTCGTCATGCCAAAGACGACGTCGCCGACCTTGTAGTGATCGTTGCGCGACTCCACCACGACGCCAGTGCCGCTACCTCGGATGACGTGACCCAACTGAATCGGCGGGAGGTAGCCCGGCGCGTCGTTCATCCACGTTCGAATCGTGGGATCGATGCTCAACATGGCGACTTTGATGAGGGCCTCTCCCTCGCCACAGGTCGGTACCGGGGTAACGACCAACCTCGTCGTGGAGGCGTTGACCGCTCCCTCGGGGCGCTCGGCGAGCAGGATCTGTCGATTGTCCACGTGGTCTCCTCGGTCGGGCGGGCACTCTCGATTCTGTCACCACCACGCGACACCGTCCGCTTTGCTAGAAAGTGTTGAACCCGAGGAGTGAGCGTGGCCCGTCATCGCAGTCTTCGTTCCGAGTTGTACCGCGACGCGCGTCTCCTCGGCAACGTCCAAGCCGCGGCCCACGGTCCAGGCGCCTACGCCACGCGCTACGCACGGCGCAAGGTCTACTCGAGAACTAACTCCTTCACGCACTCGATACTTCGCTCCATCAATCTGAGCAAATAGCGACGTCGGCGCGAGTTCGCGAGACGCGGCTAGGCCTGACGTGCTCGCACGCGACGAATGACTTCGTCCACCACCTGGCTCGTCGAGGCGTCGCCGCCGAGGTCGAATGTTCGCACTCCGTCGGCCGCGGCGCCGAGTGTGGCGTCGCGAAGGGCAGACGACGCGGCTGCACACCCGGCGTCCCCGCGGTAACCAGCGTGCTCCAAGACCGCCGCGCAGGCCAACAGCATCGCCATGGGGTTGGCGACGTTCTTACCTTCGAGTGACGGGGCCGTGCCGTGGGGCGCTTCAGCCATCGCGACCCGAGTTTCGAGATTCTCGTCGAGCGACAAAAGCACTGACTCCGCGCCGGCGATGGAGCCAAACATGGCCAAGACGAGGTCGCTCAGACAGTCTCCGTCTCGATTGAGCGCCGGAATGACGACGGACGTGTCCCACCCTTCGGTCATCAGTCCGGCGTACGCGGCGTCGATGAGCATGGGCCGGTAGTGAACGCCTGGGTGACGCGCCGCTGCGGCGTCCATCTCCTCTTTCAACATGCCTTCGTAGATCGCCGACACCGTCCACTTCGGTCCCCCGTACACCAGTCCGCCGAGCGAGTCGGCGGCGCGAAAACTGAACTCGGCCACCGAGCGACAGGTGGCCCGATCGATGCGCTCGGTGCGCCACGCTGATTCCGCGTTCGCCCCCGGCACGCCGTCGCGACCCTCGGCCGCGCCGTACGCGTCGCCGACCGCCATTCGCACCACCACGACCGGGTGCGTCAAGCCCACGATCGGGGTCACACCCGGTATGCGACGACCCGTGCGCACGATGACCTTGCCGTCGATACCCTCTCGCAGAATACGATTGGGCGACCCGACGCTTCCGATCTCGGTCGGCGTGACGGTGGCGGCCTTTAGTCCGAGGCCGGTCTCTCTCATCATCGCGGCCGCCTCGTGAATCACGCCGTTGTTGGTTTTCTCACGACTGGCGAGCGAAAGGTCGTAGCGAAGGAACTCCAACTCGAAGCCGAGCACCGATGGTTCCAACGCTCTCAGCGCCTCATCGAGCAACTCCTGACCGGTCTGGTCGCCTTCACAAACCACGATGGTGGGACGGGTGGGCATGGCTAGAACTCCTCAAATATTCGACTGAACGTAACGAATACCTTACGTTGGCGTGAGCGGTCCGGAATTAAACGCCGCCGCGTCACAAGGCCAGCGAGGCGATCGAGTTGGACGGAATCGATGAGACGCGACCACTAACCGACCCGCGTGATCTCCACCGTCACGCCGAGCGAGATGGAGGGATCGCCGTAATAGATCCCCTTCAGCGGTGGCACGTCACCGTACTCGCGTCCCTTCGCGACGACCACGTGAAAGAGTCCGTTCCGACCGCCGTTAGTGGGATCTATCCCCACCCAATCACCGCAGAAGTACTCGACCCAGGCGTGACTTTCGCCCACGACCTTCTCCCCCACCTCGGCCTCGGCCTTCGAGTACAAGTATCCCGAGACGTAGCGCGCCGGGATGCCCAGACTTCGCAGCAGCGAAATGGTCACGTGGCTTAAGTCCTGACAGACGCCCTGACGTTGTTCCCACACGTCTTGCGCCGTCGACGAGACGAGTGTTGCGCCACGAACGTAGTCGACGCGCTCTCGAACCCACACCATGACGGCGTCCACGATCGCGTGCACGTCGTCGTGGCGTGCCACCACCGCACCAAGTTCCTCGAACACGCCAGACGACATCATGGTTCGAGCCGTTGGTGCGAGGTACTCGCCGAAGCGGTCTTGCACGTCGAACGACTTCAGAGCGCTGAGTGAGAGGTTCGCGTCGCTCGCGGGCTCACTTCGCGTCTCGACGGTCGCTTCCGCGATGACTTGCAGCCGGCGATGGGGCTCTTGGAGATCGAAAGTGGTCACGATGGTCCCGAAGTAGTCGCGGTACGTCGCCAGGTCGGCGCTCGGGTGCACCCGCAAGGAAGCGTCGCTCACGAGCTGGCGAGAAAGCGTGGGCGGCGTCATTCTCGCCTCGTTGTACGAAGAGTCCGCGACACCGTCGTAGCTGAAACCCGTCACGTGGCGAATCGTGAATCGGGCCGATGACTCGATGACGCTCACGTCCCGACCTCGGACATCCACGACGTCGCCACGACTTGGCGAAAATAACTGGACGTGATCTGATCGTTCGCGGTGGCGCTGGTCGTTTCGAGCAACGTGAGGATCTCCGCGAGGCTGTTGAGGAGTGTTTTGGGGTCCATGTACTCGAGACGCGACTGCGTGGTGCGAATCGTGCGACGAGCCTCGTTCACAATGTCCAAGTGGGTGCTGGCTCTCGTCAACTGGTCCAGGCAGTGGTCGGCCACCGTGAGCGAGTGGTACGCCGATCGAGGAAACTCCCGATCGAGGAGCAAGAAGGCGGCGATGGCTTCGGGGTCCGAGCGGCGCACCGCCGATCGAAGGTACGACTCCATGGCGCCCGCGGCGCGCAACAGCGTGAGCCAGTCCGGAGAGTGATCGGCCGCGAACAGGCGCCCCTGCAAGAGTCGCGCCGTCATGTCGATGCGCTCCAGGCTCCGACCCAGCACGAGGTACCACCAGGTCTCGTCGTGGCTGATGGTGGCGTCGGTGAGTCCCGCGAAAAGAGCGGAGCGCTCCCTGATGAACTTCAGGTAACTCGCGGGCCCCACGCGCGACGCTTCGTCTCGCTGCGCGGCGAGGTCGTTCCGCGTCGCGTTCAGACAGATCCACATCTCCGAGGAGATCACCTCTCGAACGCGTCGCGCGTTCTCGTACGCCGCTAGCAGCGCGCCGGTGATGGCACTCGGACTTTCCGCGTCGAAGACGAGTCGATCGAGCACTGTCTCTATCGTCACCGAGGCGTTCGCGTCGACGTCCATCCCCAAGGTGGCGAAGAGCGAACGGCACGTCACCCCGGAGTCACCGAAGGGGTCTTCGGCGATTCGATGAACGTACGCGTCGACGATGCGCGACGTGTCGTCGGCTCGCTCCACGTAGCGACCGGTCCAGTAGATGAGCTCCGCGAGTCGCGCGAGCATTCCGCGATTCATTGATCGGATCCTGACTGCGTGAGCGGTCCGTATTGGCGAGCCTCGCGCTGCACTTTCGGGGCGGCCAAACTGGGCGACGACGTGGGCTCGACGTGGGCTCGCTCGAGGTCAATCGGGACGACGTCGGCGAGCACCCAGGTGTCCTTCGAGCCGCCCCCTCGACTGGAGTTCACCACGAGTGCCCCCTGAGGGAGCGCGACGCGCGTCAGACCTCCGGGGAGAACCCACACCTCACGGCCGTCGTTGATGGCGAAAGGCCGCAGGTCGACGTGACGCGGCAACAACTGATCGTCGACGAACGTGGGCACCGTCGACAGGGCGACGGTGCGCTGGGCAATGTGACCCCGCGGGTTCGCCAACAGGGTCGCGCGAAGTTCGACCAGGGTGGCCTCGTCGGCCTGAGGCCCAATGACGATGCCGTGGCCTCCCGATCCGTCAACGGGCTTCACCACGTAGCGCTCGAGGTGATCGAGCACCTCGTGCAGCGACTCAACGTCGTCCAAGCGGTAGGACTCTACGTTCTCCAGGAGCGGTTCTTCGTTCAAGAAGTACCGGATCAGTTCGGGGACATAGGTGTAGATGAGTTTGTCGTCGGCCACGCCGTTTCCAATGGCGTTGGCGATCGTCACCGTCTTGGCTCGGGCCGCGTTGACCAGACCCGCGACGCCCACCACGGAGTCGGGCCGAAAGTGCAGGGGGTCGAGCCACTCGTCGTCGACCCGGCGATAGATGACGTGCACGGGACGCTCACCCTGGGTGGTGCGCATGTTGACCTTGTTGGCGACCACGACGAGGTCGCTACCCTCAACGAGTTCGACGCCCATCAATCGGGCGAGCAAGACGTGTTCGAAGTACGCGGCGTTGTGAACACCGGGAGTGAGCACCACGACCGTCGGATCGCGAACGCCCTCGGGTGCCGAGAGGTGCAACGCGCGAAGGAGACGTGCGGGGTACTCGTCGACAGGATGCACACGGTAGTTGGTGAATAGTGAGCCGAAGCTCTGGGTCATCGCTCGACGGTTCTCTATAACGTACGAAATGCCGGACGGTATGCGCACGTCGTCCTCGAGCACGCGCAAGTTGCCCGACTCATCGCGAATGATGTCGACGCCCGAGACCGTGATTCTCGGCGCGAACCGGGGCACGATGCCCGTCGCCTCACGTCGAAAGTGGGGACTCGACGTGACGACGTGGCGAGGGATGAGCCCGTCGTTGAGGCACTCACCCGGACCGTAGACGTCATCGAGGAAGGCCTCGAGCGCCTTGACTCTTTGTTGAATTCCTGCCGAAAGGACCCCCCACTCGGTAGCCGCGATGATCCGCGGGATCAAATCCAGCGGAAATGGTCGCTCTTCCCCACCAAAGGCGAAGGTGACGCCGCGTTCCGCAAAGGTCCTACCGAGCTGGTCGTAGCGCGTACGGATATCAACGGTCTTTAGATCACCGAGAACGTCGACAATCTCCCGGTACACGGGCCGCGCCACTCCCGGCGCGGAAAACACCTCATCCCATGCCAAGGATGGATCAACGTCCACGAAAGATGAATTGATGTTCTGTTCATATCATGCCCATGTTTCGGCCACGTTACCGATTTTGGCGCGCTCGATGACGTAGTCACGTACTCCTCCACAGACCAACGGCGCCACGGATTTTGCGCGCAAAGTGTCGCATGAAAATGCCAACCTCCTAGGTTTCGGGCGTACGAAAATTGCTGTCAGGCGGTACATTGAAGTTCCATCACGAACATCAGGAGAACTTCGACGTGGACTATGTCTCGCTAGGAACAACGGGACTTCAGGTCTCAAAGATCTGTCTCGGCTGCATGAGTTACGGTGAGCCCCTTCGAGGTAACCAGACCTGGTCGATCGGGAGGGAAGAGGCCGAACCGTTCTTCCGCCAAGCTCTCGACGCCGGTATCAACTTCTTCGACACCGCCAACGTCTACTCAGCGGGTAGCAGTGAAGAGATCACCGGCCCGACGCTGTTATCGATGGCGCCGCGCGAAGAGTTGGTCATCGCTACCAAGGTGAATGGAAGGATGCGTCCCGGTCCCAACGGGCAGGGCCTCTCACGCAAGGCAATCCTCACCGAGATCGACGACAGCCTTCGGCGCCTCGGCACCGACTACGTGGACCTCTACCAAATTCATCGCTGGGACTACAGCACCCCTATCGAAGAGACGATGGAGGCCCTGCACGACGTGGTCAAGGCCGGCAAGGCTCGCTACATCGGAGCGTCGTCAATGTACGCCTGGCAGTTCGCGCAAGCGCAGTACAGCGCGGACCTCAATGGATGGACGCGCTTCGTCAGTATGCAGAACTACTACAACCTGCTCTACCGAGAAGAAGAGCGAGAGATGCTCCCCTTCTGCCTCGAACAGGGTGTCGGATCCATTCCGTGGAGTCCGCTCGCTCGCGGCCGTCTGACCCGACCGTGGGAACAGCAGACGAAGCGTTCCGAGAGTGACCAGTTCGGTCGCTCACTCTCATTCGACATTGACCGACCCATCGTCGACACCGTGATCGACATCGCCGGACGACGCGGCGTCGCGCCGGCTCAAATCGCCTTGGCCTGGGTCCTGTCCAAGCCCGCCGTTGTCAGCCCCATCGTCGGCGCCACGAAGGCACAGCACCTCACGGACGCGATCGCCGCGGTGGATCTGCGACTCGACGACGCTGAGATCGCGTCACTCGAGAAGGACTACCAGCCCCACGGCGTCGTCGGCTTCACTTGATCGCTCGCTGAGCGGCCCGTCGGGCGACCGATCATCTAGTTCTTAGCCAACGAACGATTTGACGTCGGCGATCAGTTTGTCCTCGACTTCGAGATTCCACAGCGAGTCGGCGACGTCCACGACCAAGAAGAGTTCGGAGAGGAGGAGCGTCTCGATAGCGGCTACGCCCAGGTGCTCGAGCCATTTGCCAATGCCAAAACGCACGGTGAAGTCGTTGGGACTTCCGGTGATGGTCACGGTCAACGCACGGTCTGCTGCGACGACTTCGCGAAGAAAGCCGCCCTTCTTGGCCTGAATGACCGTTCCTTGGTCGCTGGCGGCTGACGTCTGTACGGTGAACCCGTCGTCTTTCAAGTACTTCTCTACGTGTGATTGAAGGGCGCTGATCTCGGTTCCCTTACCCTGAAAGTGTTCTTCTTTGTCACCAAGCACGATGATCTCCTTTTCTGGTTCGTAGTCGCACCCTAGCGGCGCACCTTCAATGCTCCATAAGAGTTGTCTAGGGCTTGACCGAGTCGTTCAGTGGCTCGCTTGGCCCATTCGCGAACGACTGGCGATCGTCCCTCGGCGAAGATGTGACAATTGACGAATGGACCGTTCTCGAAATGACCAACCTCGTTACCAATCCGTGATCGACCGACTCAGCGACGCGGGATCTCGTCATTTGCTCTCGACGCCTGCTCTCGTGTGCGACCTTGACCTACTCGGCGAGAACGTGAGGTCGATGGCGAAGCGGACCGCACACGCCGGCATCGCTCTTCGACCCCACGTCAAGTCGCATAAATCGGCCTACGTGGCGCGACTTCAACTCGAGGCCGGCGCGGCGGGACTGTCGTTCGTGAAGCTTTCCGAGGCGGAGACGCTCGTCACGCGTCTTAGTCGTGACGGCTACCCGTCACGAATCTCCGCCCTTCTCACGTCGCCTCTCGTTGGCCCCGTACTCGCGAAGCGAGCCGCCGACCTGAGCCAACTCTGCGACCTCACCCTGGTCGTCGACAACCTCGACGGCGTGGATGAGCTGGCGAACGCGGCAAGAGCAGCGAGCCTCGAGCTCTCGGTGCTCTGTGACGTCGACGTCGGCGTCGCTCGCACCGGCGTCGCCGGTCCGAGCGAAGCGTTGCGGGTGGTCGAACGAATCGCAGCGAGCTCGCACCTCCTCTTCACTGGCGTTCAGGGGTACGGCGGTCATCTCCAGCACATCGCC
This sequence comes from Acidimicrobiaceae bacterium, assembly GCA_003162475.1. Lineage (GTDB taxonomy): Bacteria > Actinomycetota > Acidimicrobiia > Acidimicrobiales > RAAP-2 > RAAP-2. The sequence goes on from PMOI01000016.1 coordinate 169,207, forward strand.
GGACGCGAAGCGCGCCGAGGCGCGACGGTCACGTCGATGGAACTTCTGCGTCACACCGTCGAGGCGCTCGAGTCGCACGGTCACGTCGTCGCTCTTCGAACGGGAGGCGGGACCGGAACGTCGGAGATCGACATCGAACTTGGTCTGCTCAACGAGTTGCAGTGCGGCAGCTACGTCTTCATGGATCGCGAATACCGAGAGGCCCTGGGCGACGACGCGGAGGGACGCTTCAGTCAAAGCCTCTTCATAGAGACCACGGTGATCTCCGACAATCAAGAAGGCCACGTGACTATCGACGCCGGCCTCAAGTCCATGGCCACCGACGCGGGAAACCCGCTCGTCGTCGGCCACGAAGGCAACGTCACGTACCGCTTCTTTGGCGACGAGCACGGGTTGGTCACACGCGGACCCCACGATCCATTCCGTCGAGGCGATCGACTCAGGCTCGTACCCCCGCACTGCGACCCCACCGTTGACAAGTACGACCTCATCTGGCTGGTGCGCGGTGACGTCGTCGTCGGCGTGGCGGACGTTGACGCCCGAGGTTGCTCGCAGTAGTCAAGGGGGAACGCCGATCGGCACCCGCAAGTTAGACCCATTGGCGAAGTGAAGTCGTTGTCGATCCCTGACCTCGTGCCACTACCCCGAACTACTCCGCCAGTCCCACCGCCGGCGACTCGAACACTTCCGTTCGATACTTCTTCACCATCGAGAGCGATCTCGCGCACGATTCGCCAATGGGTAGAGCCAGCAGCAACGCGAACAAGAGCGTGACGGACGTCGTGTGGTTCTTTTGAATCGAGCTCTCAGAAGAACGAAGTATGACCAGCAATACGATGAGGCCGTACTCCGCACGAGACCGTGTCAAGACCACGCTCTTCGAACTCTTGATCGCACGAACGTACTGAACCCGTGACCTCAAGAGGCCAATCGGAATCCCGGCGGCGATGCCCACGAGGCCAGCGAGGATGTGCCAAGCGTCCACGTTCAGTTCGTGCGCGAGAAGCGGCCCGACGACGACGATGGCGAGAAGCGGGTCGAGCATCTCCAAGAGAACGGGCCGAATCCGCTGACGAGGTTGAAGTGTCGAAACGAGAGGGTCCGAGCGACCCTTGCGCACGAGCGTCGACGCCACGACCAAGAACAAAAGGGTGAGGACGAGCTGGACGCTGTACTCGGCTTGCATAAGAGTTCCGTTCCGTTGATGCCTCGGCGTGAATGCTACTGAGTTCGTCCCTCCTCCTATGACCTCGTCAAGTAACGCGTGCGCGATTGCTACATTTCTTAGGTGCGCCTCGTCTCGTGGAACGTCAACGGCATTCGAGCCGTGTCCAAAAAGGGCCTCTTCATGCCGTTCGTCGAGGAATTGGACCCCGACATCATCTGCCTCCAAGAAACCAAAGCGCAGCAGTCCCAGTCGGACGTTCAACTGCCCGAGTTCGAGGAACATTGGAACTCCGCGGAGAAGAAAGGGTACTCCGGGACTGCGAACTTCTCCAAGATCACCCCGATCAGCGTCGCGCCGGGCTTGCCACAGACCTCGATAGATCGCTTCGGCGTCATCGCCGACGCCTTCGGCGATCCAAACAACGAGGGCCGCGTGCTCACGTCAGAGTTCGAGGACTTCTTTCTCGTGAACGTCTACACGCCTAACGCGAAGGACGATCTGGGACGATTGAACCTTCGCCATAGCCAGTGGGACCCGGCGTTCTTACACCACCTCCAGCAGTTAGAGAGTACGAAGCCGGTCATCTTCTGCGGTGACCTCAACGTGGCGCACACGCCCGACGACCTCGCGAATCCCAAATCGAACGTTGGCAAGCACGGATTCACGAGCGAAGAACGCCAGGGCTTCCAAAACTTCCTCGACGCCGGATTCGTCGACACCTTTCGTCTCTTTCACGAAGGCAACGGCCACTACTCATGGTGGTCCAACTTCTCAAACGCCCGCGCGCGCAACATCGGATGGCGCATTGACTACTTCCTCGTCTCTTCGAGTCTGGTCGGACGCGTCACCGCGGCTGAGATTCACGCCAACATCATGGGCAGTGACCACTGTCCCGTCAGTCTTACCCTGACGCCCTAATTCTCGCTGCGGTGGTGCGCGACGATGACGTCACTTCAGGCCAGAGCGCCGATGGGTTCGGCTTCGACGCGCGACGAAGCTCGCCAGGCTCTGATGGAGGTCACTGTCGGGAGCAAAACTCTCGAGACGCAGTGCGCCCGTGTCCGCGGTGATCCGACCGGCGATCACGTCGAGGATCTGGCGGTTACCCGACGTGGCGACCTCCGACCACGACGCGATCAACGTCGCGAGATCGAGCGCCTGAGCGCGCAACTGTTCGCGACCCACGATGTCAGTGACCAGACCCATCGAGAGGGCCGCGTCGGCAGTGATGTCGCGACCGCCCAAGAAGAGGGCCCGAGCCACGCTCTCACCCACCATCTCGACGACGAGTCGAACACCGGCTTCTGAGTACACCAGTCCCAGTTTCGACGCGGGCAGTGAGAGAATCGTCTCGGGCGACGCCACCCTCACGTCAACCGACAAAGCCAACTCCAAGCCCCCACCGATGACGTTGCCCTGCAGGGCAGCGACGATGGGAATCTTCGACTGGCGCAGGGTCTCAAAGTTCTTCTCGTTCGCGATGAGGTCTTCGGCCCCGCCGCGCGCCGCCTCGATGAGGTCGTAGCCAGCACAGAAGTCTGGTGGCGCGGCCGTGATCACTATGGCCCTCGTACCCGGGGGCGCACTGGCTACGAGTTCTTCGAGACTATCGATGGTCGAGCGCCCGAGCACGTTTCGTCGGTCCCCGCCGACGAGACGGATCTCAAAGACCCCGTGTTTGTGGACTTCGCTCTCGAGGGCCGTCGCGGGTGGGACGGCGAGTCGCTGCCGTCGTCGATCGTGGACCCACCTCGTCGAACGGCGCCAGCGCTTACTCGTTTGCGACTGCATCCGTGACACGGAGCGACTCAGTCGCGACATCGACGTCACGAGGGTCTCCTCGCCGTTGCAACCCGAGATTCCTGGGATCTCTCCAGGAGACACTTAGTCTTCATGGCTCTTCACGTCGTGGACACGTTCATCTCGCACTTCGCGAGAATGTTCACCGAGCGTCGGTGGCGCCAATCGAAGGCCAACGTGGCTGCGACTGAAGCGAAGGGGACTGCCGGGCAACTCAATCGAGCCCAGTGTGGCGTGCTCTGCCGTCCACACGAGGTTCTGCTGGCGAACTTGGTCACTCGAGTACACCGCGTCGAGTTTCTTCACCTCACCGGCGGGGACACCCGCTTCGTCAAAGAGGACCAGCCATTCGCGCACAGCTCGCGTGGCCAACGTCGGACCCATCAAGTCGTTGAGTTCTTGAATGTTCCCAATACGCTTGTCATTCGTCGCGAAGCGGACATCGGCCGGGTCGATGTCCAAGAGTGGTGCGAAGCGTCCCCAAATGTTGTCATTGCCGACGGCAATCACGACAGGCCCGTCACTCGCGTCAAAGACGCCGTAGGGACAGACCGTCGGGTGTTGGTTACCCGACGGCGGCGGTACCTCTCCCGCCACCAGGTACCGAGTCCCTTGAAACGTGTGCAGTCCAATCTGACCCGCCAAGAGTGACGTCGACACGCGCTGTCCGCGCCCACTCGACGCACGCTCCACCAAGCCGGCCAAGACGCCGATCACGCCGAAGAGACCCGCAGTGATGTCGGCGATCGGGACGCCGACCTTGACCATTGGACCTTCGGGCGATCCCGTCAGCGACATCAAACCACCCTCGGCCTGGAGAATATGGTCATAACCGACTCGTCGCGCGTCAGGTCCGTCGTCGCCGAATCCACTTATGGAAAGTCGCATGAGTCCGGGATTCAATTCTTCCAACCGCTCATCGCCGAGTCCGAGACGGTCCATGACCCCAGGGCGGAAGTTCTCCACCACTACGTCGGCCCAGCGAACCAGATCTTCGATGAATGGACGTTCCTCGGCGTCCTTCAAGTCGATCGTGATGCTGCGCTTGTTGCGATTGACGGAGAGAAAGTAGGTACTCTCACGCTCCGCGTCGCTCTCCATGAACGGCGGTCCCCACTTCCGGGTGTCGTCACCGGTGCCCGGCTGTTCGACCTTGATGACGTCAGCGCCTAAGTCACCGAGGACCATCGTGGCGTAGGGTCCCGCGAGGACCCGTGAGAAGTCGAGTACGTGGAGGCCCGCGAGTGGTCCGCTCTGATCCTTGGCGCTGTGATTGTCGGGGCCACTACTCAACGGGGCACATTCCTTTCGATGCCAATAACACGTCACGACGGCGTCGTTCGTGAACGACGCAAGAGCGTCTCGAGGTGGCGAACAACGCCATCCCCGAGACGCCCCGCGACGCGTCCTTCTTTACTTCACTCCGTCTGCCTTCAGTACCGCGAGGCACGCGGTGGTGGTGGTGCAGTTCGTCACGTCACCCAATATCTTGGCCGACAGCGGCGTACCTTGAACCTCGTTGCCGGTCGTCGCGTTCGCAATGAAGGGCGCGTAGGGACCGAACGTGTTGTGATACTTGTTGAAGTCAATGCTGCCACTGGCGCCTTCGTAGTTGATCTTCTTGTTGGCCTTTAAGAGCGCCACGCAAGACTTGTACGAATAGCACTTCGTGCCCGGTGGGTTCGTCACCTTCGTCATATCCTTCGATACCGTCGAGCCCTTCACCGTCTTGGCGTAGGTATCGGCCAACGCCAACGTGATCACCGCGTCGTAGGCGTAGTTCGAGCCCGACAGTGGACCCGCCGCCGCCTGGCTCGGGAACAACTTCTTGAAGCCGGCCGTGAAGTAACTATCGGCCTGACCCGTCACGGACGTTCCCATCACCGACGTCAAGATGGCGTGAGCGTTCGCGGTGCCGAAGGCCTTGATGTAGTCACTACTCGTCGTGACGTCGGTGCCGATCCAGGGAATGGTCGAGCCGAGTTGCTTGAACTCAGTCTCGAGCACGGCCACGGTTGGCGCGTCGGTCTGCGAGAAGATGACGTTCGGCTTGTCGGCGATGACTTGCGCCACGGTGTTGGTGTACGACGACTGGTCGGCCTGAACGTTGTAAATGTTTATGACCTTTCCACCCAACTTGATCCACGTCTTCTTCACCGGAGCCACGATGGTCTGCGCCGCGGCGTCGGAGTAGAAGAGCAGGTCGGCCGTCTTGTAGCCCTTGACGTGGGCGTACGTGGCCATCGCGACACCGAGCTGGCTGTCCGACGGGCTGTCGCGGAACAAATACGGATCTGTCTGCGTGTCGCGGGTCGTGTCACCACCTTGGAACTCGTCGATGATCTTGTTCGCCTTCAACACTGGCTCCACCGCGTTGATCTCTTGCGTGGTGGGACCGATGACGCCGGCAATACCACCGCCCGCAAGCATCTTCAACAACGCCGTCTTGCCTTCGACCGGGTCACAACCCGTGTCGCCCTGAGGAATGAGGAGCTTCTTGCCCAACACCCCACCGGCGGCATTCACTTGCGCCTGGGCGATCTGAGCACCTTGGTAGATGCCCTCACCCAAACTCGCTAACGGACCGGTGAAGCACGACAGTACGCCGTACGACACGGTGCCCGAAGAGGCCCCCGCCGTAGCGTCCGCACCGATCGCCACACCGCTTCCGAGCACCGTCGCCAAGGCTACGGCGCTCGTCACTGTCCGAATAGTTATCAAATTCCTAATATTTCTCAATGCATACCCCCCTCGTTTTATTCTTCTCTCTTACGAGAACACGTTTCGTCGCACTACGACATCCTCCCGACGTAGAGGTCGATGACCTCTTCGTCGTGTAACAGTTTCTCGGCCGGACCGTCGAGACGGTTCTTGCCGAGCACCATGACGTAGCCCCACTGCGCGTGGCGCAACGAGCGTCGGGTGTTCTGCTCGACGACGCAGATACCCACGCCCGTGGCGGTGACGTTCTCGATCTGTTCCCACAGCGCACTCTGCAGGATTGGTGAAAGTCCGGCACTGGGCTCGTCGAGCAGCATCACCTCGGGGTCGAGCATGAGACCGCGAGCCATGGCGAGCATGCTGCGCTGACCACCGCTGAGAGCTCCGGCCTTACGACGAAGCGACTTCTTCAGATCGGGAAAGAGTTCACCGAGTGCGTCGATTCGTTGAGCGACGCCGTGCTTGCGGGTGTAGCCACCCATCTCCAGGTTCTCTTTCACCGTCAGGTCCGGGAACGTGTTCGCCACCTGGGGCACGTAGGCCAACTTTCGACGCACGAGCTTCTCCGGTGGCAAGTTGGTGGTCTCTTTATCCAGGACGAAGACGTGCCCGCTCGTCACCTTGATGACACCACTGATCGCCTTTAAGAGCGTCGACTTGCCGGCACCGTTGGGACCAACGATGGCCGTGATGTGGCCCTTTCGAACATCGAGCGTCACGTCTTCGATTATCGGCGAACCCCCGTAGCCCGCGGTGACGTTCTCGACGCGCAGCACCACGGGAGCGTCCAGGTAGGCGTCACTCATTCGTCGTCATTTCCCAGGTAGGCGTCCACGACGCGCTCGTTGTCGCGTAACTCGTCGAAGCGCCCCTGCGCGATGACCGAGCCGAGGTCCATGACGACCACTTCATCACACGTCTTCTCGATGAACGGCAAGTTGTGCTCCACAACGACCACGGTGCTGCCCGCCTTCTTCAACTCTCGAATCGCCTCGCCGATGCGTTCGCCCAGGACCGGGTTCACGCCACCCATGGGTTCGTCCAGGATGGTCAGACGTGGTTTGGCCGCGGCGATGCGCGCGAACTCCAACAGTCGTTTCTGGCCGCCGCTCAGCCCGACGGCGCGGTCGTTTCGAATGTCGTCCAGGCGATAGTGCTCCATGAGTTCACGCAGCTGCTCGGTGTCGAGCGCGTCTTGGCGACGCAGTCGTCGAGCCGCGCTGAGTGAACGCCAGAGTGATTCGCGCTCCAAGTCGGATCGGCCAACGCGGACGTTGTCGATGACCGAGAGGTCACGCCACTCGCGCGGCGTCTGGAAGGTACGGATCATGCCCAGCCGAGAAATCTGATCCGGTCGCTTGCCCACGACGTCGACCCCGGCGAATCGCACGCGGCCCGACGTGGGTCGCTCGAAACCCGAGACCAGATCGATCACGCTGCTCTTGCCGGCGCCGTTGGGACCAATCAGTCCGACGACGCTCCCTTCGCGGATCGTCATGGTGCAGTTGTCAACGGCCACCACGCCACCGAAGGACTTCGAGAGTCCCTCGATCTCGAGTATCGCAGTGGTGCTCACGATTCGACACCGCTGGCAGGTTCGGCGACGACATCGTCTTGACGAGGATCGGGCAGAATCTTCGAACGCGAAAACCACGTTCGCCACGATCGTCGAACCTTCGTCCCGTCTGTCCCCAATCGTTCCGGAAGCAGACCACTGGGTCGAAATTTGAGCATCAGAATTATCAAGAGGCCGATCAGTATCTGACGCAAAGCCGGCCCGAGTTCGGGGCGCGCCGCGGGAGAGGGAATGTAGCGCGTCATCTCCACGAAACCCACGTACACGATGAACGAGCCCAAGACGACCCCTCGAGGGTTACCGCGTCCACCGACCAAGATGGCCGCGTACAGCACGAATATCTCCGTGGGCTTCCAGTCGAGTGGGTTGAAGGCACCGATGTAGGCCGCGAAGAGTCCCCCGGACAGGCCAGCGAGGCCGGCCCCGCACAGATACGTCCGGTACTTCGTCCAAAAGACGTTGCGCCCAAATACCGCCGCCGCGCGCTCGTCGTCTCGAACGGCGCGCACCATTCGTCCAAACGGACTCCTGGAGAGACGCTGGACCAGAAGGTAGACCAGGAACAAGACGAGGAGGCAGAAGGCGAAGAAGTAGTAGTGGTAGGCGTTGTAGGAAAGTTTCCCCCCCATGGGATCGAAGAGACCAAAGACACCGTTGTAGCCGTTGAACAACGGCGTGAAGTTCTCCACCAGGTAGTAGATCGCCCAGACGGCCCCGAGGGTCGTGATGGAGAAGTACACGTCGCGAAGGTTTCGTAGGGCGATGGCGCCAATGATCGAAGCGAAGGCCACCACGACTACGACCGCGATCACGACGGCCAGCAGATACGGCAAGCGCCACCCGAGCACGTACTCCACGGGCGCCTTCGCCTTTCCGACCGTCATGATGATGGTCATGTACACGCCCAGGGCGAAGTAGGCGTAAGCCGAAAGGTCGAAATCACCGGACCATCCCCAGATCATGTCGATGCCGAGCGCGAGTACGCCAAAGATGGTCGCCTCGGTGAGGATGGCGGTCCAGTACTGGAGCATCAGGCACGCACCGTAAGGGCTCGACCCCGCACGAACATACCGTTGGGCTTGATCAAGAGCATGACGACTAGGAACCCGAAAGCAATGACCAGCTGGTACGCCGACGAAGTGTACGTGCCCGCGATCGACATGACCAGGCCCAAAACAACGGCGCCGCCGAGCGTCGCGTAGGGCCGGCCAAGTCCCCCACCGACGGCCGCCGTGATGGAGAGGAGTAAGAAACCGTTGCCGATGGTGGGCGTGATGGTGCCAATGGTCTCACCGTAGAGAAATCCTGCGAAGCCCGACACTGCTCCAGCAACGGCCCAGGTCTGCATCACGACGCGCCGAGCGGGGATGCCGCTGACTTGGGCTAACTCGCGATTCTGCGACACCGCTCGAAGGGCCTTGCCCAGGAGCGTTCGTTGTAAGAGTAGATAGATGAGTCCCGCGACCACCACGGCTGAGACCATCACTTTGATCGTGAGCGTCGTCCAGAGAAAGGGGCCCACGTGCAAGAGATTGCCCTGCGCGAACTGGTACGAAACGCTCGCGCCGCCAAAACCAATTAGCAAGAGATTCTGGAGGATCAGTGACGCGCCGAGCGTCGCGATGAGTGTCGACAGCGGCTTCTGATTTCGGAAGCGTTCGATCAGGCCGAAGTTCAACCCCATACCGGTCAACGACCCAGCCACGGTGGCGATGATCGCGCAGACGTAGAGGTTTTGGTGGAAGTTGGTCTCGCCGACGTACGCGGCGTACGCGCCAATGGTGAGCACCTCGCCGTGGGCCAGATTTACCACTCGACTGACGGCATACTCGAGGGTGAAGGCGACGGAAGAGAGCGCGAGGATCGCGGCGACGGCTAGCCCCATCCCCACGCTGATCCAAAGAATGCTCATATCCCTCCGAGACGCTGTGTAACGCTTCATCAATCAACTAAGACGGAGGGACACTTCAGATTGAATTGTTTTCGACGCTAACACCCCGTGTACGCCAAGAAAACGTGAGTCCTTGAAAACATTTCAGGATGCATTACGTCCTCAGACTCGTCCGAGTCGCTCGTTCACACGTCGACGCATGGCGATAACAATTTGCGACGCGTGACGTCGCTCTCACTCAACCAATTTCCAACCAATCATCGTTACACGAGATCGTCCGAGCATCATCTCGTGAATTGATTCTCGAGCGAGCGCTCATCCAATTTCTACGGACCCGAAATCCGACCTCCGAGGCCCGTGGTCACGTCGAGAACGCCCGCGCACTACTTTTTGGGTTCTACGGTCTCGCGCGGCGATCGCCTTTTCGGCGCTCACCCTTGCGCTTCTCGACGCCGTCGGGCGCACCCGAATCGTGCTTGCGTCGATCGACGTTACTTCGACGATCACCACTCCTTCGCTCATCGTCCTCTTCGGGATTGGCTTCGTGGTGCGTCTCGTGATCAGTCATAATGCCATGTCTAACACCGGCGCCGTTTACGACGCCGGAATTGGTAATCGGGTTCCAGACAGCCTCGAAGCAGACAACATCGCTCGGTCCTGTACTCACGTTGCTCGGACCAGGCGTCGTTGGCATGGAAGGTCTTCGACGTTCGAACCAGACGAACTCGCGCTCCAAACCGGATTGGAAATGAACGGCGGCGCCGTGACGGCGGTGGCGGTTGAAAACTCGCGCCTTCTTACGCCGTTCGCTCAGTGGACCTTGAGTCACCCCCCATTCGGCAAACTCGGTTGGTCGTGGAGTACGGCAATCGACGCACCACACCGAGATCTGAACCGAACTATCTCCTACGCGCCGACGAATGTTGGCGTTTCAGTTGACGCTTCGTCGGGGTGTGCCGTTGCAACAAGGTTCTGCTGCGCGGGTCTTACCTCCCCTCCACGTCCAGTACCGGAGCTTGTCCCCGGCAGGCCTTGTCGGGCCAGGTTGGTAGCCGCGTTGAGGTCGCGACCGAGCACGAGACCGCAGGCCCCGCATTGATACGTCCGTTGGTCAAGGGACAGCGTGGCTTTTACTGTCCGGCATTGACTGCAGGTCTTGGAAGAGGGGTAGAACCGGTCGACGCGCACGAGGGTCGAGCCGTACCACGTGGTCTTGTACTCGAGTTGGCGCGCGAACTCACCCCAGGCGGCGTCCTCGATGTGCTTAGCGAGGGCGCGATTCTTCACCATGCCCGCCACGTTGAGGTCTTCAATCACGATGACGTCGTAGTTCTTGGCGAGCATGGTCGTGGTCTCGTGGATGAGATTCTTGCGGGCGTTCGCGACTCCGGCGTGAGTCTGCTGGACCCGGCCGTTGGCCTTCTTCCACCGGTTCGATGGGGCGACGCCCTTCTTCGGCCCTTGTCGTCGCGAGGTTATGCGTTGCGCGTGGGCCAGTTTCTTCTCGGCGCGCACGTAGTGGCGGGGGTTCTCCACCTCGAGGACGTGCTCTCCATCAGGAGTAGCGCCGGTGTAGAGCGTCGTGATGCCGAGGTCGATGCCGATGATCCGCTCGGGGGCTCGTGGCGCGGGAATCGTCTGGGTGATCTCGACGGTGAACGAGATCGTCCACTTCCCGCCACGCTCGGTGAGCGTGGCGGCCACTATCTTGCCGGTTCCGCGCTCGAGGTGACGGTAGAGCTTGCGGGTGGACTCGTAGGTCTTGATCTCGCCGATGCGCGCAACGCGCACGTGGTGGGAATCAGCGAGGTGCACAGCAGGCCCCATGATCCGTACCGAGCCGCCCTGGCCCTTGCGCTTGAAGTTGGGGAACTTCGCGCGGCCCTTATGGAAGTTGGTGAAGGCCTTGGCGAGCCGCAGGGTCGCGTCGTTGTAGGTACTCGAACCGTTCTCCGCCCACCACGGCGCCGCCTCGTCACGGTGCTCACTCCAGAGGTAGAGCAGACCGAAGTGGCCGGTGTCGATCCAATCCTCCTTCGCGACCTCGATCCCCGCGTCCTTCTTCGCGCGGTTGTCGTCCCAGTTGTCCTTCACCAAAGCGAGCAACGTGTTGTACGCGAACCGGGATCCTCCGACGTGGCTACGCAGCATAGAGATTTGCGCAGGCGTGGGGTCAATCACGTAGGAGAAGGCGCGAGTGACGACGACGGTGGTTGTGGAGTGGCCAGTCACGTGACCAGTATCGGCACTTGGTGTGACATTGCCCGCACTCCACAACCAACCGAGTTTGCCGAAGGTGAGTCACCCAATACGAACCAGTCGCTTTCGTCTTTCAGAGTTCCTCGCTCGGTTAGAGGCAACGACAAAGTGCTTCAAGGCTCGTTTGAGAAATGTGGTCTTTACCCGATCCCTCTTTGACCGTTGGGATCCACGTACTTCCGTGAAGCATCGACGACCCGGGCGCTCGTTACTCGATTTCTTACTCTCGTCTCAAAAATCACATCAAACTTCGCGACAAGTTCAAATCCGGAGTGGGGATTTAATATAGCAGATATGTACTATAATTCTTACATGATAAGCGGCGACCTAATCAAGGAAGCTCGGTTGCGAGCGGGCCTCACTCAAATTGAACTGGGTGCGCGCCTCGGTAAGGCGCAGTCGGTGATAGCCCGTTGGGAGCGTGGAGAAGCAGTGCCGAGTCTGGAAACCGTACGTGAAGTCGTGCGAGCGTGCGACCTAGATCTCACGTTTTTCATGTCGCGCTTTGATGACTCAAACTTCACGGTCATCGATGAACATCTTCGAATGACGCCGGCGCAGCGATTCGCGGACCTCATGGCACGCGTGAGATTCCACGATCGTCTCGAACAACGAAAAGCGACTCATCGTGCCTGAGGTAGTTCCCTACCGACCTGACGACATCCTCGAGGTGCTCGAGCGGCACCGAGTCCTGTACGTCGTCATCGGCGGACTTGCCGCCGAGTTGCGTGGCTCACCGTACGTCACTCGTGACATCGACGTGACACCTGCTCGGACTCGCGAGAATTTTGTACGCCTTGCGGCTGCACTCAAGGAACTCGACGCGAAACTTCGAGTACCCGACATGGATGAACCGTTGGAAGTACCACTAGATGAACGTTCCTTTGAGCAAGGTACAACGTGGACCTACGTGACCAAACACGGGTATCTGGATGTTGTGCTTCTGCCCGACGGCACGCGAGGCTACGAAGACTTGCGGCGAGCAGCTACGCGCGAGCAACTGACGGACACGGTGACGATTTCCGTCGCTTCTCTCGCCGACGTTATCCGCTCCAAAGAGGCAGCGGGGCGCGAGAAAGATCGCGCGGTACTTCCGATTCTTCGCCAAGTTCTCGAACGCTCTCGCAAGAAGGAGCGCGACGATCGCGGAATGGAACTCTAGGCCTCTGGAAAAATTCTTCAGGAGGGACTGTTTTTGCGGCGTCCGGCCGCTGAAGTAGGTCGAGGAGATTCCCCCGCTCAATCCTGTGATCCTGAGTCGCCGTGGAGATTTACCGCACCTGGTGCTAGTGGGCACAACGCGAACCTCTGCATAGTCCCCGCCCTGGGCGACCGGCCAACTCCACTCCCGGGTCCAACACCCCGGGTAGAGTCAAACGAAGTACAAGGAGAAGCCCATGGATGACGGACAGCCAGTCTCGTATATGGGGCTGCCCGTTGGCGCAGCCGTACTCAGTTCCACGGATACCCAGTTCGGGACGGTCGAACATGTCTTGCAGATCCCGGAACTGGACATTTTCGATGGTATTGCCGTTAAGACAAAACAGGGACTGCGATTTGTAGACCGAGATCAAATTACGGATATCACAACCACCTTGGTTCGTTGCGCGTTGACCGACGAGGAAGCGTCTGCTCTACCGGTGCCCGAGGGTACTCTTGTGCTCCATCCCGATACCGCACACGACGAAGGGCCCTCCCTCACCGCTCGATACGGACGCCTTTTCGGTCGACAGCACTGGAAGGAACTGGAATAGCTCTCTGCGCCCCACGCCGGCGACGAGGGCGACCTTTGGACACCGTGGTCGGAGCGCACGTGTGGTGAAGGTGTCTTCGTGGGCGCTGAGGGACTCGAACCCCCGACCTGCTGAGTGTAAATCAGCTGCTCTAGCCAACTGAGCTAAGCGCCCGGAGAGATCAATCCTAGAGGTTTCGCGCCTGCTGCATAAACATGAGCAGATCGTTCGTCGCGGCGAAGACGGGACGCCGCCGTACTCGCTGCGCGGTGACAAGAGGTTCACCGTCGTACTCCGCGAAAACGGCACCCGCTTCTTGGACCAGTAGGAGCCCACCGAGGTAGTCCCACGGATTGAGTGTGGACTTGTTGGCGACACTGAAGACGTCGATCGAACCGTCAGCCACCAGACAGATCTCGAGACTCGCCGCCCCGAGCGATCGATACTGCGCCCAACCGAGGTGCTGTGCGGGTAGTCCCGAGAAACTCGCGATGGACTTCGAGAAGTCAGTCTGACCACTCGACACGATGGGCGCGCCGTCACGGTAGGCGCCGCTCCCTTTCTCCGCTTCGTAAATCGTGCCGGTCGCCTGGTTCATCACGAGCGCGGCGACGAGTTCGTCCCCCTTCAGTACCGCGAGGCTCGTCGCGAAGAAGGGCACGCCGTGATCGCAGTTCGTCGACCCGTCGATCGGGTCGACCACCACGGTAAATTCGCCGCTGCCCGACACACCCGACTCTTCGCTCACGACTTGGAAACCGGCACCGTGCAGCACGCGAAGCGCGACCTCGTCGGCGGCGACGTCAAGGTGATACTGCGACGCGCGCAGTCCGGAGAACCCATCGTGTCGACCGGACTTGACGACTTCACCGATCTCGCGCGCACACGTTCGTAGCGTGGTTACAAGTGTCTCCGTCACGTAGTAACGGTAGTGGGGTTCACGGCTAACCTGATTGGTAATGGCCGCCATTGATGTCGCAGGGTTCGTCGCCGACCTTAAGGATCACGCTGTGACGCACGGCTTTCACGTGCACGACGAGCGCCACTTCGTCGAGACCTACTCGTTGCGCCAAGCGTGGGAAGTGGATCTCCACCCCGAGGACGGCTGCGGCGGACCCGTCGATCTCCATATAGAGCTCGACGTCGATCCACGCACCCTGTTGGCCTTCGAGGACGCCGTCCTGGGCCTTCCCGACGAGGTCGACCCGCCTGACGAATTCCACTTCCCGCTGGTGCTCACCTGGAGCTTGCCTCCGATGCCCCACGGTCCCGACCTGTTGCGCTTGGCGATCGATTTGGCGCCTATCGGCGGACTCGAGATGCCCCTCGAGGTCACCGCGACCGACGTCTTCGCCTCACCGACCGAGAGCAGTGAACGTCGCATCTCGATAGTGGCGCGACGCGCCATTTCGCTTAGTCAAGTCGCTAAGGGCGAAGACCCTTTGTGCGACATCTTTGAGCGCGGACGGAGCGTGAGTGATTTCTTACTCCAATCCGCCGACTCGTGGCTCGGCTAGTTCGACTCCTCGGCGTATTAGCGACTCTCACGTTGGCGAGCGTAGTGCTCGCGTCGTGCGGTGCCGGCAGTGCGGTCGCGGACGCTCGCCACAGTTGCGTGGACGTGAAACTCGCCTTAGAACTTCAGCAACGAAGCGAACAGCCCGGTCTCAGTGCACCACAGCGCAACGCGCTCCAAGCCAAAGCACTCAGTCGGCTCCTCAAGGCGACACCATCCGCCGCGGCGGCGACCTCAGCTGACGGAACCTGGAATCCACTCATGACAACGATCAACGAAGCCGAACGTGTCCCGATGGCAAACCTCGTAGCGTCACTGACGCGACTTTGCAAGGTTGCCGATTCGAAGACGCCGTATCTCTAGTCCGTGGCGGACAGGTGTTGATAGAGCCACGTAAGGGAGTTGTCCTCGAGCATCGCGTTCTCCCAACCGAGGAGCAGGTCCTCGAGGGCGGCTCGTGAAGGGACCTTACCGATCACGACGACCGTCAACTCACTGACCGGTTCGCCCGAGACCCGAAAGTCGCCGAACATGTCTTCGGTCACGTGCGCCTGGGGCTCAACCATCAGGTACAGCTCGCCCGTCGCCTCAACCCACGACAACTCGTACTCGTTGAGATCTTTGTCGGTCCACTCACTACCGAACTCGATCTCGGCGCTTTCGCGTCGGGCCTCGTTCTGTTCGTAGAAGGCTTCGATGTCCATTGGCTCAGCCTAGGTCGTCACTATGTGCGTTGCCAGGTGCGTCGTGGCGTTCATCATGAGGTCGTGAAAAATGGACTGACGAGTTGCGGCGCTTGGGCAGTGTCACGATGCGCGTGGAGCCCTGTACTTGGCCCCATGACAACGAAAACTGACCTTTTAGGAAATCTTCGACTCGAGTGGCGCCGCGTGGGACGAAGCCCGAGCGCGCGCGAAGCAACGCGTCGACTCGACGAACGTCACCGAGAGCTTCGCCTCGAGACCCAGGACGATCTCTTCGACGTCGTCGCGCTGCTGGAGTCACGAAGCGGTCGCAACGTTCTCGAGCGGGCCCAGATCGTGCGCGCGCTCTTGGAAGAGGCGAGCGATCCCGACGTGCATCGCGCACTCTTGCAAACGCTTCTGCCCGGCGTCGTCAGTGTCTGTCGACAGTTGCGCTTCGGCGACGGCATCGTCGACGATCCCAGTGAGACGCTGTCAATGGCTATCTCTCTGCTGAGCGAACTGCTCATCGACTGGGCCGGACAGTCGCGTCAGTACGCGGCGCCGGATCTACTGTCGGCCCTTCGCGGGCGGCTCCGCCGATGGCTCCTCAAGGAGAAGGAGGCTCTGAAACGCGTTTCTCACTTCGACCACGTCGATAAAGCCGCCCAAGAGTCGTCCCCACTACTCACGCGACTCGAAAGCCTACGCGGGGGCGAGCACGACCGCCTCGTTCGCCTCACGTACTCTCGCGTCTTCGAAGGACGATCATTTCGTGAACTCGCGGCCGACGATCACAGCGCGCCGGTGTCACTGCAATCCGAACTCCAGCACTTCGCCGTGCGATTTTTGCTCTAAATATTTTAAGAGGTTGCGAATGCGAAATGATTTCCCCCCGTCACGTCAATTATCCTGCGAGGACCGATATGAGACTCTTCCACTCTCTCAAGAGCACGCACTGGGTGATCTGGTCGAGCCCACTCCTCCTGCTGGTCCTGGTCTTCACCCTGACCACGCCGTCAAGTTCGGCTCCTCAACACCTCGCGTCGTCTCGAGTGACGACCACGCAAGGCCACGTGAGCACCACGCCTTCGACGACAGTGACGACGTCACCGACGACCACGACCACGACCACGACCACGACCACGACCACGATGGCCGCGGACGTGCCCACCAACAGACCCGTCGAGAACTCGACCTCGAGTCACGCGGTAACGAACGTGCGGCACGTGACGAGCTCCTCGCCCGGGACCGCTTCGAACGCCAAGCCCGTCGCGAGCGCACCCGCCGAGAGCGCGTCGAGCGGCGTTCTGAGCGGTCAACTCAACTCGACTTTCGCGGTCGCCGACGTCCCACTCGACGGCCCTGGCACGTGGAGCGTCGCCACCAGCGCCCCCGCCGCGTTGACGCTGCGCTGCGGGAATCAGTCGATCAGCGTGCAGACACAGTTCGTAATCGGGGCGCACGAGGGTTGCCAATTGATCATCACGCCCGCGAAGCCCGCGACCTCACTCACGTGGCAGCTGACGCCCGTCGACTAGCGCGTCCCCTCACGACTCGCGTGCAGGGCGTCGCGTTGGGGGCCTATTTCGCGCTGCTCCCCTACGTCGTGTTCACGAAATGGCGCCTGACGTCGACGCAGAGTAACGGCACATTCATTCGCTCGCTCCTCGTCCTCTTGGCAGTCTTCTGGCTTGGTTTTCTCGTGCAAGTCGTACGAAACGTCGGGCGGCTTCGTCGGGGTCGAGGGGTGAAGGGCGGCGGGAGTGCGTGGCTCGCGGGACTCGTCGTGACCCTCCTCGCGCTCCTGATTCCCACGGCCAACGCCGCGCTGAAACACCCCACGTCGATCAGTGTCACCTACCACGACGTCACCGGCGCGCCAAAGTCTCCAACGCGCCGCGTTCCGAGTCCGGTCACCGGGATGGTCGGCGTGCCGATGGCGCTCATGGCCAAGCGTCGAAGCGATCTCCTTCGTGAACGCGGTGACGAAGCCAACGACCTCGACGTCGAAGAGTCCATTGAACTGCTTCGCGCAAGAAACCCCGACCTCATTGCGTATTTGGTCCAACTCGTCGGTGACGCCCTCGACGGCGTGCTCGAGGTGCGTGACGACGCGATACCCCTCGCCTCGAGTCCACCCGACGCCGCGATCGTCGCCTGCGCGCTCGGTCCCTCGGCCAACGGCTCGCTCGTTGGCTTCGCTCGCGAAGGCGGCCAGCTGCCAATTCCTCCGTCGTGGACCAGTGATGACGTCGCAAAGAACGTGGTCGCCCTTCACGACGCAAAGGTGTTCTTCGCGCGAAGCGAGCCGGAACTTTTGCGCTCGCTCGCGACGAGGACGCTACGCCACAGCGTGGTCGTCTACTTGGGTGCCGCGAACGAACTGGACGACGAACTCTCGGCGTGCGCTATCACGCTGCAGCCCTACGTGGACCGTGAGCGGTCCTCGGATCGCTACACGCTCGTGTCGTCCAGTGAGGCACCGCGCTCGAGTGATCTACGCGTGGAACTCCTGCGCGCCGATCCCCAGGTAATCGGTCTCGTTGAGCCCTTCACGCCCACCCTTCGTCGCCGTTGTGTCGAAATGGTGGCCTACCTCGCGGTGCATCGCCACGAGCCGATCACGGGCGAGCGACTACGCACGCGCGTACTCACCCACGCCGACGTCGACGCTTCGCAGCGCACCCTCGCCAACACCGCGAGCGCCGTTCGACGGAGCCTCGGCGTCGACGCGCACGGTCCGCGTCTTCATCCCGTCACCTCGTCGGGGCTCTACGTCACGCACGGGCTCTCGAGTGACGTGGAGGTGTTCTCGACGTTGGTGGCCAGAGCGCGCCAACTTCTCGTCGCCGACGCGGCACCCCTCGCCCACCAGGCGCTGCTGATGATCAAGGGGGAGCCACTGGCCAGTGCGCTGAGGGGATTCGAGTGGTTTCTCGCCGAGGGCCATGGCGCGCGCCTCGCGCGCGACGGCGAGTGGGCCGCGCTCGCTCTACACCACACGTCCCTGCAACGCCGAAACTACGATCTCGCCTTTTGGGCGCTCCAACAAGGGCTCCTCATCGATCCCTACAGCGACGCTCTGACTGAAGCCCTCAGTCGCGTGCCGCGCTTACGCGAGTTTGGCGGCGATGGTGCCCGCCGAGCGCAAGACCAGTCCGTCAGCACCCGCGGCGCTGTAGCGATGAGCTGGGCGTTCGCGCGCTTCAGCCAACAGGTCACCAAGTAGCGTCGCGAAGGCGAGAGGCGGCTCCACGAAAAGGTACTTCGCGAGCGAACCGGGGATCGTGTTGATCTCGTTCACGTAGAGTTCGGTGTCGTTGGCCAAGAAGTCGATGCGCGCGACGCCGCGCACGAGGCAGATTTCCGCGACGCGACACGCGTAACGCGCAATCTCTTCACCTTGCTCGCCCGATAGGAGCGCGGGTAGCTCTCGTGGCGCCGAGACCATCCCTTCACCACCGACGTACTTATCGCGGTAGTTGAGAATCTCGGCACCGCTGGAACGGCGCAGCGGTCGCTCGATCGCCGAGAGATTGAGCACGGGAAAGGTCCGAAGCGCGATCTGTAAGTCCGTGAGATCTTCGCGGTACGGCTCGACCACGCAGCCATTGACGAGATGGGGGTTCGCGCCCAGACGAGCTCGCGCGGTCGCCAGATCGGCCACGACGTCGATCCCAATGGACGAACCGCCGAAGCGGGGCTTCAAGATGTACGGACCCTCGAAGGGCAGTGACGTAGTGTCGCTCGCGAGTAGCGCTCTGGGCAAGGTCGCCAGTCCCGCCTGGGCCATCAGCGAGCCGAAGGACCACTTGTCCATACCGAGAGCCGCGCCGGCGACCGTCGGCCCGGTGTAGTTCAACCCCGCCAGATCGAGTGCACCCTGGAGCGTGCCGTCTTCGCCGGGGCCCCCGTGGGTCGCCAGTACGAGCGCGTCGAGGTCGAGTCGGCGTTCGCGCGCCACACGTCCACCACTAGTGAAGAACCCGCCGCCGTCACCGAGGCGAAGTGAGAGTTCGCTCGATCCCTTGGGAACGCCGTCGAGAAAGGCCTCGGCTTCGACGCCGTTGGCGACCGAGTAGAACGAGCCCGTCTTGGTCCAGTAGATGCCGTGGGTACGTTGATCGACGCGGTCGAGTTCGCGCAGCGCCTGGAGTCCCGTCAGGATGGAAATGTCGTGTTCGGGAGAGGGACCCCCAAAGAGCACACCACTGGTCACCGAACACCTCGCCACGACGTCATCAAGACCTCAAGGGTAGTGGTCGGGCAGGTCGTTCAGGTACAACACGCCATCACCAGGGATCAACGTCGAGCGAATCCAGGTAACGGCCTCGTCACGGTGATCGAAGCGATGGGGCGGCCCTTCGTTGCCGGCCATGAGTGCCACGATGTTCGTGCGCCCCACGACCACGAGCTCGGCCCCAAGCGCGACGACGCGTTGAGCGAGACGCAGGTTCTCGCTGAACTGCTCGGCGCCGAGTTCGACGAGACCGGGCGTCACCACGACGCGCCGGCCGGAGAGTTCGAGCGACGACAAGAGTGAGAGGGCGGCCTGTGCACTGGCGGGATTGGCGTTGAACGTGTCGTCGATCACGACGACGCCCGACGGGGCTGTCACGACGTTCAGACGATTCGCGACCGGCGTGACGCCGCGCGCTCGCTCGAGCAGGCTCGCCGCCTCGACGCCCAGCGCGAGCGCGGCGCCCAGTGCGCAGGCCAAGTTCGTGGGCTGTACGCCAACCACGGCGTCGAGTGAGCCGACGCTCAGGCCGTCGATGATGAGCGTCCATCGACCGGAATCGACGAGTACGCGCGCGTCCACGCCGTCGCTCGACGACCCCGTCGTCACGACGCGCTTGGCTTTTGCGCGAAGCGGTTCGATCCACGTCGACAAACGGGCGTCGTCGACGTTGAGGACCACCGTTGACGCGCGCTCGGTGATCTCGCGCTTGGCCTCTTGCACGACCTCCAATGTCTTCATGCGCTCGAGGTGCACGGGACCGATGGCCGTGACGACGGCGATCTCGGGTGGGCACCACGAGGTCAGTTCTCGTATCTCACCGGGCCCGTACGTCCCCATCTCGGCGATGAAGATTTGTGTCCCCTCGGCCAAGTTCTCGTTGATCGCCTTCGAGAGTCCCGCTCGATTGTTATAGCTGCGTGGCGACGCCACGACCGCCTGGTCCGAGCCGAGCAGCGCGCTCAGATAGTTCTTCGTCGAGGTCTTACCGAACGACCCCGTGATCGCGACCACTCTCGGATGCACCTGTTCGAGTCGCTGTACCGCCTGGTCGACGAACTTCTGCGCCTTACGATCCTCAAGGGGTCTCATGACCCGCGTCGTGAGATCGAGAACCGGTGGCACGCCGAGGACCATGACGACGGCGCCCAGGAACGGCTGCGCACTGAACGCGGCGAGCACCGCGACCACGACGGAAAACCCGCCCGCCAGCAGCGCCGTTGCGCGCAGACGACGAGTCCACGCGAGGGGGCTCGTCCTTCCGCGAAGTGAAAGACCCCAGGGACAGAACAGCCCGTACAGCCCGGCCACGACGGCGAGCACGTCGAAGGCGCGAAAGGCGATCGCGCCCGCCATCACGACGAGCAGCGCGTGAGTGAGCGTGAGGGGCCGACGGGGATGTGCACGTTGGTGGGCCTTGGCGCCGGGCAACTGTGGCGAAGACCAACGCGCCAGAAATCGAAGAAGGGAGCTCGGGTCGTAGTGCTCGCGCTGCAGCACACGCAGCCAGCGCGCCATCTGGGCTGCGTAGGCGAGGACGAGGAGTACCGCGAGCAGTACCGCGCCGATGGTCCTCATCGCGCCAGAGCTCGTTCAGCGGCGTCGACCAGTTCGTCGGGTGCTTCGAGCGGCACCATGTGACCCACGTCGAGCACGACGCGCAGCGAGCGCGGCCCGCGAAGGAAGAGCGTGGCACGATCGGCCACCTCGAGCGGGACGTCGAGGTCGTTCTCGCCCCACACGAAATCGACCGGCATGTTCAGTGTGGCGAGTTCGCTCTCGTACGTCTCATTCACACTGGCGACGAGGACGTCGCGTAAGATTCCGCTCGCGCGCCGGTAGTCAGTGGAGCCGTACTTCTGTCGAGCATCTTCGACCCGTGCGTCACTGAGCAGTCCCTTCGCGTGGAGCCACCGTTGCGCCCGGTACGCCAGAGGGGCTTTGCTCGTCGCCGCGCGACGGATAAGTGGCGCGCCCGACAAGACCAGGGCGCGCACTCTCTCAGGGTGCACGCTGGCGACGACGGCGGCCACGGTTCCACCAAAGGAGTGCCCGATGAGAACCAACGGCTCATCCGTGATGGCCTCAAGAGCCGGCACCAGCAGATCGGCGTAGTGGCGCGCACCACCTGCCTCCTTCGGCAGTGGTGACGCGCCAAAACCTGGGAGATCGAGGGCCACGGAGGCCACGCCACGCTCGGCCAGGGTCGAGGCCGCCACGGAGAAGTCATCCGCGCTGCGCGCCCAGCCGTGCAACCAGACCACTCGAGCGGGACCCTCGCCGTAAGACTCTCCAAAGAGATTTGAATCGCCGTAGCTACGAAGCACGCCTTTCAGGTTAGTAAGGCGCTCACTTCACCCGAAATCACGTCACGGGCGACCGGTAGCGTCGTAGGCATCATGAGTGACGAGACCACATTCAACAGCGAACTGCTCGTCGGTCTCACGCCCGAGCAGCGCGAGGCCGTGATGTCGCCCGCGCGTCGACACCTCGTGCGCGCCACCGCGGGCTCTGGTAAGACGCACGTCCTGACGCTTCGCATCCAACGCCGCGTCGCCGACGAAGAGGTCGCGCCCGACCAGGTACTCGCGATGACCTTCACCCGCAAGGCCGGTGACGAACTTCGTCGACGACTCTTTCGTGCCGGCGTGCGCGACGTGCGCGCGGGCACCTTTCACCGGGCCGCGCTCAACTTGGTGACGCAGTACCGCGAGGATCACCACCTGCGACCCCTCGCCCTCGAACCGAACCGACGAAAACTCGTCAGCGCTTTAGCGAAACAGTTGAGAGAGAGCGGCGAGCTGAAACTCGAAGACTGGCAACTACCCAGACTCGAACAAGAGATCGGCTGGGCGCTCAGTCAGGGATTCAACGGCACGCTCTACGCGAAGAGCGCGCGTCGCCTGCGCCGTGACGCGCCCTTGCCGCCAGCCCAGTTGGCCGAGGTCCTCGACCGCTACGTCGGACTCTGCCGCAGCCGGGGCGTACTCGACTTTGATCTCTTACTGAGTGAAGCCATTGCTTTGCTCAAGGACGAACCCGACGTCCTGGCGTCGTTTCGATATCGCAATCGATCGCTCTACGTCGATGAGACCCAGGACATGAATCCTCTGCAACTCATGCTCCTGCGCCAGATGGCCGGCGACGACCCCGACCTCTTTTGCGTGGGCGACCCCAACCAGTCCATCTACGGCTTCAACGGCGCCAACCCTGCGCTCATTAACGAACTACTCGCCACGTGGCCCGACATGGTGGTACTAGACCTGACGAGAAATCACCGCTCCACCGCGAACATCATCGCCGTGGCCAACACGCTCCTCGAAGAAGGAGCTCGCGGGATCATGCCCGCCAAGGACGAGGGCGAGGTGCCCCTCGTTCGCCAGTACAACACCGACGAAGAGGAGGCCGAACACGTCGCGACGTGGCTCGGTGCGCGCCACCAACCGGGAAGTCCGTGGAAGTCCATGGCAGTGTTGTCGCGCACAAACGCGCAACTCGAAGTCATCGCGAGCTACCTCGACGCCGCGGACATACCGAACGAACGACGCGGACCCGAGCACTCGCCGGCTTCGGACCTGATGGTCCCGGAACTCTCGTCACGGCATTTCAACGACGCCGACCGCGACGCCGTTGCCCTGTCGACGATCCACCGCGCGAAGGGACTCGAGTTCCAACACGTCGCGGCGATCGGGTGGGCCGAGGGTCAATTGCCCAACTACAACGCGACGACGACCGAGCAGTTGGCCGAAGAGCAACGTCTCGCCTACGTGGCACTCAGTCGAGCCGAGCACTCACTGCTGATCACGTGGAGCAAGGGTCGTAACGATCCCCGCTACCCCGACCGGTCGCCGTCACGGTTTCTCGCACCAATCGAAGCGGTGATTCGCGAACTCGACGAGCGAAACGCACCACTCACCGGCGACGCTCGAAAAGCTCGTCTCGCCGCCATACGAGCGTCACTCACCGAGAGTCTCGAGCGCATAGAAGGCGAAGCCGCCCGGTCGAAGTGACGAATCGTCACGGGTATAGTTCGCATCGAGCGGCGTAAGAGTTCCACGAAAGAGGCCACGACGATGAACGGTGCGCACGCGCTCCTCGCCACCCTTGAGGCCAACGACGTTAACGTCTGCTTCGCCAATCCCGGTACCTCGGAGATGCACTTCGTCGCCGCCCTCGACGACGCGCCCGCGATGCGCGCCATCCTCTGTCTCTTCGAGGGCGTCGCCACGGGCGCCGCCGACGGCTACGCCCGCGTGAACGGTTCGCCCGCGGCGACGCTGTTGCACCTCGGACCGGGTCTCGCGAACGGGTGGGCGAACTTGCACAACGCTCGACGAGCGCGCGTGCCGCTTCTCAACATCGTGGGTGATCACGCGACGTACCACGCAGACCTCGACGCCCCACTGCAGAGCAACATCCAACTTCTGGCCGACGCGCTCGAAGGTTGGTACTGTCGCACGACGTCGTCTGATGAGCTGGCCGGTGACGCCACTCGCGCCATCGAGGCCGCGTACGGTCCGCCTGGTCGCGTCGCCACGTTGGTACTTCCCGCTGACGTGTCGTGGCGTGAAGTCGAGGACGTCCCTTCGTCGTGGCCGCGCGCATCGCGTCCCTCACCACAAGCCATCGACGAGGCCACGTTCGAGCGAGCACTGGTGGCTCTCCGGTCGAAGCGATGCACACTCTTTCTCGGCGGCAGCGCGCTCTCAAAAGAGCAGACGAGTCTCGCCCAGCGGTTGGCGTCAGCGACGTCGTCACGGCTGATGATGGAGACCTTCGCCGCGAAGATGGACCGCGGGGCGAGTGTCGCCAGTCCCGAGCGACTCATCTATCTCAGTGAGTTCGCCGTCGATCAGTTGAAGGAGTCCGAGGCGATTGTCCTCGTCGGCTCGACCGAGCCCGTGGGATTCTTCGCGTACCCCAACGTGCCCAGTCGCCTCGCGCCGGAAGGCTGTGAACTCATTCACCTCGCCCCACCGGGCAGCGACACGCACGGCGCTCTCGAAGCACTCGTTGAAGCCGTGCGCGCACCCGCGGTGGCGCTCGAGCGCGGCGAGCCGACGGCTCGCCCGAGCGGTGAACTGACGACGCAATCCTTCTCGGCGGCCGTGGGGGCGACGTTGCAAGAAGGCGTCATCGTCGCCGACGAGTCCAACACCAGTGGTATCCACCTCTTTGGTGCCACGCGCTTCGCGCCCGAGCACCAGTGGATGACCCTCACCGGTGGGGCTATCGGGTACGGACTGCCCGTCGCGCTCGGCGCGGCCGTGGCCTCGAAAGGTCGAGTGCTGGCACTCGAGTCCGACGGTTCGATGATGTACACGCTCCAAGCCCTGTGGACCATGGCGCGCGAGGGACTCGACGTGACGGTCGTGGGACTGTCGAATCGGAGTTACGCCGTACTCAACATGGAGTTGACACGCGTCGGCGCGGTCCCCGACGGAAGCGCCAGCGCGCGCATGCTCGAACTCGACGACCCCGCCCTCGATCTCAGCCAACTCGCCCAAGCGCAGGGCGTGCCGAGTACGCGTGTAACGAGCGCGGACGAACTCGTCGTCGCGCTCGAACGCTCCTACGCGACGCCCGGGCCGATGTTCATCGAAGCCGTGTTGCCCAAGGGCCTGCACTAGGCACGTACAGACGAGAAGGGTCGGGTCGCGACCTTTACGTCGCGTCAGCCAGAACGAAGAAGATCTCGGTCTCCGCGGCGACCTTGCCGTGGACCGTGGCCCGGCCGAATCCCTTACCGCCGCGCGCCGAGAGCTTGGTCATCTCACACTCCACGAGCACCGTGTCCCCAGGTAGGACCTGGCGGCGAAAGCGGGCGTTCTCCACGCCACCGAAGAGGGGCAGACGTCCGACGTAGCGCGGATCGGCGAGCACGACGACGGCACCGCACTGGGCGATCGATTCGAGGAGCAAGACGCCTGGCGTCGTCGGACGTCCCGGGAAGTGTCCGGCGAAGAACCATTCATCTCCCTTCAGCGTCCACTCGCCACTCGCTCGTACACCCGGCTCGATGTGGAGCAGGGTGTCGAGGAACAAGAAGGGTGAGCGGTGCGGAAGCCAGTCCAACGGGTCGAGGGAGATGCCGCTCATACGAGGGCCAATTCCGCGATTCGCCGATCACTGTCGACGGTGACCAGTCGGAACGTGCGCTGGTCGCCTCGCTTCAGTACGTCCCTCGCGCGCGCGGGCGCGGGCGTACCCAACGAGGTCGTCGGGGCGTAACACTCCACCTGCTTGTCACCCTTGAGCTGCACCTTTATGACGGCCCCGTGCGACGTGAAAGCCGTCACTTCACCGGCGACGCGTGAACCCACGCGATACGTGCTCTTGAAGAGTGTGAAGTCAGCTTCAGGATTGACGGGTTGACGTCCGCGTCGAAGCGCGACCGCGGGCTCGGGCGCGGTTGCGGGCGGCGAGACTTTGGCGACCTTCTTCGTGGCCTTGGTCGCGGGGACCTTGACCGCGGTCTTTTTCGCTGGCGTCTTCTTCAGCGTCTCGAGGACCTTCGCCACCTTCTTCAAGGCTTTGGTGGGTGACTTCGCCGGCGATCGCTCGGTCACCTTGTCCGGAGCCTTTTCCGGTGCCTTCTCGTGCTTCGCGGCGGTCTTTTTCGCCGGCGCCGCCTTCTTCGCGGCCTTCACGGGCGTCAGCGTCGTACCGATGGTCGGCTTCGCCCCACTGGGCAACGTGACGGCCAACTTCTTCGCGGCGCGTGTGACTTTGACGTTGCGAACCGGCACGCGCGGCGTGAAGACCCAGCCGACGCCGCGTACGGGCTTGCCGCCGATGAGTCGTCCCACGTCGAAGAGCCAGGGGTACTCGTCTTGGAACTCTTGGAACGAGTCGTTGCTCAACACCACGCCGTCGATACGGTCGGCGATCTTCAAGATGAAAGCGTCACCTCGACCCACGGCACCAGCGGGCGGCGTGACGATCTCTCCCGCGAGCACCGCCTCGTTGAAACGACTGCGTTCGTTGGGGGCGGCACGGTGCTCGAACGTGGCGTCAACGACCACGATGATCTCGGCGGTCGGGTTTTCCTCACTGAACGCGGTCACGGCCTCGTCGAGTTGGGTGAGGCTAGGCGTGACGCGCCCTTCGGTGGCGAGGTTCGAACCATCGACCACGACGCGTAGCCGTGGACTCTTCGCGGGACTCACCCGATCGCTCGCGCCAAGAGGTCCGCCTGCTCGGCGGCGTGCAACAGCCCACTACCCGTGGCGGGACTCGCGGATTCCGCTCGCGCCACGTGCGACACGCGAACGTGGCGCAAGTGATCGTGCATCCGCAGGTGCACGAAGGGCCACGCCCCCATGTTCTCGGGCTCTTCTTGCAGCCAGACAACTTCGGCGAGGTTGGGGTAACGCTCGAGCACTCGTTCGATCTCCGCGGCCGGCCACGGGTAGAGCTGTTCGACGCGCACGACGGCCACGTGGTCGGACGACGTGGCGTCGCGATGGCCGAGCGCTTCGTGTGACACTTTGCCCGACGCCAGGACCACTCGAGTGATCGAGGCCGTGTCGCTCACGTGATCGTCGAGCACGGTTTGGAACGAGCCGTGTTCGAACTCGGCGATCGGTGATCGTGTCTGGACGGCGCGCAACATCGACTTCGGGGTGAAGACGATGAGGGGCGTGGGGTGCTCGCGCAACACTTGACTCCGCAAGAGGTGGAAGTACTGCGCGGACGTGGTTGGTTGGGCGACGCGAATGTTGTTACGCGCGCTGAGCGACAAGAACCGCTCGATTCGACCGCTGGAGTGCTCGGGACCTTGCCCCTCGTAGCCGTGCGGCAGCAACATCACGAGCGTCGCGTGCTGGCCCCACTTGTCTTCGGCGGCGACCAAGAAGTTGTCGATGATGATCTCGGCCCCGTTGGCGAAGTCCCCGAACTGTGCCTCCCAAGCAACCAAGGTGTTCGAGGCCTCAACGGAGTACCCGTACTCGAAGCCGAGGGCCGCGTACTCCGAAAGGAACGAGTCGCGCACGGTGAAAAAGCCCGGCGCGCCCATGCTCGCGAGCGGCACGTACTGCTTGCCGTTGTCGTAGTCGATCAGCGCGGCGTGACGGTGCGAGAACGTGCCGCGCCGGGTGTCTTGTCCCGTGAGGCGAACGTTCGAGCCAGCCACGACGAGCGAGCCCAGGGCCAGCGCTTCACCGAAAGCCCAATCGACCTCGCCCGACTCGAGCAGCGCGAGACGCTGCGTGAACTGGCGCTCGAGCTTGGGGTGGATGGTGAATCCTTCAGGGGCGCTGACCGTGGCACGCGCGATCGCCATCAGCGTCGTTGGGTCGACGCCCGTGTCGGGCGCCGCACGGTCGGCGGGCGTCTCGGCGACGGGGACGCCCTTCAGTTCGGGCACCGGTACGGTTCGAACTTCGTCGAGCACGTTCTGTAGACGGGCGTTGAACTCGTTGAGCGCGGCCTCCGCCTCGTCGATGGAGATGTCGCCGCGACGAACCAACGTCTCGGTGTAGAGCTTTCGCACCGAGCGCAACTGGTCGATGATCTTGTACATCTGGGGCTGGGTGTAGCTCGGGTCGTCGCCCTCGTTGTGTCCGTAGCGGCGATAACAGACAATGTCCAACACCACGTCTCGCTGAAAGGCTTGGCGGTAGTCGAAGGCCAAGCGCGCCGCGCGAGCGCAGGCCTCGGGGTCGTCGCCGTTCACGTGAAAGATCGGAGCCTGGATCATCTTGGCGACGTCGGTGGGATAGAAACTCGAGCGAGCCGACTCGGGCGCCGTCGTGAAACCCACTTGGTTGTTCACGACGAGGTGGATCGCCCCGCCCACGCGATAGCCCGAGAGCTGGGAAAGGTTCAGGGTCTCGGCGACGACGCCCTGACCAGCGAAGGCGGCGTCACCGTGAATCAACACCGCCAGGTACGGGTGCTCGACGAAGGGTTGGTCCGTGGCCGTGCCGTCACTCGGGCGAAGTACGAGATCTTGCTTCGCTCGCACGATGCCCTCCACGACGGGGCTCACCGCTTCGAGGTGCGAGGGATTGGACGCCATCGAGACGTCGATGGTGACGCCGCGAGGGTTCTTGAAGATCCCGCGCGCTCCCTTGTGGTACTTGACGTCACCACTCCCCTGGACGCTCTCGACGTCGAGGTTGCCCTCGAACTCCGAGAAGATGTCGCTGTAGGACTTGCCGACGATGTTCGCGAGCACGTTCAGTCGACCGCGATGCGCCATGCCAATGACGGCCTCTTTCACGCCGTGATCGGCCGCCTCGTCGAGCACGGTCTGCAGCGCGACAATGGTGGACTCGGCGCCTTCGAGACCGAATCGCTTCTGGCCCACGTAGCGCGTGTGCAAGAACCGCTCAAAGACCTCGGCCTCACTGAGGACGTTCAAGATCCGGCGCTGCTCTTCCAAGCTGGTGGTGGAGTCGACGCCCTCGACGCGTTCTTGGATCCAGCGCTTCTGCACGGGATCCATGATGTGGCCGTACTCAATGCCGATCGTGCGACAGTAGGCGTCGCGCAGGATGGCCAGAATCTTCTCGAGGGGCGCCTCGTGCAGACCGGCCAGGCCGTCAACGACGAAAGAGCGCTGCAGGTCCCAGATGGTGAGCCCGTACGAGGCGAGGTCCAACTCGGCGTGCAGGGGTGGCGGCTCACTGCTCAAGGGATCGAGGTGGGCGTTCAGGTGACCGCGTACGCGATACATGTTTATAAGGGCCTGTACGCGAATCTGCTTCAAGATCCTCTCGGCCTCAGCCTCGTTCGTCGACGGATTGGAGTCCTTCGCCCACCTCGCCGGTTCGTAAGGGATGCCCAGTGAGGCGAAGACCTCGTCGTAGAACTCGTGTTCCCCGGTCAAGCACTCCGCGACGTACTTCAACAAGAGTCCCGACTCCGCGCCCTGGATGATCCGGTGGTCGTACGTAGAGGTAAGCGTCATTATCTTGCCTACGCCGAGTTCGGCGAGCGCGCGAGGATCGGCCGCTTCGAAACCAGCCGGCCACGCCAGCGCGCCGACTCCAAAGATCGCACCTTGGCCGGGCATGAGACGCGGTACCGACTGGACCGTGCCGAGCGTGCCCGGATTGGTGAGCGACACCGTCGCGCCCACGAGATCGTCCGCGCCGTACGCGCCACCGTGCACCTTGCGCACGAGATCCTCGTAGGCCAAGAGAAACGTACGGAAGTCCATCGTGTCCGCGTCACGGATCACGGGCACCAGCAGCGTGCGCGTGCCGTCTTTCTTCAGCACGTCAACGGCGAGTCCAAGACCCACGTGATCGTGACGTCGCACGCCCGGAGTTCCCTTGTCGTCGACGGCGTCAATGAACGACGCGTTCATAGCGGAAATCTCACGAAGACCCTTCAAGATGGCGTAGGCGATGACGTGCGTGAACGAGACCTTGGCGCCACTCGAGCGCGCGAGCGACTCGTTCAACGCGCTGCGGTTGATCTCCAAGAGCCGAGCGGCGACAGTGCGAACGCTCGTCGCCGTCGGCACGGCGAGACTGGCGTTCATGTTGGTGACGATGCGCGCCGCCGCCCCTCGAAGGGGCGTCGCTTCGGCATCGATCGTCACCGGACGCACGGGCGCCGCGGCCGGCGTCGTGATCGAGGCCACGGCGGGCAAGGTGGATCGTTGGTAGTCGGCAAAGAACTCACGCCAGCTTTCCGCCACCGACGACGGGTCGGCGAGGAAGCGGTCGTACATGTCGTCGACGAGCCAGGCGTTGGGTCCGAACGAGCCCTGCGCCGGGCGGGTGGACGATGAATCTGGGGGCGTAGTCACCCTTCCAGCCTAGGGCCCGTCACGAGGCTTTTGATGAGTCGACACGCCGCGAACCCCGGTAGGTTTCCTTCGTGACCTCCCCGTCCGCGACGCCCGCGCGACTCCACTTCATCGCCAACGCTCCCGTCCAGGGTCTGGCCGTCGCCGAACGTCGCGTGCAGAACGCCCAAGCGTGCGTCATCTATGTGCACGGCGCGCTCGATCGCGGGGGTTCCTTCGCGCGTCTGGTTCGTCGACTCGATACCTTCGACGCCGTGACCTACGATCGTCGCGGCTACCAGGGTTCGCGCGACTTGAAGCCCGCCGACCTCGACGTTCACGTTGACGACCTTCTAGCGTTGGTCGCTCGCGAAGCCGAGCGCCAGCCCGTCATCCTCTTCGGCCACAGCTTTGGTGGCGTGGTCACCTTCGGTGCCGCCCTGCGCGACCCGTCGCGCGTTCGACTCGTGGTGAACTTCGAGTCGCCGTTGCCCTGGATCTTGCGCCGAGAAAGCTCGCGGCCGCCCCTCACCGACGACGCGCGCCACGAGGCCGAGCGATTCTTTCGCCGAGTGGTGTCGACCAAGGCGTGGGACCGACTCAGTGAGCACCAACGCGAGTCACGCCGACTGGACGGACCGGCGCTCTTACGCGACCTCGCGATCGTGCAGCGCAGCGAGGCGCCGTTCGATCTAGCGACACTGCGCGTGCCAGCGACCTACGTCTACGGCGACGGCATCCTGGCCGACTACTACCGCGCCCTCAGCAAGGATCTTGTGAAAGTGAACCCCTCCATCGAGACGATCGAAATCGAGCACGCCAACCACGACGCGCACTTGAAGAACGCCGATCAACTCGCCACGATCGTGCGACGACGCTGGGACCAGGCGTGCGCGTCGGTGTAACGGGCGCGTCAGGCCTCATTGGTCGTTCGCTCGTCGGGGCGCTGCGTGAACGTGGCGACACCATTGTCACCTTCGTTCGTCCAACGACCACGAGCCACGGCGGCGACGTCGTGCGCTGGGACCCGGAGCGGGCGCTCTTCGATGACGCGGACATCAAACGCGCGAGCGGTTTCGACGCGGTGGTTCATCTCGCGGGCGCGGGTATCGGAGACCGTCGCTGGTCGCCGGCGCGAAAGAGGGAGATTCTCGCGTCGCGGGTTCAGTCGACGTCGCTGCTCGTCAACGCGCTTGGCGAGCTGGCCAATGGCGTCGAGATCCTCGCGAGCGCGTCGGCCGTTGGCTGGTACGGGTCGCGCGGTGACGAGGGACTCGACGAGGAGTCACCTCGCGGCGAGGGCTTTCTCTCCGACGTGTGCGTCGCCTGGGAGAACGCGACGTCGCCACTCGAGGAGCGCGGCATGGGCGTGGCCCATCTTCGAAGTGGCATCGTTCTCAGTTCGAGGGGCGGCGCACTAAAGAAACAGCTGACCCTCTTTCGAAGCGGACTCGGAGGTAGCTACGGCGCTGGCGGTCAGTGGATGAGTGTGATCTCGCTCTATGACGAGGTGCGCGCACTGTTGTGGACGATCGACCACCGACTCACGGGTCCCGTGAACCTCGTGGCCCCCCAACCAATCACGAACCGAGCGTTCACCCGCGTACTCGCGCGGACCTTGCGTCGACCCGCACTTCTCACCGTACCGAAGTGGACTCTCAAAGCCGCCCTCGGCGCTGAGATGGCCGACGAACTCATCCTCGCCAGCCAACGCGTGACACCGAAGAGCCTTCTATCATCGAACTTCAAATTTGAACACGAAGACGCCAACGTGGCGTTGAAATGGGCGCTGAACAGCAAGAGTTGAAAGCACGGTCATACTGACCAAATTCGTCGATGACGCCTCAGGGCGTGTTTGACGCCACTAAAGTTCGTGCTGGGCCGCAGAATGCGGAACGGTACTCCGATCGCAGCCACCCTGGTGGCGCTGGGATTCAACTCACCATGCAATTTCCAAGCAGAATTCGACTACCCATCACTTTTGCGGTGGCGCTGGGCGCGTTGGTGTTGACCCTTGGCGTGCCCACCGCAAGCCAGGCCGCCGCGACCAGCACTATTACCTTCGCCGAGATGCCCGGCGCGAGCCCTAACTATATTTTCCCCTTCGCCAGTTGCCTCTACGATTCGCCGAACAATATTGGCCAGTTCCAACAGTTGATGTTTCGACCGCTGTACTGGTTTGGGGTGGGCCCCTCCGTCGCCCAGAGTGCCGCACTCTCACTGGCCACGCAACCCGTGTATGACAAGTCCGACACGTCCGTGACGATCACCATGAAAGGGTGGAGATTCGCCGACGGCCAAATCGTCAACGCTCAGTCCGTGAAGTTCTTTCTCAATATGTACATGGCCGACCCTCTCGCCTTCTGTGGGTACGAGCAGCAAATGGGTATACCGGACCAGGTCCGTTCGGTGACGGTGACGGGTAATACCGTGCACATCAACTTCAACAGAGCCGTGAACCCCACGTGGATGACTGATGACTTCTTGTCCCAGATCACGCCCATGCCCACCCGTTGGGACCGGGTTTCGGCGTCCCAGAACGGTCGTTGCTCCTCCGGCGTCTACGGCGCGGGCTCGACCATCGCGTCGTGCAGGTCTGTCGAGACTTATCTCTCGGGCCTCGCGACGAAGACCAAGACCTTCAGCACTGCCTTCTGGCAAGGTGGCGTCGACGGTCCGTGGAAACTCACGTCACTCGACAGAACGGGCAACGTCACCTTTGAGGCGAACCCGTACTACTCCGGAGCGCGGAAGGCGCGCGTGAAGTACGTGAAGGAAGTGGCCTTTTCTTCGGCGGATCAAGAGATCGCGGCGCTCGACAAGGGAACGCTTGACGTGGGGTACGTCGACCCGTCGACGCTGCCCCCACGAGCGACGCCCAAGAGTGCCGGTCCGAACATCGCGGCGCTGAGCGCGAAGTACAACCTGGCCGCGGGCTCATCGTGGGGCTTTAACGAGGCCGTCTTCAACTTCAATCCAGCCAACGCCAAGTCGGCCGCGATTGCCGAACTCTACATTCGTCAAGCGCTCCAAGAAGCCGTGAACCAGTCTTCGATCGTGTCGAGCGCTCTCAGTGGCTACGGCTACGCCACCGATAGTCCCTTACCCCTCGCCACACCGACGACGCTCGCGAAGGCCATCGCGAATCCCTACCCGTACGACCCCGTCAACGCCAAAGCGCTGCTCACGAGCCACGGCTGGGCGATGGTGAGTGGCGTCATGACCTGCACCTCACCAGGAACTACCGCGACCGAATGTGGCGCAAATATCAACGCCGGGTACACGCTGAACTTCAACATCGTCTGGCCTGGCGATTCGCCCGTACTTAACACGGCCTTTAAACAAGAGATTGCCGGTTGGGCTCAGATCGGCGTGGTCGTCACGCCCAACTACGACACCGCCAACAACGTCGTCACCGACTGTTCCCCAACATCGATCTATCAGATCTGCGTGCTGGAAAACGGTTGGAATTACGCAAGCAATTACTTTCCTTCCGGCGAGGAACTCTTCACGCCTAAGGGCACCGCGAACTTTGGCGCGTACAGCGACACGCACATGACGTCCTTGATCGACACGACCACGTCGAGGGCCGCCAACCTGACGAGCTACGCCTCCTACGCCGCGCAGCAACTACCAGTGCTCTATCAACCGCAGGTCGAACAGACCGTCGAAGTGTTAAAGACGCTCAAGAGTTTCATCGGATTCTCGCCCAGTCCCCTCGGTAACTTCATGCCCGAGTACTACTACTTCTAACGAAACGTCGACGGACAGACGAACTGGTCTCACGGCCGGGGAGTTGAACCCCTGAGGAGACTTTGTTTGGCCGTAAACGAAACGGACTCGGCGTGTCGAAACACACTCGAAGAATCCCATGATCGAACGTGAGAAGTACGAGAAAGTCACTTCTCGAGGTCGCTGAGCGGGTCAACGGTTCACAAAGGGCCCTGAATTGGCTTAGAGTAGCAAGATTTGCGTCCCGTACTGAAGTGACTCCTGGGAACGGGAAAATCGACAAAGACCAATCAAAATATGGTTACGGGGCCTCGTAGGGTCGTTTGGAACCAAACCCTCATCTTTTTCGGCGGTGTTATTTGATCCTTACGTGACCTTGTCTGCCCTCTTACCTTCTTGTACAGTGAGTCCCAGACCGCCGACTGTGGCGGATGTGTGAAGAGTGTGATCACTTCGGTGACACTGGGAGGCAATAAAAATGTTTCGAAAAGGCAAGTTTCGCCTTGCACTTACAGTGGGCCTGGTTGCGGCCTCTGCGTCGTTAGGGCTCATCGCTCCAACGATCAGTAGCGCGGCCGCGCCGTCGGGGACTATTAACATCGCTGAGCCGCCGAACGCCACGCCTGCCTACATCCTGCCCTTCTATCCACCTTCGGAGTGCACCGTGACGAACACATCTAGTTTCCAGGTGATGATGTATCGCCCCTTGTACTTCTTCGGCCTCGGCTCCAGTGCGGCACTCCA
Organism: Acidimicrobiaceae bacterium; assembly: GCA_003162475.1. Taxonomy (GTDB): domain Bacteria; phylum Actinomycetota; class Acidimicrobiia; order Acidimicrobiales; family RAAP-2; genus RAAP-2. Next base: position 204,020 of record PMOI01000016.1, read on the forward strand.
ACCGAAACTGTCGACGGGTAACCTCCCCAAGTACTCCAACGGCAACAAGACCGTCACTCTCACTATGAAGGGCTGGAAGTTCGCTGACGGCCAGACAGTGGACGCCGAATCCGTCATGTTCTTCTTGAACATGTACAAGTCTGACCCCACCGGGTTCTGCACCTACACGGCCGGCCTCGGAATCCCTGATCAGATCGCGAGTGCGTCCGGTCATGGCAACACCGTGGTCATCCACTTGAAGAGTTCCGTGAGCCCCCTATGGTTTACCGACAATGAGTTGGCTGTCATCACGCCCATGGCAAACACGTGGGACCTGACGAGCGCGTCAAAGACCGCCAAGTGTGCCTCCGGTGCCTATGGCGCCGCTTCGACGACTGCCTCATGCAAGGCCGTTCGCACCTACTTGAACACCACCGCGCAGAACGTCTCGACGTTCACCGGCAAGATGTGGCAAAGCGGTGACGACGGTCCGTGGAAGCTCACCACCATGGACAACTTGGGTAACGCGACGTTCCAACCGAACAAGAAGTACTCGGGACCACAGAAAGCTCAGGTCGAGAACGTCAAGCTGATCGCCTTCACCACCGCGCAGGCGGAAGAGAACCAGCTGCAGGCCGGCAACATCCAGGTCGGCTACGTTGACCCGTCGATCTTGACGGCGCCAGCGCCTTCACCGGGAGCTGCGGGTCCCAACTGGGGTCAACTCGGCGTGAAGTACAACTTGGTGCCAAACGGTACGTTCGCCAATAACTACATGAACCTCAACTTTGGCAATAACCCCGGCGGAGTGTTCTTGAAGCAGTTGTACGTTCGTCAAGCACTGCAGTCGTCCATCGACCAGGCCAGCATTGACAAGAACGCGTTCAAGAACTACGCCGTACCCACGTGGTCCGCGTTGCCTCCCTCGACGCCGTCGTCCGAGACCGGTGCCGTGAAGGAGCCCTACCCGTTCAGTCTGACGGCGGCGGAGTCGTACTTCACGAACAACGGTTGGACGAATACTGGTGGCCACCTCGCGTGCACGAGCCCGGGAACGGGCAGCGGCGACTGTGGTGCCGGTATTGCGGCGAACGCCCAGTTGAAACTGAACATTGAGTGGGTGTCCGGAAGTAACTCGGAAGACGAGATGATGAACGCTGTCGTCGCTGACTGGACGAGTTTAGGTATCTCAATAAGTCACACCGAGGGGACGTTCAACGACACGGCGGGCTCTTGCCCCGTTGCGTACACCCCGACGACCACTTATGACATCTGCAACTGGGGTGGTGGATGGCTCTACGCGCCGGACTACTACCCTTCCGGAGAGCCTCTTTACCTCACGGGTGCGGGCTCCAACAGCGGTCTGTACTCAAGTCCGACCATGGACACGCTGATCAAGCAGACGCTCTCATCAAACGTGAAGCTCACGGCGTTCGCTAACTACACGGCGACCAACCTGCCCGTGTTGTGGGACCCGTTGAACTACGGCACGTTCGAGATTTCGAAGTCGCTGAAGAGCAGCATTGGCTTCAAGGACGTCTTGCTCACCGGCACACCGGAGTATTTCCACTACTAGACGATTACACCGTCAAACGCCGCAATTCCTGCGACGTCAATGAAAAAGGGGANNTCCCCTTTTTCATTGACGTCGCACACTAGACAAACTCCGATGAATGGTAACGTAATTTCGTGTTTTCGTACATTCTGAGGCGACTCGTACAGTCGTTCGTCGTCTTGTTAATCGTCATCGTCATGACGTTTTCCCTCCCCTACTTTCAGCCTCACGGCATCCTCGCGCCGGCGTTCGCCGTGCTCGGAGCTCGCAGCACTCCCTTGAACGTTCACGTCTGGGCGGTGCAACACGGACTCACGCAGTCCTACTTCGTTCGTCTCTACAAGTACATCGACCAACTGCTCTTGCACTTCAACCTCGGTCACTCCTACAAGCAGAGTCTGTCCGTGCGCTCGATCATTGCCCTCTACGTGCCACGTACCATCTGGCTCGCCCTCAGTTCGCTCATCTTCACCGTCATTATCGCCATACCGCTCGGCATCTTTCAGGCCTCTCGACGTAACACCGTCGTGGACTACGCCGCCACCGGCACGGCCTTCCTGCTCTACGCCATGCCCGCGTTCTTGCTCTGCATGTTGGCTATCGACGCGTTCGGGTTTCACTGGCCCCGTTTCCCGATTTCGCCCCCGAGCGGGGTCGCACCGTGGGCGATCTTCACCGATCCCAAGGCCTTCATCTTGCCGGTCGGGTGCCTGACACTTCTGTCGGTGGCGGGACTGAGCCGATTCATGCGCGGAACCGTCCTTGAGGTCATGGTCCAGGACTACGTCCGCACGGCGCGAGCCAAGGGCTGCGGCTCCCGACGGGTCCTCTGGCGTCACGCGTTTCGAAACGCGTTGGGTCCCATCGTCACGATCCTCGGTCTATCGATTCCGGCGCTCTTTGGCGGCGCCCTCATCGTCGAGGACGTCTTCAATTACGCCGGACTTGGCGTACAGACGATAAACGCCGCCATCACCTTCGACGTACCGACCGTGCTCGGTATCACGGTACTGGTGTCAATCTTCACGCTGCTCGGCAACCTGATGGCGGACGTTGCGCTCGGGCTGATCGATCCACGAATCCGCATCGAAGGCGCCCGATGACGTCCACCACGGCCGAAGTCGCGGCGCTGTCCGACGACGACCTTCCGGTACCGATGTGGCGTCAGCGCCTCAAGATCTTCATGGGAAACAAATTGGCGATCGCTTCGTGCGTGTACGTCATCTTCATCACGCTGGCCTGCTTCCTCGTACCGCATCTGCACCCCACGAATCAGACCAATCAGGCCATCGCGTTCTCCACACCGCAGAGTCAACCGCCCTCCGGCGCGCACTGGCTCGGCACCGACAGCAGTGGCTTTGACGTCCTCGGTCGAATCTTCTTCGGTGGTGAATATTCGTTGACCCTCGGTTTCCTCGCCGGATTCATCACCATCGTGGTGGGCACGTTGTACGGAATGATCTCCGGCTTTCTTGGTGGCGTCGTCGACACCGCCATGATGCGCTTGATCGACGCCTTCCTCTCGATTCCCTATCTCTTCTTGTTGATCAGCCTGATCACGGTCTTCGGTCGGTCGACCGTCTTTCTCATCGGCATTATTGGTCTTACGGGTTGGTGGGGCAACGCGCGCATCATTCGTGGCGACGCACTTCTGATTCGAAACCTGGACTACGCCAACGCCTCAACGTCTATGGGGGCGAACAAGTGGCACGTGATTCGCCGACACGTCTTCCCGAACTCGATTAGCAACATCGTGACTGTGGCGACCTTCTCCGTAGCGGACGCCATCTTATTTCTCTCAGCCCTGGGATTCCTCGGTCTGGGGATCCAGTCCCCCGAGACAGACTGGGGAACGATGTTGCAGTCTGGGACGGAACAGATACAAAACGGCTTCTGGTGGGAAGTGTTTCCCGTCGCCGTCGTCTTCATCCTTGTGGTGGTGGCAATCAACTACATTGGGGACGCGTTGCGCGACGCGTTCGAGGTCCGACTCATCGAGCGGTAGTGTCGCTCGACATCGGAGCGACACTACGTGAGGGACGCTTTGGTCAGCTTGTGGAACATCGAATCCGTGCCGCTGCGATCCTCAGGCTCGATTCGAGACCGTCACCGGTGTACGCAGGGGATAGTGGCACGCTGCTTGGTGGCGATCATCGTACGAAACCATGGGCGGTTCCACGTTCGCGCACACTTCTTGGGCTCGTGGACAGCGAGTACGAAAACGGCATCCGGACGGCGGATTGACCGCCGAAGGTAGTTCGCCGCGCACTTGGATGCCCCGCTTTGTCTTCGCCTCAGCGGGATTGGGAATCGGCACGGCGTCGAGGAGTCCCTGCGTGTAAGGGTGCACGGGCCGACGAAAGACGGACTCCGCGTCGCCAATCTCCACGATCTTGCCCAGGTACATGACGGCGATGGAGTCGGCCATGTAGTAAACGACAGCCAGGTCGTGGCTGACGAACACGTAGGAGAGAGTGTGCTCTTTCTGCAAGCTCTTCATCAAGTTGAGGATCTGCGCTTGCACAGAGACGTCCAGAGCCGATACCGGTTCGTCGGCGACGATCAGTCGTGGATGGAGCGCGAGGGCTCGCGCCAGGCCAATGCGTTGGCGTTGACCACCGGAGAATTCGTGAGGGTAGCGATCGGCCGCTCGCTGGTCGAGACCGACGACGTCAAGTAGTTCGTACACTCGTCGCTGGCGCTCGACCTTGGATCCCTGACGTTGGACCAGCAGAGGCTCGCCGATAATGTCGTATACCTTCATTCGCGGATTCAACGAGGAGTACGGGTCCTGGAACATCATCTGGCGCTGTCGGTGGTCGGCACGCGAGATCTTTTGGCCCTGTTCCGTCACTAGTTTGTCGTCAAAGTAGATCTGACCTGACGTCAGGGTCTCGATACCGACCAACATCCGTCCGATCGTCGTCTTGCCACAACCCGACTCGCCCACGAGGCCGAAGGTCTCGCCTTCGGAGATCGTGAAACTCACGTTGGAGACGGCATGAATCGCTCCGACTTTGTGTCGGACCAATCCGGCCTTGATTGGAAACTCCTTGACCAAATCGTTCACGCGAATGATCTCTTTGGCGGACCGCTTCGACGCAACGTAGCCCGCATCACTTCGAATTACGATGGGCTCGGGTCCGTTCACGGGGAAGAAGCAGGCGTACGAGTGGTCGCCCTCAACCGTCAGTGGTGGGTCTTCCACTCGGCATCGTGCTTGCGCGTGGGCGCATCGCGGCGCGAAGGGGCACCCGACGACAATCTTCGTAAGATCCGGCGGCATTCCAGCGATCGAAGCTAGTTCGTGCTTCGTCGTGTTCTCCAAGTTCGGCATCGAAGCCAAGAGGGCCTGGGCGTAAGGATGGCGCATCGTGGCGAAGAGCTCTTTCGTCGACGCCTCCTCCGCCTTCTCCCCGCCGTACATAACAACGACGCGATCGGTACGTCCCGCGATGACGCCCATATCGTGCGTGATCAACAACAGACCCATGTTGAGCTCGGATCGAAGTCGATCAATGATGTCGAGAATCTGCGCCTGAATAGTGACGTCGAGCGCTGTCGTGGGCTCGTCGGCGATCAGGAGTTTGGGCTCGCAGACCAGACCCATGGCGATGATGACCCTTTGGCGAAGTCCCCCGGAGAGTTCGAACGGATACTGGTTCAAGCGCTCGGCCGGCCGAGGCATCTCAACCATGTCCAAGACTTCGAGGGCGCGCTTGCGCGCTTCGGCGTCGCTGGCGCCGTTGTGAATTCGAAGACCCTCGCCGATCTGACGTCCGATCTTGGTGGTCGGATTGAGCGAACTCATGGGGTCTTGGGGAATCAGCGCCATGGCCTTGCCGCGATAGTGCTGCATCTCCTTTTCGGGCAGTGTCGCAAGGTCCACACCGTCGAGCACCACGTTGCCCCCGACGATCTTGCCGTTGCCGGGTAGCAGCCGCATGATCGCTAGACCCGTCGTGGTCTTGCCGCAACCGGACTCGCCCACCAATCCCACACTCTCACCAGGACCTATCGTGAGAGAGAAATCGTTGACCGCGGTTGCGAATGTTTTTCTTGTGGCGAACTGTACTTTCAAATTATTGACTGAGAGCAGCGAAGTCATAACTGACCAATCCTAGTCTTTTCAAGAGAATTATCTGGGCTGTCGACGCGCCGCTCGAATGCGTAAACCCTGCTCAGGCTTCACGTCGATGGGGAAGATTCCAGGTCGTGCGGTGATGGGACGATGGTCCCCGGCGACGAAGCGCTTCTAGGTGTTCGGGGGCCCCGTAGCCCTTGTTCTGGGCCCACTGGTACTCGCGATACTCCTGGTGCAATGAGACCATAAGCGCGTCTCGGTGCACTTTGGCTAGCACCGCCGCAGCGGCGATCGTGGCGCATCGCTGGTCACCCTTGACGATGGTCGTCGCGGGAAGCGAGTGATACTGCAGGGGCGGCGGCGCGCTCGCGCCAAAACGCACGTTCAATGGACCCCGGAGAAGATTGAACGAACCGTCAATCAGCGCATGCGTTGGTGACGACGTGAGGCCGTCGAGCGCACGCGTCGCCGCCACCGCCAACGCGAGTCGTAGTCCCCACTCATCGATCTCTTGCGCACTCACCGAACCAAGCGACCACTCAAACGCCCAACGCGTGAGCGGGTCAACCAGGGATGCGCGCTTCGCGGGTGTCAAGAGCTTCGAGTCGTTGAGACCCTCAGGGGGCGCGAGCTCCTCGCGCATCACGACCGCACCCACGGTCATGGGGCCGGCGAGCGCCCCGCGTCCGACCTCGTCGATACCGACGACGACTTCGCCACGATCGAGCAACACACGTTCGAATTCGAGGAGATCGCGCGCCGGTGCCTTCATCCACTTAAGGGTACCGAGGTAGGGGCCACGTAACATTCATCTCTATGACCGAGGCCATCGTCGTTCCCCTCAAACGCTTTGATCGCGCGAAGGAACGACTGCGTCGCGACGCCGATCTCGACGTGGCAACGATCGCCGAAGATCTCGCTCGTGGTGTCCTTTCGTGTTCTCAGCCTCGAACGGTCATCGTCGTGAGTGAGGACGCCGACGTCACGCACTTCGCTGCGACGCATGGTGCCGAGGTGTGGTCGTCCACGGCGTCAGATCTGAATGACGCCGTACAAGGCGCGTACGAGGGACTGAGGGAGCGATTCGATCGACTCATCATTGTCCACGGCGACCTTCGCTACCCGGAGGGACTCGGCAGCTTCGATCCGTTGCCCGGTATCACGTTCTTCGCCGATCACCACGGCGAGGGAACGAACGTGATGGTCATTCCTACCGGACTGGACTTTCACTTCGCGTACGGCACGAACTCGCTACGTCGCCACGTCGACGAAGCCGAGCGGCTCAATTCCAACTACCACGTCATCACGACGAGCCCGTGGCGATTCGACGTCGACGAGCCGAGTGATCTGCACGACGCCTAGACAGCACTCGAGGGGGCCTTGCGGCCCCCTCGAGAACAGATTCTCCGGAGAGAATCGACTACTTCTTCGCAGCCCTCTTGGCTGGAGCACGCTTCTTCGCAGCCTTCTTGGCAGCAGGACGCTTCTTAGCGGCCTTCTTCGCTGCAGGACGCTTCTTTGCTGGAGCCTTTTTGGCTGCAGCCTTCTTCTTCGCGGCTGGTGCCACATTCCCTCCTTGGGACTCAACGTTGATTCAAATTGGGACCTCGAGGCACCGTATTGGTGTACTCACTTCAGGCACCGCATTGATATCTCATGAACTCGGCCATGGACCACCCAACCTCACGGCTGTGCGGCGACTGATCGCAGTGCACGGCCCTACGCGAAAGAGCGTTCTTCGAAACGTTGCAAGCAACGAAGTGAACAACGTGAACCTCCTCCGCAGAAGGACATCTATAAGTCCAGTTGTTATTCACACCAATGTCAAGTATTTCGAGATTTATTTCGACCGATGGTGTGACGTGCTTTCTGACGACGGTGTGTACTTAGGACGAGGTGTGAACGGTGACGCGATGAGTGGACGCGAACGTGCGACACTCGTGTTAGGACCAACACGAAGTGGAAAGACATCGTCAATCATTGTTCCAAATCTCCTGATGACATCCGATGCGTGCGTCGTAACGTCGACGAAGAGTGACGTCGTCTCTCTCATGGCGCGTACACGTCGCAACGGTGCAACACTTCTCTTCGATCCCTCGGGAACGGTCGTTACTCCACCTGGAGTGCATCGTGTTGGTTATTCACCTCTAAGACAATCCTTAACTTGGGACGGCGCTGTTTTGGCTTCTCGGAGCTTGCTCGACGTCGCGCGACGTGGTCGAGGCGATCGCGGCGACGACCACTGGAGTGAACGATCGGGTGCGTTAGTGGCGCCGCTCATGCACGCGAGCGCGCTTCGAAGTGAATCTCTCGGTCAACTCGCCTCTCGCGTCGACGAGCGACGTTGTGACGATCTCCTGCACGAACTCAGTGATCGTCACGGCGACGCTCACCCCGCCGTGACGTTGCTGCGCGGCGTCCTCGCTACCGAAGAGCGTGAACGATCGAGTATCTGGTCCACCACCGCCGGTCTCTTCGCGGGCGTGCGAACCGAAGCAGCGCGCGCCTCGGCCCGCGAGGCACCCCTCGACGTGGACGAGTTCCTGCGCGGCCCTCACCAACTTCACGTCGTGGCGCCAAGTCGCCACCAAGCCGTCTCGATCCCACTCGTGGTTGGCCTCGTGGAGGAACTCGTGCACGCGACCTACGACCGACACGTCGACGGGGCTCGGCTACTCCTCGCCCTCGACGAACTCGCGAACGTGGCCCCCCTTCCTCGTCTCGCGAGCATCGTGTCCGAAGGCGGCGGTCAGGGAGTCCTCACGCTCGCCTGCCTGCAAGACCTCAGCCAAGCGCGAAGTCGATGGGGAGCTTCGGCGGAGGGATTCCTCTCGCTCTTTCCAACGACCCTGGTCCTGCCCGGGATCGCCGACCGCGCCACGCTCGATTTGCTCCGGAACCTGGCCGGACGCGAATTGACGTCCTCGCCCAGTGTGCAGCGCGACCGCCGGGGTCGAGCGCTCAGTCATTCGATGAGCTGGGTCGAACGTGATCGCGTCACGATGAGTGAACTCGCCCAGGGACGAGAGGGTCGTGCCTTGGGACTTGACGCGCGCAACCGTCTCCAGTGGATCGAGCTCACGCCCGCGTATCGAAGCACGCGCTTCACTCCCTACCTCGAACGCCCCTCGCGCGAGCGAACGACCTCTCGAGAACGTTGACGCCAGTCGTCGAACTGACTCCTCTCGAGCGGCCGAGGTCCCAGCGCGCGAACGGGACCGATCATGCGCGCCTCGTGCACGGCGATGGTTGGTTCGTGCACACCCTGTCGACCTCGAAGAGTCGGGTAGAGATCGTCGACCGCTTTCGTCAGGTGCACCGGGTCTTGTCCGTAACTCGCCGCGTCGGCCCAGGCTGCGAGGAGGTGACGGCGCGCGACGTCGTGACGACCCTCGAAAGCGCCCGCGAATCGATGCTCGTCGAGGACGCGGCGGCCATCGTTCGGCGCCCGCACCACGCCGAGTGACTCGTAACGCTCACGGTCACGGTCCCACGACGCGAGCGTCATCTCTCGACTCCACGAGAGTTTTTCTCCACGCTCACGGTGATGGCCACTCCAAAGTGCGCGGAACCCTTCGTCGAGACCGACCACGCGTTCGACGCCTTCGAACGATCGCCACGCCTTCCACGGTGTGCGCTCGGCCAGTTCGTAGCGCAGTGACGCACGATAGAGTGCGTCCGCGGTGGCCGCGTGCGCGTAGAGCGCGCGCGAATCGAGCACGTTGGCCCGTCCCTCGGGTCTTGCACCCACGAGCACGTGGTCGTGCAGGTGCGGTTCACCGTGTCGGTTCAGTCCGTGCGTGAAGCTCACGACGCGCTGCCACGTGGCGGCCTCGTCACGATCGACGCCACCACGACGCTCGCGTACGACGAGCGCGCGATCTTCTAGGTACGCCATCGACGCTCGCACTGAGGCACGATGCGCGGCGACGACTCCGCTCGCGTGCTCGGGATCGACGGCGAGCAAAATGGAAATCGGTCGCGGCGCGGCGATGACGACGTCGTAGCCACGAACACCCGATCGCTCGCTCGTCACGAGCACTCTGGACACGACTGACGGATCTCTCGTGTCACCATCGCCGCGCAGCCACCAACCGGGACCTCCTCGGCGAAGTCCGTCGAGTTCGAGCGCAGGGTCGTTCGTGAAGTACGTGACGTCGCTCGAACGCCGAGGAAGTAGACGAATCACGGACACCCCTTTCGGTGTGCCCAACGGTCGCCTAGAGCTGCGCGGCGATCCTTCTGGCGAGTTCGTGGCCCGCCTTGGCGTACGCGGCCGTCGCCACCACGGCGCCGGGTCCGGCGCGCAACATCAGATGGTCCACGAATCGTTCGTCCGAGACTCGAAATTTGACGGCGTGACGACCATCGTCGAGCACCAACCACTTGGCGCCGGGGAGCGGCTCGAAGAGCCAACGATTGGCCGCTTCGACGACCACGACGATCTCGTCACCCTCCTCACCCACCTGGGTCAGCCAGTTCGACACCGTGTCGAGTGGTCGCGTCGCGGGGGCGGGTGAGTTTGCCAGCACGGCGTTGATACGGTCGACGCGAAAGGTCCGCCACGCCGTTCTCGTCGTGCAGTAGGCGCGTACGTAGGTGTGACCGTTCAAGACCTTCAACTCGCGCGGCTCAATGGCACGGGCGTGGGACTCGTCACTGACTCCAGAGGTGTACTCGATCTTGATCTGGGAGTGACTTTCGATGGCGCTCTCCACCTGCGCCAGTAACGCCTCGTTGGAGGCCATCACGATCTGCACGGGGGCTTTCGTGGCGTCCTCGATCTTCTCGATGGCCGAGAAGATCGCGGCGTCGGTGTAGATCCTTGACGCCTCACGTAGGGCGATGTTCAGTTCAAACAGGTCACGCCACATGAAGGGCGAGGGATCGTCGGCGCCTTCGGGAAGATCGGAAAAGTCCGCGCGATACGTCGAATCGTCGTTCGCCTCGTCGTCCCAGTCGTCGCATTCCTTGATGACGTGGGCGGGAAACGTGTCGGTGCCGTCGGTCGATTCGGCCATGGGCTCCAGTGACACGAGGCGGTCCATGATCAGGCGAACGTGCTCGGACGACAACGAGAAGCGCTTCGAGAGTTCGCTGATACGCAGTCCGTCATCGCTGACGTACACCGCGTGCAGGAGTTGCAGCGTCTGGCCCAAGACGTCGTTCGAGGGCACGACGTCAAAGGAGAGGCTCGCCACGTCGGGCGTCTTGCCGCGATTGACCTCTTTCAGCCACGCGGTCAGCTCATTCTTGAGCGACTTGGGAGATTGGAGCCGCACGCGATCGGCGCTGTCGAGCAGGAGACGTAGGGCGGCGCGCGGACTTTGAAAGGTGATGCTCACCTCCACCGTGCCGTCACTCTTCGTTGCGCTCATCGCGTTGGGATACTGACGCACCAACAGTTCGGCGTAGTTCTCGTTCGTCAACACGACGACATCGAGGGGTCTCGGGGATTTGGCGTACTCGGGGCGCCACGCGCGCGCCACCCGGTCGGTGTCGTCGTCGACCTCGAAGGTGTCCGGCAAGACCACGGGCATCGACGTCATGCGCGTGAATCGATAGCCCTTGATCTCTCGAGTGTCCTTGACCCGTGCCACCAGGTAGCTCGCGCCGTCGAAGACGTCGATGACGAGCGGCTCGACGAGACGCGCCTTGTTGGCCGCGGACAAGTACTCAAAGGCGAGGGCGCGTCGAACATGCAAGGCCCGAAGCACGGGGGTGTAGTAGTTCGACGCCGCCAGTCCCCCGTCGCTGGCCGGAACGTCGTTAAAGACGCTGAAGGCGCCGGACTTGCCAAAGCCGCAGAACGACAGCGCCAGTTTGACCACGCGCTCTTCTTCGGGAGTGAAGTAGATGAGGGGCGCGTACCCGCTCTTGGGGTCGATCCGGTAGCCCACCGAGCCGTCGTCTCTCGAGACGATCTCGATTTCGAAGCCGAGCTCTCGGATCCGAGCCTTGTCACGCTCGAACTTTTGGCGAACGGTGGTGTCGGCGCCCTCGTAGGCGCGAATCTTCCGTGGACCCTTTGCCGCCGCGGGATATTCGTCGATCTTGAGGTCGCGAAGTATCTCCTCTTGAGTGATCGGTGCGTACTGCCACGCACGTTGGAGCAGCAACACGAGGGCCACGAGGCGCTCGCGACTCTGCTCAACTCCGCCTCGGATGGTGCTCATCAAACTCCCGTTCTTGCTTGACACGAGGGTAGCGGGCGCCGCGCTTCACCAGTAACGAACGACGTGGCGCGAGGTTACGCCTCGGGGTCCCCCGGCACTTCCTCGCGGCGCCACGAGCCCGATCGTCCGCCCGACTTTTCCCAGAGGGCCACGCGCTCGATGGTCATCGTTCGATCGCTCGACTTACACATGTCGTAGATCGTCAGGGCCGCAACCGTGACCGCGGTCAAAGCCTCCATCTCGACACCCGTGCGATCAATCGTGTCGACGCCGGCCTCGAGGTCGATGTGCGTGTCGGCGATAGTGAAGTTCACGTAGACGTTGCCCACCAGCACGGGGTGCGACGTCGGCAGGAGCGACGACGCCTGCTTCGCGGCCTGGATGCCAGCCACGCGAGCCGTCGCGAGCACGTCGCCCTTGTTCAATGTATTCGCCGCTACCGCGGCGGTCGTCGAGGCGAGCATCGTGACACGACATCGCGCCAGGGCGCGTCGCGCACTGACCTCCGTGGGTCCAACGTCACGGGGGAATGCAGCGCCGGCTGGGCCGCCGCGTCGTAGTTGGTGGAAGTCGTCCACCGCGCCATGTTAGGCCACGATCGACGTATCTTCCCCTACCAGTACACTGCTCTAGTTACGTTTCCAATCGGAGTGCTTCATGCCCACCTACGAATACGAGTGTCAGCAGTGCCACGAACGGGTCGAGGCTGTCCAAAAGTTCTCGGATCCGACGCTGACGGTCTGCCCCTTGTGCGGCGGCGAACTACGCAAGATCTTCTCCGCGGTGGGCATCGTCTTTAAGGGCAGTGGCTTCTACAAGAACGACAGCCGCGGGTCAGCCCCCAAGACGTCGACGACGCCCAGCACGAGTTCGAGTACCGACACGAGCGCCGCAACGCCAGCCGCAACGCCAGGCGCGACGTCAACGCCGAGTTCGACGCCCAGCACCCCGGCGCCGTCCACTCCCAGTTCTAGCTAGGACCCCGAGACCGCGATCCCGGCGATCGCGAGCGTCTGGCCCGCGGCGCTGCCAGGAAGCCACTCCACGTCGTTACCCACGTGAGTGAGGTCGAGCAACATGCGCTGCAAGGTCGAGGCCACGGTGAGCTCGCGAACCGGCTCAGCCAATTGGCCATCACGGATCATGAGACCCGTGACGCCGACGGAGAAGTCCCCCGACACAGGATTGACGCCCGAGTGCACGCCCATGATCGATTCGACGTACACGCCAAAGCCGACGCCCTTGAGAATCGTCGCTTGATCCTCTTCGCCGGGTTCGAGTTGTAACGCGCGACACCCCGCCGAGGGCGAACCGGCGATGCCGCCGCGCAGGGCACTGCCCGTCGATGCGGTACCGGCGCGCCGCGCGGAGTACGTGTCGTAAACGAATCCCTGGAGCTGTCCCTTGCTGATGAGGACGTTGCGACGACACGCGAGGCCCTCACCGTCATGCGAACTCGCCGCGAAGTGACGAGGGTCGGTGGGGTCGTCGATGAGACTGAAGAGCGGCGAGGCCACCACTTCCCCTACTCGATCGGCGAAAAAAGAACGACCCCGAACGACCGCGTCACCACTCAAAGCGCCCCCGATGATCGCGAGAAGCGTCGCGGCGGTGCGCGGATCGAACACCGCCGTGCACTTCATGGACGCGGGCTTCACGGCGCCGAGCATGCGCGTCGCGCGCGTGATGGCGTCGTGGGCCGCGAGTTCGATGTCCAGTTCGCCCGGTGCTCTTCCGGCGCTGAGTCCCCAACCGGTCTGATCGTCGTTGCCGTCACTGGCGATGGCTTCGACCGAGAGGTACGCACCCGAGCGCGCGTAGGACGCTCGAATACCGGTGGACGAGACGATGGCGGCTTCGGCGACGTAGTCCGAGTAGTTCGCCGAGTCGACTTGGCGAATGCGCGGGTCACCGTCACGCACTCGTCGTTCCAGCTCAATGGCCATGGCGATTTTGTCGTCGAGCGGCGTCGTCAACACCGTGTCGTCACGCAACGACAGGGCCACCGGATCCACGCCGTCGGGACGAGCGAAGGCGACGAACTCGTCTTCGGAGGCGAAACGTACGTTGTCACGGGCTTCACGCAGGGCGTCGCGCACGGACTCCTCGTCGAGAGATCCGGCCCACGCGGTGCCCACCTGGGCTCCGCTCACGCCGTCGGTCAGCACACGAATCCCAATGCCCGAGGAACTCGCGCTCGACAGGTTCTCGATCTCGCCCTGGTATGCCCGGACCTCGGTCTCGACGCCGCTGGAGACGTAGATCTCGATCTCTTCGTTTCCCTTAGCCGATTCGAGAAGTCGCTCAGCCTGTTCGAGAAGGTCACTCACGCGGCCGCACCACCGATGGTGATCGCGCTGAGGCGCATCGTGGCCTGACCACAGCCCACGGGAACCTGTTGGCCGTCTTTGCCGCAGGTGCCGGGCATCATGGAGAAGTCTCTGCCCACGGCGTCGACACGCTGGAGGATCTCGGGTCCATTCCCAATGAGGTTGCAGTCACGAAGTGGTGCGGTGATCTTGCCGTCCTCGATCAAGAACGCGGCCGTCATACCGAAGACGAAGTCGCCGGTGGCGGTGTTGACCTGGCCGCCGCCGAGCTGCGCGACGTACACGCCGTAGGGAGTCTGGGCCACGATCTCGTCCGCGTCGGAATCACCCTCCAAGAGATACGTGTTGGTCATCCGCACCATTGGTAGGTGCTGATAGCTCTGACGTCGACCGTTCGCCGAAACGTGACGACCCTCCTTACGCGCGCGCAAGTAGTCCCACATGTAGTCGGTCAAGACGCCGTTCTCGATCAAGACGTTGCGCGAACTCGGGTGGCCTTCGTCGTCGATGGCGAGGTAGCCCCACTCACCGGCCACCGTGCCGTCGTCAACGAGGGTGACGAGGGGACTCGCGACCTGTTGGCCGACCTTGCCGGCGTAGACCGACGCCTGCTTCATGATGGCGTCGGCTTCGAGACCATGTCCGCACGCCTCGTGAAAGAGAATGCCTCCCGAGCCGCTCGCCAGCACCACCGGGAGGTCCCCCGACGGGGCCGGTCGCGCTTGGAGTTTCGTGATGGCCTGTCGCGCTGCACCCCGGGCGGCCTCTTCTATGACCTCGGGGTTCAAGAGCTCGAAGCCCCTCGTCGCCGCGACGGGACGATATCCCGTCTGCATTCCCGTATCGCCCGTGGCGATACACGACACGTTGAATCGCGTGCGTACCTGATGATCGCTCGCGAAGACGCCCTCGGAGTTCGCGACCACGAAGCGCCGGGTGGAGTCGCCGAGCCCGACTTGTACCTGAGTGATCGCGGACCCTTCTGATCGGGCCACGTCGTCGGCCTGGAGCAGGAGTTCGATCTTCTTCGACTTCTCAACGTCGCTCGGTTCGATCTGGGCCGACGACGGGTACCGGCGAAGTGGTTCGAGCGCGACCTCACGGACACCGCCCCCACCTTCTCGGGCCACGGCGGCCGCGGCGCGCGCGGCGGCTAAGAGACCCGTCTCACTGAGATCGGCCGTGTGCGCGAAGCCCGTCGTCTCACCGACGACCACGCGGACGCCCGCGCCGCGATCGCGACCAGAGCTCAACTCCTCGACGCGGCGCTGATCGAGCACCGCCGACGACGTCGCGCGGTCTTCGACGAAGACCTCCGCGAACTGCCCGCCACGGCTCAGCGCTTCGTCAATGGTGCGCTGCAGCACGTCACCTTCTACCAGTTGAGAACCCATGAAACTCAGGCTACAGGTCGGAACTTGCGTCTCAGTCGAGCGCGACGCTCGACAGTAGGCTGAATATTGTGATTCTGCCGTCCATCGAAACACCCGCTGACCTACAGCCTCTCTCCTACGAACAGTTGCAACTTCTTAGTCAAGAGATCCGCGATTTCATCATCGAGAGCGTCCGGAAAACCGGAGGACACCTCGGGTCCAACCTGGGTGTGGTGGAACTCACGCTGGCTCTGCACCGAGTCTTCGAATCGCCGAAGGACATCTTGCTCTGGGACACCGGACACCAGGCCTACGTGCACAAACTTCTCACGGGGCGACGCTACGGCTTCAAGAACCTTCGCCAACGCGGCGGGCTCTCGGGCTACCCCAACCGCACCGAGAGCCAACACGACTGGATCGAGTCGAGTCACGCCTCGACGGCCCTGTCGTACGCGCACGGCCTCTCCGTCGCGCTCGAACAGCGCCATGAACTCATTGGTCGAGGCGGAAAGCGTCACGTGGTCGCCGTCGTCGGTGACGGATCGCTCACCGGAGGGATGGCTTACGAGGCACTCAACAACTTGGGACACTCGAACCAGCGTGTCGTGATCGTGTTGAACGACAACGGACGCAGTTACGCACCGACCATCTCCAAGCTCTCGGAGTCGCTCACCGCCCTACGACTGAACCGTACGTACCTGACCTTTCGCGATCGCATTCGACGGCTGGTTCCTCGCCTACCGCGCGTGGGCAAGGCCGCCTACCTCGGCATCGACGGATTCACTTCGGTGGTTCGAGAGATGGTCACCCCCCACACGTTCTTCGAGAATCTCGGCGTCCGCTACGTGGGGCCGGTTGATGGGCACAACATCGAGGTGCTCGAGAAGGCCCTGAAGTCCGCGGCCGAGTGGGACGGTCCCATTGTCGTGCACGCGCTCACCCAAAAGGGTCGAGGTTACGAACCCGCCATGTGCGACGACCTCAAGATGCACGACTACAAACTCCCCCCGCTCGTGAACGATGACACGGTGGTGTCGAGCTCGTTCTCCCAGGCGTTCTCCGAAACCCTGGTTCGACTGGCGACTGACGACGAGCGCATCGTTGCGATCACCGCCGCCATGGCGGGGCCAACGGGACTCTTGAAGTTTCAGGCGAAGTTCCCCGATCGATTCTTTGACGTGGGCATTGCCGAACAACACGCCGTCACGGCTGCGGCCGGCATGGCGATGGGCGGACTGAAGCCCATCGTCGCTATCTACGCCACGTTCTTCTCGCGCGCTTTCGACCAGGCCCATCTCGACGTCGGTCTCTTGAACCTGCCCGTGGTCTTCGTCTTCGATCGCGCGGGCATCACCGGCGACGACGGACCGAGTCACCATGGACTACTCGACATTGCGCTCTGTTTGGCCATTCCCAACATGATCGTCTTCGCGCCCTCGTCGGCCGAAGAGGTTCCCGTCATGCTCGAGAGTGCCCTCGACCTCTCGACGCCGACCGCGCTGCGCTACCCCAAGACCTTGCCCCAACCCTTCGATGGAAAGGTCGGCCACGGTCTTCACGCCCGTGAGGTCGTGCGAGGTGATGGATCCCTGTGCGTCTTGGCCGTGGGCAAGATGGCACCGTCCGCGTACCGGGCTCTAGAACTCATGGGCGATGAAGCCCGGCGCGTCACGCTCTACGACGTACGCGTACTCCCACCGGACGCCGAGATGATTGACGAAGCCCTTGGTCACGATCGCGTCATCACTATCGAAGACGGGACTCGCCACGGCGGGGCCGGAACCTTGATGGTCTCGGCGGTTCGCCGGCGCGCGCAAGAACTCGAACGCCCCTTTCCCACCACGCGCATCTTGGGCGTGCCGCGGGTCTACCTCGAGCACCACCGCCCCGACGAACTCCTGGCTGAACTCGGACTCGACCCCGAAGGGCTCGCCCAGGCATTCACACGACTACTCGCCGGCCAGCCGGAGTTTCCGCGCGAGTTCCACGAAGCACCCCGCCCGAACTACTCCTGACCTGTCGCGCCAAACTCGCGCGACGGTAAAATGGTGCCGTGACGTACGAGATTGAAAAGACCGACGCCGAGTGGCGCGACGAACTCTCCCCCGATCGTTACGCGGTACTGAGAAAGGCCGCCACCGAGGCGCCCTTCACTGGATCGTTATTGCACGTCGATGCCGATGGGGCGTTCAGCTGCGCGGGTTGCGGTCAGACCCTCTTCACCAGTTCCCAGAAGTTCGACTCGGGCTGTGGATGGCCGAGCTTTGACGCCTGCGAGCCCGGAACCGTCGTCGAGCGAAGGGACAAGTCACTCTTTCGCGAGCGCACCGAGATCCTCTGTTCAAAGTGTGGCGGCCACTTAGGACACGTCTTTGACGACGGACCCACGGCCAGCGGACTTCGCTACTGCGTGAACTCCCTCGCCATCGACTTCGACGAGTCCACGCGCTAAACGTCGAGGAATCGACGGATCGCGATCGCCGATCCCACCGACCCGATCACCACGCCCACGATCAAGACAACGGCGTTGGTGCCGATCAGGGCCGAGGTGTTGAGTTGGAACTCATTGTGCAAGGGGTACCACGTGTGCAGGGCCGTCACGGCCAACGCCGCGACGATCGCTCCCATCAGACCTTGAATGAAACCTTCGGTGATGTAGGGAATCCGAATGAACCAGTTCGTCGCGCCGACCAACTTCATCACGGAGACCTCCCGGCGTCGCGCGAAGATCGCCATCCGAATCGTGTTAAGGATCAGCACCGACGCCGACAGGAGCAGTACCGCGGCGAGCGCCAAGAAGACGATCTGCAGAACGCGGATCACCTTGTTCATCTCACGGATCTGTGATCCAGGCGTCGTGACCTGGTACACACCCGGCAGCGGCTGGTACGTGTTCTGTACCAGGAAAGCGTCCGAAGGCACCGTTGGCGTACAGCGAAACGACGTCGGCATCGTAGAAACGCTAAGTACGCTCCACTCGTTCACGGGCAGCAGCTTCTTCGCCTCGGCGAGGTCTTGGGCCTGGGTGTAGAAGACGCAGTTCTTCACTATCGGCGAACTCGTGAGTTGCGAGCGCACGCTCGTGATCTCACTCGCCGAGGCCGTGGGTTGCATCCAGACCGTCACGCGCGTGCCCTGTTGCCACAAGACCGACGCCTGCGCGGCGCTCTGCTTCAAGAGAAGAGCCGATCCGACGAGGGATAACGAGACCGCGACGCACAACACCGCCGCGATCGTCATCATGCGGTTACGCCAGAGGTTGCTGAACGTCTCTTTAAAGGCGTAGCGGAAGTACACGCGCATTAGATGGTGACTCCCTCGTCGATGCCGTACACGCCGCGAACTTGGTCACGAATCATCTCACCGCGGTCGAGTTCCACAACGCGCCGGCGCATCCGGTCGACGAGGGCCTTGTCGTGCGTGGCCATGACGACGGTGGTGCCGGTGCGATTGATCCGTTCAAGTAACGCCATGATGGACTCTGAGTTCGAGGGGTCGAGATTACCAGTGGGCTCGTCGGCCAAGAGGATCAGGGGGCGATTGACGAAAGCCCTCGCCACGGCCACGCGCTGCTGCTCACCACCGGAGAGCTCGTGCGGGAGGTTCTTGGACTTGTCGGTGAGGCCAACCAGTTCCAATATCTGGGGGACTTGAGACTCGACGGTGGAACGAGGTCGTCCGATCACCTCGAGGGCGAAGGCGACGTTCTCGAAGACACTCTTGTTCGGCAGTAGTCGGAAATCCTGAAAGACGCAGCCGATATTGCGTCGAAGATACGGCACCCGCCATTTGGGAAGATCGCCAATGTCGCGGCCCGCTTCGAGGATTCGACCCTTGTCCGGATGCTCCTCACGAAGGAGTAGGCGCAAGAACGTGGTCTTACCCGATCCCGACGCACCCACCAAGAAGACGAATTCGCCCTTTTCGATGTCGAGCGAGATGTCCTTAAGCGCCGGCGTACCGTTCTTATAGGTCTTGGAGACATTCTCGAATCGAATCACGGCAACACCCCCTCGGGATTACTGGAAATTGTGCGACACACGGGCGCAGTGCCGAGACCATTCTAGTTTGACCGTCACGTGCCTTCGGCCCACGAAAGCCAAACATTTGTGGCATAACAGGATTTTTATGAAGCGGAACGTTGGCGACGCAGCTCGGCTTCCATGAAGCCGTCGAGGTCACCGTCCAAGACCGCTTCGACGTTGCCCGTCTCGAAGTCCGTGCGGTGATCTTTCACGAGTTGATAGGGCGCTTGCACGTAACTTCGAATCTGCGAGCCCCACGCGTTGTCCCCCCGGTCACCACTGAGCGCGTCCATCTCGGCCTGTCGTTGTTTGCGCGCTAGTTCGGCCAACTTCGCTTCGAGGATCTGCATCGCGCGCGCACGGTTCTGGTGCTGCGAGCGTTCGTTCTGACAGCTCACGACCACGCCGGTGGGTAAGTGCGTCAGGCGGATCGCCGAGTCCGTCTTGTTGACGTGCTGTCCCCCGGCGCCCGACGAACGATAGGTGTCGACGCGTAGGTCCTTCTCGTCGATCTCGACTTCGGCCGCGTTGTCCTCGAGCAGTGGCGTCACGTCCAAGCTCGCGAAACTTGTCTGACGACGAGCCTGCGAATCGAAGGGGCTGATGCGCACGAGTCGGTGCACGCCGCGTTCCACCGATAACCACCCGTACGCGAAACGACCCTTCACGATGAACGTCGCCGACAACAGACCGGCCTCTTGACCCTCGGTTGCTTCGTCGATCTCCACACCGAACCCTCGACGTTCTGCCCAGCGTGAGTACATGCGCAACAACATCTCGGTCCAGTCCTGCGCGTCGGTGCCACCGGCGCCGGCGTGGAGTTCGACGATCGCGTCGTTCTCGTCGTAGGGACCGCTGAAGAGGCTCTGCGTCTCCAGTGCGCCGATATCGCGACCGAGCGCGTCCACGCTGGAGGCGAGTTCGTCGAAGAGCGACCAGTCGGCCTCGCCGGCACTCAAGGACTCGCGAGCGAACTCGGCGAGCACCGTGGCGTCGTCGAGCGAGCTGCGAAGCGTGTCGAAGGACTCGAGATCGTTGGTCAAGCGACCCAATTCGGTCGTCACTTCGCGAGCGTTCTCCTGGTCGTCCCAGAGATTGGGGTCAGCGGCGAGATCGCTCAACACGCCATGACGGGCACGACGATCGTCGATCTTTAGGTAGTCACGCGCCGCGTCCCACCTGGTCTCGAGCTCTTCGATCGTGGCCAGGGCGTGACGGAGGGCGTTCTCCGCCTTAGGGTCGGCCATGGCACTGCTTGAATTTGCGTTTCGAGCCGCACCAGCAGGGATCGTTTCGACCGATCTTCTCTGTGTGCTTGGTCGCGGCTTTCGGTGCGGTCACGTGGGCGGGTAGTTCAGTCGCCCCGGGCGCCACCGCCACGGCGTTCGTCTGAGCGCCTTCGAGTCCTTCGTCCTCGTCGCCCGCCTCGATTGGTTCGGTCGCTTCGACGTGGGTGATGTAGCGAACGTAGTCAATGTCCACCGCGTCGAGAAGGTGTTCGAACATCAAGAAACCTTCCTTCTGCCACGCGGTGAGGGGGTCTTGTTGGGCGACTTGGCGAAGGTGGATACCGTCGCGCAGATAGTCCATGTCCGAGAGGTGGTCACGCCAACGCTGGTCGAGGATCTGGAGCATGACGTCGCGCTCGATCTCCTTGGCGGTGTCGAGACCACCGGGGAAGTTCTCCGACTTCTTCTCGTACTGACCAACGGCCTCGTCGACGACGAGCGCCACGACGTCGTCGGCGTCGTCGTAGGAGCTGAGGGACTCCACGTTGAGCTCCGCCGGGTAGAACGATTGGAGTTCGAGGACTAGGGCGTTCAGATCCCACTCTTCGACGAAGCCGGTACCGAGTTGGGCGTCGACGGCTTGGGTCAGCCGCTCTTCGATCATCTCAATGGTCGCGTCGTGAATATCCTCACCGTCGATGACCTGCTGACGACGGCCGTAGATGACCTTGCGCTGCTCGTTCATCACTTCGTCGTACTTGAGGACGTCCTTGCGGATCTCGGCGTTGCGAGCTTCGACGGTGTTCTGCGCGCGCTCGATCGCTTTGGAGACCATCTTCGCCTCGATCGCCTCGTCCTCGGGCATCGTGCGGTCCATGACCCACGACACGGCACCGGTCGCGAATACTCGAAGAAGTTCGTCTTCGAGCGAGAGGTAGAAACGACTCTCACCGGGGTCGCCCTGACGTCCCGAGCGTCCGCGTAGCTGATTGTCAATGCGACGAGAATCGTGTCGCTCCGTGCCCAGTACGTACAGTCCCCCGAGGGCTCGCACCTGATCGCCGTCGCTCTGCGTGAGGGGCTTCCACTTGGCACTCGATGCTTTGTAGGCCGCGTCGTACTCTTCCGTGCCGGGCGCGAAGCCTTGACCAGCGGCGTCACGCGCCGCGAGCCCTTCGTAGTTGCCGCCGAGAATAACGTCAACGCCTCGACCGGCCATGTTCGTGGCTACCGTGACGGCGCCCTTTCGACCGGCCTGGGCGACGATCTCCGCTTCACGGAAGTGTTGCTTCGCGTTCAAGACCTCGTGCGTAATGCCGGCCTTCGAGAGTTCGCGACTGAGTAACTCCGACTTCTCGACCGACGCGGTGCCGAGCAGAATCGGTTGTCCGAGGTCAACGCGTTCTTGAACGTCGTCGACGATGGCGGAGAACTTCGCGGCCTCGGTCTTGTAGATGAGGTCGGGCTTGTCGGTGCGCATCGCCGGTTGATTCGTTGGAATCGGCACGACCGAGAGTTTGTAGGTGTTGCCAAATTCGGCGGCTTCGGTTTCGGCGGTACCGGTCATGCCCGCGAGCTTCTCGTAGAGGCGGAAGTAGTTTTGTAGGGTGACCGTCGCCCAAGTGTGATTCTCTTCTTGGATTCGAACGCGCTCTTTGGCTTCGACGGCCTGGTGTAGTCCGTCGCTCCAGCGCCGACCGTCGAGGGTGCGACCGGTGAACTCGTCGACGATCTTCACCTCACCAGCGTCGACCAGGTAGTCCTTGTCGCGATGGAAGAGTTCCTTCGCTCTCAGCGCCTGGCCGAGTTGGTGTACGTAGTTCGTCGCGACGGCGTCGTAGAGATTAGTCACGCCGAGTTGACGTTCCACCTTCTCGATACCCGCTTCAGTGGGTACGACCGTCTTCTTCTCTTCGTCCACTTCGTAGTCGGTGTTGCGAGTGAGCGAGCGAGCGATGGACGCGAACTGGTAGTAGAGCTTGGTGACGTCTGAGGCCGGACCCGAGATGATCAGTGGCGTACGCGCCTCATCGATCAGGATCGAGTCGACCTCGTCGATGATGGCGTAGTGGTGACCGCGCTGGACCATGTGCTCGGCTCGGCGCGCCATGTTGTCGCGCAGGTAGTCAAAGCCAAACTCGGTGTTGGTGCCGTAGGTGACGTCCGCGGCGTAGGCCGCACGCTTCTCGTCGAAGTCTTGGAGGTCGGGCCCGACCCGACCCACGCTGAGGCCCAAGAACCGGTGCAGCTCGCCCATCCAGTTCGCGTCGCGCGTGGCGAGGTAGTCATTCACCGTCACGACGTGCACGCCGTTGCCGGCCAAGGCGTTCAAGTAGACCGGCAGAGTCGAGACCAGGGTCTTACCCTCACCGGTCTTCATTTCGGCGATCCAGCCGAAGTGCAACGCCATGCCGCCCATGAGCTGCACGTCGTAGTGGCGCTGGCCGAGCACGCGCGTGGCGGCCTCTCTCACGACGGCGAAGGCCTCAATCAACAGGTCGTCGAGGGTTTCTCCCTCGGCGAGGCGCTCGCGAAACACGTCGGTCTTCGCGCGTAGTTCGGCGTCGGTCAGGGCCGCCATCTCGCCCGAGAGCTCGTTGATGAGTGGGACGAGCTCGCCGAGCTGGCGAACCCGCTTACCCTCACCGGCCTTTAAAATCTTCTGAAATACGCTCATATCGTGTTTTACCCTACCGGTCGAACGGGGACTTGAAGAGGGCTACGAGTGCTGACCTGGTCTTTGACCCCACACCTGCCTGCGGCGGTGTCCGTGCGCACCTTGGGCAGCTCGCGCTCTCCCGCGGTGATATCGCACACTTCACCGGCTCCCTTGACGACCACGATGATCGCCCCGGGGCAGGACTTACTTCTAAACCGCGCCATGCTCAGCGTCAATAAGACGCCTTACGTGGGTCGTTTCGCCCGCGACTGGCATCGACTTTCAACCACAGACCACCCGCAGCCCCGCCTCCAATCTACGCGATGACACCCTTAGTCTTTTGGGCGCGACGCCAGCACGAGCACGAGGCGCAAACTGAGGACCAGACTCGCCAGCGGCACCAGCGCGCGGCGCCACCCCCGAGCGGTCTGGACCTCGAAGCGCAGGGCGCTTCGATGGTGCGCGATCACCATCTCGCGCGACACCCTCGAGCGCGACACGCCCTCGATGTGCGTCACGACCGCGTCGGCCGTCGAAGCGACCTGGTAACCGTGCTCGCGCAACTGCCAACACAGTGCCATGTCCTCAGCGAACATGAAGTAGCGCTCATCGAAGCCGCCCACTTTCTCGAAGGCCGCTCGACGGACGAGGAAACACGCCCCCGACACCCAGTCGATGGTGCCGTCACTTCTCGTGGAGCGGTAGCGCTTGGTCGCGGGATTCGTCGGCCACAGAGGGGCCAAGACCGCGTGCAGACCCGCGAGCCAGACGTTCGGAAAGACCCGCTTCGAGGGATAGATCGTGCCGTCGGGGCGAAGGATCAGTGGACCCACGAGTGCCACCTCGCGGTGAGATTCGAGGTACGACGCGAGGGCCGCCACGGCCCCCTCGTGTACGACGACGTCGGGGTTCGAGACGAGCACGTACTTGGATCGTCGTGCGGCGGCGACGCCTCGATTGACACCGCGTCCGTATCCGAGATTCACGCCCGGCGACACGAGGACGATCCCGGGCTCTAGAAGCGACGACGGAACCGAACCCACTTCACCGTTCTCCACGACGACGATCGATTGGACGTCGTTGTCCAAGAGCGAGTCCACGCACTCGACCAACACCTGGTCGGCGTGGTAGTCCACGATGACCGCTACCACGTCGTTTGCCACGTCCATCACGGCGTCACCGTATCGCGTCGAAGGTCGAAGACCAGTCTCGCGACAGCGTCACGCCACGCGGGCAGTTGGGCGAAACTCGACGTGAACTTGCTCGTGTCGAGATCGCTCCTCTCGGGCCGCGTCGCTAGGGGCGGGGGCGAAAGCTCACCGGTCTTGATGGGCGTAGCGAACTCGTCGCCTCGATTGAGCAGCGTGCCCACGTGCGCCGCGACGTCATACCAAGTCGTCGCACCGCTGTTCGCCACGTGCCAGAGTCCACCGGGCCGCTCACGCACCAACGTCACCAGGGAACGCGCGAGATCGCTCGCGGCCGTGACGGTACCCATTTGATCGTCCACGAAGCGCACCGTCGCGCCCGACGCGGCGCGCTCGGCGATCACGTGCACGACGTTCTTTCCGCGCACGCCCATTACCCACGACGTGCGCACGATGGTGTCACCGGGTACGCAGTGACGTTCTCCGTCGCGTTTCGACGCGCCGTAGACGCTCAGGGGCTTCGTTTCGTCGTCCTCGAGGTAGGCGGCGCCTTTGCTACCGTCGAACACGTAGTCCGTAGAAATGGTGATGAGGTGCGCCTGTACGTCACGCGCGCCCAACGACATGTTCTGCGTGCCGAGCTCGTTCACGTCGAAGCACGTCTCAGCGTCTTCTTCAGCCCGGTCGACTGCCGTGTAGGCCGCCAGGTGAACGATCACGTCGGGACGCGAGGCCCGAAGTGAACGCAGGACCGCGTCACGATCCGTGACGTCGAGATCGTGCCGGTCGAGACCGAGCACCTCAAACTCGTCCTCGCCCACGGGCTTCGCGTCGGGTTGAAACGACACGTCACCGCCGAGCGGCGTCACGCCGCGAAGCGTGTCGAGGAGGTCGACGCCCACTTGACCGCCCGCGCCAGTGACGAGGACGCGGACCGCGCGACTCACCGCTGACCCACGTCGCTCGGGCGAACGTGCACCACGTCGCCGACGCCAAAGGTTCGAAGGACGCCGTCGATCTCGACCAGGAGCTGGCCCGCGTCGTCGACGCCGCGCGCGACGCCACTGAGCGAACCACTGAGCTGATCGACGCGCACGAACTGACCGATCGTGGCGAGGGATCGGATGTACTCATCTCTCAGTGCCACACGACCTTCTTTCGAGTCCAGTTGAGAACGACGCGCTTCGATCTCCTCGAGCACGATATCGAGCAGCGCCCGGGGAACGATGGTAACGCCCGTCTCGCCACGAACCGATGTCGCTCGTACGCCCTCGGGCCCCTCGTAGGTGAGATTGACCCCGAGGCCCACGACGACGGCGATGCCGCTGGTGGTCTCAACGACTTCCGCGAGGAGACCAGCGAGCTTGTTCTCGCCGACGACCAGGTCGTTGGGCCATTTCAACTGCGGGCGAAGACCACAGAGTCGCTCGAGCGCCGTTCGCGTCGCGAGCGCCACGGCGGCCACGACCAGTTGCAGTTGCGTGGCGTCAAGGTCGGGGCGCAGCAACATCGAGCAGAGCAGCGAGGCGCGCGGCGGGGACACCCACGCACGATCGAGTCGTCCGCGCCCCGAACTTTGAAAGTCGGCCAGGGCGACCAGGCCCTCGGCGACGTCGTCGCGCACCCGTTTGACAACGTACGTATTGGTCGAGTCGATCTCGTCAAAGTGCTCAACACGCCAAACAATGGAACTCACATCCAAACATTAGAGTTTGAGGGACAAGTGCTAGAAAATAACAGGCTCGGTACGGAGGTTTACGTGTTAAAGAAAGTCCTCATCGCCAATCGCGGTGAGATCGCGGTGCGCGTGATCAGGACCTGTCGCGAAATGGGTATCACCACCGTCGCCGTCTACTCCGAACTCGACCGCAACGCGCTACACGTACGACTGGCCGATGAGGCCTACGCCCTCGGTGGTCAAACGGCCGCCGAGAGTTACCTCAACACCGAGGCGATTTTGGACGTGATCAAGCGATCGGGCGCCGACGCTGTGCACCCGGGTTACGGATTCTTCTCCGAAAATACCGACTTCGCTCGAGCGATCACCTCGCGCGGCGTGACCTTCATCGGACCTCCCCCCGAAGCCATCGAGGTCATGGGTGACAAGATCTCGTCGCGTCTCGCCGCTGAAGCCGCTGGCGTCGCGGGAGTGCCCGGTCGTAGCGAGGTCCTTACGAGTGCCCAAGAAGTCGTCGCCTTCGGTGACGAGTTCGGGTGGCCCGTCGCTATCAAGGCCGCCTACGGCGGGGGTGGCCGCGGGATGAAAGTCGTGAACGCCGCCGACGAAGCCGACGCCGCCTTCGAGAGCGCGCGGCGCGAAGCGCTCAGTTACTTCGGTCGCGACGAGTGTTACGTCGAGCGTTACCTGACGTGGCCGCGTCACATTGAGATGCAGGTGCTCGCCGACGCGCACGGCACCACGCTCTGGCTCGGCGAGCGCGACTGCTCGGCGCAACGCCGCCACCAAAAGTTGGTCGAGGAGTCTCCAGCTGCGAACTTTCCCGACCACGTGCGCCTCGCTATGGGTGAAGCGGCCGTCAAGGTCTCCAAGGCCTGCGGGTACGTGAACGCGGGAACGGTCGAGTTTCTCTACCAAGACGGCGCGTTCTTCTTCTTGGAGATGAACACGCGCCTCCAGGTCGAGCATCCCGTCACCGAACTCGTCACGGGACTCGACCTCGTGGAGTGGCAGCTGCGAATCGCCGCCGGCGAACGACTGGACTTTTCTCAAGACGACGTGCGGCGAAACGGGCACGCCATTGAAGTGCGGATCAACGCCGAAGACCCCTCCGGTGGACGTTTCATCCCTTCGCCCGGCACCATCACTCGCTTCGACCAGCCCGCGGGCCCGGGCGTACGTCTCGACGCTGGCTACAGCGTCGGTGACACGATCTCGCAGTACTACGACAATCTCATCGGCAAACTCGTGGTGTGGGCGCCAGACCGCGAGAAGGCGCGTCGGAGGATGTTGCGCGCGATCGAAGAGACCACCATCGAAGGCGTCCCCACCACGCTGAGTGCCGACGTCGTGATCCTCTCGAGCGAAGATTTCGTGAACGGGACCCACTCCACGAAGTGGGTGGAGAACACACTCGACTTCTCCACCTTGCCCGCGCCCGCGACGACGGCGCTGTCGGTTGGCGAGGGCGGCGTGCGAAAAGACGTGACGGCTGAAGTCAACGGACGGCGCGTCACGGTGTCTCTCTGGATGCCCGAGTCCGACGACGACCTCCTGGCCCGTCCCCAGAGCACCGCACTGAAGCCCCGGCGAGAGCACCACAGTGGCGTGCTCGGCAGCGGATCGGGCAAGGTGACGGTGCCGATGCAGGGCACCATCGTCAAGGTAAACGTCGTCGTCGGTCAAGAGGTCGAAGCCGGCGAAACGGTCGTTATCCTCGAAGCGATGAAGATGGAGAACACCGTCAACGCAGAGAAGTCCGGTGTCGTGAAAACCATCAACGTCGCCACGGGCGACTCAGTGAGCGCTGGCGACGTCGTCGTGGAGATCGAATGATGATTAACGAACGGATCACCGAAACGATTGAAAAGTCGCGAGGCGAGTTGATTTCGCTGAGTCACTTCATCCACGCGCACCCCGAACTCGGCTACGAAGAGATTGAGTCCTCCAACGCAGTGGCGAACGCCGCCGAGTCAATGGGCTTTCACGTCGAGCGAGGCATTGCGGATCTACCGACGGCCTTTCGTGCGACCATGGGCACGGGCGACTTCCACGTGGTCTACTGCGCCGAGTACGACGCCCTGCCCGACGTGGGCCACGCCTGCGGGCACAACATCATCGCGGCATCCTCACTCGGCGCGGCCCTCGGACTGGGCGCGGTCGCCGACGATTTAGGTCTCACGGTGACGCTGCTCGGGACGCCCTCGGAGGAGGGCGGCGGCGGAAAGATCGACCTCATCGACGCGGGCTACTTCGACGACGCGCACGCGGCGTTGATGATCCACCCGTTTCCGACCGAACGCCTCGACGCCATCTGCCTCGCGGTCGATCACTTCGACGTCTTTTTCGCGGGCAAGGAGGCTCACGCCTCCGCGGCGCCGTGGGAAGGCGCGAACGCATTGGACGCGCTCACCATCTCCCAAGTCGCCCTCGGCCTGATGCGCCAACAACTTCGACCCGAAGACCAGGTACACGGGATCGTCACCGAGGGTGGCTCGGCCGCCAACATCATCCCGAGTCGGGCCGTCGGACGCTTCATGGCTCGCTCGTCAACGGCCAGCCAACTGGGCGAACTTCGCCAGCGCGTCAACGCCTGTTTTGAAGCCGGCGCACTCGCGACCGGCACCACGCTCGTCATCGAAGAGTTGGGCCATCCCTTCTCGCACATGGTTTCTGACACGGAGATCCTCGCGCACTACCGCCGCGCGGCCGAAGCCCTCGGGCGCAGTTTCACGCTCGACGACGACGGGGCGCCGAGGCCTACCATCTCTACCGACATGGCCAACGTCTCTCTCGTGGTGCCGTCGATCCACCCACTGCTGATGATCCCGACGAACGGGGCCTCTAATCATCAGCCCGAGTTCACGGCCGCCTGCGTAACGCCCGCCGCCGATCAAGCCGTCGTCGACGGCGCCGTCGCCCTCGCCCACACCGCGGCGAGTGTTGCCCAGGACCCCGCGCTTCGCGCGAGATTGGAGAGTCGCACATGATGCTCGAACACGCACTTTTGGCCGTGACGCCCGGAGAAGAAGACGCTTTCGAGGCTTCCATTGGCGAGGCGCTGCCCATCATCGATTCAGCCGAGGGTTGCTTCGGCGCCGAGGTGCGTCGTCAGGCTGAAGACGATTCGATCTACCTCTTGCTCGTTCGATGGGCGTCAATCGAGGCGCATCTTGCCTTTCGTGAGACGGAACTCTTCGCTTCGTGGCGAGCGCTCACCCACCATTTCTATCGCGAGCCACCGAGCGTTACGCACTTTCACGAGCCCCTCTCTCAGTAGTTCACGCCTCAATTCGCCTGATAGACCCCGAACTCTGTTCGCAGCACGTCAGCGACCTCACCTAACGTCGCGAGTCGCGACAGTGCCGTCTTCATTGGGTACAGGAGGTTTGCCGAACCTCGCGCCGCCACGGCGACGTCGTCGAGCGCCGCGCGCACCGCGTCATTGTCGCGCGCGACCTTGAGTTGGCGCACCCTTTCGACTTGGGCTCGTTGTTGCAACTCGTCGACGGGAAACACGTCGGCTTTCGTCGTCTCGTCCTCGACGAACCGGTTGACGCCGACGACGACCTTGTCACCTCGTTCGACACTCCTCGCGAACTGGTACGCCGCCGCGTCAATCTCGTCCTGGAGGAAGTGCGCTTCGATCGCGGCCACCGAGCCGCCCAACTGGTCGATTCTGTCGATGTACTCTCGCGCTCGTTGCTCGACCTCGTCGGTGAGGGATTCGATGAAGTACGAACCGGCCAAGGGGTCCACCGTGTCGGTGACGCCAGACTCGTAGCCGAGCACCTGCTGGGTGCGCAGCGCCAGTTTGGCCGCGCGCTCCGTTGGCAGTCCGAGCGCTTCGTCGAAGCCGTTCGTGTGCAGACTCTGCGTCCCTCCGAGCGCCGCGGCGAGACCCTGGATGGTCACGCGCACGATGTTGTTCTCGGGCTGCTGGGCGGTGAGTGTTGATCCGCCGGTCTGCGTGTGGAAGCGCAACATCGTGGACTTGGGATCGGTTGAGCCGAAGCGATCGCGCATGATCGACGCCCACAGTCGCCGGGCTGCGCGGTACTTGGCGACCTCTTCGAAGAGGTTGTTGTGCGCGTTGAAGAAGAAACTCAGTCGCGGCGCGAACGCGTCGAGTTCGAGACCCGCGGCGAGGGCCGCTTCAACGTAGGCAATGCCGTTCGCGAGCGTGAAGGCAATCTCTTGCACGGCTGTCGAACCGGCTTCGCGGATGTGGTAACCCGAGATAGAGATGGTGTTCCAGTTGGGCATCTCCTGGGCGCAGTACGCGAAGGTGTCCACCACGAGTCGCATCGAAGGACGCGGTGGGTAGATGTAGGTGCCGCGCGCGACGTATTCCTTCAAGATGTCATTTTGAATCGTGCCGCGTAACTGCGCGCCCTTGACACCTTGCTCTTCGGCGACCAACTGGTAGAACAGCAGAAGCGTCGAGGCCGTCGAGTTGATGGTCATCGACGTCGTGACCTCGTCGAGGGGAAGTCCCTTCAACAAAAGACGCATGTCATCGAGCGACGAGATAGCGACGCCCACCTTGCCGACCTCGCCTTCGGCGCGCGCGTGATCGGCATCGAAGCCCATCTGCGTGGGAAGGTCGAAGGCGCACGACAGGCCCGTCTGGCCAGCTCCCAGGAGGAATTTGAATCGCTCGTTGGTGGCTTCGGCCGTGCCGAAACCGGCGTACTGGCGCATCGTCCAGAGCTTGCCGCGGTACATCGTCTCCTGGACCCCCCGGGTGTAGGGGTAGGCGCCGGGCTCGCCGAGTTGGGTCTGTTCGTCGAAGTCCTTGAGATCGGCGCCACGATAAATCGTCTTGATTTCAATGCCCGAATCGGTGAATCGCTCGTTCGTGCTCACGAAAGCCAGGTTACGCGTTGCGTGTTGCGGCGCAGTGGCCGGCGAACTATCCGACGTTGAATGAGGATTCACGCAATCGGCGCTGCGCCGAGCAAGATAGAGAGATGTACTGCTCGAACTGTGGCGCCGAGATCCACACGGCCACGTGCCCGGTCTGTGGCGCCATCCACACGCCCTCGCACAGCGGGCGAGACGACGTCACGACCGGGCTGGTGCTCGCGGGTTTTTGGCGACGGGCGGGCTCGCGCGTCGCCGACGACCTACTACTCATCATCCCCGGGGTCGTCGTCTTCGCCCTCGTCGCCGCCCTGAGCGACCTCGTCGTCGCCTGGATCGCCTTCTTCGCCCTCACCGGGGGGTACGTGATCGGATTCCTCAGCGGGCCCGCCGGCCAGACACTTGGTGGACGCGTCGCGAGCACCCGAGTGCGCGACGCGCACAGCGGCACGATGATCACGACACGTCAAGCCTGCCTGCGATGGGGCTTCGTGACTCTCTACGGCTCCCTCGAACTCGCGGGGAACAACTGGGCCTACGCGGTGGTGGCCATCTCACTCATCGACAATCTCTACCTACTCGTCGATCCACGACGTCAGACCCTGCACGACAAGTTCGCCAGCACGATCGTTGTGATGGCTTAGGCGTGCACCGGGTGGGGCATGCACAGGTCGTCGTACTCGGCGATCTGAATCGGCCCCGCGTTGTCGCCACAGGCCGGGCAGTCCGGGTCGCGGCGGACCTTGAAGGTCCGAAACGACTGTTCGAGCGCGTCGTAGGTGAGTAGTCGCCCCACCAGTGGTTCACCGAGTCCGAGGATCAACTTGATGGCTTCGACGGCTTGCAGTGAGCCAATGATGCCTGGCAACACACCGAGCACCCCGGCCTCGGCGCAGCTCGGCGCGAGTTCGGCGGGCGGCGGCTCGGGGATCATGCAGCGATAGCACGGCCCGACGAAGGGGTTGAAGACGGTGACTTGTCCGTCGAAGCGAAAGATTGAGCCGTGCACGACGGGTATGCGCTTCAAGAGCGAGGCGTCGTTCACCAAGTAACGCGTGGGGAAGTTGTCGGTGCCGTCCACGATGACGTCGTAGCCGTCGATGATGTCCAAGACGTTGTCGGCACCCAATCGCACGTCGTAGGTGAGGACCTTCACGTCGGGGTTCATCGCCGTCAGGGCCGCCTTAGCGCTGTCGACCTTTCGCATCCCGACGCGGTCCATCGTGTGAAGAATCTGGCGTTGCAGGTTCGACGAGTCCACGACGTCCATGTCGATGATGCCAATGGTGCCCACGCCCGCCGCGGCGAAGTAGAGCGCCGCGGGAGAACCCAGTCCGCCCGCGCCGAGCAACAGGACCTTCGCGTCGAGAAGCTTCAACTGTCCTTCTCCACCCACTTCGGGGAGGAGTAGGTGGCGGGCGTAACGGAGGCGCTGGTCTTGGGACATGGTGCGCGGCGTACTCCACGCGAGACCTTCGTCCTTCCATTTGTTGAAGCCGCCAGTGATGGACACCACGTCGCTGTAGCCGAGGTCTTGGAGCGTCTTCGCCGCGAAGGCGCTGCGCGTTCCGCCCGCGCAGTAGACCGCGACGGGCGCGCTCTTGTCGCGAAGTCGTCCTTCGACAGAGAACTCGAGTTGTCCGCGGGGCACGTGCACCGCGCCGGGAATGGCCCCTTGTTCGTACTCGTCGGGCTCGCGCACGTCGAGCAGTGCGTAGGTATCGAGGTGCGCAGCGACCTCGTGGGGGTCGATCTCACGAATCTCGGCCTTGGCGGCGTTCAGTAGGTCTCGCGGTGATGGCAAGGGACGCTCCTTTTCAGTGGTTAAACCTTACCTGCTTGGTCAACAATCCAGTTCGCCGCACCTGCTAAACCCGACGCGTGGAACTTCGTGAACTACTCGCCCACCGACGAATGACTCGGTCCTTTGACGGCACTCCCGTGGACGACGCCTGGCTCGACGATCTCTGCGCCGAGGCGCTCTGGTCACCGACGGCTGGCAACAGTGCGGGTGTACGTCTCTACACGCTGGGCGCAGAGCACGTCGGCGCGTACGTCAACGTGGCTTCGGACGAGGCGTGGCGAGCAAGTTCGCGCCGATACGAGGGAATCCTTCGAGCGGGCGCAGCGGTCTTAGTCACGACACGACCGCAGGACTATCTCGCGCGCTACGGCGAAACTGACAAGATCGCGTCGGGCCTCAGCGATCGGTCGAACTGGCTGCTGCCCTACTGGCACACCGACGCCGCGATGGCGACGATGGCGTTGTTGCTCTTGCTCGAAGAGAGCGACTGGCAGGCCACGATCTGGGGGAACTTTCGAAACAACGACGCCGTGTTGCGATGGGCCGGTATTGACGACGAAGAGCTCTTCGCCACCGTGTTCATTGGCCGAAGTGACGGAGAGGACGCCGCGTCGAGTTCCCTCAACCGCCGTGTGCCGTCGCGGTCGCAAAGGGTCCGCCGGCTGGCTCCCTAGCCCTTCGCGACGTCCGAGAGCGCAACGAGGTACTCAACCAGAGTCCGCGTAGAGAACGCCGTCGCTCCCTTCGTCACGTACCCTCGCGCGGTGTCCGAACGAGCGGGTCCGGCGATGTCGAGGTGCGCCCACGACCGGCCGTTCGTGAAGCGACGCAGTAGCAGCGCCGCGGAGATCGAACCGGCCCGCGGCGGTTTACCGATGTTCTTCATGTCCGCGACATCGGATTCAATGTGCGACTCGTAACTCTCGACGAGGGGCATGCGCCAGAGCGCCTCGCCACTGCGTTCACTCGCCGCCGTCAGGCGCTGCGCGAGTTCGTCGTTCGAGGCGAACATCGCGCCCACCTCGTCGCCGAGGGCGACGCTCTGCGCCCCGGTCAACGTGGCCACGTCGATGATCGCGTCAGGGTTGAGTTCCGCGGCGAGACTGAGACCGTCGGCCAGGATCAGGCGACCTTCGGCGTCGGTATTGAGCACTTCGATGGTCATGCCGTTACGGATGGTGAGGACGTCACCGGGCTTCGTGGCCCGGTCACCGAGGAGGTTCTCGGTCAAGGGGGCGATCGCGGTAACGCGAACGTTGAGACCGAGTCGACTCGCGAGTGAGATGACAGCCATGACGATCGCCGCACCCGTCATATCGGTCTTCATGTTCATCATCCCGTCACCGGACTTGATGGAGAGTCCGCCCGAGTCAAAGGTCACGCCCTTGCCCACGAGTGCCACGTGAGGAATCGCGGCGCCGCCCTGGGGGTCGTAGGTGGCGTAGACGAGACGCGTCGGTTGTGCTGAGCCCTGTCCAACACCGAGCAACCCGCCGAGGCGTTCCTCTTTGATCCTCGACTCATTCCAGATCTCGACGCTGACGTGATCGTCACCGTCGAGGCGTTCATCAATCTCGTTCGCGAGCGCCTTGGGCGCCATATGGCCCGCGGGCGAGTCCACGAGGAACTTGGCCCAGTTCACGGCGTCGGCGATGATCACGCCGCGTTCGACGCCTTGCGTGACGGCGTCGTGTACCGCCACCGTGGGCAGCGGGACGCCAATGGGCACGACGTCAAACGTCGTGTCGGCGCTCTGATTCTTGTAGCTGTAGGCCGCGAGCAGCGCACCTTCGCTCAGTGCTTGCGCGACGCCCGATGGGTCGCCAAGACCATCCGTGGGCAGCAAAAAGGCGATCGAACCTTCGCCAATCGCGCGAAGCACCCCCGCGCCGGCGAGACGATACGCGTTGGCGTTTTGGTCACTTGATCCAATCGAGACGAACGCCACGTTCGAACTCTGGAGCGATCGCAGCACCACCGAACTCCCCACGTCCTCCTTCAGACCTTGGCGCGCGCACCACTCTTTCGTGAGAGTACGGGGAATCTCCTGGCCACCGAGACTCTGGGGTATCGCGTCACTGATCGTGCCGACGCCGTCGTGAAAGAGTACGGGCAGCGCGATCGTTGACTGCGTGAGGGCCTCTTTGATCGACGAGATTCGTGCCGTTCGTGTCATTGCAACCTTTTCTTAGTCATGAACCCGTGCGGTTCGGTGATGCGGTCCTTCGGCCCAGCGGGCCATCGTCCACGCCAGATCGCTGAGGCGATTGAGGTAGGCATTGACGAGAGAGTCTTCGAGGGGGTAGTTCACGGCCACGCGTTCGGCGCGTCTGATGACCGTTCGCGCCACGTCGAGAGCGGATGAGAGTTGCGTCTCTCCAGGCACGACGAATTCCTTGGGCATTTCGATCTCACTCGACAGCGCGTCGATCTCGTTTTCGAGACGTTCAATCATGCCCGACGTCACGAGCGACTTCTCCGCGACGAGCTTGTGTCGATTCGCGGGCAGCGTCGCAACCTCGGCCATGAGCACCCAGAGATCACGCTCGATGGTGATCAAGAGTTCGTTGAGTCGCGAACCCGGCTCACTCATCGAACGCGCCCAACCCAGTGACGCCTGCGCCTCGTCGACCGCGCCATTCACTTCTATGGGTTCGGCACTCTTCGCAACGCGCCCGCCGAAGTAGAGCCCCGTGGTGCCGTCGTCACCGCCGCGCGTGTAAATCTTCACCTACTCAGCGTAGTGAGCCAAGTCATCCCCAGTAACCTGATGAACCAATGGAGCCAACTCTTCGCCCGCCGTTTGCTCGCCCGAGTGGCGACGATCCTTATCTCAAGGCGCTGGCCGAACGCGTGGTGATTTTCGACGGTGCTACGGGCACGAATCTCCAACTTCTCAATCTCAGTGCGGACGACTTCGGGGGTCCGGCCCTTGAGGGCTGCAACGAGATTTTGAGTATGACGCGTCCTGACGTCATCGAAGCCCTCCACCGATCGTTCTTTGACGTCGGCGTGGACGTCGTCGAGACCGACTCGTTCGGATCGTTCTCCGTGGTGCTGGCCGAGTACGACATCGCCGAGCGCACTCACGAACTCGCGTTCGCCTCAGCCCAGATCGCGCGACGGGTCGCCGACAGTTACGCCAGCGCCCACGAACCAAAGTTCGTCGCGGGGTCGATGGGGCCCGGTACGAAGTTCCCCACCCTCGGACAGATCTCCTACGACGACCTCTCCGCGAGTTACGAAGAGTTGGCTTTCGGTCTCTTAGAGGGCGGTGTCGATCTCTTGCTCATAGAGACGATGTTCGACTTGCTCTCCGGTAAAGCCGCCATCGCCGCGTGTCACCGCGCCATGGCCCGCCACGGTCGGATCGTGCCCATTCAAGCCCAGGTGACGATCGAGCTCACGGGTCGAATGTTGCCCGGCACGGAGATCGGTGCCGCGGTCGCGGCGCTGTCACCACTGGGCATCGACGTCATTGGTCTTAACTGCGCGACGGGACCCGTTGAGATGTACGAACCACTGCGCACGCTCTCGGACAGCGCCGCGATGCCCGTGTCGTGCATGCCCAACGCCGGGCTACCAAGCGTGGTCAACGGCAAGATGCACTACGACCTCACTCCCGACGCCCTCGCCGAACACCTCGCGAAGTTCGTCACCGAATACGGCGTCCAGGTGGTGGGAGGATGCTGTGGCACTACGCCCGAGCACCTCGCGCGAGTGATCGAGACGGTGCGACCGCTCGCGGCGGCCAAGCGCTCGCCCGTCGTCGACCATGCGGTCGCGTCGATCTACTCGCCAGTCAGCTACCAACAAGACCGCTCCGTACTGCTCGTGGGCGAACGAACGAACGCGAACGGGTCGAAGAGGTTCCGCGACGCGATGCTCGAGGGCGATTGGGACACGTGCGTCGAGATCGGTCGCGAACAGATCAAAGAGGGCGCGCACGTGCTGGACGTCTGCGTTGACTACACCGGCGCCGACGGCGTCAGCGACATGAACGAACTCATGAGCCGGCTCTCGACCCAGTCCTCGGTGCCGATCATGATCGACACCACCGAAGCGCCGGTCGCGCGCCAAGCCCTTACCTGGCTCGGCGGCAAGCCTTTGCTCAACTCCGTCAATCTCGAAGAGGGTGACGCGCCCGGCACCAGGCTCGACAGTTTTCTATCGCTCGCCGCCGAGTTCGGCGCGGCGGTCGTGGCGACGTGCATCGACGAGGAAGGGCAGGCTCGCGACGCCGACTGGAAAGTTCGGGCCGCGAAGGCGATCACCGATCTTGCCGTGTCACGCTATGGACTCGATCCCCACGACATCTTCATCGACACCCTGGCGTTGCCTCTCTCGACGGGCATGATCGAGTCCCGTCGTGACGGCATCGAGACGCTCGAGGCCATCCGACGTATCAAGGTCGAGCTGCCGGGCGTTCGAACGATCCTCGGCCTCTCCAACATCTCCTTCGGCCTCAATCCCGCCGCCCGCCAAGTGCTCAACAGCGTCTTTCTTCACGAAGCGGCCGAGGCCGGTCTCGACGCCGCCATCGTGCACGCGTCCAAGATCCTCCCCTTGCACCGAATCGAGGAAGAGGTCCGACAAGTCTGTTTGGACCTCATCTACGACCGCCGCCGCGACGACTACGACCCCTTGAGCGAGCTACTACGACTCTTCGAAGGCGTGTCGACGGCGAGCAACCAGGGTCCCGCCCTCGACGACCTACCCCTCAACGAACGTCTGAAGCGTCGTATCATCGACGGCGCGCGCGTCGGTCTCGAGGACGACTTGAACCAAGCCATGGACGAAGGCGCGAAGCCCCTGCAGATCGTGAACGAGATCCTCCTCGACGGGATGCGCGTCGTGGGCGACCTCTTCGCGAGTGGCGAGATGCAACTCCCCTTCGTCTTGCAGAGCGCGGAGACGATGAAGACGGCCGTGTCGCACCTTGAACCACTGATGGAAAAGAGCGACCAGGGCGGACGCGGTCGCGTGGTCCTGGCGACGGTGAAGGGTGACGTCCACGACATTGGCAAGAACCTCGTCGACATCATCTTGACCAACAACGGCTACGAGGTCATCAACCTCGGCATCAAGGTCGGCGTGAACGAGATGCTGAGCGCCGTCGAAGAACACAAGGCCGACGCCCTCGGGATGAGTGGACTCTTGGTGAAGTCAACCCTCATCATGCGCGAAAACCTCGAGATCATGAACGAACGCTCGATGTCTGAAGTACCGGTCCTGCTCGGCGGCGCGGCCCTGACGCGGACCTACGTCGAACGGGACCTACGAGAGATCTACGGCGGGCGCCTCTTCTACGGCAAGGACGCCTTCGAAGGGCTTCGCGTGCTCGATCAACTCGGAGACATCCGTCGAGGAGGCACGGACGATCCGAACTTCGGTCGCGAGTTGTCACAGAAGAAAGTGCAGAGGCGATTCCGCGACCCGGCGCCCGAGACCGATCTCACGTTGCCGAGCCGCAGTCCCGACGTCGAAACCGACAACCCGCTCTACCTTCCGCCCTTCCTCGGAAGCCGCGTCGCCAAGGGCATGTCCCTCGACGAGATCAGCGAGTTCTTGAACCTCACGGCGCTCTTTCGAAACCAGTGGGGCTTTCGACCCGAGAACGGCGAGGACGACAAGGCCTTCAAAGAACGCGTCAGTTCGACCTTGCGTGAACAGATGAGTATTGCCGTCGAAGAGGATCTGTTGGTTCCCCAAGTGGTCTGGGGACACTACCCCGCCGCTTCGGACGGCAACGATCTCATCATCTACACCGACGAATCGCGCGATAGTGAGATCACGCGTTTTCACTTTCCGCGTCAAAGTGTCGCGCCGCACCTCTGTATCGCCGACTTCTTTCGCTCCAACGAAAGCCCCGACCACGACTACGCCAGTTTCATGCTCGCGACGATGGGCAGTCGCGTCTCCGAGCGAGCGCACCAACTTTTCGCGGAGAATCGCTACAGCGACTACTTGATGCTGCACGGGCTCGGCGTGGAGATGGCCGAGGCGCTCGCTGAACTCTGGCACAAACGCATTCGTGAAGAGCTGGGCTTCGTGCAAGAAGACGGGCCCACGCTGACCGGCCTCTTTCGCCAGAAGTACCGCGGCGGACGTTACTCGTGGGGCTATCCGGCCTGTCCCGACCTCAGCGATAACGCGAAAGTGGCGGCACTGCTCGAATCGGAGCGAATAGGCGTGTCGGTCTCAGAAGGCTTCCAGCTCCACCCCGAACAGACGACCGACGCCATTATCTGTCATCACCCCAAGGCCAAATACTTCGTCGCCTAACGAAGCGTGAGTTCGACAGCACCGCAAGACGAAACAGGTTGGACTCTCGTAGTGGGACTTCCGTCGAATTTCCGCGCGCTTCAGTGGGCGCGACCCTGACCTTGTGCGACTATTGAACGATGGCCAGCTCCGACGCGCTAACGATGAGCGAAAACGTGTCCGCAGCGGGTTGGATTCGCGAGCGCCTCAGCCCATGGAATTCGCGTTTAATGACGTCCGTCGTTCCGAGCGGCTTCGACGCCTACGCCAGGATTTTGCACCCGGTGGAGTTGCCCCGAGATGGGGGCCCAGTCATTCGGTGGGCGGACGTGTCGCGCTGGAGTGGTGTCCCATTACACCCTCTGGTTCAGTGGCACGAGGTCGCGTTGCCCGAGACGATTCCTCCTACCGAGCCCCCATGGAGGAGTCAGGGCCCACGACAAGGCACCCTTTTCTTCCCCGACGCTGAAGCGCTTATAGAGGACCTGACTTCGTACACGGCGACGCCGAACGTGTGTTTCTTCTGCGTGTGGGTCGGATACTTCGGCGGTGCGGCCGTGTTCGTCCCACTCGGTTCACCCCCGGTGCACATTCCAGCACTGGCGCAGCCATCGCGGCTGGTGGAGTTACCTTTTCGCGAGTACGGACTCTACGAAGGCTCACTCGCGGAGGCCACCTCATTCAAGATGGCGAGCAGCCATCATCAGCAGACGCCGAACCTTTGGTGGCCGGCGGATCAATCATGGTGCGTCGCCAGCGAAATCGATCTACCGTGGACCTACGTGGGCGGTTCGTCGGAACTTATCGACCACCTCCTTGGCGATGAAAGGCTAGAGACAGTGGCCGCGTCGCCGGGTGACCCGCTCTGGATTGACATCGGCGGTTGGCTATCCGATCTGATTGAGCATGCGGTCGACGAAGTCCTTTCCACTGGCTCAGTGAGTCTGAGCCTCGCCGCTGGCACCGTTACCGTGCAGTGGGAGCGGTCTCGTGGACGAAGAAAGGGAACGATCACCACCCGATCTGAGAGATCCGGCGGCTGGAGCGGTGGTGGCTCGCCGGTCAACACGCGCGATCCCTTTGAGATGAGACGAAAGATCGCGCTGCAAATCCACCGTGCGGCTCTCTCATTGGTCAACGTGTGATCGCCAACAGTCAACTCAACGCCGACAGGAAGACGGAATTTTCAATCCTTATTCCAAAAGCGGATTCATCTGAATTCGAACAAAATATGTGCGCCTACACCTCACCTTGCTATGCAAGGCAACGAGGCGTACCCGTTCAGCGCCGCAACAGAGGGGCTGCGACGGGTGTGGCGTCACTTAGGGCTTCGCGAGCGTGATAACTCGAGCGAGTGAGGGGCGAGGACTGCACGTGGCGAAGGCCAAGTCGTCGACCTCGCTCGGCCAGGTCGACGAACTCGGCCGGCTCCCAGAAGCGAGCGACCGGAAGGTGACGTTCGGTGGGGCGAAGATACTGCCCGATCGTGACGATCTGTACGCCGACGGCCGCCAAGTCCGCCAACGTCTCTTCAACTTCGTCGACAGTCTCGCCTAGTCCCACCATGAGACCGGACTTCGTCGTAAGCCCGGCGTGCGCGCTGCGCGCGAGGACGGTCAACGAGCGGAGGTACCCGGCGCTCGGACGAACGGCGCGCTGCAGCCGGGCAACGGTTTCGATGTTGTGGTTCATCACGTCGGGACGCGCGTCAATGAGCATCTGCAGCGAATCGGCGTCACCCTTGAGGTCGCTCGTCAACACCTCGACGTTGGTGCCCGGCGAACGCTCGCGAATCGCCCGCACGCTTTGGGCAATGGCGCCCGCGCCGCCGTCGGCGAGGTCGTCACGCGCCACGCACGTGATGACCGCGTGGGCCAAGTTGAGTCGAACGACGGCCTCGGCCACGCGTTCGGGCTCGGTGGGATCGAGAGCCAGAGGTTTGCGGGTGTCGACGAGACAGAAGCCACACGCCCTCGTGCAGCGTTCGCCGTTGACCATGAACGTCGCCGTTCCCGCGGACCAGCATTCGAAGATGTTGGGACACCCCGCCTCTTCGCACACCGTCACCAAGCGCAGGTCTTCGGTGAGTTTGCGAAGCGACTGGTACTCCGTGCCCATGTGCGCCTCGATACGGAGCCACTCGGGCTTGCGCACGTTGAGCGCAAGGCCCGCGTCGGGGTCAACCCCGGCCTTGCGTAGACGCCGAATGAGGGGACGCTCCTCTGAGGTCGTAGCGACGCTGCGGTCCACGCGAGCGACTCGCGACACTCCACCGAGTTGGCGCTCGAGTTCTTCACCTAAGAGATTCTCGACGTCCACAGTGGTGACGGCGAGGCCGAGCGAATGCAATGAGGCGACGGGCTTGTCGGGGATGCCGCAGGGCACGATGGCCTTGAATCCTTCGAGATCGATCTCGACGTTGAGCGCTACTCCGTGCAACGTGCGCCGATGGCCCGCGTCGTTTCGTTCCGTACGGACACCGACCGCGGCGATCTTCGAGGGAAGACCCTCGAGGTGAGCCCACACACCCGGGTATCCCTCGAGGCGGCCGACGTCGCCGAGGTGACCGTCGGGGTCAGCTCGGTGGACCGCGGCGATGACGGCGTCTTCGAGCTTTCGAACGTGAGCCTTACCGGCAGCGGGGTCGTCGTCGACACTCACGATCGCCCACGCCACCACCTGACCAGGTGCGTGGTAGGTGACGTCGCCCCCACGATCGGCGTCGATGACGACGGCGTTCAACTGAGACGGGGGTATGAGGAAGTGCTCCTCCAACGTTCGTACGCCTCGGGTGTAGGTGGGCGGATGTTCGAACAACAAGACGTAGTCGTCACTCGCTTGCAGTAGGGCACGCTGGAGATCGTTGGCTTCGACGAACGAGACTCTGCCTAGGTGACGTCGGCGCAACATCTAGCGCTCGCTCGCCAGGTCCATGCCCGCGAGCAGTTCGGCCACTCGTTCGAGGTAACTGGCCGCGCCCACCGGTTCACAGACTCGATGATCGAACGAGAGACCCAAGACCAGTCGCCGACCAATCTCAAGGACCGGCGATCCGCTGGCTTCGCTTACGACCGGCACGAGACGAACAGCGCCCATCGAGACAATTGCGACTTCGGGCTGGATGATGATCGGCGTCGCCCAGAGCGTGTGCTTCGTCGGGGCGCCCGAAACGGTGAACGTGCCACCCATGAGATCGTCCGTCGTCAGTTGGCGCGAACGCAGACGATCGTCGAGTTCGTTGACCCGACGTGCCAACGCCCGCAACGTCAGTCCCGCGGCCGCGTGCACCACCGGCACCAACATCCCGTCGTCGGCGATTGCTCGAACGACGCCCAGATTGACGGTGCGGTGCAGTACGAACTCGTTGCCGGCGTACGTGGCGTTGAGGAACTCGAACTCGGCGAGCGCGCGAACGGCGGCCAAGCTCACGACCATCTCGTCACTGATCGGTTCTCCGTCGCGCGTGACGCGTCCGAGCTGGTCGAGTTCGCCGAAGATTGCACCGTCGACTTCAACGGCTACGAATCCGTGTGGCGTACTCTGACTCGAGACCGACATGTGTTGGCCCATACGGCGTCGCCCGTTGCTGAGCGGCACGACCAACTCTTCTGTCGGTCCGTCAGCGACCGCACGCTCGGCGTCACGACGAGTGATCG
Organism: Acidimicrobiaceae bacterium; assembly: GCA_003162475.1. Classification (GTDB taxonomy): domain Bacteria; phylum Actinomycetota; class Acidimicrobiia; order Acidimicrobiales; family RAAP-2; genus RAAP-2. The sequence continues at coordinate 246,846 of PMOI01000016.1, forward strand.
CGCCACCGGGGCCGGTGCCTTGGACGGCGGAGGCCGCGACGCCACCGTCATGAAGAATGCGTCGCACGACGGGCGACACCACGCCACCGTTTGGCGACGTCTCAGTAGATCGGCTCGGCGTCGGAGCTTTCGGAGTGGGCGCGGGCGCCACCGGCGCCGCAGGCGTCGTTGGCGTTTCGCCCGGTGGTGACACGGTCGTGGCGACCGACGCGTTTTCATCGATTACTGCGACGCGCGAGCCGGTCTCGACGGTGTCGCCTTCGCCCGCGAGGATCTCCACGAGCACCCCCGCAGCTGGAGAGGGCATTTCGGAGTCGACCTTGTCGGTCGACACTTCAAAAAGTGGCTCGTCACGCGCGACGACGTCACCCACCTTCTTGAACCATTGCGTGATGATTCCTTCGGTGACCGACTCACCCAATGACGGCAGCGTGACGTCAGCCAACGTGCAACCCGCGACCAGCCAACGCGAGGAGTGTTTCGCCGAAAGTCTCCGAGAGCGACGGGTGGGGCTGGATCAGCGCGGCCGCTTCTTCGGCGGTGGCTTCCCAGTTGACAGCAAAGTAACCCGCGCCGAGCTGTTCGGTTACCCACGGACCTGCCATGTGCACGCCAAGAATCTGACCGCCCGTCCCGTCAGCGCGCTTTTCGGCGATGATCTTGACGACACCCTCGGTGTCACCAATGATCTGCGCGCGAGAGTTTCCGCCGAAGGGATCCTTCTTCACCACGACGTCGTAGCCCTTTTCCTTCGCGGCGGCTTCGGTGAGGCCGCAGAAGGCGACCTCGGGATTCGAGTAGATGGCCCAAGGTACGCGGTCGTAGTCGACTGGCACGACGGGCTCACCGAGAATGGTTTTGATGGCGACGATAGCTTCGGCGAAGCCCACGTGCGCGAGTTGGGGCGTCCCGGCGACGACGTCGCCCACGGCGAAGACGTGCGCCGCGGCCGTGCGCTGATAGCTGTCAGCCACCACGAAACCCCGATCATCGATCTCGACGCCGGTGCCTTCAGCCAAGAGTCCTTCGGTGCGCGGACGTCGGCCCACGGACATGACGACCATGTCAGTCTCGACGTTCTCTTCGCCCTCGACGGCGATCGTCGTCGATCCCTTCTTGGGGGTGTGGCCGGTGATCTTCGCGCCTACGCGAATTTCGATCCCGCGCTTCTTGAACGAGCGCTGCACAACGCTGGCGACTTCACTGTCACAGCCCGCCAGAATCGAGGGAAGAAACTCGAGAATCGTGACCTTGGTGCCCATGTCTGAAAGGAGCGAGGCGAACTCACATCCAATTGCGCCGCCGCCGATGACGGTGGCGCGTGCGGGCAGTGCACTGAGGTCGAGAAACTCATCTGAGGTGACGACGATCTTCCCGTCGACGTCAAAGCCGGGCACGGTGCGCGGCACGGAGCCCGCGGCCAAGATGACGTTGGCGCCCTTTGCCACGACACCGGCGTCAGCGCCGTCGAGGATGGTGACGCTCAAATCCTTGTCGAGGCGTCCAGTTCCTTCGAAGACGGTGACCTTTCGACCCTTCAAAAGGCCCGATAGTCCCTTGAAGAGGCGATCGACGATCTCGTTCTTTCGAGCTTGGCTGACGGCGAAATCTACCGACACGCTCTTCGCGGTGATGCCGAAGTCCGACGAGTGCTCGACCGTGCGATGGACGTGCGCGGTTTCCAAGAACTCCTTCGCCGGGACGCAGCCGCGATGCAAGCACGTGCCACCGACCTTGTCACGCTCGATAAGGGCGACGTTGAGACCGGCCGCGGCGCCGTAGAGGGCGGCGGCGTAGCCACCAGGTCCTCCTCCGATTACGACGACATCGAACTGCTGGACCTCGTTAACCACGGTCATTCCCTTCGGTAGTACAGCACCATCCCCCAGAAGGAAATCCTAATGTTTTTGCGCATATCCCAACGCGTTGTCAACGCCGCAACGGCGATTCGAACGCCGTCTTTCGGGCCCTCGTGCATTCGGCACTTTCTAGAAGCTACGCGCTGGCGCGCGACAGGTGTCCTTCGGGCGTCGTGACACCGACAACGTCCTCTAGTCGCAGGTGACCCTGTCGGACGGCGGCGAGGTGCACGTCGTGGTCGTCGTGACCGGAACGGTGGTGCGGGGCGTGTAGACGGTCGTCGGTGGCGCCGCGACTGTGGTGGTCGTCGCGACGTCGCGTTACGTTTCAGCCAAGAGACACCGCGAGCCACTTACGTGAAGGGACCCCAGTCCGAGAGCTCGAGGTTACGAGTGACGACCACGCTGCACGTCAGCAGCCGCCGTGGCCAGTTCGTCCACGAAGTCATTCATGCGATCGCCCGAGTGACCCTTGACCCAGGAGAACGTCACCTCGCGATCGCCCTCCAAAACGAGCGGGAGCAGCGCTTCCCAGAGGTCTCGGTTCGCGACACTTTGACCCTTGGAGTTCTTCCAGTTACGCCGGAGCCAACCGACGTACCACTTGTCGTGAAAACATTTCACCACGTAGTTCGAATCACTGACAATCTCGACTGCGCCGTCGGGGTGTTCGCGAAGTGCCTCAATGACGGCGATCACCTCCATGCGTTGGTTCGTGGTGTGCGCCTCGGCGCCGCTCGCGAACTCGTCGGGACCACTCGCCCAGGCCCACCCGCCCGGTCCGGGATTACCGCGGCAGGCGCCGTCGGTATGAATACGAATCATATGATTCGCGTTATCCAGGCATCCGGGTCACCGGTGAAACGCGTGACGGCCGGGGGCAAGTCGCCGCGCAGCACCTGTCCGAGTGTGACGTGCTCAAGCACCTCGCGCAACGTCCCGCGAACGGCCACCCACACGTCACGCAGATGCTTGGCTTCGCCTTCGTAGACGAGCGTCTCGGGACGCATGCCCCTGACGCCGGCCATGGGTCCACTCACCACGCGCAAGATGTCGGCAATCGTGATGTCGTCGGGATCGTGCGCGAGTTTGAAGCCGCCCTCGGGTCCACGTTGGCTCGTCACGAGTCCCCCACGACGAAGATCAGAGAGAATGGCACCGAGAAACTTAGCTGGCAGGTCCTGCTCGTGGGCCAAGTGATCGGCGCTCACCGAGACGTCACTCGCCGCCAGCGTCAAGAGTGCGCGAATGGCGTAGTCAGCCTTGGCGGGAATCTGCATAGCCCTATTCTGCCCCACGACGTTGTCGAGCGGGGAGAGTTTGGCTCCAACTTATAGGGTGGTCCACGTGTTCGACCTTGCTACGCGCCGTCTATACCTGTGCGTCGGGGTGCGCGACGACATGGCGAGTTTCCTGCCGGCCGTCCTTCGAGGCGGGGTCGACGTCGTGCAACTAAGGGAAAAGGTCCTGCCCGCGCCGACGCAACTGCTTCAGGCCCGTCTCATGCTTCCCATCTGTCGAGCGTTCAACGTTCCCTTCATCATGAACGACGCGCCCGAGTTGGCCCTCGCGGTGGGCGCCGACGGCGTGCACGTGGGCCAGGACGACGTCAGCGTCGAACGCTGTCGGGAATTACTCGGGCCGAGCGCCCTCGTGGGACTCTCCACGCACTCCGTCGAGGAGTTCGACGGCGCGCTCAGCCAAGACGCGACGTACTTCAGCGCCGGACCCATCGTGCCGACGCCCACCAAAGTCGGGCGCGCCGGCACGGGCGTGGACTACGCGACCTCAAGCCAGGCCCGCAGTACTCGACCCGTCTTCGTCACGGGCGGTGTCAACGCCTCCAACGTTGCCTCCCTCGTTACGGCTGGCCTACGCCACTTCGTGGTCGTTCGCGCGCTTACCGAGTCGAACAGTCCCGAACGGGAGGCCCGTCAACTTCGCCAAGCCCTCGACGAAGCCCTGTCAACGGTGTCGGTCGAGCCAACCTAACAACGTCGCCACCATTCGAGGGTCGGCACGAAGTTGGTGACCCGCGCCCTGGATCAGGCGAAGTTCCGCGCGACCTTCGGCCGCGGCGACCAAGTCGCGCGCGTCCGACGCGGGCACTTCGATGTCGTCGGTACCGTGCCCGATGAGAAGTCGCCGCGGCGGTATCGCGGCGACGGCCTTCATAGGATCGATGGCCAAAAGGTCCTGGTAGAGCTCGTCGGGTCCGAGCAACTCTTTCTCGTCGCCCACGACGCCCGCGACTTGCACCGCGCGGTGAAGATCATGGGCCGATCCGCTCCACGCCACGAGGTGCGCGGGCGCGGCGAAGGTGGCGACACCGCGAACTCGATCGTCCGCGGCCGCTGCGGCCAACGCGAGCGATCCGCCAAAACCAAAGCCGGCGAGCGAGATCCGACGATCCCCTTCGGCCACGCGGTCGAGAATCGTCGCCAAGTCTTCGCGCCACTTCGACGCGGAGAACGTGCCGGTACTACCTCCGACGCCCGACAGCGTTCCCGTCGCGACCAGCCAGCCTGATTCGTTCGCGACGTGCTCGGCCAGTTCCGGCAAGAGGCCCGCCGCCTGACGTCCCATGCCCACCAGCCGCGGCAGTCCGTGCACCAGCACGAGGACGTGACCAACGACGGGGCGCGCGTTCGAATCAGAGATTCGCAGGTCGAGCAGTGACCCGCCGCTTTGGAGTTGCTCGTGGGCGAGCACGAGTAACTAGATGCCTAGGCGTTGCGCCAATAGTTCGCGGTGGTACGCCGGGTCTCCCAGGAACAGCTCCGAACTCTTCGCGCGCTTGAAGTAGAGGTGCGCGGGGTGTTCCCACGTGAAGCCGATGCCACCGTGAATTTGAATATTCTCCGCTGCGCAATGAAAGTAGGCCTCGGAACAGAACGACTTGGCGAGACTGGCCGCGATGGGCAGTTCCTCGTTTCGCTCCTGAGCGGCCCAGGCCGCGTAGTACGCGGCGGACTTCGCGGACTCGACGTCGAGCAACATGTCGGCGCACTTGTGCTTTATTGCTTGGAACGATCCGATGGGCCGGCCGAACTGTACGCGATTCTTCGCGTACTCAACCGACGCGTCGAGAACGCGCTGCGCGCCACCGACCTGCTCCGCCGCGAGCGCGGCCTCGGCGACCTGCAACGTCTCCTCCAAGCCAGCGAGGGCGCCACCCTCATCGCCAACCAGCCGAGCGCGCACGTCGTTGAACTCGATGCGACTTTGCTTGCGCGTCTGATCCATCGTGGACAGAGACTCGCGCGTGACGCCCTGGGCGTCGCCATCAACGGCGAAGAGCGACAGCCCATTCTCGCTCATCGCTGGCACCAGCAACAGCGTGGCCGTCGAGCCGTCGGTGACGTAACTGCGCACGCCGTTCAAGACGAAGTCATCGCCCGAGCGTTTGGCCGTGGTGGACGTCGCCGTGAGGTCCCACAGACCCGCGTCGTCGGTGACGGCCAGGGTGGCGATGGTCTCGCCCGACGCGATCCCGGGAAGAAAAGCCGCCTTGTCCTCGTCGTTGCCAACGAAGAGCAACGCGTTCGCCGCGAGTGCCACCGTTGAAAAGTACGGCGAGCAGAGTAACGCGGCGCCCATCTCCTCAAAGACCACGTACAGTTCCACCGGACCGAAACCCTGTCCGCCGTACTCTTCGGGAATGCCGAGTCCTTGCAAGGCGAGTTCGTTCGCCATCTGTGCCCACACGGCGGGGTCGTACCCCTCGGCCGTCGCCATGAGACGACGGACCTCACTTTCGGGCGACTTTTCCTCTAAGAAGCGGCGCACCATTTTGCGAAGTTCTTCTTGCTCTTCGCTAAAGCCAAAGTTCATTGCGAGCCCTCTTCTTCTCCGCGCGTACGGCGCCAAGGTCGAGATTAGTCAATCTCGGCGATACGGTATTTCGTGCCATTCTGGGGTCGTGGACAACGTGGAACTGGTCTGGTCAAACGCCCTCGCCGAGGTCCACCGTTTCGTGGTGGGCCCCGTCGAGAACAACGTGTACGTCGTGCGGTGTCGACGAAGCGGCGAAGCGGCGCTGCTCGACGCCGCGAACGAGCACGACCGACTACTGCGCGTCGCGACACGCCTCGGGGTGACGTCGGTCTTGGAGACCCACGGTCATTGGGACCACATCGGTGCCGTCACTCAGGTGCGCGACGCGGGTATCGACGTCTGGGTTCGAAGTGAGGACGCGTCGATGTTGCCGAGTTACGACCACCTCCTCGAAGACGACACGGTGCACGAGGTGGGCGACCTACGATTGCGTACCGTGCACACACCTGGTCACACGCCGGGCAGCATCTGCTTCGCACTCGAGGGCACTCCGATGCTCTTCACGGGTGACACGTTGTTCCCCGGCGGCCCGGGCAACGCCACGTTCGAAGGTGGTGACTTCGCTACGATCATCACGTCCATCGACGAGCGACTCTTTCGCGTCTACGACGACGCCACCACGATTTGGCCCGGTCACGGGGCGTCGTCGTCGATCGGCGCCGAGCGCCCGCACCTCGACGAATGGGTCCAGCGCGGCTGGTGAACATAGGTCAACGCTCCCCTGTTCACCAGTAGGCTCACTGCGTGTCAAAACCGCTGCTCGAGCTACGAAATCTTCACGCCGAGGCCGAAGGGTCGTCCATCTTGCGTGGGGTGGACCTGATCGTCAACGAGGGCGAAGTACACGCCCTCATGGGGCCTAATGGCGCGGGCAAGTCCACACTGGCGAGCGTCATCATGGGTCACCCGGGTTACAAGGTCACGAGCGGCGAGATCTTGTTGAAGGGTGAGAACATCGCCACCTGGACTCCCGACGCTCGAGCCCGTGCCGGCATCTTTCTCGCGTTCCAGTATCCCGAAGCCATCGGCGGCGTGTCGGTCATCCAATTCTTGCGCCAGGCCATCGCCGCGCGTAAGGGACTTGATGAACTAAGTGTGCTCGAAGTGCGCCTGGACTTAGCGGAGTGGATGGATCGACTCGGCATTGACAGCGCGTTCGCCGAACGCCACCTCAACGACGGGTTCTCCGGTGGCGAGCGCAAGCGCAACGAGGTCTTGCAGATGGCGCTGCTCGATCCCGTGGTCGCTCTGCTCGACGAAACCGACTCGGGGCTCGACATCGACGCCCTGCGCGTCGTCGCCAAGGGTGTGCGCACCGTTCGTGAACAACACCCCGCCATGGGCGCGGTCGTCGTCACCCACTACGTCAAACTTCTCGACGAGATTCGACCCGATTTCGTCCACGTCTTGTTCGACGGCCAGATCGTGCACTCGGGCGGCGCCGAACTGGCCGAGCAGATCGACCACGAGGGCTACGACGCCTGGCGACCGGTGAGCGCGTGACGAGCTTCAGTGCTCGACGCGTTCGCGCGGATATTCCCCAACTCACGCGCGTCGTGAACGGGCGCACGATCACCTACCTCGATTCGGGGGCGAGTTCGCTGCAGCCGCGCTCGGTCATCGACGCCATGAGCCGGTACTACGAACTGCGACACGCCAACGTCCACCGCGGCGTCTACCAGACCGCGAACGAAGCGACCGAGGCCTACGAGGGATCTCGCAACGCGGTCGCGCGCTTCATCAACGCCCCTGGCGGCGAGAACGAGGTGGTCTTCACGAAGAACACCACCGAGTCATTCAACCTCCTGGCGAAGAGTTGGGGCGCCACCAACCTCAAGAGCGGTGACGTCGTCCTCGTCAGCGAGATGGAACACCACGCCAACATCGTGCCGTGGTTCCAACTTCGAGAAACTACGGGCATTGAAGTTCGCTTCATCCCAGTCGGCGACGACTATCGCCTCGACCTGTCGAACCTCGACGAACTCCTGAAGGGCGTCAAACTCCTCTCGATAACCGGGATGTCCAACGTGCTCGGCACGAGGCCGCCCGTGAAGGATCTCGCTCGGGCGGCGCACGACGTGGGCGCGCTCATCGCCGTCGACGCCGCGCAGATGCTCGCGCACGGTCCCACCGACGTGACCGAGCTCGACGTCGACTTCGCCGCGTTCTCGGGCCACAAGATGCTCGGGCCCACGGGCATCGGGGTCCTATGGACACGCGAGCAGGTCTTGGACACCATGCCGCCTTTCCTTGGAGGTGGCGGCATGATCGCCGACGTGCGCACTGACGGCTACACACCGGCCAAGGGCGTCTCGCGCTTCGAGGCCGGGACGCCACCCATCGCCGAGGCGGTTGGCCTGCACGCCGCCGTTCGCTACCTCGAGGGTCTCGGTATGGAGAACGTGGCCGCCCACGAACGTACGCTCACGCAAGACGCCCTAACCCGATTGGAACTGACGTTCGACGGACGTGTTCGCGTCATCGGACCACTCAACACGATCGAGCGTGGCGGCGTGATCAGTCTCGACGTCGAGGGCGTACACCCCCACGACGTGGCCCAGGTACTCGACCAGTTCGGCGTCTGCGTTCGACCAGGACACCACTGCGCGAAGCCCCTCATGCGCCGCTTCGGCCTCGCCGCGACGGCGCGCGCGTCCTTCGGTCCCTACTCCATGACCAAGGACACCGACGTACTCCTCGAAGCGCTTGAACACGCTCTCAAAATGTTTGGCTGAGACATGTCGAACCTTGAAGACCTCTACCGCGAAATCATTCTCGATCACTACCGTTCGCCGCGCAATCGCGGTGAGTTGGCGACGCCGCCCGCCCACCGGGTCGAAGGCTTCAACCCGCTCTGTGGTGATGAGGTGGTCGTGTACCTCGACGTTCGTGACGGCGTACTTGCCGACATCAAGCTCACCGGACACGGTTGTTCGATATCTCAGTCGTCGTCGTCGCTCATGAGTGGCGCCGTCAAGGGCAAAACCATCGACGAGGTCAACGCGACCATCGACTCATTCAAGAAGTTGATGACCGTGCACGAATCGGCGCTCGCCAAGGAGGAGGACCACGACGACGAGGTCGACCTGAGACGACTCGGGGAACTCGCGGCCCTTCAGGGCGTGGTGAAGTTCCCCGTACGCATCAAGTGCGCGACGTTGGCGTGGAATACGCTCCGCCAAGGCCTAGAGGAGCTCGTCTAGCCTCACGACGGCGTACAGGGCGTCGGGTCAAAGCTCGGCACGGCCAACGTGGGATTCGTCGTGGTGGTCGTTGCGGTCGTGACATGCTTCTTCGTGCCCGACGTTGTCTTTGTCGTAGTCGCCGACGGCAACGTGGTCGTCGTCACCGCGACGAACGGAGGTTGCGGCGTCTGGAGTTGTTCGTTCGGCGGAGGGTTCGTCGGCTTGGTGAGTTGCGTGCCGAAGATGCCGACGAGCTGCTGTTGAGCGGTTGGCTGTTGCACGTAGAGCACGTCACCGAGAGAAGCGCTGACCGCCGAAAACGTGGGCAGCGTGTACGTCTGGATCGCGTTGGCGTTGATGCCGTGAAAGCGCACCGCGAGTCCAATGAGCTCATTGAGACTGAAGTTGCTGTCCAGAGTGACACCTTGAGGGATCGCCGAAAGGAAACTGTTGATCGTCACGGGGTTATAGAGCTTCTTCGCTTGGTCGACCATGGCGCGAAGAAAGGCGTTCTGGCGATCGATGCGACCGAAGTCACTCGTGCCGTCGTAGACCCAACCTTCGCTCGTGAGATCGCTGTAGAGCTGGCCCGAAGAGAGTTTCGACCAGTGCAGGGGAATAGCGCCGCTCCCACGAACGTTGTAGTAAAAATGGCGACTGCGCGACACGGCCAGGGCGGACGCGCCCTTGATGAGCTGGCAACCGGCGTGGCGGATCCACAAATCCGACTCCGGGTCGAACGCCGGGTACGGGAAGTCCAGGTAGACCCCGCCGAGAGCATCTGAGGCGTTGATCAGGCCAGCGAAGCTCACCACGATCGTTTGATTGATGGGAATGCCAAAGTTGGCGGTAATCGTCTGGGCCAGGAGGGAGGGACCGTTGCCGAAGTTCACGTTGATGCGGTTGAACTGACCGTACAGCGACTGGTTCGCGAGGAGCGTCACGACCGTGTCGCGAGGAATCGACACCAGGGAGATCGATCCCGCCTGTGGGTCGACGTGGATTATCTTCACGACATCGCTTCGCTCGCCGGTGACCGATCCGGTGGAAGCGCCGGTCTGAGCAGCGACGATACCCGTCAGCCCCGCCCGAGAGTCCGAGCCGATCATGAGGATATTGAAGGGCTTTCCCGAGATCGGCTTCACTTCGTGCGCGACGTTCACCTTCGGGATGGCGTTGAATCGGTAGGTGGCGTAGTAGTAACTCCCGCCAATCACCCCCGCGATCACCACGACGAGCGCGACGCCCGAGAAGATGAGTCGCCGACGTAGACGATGTGGTCGTTTCGCACGGGTCTTACCCTTGGCGCCGCTTTGCTGGTCGACGGCACTACCCAGTTCCATCAAGCGGTGCTGGTTGGCGATGGACTCTTTCGAGCGCGTACTGCGGTCCGAGTTTGGCTCTCCAGGAGCGCCATCCTGTCCTCTAGCCATTAGTCGAGTTTATCGCTTTCGCCCGGTAGTTTTCAATCAGGCGGAGGCGTCGCGGAAGGTCTCGTACCCGTCGCGCTCGAGTGTCACGGCCAGTTCCGGGCCGCCGGTCGCCACGACGCGACCGTTGCTCATTACGTGGATCATGGTGGGCGTGAGCTCGAGCAGAAGGCGTCGGAAGTGGGTGATCGCGAGCACGCCACAGTTCCACTCGGTGGTCGCGGCGGTGAGTCTCTTCGCGACCGCGTCGAGAGCGTCGACGTCCAGACCTGAATCGATCTCGTCGAGGAGTGCGAACTTGGGTCGAAGGACGCCGAGTTGGACCATCTCCGCGCGTTTACGCTCCCCACCGGAGAGATCGACGTTGACGAAGCGGTCCAGGAGCTCGGGGGGCAATTCGATGCGCCGGGCCTCGTCGAGCATGCGCTCACGCAACGTCGTGGGGTCAGCGCCCGCGGCCCTGAGTAGGTCGTAGGACCGTACGCCGGGGATCTCGAAAGGCTGTTGCAACACCAGCATCAAACCCTCTCGAGCGCGGTCGGTTGGTGACATGGTCAAGAGTTCGACCCCGTCGATGGTCACGGAACCATCGAGCACGCGGTAGCCGGGGTGACCGGTCAGCGCGTGAGCCAAGGTCGACTTACCGGAGCCGTTCGGGCCCATAATCGCGTGCACTTCGCCCGAATGCATGGTGAGATCGAGGCCTTTGAGGACCTCCTTGCCGGCGACTTCGACGCGCAGCCCTTCAATCTTCAGTTCTGAGTTCACGGTAGTGACACCTCGAGGCGACCATTGTTGTTCTGCACGTCGTAGTGCGCCACCGGGCGCGTCGCGGGCAGCGTCATGGCCGCGCCGTCACTTAGTCGGAACATCGCACCGTGGCGCGCGCACTCGATCTCGGCGGTCTCAACGTCGACTTCGCCTTCGGAAAGGCTGAACTCCTCGTGACTACAGCGGTCGTCCAAGACGTACACCGTCTCGTCGATCCGTATGGCGACGAGGGTTCGACCCCCGACGTGGAGTTGTCGAGGAATCCCGGACTCGAAGTCGTCCAGCGCTCCTATGTCGATCATCGTCACGACGTCACCGCCGCCACGCTCGCCAACACCGAGGCTACGTCGCTCTCGACCAATCCAGCCAACTCACTCGGTAACGCCGCGAGCATCTCGTAGAAGAAACCTTGGATCAACAGACGCTGCGCGTCGTCGCGACTCACGCCGCGCGACTCCAAGTACCAACGCTGCAGTTCGTCGAGGGGACCCACACTCGAAGCGTGCGCGCACATGACGTCGTTCTCTCGAATATCCAAGTTCGGGACACTGTCGGCGTGGGCGTTGGGTGCGAGGAGGAGGTTGTGATTGGTCTGGCGTGCGTCGGTACGCTTCGCGCCCTTCTCAATCTCGATCAACCCGGTGTAGATCGAGCGCGAGTGGTCCGCGACCGCGCCCTTCGACAGCAGTTTCGACGTGGTGCGCGGCGCCACGTGGTACTGGCGCGTGCGAAAGTCGTGGACCTGATGGCCCGAACCGAGGAACGTCGTTCGAAGCTCGTTGGCCGCGCCCGCGCCGAGCATCTCGGCGTCGTTACGTGAGCGGTCGTAGTGAGCGCCCAGGCCGACCACAGCCTGGTGAAGTCGGGCGTCGCGTGACAGGAATCCCGTCGTGCGCGCCACGTGCCACGCGGTCGAGTCGAGGCGTTGGTACGTGATCAACTGAAGTGACGCGTTGTCGTCGAGGCGATACTCGCTGACGGGAACGACGAGCGCGTCGCGGCCACCTTCGAAGTACTCAACGACCGTGACGCTGGCGCCGCGACCGACGACAATCTGCGTACGGGGAAACGACGCGCCAGTCGTTGATTCGTTAAGTACCACGACCGGTTGGGCGACGTTCACGCCCGCGGCGACGCGGATCACAGTCGCTCCCGGCGAGAGGGCCGCGTTCAAGAGCGCGAAGGTGTCGCCCTCGTAACGGTGCAACAGCGTCTCGCCGGCGAGAGATTCACTGGACTGGTCGACCTCGACGGTCACGCCCTCGACGACGTCTCCAGTACTCACGCAGAAGCCGTCCACGACGCGAACGACGAGGCCCGCTCGTTGGCAAAGTTGGGTCGCGAAGTCCGAGTCCGGCGTCTGCTGGGGCGCGCTCGGCACTTCAAAGTGCTCTAGATCGAGGTCGCTCAGTGGGGCGTAACGCCAGACTTCATCGGTGGTCGTGGGCAGTCCGGTGGCCTCGTAGAGCGACCAGGCCAGACGTCGAGTGGCCGCGTCGGGCCGCTTGGCAATGAAAGTGGAGGCTGAGTCAGCGAAGGTAGTCATAGGTAAGGAGGACTCAGGCAGTGTACCGGGCGAGGAGGAGCCTCCGGCGCCTGACGACCTAGGCTGAACCATCATTTGAAAGGATCGTGTGGAGTTTTCCTCACCCGTCGTCACGCTCGAAGTGAAGGGGCACGTCGCCACACTCTGGCTCGACCGACCCGAAGCGCGCAACGCGCTCGGCAGTGCCTTCTGGCGCGATCTCCCACTCGCGGCGGCGGCGATCACGAGCGATCCCGACGTTCGAGTTCTCGTCATCGCCGCGAAGGGCCCACACTTCAGCGTGGGACTCGACCTGAAGGAGTTCGGCGGCGGCTTCATGGCCGGTGACGGCGAGTCGTCCACGGCGACGGCCAACGCCAAGTCCTACGAATCGATCCGACGCATGCAACAAGCCGTCACCTCGATCGCCGATCTCGAGATTCCCGTGATCGCCGCGGTGCACGGCTACTGCATTGGTGGGGGCGTCGATCTCATCACCGCGTGCGACGTGCGACTCGCCTCTTCTGACGCCGTGTTCTCCGTGCGCGAGGCCAAGGTCGCCATCGTCGCCGATCTCGGGACGCTGCAACGCCTGCCGCGCATCGTGAGTGCCGGCCACGTCGCCGAATTGGCCTTCACCGGCAAGGACGTCGACGCCCATCGCGCCTCGGCCATTGGTCTCGTCAACGCACTGCACGGCGAGTCGGGCGACGACGTCGTGCAAGCGGCGTACGCACTCGCGAACGAGATCGCGGCCAACTCCCCCGTGGCCGTTCGCGGCACGAAGGCCGTCCTCGCGGCGAACGATGGTCGCAGCGTGGCTGAAGGTCTTGATTTCGTCGCGCGCTGGAACACGATGTACCTGCACAGCAACGACCTCAAAGAGGCGATGACCGCTTTCCTCGAACGGCGCCCGCCCGTCTTTAACGGCGACTAACGACGCCGACGCTTCTTCTTTCGACGGTCCTTCTCAGCTTGCTTTTCTAGTTGCTGGCGACGCTCTTCGAGTAGTTCTGCCGCGACGGCGTTCACGATGTCACTCGCCGAATCCAAGATCTCCCGACGGTCCTCGACGGGCACGTTCGAACTTGGCGCCGGTTCCACCGGTTGATCGACGAGGGAGCCGTGCGACCAGCCAACGTCCACGAAGCGACGCTCGTAGGTGAGACAGTTCTCGGGACACGACCACGGTTGATCGGGCGCGTTACCGAGCACACAGAAGCGCGCAACTTCTCCCGACTTGTACGTCCGACTTTGGAAGTGCTTGCACTCTTCGCGCATACCCATAGGGAGATTATTTCACGTCAGTCGCCGACGTAGGCTCCAAGCAAATGACTGGCCTGTATCTCGACGAACGAACACTCACGAAGAATGAGTTTACGAGCGCCGCCCTGGTCGCCAATCGGGCATTTTTCAACGATCCCTTCTTCCGCTTCCTCTCGCCCGGCGATCGGCTTCGTGAGCGGGGTCTGACCATCTTCTTTCGCACCAATCTCGCCCACGCGGGTGAGGGCGCTCGATTAGTGACGGTTCGTGGCGCCGCCGACACGATCGTCGGCCTGTCGCTGTGGCTACCAACGAACCGTTACCCGCAGTCAGCGCGCACGCAACTCGCCCAACTCCCAGGGACCGTGCGCGCGCTCTACCGGCGCCCCCGAGCGCTCGTCGACGGCACCAAGTATCTCGCCGCCGTCGCCAAGTCCCATCCCAAAGAGCTCCACTGGTATCTCTACTTGCTCGTGGCTGATCCCACTGTCCAGCGAAGTGGGGTGGGCACCAGGCTCATGGAACACGGACTCGCCGAGACCGACGCCGAGGGCGTCGGAAGTTACCTGGAAACGCAGAACGAGGACAACCTCGGGTACTACCGACGTTTCGGTTACGAACTTCGTGAGACCCTACGACCGGTCGACGGGGGGCCACCGCTTTTCACTATGTGGCGACGACCTCGTTAGCCGATCGAGCCTTCCATCTGTAGTTCGATAAGACGAGACCACTCAACGGCGTACTCCATGGGCAGCGTGCGCGTTACCGGTTCGATGAACCCGTTCACGATCATGCCCATCGCCTGACTCTCGGTGAGTCCGCGACTCATGAGATAGAAAAGCTGGTCGTCGCCGATCTTCGACACGGTGGCCTCATGGCCGATCGACGCGTCCTGCTCGCCAACTTCCATGTAAGGCCTCGTCTCCGAGATCGACTTCTCGTCGAGGATCAACGCGTCACAGCGCACGAAGCTCTTCGCACCGGTGGCGCCCTCTTCGACCTTCACGAGTCCGCGGTACGCGGTCAGGCCGCCGTCCTTGGAGATGGACTTCGAGATGATCGTCGAGGTCGTCTCGGGTGCGCAGTGGACCATCTTCGCGCCCGCGTCTTGGACCTGACCGGGCCCGGCGTACGCCACCGAGAGCACTTCACCCGAGGCCTTGGGACCCATCAGGTACACCGAGGGGTACTTCATTGTCAGTCGCGAACCAATGTTGCCGTCGATCCACTCGACGTGCGCTTCGGCTTCGGCTCGTGCGCGCTTGGTGACCAAGTTGTAGACGTTGTTGGACCAGTTCTGGATCGTCGTGTAGGTAATGCGCGACCCCTCGAGAGCGACGAGTTCCACGACCGCCGAGTGCAAGGAGTCAGTCGAGTAGACCGGCGCCGAGCAGCCTTCGACGTAGTGGACCTGGGAGCCGACGTCGGCGATGATCAACGTGCGCTCGAACTGGCCCATGTTCTCGGTGTTGATGCGAAAGTAGGCCTGCAGGGGCTGGTCGACTTTTACGCCGGGCGGCACGTAGATGAACGAGCCACCACTCCACACGGCCGAGTTGAGGGCGGCGAACTTGTTGTCGTTGGGGGGAATGATCGTGCCGAAGTACTTGCGAACGAGCTCAGGGTACTCACGTACCGCGGTGTCCATGTCACAAAAGAGAACGCCGAGACGCTCTAGGTCCTCACGATTTCGGTGAAAGACGACCTCTGACTCGTACTGGGCCGTGACACCGGCCAGGTACTTACGCTCGGCTTCGGGGATGCCCAGCTTCTCGTAGGTGTTCTTGATCGCGTCGGGCAGGTCCTCCCACGAGTTCACCTGGTGATCGGTGGGCTTCACGTAGTAATAAATGTCGTTGAAGTCGAGGTCGGGCATGCGATCCGCGAACCAGGGCAACATGGGCTTCTTTTCGAAGCGCTTCAACGCGTCCAAGCGGAACTTCAACATCCACGGCTCTTCGTTCTTCATCGCGGACATCTCACGCACGATGGACTCGTTGAGCCCCTTCTTGGGCTTGAACACCGGTAACTGGTCGTCAGACCAGCCCAATTGGTAACGGCTGAAGTCCAAGTTGTCTATCGCCATTGCGCTCCTTTGGGATAATCCCTACGTCCATAGTACTTACTCCTAGGGCCTGCCTGACCCCAATTACTGGCAATGTGGTGATGTGCTGAACCCTCCCACCGTGCCCCAAAGACCCCACACCATCACTCGCCACGGCGACACCAGGGAGGATCCCTACTACTGGCTCATGGACAAAGAGAACGAAGAGGTCCTACGGCATCTCCGAGCTGAGAACGACTACCTCGCTCAAGAACTCGCTCCCCTCAAGCCCCTCGAAGACGAACTCTTCAACGAGATAAAAGATCGAGTCGAAGAGACCGACATCTCGGTACCGGTGCGAAAAGGTGATTGGTGGTACTTCGAGCGCACCCGCGAAGGGCTCAGCTACCCCATCAGCGCCCGGGTGCCCGCTACTGGCGACGACCTCACGCCCCCGGTGATCGATCCCGCCACCACCCTCACTGGCGAACAGGTCATCCTCGACGAGAACGTCGAAGCTGGCAGCAGTGAATACTTTTCGGTCGGCGTTCTCGCGCTCAGTCCCAACGACGACTGGGTCGCCGTCGGCACCGACTTCGAAGGCAACGAACACCACCACGTCACCGTTCGACCACTAGCGGGTCAACTCCCCGTGGACGACGCGCTCGACGACGTGTCCTACGGTTTCGCCTGGGCCAACGACAGTCGCCACTTCTTCTACACCCGAAACGACGAAGCGACGCGACCCTGGCAACTCTGGCGACACGAACTCGAAACCGATGCCGAGAGTGACGTCCTAATTTTCCAAGAGGATGACGCGCAGTACATCGTCTCGGTGGGGCGTAGTCGCGACGACGCGATGATCGTAGTGATGATGAACTCATCCATGACGAGCGAAGTGCGCTACCTCGACGCCAACGACCCCACCGGTCCCCTCGTCGTACTTGAAGAACGTCGCCACGGCATCGAGTACGGGGTCGAACACTTCACTGACGCCCGGGGACGCTGCTGGTGGTTGAAGATGACCAACGAAGGGGCCACTGACTTTCGCCTCGACGCGCGCCTCGTCGTAGGTGGCGAGTGGCGCGAGATCGTCCCCGAACGCGCGGGCTGTCGTCTCGACGGCGTCGACGCCTTTCAGTCCTTCCTCGCGCTCAGCGAACGAGAGAACGGTTGCGCGGCCGTGCGCCTCGTCGCCACGCTCGGCGGTGACGACCCCTTTGGAGAGGGATTGATCGTACGCTCGTCGCTCGTGGACGGTGGCGTCTTTCCAAACACGGTGGCGATCTCTTCGAACCCGAACTACGACACCACCCAACTGCGCGTCCTCATCACTTCGCTCACGACGCCGCGGCTGATCGCCGACGTCGTGGTCGAAAGTGGCGAAGTAATCGTGCGAAAGCAACAGCAAGTGCTCGGTGGTTACGACGAGTCGAACTACGTCACCGGGCGGCTCTGGGTTCGCGCGAGCGACGACGTCGAAGTGCCAGTCTCGGTCGTGGCGCGACGCGACGTCGTGAACGTACTCGACGACGGCACGCTCGAAGCGCGGCGTCCGTCACCGTTCCTGCTCTACGGCTACGGCAGCTACGAGATCTCGATGGACCCCGCGTTCTCCTCGATTCGTCTCTCGCTACTCGATCGAGGAGTGATCTTCGCGGTCGCGCACGTGCGAGGAGGCGGCGAAATGGGTCGTTCCTGGTACGAGATGGGTCGCCTCGCTCAGAAACCAACGACGTTCAGTGACTTCGTGGCCGTCGCACGTTGGCTCATCGCCGTGGGGTGGACAACGCGCGAGCAACTCGCCGCGCGAGGCGGATCGGCCGGTGGACTCCTGATGGGGGCGGTGATGAACTCCGATCCCGAACTCTTTCGCGCCGTCGTGGCCGAAGTCCCGTTCGTCGACGTCGTGACGACGATGCTCGACGATTCACTCCCGCTCACCGTTGGTGAATGGGAAGAGTGGGGCAATCCCGACGCGAGCGCGACGAGTTATCGCACGATGATGAGCTATTCGCCCTACGACAACGTTCGCGGCGACATCGACGGCGAGCCGGTCGTCTATCCCCACCTCTACGCGTCGGGAGGTCTCAACGACTCCCGAGTGGGATTCTGGGAACCGGCGAAGTGGGTCCTGGCGTTGCGCGACGCGAACGCGGACAATCGAGCGGTGTTAAAGATGGAGCTGGGCGCGGGTCACAGCGGCGTGTCGGGACGTTACGACGCCTGGCGCGACGAGGCGCAGGTGCTCGCGTGGCTGTTGCACGAGATCGTGCCTACTTCGAAGTAGTGGTCTTGGCCGCGTTCAGGACCAGTATCAAGGTGGCCGGTCGAGGCGTCGGAAAGGTCACGGGACGACCGTCGACGCTGACCGTGGCGTTCGAGGGCGAGCCGATGGTGATCCGAGAGTTACCCGTCATCGTCAACAACTCGTCGTGGCCCTTGGCAACGGTGCCCTGCCACTCCAACGTGTTCGTCGGTCCCATGTTGTACACCGCCCAGGTCGCGCCGAGGGCACCGGTCACCGTCACGCGATACATCGGAGCGGGCACGCTGTAGATCGCGTCCTCGCCGCTCGTGGACGTCGCGATGAACGACGGAGGGAACACGATGGTGGTCGTAGTCGTAGCGGCCGCCGTGGTGCCGAGCGTGGTCGTGGAGTGCGACGCCGAGCCCTTGGGGGTCGGCGGCGAGTGGTGGTTGACGTAGTACGCCACCAACGACGCGACGATCAAGATCGCCAGAACGGCGACGCCCACCCGGCGTGACACGATCGAGAGGGTCGAACTATGCGACGAACGTGTGAGGAACCAATCGTCGTTGTGTCGCACGCGCGACGTCGCGAACTCGTCGCCACTCGCGGGCGAATCATTGAACACGTAGCGGCGCTCGGGATCGAGACGGGGACGCTCGACCGGTGGTCGGCTGAGGGGTTCACCGTCGGCGTCGAGCAGTCGGAATCCCTTTGACGTGGCGTAGGGCGACGGAGGAGGGGCAACCAGGCGACGTTCCAACGGCTTTGCTGACTCGCGCGTCTCATCACGACGAAGTTTTCGAAATCGTAGGGCGACCACGCTCAACACTAGGACGACGATGACGGCGCCCACGATCGTCAGCGCGAGTGTCACGCTCGCCACTCTTTGATACCGTTCACCTCGCTCACGCAGGTCACAGACCGAAGCGTAGTGACCTCGCTCCGACTAGTCGAGAACGCGATAGCCGCCGCGGTAGTACACCAGCGGGTCACCCGGCTCGGTTGACGCGAAGTCGAGTTCGGCCACGACGATGTCGTGATCACCGTGATTCGTCACTTCACGGATTGTTCCCTCGAGGTAGGCGAGGGACCCTTCGAGGAAGGGTGAACCGTTGGGGGCACGAAACCACGACACCCCGGAGAACTTGTCCGTGCCACTGGCGGCGAAGACACGGGCGAGCGGCTCTTGATCGGACTTCAAGATATTGACGCCCACCACGCCGACTTCTCGAATGCGCTGCCACGACGAGGATGCGGTCGACGCCGCAAAAAAGATCAACGCCGAATCCACCGACAGTGACCCGAAAGTCTGACACGTGAAGCCCTTTGGACCGTCGGGTGAGACCCCGGTGATCACGACGACACCCGTGGCGTAGTGGCCGAATACTTCCTTGCGGTGCGCGGTGTCGAAGGAGTTCATCGCGCCAGGCTACCGGCAGCATTTGTCAAGATCACCACTTCGTTCGGCGCCCATCGAGGGGAGGAACGTCTCTTCGAGAAGGATCTTCGATAGTCACTCGCCCGCTAGGACGTACCTCCGCGCTCTCAGCATTATCAGTCCGTCGCGTACGAGACCCGCGAGGACTTCGTCTCGACGACGTGCGTCGACGCCGGTGAAACTCACGCTCAGTTCTGCACGCGAGTGCGGGCCGTCACGTAGAGCGTTCAGGACTCGCCCGCGAAGTTGGCGACTAGACCCTTCGAAGCGTGGCTGCGCTCGAGAGACGCCAGCACTCAACGGCGCGGGATCGTCGCCACCACGTTGGCGCCACGCGCAACGCGTGGCGAGCGGACACTGCTCGCAACGCGGCGTCGCTCGACAGAACTGCGCGCCGAGATCGAGCATCGCTTGGTTGAACGTGGCCACCTGCGTTCGCGGGAGCACCTCGGCCGCGAGGGACCTGGCCTCACTGGGGCGAAGTCGTCGATTGACGATCGCGCGCGCGAGAACGCGTCCCACGTTGGTGTCCAGAACCGCGACGGGTTCGCCGTAGGCGAATGACGCCACCGCGTTCGCGGTGTACTCACCCACGCCCGGAAGCGTTCTCAACTCCTTCACGCTTCTCGGTACGACACCGTCGAACACGTCACGCAGCACGCGCGCCGTGTCGTGCAGGGCCTTCGCGCGACGGTGGTACCCGAGACCACGCCACGCGGTAAGGACCTCGGCGAGCGTGGCGTCGGCGCACGCACGAGGCGTGGGAAAACGTTCCATGAACCTCGTCCAGGGCTCGATGACCCGCGAGGTCTGGGTCTGTTGGAGCATCACCTCACTCACGAGCACGGCCCAGGGACTCTCGTGGGCTATCCAGGGTAAGGACCTTGATATCTGGGGGGCGACACGACGAAGCTCGCGTCGAAACGCGGCGTAGTCGTTACGCCCAGACGTCGTCACCGTAGGGTCGCCGACGCGGCGGCGCGAACGCACGCGTCCACACCATCACCTTTCGACGGAAGTAACAGACTTCGAGGCCGTCTTGGTTGAATCCCTTGGACTCGACGAGCACGACTCCGCGATCCTCCTTCGACTTCGAGGGCGTCACCTCAAGCACGCGCGTCTCGGCGTAGATCGTGTCGCCGTGAAACGTCGGGTAGCGGTGAATCAATGACTCCACTTCCAAGTTCGCGATCGCGGCACCCGACACGTCGGGCACGCTCATCCCGAGGACCAATGAGTACACGAGATTGCCGACCACGACGTTCTTCTTCTGTACGGTCTCGTTTTCGGCGAACCACGCGTTGGTGTGCAGCGGATGATGATTCATCGTGATCATGCAAAAGAGGTGGTCGTCCGCTTCGGTGATGGTCTTTCCCGGCCAATGCTTGTAGACGTCGCCCACCTCGAAGTCCTCGAGGTGGCGGCCAAAGGGGCGATCGTAGGTGGTCATTGCTCTCCCTGGCCTTTCAACGGCCGAATCGGTCTTACTCTTCCACGGCGAGTTCACGCGCGGGGCGCGTGGTGAACGAGACTAGGCCTCCCGGCAGCGTCTCGCCGTCGATGACCATACGCCAGGTGAATCGTGCGCCGTCGGCCAGAGGAATCGGTCCGAAGTTGACCGCGATGGGCACGTCGACCGGCGTCCCGACGGGAACGTCCTCGGGCGCGGTGGCGGAGAAATCCCCGCGCACTTCGATGATCTGCGAGCCGTCGGGCGTTTCGAAACGAACCTGCTGACCGTCGGCGTCTTCGAGAAAGAGTTCCCAGTGGTGCGACGTGTTGAACTCGTGCGAGTCAACCGCCACTTTGATGGCGACCGCCGAAGGGGTCGGGTCAGGACCGGTGATGGACCAACCGCCGCCGAGGATGTACAGCTTGCCGTCGGCTACCTGCGCGGAGTCGGCGAGGATCATTGTTATATTCACCCAGCCAGCCTAGGCCGACGCGCATAAGAAGAACCTGTAAATTTCACGTATGTCCACGCCCATGCTTGATCTTGACGTTGCCGCCGCTCTCATCGACCAAGCCGACGATGTGCTGACGGGCGCCGTACGACAACTCGCGACGCGCGGCGGCGTCGACGCCAACGAAACGCTCGCCTACGACGTCGCGCACGCGGCGAGCGCCCTCGCGACGGCGCGTTCATCTCTCACGTACGCCGCCAAGGGCGAGGTCGAAGCGCAATTGGTCGCGACGTTCCTGGCGCTCGTGCTCGCGGACCTCGCGACGCGCGCGCTTGGACGCGAAGCGTCCTGGGGGTTGGACGCCGAGTGGTTCACACCCTTTCAATCGTTCGTCGCGACGTACCGCGACCCCTCGTTCCTCTCGACCCTCGCCGAGTCGCCGGGTCCTCGTCACTTGGGTGAGGACTTCGCAATGGTGGCCGAACTCTTTCACCGTTTCGCCGACGAGCAGGTGCGTCCCCACGCCGAACACGTGCATCGCACGAACGCCGACATTCCCGAATCGATCATCGAAGGACTCAGCGAGCTCGGAGGTTTCGGTCTCTCCATTCCCGAGGCCTTCGGCGGATCCTCTAGCGGCGGCGAGTCGGAGTACGTGGGCATGGTGGTCGCCACCGAGGAACTCTCCTGGGCCAGCCTGGGCGTCGGCGGCTCGCTCATCACGCGACCCGAGATTCTCACGCGCGCCCTGCTGCACGGTGGCACGAAGGAACAGCAGGCGCACTGGCTCCCGCGTCTCGCCAGCGCCGAAACGCTCTGTGCCATCGCCGTCACCGAGCCGGACTACGGCTCTGACGTCGCCGGACTCACCACGAGCGCCACGAAGACGATGGGCGGCTGGTTGATCAACGGCGCCAAGACGTGGTGCACGTTCGCGGCGCGCGCGGAGGTGTTGTTGTTGCTCGCGCGCACCGACCCCGACCGCACGTTGGCCCATCGTGGCCTCTCGCTCTTTCTCGTCGAGAAGCCCCGAGGCGACAGCCACGGCTTCCTCTTCCACCAAGATTCGAAGAGCGAAGGTCGTGACGACGCTGACGGGCGCTTCGAGGGCCGGCCCATCGACACGATTGGCTATCGCGGTATGCACTCCTACGAACTGAGTTTCGACAACTGGTTCGTACCCGACGAGAACCTCGTCGGTGCCGAAGCAGGACTCGGCAAGGGCTTCTACTACCAGATGGCCGGCTTCGAGAACGGGCGACTGCAGACCGCGGCGCGCGCCATCGGCGTCATGCAGGCCGCCTACGACGCGGCGCTCGAGTACGCGCGCACTCGAGTGGTCTTTGGCGAAGCGATCCTCGACTTCGAACTCACGCGTACCAAGCTCGCCACCATGGCCGCCGTAATCCAGTGCGCCCGGCAGTTCTCACTCGACGTCGCGCGCCAAATGGGTCGAGGCAGCGGCACGCTCGAAGCGTCGATGGCCAAGGCCTACGTCTGTCGCGCCGCGGAGTGGGTGACGCGAGAGGCGATGCAGATCCACGGCGGCATGGGTTACGCCGAGGAGTACCCAGTTAGTCGCTACTTCCTCGACGCCCGAGTGCTCTCGATCTTCGAAGGGGCCGACGAGACCCTCTGTCTCAAAGTCATCGCGCGGCGCCTGCTAGAGAACGTCTCCTAGGCGTCACGCCTCGTCGATGGTGAAGGGCTTGTGCACCGCGCCGAGCGTGATGCCAGCCGAATGGAGGTCCGGCGACTCACCGCGAGCCTGTTGGGCCTTCAGGGCAGCGCGCTCCCAACGCTCTTCGACGTGGCCGTACTTCCAATAGCTCAGCGCGAAGACCCACGTGGCCACGAACATCCCCACGATCACGAAACCGGCCTTGTTGATGTTGAAGGCGGCCGCGTAGTTCCAGAGCCCACCCTTCAACTTGACCTCTTGCGTGAGGACCTGCATCAACTCGAGCGTGCCGATGAAGAAGGCGACGAGAACGCTCAGCCCGGTGATGGCGATGTTGTAGTACACCTTGCGCACGGGCTTGGAGAAGGCCCAGCCGTAGGCGAAGTTCATGAACGAACCGTCAATCGTGTCGAGCAGACTCATGCCGGCTGCGAAGAGGAGCGGCAGACTGAGGATTGCCCACAGCGGCAGTCCGGCCGCGACGGACGATCCGGCCAGGACCAAAAAGGCGACCTCGGTGGCGGTGTCGAAACCGAGACCGAAGAGCACACCGACCGGGTACATCTTCCACGGCGCGTCCACCGAACGCGCGAGTGGCCCGAAGAACCGCATCATGAAGCCTCGAGCGTTGAGGTGCTTTTCGAGTTCGGCGTCGTTGAAACGACCTTGGCGCATCTGGAGAAAGAGTCGCACGATGCCCACCAGGATGATGAGGTTTAACGTCGCGATCAGGTAAAGGAACCCTCCCGACACGCTGGTACCGATGAGCGTGCCGTAGTGGTGCAGCGACGAGTGCGCGTTACGGACCTGACCACCGAGGGCGCGAGCACCGAGGCCGAGCAGCACCGTGAGGGCGAAAACGATGGTCGAATGGCCGAGCGAGAAGAAGAAGCCCACCGACATCGGACGCTTGCCCTCGGTCATGAACTTTCTCGTCGTGTTGTCAATGGCGGCGATGTGGTCGGCGTCGAAGGCGTGGCGCATACCAAGGGTGTAGGCCAGCACGCCCGTGCCCACGCCGAGTAACTTGCCACTGCCCGCGCCGAAGTGTTGGCTCGCGGCGTAAATGAGAATGCCCCAACCGGCGACGTGCAAGAACACGATGAAGCCGAACATTCCATAAAGCCGACGCCACTCCGAGGGAGTAAACGACGCCCGCAGTCGGGCTCGTCTCGAGGTTGGCGCGTCGGTTACGGTGGCCATGCGCATACCTTAATAGGAGAGTCTCCTAGTAAGGGGAATTACTTCGGCGAGCGGGTCATGCCTGATCGTGAGCCGCGCGCCACGAAGGAGTTCGCGATCTTCGCCGAAGCTTCGTCGATCATCTCGTCACCGAACATCACGGCGCCCGTACGTTCGTCGTCGGTCGCGACCTTATAGGCGTCGAGGATGTCGAAGGACTTGTCGAAGAGTTCTTGACTCGGCGAGTAGACCTCGTTCAAGACCAAGGCTTGGTCGGGCGTCAGGGCCCACTTGCCGTCGAAGCCGTAGGACGCGGTGATGTTGGCGGCGAAACGAAGCGCGTCGAGATCGCGCACCTTGAGGAACGGTCCGTCGATGACGTGCAGTCCGTTCGCTCGGCCGGCCATCAAGATCTTCGAGAAGACGTAGGTGAAGGGATTCGAAGGACCCTCGTGGATCGTCTCGTCGATCGTCGTCACCGGCATCCCAATGGACGCGGCGAAGTCGGCGGGGCCAAAGACGATGGACTCGAGACGAGGGGACGATCCACAGATCTCCTCCACGTTGATCAGGCCTTCCGCCGTCTCAATCTGGGCCTCGATGCCGATGTGACCCTGCGCCAAACCGGCGTTCGCTTCGACCTGGCTAAGCAAGAGGTCGAGTGCCACGACGTCTGAGGCCCGACGGACCTTGGGTAGCATGACCTCGTCCAAACGCTCGCCGGCGTTCCCGACGACGTCGATGACGTCGCCGTACGTCCACGGCGTGTCCCACGCGTTTATCCGCACGCACAAGACCCGGTCGTCCCAGTCGAGGGTCTTAATGGCGTTGACCACCTTGACGCGCGCGCCCACCTTCTCCTTGGGCGCGACGGAGTCCTCCAGATCGAGAAAGGAGAAGTCCGCGGTCGCCGTGGGCGCCTTCGCGAGGAACCGATCGGACGAACCTGGTGTCGAAAGACAGGAGCGACGTGGGAGAGGACGGGAGCGCTGCGACATGTCGCCGAGCCTACGCGCGAGGCCACACGCGAGCGGATTTTCGTACCGGCGTCCGCGGACATTGTGCGTCGTAATACCTCGATGACCAGGAACTACGTGGAGCCTCTCCCCCATCGAGCCGGCGGGGACGGGGCTCGCCAACTAACCTGGTCGAGTGACTGACGTTGAGCACTGGTTGCTGTCAATACTGCAACCAGCGAAGGATCGCCACCGCCTGAGGTGGTTTTTTTCCTTTTTGGCCGTCCTCGCGGTTTCTTCAACCACGATGTCGGTCGTGTCGCGCACGGCCGGCGCCTCGAGTCTCACGAACGACCGCGCCAAGGCCGCGATCTTGTTGGACCAGATCAATCGCACCGACGCCCAGGTCGGTCGCCTCGGCGAGAAGTACGACGTAGCGCTGGTCAAGCTCCACGCGTTCAACGCCGAGATCGCCAACACCAAGGCCACCGTCGCCGCGATCGAAAAGAACGTCTCGAAGGGCAACAGTCAACTTCGCTCCGACGTGATCTTCTCCTACGTCACGAACGGCGGGTCGCAGAGCAACAATCCCCTCTTCTCGAAGAACGCCTCCAAGACCGGCGCGAGGAACGTCTACTCCCAGCTGGCCGCCGGCAATATCAACACCACGATCGCGAGTCTTAAGAGCAACCGCATCAAACTCACTCGTGAGCGTGGCCAACTGGCCGCCGAAGACCACCACGCTCGCTCACTCACGGTCGACGCTGCCCATTCGCTGCACACGGCCAAGATCATCCAGAGTGGACTGCACAACACCCTCTCGCACGTCAAGGGCCAGATCGCGATCTACCTCAGCGAGGCCGAAGCGGCCGCCACCGCGGCGTCGGCGGCCACGCTCAACAGCGCCACGCCGACGTTGAACATTCCCGCGCCCCCGCCCGACTCCAAGGCGAACATCGCCATCATTGCGGCCGAGGGTTACATCGGTACGCCCTACGTGTGGGGTGGCGCCAGTAAGTCCGGCGTGGACTGCTCGGGTCTCATCATGTTGGCGTACGAGGCAGCAGGCATTGACTTTCCTCACTACTCCGGCGCCATGTACGACGACACGATGCGCGTGCCCCTCGTCGACATCCAGCCCGGCGACTTGCTCTTCTACGGCTACAACGGCGACGATCATGTCGCGATGTACGTCGGCCACGGTGACATGATCGAGGCCGAGATGACTGGCACCGTCGTGCACATCGTGCCGGTTCGACTCGGATACGGGTTCGTAGGTCTCGGTCGCCCGCGGGCCTAGGCGTGTCGGGCTTTCCCACTTCGTTTCACGTCGGTCCGCTGGTCTTTCACACTTACGGATTTGGCCTCGCGATCGCTGCCTACGTCGCATTCATCTACGCGCGACGTCGTCTAGGTCGCGCCGGCGTCAACGTCGAGCCGTTCACCCGCTACACGGTCTGGCTACTCGTCAGTGGCCTCGTCGGAGCGCGGCTGGCGACCATCGCGACCAATTGGAACTACTACAGCGGTCACTTCGGACGTTGGATCGCGGTGTGGCAGGGCGGCCTCTCGAGTTTTGGCGGGATCGCGCTCGCCCTCGTGGTGGGACTCATCTTGCAACGCCGATGGTGGCCCGAGACCCAACTCACGAAATTCACCGACGCCCTGGTGCCCGCGCTCATCGCGGGCTGGGCCCTCGGTCGGGTTCTCGGACCCCAGTTCATGGTGGACGGCGGAGGTCACGTGACCAGCCAGTGGTTCGGTCTTCACTACGCCGGCCAAGTGGGTAAGCGCGTGCCGGTTCCCCTCATCCAAGGGGCCGAAGACGCCATTTTGTGGCTCGCCCTCCTTGGCGTGGAGAGGTTTCGTCGCACGTACACGGTGGGTGTCGTCACTGGCCTCGGCATGATCGTGTGGGGCCTCGTGCGCGCGCTGGACGAGCGACTCCTCTTGGGTCAGGAGTCCCACAGCGGATCGATTGGCGTGCAACTCGCGGGCGTCGCGCTCGCCGTTGGCGGGGTCATCACCTTGATCGTCCATCGTCCTCGACGAGTCGCGATGAGTACCACCACGACCTCGAGTTAAGTCAGCGAGTTCCACTCCGGGGTCGTGAGCTGAGCGAGTTGTTGGAGGGGTTCGAGACCCGCGTTCGCTACGACGACGCGTTCGTCGCCCACGTAGGAGACGTGGTCGAGACCCACCCGACGCCAGGGCTGAAAGAGCGTTCGCGCCGGCGAGGGATTCGAGTAGATCGGACGGACCAGCAGCTCATCGCTGGAGGCTGCGACGACCAACACCGGACGATCCTTCGACTTCAGGTCGGGCTGGTCGCGGTCTTGGGCGTCGAAGGGAATGTCGACGACAAGGACGGCGCCCACCAAGGGATGCTCGGCGTCGAATCGACTGGTCTCGAGGGGTGTCAGCAGCAGACGGCGACGTTCCTCGGATGTAGGTCGCGTCACGCTCGGGGGTGTCACGCTGGCGTCGGGTCGGGTGGGGCCGCCCTTGGCCTTGGTGGGACGCGGCGGGCGCGCCGACGAGGCACTCTTTCGTCGTCGCTTCTCATCCTCTCGACGATTTCTTCGTTGTTCTCGAACCTCCGCGCTCACTTCCCTCGGTGCAGCTAACACCGTCGGCGCGACCACGTCGGGCAACGCGGGCAGTGAGAACGCCGGGCGCTCTTCAAGGAGTCGTCGGCAGTGCGCGGCGGCTGGAAACGACTCGCCAACGGCGTGGGCGAGCACCGCGACAACGTCGTCGATCGACGACCCCGACGTGAGTAGTTGGTCGACCGCCTCGCTGAGTTGATCGTAGGTGGGGCTCTCGGCGTGTTCGCCGAGGAGTTCAATCGTCTTTTCCAGAGGAGCGAGCGCCATAACCTCCAGAAGACCCCTGAGAGCGGCGAGGGGCGCCGTCGTGGCGAAGACCGTCACGTCGCGGCGCTGTTGGAGTTGGCGAAGCGGCACACCCACCACCGCGCTCACCTTGGCGTGGGCGCGAAGATCGAGCGAGTCGGCCGCGCGTAGCGTCACCTCGGGATCGATCTTTAAGAAGGCGGCACGAACAATGGTGGTGGCGTTAGCCAACGCGTCAGTCATGAACTCCTACTTCAGCAGGTGCTTGGCGACAACCACGCGTTGAACCTGGTTGGTGCCCTCGTAGATCTGAGTGATTTTGGCGTCGCGCATGAAACGCTCCACGGGAAAATCCTTGGTGAAACCGTAGCCGCCGAGTAGCTGCACGGCGTCGGTGGTCACGCTCATGGCGGTGTCCGACGCGAACGACTTCGCCGCGGCGCCGAGGTAGCCGAGCGTCTCGTCCGGGTCGTCCCCGTCGATCGTCGCGCAGGCGCGGTACACGAGAGCACGCGCCGCCTCGGTGCGTATTGCCATATCGGCCAACATGAAGCGAAGACCCTGGAGCTCGGCGATCGGGGCGCCGAATGCCTTTCGTCCCATCATGTACTGACCTGCGTAGTCAACGGCACCCTGGGAAATACCCACCGCCTGGGCGCCGATGGTGGGACGCGAGCGGTCCAGGGTGTGCATAGCGATCTTGAAACCGTCGCCTTCTTCACCAATTCGGTGCGTCGCCGGCACGCGCACGTTGTCAAAGACGACCTCGCCCGTGGGCGACGCGCGAAGACCCATCTTGTCCTCGTGCTTCGGAAACTGAACGCCCCAGCCCTTCTCGACCAGGAAGCAGCTGATCCCGCGTCCACCGGCGCTGGGGTCGGTCTTAGCGAAGACCGTGTACGTCTCGGACACCCCGGAGTTGGTGATCCAGTACTTCGAACCGTTGAGGACGTAATCGTCGCCGTCACGTTCAGCGCGACAGCGCATCGCCGCGACGTCCGATCCGGCGTCGGCTTCCGACAGGCAGTAGCTCGCTTGTATGTCCCCCGAAGCCACGCGCGGCAGATATTCGCGCTTGAGCTCTTCGGAGCCGAAGTTCATGACGGGCAACATGCCCAACTTCGTGATCAGCATCGTCACCGACGTCGACGCGCAGCCGCGCGCGAGCTCTTCGGCCATGATGGCCTGGGTCACCATGTCGGCGCCCGCGCCGCCGTACGCTTCGGGCACGCCGAGCGCCGAGAGTTCCATCTCCACGCAGGCGTCGAAGCTGTCCTGGGGGAAGATCTGCTCGCGGTCGTAACGTGCGGCGTTGGGCGCGACGCGCTGATCTACGAAACTGCGCAGTACGTCACGAAAACTTCGTTGTTCATCCGTGAGGTCAAAACTCATTACGTTTCCTTAACTACGTTGAAGATCTAGTGCGGCGAGGCGGCGCCGTTCGCGCCCGTCGTGAGCAGCTCCGCCGAGACCGCGTCAACGAAACGGCGTTGTGCCGCGTAACTGTGCGCGAGACCTCGAAAGGGCGTGGTCGTCGCGCGTGAAACCGGCGACGTCGTGCGAAGTCCGAAGTGGTCCATGGCAACGTGCACGTCAGAGAGTGTGGGGCCACGCCCGACGACGCTCGCGCGCTTGGCGGCGACAGCGGCCACGCCCACGATGACGTCGTGCAGGTCCTCGTGATGATCGAAGCTCAACTTCTTGCACTCGCGGTCGGCGATCGTGAGCGCGTAACCCTCGCCCGGCGCGGGCGTGCCGAGACCCGTGCCGCTCACGCGGTGCGCGGAGTGCTCGAGACCCGGTTTGCGTGCGCGTCCCAACTCGGGCGTCGCGGTGACCATCGTTGGTCGTACTTCGCCGGTGAGGGGAACGGGAGAGAACGACGGTTGGGCCACGCGTTCGAGGTTATCGCTCTACGAGAGCCATCAAACTCTCGTCAGCCACTCCTCGTACTGCGGACGCTCGCCGCGAATGGCTTGGTGGTACGTGGTCTTGATGGCGGTCGTGATGGGACCGGGCCTGCCGTCACCAACGAGCCGGTCGTCCACTGACGAAATCGGTACCACTTCGGCCGCGGTGCCGGTGATGAAGGCCTCGTCGGCGAGGTAGAGGTCGTCACGACGAAGGGTCTCGAAACTCACCTCGTACTGAAGGTCATTGGCGATCTTCACGATGCTCGCCTGGGTGATGCCGCGTAACGCTCCAGCCTCTGAGGGGGGCGGGCTGATCAAGAGTCCGTCGCGAACGATGAAGAGGTTCTCGCCCGTGCACTCACTCACGAGCCCGTCGGGACCGAGCATGATCGCCTCGTCGTAGCCGGCCAAGACAGCCTCCGCCTTGGCGAGGCTCGCGTTCACGTAGCCGCCCACCGTCTTCGAGGCGGTTGGCATGGCGTTGGGATGATGACGCGCCCACGAGGAGATCTTCATCCGTACGCCGTTCTCAACGCCGTGGTCGCCCAGATACGGACCCCACGACCACGCGGCGATCGCCGTGTTGACGGGAGCGCCGATGGGATTCACGCCGATCTCGCCGTAGCCCAGGTAGACGAGAGGTCGGATGTAGCACCCGTCGTGAAGTTCGTTCACGCGAACGATCTCGACGGTCGCGTCACAGAGTTCCTTCAGTTCGTAGGGCACTTCCATCATCAAGATCTTGCAGCTACGAAGGAGCCGCTCCATGTGTTCTTTCAGACGAAAGATTGCCACGCCGTTGGGCGTCTTGTACGCGCGAATGCCCTCGAAGGCACCGGTGCCGTAGTGCAGCGTGTAGGTGAGTACGTGAACCTTCGCGTCCGGCCAGTCGACGAACTCGCCGTCCATCCAAATCTTCTTTGTGGGGGTAATGGGCATCTACAACCTCTCTTGTATCAATTTCGTGACGCCGCGCGTGCCGAGCGCGGCGACGTCACCCTCAAAGTCTGCCACCGCCTGAGCGACGCGCCGCGCGGCGTCCACTTCTCCGAGGTGTTCGAGCATAAGCACCGCCGACGATATTGCCGCCAGCGGATTCGCTTTCCCTGTTCCGGCTATGTCGTGGGCCGCGCCGTGCACGGGTTCGAAGAGCGACGCACTGTTCTTCTCCGGGTTCAAATTTGCGCTCGCGGCGTAACCAATGCCGCCGGTCACCGCGCCGGCCAGATCGGAAAGGATGTCGCCGAAGAGGTTGTCGGTCACGATGACGCCGTAGCGCTCGGGACTCTCCACGAAGTAGATGCACGCCGCGTCGACGTGCTGGTAGTCGACCTCGACGTCGGGGAACGACGCCCCCACCTCGGCGACCACCCGTCGCCAAAGGTCACCGGCGAACGTCAACACGTTGGTCTTGTGCACCAAAGTCAACTTCTTGCAACTGAGTTGGTTCGCGCGAGAAAAGGCGTAACGAACGCAGCGTTCGACGCCGAATCGCGTGTTCACCGATCCCTGCGTGGCGACCTCGTAGGCGGTGCCGTAGCGAAGGACGCCGCCCTCGCCCGCGTAGGGGCCTTCAGTGTTCTCACGAACGATCGCGAAGTCCAAGCCCTGCGCGAGTGAACCTTCGACGCCGTGAAAGGGCCGGTAGTTGATGTAGAGATCCAATCCGAAACGCATCTTCAAGAGCAGTCCACGTTCGAGCACGCCACCGGCGATACGCGTGTCGCCAATCGCCGGTCCGATGGCGCCGAGCAGTATTGCGTCAAAGGCGCGAAGTTCTTCGAGCGTGGCGTCGTCGAGCACGAATCCGTCGCGTAGATAACGAGCCGCCCCGAGGTCGAAGGACTTCGTCTCGAGCGCGACGCCGGCCGACGCGACCACGTCGAGAGCGGCCGTGGTCACCTCGGGTCCAATGCCGTCGCCGCCGATCACGGCCACGCGATGGCTCGTTTGGTTACTCATCGCTGGCTCTCCTTCTTTTCTCTATTTTGCTCGCTGGCGCCTCGGATGAGCAAACCCAGGAAGGAAGTAAAGGCCCCGACGTTAGAATTAGAACTCTCTAGGAGTTGAGGTTGCGGCATGGCCGACGAAATTCACCGCATTACAAAAGAGACATTGGAAAAGCTCGAGGCCGAGTACCTCAACCTCACGACGGTCGGGCGCACGGAGATCGCTCGGGTCATCGAAGCCGCTCGACTGCTCGGCGACCTCTCAGAAAACGGCGACTACCACGCCGCCAAGGACGAACAGGGCAAAATGGAGTCACGAATCCGCCAGATTGACCACGTGGTGCGCAACCACGAGCTCGTACAGCGTGACGAGCACGCCGGCAAGGTGCAGCACGCCTCGATCGTCCAAGTGGTCTACGAGGGTGACGACGACGGTGACTTCCAGGAGTTCTTCATCGGATCGATCGAAGAGAAGCCCGAGGGCGTACTCGTCGCCTCGCCCACGTCACCCCTCGGCGAGGCCCTGCTCGGGCGAAGTGTTGGGGACAGCGTTGAGTACGAGGCCCCTTCGGGGGTACTCAAGGTAAAGATCGTCGGGCAGCGCTAGATCATGTCCGGCAAGACCCTCTACGAAAAACTCTGGGATAACCACGTCGTCGCGGCGCCCGAGGGCGAACCGACGCTCCTCTACATCGACCTGCACCTCGTGCACGAAGTGACGAGCCCCCAGGCCTTTGACGGATTGCGCCTCAACGACCGTCGTGTTCGCCGCCCCGACCTCACGCTCGCCACGGCCGACCACAACGTCCCCACCGATCCCCTCTCGACGCCCGTCGGCGATCCCATCTCGAAACGCCAACTCGAAGCGCTCGACGAGAACTGCAAGGAGTTCGGCATCACGGTCTTTCCGAGGGGACACGAGAACCAAGGCATCGTGCACGTGATCGGACCCGAACTCGGGGTCACGCAGCCGGGCATGACGATCGTTTGCGGCGACTCGCACACTTCAACGCACGGCGCACTCGGCTCGTTGGCATTTGGCATTGGTACGAGTGAGGTCGAACACGTCCTCGCCACCCAGACGTTGCCACAGCAAAAGGCGAAGACCATGTCGGTGTCGGTCGAAGGAACGCCGCCGCCCAACGTCAGCGCGAAGGACATCGTGCTCGCCATCGTCGGACGTCTCGGCACCGGCGGCGGTGCGGGCTACGTGATTGAGTACCGCGGTGACGCCATTCGAGCCTTATCGATGGAAGGGCGCATGACGGTGTGCAACATGAGTATCGAAGCCGGCGCGCGCGCCGGTCTCGTGGCCGTCGACGAGACCACCATTGCCTACCTTCGGGGTCGCCCCGGCGTGCCCGAAGGCGACGAATTCGACGACGCCGCCGAGCGGTGGCGTTCGTTCGTCTCCGACGACGACGCGATCTTCGACCTGGAGATCACACTGGACGCCTCGGATCTCGTGCCCTTCGTCACCTGGGGCACTAACCCCGCCCAGGTCGTTGCCCTCGATGGTGTCGTTCCCTCCGCCGATGACGTGCACGACAGTGATGAGAAAAACACGGTCCAACGCGCGCTCGACTACATGGATCTCACTCCGGGCACGCCACTGCGATCGATTCCCGTGGACGTGGTCTTCATTGGCTCGTGCACGAACTCACGCATCGAGGATCTTCGCGCCGCCGCCGCCGTTGTGAAGGGCAGCCGAGTCAGCGACGGAGTTCGCGCGCTCGTGGTCCCAGGATCACGTCGGGTGAAGAACCAAGCCGAATCGGAGGGACTCGACCAAGTCTTCATTGACGCCGGTTTCGAGTGGCGCGAGCCGGGATGCTCCATGTGCCTCGGCATGAACCCCGATATCTTGACGCCCGGTCAACGCTGCGCGTCGACGTCGAATCGAAACTTCGAAGGCCGCCAAGGCCGCGGCGGGCGCACTCACCTCGTCTCGCCGGTCGTCGCCGCGGCGACCGCCATCATGGGTCGGTTCGCCTCGCCCGAGGAGGTCCCGGCGTGAAGCCCGTGCACGTACTCGAAGGTCGTGGCGTACCGCTCGAGCGTTCGGACGTCGACACCGACCAGATCATCCCTTCCGACTGGTTGAAGCGCGTCGAACGCACCGGATTCGGACGTGGTCTCTTCAGCGAGTGGCGTGACGACACGACGTTCGTCTTGAATCAGCCCGAGTACGCGGGCGCGTCGATTCTGCTCGCCGGTCCGCGCTTTGGCACCGGCTCGTCGCGCGAACACGCCGTCTGGGCCCTGATGGACTACGGCTTCGAGGCCGTCATTGCTCCGTCCTTCGGCGACATCTTTCGCAACAACTCGTCAAAACAGGGACTCGTCACGGTGCAGCTGTCGCTAAAGGACGTCGAAGACCTCAATCAGATGGTGAAGGAGGACCCTTCGAGACTCCTCGTAGTCGACGTGGAGCGTCTCTCCGTCGAGGTGCCCGACGCCGGATGGCACCGCGCGTTCGTGCTCGATCCAATGACCCGCGAGCGACTGCTCGAGGGCTGGGACGACATCGGCATCAGTCTTCGAAGAGAGGACGCGATCACGCGCTACGAAGCGACGAGCAGCGCGCCGAGCCTCGTCGGCGTCTTCGACGCACAGGGCCACGCGCGCTAGGCGCGAGCGAGCTCGTCGGCGCGACGCGCCGACCATTCACGGCAACGTCACAACGGAACCGTGAACGCCGCGATCAGCGACGCCGGTTCGCGGCCGAGATAACAGCCTCCAGCGACGCGTCGAGAATCGACGAACTCATCCCCACGCCCCACCACGTCGCGCCGTCTTCGCCTTGCGCTTCGACGTAGGCGACGGCCGACGCTTCGGCGCCCGCGGTGAGCGCGTGTTCGTGGTAGTCACGAACTTTGAACGTCACGTCCATCTCGCTGCGAAGTCCCGCCATCAGCGCGTCGATGGGACCGTTGCCCTCGCCCTTCACGGTCACGTGTTGGCCGTTCACGATCAGCTGGGCGAAGATGCGCGTCAGGTGCTGATCGGCCGACACCTCGCTCGACAGCAATTGAATCGTCGGGTTCTCGGGCTGGTAGGTCGTCGTGAAGACGTCCCAGATCTCCGCCGGTGAGATCTCGGTGCCCTTGGCTTCCGTGACCTCTTGAACCTGTTTGGAGAACTCGACCTGCATGGCGCGCGGCAGGTCCAAACCGTGCTCGGTGCTGAGCAGGTACGCCACGCCCCCCTTACCCGACTGGGAGTTGACGCGGATGATCGCCTCGTACGTGCGCCCGGTGTGTTTCGGGTCTATCGGTAGGTACGGGACCTCCCACACGTCGTAGGTGTCGCCAATGGCCGTCATGCCCTTTTTGATGGCGTCCTGGTGCGAACCGGAGAAAGCGGTGTAGACGAGTTCTCCGACGTAGGGGTGTCGCATGTGGATCGGCAGACGGTTGGCGTACTCGGTGACGTGGCGGGCCTTGTCGATGTCGCGGATGTCGAGTTCGGGATCGACGCCTTGCGAGAAGAGGTTCAGCGCCAAGTTCACGACGTCGACGTTGCCCGTGCGCTCGCCGTTACCAAAAAGCGTTCCCTCCACGCGATCGGCTCCAGCCAGGACCCCGAGTTCGGCCGCCGCGACACCGGTGCCACGGTCGTTATGGGGATGCAGGGAGATGACGACACTGTCGCGGCGATCGACGTGGCGGGAGAACCATTCAATGGCGTCCGCGTAGAGATTCGGTGTGTACATCTCGACGGTGGCGGGGAGGTTCAATATCAGCGGCCGTTGCGGCGAGGGGTCGATGACGCCAATCACGTCGTTGCAGACCTCCAGGGCGTACTCGAGCTCGGTACCCGTGAAGCTCTCGGGCGAGTACTCGTAGAGGAATGCCGTGTCGGGCGAGGTTACTTCGAGCGTCAGACAAAGTGCTGCGGCGTCCGTAGCGATCTTCTTGATGCCCGTCTTGTCGAGCCCGAAGACCACTCGGCGCTGCAGCGTCGAGGTCGAGTTGTAGAAGTGCACGATGGCCCGTTTGGCGCCGTGCAGCGATTCGTACGTCCGACGGATGAGGTCATCACGGCACTGCGTGAGGACTTGAATCGTCACGTCGTCCGGGATGAGGTTGTCTTCAATGATCTGACGGACGAAGTCGAAGTCGGGCTGGGAGGCGGACGGGAAGCCCACCTCGATCTCCTTGAACCCCATCTCGACCAACTGGGTGAACATGGCGTTCTTGCGTTCGAGGTCCATCGGGTCGATGAGGGCCTGATTGCCGTCACGCAGATCCACACTGCACCAGCGCGGCGCCTTCGTCAGTCGTCGATCGGGCCAGGTGCGATCGGGCAGGTCAACGGGCACGGTCGCCCGGTACTTGGCGTAGGCCATCGGACTTGGCTGTTGAGGGTTATCGCGCACGTCCATCCTTTCGTCAAGGCCAGAGATAAACAAAAAGGCCCCCGCCATCGCGGGGGCTAGGGCGAGCAGCGGCTCGCCCTTTTACAGCAGCAGTTCGCTCTGGCCAGAAGTCACGCCTCCATCCTACCTCTACGCGATGAAATGTCCAGGGGGTCGGAGCACTAACCTTTACATTCGTGGGCCTGCTCAAGACACTCCTCAAACTGATGTTCCTTCTCATGCTGGGTGCTGTCGTCGTTGGCGCCGTGTACTTCGTGAAGCGACCGAAGGACGACACCTCGGTCTCCTTTGAAGAGTGGCCGAGCGTCCCACGTAATCCCGAGGCGTAAGTCCTCAGCGCGCTCGCGCTTTCAATCCAAGGAGTAGTTATGGCAGAGATGGAATATCGTCGACTCGGGCGTTCAGGTCTCAAGGTAAGTGTCTTGTCCTTTGGCAGTTGGGTCACCTTCGCCAACGCCAACCAGATCGAAACCGCGCACCAGGCGGCGGAGTGTCTCGCCGCCGCGCACGACGCGGGCGTGAACTTCTACGACAACGCGGAGGCCTACTCCGCCGGTGAGTCCGAGCGGGTCATGGGTGCCGCGTTCAAAGAGCTCGGCTGGAAGCGTCACGACTACGTCGTGTCGACCAAGCTCTTCTGGGGTCTGCACGATGGACCCAACATGCGCAACACCCTCAATCGCAAGTACTTGAGCCAAGCCATCGAAGGTTCACTCGAACGCTTCGGACTCGACTTCGTCGACCTGGTCTTTTGTCACCGCGCCGACCCCAACACCCCGATCGAAGAGACCGTGTGGGCGATGAGCGACATGATCGAACGTGGTCAGGCGCTCTACTGGGGCACGTCGGAGTGGACGGCCGACGAGATTCGTGCGGCCTGGGACATCGCCGATCGCCACAATCTCCACAAGCCCGTCATGGAACAGCCGCAGTACAACATCTTGTGGCGCGACCGCGTCGAGAAAGAGTACAGCCGGCTCTACGAGGACATCGGACTCGGTACCACCATCTGGTCACCTCTCTCGTCGGGTCTCCTCACCGGCAAGTACCTGAACGGCGTGCCCGAGGGTTCTCGCGCGACGCTGCCGGGCTACGAATGGCTCCGAAAGATGCTGACCGACGAGAAGCAGAACCAGAAGGTCGCCGAGCTCAAGAAGATCGCCGACGATCTCGACGTGTCCCTGGCCCAGTTTTCACTGGCCTGGTGTGCGAAGAATCCCAACGTCTCGACCGTTATCACCGGCGCGTCCACCGCCGATCAGGTTCGTGAGAACATGACCGCGCTCGACGTGATCCCTCTTTTGACGCCAGAAGTGATGGAGCGCGTCGACCTCATCAGCTTGATGTAGCGAGTGCCTTCGCGGGCGGCGGCGGGGAAACGGTCTCCGCACGCTGCCGCGAAGCACTCACGGCGCGGTCAACGAGGTTTCGCCTCGAGCCGTGACTAACGCAGAGTGATTAGGTGAATGTCTTGGATACCGTCGGTGTCACGAAGACGCTCCATCACCAGCGCGGGCGTCGGTAACGCGGTCGACAGGACCATCAGCGCGGTCTTTGTCTCAGGATCAGGCCCCACCGCCATCGACACGATGGAGATATCGGCCTCACCGAGCGCGACGCCGACAAGCCCGATCATCCCGGGACGATCGTCGTTGTGCACGACCAACATCGACGCGGTGGGTGGAATCTCGACCGCGTGACCGTCGACGCCCACGATGCGCGTCTCGACCCTCGTGCCGATGGTCACGAGGGTTCCCGATACTTCGTGACCTTCCGAGCGCACCTTGATGAGATTGACGTACTCCGCGGACTCGATCGACGAGACTTCGCTGAACGTGAGATCGTGGTCGGCGGCCAACTGGGGAGCGTTGACGAACGACACGCCGTCGTGCCCCGTCGAACTCAAGAGTCCCTTCAGCGCGCACAGCGTCAAGATCTTTGTCCCCGCGCCGGCCAACTCTCCTTGGTAGATCACTTCGAGGTCCGCGGGCTTGCCGTCGAGGAGTCCCCCGATGAAGCGGCCCAGTATCTCCGCAAGGCTCATGAAGGGACTCACCGAGTTGGAGACCTCGCCCGCGGACACGTTTACGGCGTAGGGCACGAAGTCACCCGCGAGGGCGAGCTCGACCTGCTCGGCGATGGTGATGCCCGCTTTGTCCTGTGCTTCGAACGTGGAGGCACCCAAGTGGGGCACGACGACGACGGAGGGAAGTTCGAACAGCGGCGACTCCGTCGTTGGTTCCTTTTCGAACACGTCAAGCGCGGCGCCCTGGACGTGGCCGCTTCGAATCGCCTCGGCCAGATCGGCCTCGTTCACGATGCCGCCGCGCGCGACGTTGATGATGCGAACGCCCGGCTTGGTCTTCTTCAAGGACTCCGCGTTCAGGAGATTCGTCGTCTCCTTGTTCTTCGGCAGGTGAATCGTGATGAAGTCACTCTCAGCGAGCAATGTATCGAGGTCCATCAGTTCTACGCCCATGTGGCGAGCTCGATCTTCTGAGATGTAGGGGTCGTAGGCGATGAGCCTCATACCAAAGGCCAGGGCGCGTTGCGTGACGAGGGCGCCAATCTTTCCCAGTCCCACGACGCCGAGCGTCTTGCCGTAGAGCTCCACGCCCTCCCACTTACTGCGTTCCCACTTACCGTTCTTCAACGCGGAGTGGGCTTGGGGAATATTGCGAGCCTGCGCGAGCAACAGCGCCATTGTCTGCTCGGCGGCGGAGAGAATGTTCGAAACCGGCGCGTTGACGACCATCACGCCGAGTTCGGTGGCCTTGGCGACGTCGACGTTGTCCAGTCCAATGCCCGCACGTCCGACCACGACCATGTCGGTCGCGGCTTCGAGGGTGGCGGCGTCGACCTTGGTCGCCGAGCGAATGATCAGCGCGTGCGCGCCCGCTACGACGTCGATGAGTTCGGCGGCTGAGAGCCCGAGGCGAACGTCGACCTCGTGACCGGCGTTACGAAGTTTTTGGAGACCTGATTCAGCGATCTCTTCGGTAACTAGTACTCGGGCCACGGACAACCTTTCACTTAATAGGTGCCAGCCTAAAGGAAAGACGAGAGGGCTCAGCCCGCCGCGACGAGAGCGCCGAGGCGCTCGATACCCTCGACGAGGTCATCATCCCCGAGTGCGTAACTGAGGCGAAAGAATCCCGGTGTCCCGAAGGCTTCGCCCGGCACGACGGCGATCTTGATGGACTCGAGTAACGCGTCGGCGAGTTCGCTCGACGTGCTCGACACTCGCCCACCGAGCGAGCGTCCCAAGAGTCCGCTGACGTCTGGAAAACAGTAGAAGGCGCCCTCGGGCTCAGCACAGGTCACGCCGTCGATCGCGTTCAGCATCGTCGTCATGGTCTTGCGACGACGATCGAAGGCTTCGCGCATCGCGGCCACGGCGGTGAGGTCACCGGTCACGGCCGCCAGTGCCGCGCGT
The DNA here is from genome assembly GCA_003162475.1 of Acidimicrobiaceae bacterium. Lineage (GTDB taxonomy): Bacteria > Actinomycetota > Acidimicrobiia > Acidimicrobiales > RAAP-2 > RAAP-2. The sequence goes on from PMOI01000016.1 coordinate 286,712, forward strand.
TGCGAGATGTTCGAAATGTTCGACGTGGACTGGCTCTGATAGTTCACGGCCGCACTCATGACGTCGGGCGCGCTGATCATCCATCCAACGCGCCAGCCCGTCATCGCGTAGGTCTTCGCGACACCGTTGACGACAATCCATCGATCGCCGAGTTCGGGTGAGACGACGGGCAACGACACGTGCGTAGCGTCGCCGTACACCAGGTGTTCGTAGATCTCGTCACAGAGCACCCAGATATCGTGCTCCGCCGCCCACGCGCCAATCGCGGCGACGTCCTCGGGTCGCACCACGGCGCCCGAAGGGTTGGACGGCGACACGAAGACGAGAAGCTTGGTCTTCTGGGTGCGAGCGCGCTCGAGTTCGTCGACGGAGACGCGAAAGCCATTGGCCTGGCTCGTCATGACCGGCACGGCGGTAGCGCCCGTGAGGTAGACCGCTTCGGGATACGTCGTCCAGTAGGGCGCCGGGATCAACACTTCGTCGCCGGGGTTCAGCACGCTCATGAAGGCCGTCAGGACTGCGTGCTTCCCGCCGTTCGTGACGAGTACTTGACCCGCGGACGTCTCGAGTCCGCTGTCGCGCTTGGATTTGGCGACGATGCCCTCACGAAGTTCGGCGATGCCCGCCGTGGGCGTGTACTTGTAGTTGGCCGGGTCGTAACAGGCTTTGGCGGCCGCTTCGACAATGTGCGCGGGTGTGGGAAAGTCCGGTTCGCCCGCACCGTAGCCAATAACGGGCTCGCCCGCGGCCTTGAGGGCCTTGGCTTTCGCGTCAACCGCCAGGGTGGCGCTGGGGGCTAAGCCGCCTAACAGGTCACTCACTCTGGCACTCACTGATTCAACCCCGATCGTTTTCCGTAAGAATAAGTCTATGAGTTCTTCTGACACGTTCACGATTCCCTCCGACCTTCTTCCGCGCGACGGACGATTTGGATCGGGTCCATCGAAGGTTCGCGTCGAGCAACTCAACGCGCTCGTCGACAGCGGCACCACGTACATGGGTACGTCGCACCGTCAAGCCACCGTGCGAAACAAGGTCGGCGAGGTCCGTGACGGTCTGCGCGCGCTCTTCAGTCTGCCCGACGGCTACGAGGTCCTACTCGGCAACGGTGGCACGACGTGCTTCTGGGACGCGGCGACGTTTCACCTCGTCGCGAACCACTCCCAACACCTCAGCTTCGGGGAGTTCTCTTCTAAGTTCGCGAGCTGCGTCCAGGAGGCGCCGCACCTGAGCAACCCCACCATCATCAAGAGTGAGGTCGGAAGCCACCCACTGCCCGTCGCCGACGACGCGGTCGATCTCTACGCCCTCACGCACAACGAAACGTCCACCGGGGTGATGATGCCGATTCTTCGCCCTGAGGGTGCGAAGGGCCTCGTGGCCGTCGACGCGACCTCGGGCGCGGGGGGACTCATGATCGACCCCACGCAGTTCGACTGCTACTACTTCGCCCCGCAGAAGTCCTTCGCCTCGGATGGCGGGCTCTGGCTCGCCCTCTGCTCACCGGCCGCAATCGAGCGCATCGAGACGATCGCCGCGTCCGACCGCTGGACTCCCGCGTTCTTCGACCTGAAGATCGCCCTCGACAACTCGCGTCTCAATCAGACGTACAACACTCCGGCCCTGGCGACGATCCACCTTCTCGCCTCGCAGATCAAGTGGATGAACGACAACGGAGGACTCGAGTTCTCCTCCGGGCGCTCGCGTCAGTCCGCAGAGATTCTCTACACCTGGGCCGAGGCGTCCGATTTCGCGACGCCCTTCGTGACGAACCCCGCCCAGCGCAGCAACGTCGTGGGCACGATCGATTTTCGCGACGACGTCGACGCCGCGCGCATCGCGGCAATCCTTCGCGCGAACGGCGTGGTTGATACCGAACCGTACCGCAAGCTCGGCCGCAACCAGCTACGCATCGCGATGTTCCCGAGTGTCGACCCCGAAGACGTGGCGTCGCTTCTCGCGTGCGTGAACTACGTGGTGGGGAATCTGTAAGACGCGTAGGTCGCACGAGACGGTGTTCTTCCTCATCACGAGGTGAAAATCGTCACGTCAACTTTCACGGGAACGTAACGCGTCGCTCGGACGTCGCGACCTTATGACCAGACCCAGATGGCGTCGAGGGCTCGCATGATATTGCCGCCCAACGCCGCCTCGATATCCGCGTCAGAGAATCCCTGGTGCACCATCCAGCGGGTGATGTTGGTGAAGTTCTCCGTGGGGTTCTCCAACCCGTCGACGTACGCGACCTTCTCGAACGCCGGCCCTCCCATGTCCGCGACCTTGAGCATGTGAGCGAAGACGGTGTGCAACTGAACGTGGTCGCCGTAGAGCGTGTCGGGACCGAAGGCGACGTGTTCGATACCCACCAGGTCGACGCAGTAGAGAAAGTGATCCATCACCGAAAGGATGGTGTGGTGTGGATGCGCGTGCGAGAGCGTGGTGTGCGGCGCGGCCGACATGCCTATAACTCCGCCGCTGTCGGCGATCGCGCGGAGCACGTCGTCAGATTTCATCCTCGACGTGTCCCAGATAGCTCGCGCTCCCGCGTGGGTCATGAAGACCGGCTGGTCACTCGCGCGACAGACGTCGATGCCCGTCTGATCCGACGAGTGTGAGACGTCGATGGCCAACCCGAGTTGATTCATTCGCTTGACCGCGCGTTTTCCAAAACTTGTGAGACCGCCGTCGACGCGTTCACTCAATCCGCTGCCGAGAGCGTTGGCGTCGGAGTACGCGATGCCGATTTGGCGAAGTCCGAGACCGTAGAGGACGTCGAGACGGTCGATCTCGTTTTCGATCGGCGTGGCCGCCTCGAGGCCGAAGATGAGTCCAACCTTTTCCCTCCGTTGAGCCTCGTACACGTCGCTCACGGTGCGAATCACCATCACGTCGTCTTGGTGAGCGACGTCAGCCTGGCGCATGCCGAGATCGGTGATGATGTCCAACCATCGCCAAGGGGCGTTACCGGTCACGCAAGCCGTTCCGTCCATCATGTTGTCAAAGACCGCGGTCATGCCCGACGCTTTGAGACCCGCGAAGGCGGTGTGCTGACGCCCGGTGCGGTTGTACTCCGGCGTCTCACGCATGTCGTTCGGGAACCGAACGGGATGATCGTGCAGACTGATCACGATGCTGTCCTTCAGTAGTCGTGACGACCTTGAAAGCTCCTCTGGGCTCATCGCGGTCTCGTAGGGCCCGACCCGGTCGAACTCCGGCGCGAGGGTGAACGAGGGCAGGTCGACACCAGCCTCGAGGTAGCCGTAGGAAACGTAGGGATCGGTACTCATTGGGTCGTCCACGTCCTCTCAACAGCGTTCTTTTCGAGACGTTCTCGAAGGCGATTCGAGTGTAGGTCCCAACGAGCGCGCGTTAACGCGTGTTCCACCTCTTCGCCAACGAGCAACGGGGTTAGCGCCCCTGAAGACGCACGTCGAACGCGTCACGAAGCGCGTCACCAATGAAGTTGAGAGAGATCACCGTGAGGACGATGAGGATGCCGACCGGGTAGATCAACCACCACTCCCCCGCGTACAGGTAGGTGACGCCCTGGGAGAGCATGGATCCCCAGTTCGCCGCGGGCGGCGGTATCCCGAAACCGAGGTAGCCCAACGCGGCCAACGCGAGAATGGCATCCGCCACCTGGAACGTTATATTCACGACGATCGTGCCAAGCGCGTTGGGAACGATGTGCAAGAAGATGCTGCGACCCGCGCCGCCACCCATACCCTTGACGGCTTGAATGTACTCTCTCGTTCGAAGAGTGAGAGTCTCGCCGCGAATCAGGCGAGCGGGCACCAGCCACGCGAAAAAGGCCACGGCCAGCGTCAGGTTCAACTGATTGACGTGGATGAGGGCGGCCATAAGCAGCAGGACGAACAACACCGGGATCGACAACAACGCGTCGACGATACGCATCATCACCGTGTCGATGATCCCGCCAAAGTAGCCCGACACCGCACCCCACAGCACGCCGAACAAACCCGCGAGCATCGCGGCGGCGAAGCCAATCTCCAACGAGGACTGGCCTCCGGCCATGAGACGACCCAGTTCGTCATAGCCAACGTTGTCCGTGCCGAGCGGATGACCGTGGCCGGGAGCCGTGTTGGCGATGTTCAAGTCCGAGGAGATCTGGTTCGAGTGGTAGACGAGCGGTCCGACGAAACAGAAAAGTGCGATGAGGACGATGATGACGGCGCCCGCCATGGCCAACTTGTTCTCCAGAAAGACCTCGAAGACGCTGGCGCCACGCTTACGCTTTGCCCGCACCATCTGGGAGACCTCTTCGGGCTCCTCCAGGACGACTGGCTCAATGTTCTGGTCGGTCATCTCGCGAGTCCCTTCCGCGTGCGTCGTGGATCGATCACGAGAGACGCACCCTATGGTCAATGATGCCGTAGCAAATGTCGGCAATCAGATTCCCGATGACGGTGAATATCGCGACGACCAAGGTAAGGGCCAGCAACGTCGGGTAGTCACGGGTCTGGGTCGAGGTCCAAAAGAGCAGCCCGACGCCGGGATAGTTAAAGACCGATTCGGTGATCAGATTGCCCGACAACAATGCCGGCACGCTCAGCCCGAGCAGCGTCACGATGGGTAGCACGGCGTTTCGCAACATGTGACGAAAGAGCACGCCCGTCTTGGTGACGCCCTTCGCGCGCGCCGTGCGGATGTAGTCCTGGGCCAGGTTCTCGATGGCGGACGATCGCATGTAGCGACTGAACGACGCGACCCCCACGATCGTCAGGGTCAACACCGGCAGAATCATGGCTTTGGGATCGGTGATCGAGCCACTGACGGTGGGTGTCTGCGGAGCCGAAGGCGGTAGCCACTTCAAGAAGACTGAGAAGAACGCGATCAACAAGAGTCCCAGCCAAAAAGTCGGCATTGAGTAGCCAATGAACGAAAAACCCGTCAACGCGTAGTCGTCGGGTTTGTTGCGACGGACCGCTTGATAGATGCCCAGTGGAATAGCGATCACGATCGTGATAAGCAACGCGAGCCCACTGAGGTAGGCGCTCTTGGGCAAGTCCATCGACAACAGCGTCGAGACGGGCTCGTTCAACTTGTACGAGTAGCCGAGGTTGTGGTGAATGAGTATTCGGTCGACGTAGAACCAGTACTGATCCAAAAACGGTCGGTTGTACCCGTTCGCGACGTTGAACGCGTGGATCGCCGACGGCGACGAGCGCACCCCGAGTTCGGCGCGAGCCGCGCCGCCGGGCAACAGATGAAGAAGCGAAAAAGTGGCCATCGACACCAAGATCACGACGACGACCGACTGCCCGATCCTCTTGATGAGAAAACGTGTCACGCCAGCACCAGCGCGCGCTCAGAGATAGATGGGGACGAACTCGTCATTGCGCAGCACTCTAGCGAGCGGCGAGCCCGAGAAGGAGTCCGTCAGCGGCGACGGCCGGACTCGTCGTCAAAAAGAGTGGGAAACCATCCTCGGGCGCGACCACTTCTTCTACTTCGTCACTATCGAGTGCTCGAACAGTGCCGAGAACGGAGCCTGCCCGCACGGCGTCGCCCACGCGCACGTTCGAAGTCCACCAACCGCCTCGCGTGCTGCGAAGCCAGAGCCAATGACTAATCTCAACTGGTGCGCGAGGTGGCGCGAACGACGCTGGCAGCACTCCCAGCATCGCGAGAACCCGACGTACTCCTTCTTCGTGAAGTTGAACCGACGCTTCGTCGACGAGTCCTCGCCCGCCCGCCTCGGCCGTTATCGACGCGATACCCGCCTCTGCCGCGGCCGCACTCGACGTACCGGCGATGGGGCTGGCGGAGCGTTCGGTGCGAATCATGTAGCCAACCCCGTAGGCGAGGGCGAGCGCGCGCGACTGGTCCTCCACGGTCGACGCGTCGTAGATCGTGAAGGGTTCGAGGTCTTCGACTTGATCACCGGCGTGCATGTCGACGTGAAACTGCGCGGGTCGGATGGCCTCGTCGAAGATCGCGGCCGCTAGACGCTCGGTGAAGCTCCCATTGACGTCACCGGGAAAACACCGGTTCAGGTTCAGGCCGTCGTGTGGCACGACGAAGGCGCTACGTGCTTCAAAGGAGGCAACGTTGGCCATCGGCACCACGCGCAAGCTGCCCCGCAGCGCCGATTCGTCGAGGGAGTCCAGAAACCTCCTCAGACCCAACATTGACGTGTACTCACAGCCGTGCACGCCCGCCATCAACGAGACGGTCGGGCCGAGCGCCGGATCGCCGTACACGTAAAAGGGGACCTCCGAGCCGACGAGGCCGTCGGCCCCGTCGACTCGGATGATTGATTTCTTCACTATGAGATCAAGAAGCCTTAGTCGTGACTACTACTTCGCGAGCTTCCAGAACTCCGGGGTGAAGTTCAGCAACGGACTCTGCGTGACGCCCGTCAACTTGTTACTTATCTCGGAGATTTGAAAGTCGGGGTCCGGCTGCCACACAACGGGAAGCTGCTGGGACAGGTAGTTCTCGTACTTGTAGAGAACCGCCGTACCCGTCACCGTGTGAGTGGCGTTGATGTTGGCGTCGTTGGTGGCGTTGGAGTAGCTGCCCTCATTGATGTTCGATGCCGTCTCGAAGATCGACTCACCCGTTGGGTAGTAGTCGGGTCCGTACGACCAGCCCTGGCCCCAGTTCTCCATCTGCCACGTGCACGTCGCGCCCTTGCAGGGCGTCGCGTTCGCGAGGATCGTGTTGAACGGAGCGGTCGTCAGTGTTATCTGAATGCCGTCTTTGGCGAGATTCGACTTCAACTGCTGCATGAACTGCGTGACGTAGGTGAACCCATTGTTGTACTGGAGGTTGAAGGCCAACTTCTCCCCCTTCGTGACGCCCACACCGCACTCGGTCGCGGAGCTACCGGGCTTGGCACACGTGGTCACGCCACCGGGCTTCACGCTCCAGCCGTGGGACTTCAGCAACGCGGCTGACTTCGTCGGGCTGTACGGGTAGGGGTTGGTCTTCTCCTGCGGCGTGGCCAAGTTGCTCTTGGGCTCAATGGGCACGGGGCCGTAGGTCGGATAACCGAAACCGTAGAGTGCCTTCTTCACGTCGGTCTGCTGGTTCACCATGTCTTGGAAGGCCTGACGGAAGTACAGCTGCTTGAAGATCGGTCCGACCGTCGGGTTGTTCATGTTCATCGGGAAGTAGTTGATGCCCCAACCAATCCATGGCGAACTCGAATAACCCTGACTCTTGATGACCGGAATCTGACTGGAGTCCTGCGGTGGTGTGTAGCCGTAGTCGACCGTACCCGCGCGCAGTGCGTTGAATTCGGCCGCGTCGGTGGTGTAGGGCAACAACGTCAACTGTGCGTACGACGCCTTCACCTTGCCGGAGTACTTCGGGTTCGGTACGAAGACCGTGTAGCCCGTGGTCTCGAAGGTCTTCAACTTGAAGGGTCCGTTCACGACCTGCCACAGCGGGTTCGTGGCGTACGTGGCCAGTGACTTCGCTTGTGTGGACAAGTAGGTAAAGACTGCCTTCGCACCGGCGGTCGTCGTCGTGTAGTTACCGATCTTGCCCGACGTCGACTCCTTGTCCCAAGCGTGCTGTGGCAACGGGGTGATTTGGCTCAACTCGTTGTAGAGCATCCAGGTCTGTGAGTACGCCTTGTCGAGGTGAAAGACAACGGTTGACGCGTTGGGCGCCGACATCGACACTACGTTGTCGGGGAACTCACCGGGTACGAACACGGGCCAGATGCTGGTCTCGGCCTTCAAGATCTGCATGAAGAAGAGGACGTCCGCCGACGTGACTGGCTTACCGTCAGCCCAGTTGTACTTGTTCATCGTGATCGTGACCGTCTTGCCACCGTTGGTGAACACGGGCGACTTCGCGAGTGACAGCGATTCGTTGAACGACGGTTGAGTGCCCGTACCGAACCAGTACAGAGGGCGGAACATGAGCGCTTGGAACTGGTACAGGTTCACGTTGCTGTAGTACGTGCCACTCATCACGGGAAAGATGTAGTTAGGAATAACTGCAGGAGGAAGCGCGAACGTAACGTCACCTGACGCCGACGTCGCCGCGTTCGCGCTCGTCGCGAGACTTCCCGCTCCGATGCTGATCAGACTGGCGCAAGTAACCAAGCACGCGGCGAGGGTCCCTACTTTCTTATTGAAAAACCTCTTCATTCGTGACTCCCCTTTTGTACGTTGTCGATCGACATCGTCTGTGCTTTTCGTCAGGCTAACCGCGTGACGTGTTCGCTCGCAACCACGGTATACCTAACCGCGACAGACTTAATGTCGCGGAAACAGGAGCGGGCATTTTGTTCGTCAGAACGCAACGCCGAACGTCATTCGGGCGAATCGGCGTCCTCCGACGACGACCTCGCCGAGGGTATCCCCACGGCCACACGCTCGAGGGGGAAGTGGCAGGCCGCGACGTGATTTGGGCCGAATGTCCGAAGGATCGGCTCCTCCTCAGCGCAGAGGTCCTGGGCACGATCGCACCGCGTGCGGAATCGACACCCCGAGGGTGGATCCAGCGCGCTCGGCAGTTCTCCCCGCACGACTCGACCACCCTTCGTTCGCTCGAACTCGGGTGAGGGAATGGGGATGGCCTCGATCAGGCGCGCCGTGTACGGGTGGACGGGGTGTTCGTAGATCGCTACGCTCGGCCCGATCTCGACCATCTTGCCCAGGTACATCACGCCAATCGTGTCCGCCAAGTACTTCACGACCGCCAGGTCGTGCGAGATGACGATGTAAGTGAGATCGTGAGTCGACTGCAGTCGTCGCATCAGATTCAGCACCTGGGAGCGAATCGAAACGTCCAGGGCACTCACGGGTTCGTCGGCCACCACGAGTCTGGGATTGAGGGCGAGGGCGCGGGCCAAGCCAATGCGCTGACGTTGTCCCCCGGAGAACTCGTGCGCGTATCGATCAACGGCGTCGGGCGCCAGACCTACGTCCGCGAGGAGGCCCTGGATGATCTTGTTCTGTTCGTCACGACTGCCTATTCCTTGGATGGCGAGAGGCTCGCGAAGTATCGCGCCCACGCGCATCCGCGGATCAAGGGAGGCGTAAGGGTCTTGAAACATGAGTTGGAAGTTGCGTCGTTGGGCGCGCAGCGTCTTTCGATCGAACTTGGTGATGTCGTCGCCGTTGAACTCAATCGCACCCGAGTTGGACGTTTCGAGCGCGGTGACGAGACGACCAACGGTGGTCTTGCCACAGCCCGACTCGCCCACCAAGCCGAAGGTCTCACCTTGGCGAACGCTGAACGACACGTCCGAAACTGCGTGAACCCGGTGCTTCGTGCCACGTGAGAACAGACCCCCCGTCACGGGGAACTCCTTCACGAGATTCTTCACTTCCAGAATCACGGGCGCCTGACTCTCTTGAGTCCCACCCGCGGCGCGGCGAGACGACGACATATCGAGCGGTCCGTCAATGGGGTGCCAGCACGCGAAGGTGTGCTCATCGCTCGGACCCGTCAAGGGCGGTTCGTCGGTGCGACATTGATCGGTGGCGCGCTCGCATCGCGGCGCGAATCGACAGCCCAACGGTGGGTTCGTCAAGTCGGGCGGAAGTCCCGAGATGCTGTAGAGGCGCTGTTGGTTGTCCTGCTCGAGACGGGGGATCGAGGCGAGGAGGGCTTGGGAGTAGGGATGGCGCATCTCGTCAAAGAGGGCTTCGGTCGAGCAGGCCTCGACGGCCTTACCCGCGTACATGACCATCACCCGGTCGGTGCGACCCGCGATCACTCCCATGTCATGGGTGATCAACAGCACGGCCATCCCGAGCTTTTCCTTAAGATCACCCAAAAGTTCGAGGATCTGGGCCTGAATTGTCACGTCCAGAGCGGTCGTTGGCTCGTCGGCGATCAACAACTTCGGATCACACGCGAGGGCCATGGCGATCATCACGCGCTGGCGCATACCGCCAGAGAGTTGGTGGGGATAGTCCCCCAGGCGCTCCTTGGGCCTAGGCAGTCCGACCAGGCCAAGCACCTCAACCGCGCGATCGAGCGCCTCGCGGTGATTGGCCCCGCGGTGGATTCGAACGGGCTCGGCAACTTGTTCCCCGATGGTCTTGGTGGGGTTCAGTGAGGTCATCGGATCTTGGAAGATCATCGCGATGTCGTTTCCGCGAATCTCGTGCATCTCGTTGTAGTTGAGTGGCGCCAAGTCACGACCCATGAACTCGACACTCCCGCCCACGATGTGTCCGCCGGGTGGCAGCAGTTGCATGATCGAGAGTCCCGTCATCGACTTGCCACAGCCAGACTCTCCGACGATACCGAGCGTCTCACCAGCGTCGATGTACAAGGTGACGCCGTCGACTGGCGTGACTGACTTGTGTCTCATGTCGATGCGGACCGCGAGGTCCTTGATATCCAGTATGCGACTCATGGGCTCCCCTCTTAACTGAGTCCCCAGTTACTTCGTCCCTGCATCCGTCTTGCGTCGTTCTACACTCTCGCGTAGCCACAGTGTAGAGGTCCTTGGAGAGCGATATTAGCGACTCGCACGAGCGCGCAGATAGTCTGAACGGAGATGACTTAGCGTCTCGCGAGCCTCGGCGAAGCGCTCGCAAGATTCAACGAAGAGTGGTCGTGACGACGACCGAAGGGTGACGAGCATGCGCATTTTCGATTCGAACTGGATGCAAATCGAAGAGTATTTGAACCACGACGATCGAATCGTCCTGCCGATCGGATCCACCGAACAGCACGGATTCCTCTCACTCGGCACCGACGCGCTCCTCGCAGAACGTGTCTCCGTCGAAGCCGCTGAACCCCTCGGTGTTCCCGTTTTACCCGTCATGCCCTTCGGCATGGCCCCCTACTTCACCGCGTACCCCGGTTCGATGAGCCTCCGACTCAGCACGTACATCGAAGTGATGCGCGATCTCTTGAACTGTCTAGAGCTCCAAGGATTTCGCCGTATCGCCGTGATCAACGGTCACGGTGGCAACGCGCCGGTCTCGGGCCTCATTCGAGAGTGGCTATGTCAGCCTCGCAAAGAGGAAATGCAAGTCCTCTTTCACAGTTGGTACAACGGGCCCGAGACCGTGATCGCGGCGAACGAATTTCACGCCGACCAGATGCACGGAGCCTGGGTGGAGAATTTTCCTTGGACGAGAATCGACGGTGCCGACACGCCGGCGCCTAAGGCCGTCGTGCCCCGCGAGCTGTTGATGAATCTCGGTCCCATCGCGATTCGAGAACTCGCGCCCGACGGCGCCATGGGAGGCCCGTACGGAGCTCCGGACGAAATGATGGACAAAGTGTGGGCCGCTGGGGTCCAAGAAGTACGAACGATTATTGAATCAGGATGGGTACGGAACTAATGAGCAAAGAGAATCAACCACTCGCTGGCAAGGTGGCCCTCGTCACCGGCACCACGCAAGGTATCGGTCACGGCATCGCTGAAGCGTTGACGCGCGAGGGAGCGACCGTGCACGGCATCGACAAGGACACGGTGGACGTCACCGACTCCGCCGCCGTTAACGCTTTCGTGGCGAGTATCGGCGGCGCCGACATTCTGGTGAACTCTGCCGGAGGCGTACGTGGTCAGGTTGGCAAGCCAATTGAAGACGTCACCGACGAACAGTGGCGTGACGTGGTGGAGTCAAACCTCACCGGCGCCTTCATCTGCGTGCGCGCAGTGGTGCCCGCGATGAAAGAGCGTGGCTGGGGACGTATCGTGACGATCTCCTCGGGCGCTGGACGCAGCGTCAGTCTCACCGGCATCCAGGCCTACGCCAGCGCGAAGGCCGCCCAGATCGGTTTCACGCGTCAAATGGCGCACGAACTCGGACGTTTCGGCATCACGGTCAACTGCGTCGCCCCCGGCTTCGTGCTCTCGAATCCGACGTCGATCGCTCAGTGGGAAAGTTACGGCGAAGAGGGACAGCAAAAACTGTTGGACGCAATCCCCACGCGGCGCCTCGGGACCGCCGAGGACATCGCCAACGGCGTTCGCTTCTTCGTCAGCCCCGACTCGTCGTGGATCAGTGGACAGACACTCTCGGTCGATGGTGGCCATGCTCTCTACTAATCACGACACCCAGGCGTACTTGAACGAACTCGCCGAGTACGTCGCCATCCCGAGCATCTCGCGCGACGCGTCGCTTGAGACCATGACCGAGGCCGCCAACTGGCTCGTTCGACAACTCGACTTCGCTGACGCCTACGTGGACGCGACGTCCGGTCATCCCGTCGTTCGCGCTCAGTGGTTGCAAGACCCCAGCGCGCCCACGATCCTCGTCTACGGCCACTACGACGTGCAGCCCACCGGCGACCTCGCCGAATGGATCACGCCTCCCTTCGAACTGACCGTCGAAGGCGACGTCATGCGCGGTCGCGGCTGCACCGACGACAAGGGCCCGGTATTCATCGTGCTGAAGGTCGCCCAGGCCTTCATGGCCCAAGAGGGTCGACTCCCGCTGAACATCAAGTTCCTCTTCGAAGGTGAAGAGGAGATTGGCAGTACCCATCTTGAAGAGTACGTTCGCGAGCACGCGAAGGAACTTGCCTGCGACCTGGTGATATCGGCCGACGGCGCGATGTGGCGACCGAGCGAGCCCTCGCTCTCTTTGATGTCGAAGGGTCTCATCACGCTCAGCGTTGAAGTTCACGGCGCGAACGACGATCTCCACTCGGGTCGCTTCGGCGGCACGGTCGCGAACCCCTTGCACGGTCTCGCGCAGATCGTCGCGAGCTTGCACACGCCAGAAGGTGCCGTGGCCGTCGAGGGCTTCTACGACGGGATCAAGCCACTCAGCGACGAACGCCGTCGCGAACTCGCCGAGGTGAGTTTCGACGAGGATCAGTGGCGCGACCAGCTCGGCGTCCCCGAACTGTTCGGCGAGCCCGGTTACTCCACCATCGAACGACTCTGGGAACGACCGACCCTCGAAGTGAATGGCATGGAGGGAGGCGGCAAGTACACGGTGATCCCCCACGTCGCCGCCGCGCACATCTCGTGTCGACTCGTGCCCGGCCAAGACCCCGCGCACGTTCTCGCCGCGGTCGTCGCTCACCTCGAACAACAGAGTCCACCTGGATTGACGGTCAAGGTCCTGCCCGACGAAGCGATCGTCCCGGCGTACACGATCAGCGCGGATCACCCGGCAATTCGCGCGGCCACCGAAGCGTTGGCCGGTACGTACCCCGGCGAGAAGGTACTCCTTGCCTGCATCGCGGGAACGCTCCCGGCGACGGCACTCTTCGAGTCCGCGCTCGGCGCGAAGACGCTGTTCTTCTCGTTCTCCACATCCGATGAGAAGCTGCACGCGCCCAACGAGTTCATGCGAATCCGTCGCCTGGGTGAAGGGATGCAGGCGTGGGAACAGCTCTGGCGTCTCTTGGCCGATGGCCCTCATCGACTCGAGAAGGTCGCCTTTTTAAATGACTGAGTCGACTAACGCTGCCCTCGAGCAGTTGAGCCAAGAGTTCTTCGATATGCAAAACACGATTGACCCGCTCTCGGCCACGTTGCTCGGCATCTCGGGTTACGACGATCTCCTGCCCGATCCCAGCCGCGACGGCGCCGCTCGCGGGGCCGCTCGCTTTCAGGCGCTCGAAGATCGTCTCGGGCAACTCAACCTCGACGAGATGACGAACGAAGATCAGGTCAACGCCGCGGTCCTCGGACGCCTCGCGTGGGGTGCGCGTACCGACCTCGAAGAAGGCATCTGGGAAGCTGACGCGGCCGCCGAAGGGTACGCGTCACCGCACGCCATGGTCTTCATGTGCGTGCCCGCCGCGCGCGCCAACGATGAGACCTCGGCGCAGGCTTACCTCACGCGCCTCGAGGGGCTCGGAGGGTATTTCGACGCCCTCACGACTCGCTACGCCCAGGCGCACGACGAAGGCCGCCACTCGACTGCTGTCGGTATCAACCGCGCGCTCGACCAACTAAAGGGTCACCTCGAACTCAGTATCGACGTCGACACGCTCGCCAATCCCCTGGTCGCTGAGACCATCAACGCCGAAGACTTTCTGTCGCAATCTCGCGCACTCGTAACGGACGTCGTTCGACCAGCCATCGATCGACTGTGTCGATACTTAGCCAACGACATGTTGCCCGTCGCGCGCGACAACGAGCACGTGGGCATCTGTTGGATCGAAGGTGGCGAATCGTCCTACCGCAAGGCCGTGCGACGTCATACGACGACCGACTTAAGTCCCGACGAGATCCACGCCATCGGTCTCGAGCGCCTCGAGGGCCTTCAGGCCCAGTGGTCCGAGTTGGGCCAACGCGTACTGAACGAAAGCGACGTACCGACCATCCTCACGCGCCTTCGAGAAGATAGGGCTCTGCGTTTCACGACGTCCCAAGAGATCGTCACCGTCGTCACGGACGCGCTCCATCGTGCCGAGTCGGCGCGTGACGGGTGGTTCCCGCACTACGACATTGCCGAGTGCGAGATCGAAGAGATCCACCCCATCGAAGCCAAGAGTGCCGCCCTCGCCCACTACCGCCCGCCGGCCCAAGACGGCAGTCGCCCCGGCGCCCACTGCGTCTTGACGACGAACCCCGAGGACCGCTTCACCTACGAGTACGAAGCCCTGGCCTTTCACGAGAGCACGCCCGGTCACCACCTCCAGATCGCCCTCGCCCAGACGTTGGACACGTTGCCCACGTACCGACGGTTTCTCGACGCGCAGGTCTGCGGGTTCGTTGAGGGATGGGGACTTTACAGCGAGGGTCTCGCCAACGAGATGGGTCTGTACAGTTCCGACCTCGCGCGACTCGGAATGCTCTCCTTTGATGCACTGCGCGCGTGTCGACTGGTCGTGGACACGGGAATGCATCACTTGGGTTGGTCGCGCCAGCGCGCGGTCGACTTCATGTGGAACAACACCGCGACGACGGCCTCGAACGTCGCCAACGAGATCGATCGCTACATCGGCTGGCCCGGTCAAGCCCTCGCCTACATGATCGGACGACGAGAGATCGAGCGCCTGCGAAGCATCGCGACGCGCGAGCTCGGGACCAACTTCGACGTACGTTCCTTTCACGCGGCGGTACTCGAGAACGGGGCCGTGCCCCTCGACGTTCTCGACTCCGTGGTCACGAAGTGGATTGACCAGAACCGATCATTGCCCAACGATTCAACACAAACCACCAACTAAGGAGAAACAGTGCGCGTCACCATCAACGACAATGAACTGAACGTCGAAGTCCTCGGCGACAAGGGCCTGCCCGTCCTCATCGCGCACCACGGGGGCGGGGGCATCGGCTCTCTCGCAGAACCCAAGGCCACGTTTGGTCCACTCGCCGACATCTTCCAGGTCGTGGTCTTCGACGCGCGAGGCTGCGGCCTTAGCGAAGGCAAGCCCCCCTTCTCCCACGCGCAGTGGGCGGCGGACGTGGACGGCCTTCGTGAGTGGATGGGCGTCGACCAGATCGTCGTCACCGGCGGCTCGTACGGCGGTTTCATCGCGATGGAGTACGCGATCGCGTACCCCGAGCACACGCGCGCGATGATCCTTCGCGACACCTCGCCCGACAACTCGAACCTCACTCGAGCCTTCGAGAACGCGCGTGAACAGACACGCGTCGAGATCAACTGGGACAACTTCAACCGCTACTGGAGCGGACACATCACCGACGACCAGGACCTCAAAGAGCGCTGGGCCGAGATCATTCCCATGTACGACTTTGACTACGATCCCGTCAAGTCCAACGCCGCCGTGGAGGCGGGTATCTACCGTCACGAGGCCCACAACTGGTGCTTTCTCTACAACATGCCCAACTACGACCTACGTCCAAAGTTGCCGAGCGTCACGTGTCCGACACTCGTCACCGTCGGAAGGACGGACTGGGTCACGCCGGTCTCCTACGCCGAGACGATCGCCGAGCTCGTGCCCAACTCCACGTTGGTCATCTTCGAGAAGTCCGGCCACTCCCCTCAGATAGAAGAGTTCGACCTGTTCCAAGAGGTCATGCGCGACTTCCTCGCAACCCTCGACTAAATCGGATCTATTCGACCAGTCCCCGACAGAGCAACACCACGGTGATGAACACGCGGTAGAGCTCGAGGGGATCGTCCTGGGTTATCTCGGCGCTGAGATCACCGGTGCGCACGACGCCGTGGATCCGCGTCGCGAGGTCGCAGTAGTCACTGGTACGAAACGTGATCGCCATGGTCACGGGCAACGTCATCGCCGGCGCCTTCGCTGACGGGATCGACGCCGTTGCGAGCGCTGCTTGCTCGTGGATCAGCCGACACGCCTCGTCGGGGTGCAACGAGTTCGCGGCGAAGCGTGTCACCGATTCTTTGACGACCGCTGCGTACACGCCCGGTGCGAAGGGCGCGATCTCGTCGGCCGTTACCTGGTCGCCGCTGATCAACACGACCGGCACGCCGTAGGCCTGAGCGACCAGCGTGTTGATGCCCGCCTCACCCGCGACGACGCCGTTGAGCGTGACCTCGGCGAACGCCGTCGGGAAGTACGTGTGTGAGAGGCTCGACGATCGGCTGCCCATCGAACCGTGGTACGAGATGAAAAAGACCGCGTCGAACGTCTCGTCGAGCCCTTGCATCATGTACATCGGCTTAAAGCGACCCGAGAGGTAACGCGCGGAGCCCGCGAGCGCGTCGGGACGTAGGTTCGCCATCTTCGAGTGCGCGTCGTTCACCAGGAACTCAGTGGCACCCGACTTCATCGCACCCTCGATCGCGGCGTTGATCTCGCGGGTCAACAGACCGGTGTAGTAGTCGTAGAGGTGACCGCCCGCCAAGACCTGGTCCCAATCGACGACACCGGCGGTGCCTTCCATGTCTGACGAAATGTAGATCTTCACAGCACTACCCGCTTGAAGACCTCGACCGCGGAGCTCGACGACGTCATGACGTTGTACGTGGCGCCCGACTTTGACGCCGCGGCGCCGTGACGGCCGTCGGGGGTGAGACAGAGGGTCCGCAGTTCGGCCTTGAAATCATCGCGCAGCGTGCTCGCGTCGGCGAGCATCGATCGACACGCGTCCGCCGGTTCCTCGCCGCGAGCGAGCCCGTCGACCACGAGTCGCGCGCCGGTCACGCGCATGCTCATCTCACCGCGGCCGGTGCACGCCGCTCCGCCGTAGCGCAGGTCGCAGTAGTTGCCAGTACCGGGCAGAGCGGAGTCGCCGACTCTTCCCGGATACTTCCAGGGATACCCGCTCGTCGAAACGCCAACGACCATCTCGCCGCTCTCGTCGAGAGCGAGGACGTTGATGGTCCCCCACGGTCCCTCGTGGGGACGGAAACGATTCACCAATTCAATGGCCGCCAGTCGGTAGACGTCGTCACCGGGCGCCGCGAGGGTCTTCTCACCCTCCACGGCGTCGCTCGACGGCTGCAAGGCTTCACGAAACAGACGCCACGCCTCGTCGGTGAGGAGTGTCGCAGGCTCAAATCCCTGCTCCACGGCGAAGAGCTCCGCGCCCTCGCCGACCAAGAGACAGTGCTGAGGCAACTTCTCGAGGACGGCTCGAGCGATCGAGATCGGGTGAGGATAGTTGCGGACCGCGCCTACGGCGCCAAAGGCGCGCGTCGAACCCACCATCAACGACGCGTCGAGTTCGACCTCGCCACGAGCGTTGGGTAGTCCACCGGTGCCCACGTAGTGATCCTCGAGGTTGTCCTCGCAGAGACGCAGAGCCGCCTCCACGGCGTCGAGCGCACTCGCACCTTGTCGCAGTAAATCCATTCCGGCGGGAAGACCTGCCTCCGAACGCTCGCTGCCAATGATGATCGGTCCAGACGTCATTTCTGTTCTCCTTTGGGTGGTTCGCTGAGCTGTCATCGGCCCAGCGACGGCCACGTAGCTACTTGATGACGGGCTCGCGACGAGGAACGTCGAGGAGTTCTTCGATGATCCGTGCGTTCGCCAGTAACGCCATGTCGGTTCCGCGCCGTGACGAGAGTTGAAGCCCGATTGGTAGACCCTCGTCACTGAAGCCACACGGCAACACGAGTGCGGGGTCGCCGGTCAGATTGAAGGGGCCCGTAAAGTAGCCCTCAATCGCGCCGTCGGGCGTGTCGATCGGCGGCGTCGTCGTTGGCGCGACGAAGGGCGTCGAAGGCGTCAACAACACGTCGACGTCCTCGTACAGTGCGTCCGCCGCAGGCAGTAGGCGCGCTCGCGTGGCCAGGGCATCGTCGTACGCGGCGCGTGTGACCTGCGACGCCGCGAGGAAAAGCCGCAGCGTCTCGGGACCGAAGTGACTTGGATCGCGTTGCACCTGTTCGCCGTGGACCTGCCACGCTTCGTACAGGATGATGTCGTCGATCAATGGACGGAGGGCGTCGAGCGCAAAGGCGCTCACCTCGACGACGTCGACGCCTTCGCGTACGCGCTTCAGCGCGTCCTCGAGTGATTGGCGAATCTCCGACGTACTGATGGGATCGCCCAACCACTCCGTGACAACCCCCACGCGAAGCCGCGAGGACGGCGTCGGTGCCAACGCCATTCCCGTCATCGCCGCGAAGACCTTCTCCGCCGTCGCGACGTCGCGCGCCAGCAGTCCTACGTGGTCGAGAGACGGCGAGAGCGGCTGTACTCCGGTCAGGTCGATGACCCCGAAGGTCGGCTTGAAGCCCACGACGTTGCAGTAGTGCGCCGGAATGCGAATCGAGCCACCAGTGTCGGTGCCGATCGCGACGTCACACGCGCCCACACCCACGAGCGCTGCCGAGCCACCGCTCGATCCCCCCGCCGTTCGAAACGGATCGTAGGGGTTCATCGCTTCGGCGACGTCTGGGTGGAGCGCGCCAGCCGCGTACTCCAGCAACGTGGTCGTAGCGTAGACGTCCGCGCCGGCTTCACGAAGTGACGTGATCACCGGCGCGTCACTCTGCGCCGGCGGGCCGAGCATGTCGTGCGGGTTGCCATTCCCTCGAGGAACACCCTTCACGTCCACCAAGTCCTTCACCGCGATCGCCACGCCGTGCAACGGACCGTCGGGACTGCGAAGCGGTGCCGGGAGCATTCGCACGACCGCGTGCAGTGGACCGCCAAGACGATTCGTGCGCTCATAGGTCGCGAGCAGGTCGAGGTTCGCCACTTCACAGGTTCGCTCACCGTCCTCGATGGCGTGAATCAGTTCCCCGATGTACGTCGTGAGGGGCCCCTTCAAGTCACGTACCAAATCGTCGACTTCGGTCTTGCGCTTGCGCACCATGAGGTCACGGTAGATGCCGCTGTGCGACTTGGCACTCGAGCGATTGAAGGTCACCAAACGGTCGAACGAACCTTCGAGATCGTCGGGTTCGAATCCGTCGAAACCCATCGGCGTCACGGGTGACTGCGCCAAGACCTCCCTGGCGATGGCCAACATCAACGTTCGATACCGCGGGTCTTCTAGCGAGTCAGCGATCGAGAGGTCCGAAACCGCGCCGCCGTAGAGCATCGCCCCGTACGCCTCTTTCCCCCAGAGATAGCCCATGATGTTGTCCGTGGCGACCGCGTAGGGCAACGCGTCCGCCAGCTCTTGGACCCTTGGGGTCACGATTGATTGAAACGGCTCGCCCACGCGAAACGTCCCGACGTTCCCCTGCATGACCCGACCCGGTCCCATGACGTCGGCGCCGAAGTTCACGAAACTCACAATGAGATTGTCGCGACCGACTGCTTCAGCGAGGATGTCGGCAGTGAAGCCATTCTGAAAACTCACGGCGTAGCCGCCCGGCGCGACGCGTCCTTTGAGAAGAGCCGCCGCGGACTCGGTATGGTGACTCTTCACGGCAACGGCAATGTGATCGATCTGCGCGGGGAGTTGATCGGGTGTGATCGCCGGCACACGAACCGTGAAATTCTCGACCGGACCCTCGATGATGAGACCGTCACGGTTGATCGCAGCGACATAGTCGACGTCCGTGTCGCACAACACGACGTCGTGACCAGCACGGGCCATGTGCGCGCCGATGGTTCCGCCAATGGCGCCAGCACCGATGATCGTCAATTGCATTACTGCCACCATCCTCAGGGGAAATAGAACGAGAAGCGATCTTCTCCGCTAATAAATGTAGCCGTCGCGAATCGGCCTCCGAGACGAGGAACGGCGTCAATGCGTCATAAAGCGTCAACGCGGAGGGTGTGACGTGACGACGCGCGCCACGTCACGATCACGCATCATATGAACGGAGAAACATGGCCGTGACGTGCATCTTCAAGGCGCCATGATTGTGCTTTGAACCAACTTCAGGCGTACTTCGAAGCCTGGAAGATTGTCCTAGTCGGTGTCGCCGCCAGAGATCTCGGAGACCTTCTGCTTGCCCGCCGAGACGAAGGGCATCATCTCACGAAGTTCTGCGCCGATCTTCTCGATTGGGTGACGCTTGCCGGCGTCACGAAGTTCGCGGTAGCGCGGGCGCCCGATCTCGTTCTCCAGGATCCACTCGGCGGCGAAGGTGCCGTCTTGGATCTCACCCAGGATCTTCTTCATCTCGACCTTGACCTGGTCATTGATGACGCGAGGTCCGCGGGTCAAGTCACCGTACTCGGCCGTGTCCGACACGCTGTAGCGCATGCCGGTGATGCCCTCTTCGTACATCAGGTCCACGATGAGCTTCAACTCGTGCAGGCACTCAAAGTACGCGCTCTCGGGCTGATAGCCCGCTTCGACGAGCGTCTCGTAGCCCGCGCGCACGAGGGCCGTGACCCCGCCGCACAAGACGACCTGCTCACCGAAGAGGTCCGTCTCGGTCTCTTCGGAGAACGTCGTCTCGAGCACCCCGGCGCGCGTCGCGCCGATGCCGTCGGCGTAGGCCAAGGCGATGTCGTGGGCGTGACCCGTGGCGTCTTGTTCGACGGCGATGAGCGACGGCACGCCTCCACCTTCGAGGTAGGTGCGGCGCACGAGGTGACCAGGTCCCTTGGGCGCGACCATGGCGACGTCGACGTCACTCGGTGGCTTGATCAGGTCGAAGCGGATGTTGAAGCCGTGCGCGAAGAGCAGGCACTTGCCGGTCGTGAGGTAGGGCGCGATGTCGGCGTCGTAAGTGCGCTTCTGTTCGGTGTCCGGAACGAGCACCATGATGACGTCGGCTTCGGCGCACGCGTCGGCGATGGTGAGAACACGCAGTCCGGCCTCTTCGGCCTTTTCCACGGATGGCGACTCCATGCGTAAACCAACGCGTACGTCGTAGCCGCTGTCGTGCAGGTTCAACGCGTGCGCGTGGCCCTGCGAGCCGTAACCCAAGATGGCGATCTTTTTCGCCTTCAGGAGTTCGGGCTTGGCGTCTTTTTGGTAGTACATCGTAGTCATCGTTTACATCTTTCTCTTGGGGTTTGTCGTGAGAGCTAGGCCGTGGCCGTCTGAACAAGTCTAGGGAGCGCGACGCGACCCGTACGCTGCAATTCCACACCGGAGAAGACCTCCAGGGCCTTCTCGAGCTGATCGCACGCGCCGGGCGTGCCGGCCAACATCACGGTCACCGACGTGGCGTTCACGTCGACGATCGAAGCGCCCGTGTTGGTGGCGACGTCGAGGACGTCGCCGCGATTGGCGTTGTCGACGCTCAGTGTCGCGAGCAGGAGTTCGCGCTCCAAGGCGTCACGCGGGGCGAGGTCCTTGATCGCCACGACGTTCACGAGTTTGTCCAACTGACCCACGATCTGTTCCAAGGGCGCGGACTCGGCGTCGACGACGATGGTGACCCTGGAAAATTGAGCGTTCCCCTCGGCGGGCGCCACGGCGAGGGAGTAGATGTTAAATCCGCGTCTCGCGAAGAGTCCCGCGATGCGCGCGAGCACGCCCGCCTTGTTCTCCACCAACACCGACAGGATGTGGTGACGGACGGGGGTGCGATCGGTGACGCCGAGGAAGGGCTCGGGGGTCATTGGGCGCCTCCTCGAAGCAGCGGGTGCACGAGAATGTCGTCGTTACTCGCGCCGGCCGCCACCATTGGAAAGACCTTCTCCGACGAGTCCGTTCGAAAGTCGATGACGACGGGGACGTCGTTGATCTGATTAGCCTGGTCGATCACCTCGTGCATCTCCTTCAAGTTCGTCGCGCGAAGTCCCACGCACCCCATGGCCTCGGCCCACTTCACGTAGTCGGGCAGGTCGGCGCTGAGGTAGACCTCGGAGTAGCGCTCCTCGTAGAACATCTCCTGCCACTGACGGACCATGCCGAGATAGGCGTTGTTGAGAATGGCGACCTTGATGGGGATGCCCTCGGCGCGCGCCGTCACGAGTTCTTGGGCCGTCATCTGGAAGCAACCGTCACCGTCGATGCACCACACCGTCCGATCAGGTCGACCGACCTTGGCGCCGATGGCCGCAGGGACGCCGAAACCCATCGTGCCCGCGCCGCCCGAGTTCACCCACGTACCGGGCTCTTCGAACTCCCAGAACTGTGAGGCCCACATCTGGTGCTGGCCAACGCCCGCCGAGACGATGGTTCCCGGCGCTGCTTTTTTGGCGATTGCTTCGATGACGTGTTGGGGACGCAGCGGACCCTCGGTCGTTGGTTCGTCGTAGACGAGCGGGTAGCGCTCTTGCCAGGTACGAATCTCCTTCCACCAGACGTCGAGGTTCTGCGGTGACGCCTTCGCGGCCTCGAGCGCCTGAAGGGCCGAAGCGACGTTGGTCTGCAGGGCGACGTCGGCGCGGCGGACCTTATTGAACTCGGCCTTGTCGATGTCGACGTGGATGATCTTGGCGTTCGCGGCGAACGAAGAGACCTGTCCGGTGACGCGGTCGTCGAAACGCGCGCCCAGCGAGATCAGCAGATCGGACTTTTGAATGGCCGTCACCGCGCTGTACATCCCGTGCATGCCGGGCATGCCGAGGTGTTGGTCGTGCGAATCGGGAAAGGCGCCGCGCGCCATCAACGTCGTGACGACGGGCATCTTGGTTCGCTCGGCAAAGGCGAGGAGATCTTGGTGAGCCCGAGACTTGAGGGTGCCGCCGCCCACGTAGAGCACGGGGCGTTCGGACTGACTGATCAGTTCGACGGCGCGCGCCACGGCGTCCTGGTCGATGTCGATTTCAGGGTGATAGCCCGGCAGATCCAGCTCTTCAATCGACTCGGGGTACCACCACTCCATGGTCGACTGCGAGATGTCCTTGGGCAGGTCGATGAGCACCGGTCCGGGGCGACCGGTCGTGGCGAGATAGAAGGCCGCCGCGACGGCGCGAGGAATCTCGTGCGCGGATTGGATCAAGAAGTTGTGCTTGGTGATGCCCATGGTGATCCCCGTGATGTCGCACTCCTGGAAGGCGTCCGAGCCGATCGACGCGGTCGCGACCTGTCCCGTGATGACGACGAGTGGCGTCGAGTCCATGTGCGCGTTGGCGATCGGCGTGACGATGTTGGTAGCGCCAGGGCCGCTCGTCACCATCGCGACGCCGGCCTTACCGGTTGCGAGTGCGTAACCCTCGGCCATGTGGCCAGCTCCCTGTTCGTGACGCACGAGGATGTGGCGGATCGAGGAGTCGAGAATCGGGTCGTAGACGGGCAGAATGGCCCCACCGGGCAGGCCGAAGATGGTGTCGACGCCCTCTTGTTCGAGGCTCTTGATGAGTGCTTGCGCTCCGGTGAGTTGCACAATGCTCCTTTGATGTTAGATAAGAAAAAAGGCCTCCCTTTTTTGGGAGGCCTCCGGTGTACGTAAATCGCGTGACTACCGGCGCCGGGCGCCTACTACTACCAGAATCTCGAGTTGCGTGGTCACCTCTCCAGTCTAAACACAGAACGACGCGATGCACAACAGTTCTGACGCGTCGTGACCGCACCCTGTCCGGCTCCCTGGGCTCGACGAGCGAACTTTTCCAATACTCCTGGGGTGTACCGAGGAGTAAACGACGTCAGCGTCTTCGCACGTTCGCTCAACGTCGGCTGGAAGTCTCCGATGGTTGCAGATTGGCTGAGGGATGGCGGCGCCCCACTTCCCCTCGCTGAGTTCAAGAATGAACGCGGTCGCCACGGTGTCGAATCGCCGTCACGTTGACCGTACGAGCGTCACGATCTATGAGATAGAGGATCCGATAGTCCCCGCGCCGAGCCGAATACGCGGGCGCCAACGACGCCCCGAGTGCCGTGCCCACCCGACGAGGATCGTCGAGCAAGGCGCCGGTGATGAATTCGAACGCGGCGGCGGCCATCTTCTTCGTGAACTGCTCGGTGAGGGCGTGGGCGGCCGGAACCGCGACGAGTAGTCGGTAGCGAGTCTTATTTGAGGTTGACACGCCGGCCAGCTCGGTCCATGGCGAGTGCTAACTGCTCTGCGTCCAACGTTTCGCCCGTACTGAGCGCCCGCTGTCCCTCGACGTGTGAGCGCAGGAGGTTCGCCACGGAAAGGACGGCGATGGTCTCTCGCATCGCGTCGAAGTCGTCAACGCCGATGAGAACGGCGGCCCGGCGCCCGTTCTTGGTGATTTCCGTTCGTTCGTGGGTCGTGATGGCTTCGTCGATGAGTTTCGAGAGATTCGCCCTGGCATCCGCCACGGGAATGGTGTTCATGTACAGAATTCTAGCGTTAATAGTTCAAAAAGAATCGTCGGCCCAACACAGAGCCGAGTAGCGATTAATCAGCGACGGCTTTGCAACTCGGCGATCACGGCCTTTCCGTTGGCCTGGCCTTTGGTGAGTTTCATGACCTGACCAATGAAGAACTGAGCCAGCTTTTCGTCCCCATCTCGGAATCGAGCCCACTCATCGGGGTACTGCGTGATGAGGGCGGCCACGGTCTCGCCGAGAGAGTCCGAAGAGAGTTGCTCGAAACCCTTCGCCGCCGCGATGGCCCGTGGATCTCCCGCGTGGGCCAACAACTCCAACAACACGGTCTTCGCCTGCGTCGCCGAGAGCTCACCACCTTGCTCCATCGTCAGCGTCGCGATGAACGCATCCTGCGTGAGATTGGCGATGTCGTCAATGGCGGCAGCGAGTTCGTTCGCCGCGCGCGCCAACGCCAGCGGCGCTTCGACTCCGGCGTCGATCGCGGCCAGCACGAGGTCGTCAAATCCGAGATCGACGACGACTTCCAGGGCGTCGAGCTGTGACGGCGTGGGATCGGTGAGCCGCGCCAACAGTGTCGCGCGTCGTTCGGCGGGCATCGCGCCTAGTCCCGCACGAATGCGCTCTTGCCAGGCCGTGTCGGGGACGAGGTCCACGAGATCGGGTTCGCGAAAGTAGCGGTAGTCCTCGGCCTCTTCCTTGGTGCGCATGGTGGAGGTCTCACCGAGGTGCTCATCCCAGTGACGCGTCTCTTGACGGACCTTGGCGCCCCCTTCGACCAGTTCGACTTGACGAGCGGCCTCGTAGTCGATGGCGCGATGCAAGCTGCGCAGCGAGTTCAAGTTCTTGATCTCGCAACGGGTTCCAAGAGGATCGCCGGGTCGACGAACCGACACGTTCGCGTCGATGCGCATCGAGCCCTCCTCCATGCGACCGTCGGACGCGCCCGTCGCGATCAAGATGCCGCGAAGCTCCGACGCGTATCCGCGTGCTTGGGCCGAACTGCGAATGTCGGGGCCTGAAACGATCTCCACGAGAGGTACGCCGGAACGGTTGTAGTCAACGAGTGAACGATCCGCGCCGTGAATGCGACCACTGCCGCCGAGGTGCGTGGACTTGCCTGTGTCTTCTTCCAAGTGTGCGCGTTCGATGGTGACGCGTGATCCGTCCGGCAGGTCCAAGTAACCCCCCGAGTTGATCGGCAGGTCGTACTGGCTGATCTGAAAGTCCTTGGGCATGTCGGGATAGAAGTAGTTCTTGCGGTGAAACGTCGAAAAGCCGATCGTCGAGTGCAGCGCGAAGCCAATGGCCATGGCGAGATCGACCGCGCGTACGTTCAAGACCGGTAGCGAACCCGGGAGCCCCAGGCAGACGGGACAGACGTTCGTGTTCGGTTCGGACCCGAACTCATTGGCGCACCCACAGAACATCTTGGTCGAGGTCTTCAGTTCGGTATGGACTTCGAGCCCGATGACCATCTCCCAACCATCGCGCAGCGTCATGAACGTCCGTCCGCTAGTTCGAGGACCCGCGCCGCGGCAAAGAGCCCCGCTTCACTTCGTCCAGGGCCGAGCAGTTGCACGCCAATGGGTAGATCCGCTTCTCCAGTACCGAAGGGCACCGAGATCGCGGCGTCACCGGCCAAGTTGGTGGGGATCGTGAACACGTCCGAGAGGTACATGGCCATTGGGTCGGCCGTTTTCTCGCCAATCGCGAACGCGACCGTCGGCGCCGTCGCTCCGAGCAGCAGGTCGGCTTCAAGGTACGCGCGACGAAAGGCGTCGATCAACTGGGTTCGAACTTTCAGCGCCTGGCCGTAGTAGGCGTCGTAGTACCCGGCTGACAGGGCGTAGGTGCCGAGCATGATGCGTCGCTTCACCTCCGCACCAAAGCCCGCGGTCCGCGTGGCTTCGTTCATCGCGGCGACGTCGTCGGCGTCGACGCGCAGCCCGTAGCGCACGCCGTCGTAGCGCGCCAGGTTGCTCGACGCCTCGGCCGGAGCGATCAGGTAGTACGCGCTGAGTCCGAGGTGGATCTCGGGTACCGATAACTCGACGATCGTCGCGCCCGCGTCGCGTAACGCCTCGGCTGCGCGTTCAACCTCGGCCACGACTTCGTCAGCGGCTCCGTCAAAGAGTTCGCGGACCAGTCCGACACGCTTACCCGCGACGCCGTCGTTCACGTGGCTGAGCAGTGACGGCGCTAGTTCGGGTAGCGACGTGGAGTCCATTGGATCGTGACCCGCGATGACCTCGAGCAACGCGGCGGCGTCCGCCACGTTCTTCGCGAACGGTCCGATCTGATCGAGCGAACTGGCAAAGGCGATGAGTCCGTAGCGTGACACCAAGCCGTAGGTCGGCTTCACGCCTACGAGCCCACAAAGCGCGGCCGGCTGACGAATCGAGCCGCCCGTGTCCGAGCCGAGCGAGAGCGGCGTCATATCGGCCGCCACCGCGCTGGCCGATCCACCCGAGGAGCCGCCCGGCACACGTTCGACGTTGAGAGGATTGCGCGTCGGGCCGAAGGCCGACGTCTCCGTCGACGAACCCATCGCGAACTCGTCCATGTTGGTCTTGCCCATCGGCACCGCGCCGGCGTCGAGGAGGCGACCGACGACCGTCGCGCTGTAGGGCGGGCGCCAACCTTTGAGGATCTTCGACCCCGCGGTCGTGGGCACGCCCGACTGGCAGAGGTTGTCCTTCAGTGCGATCGGAACACCAGCAAGTGCGCCGACGTCTTCACCGCGCGTTACTCGTTCGTCGACCCGTCGGGCCGCGTCGAGCGCACCCTCTTCGTCGACGAAGAGAAAGACGTTGAGTTCGTCGTTGCGCGCACGAATCGCCGCGAGCGATGTCGCCATCTCATTTTCGGCCGTGGTGGCACCGCTTCGTACGTCGCGCGCGATGTCGAGGGCGCTTCTCACGGCGCCTCTCCCATGATGCGCGGCACGGCGAATCGCCCGTCTTGAGTGTCGGGGGCCATCGCGAGCACGTCGTCTCGCGCCAGGCTCGCTCGGCGCTCGTCGGCGCGCACGACGTTGATCAGTCCAAAGGGGTGAGCTGTCGCGACGACGCCCTCGAGATCGAGCGCGGCGATGTCGTTGGCGTGTTCGAGAACCTGACCGAGCTGCGCGGTGAACTCGTCGAGTTCCGCCTCACTCAGTGTCAGGCGCGCAAGCTTGGCGACCTTGGCGACGTCCTCACGGCGCAGTGATGAGGCCACTAGAACACCCGAGCGAGGAAGTCCAGGGTCAGCGACTCGACGAGCTCTTGGTCGTTGTCCATCGTGGCCACGTGGTACGAGTTCTCGAGCCAGACCCGCTCGACGGGACCCGACACCATAGCCTCGAGGTCGTCACCGTTGTCCGACGTGACGACGTGATCCTCTCGACTCGAGATCAAGAGACTCGGCGCGCTGATGAGATTCAGGTTCGCGTGGACGGCGACGATGCCCTCGAAGAGGCTCTTCACGGGCGCGAGTGGTGTGGCGGCGTAGGAGCTTTCGACGACACCCTCTCGCTTGATGTCCGAACCGATCGATTCGAACGTCGCGACACCACCCTCGAGCAGGGCGTTGACGCCCTCGAGCATCTCAGGCCCCGGGGGCTTCACCAGGGGATTGATGAACACGCAACCCGCAACCGACGGACGTACTTCCGCCACGTGC
The DNA here is from genome assembly GCA_003162475.1 of Acidimicrobiaceae bacterium. Taxonomy (GTDB): domain Bacteria; phylum Actinomycetota; class Acidimicrobiia; order Acidimicrobiales; family RAAP-2; genus RAAP-2. The sequence continues at coordinate 314,781 of PMOI01000016.1, forward strand.
GCGGCCAGTCCCCCGCCCATGGACAGACCCACGACCGCCACGCGATCGCAGCGCTGCGAAAGTTCGTCGAAACTCGCTTCGGACGTCTTGGACCAGTCGGCCCAGGTCGTGGTGATCATGTCCTCCACCGTGGTGCCGTGACCGGGAAGGCGTGGGAGTTCCACGGAGTAGCCGGCCTCGGCGGCTCGTTCCGCAATCGAGCGCATCGAAGTGGGATTGCCGGTAAATCCGTGCAGTACCAGCACGCCCAACGGGCCACCGTCGTGGGAAAAGGGCTCGCAGCCCGGCATAACGTCGTGGGTCATAGGCCTCCAGACTACCGGCAGAATTACGCCGTCTTGGTGGGGCGACGACGCGGAATCGATCGTATGAACATCGCGGCGACGAGTCCCACGGCGCCCACGCACGCCCCGATGACGAAGGACGCGTGAAACGTCGCGAGGAGCGCCGGGCCGGCGTGCGCGTGGCTCAGATCGCGGCGACGAGCGATCGACTGCTGCACCGTCTCGAGCACCTGAATGCCCGCCACCTCGCCCACTTGCATGGCGAGTAACTGAGCGGCCGACATCACGCCGAACTCGCTGACCTTCACTTCGTTGGCCATCACCGAACTCGACGAGGGCATCGCGACCCCCATGCCAAGGCCCGAGAGCGCGAGCGCAAGCGCCACCACCCACGCACCAGAACTGGGTTGGAGCATCGCGAACAGACCCATGGACGCCGTCAAGAACGCCGCCCCCGCGACGGCGCTGATTCGTTCGCCGATGCGCACCGCGACGTAGCCCGCGATGGGCGACGAGAGGGCGAAGGTGAGTGGCCGCGCGACGGCGAGCGCCCCGACGCGCGGAATCGAGTAGCCGTACCCCTGCTCCATGAGCAAAGGGAACAAGAAGAAGGCGCCGAAGTAGGCGAAGTTCGCAGTACCACGAAGGATCATCGGCATGGCGAAGTTTCGCCGTCGAAAGTAGTACGCGGGGATGAGCGGATTCTCGGCGTGGTGCAAGCGGTAGATGAAGAGCGTCGTCGAGGCGACGCTGAGGACGAACATGGCGAGCGTCCAGCGACTCGTCCAGCCCAGCGAGGGACCGACCGACAGGCCAAGCATCAACATCGTGACCGCGATCGAGAGCGACCAACTCCCGAGCCAGTCCATCTGCTTGAACTCTCGTCGCGCGCGCGCCTTCTTCTCGGCTTCGTCGACGTCGGACTCGCGTCGGCGCGGCAGGACCGTGATCACAACGAGAAAGGCCACGACGATGAGGATGAGCTGGAACCAGAAGAGCGCGCGCCACCCGAAGGCCGCGATGATGGGTGAGCCGAGCGACACACCTATGACGGGTCCCCCGGCCCCGATGAGACTCCACCACCCCATCGCCTTCACCCGTTCTTCGCGAGAGAAGACCATGTTGATGAGTGCCCCCGAGGCGGTGCCGGTAGCGGCGCCCTGCACGCCGTCGAGCGTTCGCGCGAAGAGCAGCATGTCGACGTTGTGCGAGAGCGCGGTCAAGATCGCCGAGACCATCGCGCCGATGAGCCCGAAGAGGTAGAGACGGCGGTGACCGTAGATGTCGCCGGTCTTGCCGAGCATGGGCGCGGCCAGTCCGTAGGCGAGCAGCGGTCCAACCATGGTCCACGTGAGGACGGTGACCGAGGTATGGAACTGCGTCGCGACCGTGGGCAGCGCCACGATGAAGACGGTGAAGGTGAAGTTGAGCGCGAAGAGTCCCGCGAGCAACGACCACAGGACCCACCAGGGGTAACGCGACGACGCGGCGGCACGGTCCTGGACGCGTTCGCGAAGCAGCAGGAACCAGTTGAGGTCGCTGCCCGCTTCGCTGCCGAGCGTGCCAAAGGCCGCGCTCGCCGGGTCGCTTCGGGCGTTTAGGAGTCCGTCAGGATCCTCGCGGTCGAGGCGCGCCTGCGGGCGCTCGTCGCTCACTAGTACAGCGTGGGCAGTTGCGCTGCGAGTTCACTCACCGACCAGCGGTCGTCCTTTTCGAGCGTCGTGGTCATCGTCCAGTTCTGGAACCTTCGAATCGTGCCGCCTTGGACGAAGAAGACCTGTCCGGTCGCCGCGCAGTCCTCCATGGCCAACGTCGCCACGAGGGGCGAGATGTTGGCCGGGTCCCACACATCGAAGACGGCGGCGTCGGAGGGCTTCACGACGTAGTCCGACAGTCCCGGCGTGGACTCGGTCATGCGCGTGCGCGCGGCCGGGGCGATGGCGTTCACTCGTACGCCGTAGCGCCCGAGCTCCTCGGCAGCGATGACGCTCAGTGCGGCGATGCCGGCCTTCGCGGCGCCGTAGTTGGACTGGCCGACGTTTCCCAAGAGTCCCGAGGTCGACGAGGTGTTGATCACCGAGGCGCGTACGACATTGCCGGCCTTAGCCTGTTCACGCCAGTAGTTCGCGGCGTGGTGCAGGGGTACGAAGTGACCCTTCAGGTGCACGTTGATCACCGCGTCCCAGTCCTCTTCGCTCAGATTCACGAGCACGCGGTCACGCAGGATGCCCGCGTTATTGACCAGCACGTGAAGTTCGCCAAACGCTTCCAGCGCGCTTTGCACCAATCGTTCACCACCGTCCCACGTCGCAACGTTGTCGTGGTTCGCCAGTGCTTGGCCGCCCATCGCCTCGATCTCGGCGACGACTTCCTCGGCCGGCGTGGCCTCGCCCGTGGACCCGTCGAGACCGCCCCCGAGGTCGTTCACGACGACCTTGGCACCCTCGGCGGCAAAGAGCAGCGCGTGTTCGCGTCCGATGCCGCGACCAGCGCCGGTGATGATGGCAACGCGACCGTCAAGTGCTCCCATGGGGCCCCCTCGTAAAGTTGTGTTGCACCGATTGTACCGACGAACGCGGTTCTCTCAGTTCTGACCTCGGCGCCAAAAGTACGGGGGCCTCGCGTGCGCGTGGTAGTGGTCGGGGATGTTGCGCATGTGGTCGTCGATCGTCCATGGCGTCGTGGCGAACTCCTCGTTCGCCACGACCGAGAGCACCTCGTGCAAATGGCGCTTCACGTCGGGCGACGGCGCAGCGTCGTGTACTCGCCAGACGACCATGGGCACGAGGCAGATCTCACAGTCACCGATCCAACAAGTCTCGTCTTCGAAGTAACGCTTGGTGACAACGGCGGCCGCGCAGAGCTCGCAGCCCGCGCTCATTGAACGGTCAAGACGACGGTGGACTCGTAGGGCACCATCGTGCCCGCGACGGGGCTCTCCGAGACGACTTTTGTCCACTTCGGCGAGTTCGAATTAGGCCCGACCGTCTTGTAGTACAGCGAGGCCTTCTTAAACGCGGCTCCCACCTGGGCCTGGTTGTCGCCAACGACGTTCGGCACGGCCCGCACTCCCTGACCGGCGAGGGTCGTCGTAGTCGTCGGCGTTGCCGACGTCGTGGTCGTCGTAGGCGGAGCGGTCGTCGTCGTGGACGCCGCCGGTCCCTTCGAGACCGAGAGCACGACACTCGCGTGCAACGGCACCGCGAGGGGGTTCTGACCCTTGTTATAGACCACGCGCGCGACGCCGTTGATTGGCACCGTTGCTGAGAAGATGGCGGCCGTCGCCGGGCAGGTCGCCCCTACGTGCAGGGCCGAGAGTTGCGCGGTGGCCGCGGCGCAGGACTTGCCGACCAGGTTGGTGGGCATCGTCACGAGCACGGGTCCCTTCGAGACGCTCGCCGTGATGGTCGTCCCCGACTTGGCCGAGGTACCAGAGGCGGGTGACTGCGTGACGATGTTCCCCACCGGCACGCTCGCCGAGAACACGTGTTGCGTCACGCTCAACGTGTAACCGTCGTTCTTCAGGACCGTTGACTCTTGAGCGACACTGTGGCCGACCAGATTGGGCACGACGTGACTTTTCGTAAACAGCCCGGACTTCCACGCCGCTCCCGCTGCGATGAGGACGACGACGAGCACGAGCACCGCGATGATCAGTCCCCATCGACGTGGGTCGCTCGGCATGTCGTACTGACTTCGTTCGAAGCGTGGCGTACGCCCGACCGGTCCGCGCGGGCCGCCCGTCGTGAACGCGCCCGACCCGACGTTGGCGCGACTGCGAGGTGCGCGAGTGAAACCGCCCGGCGCGTTCGGCGACGCGCCGACGATCTGATCGGCTGACGGCGCTTGAAAGCCAATCGAACGACGTACCTCCTGTGGCGCGAACTGTGCGAGCAACGGCAACTCCTCCGAACCCGGACGCACGACGACGGGCGCGGCGTCGTTGACGGCGGCGCCGAGTCGCGCCGAGAGCTGTTCGGCGTCGAGGCGAAGTCGTGGGTCGGGCACGGCCGCTTGGGCGAGGATCATGTCGAGGGATCCGAGTTCCAGTCGAACGGGCAGGGGCGTGTCGAGTCGGGCGCGAAGAATCGCTTCGGGCGTCGTGCCCTCGTAGGCCGCGCTACCCGTAATGGCCTCGAAGAGGATCAGCGCCAGCGCGTAGACGTCGCTCTCGGAGGTGGCGGGTTCGTCAATCGCCTGTTCGGGCGAGAGATATCGGGCGTCGTCGAGGGTCATGCTCTCGCGGTAGTTCGCCGCCAGCCCGGCGAGGGCAACGTCGCTCACGCGCACCTGGCCCTCGGCATCAAAAAGCAGTTTCGAAGGAGACAGCGAGCCGAGGATGAATCCCTGCTCGTGTAGGTACGCGAGCGCACTCGCGACGTCGCGGCCGAGCCGCGCGCCGTCGTCGATGCTGAATCGCCGTCCCGCGCTGAGGACGTCCTCAAGCGATCCCCCGCTCAGATACTCGCTGATCATGAAGATCGCGCCGGACTCCTGGCCACCGTCGTACACCCGAGCGAGGTGGGGATGGCTGAGGGTGGCGGCGCGGATGATGTGGTCGCGAAACGCTCGTCGAATCTCTTCGTGCGCCGCGAGGTCGGCGAGGAGAACCTTTACCACGACGCGGCGGTGCAGCGAGAGGTCTTCGGCGACGTAGACCTCGGCGGTCTGGCCAACGCCCAACAGATCGCGGATACGGTAGCGACCGGCGAGCGTGTAGTCGGGTGAGAAGGTAGGCGCCATCGGCTAAACCATAGTAAGGAAGTCCTAGGAGGGTGAATCCTTCCAAACGCCGGTCGCGAGGAGCGCTTCGAACTCCACCGCGCCCACCATTGGGATCCCCAACTCCTCGGCCTTGGCGACCTTGGACGCGCCGGGCGCCTCACCCACCACGACGCAGTAGGTCTTCTTCGACACTGACCCCGGTGACGTCCCGCCCCGAGCGAGGATCGCCGCTTCAGCGTCGTCGCGTGAGTAGCCCTCGATGGACCCGGTGACAACGACGGCTTTTCCCGAGAGCGTCGCTTCGAGGCCCGTCGTCTCGGTGGGCTCGGTGAGGTAAAGTCCAGCCGAAATCAATCGCGCTATGCGCTCGCGATTGTCCTCTTCGCGAAAGTACTGGTAGACGGACTGGGCGATAACCGGGCCTACGCCGTCGAGTGCCTCGAGCTCTTCGAGGGGCGCGCCGGCAAGGGCGTCGAGCTGATGAAAACACTTCGCCAGTTCGCGCGCCGCGACGGGTCCGACGTGTCGAATACCGAGGCCCACCAGCACGCGACTGAGCGGCATCGACTTGGCGCTGTCAATCGCTCCCACCAGCGACGTCGCCGAGAGTTGGCCAAATCCCTCAAGCCCGGCGAGATCCTCCACGCGCAACGTGAAGAGATCGGCCACGTCGCTGATCAGTCGCGCTCCTAGTAGTTGCGCGACGCGCTGTTCGCCGAGGCCCTCAATATCGAGCGCCCCGCGCGAGGCGAAGTGCACGATCTGTTCGAGCAGTTGCGCCGGGCACGTTGGGTTGACGCAGTACGTGTCGGACTCTTCGCTCCGGCGGACCAGGGGCTGGCCGCACTCCGGGCACGAAGCGGGAAAGGTCCACTTCCTGGCACGCCGCTTGCCCGCCTCGGCGACGGACCCGACAACCTCGGGGATCACGTCACCAGCCTTACGCACGATGACGAGGTCACCGGGGCGCACGTCCTTCGCGACGACTTGGTCTTGATTGTGCAACGTCGCCATCGACACCGTCGATCCAGCGACGACCACCGGCTCGAGCACGGCGTAGGGCGTCGCGCGCCCAGTTCGACCAATGGAGACCTCGATGGCGAGCAGACGCGTGGTGCGTTCCTCGGGCGGCAGTTTTCTCGCGATCGCCCAGCGTGGGGCCCGGCTCGTGAAGCCCAACAGCTCGCGCTGGGCGAGGTCGTCGACCTTGATGACGACCCCGTCGATGTCGTAGCGAAGGTCGTGACGATGTTCTTCGAACCAGTCGCTTTGACGGATCATCGCCTCGACGCCCACTTCCACTCTCGACTCGCTCGCGGTGAGAAAACCCCAGTCGGCCAGCTGGCGAATCGTCTCGCTGTACAGGGTGAACGACGACGTCGCGCCGAGGTCAACGAGTTGGTAGCCAAGGAACGACAGCGGGCGTTTCGCCGTGGCGGTCGGGTCCTTCTGGCGCAAACTGCCCGCGGCGGCGTTGCGGGGATTGGCGAACTCCTTGGCTCCGAGCGCCACTTGTTGTCGGTTCATCTCTAGGAAGTCGTCTCGCGCGAGAAAGACCTCACCGCGAACTTCCACGCGGCCGCGCGGTCCGTTCTTCAACGTGCGCGGCACGTTGCGAATGGTCTTCACGTTCTCGGTCACGTCCTCGCCCACGCGGCCGTCCCCACGCGTCGCGGCTTGGGACAGTAAACCATCAACGTACGTGATCGACATCGCCAGTCCGTCGATCTTGGGTTCGACCACGAAGCGCAATGTTTCCGGATCGGCCTTGAGCGTTTTCGCGACGCGCGCGCTCCACTGGCGAAGCTCGTCGACGTCAAAGACGTTGTCGAGACTCAACATCGTCTCGTGGTGCACGACCGGCGTGAAGAGATTGTTGGTGGGCGCGCCGACCTTGGTCGAGACGGAGTTCTCGTCTCGAAGCGCTGGGAACTCCGCCTCGAGCGCGCGGAGCTCTTTCGTCAGCGCGTCATAGTCGGCGTCGGGAATACTCGGAGCGTCATGGATGAAGTAAGCCTCGTTGTGCCGAGCGATTTCGTCGCGCAACCACGCGACTCGCTCCTGCGACGTCACGAGATCGTGACGATCGCCGCGCCTTCTACGATCGTGGGTTCATCGACGGAGTAGAGGACTACCGACTGTCCGGCCGCGACGGGTCGCGTCGGAGCGTGGAGTTCTAGCCACCACCGTTCGTCGTGGCGAAGCGTGGCGAGTTGGACCCGACCGTGCGCGCTGCATTGCGCCAACACCGTGTGACCGTCACCCAAGGTCCCCCGCGCGAATGTCAGCGACCGCTCGTCGAGTTCGAGTGACGAGATGAGGATCTCGTCGAGCCGCCCGACTTCGACGCGCTTGGCGACGAGGTCCACTCGTGAGACGTAACGCTTCTCGCCGTCGCGCCCCGGCAACACGCCGCGACGCTGACCGACCGTCATCAGTTCGGCCGCGTGGTTCACCCCGAGCTCTTCACCCGTCACTACATCGACGATCGTCGCGGACGTCAGCGTGGCGCGCTGGCGCAAGAAGACCTCACGACCTTTGGAGGCCTCGATGAAACAGACGTCTTGACTGTCGGGCTTGTCCCAGGTGCGCAGACCCAACCGTTCTGCGTGGTCTCGGACTTGAGCCTTCTTCAAGTGGCCAATCGGTAGCAGGAGCATCGCGAGTTGTTCCTCGCGCAGGTACCCGAGCACGTAACTCTGGTCCTTCTGGTCGTCGGCGCCTCGAATCAGGTAGTGCGATCCGTCGCGACGAAGGACCTGCGCGTGGTGACCAGTGGCCACCGCGTCGAAGCCCAGGCGCACCGCACGCTCAAAGAGGAGGTCGAATTTGATATGCCGATTGCATTCGATGCAGGGGTTCGGCGAGGCACCGGCGAGGTGGCCCTCGACGAAGGGCGTCACCACGTGTCGTTCGAACTCTTCGCTGTAGTTAAAGACGTGATGGTCAACGCCGAGGGTCTGCGCGACGCGACGCGCGTCGTCGACGTCCGCGACCGAGCAGCATCCCGAATCCGAGACCCCACCCCAAAGTTTCAATGTGGCGCCCACGACCTCGTGACCCTGTTCCATCAAGAGTCCGGCCGCCACCGACGAATCGACGCCACCGCTCATGGCTACAAGGACTTTCACCCCACTAGTCTGCCAGGCGAAACGAGGCCTACGCCTCGGCCCTCAGTCGATAGACCACCGAGGAAAGAATCCCGATCAGCGCGTCGACGTCGTGATCGGTGGTTTCGGGCCCCATGGAGAATCGAACGGAGCCCCGAGCGCGTTCGGGCGAGACGCCCATCGCCTCGAGGACGTGGCTCTGGGTCGCGGCGCCGCTTGAACAACTCGCCGCGGCGGACGCGCACACACCTTCTTGGTCCAACAAGAAGAGCAGCTCGTCGCTGGCAAGTCCTTCGAAGGTCACGTGCACCGTGCCGGGCACGCGCGACGCGCCGGACGCCGTTATGGCGCAGCCCGGGAGGAAACTCAGCGCGGCCGTCAACTTGTGCTGGTAGTCGAGCACGCGGTCGGTCACGTCGGCTAATTCGTCTTTGGTGACGCGAAGCGCCGCCGCGAGGCCCACGACCGCGGCGACGTCGACGGTGCCGCCGCGGCGACCACGTTCCTGTCCCCCGCCGGGCGTGACCGCGTCCAGTCCGACTTCGCCACGAAGTACGAGGGCGCCAGCGTTGACGGGACCACCGAGTTTGTGCGCGCAGATTGAAATCATGTCCGAGGTCGCGGTGATGGTGGGCAAACTCAACCACGGCGCGGCCGCGACCGCGTCACTATGCGTCGTGACGCCGCCGGCGATGACGCTCTTCGCGATCGAGTTCACTCCGTCGAGCGGCTGGCGTATACCGGTCTCGTTGTTCACCGCCATCACGCTGACGATCGCCGTGTCGTCGCTCAAGAGCTCGTGCAGCGAGTCGAGGTCTACGACACCTTCGACGTCCACGTCGACGTAGCGTACGCTCACGTCCTCGTAGTCGCGCGCCATCATCTCGGCCGCGTCGGAAACGGCGTGGTGCTCGATCTTCGAGATCACGATCTCGGAGCGAGCGTTCGTTCGGCGGTGGTGATTCGTCACGCCCACGATCGCCAAGTGACACGACTCGGTGCCTCCGGCAGTGAAGATGACGCCTCCGGGCTTGGCGCCGACGAAGTCAGCCACGACGTCGCGCGCTTCTTCCACGGCCCGTCGCGCGTCACGCGCGGCACGGTGACTACCCGAGGGGTTCCCCACGACGCCACGCTGCCAGGGCGCCATGGCTTCGGTGACTTCGTCGCGGCGCGGCGCTGACGCCGCGTGGTCGAAGTAGTACTGCTCGGTCATGCGACAAAGAATGACTTCTGATTCGTGAACTCACGCGCGCCGAATGCCGAGAGCTCACGACCAAAGCCCGACTGCTTCGTCCCGCCAAAGGGCAACTCGTTCATCGAGGCAACGATGGCGTTCGCGAAGACGGTACCCACGTCGAGTCCGGCGATGGCTTCGTCGATCTCATTCTTGTCGGTGGCCCATACCGCACCACCGAGTCCCCACGGCGTGTCGTTGGCCACACGTATCGCGTCGGCGAGATCGTCCGCCACCAGCACCACCGCGACAGGCCCGAAAAGCTCTTCGCAGCCCGCGCGCGAGTCGCGCGGCACGTTCGTGAGCACCGTCGCGGGATAATAGAAGCCCGTACGATCGGGCACCGAACCACCGGCCAGCGCCGTCGCGCCCTTGTCGAGCGAGGTCGAGACCTGTGCGGCCAGTTCATCGCGCTGAGCTCTCGAGACCAAAGGTCCAAGTTCGGTCGCGGGGTCCATGGGGTCACCCATTCGTACGGCACCCATCGCCGCCGCGTAGAGCTCGAGAAATTCGTCAGCCCTCTCTCGCACGACGATGAAGCGCTTTGAGGCAATGCAGGCCTGTCCGTTGTTCTGGATCCGCGCGGTGACCGCCATCGGCACCGTTCGCTCCATGTCCGCCGAGCTCGCCACGATGAAGGGGTCCGAACCGCCAAGTTCGAGAACGCACTTTTTCAAGTGTTTGCCCGCTAATTCGCCAACGGAGCGTCCCGCCCGATCCGAACCCGTCAACGACACCGCGACGACGCGAGGGTCGCCGATGATGTCAGACACTGCGTCGTGACCGACGAACGTCGTGCTGAGAACGCCGGGCGTGAAGCCCGCGCGCACGAAGAGGTCCTCCAAGTAGCTGGCGCACCCCGGAAGGTTCGACGCGTGCTTGAAGACCACCACGTTGCCGGCCATCAGCGTCGGCACCGCCTGACGAACGACCTGCCACAGCGGGAAGTTCCACGGCATCACCGAGAAGATCACGCCGATCGGGTCGAATCGAACACCACTGCGCGATCCATTGGTGGGCAGACTCTCTTCGCGCAGCAGCGACTCCGCGTGTTCAGCGAAGTAGCGCATGGTCATCACGCACTTCATGGCTTCACCCTTGGCGGCGGCGAAGGTCTTACCCATCTCGCTCGTCATCAGCTCGGCGACGACCGGAATTTCACTGTCGAGCAGATCGGCGGCGCTCTTCATGGCCCGCCCTCGCTCAGCGAAGGACATCTTCTTCCAACTCTGGAAGGCCCGCGACGCCGTCTCGAGTATCTGATCGACCTCCTCGGGTGTGTGGTTCGGGATCTCGGAGATGACTTGTTCCGTGGCTGGATTTATGGCGACAAAGGGCATAGCCCTAGTCTGCCAGTAAAACCACCGATTGCGTCGCGGGCGAACCCATTTCGTCCCAGAAATCGGGGTTAAAAAACTTTAGGCCAACGAGTACGAGCACGAGCAACCCCGACGCGACGAGCGTCACGTGGCGAACGCCGAAACTCTTCGCCAAGTCGGCCTGGACGAACGCTCCCAAGGGATAGAACATCGACAACGAGAGGGTGTAGAGGGCGAGAATTCTCGAACGCTCCGCGCGCGGGGCGTGGACCTGGACCGAGGTATTGAGCCCCGTAAGCGTGCCCATGTACGAACCGCCCAAGATGACCATCGCGGCCATCGCGCAACCGAGGTTGGGCGCGATCGCGTACAACGCGAGCGCCACCGCGACACAACCAATCGAACCGCGCAGGACCCTAAGCCGCGACGTGCGTTTAGCGATGGTGGGCAGTGTCAACGCCGCGACGACCGCACCGACGCCTTGCGCCGTGACCAACCACGTCGTGCCGATCTTGCCCGAGTGCAACACGATGATGGCCATCGCGGGCACAAGAGCGATGAAGGGACTCGCGATGATTGCCACGGTCCCGACGCCCAGAATCGGATTCCGACAACCCTTCACGCCCCAGGCACGTTTCGCGCCGTGCCACGTTTCAGCGAAGAAGCGTACCTTCGTCGTCTTCTTGGGTCGGGGCGCACTTCGAACGAAAGAGAAGACCACTAACACGAAGATGAACGACGCGGCGTTCAGCGCGAAACACAGTCCCACCGATCCGAGCACCAACGCTAGGGAGGCGCACACCGGACCGATGATGCGGCCGAGGTTGAACTGGGCCGAGGAGAGCGACACCGCGGCGAGCACTTCGTCGCTGTCGACGAGGTCGGGGAGCAACGACTGCCACGCCGACCACGAAGCTGAGCCGCAGAGCCCCTCGGCGACGGCAAGGTAACAGGCCAACGCCGGCGAGAGATGATGCGTCAAGGCCGCGACGGCGAGAGCGCTCGCGGTGGCGGCCATGATCAAGTTGTTGATTTGGATCCAGCGTTGGCGACTCCAACGATCCGCGACGACCCCGCCGATCGGCGCGCCAATGATGGCGGGCGTCCACGCGGCCACGGTCAAGAGACCGAGCCAGAGAGGGTTCTTCGTGGTCTCGGTGAGGTAGATACCGAGCGCGACGCTCTGCATCCAAGTTCCGGTCGACGAGACGAACGACGACGTCATCGCCAAAGCGAAACTTCGATGTCGTAGTGGTGCCAACGAAGCCAACGCCATGAGTACCCAACCTACCGGGATTGGCGAAAACTCAACCTACTCTTCGGGTGACGACTCGCCCTTGCTACGACGCGGTCGAAGCGCGAACCACCACACGGAGATGATGGTCGCCAACGCGCCCAACACGCCGATACTCGATTTGACGGTTTTCGCTCTGCTCTTGTCGGCCACGACCCCATCGTACCGAGCAGAACGCCGGGGGCAATGCGCCCCCGGCGTTCGTACCACGGGTGAGGCGTGTTAGTCCTGCTTCGAGGCCTCAATGGCGATCTCGAGGACGATCTTGTGGCTAACGATGACGCTGCCGTTCTCAAGGGCGCCTTCGAAGTTGACGCCGAAGTCACGACGGTCAATCTCGGTCGTGGCCTCGAAACCCACGACGGTCACGCCGGGGAGCATTGAAGGGCTACTGCCCAGGTACTCGACGTCAAACGTCAGGCTCTTCGTCACGTCACGAACGGTGAGGTCGCCCACCAATTCGTACTTGTCGCCACTCTTTGCGGTGATCTTCGTTGACGTGAAGTTCACCTTGGGGAACTTCTCCTGCTCGAGAAAGTCGGCACTGCGCAAGTGATTGTCACGCATCTCGTTGTTCGTTGAAATACTCGAGGCTTCAGCCTCGGCTTCGACGTGCGAGGTCTCGACCGTCTCGCCAATGGTGAGGGTGCCGGAAAACTCGGTGAAACTACCGCGTACCTTTGACGCCACGAGGTGACGGGCCATGAAGCCAAAAGTCGAATGGACGGGGTCAATGGTGTAAACACCGGGAGCGGGAATGTTGCTCATGTGGATCTCCTATATATATGGACAGTTAGTTGCCGAACGTCATTATAGTTGCTTATGCAACTACTTGTCAAGAAGTTACTTAATAAGCAACTAAATGGTATAGTGAGGGGATGTCGATCTCCGCCAGCGCGTGCCCCTCAGGCGACGAGAAAGTCGTCCTCTTCGGTCTCCTTCTCGATACAAACGCCCGACTGACGAAAGAGCTCGGCGCGGCCCTCGAGTCCTCGTGCCAGTTACCCCTCGCCTGGTTCGAGGTAATGCTGCAACTACGCCAGTCCCCCGACGGTCGCCTCAAGATGAGTCAGATGGCCGACGCGATCGTCCACTCGACGGGCGGCACGACCCGACTGGTTGACCGGCTCGAAGAAGCCGGTCTCGTTCGACGCGAACACTGTCCGAGCGACCGTCGCTCCATCTTTGTCGCAATCACGGACGAAGGAAACTCGAAACTCGACGAAGCACTCGGCGTTCACCTCGAGTATTTGGACGAAAATTTGGGCGCTCGACTCGACACCTCCGAGCGTGAAGTGTTGGCACGGTTACTGTCGAAACTCAACGTTTCGCACTAGATCTTCTTTACCCACGCCACGGCGTCGCGCCCGTCGTCGAGGTCGAGTCGCGTTCCTTCACCCACACCCTCGCTCGCAAGGACTTCAACGGCCAACACTTCGCTGGCCAGTGTCGCGAAGCCCTCGACGAGATCGTCGAGTCCCGTCACGTTTAAGACGATTCGATCGGCCACGTCGAGCCCCGAGTTCTTTCGTAGATCTTGGACTTGACGCACCACGTCACGCAGGTACCCGCGACGGAGGAGATCGTCGTCAAGTGCGAGGTCGAGCGCGACCACTTCGGCACCGTCGCGCGAGACCGCGTAGCCCCCCTGTCCCTTCACCCGTAACTCCACGTCGTCGCCGCTCAACTCGAACGTGCCCGTCGACAACGTCACGCTCACGGCGTTGCCCGACTCGAGGGCCGCAGCCGCCGCCACTGAGTCGAGCGCAGCGAGCGCGGGCTTGAGCTCTTTGACGGCCTCGCCGAGGCGCGGTCCGACGACGCGAAAGTTCGGTACGAGCTCGAAGGTCAACACGTCCGCCAACTCGCGTCCGTATTCGAGCATGTCGACGTTCAGTTCATCTTCGACAACGCCGGCGGGAGGAAGAGGAGAGCTCGGACCCAAGAATACGAGCGCGCGCGCGAGGGGTTGGCGGACCTTGACGCCCGCTTCGGCGCGCGCGGCGCGACCAAGTGAGGTCAGTCGTCGCGCGACGTCCATGGAGGATTCGAGCGCGACGTTGCGTCGGGTCAAGTCAGCCTTGGGCCAGTCGACCAGGTGTACGGAGTCGTTGTCACTCACGTCGTTCAGCTCTTGGAAGAGACGTTCAGTGACGAAGGGGCAGAACGGCGCCAAGAGCAAGGTCACGCGTTGGAGCACCTCCAACAAGGTGGCCTGGGCGGCCAAGGAGTCCGACGGCGGGGTGTTCGGGTCGGTGCGCCAGAAACGTCGGCGACTTCGCCGCACGTACCAGTTCGAGAGGTCGTCGATCAACGCCGAGATCGCCGCGGTCCCGCCGAGGGGCTCGTAGCCGTCGAGGGCGTCGGTGACCGTCTGGGTCACCGACTCGACACGAGAGAGAATCCACTGGTCGATCGCGCTGCGATCTTCGAAGGCGGGGATCTCTGGATCGTGGGGATCGAAATGGTTGAGCGACGCGTAGGTCGTGAAGAAACTAAAGGTGTTCCACAACGTCGCGAGCGTCTCACGAAGGGACGCGTCGATGGGGCCGAGTCCCGCGCGCGTCGAGGTCCACGGTGAACCTTGGGAGAACATCCACCAGCGAAGTGGATCGGCGCCGCGAGTGTTCAGTACCTCCCACGGGTCGATGACGTTGCCCACGGACTTGCTCATCTTCTTTCCCGACTCGTCAACGATGTGACCGAGGCAGAGCACGTGCTCGTAGGGTTTCGCGTCAAAGACCAGCGTGTTCACGGCGAGCAGCGTGTAGAACCAGCCGCGCGTCTGATCGATGGCTTCGACAACGAGCTGCGCAGGGAACTGCATGGCCTCGGCACTGCCGGCCACGTGGGGGTAGCCCACCTGCGCGGCGGGCATCGAGCCCGCGTCGAACCACGCGTCGATGACCGGCTCGACGCGGCGCGCCTCCTTGGCGCACTCCGGACAGGGGAAAACGACCTCGTCGATGACGGGGCGATGCGGCTCGACGTCGCTTAGATCTCGTCCCGTGAGGTCCGAGAGTTCGGCGCGCGAGCCCACGCAGGTCAGGTGGTTTTCCTCACAACGCCAAATCGGCAGCGGCGTGCCCCAGTAGCGGTCGCGCGACAGCGCCCAGTCGACGTTGTTCTCGAGCCACTCGCCCATTCGACCGTCGCGAATGTGCGCGGGGTGCCAGTCGACGGTGGCATTCTCCGCGAGCATCTGTTCCTTGAACTTGCTCGTCGCGACGTACCAACTGGGCTTCGCCCAGTAGATGAGGACCGTTCCGCAGCGCCAGCAGTGCGGCAGCGAGTGGGTGTAGTCGTATCGTCTGAGCAAGAGACCGCGGCGCTCAAGTTCGTCGTTGATCTCGTGATTGGTGTCGCGAACGTGCTTACCCTCGAGCCACGGTACGGCCGCCGTGAACGTACCGTCGGGTCCGACGGGATTCAACGTGGGAAGTCCGTTGTCTCGAGCGATTTGACGGTCGATCTCGCCAAACGCCGGCGACTGGTGCACGAGGCCCGTGCCGTCTTCGGTGGTCACGTAGTCCGCCGCGACG
Organism: Acidimicrobiaceae bacterium; assembly: GCA_003162475.1. GTDB lineage: Bacteria > Actinomycetota > Acidimicrobiia > Acidimicrobiales > RAAP-2 > RAAP-2. The sequence goes on from PMOI01000016.1 coordinate 330,292, forward strand.
ACGTAACAGGTGTCGACGTCGTCGGGTAGCGCCACATCAGTGAAGGGCCGCTGGTAGTGCACGCCCACGAGGGCACTGCCGAGAAAAGTTCCCGTCGAGGTGGCGTTTTCGCCAAAGAGCGACGTCGCCAAGTCTTCGGCCACGACCATGCCATCAATGACGGCGTAGGTGACGTCGGGATTCACGGCGACGGCCACGTTGGAGAGCAAGGTCCAGGGCGTCGTCGTCCACACGGCCAGGCGCGTGGCCCCAGCCAGATCACTTCGTTCGCTCGCGTCGGTAAGGGCGAACGTCACGTAGGCGCTCTCGTCGGTCTCGTCGGTGTGGACTCCGGGTTGACCCAGTTCGTGTGAAGAGAGTCCGGTCTCACAACGTGGGCAGTACGGGATGACCTTCAAGTCCTCGTAGAGCAGCCCCTTGTCGAAGAGTTGCTTCAGGTGCCACCACACCGATTCCACGTAGGTCGGATGGAAGGTGTAGTACGCGTGCTCCATATCGGTCCAATAACCAATGCGATCGGTCAGACGCTCGAACTCGCCCACGTAGGTAAGGACGGACTCGCGACAGAGGCGGGTGAACTCGGCCACACCCACCTTCTCTTCGATCATCTTCTTGCCCGACACGCCCAGTTGCTTTTCGACCTGTACTTCAACGGGCAAGCCGTGGGTGTCCCAGCCGGCGCGGCGCGCCACGTAACGGCCGCGCATGGTGTGGTAGCGACAGAAGAGGTCCTTGTAAACGCGCGCCCAGACGTGGTGCAGCCCCGGCATCCCGTTCGCCGTCGGCGGCCCTTCGTAAAAGACCCAGGGCTCGGCGCCCTCGCGCAGTTTCATCGAACGTTCAAAGACGTTGTTGGCCTTCCAACGGGCGAGCTCGGCTTCTTCTAGAGCCACGAATTCAAGTTCGGCGCTGACGGGGCGGAACATGTATCTCCTTCAATGAACTCTCACATCGTAGTGAACGCCATGAAGTCTTCGAGCCCGCACGTACTGTGGTGTCGTGTCAAATCTCATCATTGACGACGAACCCATAACGTCGCACGGTGCGCTCAGCGTCTACTACGCCGCCGTCGACGAACTGAATCGCCGCTACGAAGGCAGCGACGAAGGGTCCCATCTTCAGGTAGATGAGTTGATGCCCCCACTCGGACTCTTTCTCGTCGCGCGCCTCGACGGTCACCCGATCGGGGGCGTTGGTATTCGTCCGATCAGTGAACCCGCCCTCTCGCTCGGCGAGATCAAACGCCTTTGGGTGCGGCCGGATCAACGCCGACTAGGCGTGGGCGCTCGTCTCATGGCCGAAGCCGAGACGCGCGCTCGAGCCGTTGGGTACCTGCAGCTCTACCTTGAGACCGGCCCCGCGCAACCCGAAGCAATCGAGCTCTACGAGACAAGTGGTTGGGCCCGCGTGAAGGAGTTCCCCGTGGGCGCCTTTTCGTACCCGGTGGCCTACCGTTTTACCAAGGTGCTCTAGGCAAATCGCTCGTCGAGCCACGCGGGCGTCAGATCATCGAGCGAATCGAGGACGAGGTCCGCAAGGAGAAACTCCGCGTGGTCACGATCGTCGGGGGTCGGTACAGCGACGACGGTCATGCGCGCCGCCTTGGCGGCCAAGACCCCGGCGGCCGAGTCTTCCAAGACAAGACAGGCGCTCGGCGCCACGTCCAGTGACGCCGCCGCGGTGAGAAAGACACCGGGATGCGGTTTTCCGAACTGCTCGAACTCCGCGGAGTGAATTGACTGGAAACGGTCGAGTAACTCGAAGTGTTTGAGGCAACGTACGATGAGCGCCATCGGCGTCGAACTCGCCAAAGCCAGTGGTCCGCGCTCCCCCGTGAGGTCGAGCGCCCGGACGGCACCGGGCAGGAGTCGACCCTCACTCTCCACGAGTTCACCGACGCGATCGAGGAGCAGCTGTACGACGTCGTCGGACGAAGGTCCCGACCACGGGTACTGCGTGAACCAGAAGTTGACCACCTCGTTGACGAACATGCCCTTCGTGGAACGCCCTTCGGCGTCGGCGAGTGGCACGCTCAGCGAGCCAAAGATCTCAACCTCAGCTTTGTGCCAGAGGATCTCGGAGTCGAGCAGGAGCCCGTCCATATCGAAAAGCGTTGCTCGTAAACTCACCTCTCAACCTTTACACACCTCGAAGTAGGGTGGCCCCATGATCGTGCGCCCGCTTGAGCCGCGCGACGTGGACGCGGTCGTCGTGAGGGTGAAGGAACGCCTCGGCGACGACGCGCGCAGAAATCCACTGTTGAGTTCAGATTTCTCGACCGAACACTTTTCGCGCGCGCTCGCTGACGCGCTGGACCAGACGTGGGTGGCCGACGACGCCGGTCGCGTGGTGGGTCATCTCTACGGCGCTCTCCTCGAGAGCGCTGAATACGGCAACGGCGTCTGGATTGGTCCTGACGGGGTCTCGTTCGAGGACGAGAACCAACTCGCCGCGCTCTACGCCACGGCCGGCGCCACCTGGATTGCAAAGGGCGCACCCGAGCACTACGCGTGGGTCTTCGACGATCCCTCTGACACCGCGCCGTGGTACGAACTCGGGTTCGCGCGAATGCACGTTCGAGGAGTCTTGGCACTGAGTGAAGTACGACCCCACCGGTTCCCACCGGGGTACTCCGTTCGCCTTGGAGGCCCCGACGACTTACAGCTCGCACTCATCCTCGACGGAGTGCTCGACGAGGCGCAGCGACAAGGGCCGAGCTTTTCAATCTCCTTCGCGCACGCGTCGCGGGCTGAAGACTTACTCGAAGCACTCGAAGACGACGAGGTCCACCACTACGTCGTCGAATATTCCGGCGTCGGCGTTGCCCAGTGTCTGACGTTCCCGCTCGACGCACGTCGCGGTTCGTTCGACCACACCGTGCACGTGAGCGCCGTCACGGTGCTACCCGAACACGAACATCGCGGCGTCGCTCGAGCGCTCATCGATCACGCGTTGAATGACGCCTTCGCCGCGGGGTTTCATCATGTCGAGACGAACTGGCGCGTCACGAACCGACGAGCGAGCAACTTCTGGGTTCGCTACGGCTTTCGCCCCACCTACGTGCGACTTCATCGCACGATTGGCGCTGGTTAGCTCAGCGCCGACTCGATCGCGGCGACGAGAGCCGGGTCCTCGGGCGTCACCTGAGGGGCGAAGCGCGTTACGACGCCGTCGGGATTGACAAGGAACTTCTCGAAGTTCCAGCGGATGTCACCGGCGTAGCCTTCGGCGTCGGCCACCTTCTCGAGTTCGGCGTAAATGGGGCTCTGTTCTTCGCCGTTGACGTCGATCTTCTCGAAGAGCGGGAAGGTCACGCCGTAGGTCGTCGAGCAAAAGGTCTGAATCTCCTCGGCGCTCCCGGGCTCTTGCCCCGCGAACTGATTGCATGGAAAGCCGACGACGCTGAAGCGTTGGTTCTCGTACTTCTTCTGCAACGCCTCGAGTCCTTCGTACTGTGGCGTGAGACCACACTTCGAAGCGACGTTGACGATGAGAATCGTTTCACCTTTGAAGCTGGCCAAAGAACTTGACTCGCCCGAAAGGGTACTGACTGGAATGTCGTAAATGGTCATGACCAAACCCTAACGGCGAATAACCAACGAGCGCCGCACGTAGGCTCGTCGCGTGTGGGCCCTCACGATCGATGAAAAACGGCTCGAGGTAGTCGAACGCGACACGCCTGAACCCGGACCTGATGACGTGGTCGTCGCGGTACGCGCGGCGGGCATCAACGCGGCAGATCTCATGCAACGAGAAGGTTTCTACCCTGCACCACCCGGCTTTCCCGAGGACGTTCCCGGCATGGAACTGGCGGGGCTCGTCACCGCCGTGGGTGAGGATGTCTCGACATCGCTGATCGGACGACGAGTGTGCGCCATCGTCGGCGGCGGCGCGCAGGCCACCCACTGCGTCGTGGCCAGTGAGCACCTCCTCTTCGTACCCGATCTCGTCAGTTGGACCGAAGCGGGCGGTTTCCCCGAAGCCTTCACGACGGCGTTCGACGCTCTCGTCACGCAAGGGCACCTCCAGGCAAGTGACCGTGTTCTCGTCTCGGGGGCCGCGGGCGGTGTGGGCGCGGCGGGCGTCCAAATCGCGCACGTCCTCGGAGCCGAGGTCGTCGCCGTCACGCGAAACGATGAACATCACGACGCCTTGCGCGCGCTCGGGGCCGATGAGACGATCACCCTCGACGAGGTGGGATCACTCGAACCCGTCGACGTCGTGCTCGAACTCCTCGGCGCGGCGAACCTGAGCGCGGCCCAGCGAGTCTTGCGTCCTCACGCGCGCGTCGTGGTCATCGGCGTCGGCGCGGGCGCGCGCGTGGAGATCGATCTCCTCGCCATGATGCGTACGCGCTTCACTCTTACCGGATCGACACTTCGTTCACGATCGCGAGAAGAGAAATCGGCCGTCGCTTCGCTGCTTCGCCAGGTGCTCCTACCGCTTTGGGAGAGTCGAACAATCTCCGTGCCAATCGCGAAGACGTTCGATCTCCGTGACGCCGCCGCCGCGTACGACTACTTCGGCCGACCAGGAAAGTTTGGCAAAGTCGTTCTCCTCGTCGACGAGTAAGCGACACCGGCGGATCGACGAAGCGGAGGAGCAAGGCGCGGACTACGTTCCTCGGGATACTCTTCACCGATGGACCCACGACTTGAGGCGAATCGTTCGAATTGGAACGAACGCGTTGGAATCCATACTCGTTCTCGGTTCTATGACGTCGACGGTTGGCTCCGAAACGCTCCGGGACCCGATCCCAGAGAGAGTGAGGCGCTGGGCAACCTCGACGGCAAGACGCTCGTGCACCTGCAGTGCCACTTCGGTATGGATACGTTGCGCTGGGCCCGCGCCGGCGCCGTCGTCACCGGTCTCGACTTCTCGCCCGCTGCGGTAGACGAGGCCGTAAATCTCTCCAGGCGCGCGGGACTGGCTGAGCACTCGACGTTCGTCTGTGCCAACGTCTACGACGCGCCGCGGGCGTTGTCGGGTAAGCGATTCGACGTCGTCTACGTCAGCCTCGGTGCGTTGTGTTGGCTTCCGAACATTGACGCGTGGGGTGCGGTCGTCTCAGAACTCTTGAAGCCCGGTGGTCGGCTGTATCTCCACGACGTGCACCCCTTCTCTTCGTGTCTCGACGATGACGGAGAACGGATTGTCTACGGATACTTCGAAGAGTTCGACAATCCCTACGTCGACGACACTGGGGACACGTACACGGACGGAGAAAAACTTTCGACCACGAGAATCTTCGTCTGGAATCACTCCATTGGCGAGATCGTTGCGGCGTTGATTGAACATGGTTTGGTCGTCGATTCGCTCACCGAACACGATTGGACCGTCTTTCAACAGTTCCCATGGTTAGTGGAGAGTTCCACGGGGCAATTCGTCGCGCCCGATGACCACCCTCGTATTCCACTTTCGTTCACGCTTCTGGCACGCTCACCTTCGTGAGCAACTTCCTGACGGCTGCCGAACGGTTGCAACAATACGCCGTGAATCTTCATGAGATTTCTGGGTGCCAGAAGTTAAGGGCGCTCTCGCTGACTCCTCGAAGCACGAACACGAACTGTTCGGTCGGTAACTGAGTTACCCGCACGGCAACGGCACCCGCGGTCAGATCCCTCACTTTTCGAGCGTCACGTTAAGTTGGCCACGTGCCCAACTCGACCCCGCGTCCGCACGTTTCTCGATGTGATCCCGATCGGGAAGACTACGAAGCCATACTGGCCGCCCACGAAGAGGCCGTCGCCCAAGGACTGCCGAGTTATCGCGACCCGTCGACGGGCCTCACCGTCTTAACGGTCTCGACGCACCTCGCGCGCGGCACGTGTTGTGAGAGTGGGTGTCGCCACTGCCCCTATTTAGGGGACTGACATACCAGACACACCCGGCGCAGCCGATAAATGATGCCTACTCGACGAGTGGCTCGGCAGGTGATCACGAGTTTCACAATCTGCTCGCAGAACCGCCGCCCAACCCTCATCGGTTCATCATGCGAGGGTGAGGACCACTTACTAAGTTGAGTAGGTGGCGTAAACCACCACCGAGACGACCTTCGGAATCGAGCTGGTGTTGAAGTCTCCGCTGCCGTAATTGACGGACCCGGGCGCATCCACGGACACTTGTCCCACCTTGATCGAAATCGGCTTCCCCAACTTGACCTGTTTGCCCAACGCGGCTTGGGCACGCTGTCGAGCGTTTGCGGCCGCCTCTGCCGTGAGAGCGGGTCGCAGTTTCTTCAATCCATTGAAGGTGTACTGCGGTTGTTGGGCGATGAACGGAACGTTGTTGGTGAGCAGGAGATTACTGACGCCCAGAACACGCTGCATGGCGGTCAGGCGAGAGGACTGCACGGTGACCGTTTGGCTCATAGTGAAACTGGTCACTTGACCGGTGGCCTGTGTATTGGGTTGCACATTTACCGTGCCAAATGAGATTTCGACGTTGAGAGCTCCGGCGGCGATAAGCGCGTTGCGAATCTGGGCGGTCCACCCGTTCAATTGTGCCAGTGCCGCCGAGGTTGTCGGCTGCGTGCTGGCCACACTCGCCATCCATTGGAATGTGTTGGACGTGACTGCCCGTCCAGCAGAACCGGTAATCGTGATCTGGTTGGTCTGCGGTTGATTTCGGTTTCGGATCCCCGATGCTACCGACAACGATCCGATGATGAACGCCGCCGAGAGGATGATCATTCCAATCAACTGCTCATGTGACCGAATCGAGCCTTTCTTCCGGGACGCTGGTTCTTGACCCTTATTCTCGATGCCGATGTCGGATCCCTCTTCGGCACTCACGGGTTCACGTTATCCCAACTCTTACCCCATTATTCTGACCATTTCGCCGCGAACTGCCGGGTGCGTCAGGTATGTCAGTCCCCTATTTAGAGGAGTGAGCGAAGCGGCGTGTAGGTAAGGCCGAGCGCTTCCGCGACGGGGCCATACGTAACCTTGCCGTTCACGACGTTGACCCCTTCGGCGAGGGCGTCGTCGGCGACCACCGCTTCTCGCCAACCGTGACGCGCGAGCTCTAAGACGTACGGCAGCGTCGCGTTCGAGAGAGATTTCGTCGACGTCGCGGGGACAGCGCCCGGCATGTTCGCCACGCAGTAGAAAATCGAGCCGTTGACTTCAAAGGTCGGATTCGAGTGCGTGGTTGGACGCGTGGCTTCAAAGCAGCCTCCCTGGTCGACCGAGATGTCCACCAACACTGATCCCTCGCGCATCCGAGCGACGAGATCGTTGCTCACCAACTTCGGTGCCTTCGCGCCGACCACGAGCACGGCGCCAATGACGATGTCGGCGTCGAGGCAAGCCTCCTCGATCGCTAACGTCGACGACGCGATCGTCTCGACGCGGCCGTCGAAGTGGATGTCCACTTGACGAAGTCGCTCGAGGTTGCGGTCGAGTATCTTCACGTTCGCGTGCAGGCCCACGGCCATCGTCGCCGCGGCCAGGCCCGAAACGCCCGCGCCAATGACGACCACGTTCGCCGGCGCCACGCCGGGTACACCCGAGATCAGCGTGCCGTGTCCCCCGCCAGGACGCATGAGGTGATGCGCGCCCATAAGTGTCGCCATACGTCCGGCGACTTCACTCATGGGTGTGAGAAGGGGCAGCGAGTTGTCGCGTAGACGAACGGTTTCGTAGGCGATCGCGACGTTGTCCGCCGCGACCAACGCGTCGGTGCACTCCCTCGACGCTGCCAGGTGCAGGTAGGTGAAGAGAACTTGATGGCGGTGCGCCGCGAGGCGCTGGTACTCGGCGCCCACGGGTTCCTTGACCTTGAGAATCATCTCGCTTTCGGCCCAGACGTCGTCGGCGCTGTCGACGATGGTGGCGCCGTTCGCGACGTAACTCGCGTCGGGAATGGAAGAGCCAACGCCGGCGTCTCGTTCGATGAGCACACGGTGTCCCGCGCCCGTGAGCTCTCGAGCGCCCGCGGGCGTCAACGCCACGCGGTCCTCGTCGGTCTTAATCTCTTTGACTACGCCGATGATCATCGTTGATCGCTCTTTCACTCTTCTTGGCCACTCTCACGCTAACAACTTGGCGCGTCGCGCACTCACTCAAAGTGAAGCTAAAACTCGAGGTTGTGCATCACGTGCTTGATACGCGTGTAGTCCTCGAACCCGTACACCGAGAGGTCCTTGCCGTAGCCCGACTTCTTGAAGCCCCCGTGGGGCATCTCGGCGACCAGTGGGATGTGGGTGTTGACCCAGACGCAGCCAAAGTCGAGGTCGCGCGCGAAGCGAAGAGCCCGACCGTGGTCCCTTGTCCACACCGACGACGCCAAGCCGTAGTCCACCCCGTTCGCCCAACTGAGGGCCTCGGCTTCGTCAGAGAACTTCTGGACGGTGATGACGGGACCAAAGATCTCGTTCTGGATCATCTCGTCGTCTTGATGAAGGCCCGCCACGACCGTGGGTTCGATGAAGAAGCCGTCACTTCCCACCTGGGAACCGCCCGCCACCACCGACGCGTGCTTGGGGGTACGGCCCAAGATTCCAGTCACGCGCTCGAACTGAGCACGATTGTTGACGGGACCGAAGAGCGCGTCATCGTTCTCCGGCGGACCGATCACCGTGTTCTTCGCCTGCTCGGCCAGCGCGTCGACGAAGTCACCGTAGACCTTGTCACCAGCCAGCACGCGCGTCGCGGCCGTGCAGTCCTGGCCCGCGTTGAAGTAGCCAGCGATGGCGATACCTTCAACGGCCGCGGCGAGATCGACGTCGTCGAAGACCACGACCGGGGCCTTGCCACCGAGTTCCAAATGGACGCGCTTGAGGTTCTTCGCCGCCGAGCCAGCGACCTCCATGCCCGCTCGAACCGATCCGGTGATGGACACCATCGCCGGCACGGGGTGCTCGACGAGCGCGCGACCGGTGTCGCGGTCACCGCACACCACACCAAAGACGCCTTCGGGGAGTACCTCGGCCATCAGTTTCGCCATGAACAACGTCGACGCCGGTGTCGAGTCGCCGGGCTTGAGGACCATTGTGTTGCCCGCGGCGATGGCCGGCGCCCACTTCCACACCGCCATCATCATCGGATAGTTCCACGGCGTCACCGCCCCACACACGCCCACGGGCTCGCGACGTACGTAACTCGTCATGCCCTCCATGTACTCTGCGGCGCCTCGACCCTCCAACAGTCGCGCGGCACCCGCGAAGAAACGGATCTGGTCGATCATCGGCGGGACTTCCTCACTCATCGTGAGCGCGATGATCTTTCCCGTGTTCTCCGCTTCGATCGCGACGAGCTCTTCGGCGTTGGCTTCGAAGAGGTCGGCGATCTTCAAGAGAGCGAGTGAACGTTGTGACGGCGTCGTGCGCTTCCATGAAGTGAAGGCCTTCGAGGCGACCTGGACCGCGTGATCGACGTCACGCTCATCCGAGACGGGCATTTCGGCGAACGGTTGACCGGTCACGGGACTGATCAACTCCACGTACTTCGCGCTCTTTGGCGCGAGCGATTCGCCTCCAATGAAGTTGGCCAAGCGACGCATATGCCCTCCTAAAGTTGGGCTGTTCTCCAACAGCGCTCCACGCCACTCTGCCAGAGTTTGCTTGGGCTTCGCAACCACGGACTATGAAATAAGTCACCTGAGGCACGTATGACGACGCATTCCGTCGCGATATACCCCTATACTGTCCGTATCCGCAGTCCAAAGCCGCCAAGGCCACGGACTAGGAGCAACCGATGCCAGGACCCAAACCACAGCGACAGAGTCAAGCGAACGGTGATCGTTCGAACATTGAGCTCATCAACACTGCGCCGGGAGTCCTCGACGCACCCGATCGCAAGATCATCAGCCTCTTGCAACAAGACGGACGACGCGCGTACGGCGCGATCGCCGAAGAGATCGGTCTCTCCGAAGCCGCGGTGCGCCGTCGCGTACAGCGTCTGAAGGATTCGGGCGTGATGCAGATCGTGGCGATCACCGATCCCCTGCAACTTGGCTACGGGCGTGAAGCGCTGATCGGCATTCGCGTGCACGGCGACGTACGCCTGGTAGCGGACAAGATCGCGGCAATCGACGAGGCGAACTACGTCGTTATGACCGCGGGAAGCTTTGACATCATCGCCGAGGTCATCGCGGAAGACGACAACGACTTGGTGCACCTCTTGAATGATGCGATTCGCTCCATTCCGGGCGTGACAGAAGTCGAAACATTTTTGTATTTGAAACTAGCGAAGCAGACCTATGCATGGGGGACAAAGTGACACTTCACGAGACAATTACCGACGGGATCACCGTCACTGACGAGAAACACGCCAGTCATCGATACTCCGAACGCGCGAGACGCAACCTCTGGATGCATATGTCGCGCATGGGGGCGTACAACGACCTCCACGAAGTGCCGATCATGGTGCGCGGAGAGGGTACGCGCGTCTACGACGCGAACGGCACCGAGTACTTCGACGGACTCTCGGGTCTCTTCACCAACGCACTCGGTCACGGACGCCGAGACATCGGCGAGGCCGCGGCGAAGCAGATGAGCGAACTCGCTTTCTTCCCGATCTGGACCTACGCCCACCCGAAAGCCATTGAACTGGCCGAACGCTTGGCGAGTCTCTCGCCCGGTGACCTCAATCGCGTCTTCTTCACTACCGGTGGCGCCGAGGCCAACGAGAGTGCTTGGAAACTTGCGCGTCAGTACCACAAGATGCGCGGTGACCTCGATCGCTACAAGGTCATCAGCCGCGACGTCGCGTACCATGGCACTACCCTTGGAGCGCTCACGATCACGTCGCTCGAGTCGTACCGCACGCCCTTCGAGCCGCTCGTGCCGGGCGCCGTCAAGGTCCCGGCCGTCAACTTCTACCGAGCTGAACAGCACGGCGATAACTTCGAGGCCTTCGGTCTCTGGCAGGCGCACCAGATCGAAGAGGCCATACTCCGTGAGGGTCCCGAGACGATCGCCGCGGTCTTCCTCGAGCCCGTGCAGAACGCCGGCGGCTGTTTCGCGCCGCCCCTGAGTTACTGGAAAGAGGTCCGCGAGATCTGTGACCGCTACGGCGTGTTGCTCGTCTCGGACGAAGTGATCTGCGCCTTCGGACGTATCGGTACGTGGTTCGGTGGTCAAAAGTACGACTACGTCCCCGACATCATCACCTGCGCGAAGGGCATCACCGCCGGCTACGCTCCGCTGGGCGCAATGATCGTGTCGGATCGTATCGCCGAACCCTTTATGCACGACGACGTTTCTTTCCTGCACGGCTTCACCTGGGCCGGTCACCCGGCCTCGTGTGCCGTGGCGCTGAAGGCCCTCGAGATCTTGGAGAACGAGAAGGTCCTCGAGAACGTGCTTGCGAACCAGGACTACTTCCAACAGAGCCTCGAGTCGCTGAAGGACATCCCGATCGTGGGCGACGTGCGCGGCACCGGCTACTTCTGGGGCATCGAACTCGTCAAGGATCAGGGCACCAAAGAGACGTGGGCCGGCGACGACGCGGAACGACTGCTGCGTGGCTACGTGTCGCCCGAGATGTTCCGTCGGGGACTCATCTGTCGCTCGGACGACCGCGGAGACCCCGTCGTGCAACTCGCTCCACCGTTGATCTCTACTCGCGATGACATCGACTTCATGGCCGGGGTCTTGCGTGAAGTATTCACCGGAGCGTCCAAGCTCAACATCTAGTGCGACCACCGGACTCACTGTGGTGGTCGACGCTCGACCAACCGGTGACACCTCGAGCGCCACTGCGTGAACATCTCGACGTCGACGTCGCCATCGTGGGCGGCGGCTTCACGGGCCTGTGGACCGCTCGCGAGCTCAAGCGCCGTGACCCCTCGCTTCGCGTTGCCGTGCTCGAGAAGTCGGTCTGCGGCTTTGGGGCCTCGGGACGAAACGGCGGGTGGGCGTCGGCGCTCTATCCCCTCGGCGACGACGCCGTCATCGCCCGCCACGGACGAGCTGCCTTCGATCACTTGCGCCTCGAACTCCAAGGGGCCGTGCGTTCCCTCGGCGCGTCGATCGCGGCCGACGGCATCGACGCACACTTCATACAGGGAGGCTCGCTGACCTTCGCTCGCAGCGACGTGCAAGCAAAGCGACTCCGCGACGGCGTCGCCGCCGCCGCCGAACACGGCTACGACCCCGACGACCTCACGTGGCTCGACGAAGGCGCGGCGCGTGAGCGTGGCAACGTCAGCAACTCGCTGGGTGCTACGTACACGCCCCACTGTGCACGACTCCATCCCGCTCGACTCGTTCGAGGACTCGCGGAGGTGGACGAGCGACTCGGCGTCGACATCTATGAGAACACCACGGTGACGCGAATCGTCGGTGGTCACGACGGGACGTTGGCCGAGGTCATCACCGCCCACGCCAGCGTGCACGCGCGTTTTGTCGTTCGAGCCACCGAGGGCTTCACCTCGACACTTCCCGGCGAGCGGCGAAGTGTCGCGCCGATCTACTCGCTCATGATTGCCACGGAACCCCAGCCCGCGTCGTTCTGGGACGAGGTCGGTTTTCGCGACTACGAGACGTTCGCCGACGATCGTCACCTCATCATCTACGGCCAGCGCACCAACGACGACCGCGTGGCCTTTGGCGGACGGGGCGCGCCATACCACTTCGCCTCAACGGTGGAAGAGCGATTCGATCTGAACCCCAAGGTCTTCACCCTCCTCGATTCAACGCTCCGCGAACTCTTTCCTTCACTCTCGGGCGACGTCTCGCACCGCTGGGGAGGACCCCTAGCGATGCCGCGCGATCTCTCGCCTTCGGTACTGGTCGACTACCCGACCGGACTCGCGAGCGCCGGCGGGTACACCGGTGACGGCGTGGTGATGAGCTACCTCGCCGCGAACTGCCTCGCCGATCTCATCAGCGCGCCCGGTGCCGAAACGTCGTTCACTACGTTGCCCTTCGTGCAACACCGGAGCAAACGCTGGGAAGTCGAACCCCTGCGCTGGATGGGAATCAACGTGGGTCTCGGGTTGGCGGCGTGGGCCGATCGCGTCGAGCGAAGAAAGAACCAAGAGAGTCGCGCCAGTCACTGGCTCGACCGACTCTTCAATCAGTTCCCTCCCTAATGCAGGATGTTCACCGCTCGAGCCGCCACGATGGAGATCGTGATGAGCGACGCGATTGACTCACCCAAGAAGAGCGCTTTGGCTCGGGGCGACAACGGCATAGCATCAGCCGGCGCAAAGCTCGTGCCGTTGGCGAACGACGTGTAGAGATAGTCGAAGAACTGTGGGCGCCAGTCGGGCGGCGCCAACTTCGGATTCTCCATCTGCGGAAATTGAATGTCGGGCATCAGCGAGTTGGAACCCGCTCGCCGTTGTGGGCCACCCCGATCCATCTCCCAGAGCCACAGTCCGAAGACGATGACGTTGGTCAACCAGATCGAGACCGCCGAGAAGATCAACTGGCGACCTTGGGACACTTGCGAGTTCAAGAGGCGGTCCACGAGCAGCCCGACGGAGGTCATGTTGGCCACCGTCACCAGGGCAATGAGGCTCACGCAGAGATTCCGCACCCAGGGCGCGTCGTCGGCGTGACGGTGTCGTCTCGCCGACAGCGGGATGAGCGGCAAGATCACCAGGATCGGCAGCAGCCATTTGGGCCCAATGGCGAGTCGACTGGGCAGCAGCACGAAGAGCCCCGCGCAGACCAAAAGGGCCAACGAGGCCGGCCAGTGAGGTTCGGAGTGTTCGTCTGTCATGAATTGACCTAACTGAGCGTGGCTTGTGAGAGCGACGTGAGGTTGCGAGGAATCAACAAGGTAGGAATGCTCTTGCTGGTGAGAAGCTTGTCAATCGAGGCGAGAGGGATCGCCTTCACGTCCGTCGGCGTGGCGATGTGCACCGGCTGATTGTACGACGACACCGTCACGCTCAACGTCGTCGTGGTGTGCGCTGATTTCACCGTGACGCTGCTCATGGAAACCTCGCCCTGGCTTCCCACCGTGATGGACCAGAGAACGGAACCGAGCACCGACGTGGTGGACGAACCGAAGAGATTCGTGAGGGCGACGTGGTTACGGTAGAGGACGTAGGTCGTCGAGTAACCGCTTTTACTGATGGTCTCTTGAAAGCCCGTGATGAGTTTGATGTCGGGCTTGGTCAACTCGAGCGCGACGCCAAACAGCGCTGGAGACTTCAGATTCGCGTCCTGCCAGGGTCCACTGGACTGCGCGGCGGAACGCGCGTAGAGATGATTTTTGACCAGTCGAAGTTCTATCGCGGCCGCTGAGACGACCGCGGGGATACTGACGACGGCGTCCACCTCGTTGGCCGTGAAGTTCACGGCGACGTTGGCGCTGAGGACGAAATTTGTGCCAGTCGAAAGGTGCACGACCAGCTTCGCCGACGAGGGCGGATAGCCGTTCAGGACCAAAGGATCCTTCGCAAGACCGGCGGGATTCGAATCGGTCGCGGCGAGAACCACGCCAGTTGCGGTAAGTGCGAGGGCGACGGCGGCGAGCGCGAGGGCCATGAGGCGCTTCTTTACTGCCATTTCACCACCCTACCGTTTCGTCTTCGAAGAACCTAAGGGTGCGACGTTAAGGGTTCCGATAAGAGTTCGAGCAGTAACTCGTGTGAGATGTTGCGCCCGCTCGCGATGAAGCCAACGCGCGACGTTTCGTCATCCACACGATTGGCGGCGATCGCCGCGTAGGACGCCGCGGCCGAACCTTCCATCACGAGCCCGTTGTTCTCGGCGATCTCGCGAACCGCTCGGCGGATCTCTACTTCGGGCACCAGCACGAGGTCGATTCCGCTCTTCGCGACGATTTCATTGGTGATGGCGCCATCGTCGCCACCGCCGGCGAGCCCGTCGGCGATTGTTGGGTGGTGAACGACGTCAGCCATCGTCGCGCCGCGCAGTACGTGATAGAGCGCCGAGCTCTCCTCGGGCTGGACGCCCGTCACGCGAATATCCGAACGGCCCTGCAGGTCGCGCGAGAGCAGCGTTCCCGATATCAGACCGCCGCCGCCCACCGACACGACGACGTGTTCGATCTCGGGTGCTTGGCGCAACATCTCGTCAAAGACCGTGGACTGACCCGCGATGACGTCACTGTCGTTGAACGGAGAGATGAATCGGATGGCCCTCGTGTCGGCGAGGTCTTTTGCGTGTCCCTGGGCTTCGTCGTAGGAAGAGCCGAACTGAATGAGTTCGATGTCGTAGGTGGAGAGCTTTTTCACCTTGGCGACCGACGCGTTCTGCGGTACGACGACGGTGGCGCGCACATCCAAGAGCATCGACGCGTGCGCGATGCCCAGACCATGGTTACCGGCGGAGGCCGTGATGACCGCGCCGCTTGGATCGTCGCGGTGTGCCGCGGAAACGGCCGCGAGGGCGCCACGGATTTTGAACGATCCCGTCACTTGGAGACTCTCGAGCTTGACGAAGACTTTTCTCCCGTGCACGAGGATGGCGACCGTCGGCGTGGGCTCTAGGTAGTGGCCCATGATCTCACGGGCGCGCTCTAGTTGTTCGTTCGTTGGGGGCGACACGTGACGAAGCATCTCGTTCAGCCTACGCGCAACTTTTTTAACCCTTTTGTACTCTCAAGTAAGGTCAACCGGTGCACACGATTCTCGGCGTGGTGGTCGTCGCGACGCTCGCGTACGTGGGCACGATGGTCGACAACTACTTCGCCTTCGCGGCGCAGCTCGTGGCCACCGAGCGTGATCGATTCCGTCGCGTGAGTTGGGCCCAGGCACTCGGGGTCGCGTCGATGATCGCGCTGGCGGGAGGGCTCGGTTCACTGCTCACCCCGATACCCGTGCGCTGGATCGGCGTACTGGCCGTGGCGCCCTTTTGGTTCGCGTGGCACTCGTGGCGCCATCGAACAGCGCCGCGCGCGCAGTTCCGCCGCGGTGCCCTCACGACGTACGTCATGACGTTCGCGCTGGGCGGCGACAATCTGGCGGTATGGATTCCACTGCTTCGCGCCAACGGCTTCGCGCACGCAATGGTGACGATCGCCACGTTCGCGTTATTGGAGATCGTCTTTCTCTTGAGTGCCCAACGCCTCGCGACGCACCCTCGTGTCGTGAACTGGGGCAACGAACACGCGGCGACGTTCATGCCCTACGTGTACGTGTTCCTCGGGGTGCTGATCTTGATCGAGTGTCACACGATCTAACGCTGAACCGTGAATTTCACGTGCTTCGACCGGTAGCGTGGTCGTCATGGCACAAAGTGGTGCGCAACGAACTTTGCGCCGTCTCACGGTCATCGTGGCCATTCAGTGGATGGGCGCGACGCTCGGACTACCCCTCCTTCCCCTCTACTTAGAGCATCGCGGCGGCACGCCGGCGGTCATCGGCATCATCCAGTCGATGTTCTTCGTCGCGGGTGTACTCACGCAGTTCGCCTTTGGCCATCTCGCCGACCGATTCGGCCGACGCCGCATCCTCGTTGGCAGTCTCGTCACCTACGGTCTCGCGAGCATGACCTTTCTCCTGCCGGTCAGCGCGCCGTGGTTAGCGTTGACGAGGGCGTTTCAAGGCGCCGCCGCGGGAGCGATCGAGGTCGCCTCGTTGTCGGCCGTGGCCTCGCTCTTTGCGGAGTCCGAGCGGGGTCGCGCCGTCTCGCAAATTTTCGCAGCCCAACTGTTCGGCCTGGCGATTGGGCCAGTCGTCGGTGTCGTGGCGTCGGTCAACGACCTCGGATGGGCCTTCTTCGTGACGGGGATCGTCAGTCTCTGCGCGGCCCTCGTGGCGATGAAGACCAACCTCGGCGACGTTGCCTTCGACCCGACACCGTTACCGAAGATGCAGTGGAGTTCGCAACTCACGGGTGCCCTCATGTCGGCGGCAGCGTCCGGGCTCGCGATCGGTGTCTACGAAACGTGTTGGAGTCTTCTCATGCACGCGCACCACGCGAGCACGCTTCAGATTCGTCTCAGTTGGACCTTCTTCGGTCTGCCGTGGATCGTGCTCTACCGATTCGGAGGTTGGCTCGCCGACCACGCGAATCGACGCATCATCGCGCTCTCGGGACTCTTGAGCGGTGCCTTCTTTCTTGCCCTCTACCCCCATATTCACAACAACAACTTGATCTTGGTGCTCGGATCGTGCGAATCGATCGGCGCGTCACTTTCGGTTCCGTCGATCTCGTCGCTCATGAGCCAAGGCGCGGTCCATCGTGAGCTCGGTCGTCGTCAGGGTCTCTACACCATGTCCAATACCGCGTCGTTGGCCATCGCCGCGGGCGTGTCGGGATTCCTCTTCACCATCGACTCGGCACTCCCCTTTTCGTTGCTCGCGCTGATCTCGGCGTTACTCGCGCTGACGACGTTGTTCTGGTGGCGAAACGTGAATGGCCACGTCAGAGCGGAACTGGCGACCTAGAGCTAGAACGTGCGGCGCTTTCGCGCCGCACGTTCTAGCTTCTGGTTTGAAGTCGAACTACGACTTCCAGATTTGGTCCCATCGTGAGG
>PMOI01000011.1 GCA_003162475.1 Acidimicrobiaceae bacterium
CGACCACTGCATGTGGTTCCACCACGATCTGCGCGCCGACGAGTGGTTGCTCTTCGACACCGAGTCGCCCATCGCCTTTGGCGGTCGAGGTCTCGCGAGGGGATTCCTCTTCTCGAGAGACGGTGAGTTGAAGGTGTCGATGGTCCAAGAAGGACTGACGCGAGTGACGAAGCCCGACGCCCAGAGGGCCGCGACGTCCTAAGAACTACCCGCGCTGGTGCATGGGCACGAAGTCGCGTTCGTCGTTGCCGATGTAGAGCTGGCGAGGCCGGGCGATCTTGGTGTCTTGAGAGAGAAGCTCTTGGAAGTGCGCGAGCCATCCCGACGTGCGAGGGATGGCGAAGAGCACCGTGAACATCTCCATCGGAAAACCCATCGCCTGATAGATCAGCCCGGAGTAGAAGTCCACGTTGGGGTAGAGACGCCGAGAGATAAAGTACTCGTCGGCGAGCGCGACCTCTTCGAGTTTGAGTGCGATGTCCAACAGTGGGTTCTTGCCGGTGACGCTGAAGACGTCGTCGGCGATCTTCTTGATGATCTGGGCTCGAGGGTCGAAGTTCTTGTACACGCGGTGACCGAAACCCTCGAGCAGGGTCTTGCCTTGCTTCACCGTCTCCACGAAGGCTGGCACGTTCTCGATGCTGCCAATCTTGATCAACATCTTCAACACCGCTTCGTTGGCGCCACCGTGGCGCGGACCGTAGAGCGCAGCCGTCGCGGCGGCCGTCGCCGAGTAGGGGTCGGCGTGCGAAGAGCCCGCGACGCGCATCGCCGTCGTGCCGCAGTTCTGTTCGTGATCGGCGTGCAAGATGAAGAGCACGTCGAGCGCGTGGGCCAGAATCGGATCGGGTTCGTAACGAGGCTCGGCGACCTTCCACATCATTGAGAGGAAGTTCTGCGAGTACGACATCGTGTTGTCGGGGTACACGAAAGGCATGCCCACACTGAAGCGGTGCGCGGCGGCGGCCAACGTCGGCATCTTCGCGATCAGTCGCACGATCTGCTTGTGCAAGATATCGGGGTCGTCGAGGTCCTTGGCGTCCTTGTAGTACGTCGACAGGGCCGCGACCGCCGAGACCAACATGCCCATCGGGTGCGCGTCGTAGTTGAAACCTTCCAGGAAGCGCTTGCGCACGTTCTCGTGGATGTACGTGTGGTACGTGATCTCTTTTTCCCAGTCGGCGGCCTGTTCGGCGTTGGGCAGTTCACCGTGCAACAGCAGGTAGGCCACCTCGACGTACGTCGACTTCTCGGCGAGTTGTTCGATGGGGTAACCGCGGTAGCGCAAGATGCCCGCGTCGCCGTCGATGTAGGTGATGGACGACTCGGCCATCGCCGTTGTCATGAAGCCGGGGTCGTAGAACCAGACGCCGGGCAGAAGTTTCGAGAACTCACTCGCGGCGATGCCACCGTGTTCAATGGGGATCTCTCGCGTCTCACCAGTGCGGTTATCGGTCACGGTAATGGACTGCGGCACAGTTCCTCGATTCAAATTTAGGGGCGCGTCCATCGTACGCGAACCGACCGGTAACTCAATCTCGCTATGAGTTTCCCGATGGCGACATCTCCATTTGGTAGGTCTCGGCGGTGACCTTGCCCGACGCGGCTGGCGCGCCCGACAAGGTCACGACGACACGGGCTCGCTCGCTCGCGGCGGTGTGAATCAACTTCGGGACGAAGGCGTACGCTCCGAGCGGTCCGAGCGTCGTCTTCAAGGTCTGCGCGAACGCCACGCCTCGATTATTGAGAGGTGTGACTCGGATCGTTAGCGTGACCGGTTGGTCGTCGTAGCTCGCGTTCACGACCGACACGCCCAACTGCACCAACCCCACGGGGGGCAACAGCAGGTCACCCGTCGGGGCCGGAAGTGGTGCTGGTGAGACTCGCACGGCACCAATACTGATCGCGCGAACGAGTGCGAGGTTTGGCGCCTGGACGAGCGCCGTGAGCCCGTGGGCCGCGTAGTAACTCGCGCTCGACGAGTTCGTCGTGTCGAGATGAACGAAACCGGGCTCTTTCACCAACGCGAATCGGTCCACGTTCCACTGTTGGTCCAAATTCTCGAGCGTCGCCACCGGATTGATGACGACGACGACGGGCACGGTGCTCCACGGGAGACCGAGCGCGTTCGCCACGTCACCGAGCAACGTCTGGTAGGCCGCGACGCGGGTCAGCGTGATCCTGTAGAGCGTCTCGTTGACGTGGTGGTCCAAACCGGGACGGCGCAGTTGATCGGCGGCGGTGATCCAGTTCGAGAGTTCCTGGTCGAGCTGGTTGAGTCGCGCGGCGAACACGGCTCGACTGAGCGTGGTGCCCTGCGCTAAGAGCTGATCGAGGCGCCCGTTGAAGCTGTTCTCCTTGGTGAGCAGCGTGTTGGCCAGCGCCGCAAAGCTTCGGTTCTCACTGCGTTGGGGATTGGCTGCGCCGTGCGCCGAGCGCGACACGTCTCGCGCGAATAAGAGCACGATGAGCGTGACGCCGAGAGCGAGGGTGATGAGCAACGTGTGTCGACGACGTTGCGCGCGAGTACGGGCCACGCTGGAAGAACTTACTCGTCATCGATTTTTAGCTCTGGTCCTCGTAACCCTCGAGGTCGAGGATCTCGGACGATCCCTCGGCCAGCGGGTGCGCGGCGTCGACGCCCCACTTCACTTCGTCGAGCCGCGCCGCCAAACGATCGACGTGGCTCAGTTCGGGCAGCTCTTTGGCGTGCGCGGCTCCGCCGAGGTTCTGGAGGCTCTTCGCGCTGACGATGAGTCGTGTCTCAAATGACGTGATCATCGCGTTGTACTCCTTCACCTGCGTGTCGAGCGCCTTACCCATTCTCGACACCGGCTCCGCTACGAGGCGAATTCGATCGAAGATCGTCTCGGCCACTTTGTAGATCTCTTCGGCGTTCATCGCGAGCTTCTGTTGACGCACCACCATGGCGACGGACCACAGCAGTGAAAGGAGATTCGTCGGCCCCACGATGAGAACGCGTTCTTTCGCGGCGTACGTCAAGAGGTCGGGGTCCGCGTCAAAGGCCACGCTCACCGCGACGTCGCTCGGCACGAAGCAGGCCACGAACTCGGGCGCCGGTGCGATGGACTCCCAGTAGGCCTTGTCGCGCAAGGTCTTCACGTGGGCGCGCAGATCCTTCGCGTGTTTCACCTCGAGGGCCTTGCGCTCTTCGGCGTTCTCCGCCGAGAGCGCAGCCTCATACGCGTCGAAGGGAAACTTCGCGTCGACCGCGACGCGCGAACCGTTCGGCATGATCACGACGCAGTCCGGACGAACCGAACGACCCGACTCGCTGGTCGAGGAAACTTGGAGTTTGTAGTCGATGTCTTGCTTGAGCCCCGATGCTTCGAGCACGTTCGCCAGTTGGATCTCCCCCCAGCGACCACGGTGGTCACTTCGTCCTAGGAGCAGATTGAGTCGCCTCGTCTCCACTTGGCTTTTACGTTGTTCACTGAGCAGTTCATCGGCTCGGCTCTTCACTTCACCCAAGGCGCCGACGTGTTGCTTGTCGAATTCGGCAAGATTGCGCTTGTACTCGTCGAGGAGGTCGGCAAGTGGCTTGAGCGTTCGATCGAGGGTCGTCTCTCGCTCCTTCATTACTTGCTCCTGCGAGTGGTTGAACTGGAGCACGGTCTGTTGCAGGACGCGGTTCGAGAGATTCTCAAAGACGCCTTCCATATTCTCAAGGGCCACCTTTTGCTCTTCGCGGTTTCGCTCGAGGTTCTCGCGGGCCGAAGCGAGTTCGCTCTCTCGAACGGCCAGGTCGGATCTCGCTTGGGCCAACGAATCACGTTGGCTCTGGGCACGACGAAGGGCGAGCGACCACGCGAGCACGCCACCTAGAACGAGCCCGATGACACCAGTGAGCACCGCGACCATTTCTCTCCCATCAATCGACTGTCTCCACCCTAGAGAAGGCATGTCACGTACCACTAAACTCCGCTTGTGAATCGAATTTTTCGTCCTTCGAAGCCTGATGAGTCGAGTAACACGCCCATCGTTCGACTGAACGAGGACCTTCGCCCCCAGACGGTTCGCATTTTCGCCCTGGTGGGTGAGGCGATTGCCGGAGCGACGCACGCCTTGCTCGCGAACGACCGCGAACTCGCCAAACGCGTCGTCGAACAAGACATCATCATCGACGAGTTGGTCAACGACCTCGTCTCCGTCGCCGAGACGCGGCTACTCGAGAGTGCCGCCCTCGACGTCGACGGCCGTCGCGAACTGCTGATCTTGCTGCGCATCCTGCCCGAAATCGAGCGTAACGGTGACCTCGCCGCGCACGTCGCGCGGCGCGCGGCGCGCGGGCTGGGCAGTGAGATGTCACCGAGGTCGCGCGGCCTCATCGAACGAATGGGCGAAGTAGCGTCCACCATCTGGCGTGAAGCCACCGACGTCATCATCGACGGCAAGAACGAAGCGGTGGGTGCGATGGAGGAAATCGACGACGAACTCGACGATCTGCACGTCTCCCTAACGGCCGAACTGACTTCGGGCTCGATGAGCGTTCCCGTTGCCGTGGAGGTCGCTTTGATGGCTCGCTTCTACGAGCGATTTGGGGACCACTGCGTGAACCTGTCGCGTCGCCAAGTAGGAAGAGCCGGCGCCGATTAACGAAGTTCGAGCAGCGCCTCGGCGATTTGCACGGCGTTGAGGGCCGCGCCCTTACGCAAGTTGTCGCCACTCACGAAGAGTGAGAGTCCGTTGGTCAACGTATCGGCTCGGCGAATTCTTCCCACGTAGCTTTCATCCCTGCCGGTCACCAGTCGGGGCGTGGGCATCTCGTGCACGACGACCCCGCGAACCTTGGCGAGTAGTTCGGTGGCGTGCTCGGGCGTGAGGGGTCCATCGAAACCCAACGTCAACGAGAGCGAGTGACCGGTGAAGACGGGAACGCGTACGCAGGTCGCGCTGACGTGCAGGTTCGCGATTTCGAGGATCTTTCGACTCTCGTCGCGCAACTTCTGCTCTTCACCCGTCTCGAACGATCCGTCGTCAACCATCGAACCGGCGAGGGGAATCACGTTGTGCGCGATCGTCGCGGGAAACTTCACCCCTTCGTCGAAGGGGAACGCGGCACCGTCAAAGGCCAACACGCGCACGTCGCTGTCGCGCGTCTTTTCGAGTTGGTCGGCCAGTTCGTCGACGCCCTCTCGTCCGGCACCGCTCACGGCCTGGTAGGTCGAGACGATCATCGTTGTCAGACCGGCCGCCAGGTGAAGGGGCTTCAACACGGGCATCGCGGCCATGGTGGTGCAGTTGGGATTGGCGACGATGCCCTTAGGGATGGTGATCAGCGCGTGCGCGTTCACTTCGGGTACGACCAGGGGAACCTCGGGGTCCATCCGCCAGGCTGACGAGTTGTCGATGACGATGGCGCCCGCGGCGGCGAGTCGTGGCGCGAGAATCCTCGACGACGTCGCGCCTGACGACGCGAGCGCGACGTCGATACCCGAGAAGTCCGCCGTAGCGGCGTCCTCAACTTCAATCAGCCGTCCGTCCCACTCAATGGTCGTGCCGGCGGAGCGCGCCGACGCGAAAAAACGAATTTCGTCGACTGGAAATTGGCGCTCTAGGAGGATGGCGCGCATGACCGTGCCGACTTGGCCAGTGGCTCCGACGATGGCAACGCGCATAGTGAAAGTTTAGGTCACTCGGCGTCGAGGCCGAACGCGTGGTGTAAGTGACGAACGGCGTCAGCCACTCGATCGGCGCGCAGTACGCATGAAATGCGAATCGAACTCGTGGAAATCATCTCGATGTTGATGTCGTTGTTGTAGAGCGTCTCGAACATTAGGGCCGTCACGCCGGGACTCGACTTCATACCGGCGCCGACGATCGTGACGCGTCCGATGTTGTCGTCGCTCGTCACCGTCGCGGCTCCGATATCCTTCTGCACCTTCTCACACGCGACGATCGCCGCGTCGAGTTCGGTCTTGGCGACGGTGAACGAAATGTCGGTCACGTTGTGAGCACTGGTGTTCTGCACAATCATGTCAACGTTGATGCCGTGATTGGCGAGTTCGCGAAAGAGCGTCGCCGCCACGCCCGGTCGGTCCGGCACACCAGCCACGGTGATCTTCGCCTCCGAGGTGTCATCGGTGATTGCCGAAACGATGGCTTCTTCCATTGTGGGGTCCTCCTCCACGATCCAGGTTCCTGGCTCCCAAGTGAAACTCGAACGAACGTGCAGGGGCACGTGATGACGGCGCGCGAACTCCACGGAGCGAAGCATCAACACCCGTCCACCGGTCGCGGCGATCTCCATCATCTCGTCAAACGAAACCTTGTCGAGGCGGCGAGCTTTTGACACGACCCGTGGGTCCGCGCTGAAGACGCCGGCTACGTCGGTGTAGATCTCGCAGACGTCGGCCTTGAGCGCGGCCGCGAGCGCCACGGCCGTGACGTCGGAACCGCCGCGTCCGAGTGTCGTGATGTCGCGCTCGGTGGAGACACCTTGGAATCCGGCGACGACGGGAACGAGTCCGTCGTCGAGAGCCTCACGAATGCGGTCGGGCCGCATCTCTAGAATTTTCGCGCGTGTGTGGCTGGTGTCAGTGATGATGCCGGCTTGGCTTCCGGTGAAGGAGGCCGACTCGACACCGACTGCCCCGAGAGCCATGCTCACCAGCGCCATCGAGATTCGCTCGCCCGCCGTCAGCAACATGTCCATTTCGCGCGCCGTCCGCGAGGGTGAGACGTCTTCAGCTAGATGGACGAGGTCGTCAGTGAACTTTCCCATTGCCGAAACGACGACGACGACTTCATTCCCACCGGCTCGGGTCCGCGCGACGTGATTGGCGACGGCACGGATGCGTTCGGCGTCGCCGACCGACGTGCCACCAAACTTTTGCACGATGAGCGCCATACGCACCAAGGATAGTTGAGTGAATGATCGCCCTTTTGGGGGCCTACTAAAGTCGCAACCATGGCAACTTCCAAACGTGAACGGCAGAAAGCGGCCCGCCGCGAAAAACTAGAACGAGAACACCGATACGAGAAGCGACGCAAGAACATGCGTCGCGGCGTCATTGTCGGCATCATCGCGGTCGTCGTCGTCGGTTCTGGAGCTCTGCTCTTCACGGGCGGAAAGCCCAAGGCCGCGGCCCCGACCACCACCACCACCACCACGGCCGCAACGACGACGACCACGACGGCCAAGCCCGCGGGTTACTCAATCACGCAGGCTCAGGCCAACGCCAAAGCCGTCGCGGCGGGATGTCCCGCCTCCACCAGCACCCGCGTGAACACCAAGACGTGGCCCAAGGCCCCCGCCATGACAATCAACACCGCGAAGATCTACGATGCCCACTTCACGACCACGGCCGGTAACTTCGTCGTCAAGCTCGACGCCAAGACCGCGCCCATCACGACGAACAACTTCGTCTTCCTTGCGGATCAGGGCTACTACAAGTGCGTCATCTTCCACCGGGTGATAAGTGGCTTCATGATCCAAGGCGGCGACCCCACGGGGACGGGCTCTGGCAGTCCGGGCTACACCATCGCCGACGAGTACCCGAAGGCTGGCTCACCCAACTACCCGCTGTATTCCATCGCGATGGCCAACACCGGAGCGGCGCACACTGGCGGTAGTCAGTTCTTCATCGTCACCGGCGCAGCCGGTGAGACGCTCTCGAACACGTACTCACTCTTCGGTCAAGTCGTCAGTGGCGTCAAGGCCGTCAACACCATCCAAGACGCTGGCAGCTCGAGTTCCACCGGCGTGCCGCCCGCCATCACCCACCGCATCTTGAACATCACGATTACGGAGTCATAGACCATGAGCGATCACCTTCCCAACCCCGACGGATCAAGCCCGAAGCGTCAGAAGTTCGACGGCGCGCCCGAGATGATCATCGATCCCGACAAGACCTACAACGCCACGATGGTCACCTCGAAGGGGACGATGGAGCTTCTGCTCGACCACCTCGGCGCGCCCGTGACGGTGAACAGCTTCGTGTACTTGGCTCGTTGGCACTACTACGACGGCATCGTGTTCCATCGCATCATCCCGGGTTTCGTCCTGCAAGGTGGCGACCCCACGGGCAGTGGCGCCGGTGGTCCGGGCTATCGCTTCAACGACGAACTACCCAAGCCCGGTCGCTACGAGATTGGTTCGTTGGCCATGGCCAACTCCGGACCCAACACCAATGGCTCTCAGTTCTTCGTCATCTCGGGACCCGACGGCGTGCGCCTGCCGCCGTTGTACGCGCACTTTGGCAAAGTCGTGAAGGGCCTTGACGTGGTCGCGACGATCAACGACCTCGGCACGCCCTCGGGTAAACCGCGCGAAGACGTCGTCATCGAATCGGTCACGATCACCGAGAGCTAGAGCTCAACGACGTCGTGTGAGCGCGTGGTGACCACGTCGTCACTCGCTCGATGCCACGACGATCCGTCGTAGTACACGACGCCGCGTGGCCCTAAGACGCACAAGGTCACGTCGACGCCAAGGAGAGTTCGCGTACGAGACAGCTGTTCGTCGCTGGCGTTGACCCCAAGGGCGAGACCCGGGCGGTACCCGAGACCCGTCGTCGGCGCCCCCCCACGCGGATCAATCATCACGTCGCCGAGTATCGACGCGACCGAGCCCACCGCGACAACGCAACGGGCGTCACGAATCGCTTCACCGACGGGGGACCCGTGCCACACGCTCTTCGCGTGCAACGCCGAGCCGTCGCTCAAGACCACGAGATCGGCGCTGTGGATCCGTCGAACGAAGTAGGGCTCCGCGTTCGCGGCGCGGTCCGCGATCATCAATGCCTCCACCTTCGCCCCCGACGGTTCAAAGAGGACTGAAAGTTCGATGGCTGCTTCGTTGATGCCAAGGAAGGCCGCGGCGGTGGGTACGAGGACCACGTCCGTGTCGCTCGTCACGTCCAACAGCTCGCCTTTCGCCAGCATTTCTCGAAGCGAGTCAAGCGAGCCCACCACGACGGTCGTCTGTTGCATCACGTAACTTTCCTGTTCGTTGCTACCAACCGGTAACGCTAGTGTTCGCACATGAGCTTCGGAAATATAGGCGTTGTGGGATCGGGCATCATGGGTAGCGGCGTCGCTGAAGTCGCCGCAGCAACGGGCGCCCAAGTGATCGTGCGGTCTCGCTCAACCGCCAGCGCCGACGCGGTGCTGGCGACACTCGAGCAGTCACTCGCTAAGCAAGTCGAGAAGGAGAAGCGCAGCGCCGAAGAGGCTGACGCGATTCGCCAACGCGTCAGCGTCACGACCGAACTGAACGACCTCGCCCACTGCGACTTCGTCATGGAGACCGTGGTCGAGGACCTCGACGTGAAGAAAGAACTCTTTCGAGCACTCGACGCTGTCGTCAGTCCAACGACGATCAT
The DNA here is from genome assembly GCA_003162475.1 of Acidimicrobiaceae bacterium. Lineage (GTDB taxonomy): Bacteria > Actinomycetota > Acidimicrobiia > Acidimicrobiales > RAAP-2 > RAAP-2. Next base: position 9,348 of record PMOI01000011.1, read on the forward strand.
CGCCACGTGCACGTCGACCCTCGCCGTCATCGATCTCGCCGCGCAGATCTCACACCCCGAGCGCGTCTGTGGCGTGCACTTCTTCAACCCGGTGCCGGTCATGGCCCTCGTGGAAGTCGTGCGACCACTGAGCGCCAGCGACGAGACCATCGCGCTGGTGACTGAGTTCGTCCTCGCGTGCAACAAGGAACCAATCGAGGTGAAAGACCAAGCGGGCTTCATCGTGAACGCGCTGCTCTTTCCCTATCTCAACAACGCCGTGCGGCTGCTCGAAGGCGGTGTCGCGACCAAGGAAGGCATCGACGCCGCGATGAAGGGTGGCTGCGGTTTTCCGATGGGACCCTTCGCGCTGCTCGACCTCGTCGGACTCGACACCTCGCTCGCCATCCTCCATGCGCTGCACGCGGAGTTCGCCGAGGCGAACTACGCACCGGTCCCCTTGCTGCGCCGTATGGTCAGTGCGGGGATGCTGGGGCGAAAGTCTGGCGCGGGCTTCTATCAGTACCGCAAGTAACTGACGACGGGAGGAACCGTGAAGGAACGTTCCAAAGCGTGGGTCATGCGCACGTACTCGGGCCACTCGAGCGCCACGGCCTCCAACGAGCTCTACCGCAACAATCTCGCCAAGGGCCAGACCGGACTCTCCATCGCCTTCGATCTGCCCACCCAGACCGGCTACGACCCCGACGATCCCAACGCCGAGGGTGAAGTGGGCAAGGTCGGGGTACCCGTCGCGCACTTAGGCCACATGCGCCAACTTTTCGCGGACATTCCCTTGGACGAGATGAACACCTCCATGACCATCAACGCCACGGCCGCCTGGCTCTGGGGTCTGTACCTCGCCCTGGCCGAGGAGGAGGGTGTTAACTTCAACGCCCTTCAAGGCACCACGCAGAACGACATCGTGAAGGAGTACCTGAGCCGCGGCACCTATGCGTTCCCGCCAGCCCCGTCGCTGCGCTTGATCGCCGACACGATCGTCTACACGGTCGAGCACGTGCCGAGGTGGAACCCGATCAACATCTGCTCCTACCACCTGCAGGAGGCCGGCGCGACACCGGTGCAGGAGGCCGCCTACGCAATCAGCAATGCGATCGCGGTGCTGGACGCGGTCTCCGAGCGTCTCGGCCAGCGGGCCGAGACGCTGATGCCAGACGTCTTTGGCCGCATCTCGTTCTTCGTCAACGCCGGCGTGCGCTTCATCGAAGAGGTCGCCAAGATGCGCACCTTCACCGCGATGTGGGACGAGATCTGTCGCACGCGCTACGGCGTTGACGACCCGTCGCTGCGCCGCTTTCGCTACGGCGTGCAGGTGAACTCGCTGGGACTGACCGAGCAACAGCCCGAGAACAACGTGCAACGCATCGTGCTCGAGATGCTGGGAGTTACGTTGAGCGCCGACGCCCGAGCTCGCGCGGTGCAACTGCCCGCGTGGAACGAAGCGCTCGGACTCCCGCGTCCCTGGGACCAACAGTGGAGTCTTCGTGTCCAACAGGTGTTGGCCTACGAGAGCGACCTCCTCGAGTACCCCGACATCTTCGCCGGTTCGCGCGTCATGGAGGCCATCGTGCACGAGCTCACGGTCGCGGCTCAGAGCGAACTCGACGACGTGCTCGCGCTCGGCGGCGCCTTCAACGCCATCGACGAACTAAAGAGCCGCTTGGTGGAGAGTCAGTCGGCGCGCGTCGAGCGCATCGAGTCCGGCGAACAGACCGTCGTGGGCGTGAATCGATTCACCGAGACGGCGCCGTCGCCGCTCACCGGTGGCGACTCACTCGAGGCCATCATGACTGTCGACCCCGCGATCGAGCAACAACTCGTCGCCGACGTCACCTCGTGGCGACGAGATCGCGACAACGACGCGGTTCACGTCGCGCTCGCGGAGTTGCGCCGCGTGGTGGCGAGCGGCGACGTCGCCGACAACGTGATGGTGCCCACCATCGCCCTGGCGAAGGCAGGTGGCACCACCGGCGAGTGGGCCAGTGCGCTGCGTGACGTCTTTGGCGAATACCGCGCGCCCACGGGCGTGCGCGGTGGGGTCGGCAGCCGCGGCGCTCACTTCGTTCAACTGGTCGCGCGCTCCCAAGCCCTGCACGAGAAGCGCGGTACGCCGCCAAAGTTGCTGGTCGCCAAGCCCGGACTGGACGGACACTCCAACGGCGCCGAACAGATCGCCGTTGCCGCGCGCGACGCGGGCTTCGAAGTCATCTACCAGGGCATTCGTCTCTCGCCCGAAGAGATCGTCTCAGCCGCGCGCGACGAGGACGTCGACGTCGTGGGCATCTCGATCCTGTCAGGCTCGCACCTCGCGCTCGTGCCCCGGGTCATCGAGGGGCTGCGCGCTGCGGGGGTGGACGCCAAAGTCGTGGTCGGCGGCATCGTGCCCGACGACGACGCGCGCGAACTCAAAGCACAAGGCGTCGCGGCGATCTACACGCCCAAGGACTACTCCTTAGCCGCGATCATGGACGACCTCTTGGACTTGATTGAAGCGTCTAGTTGAGGTGATGCGGACGGCGCAGCGCGAAGGGGCCGGCGTTGAACCAGCGTCCCGAGAATCTCCACGCCGGCGCCTTGTCCTTCACGCGCGCACGGGGCGCCTTCAGCAGTTCCTCGGCGGCCGCGATGAGTGCGGCCATCTCATCGGGCGGCAGTCCCGGGCGAGGCGCGAGTCCGTAGCTCACAGCGGTACGTTCCCGTGCTTGCGCTTCGGAAGGTCTTCGCGCTTGCCCCGCAACAGATCGAGCGAGCGCGCAAGAATCTGACGGGTCTCGGCGGGGTCGATGACGTCGTCGATGAAGCCACGTTCGGCCGCGATGTAGGGGTTCGCGTAGCGCTCCTCGTAGTCGTCGATGAGTTGCGCGCGAAGTTCCTCGGGATTGTCCGACTCGGCGAGGTCGCGTCGATAGACGATGCTCACGGCGCCCGACGCGCCCATCACCGCGAGTTCGGCGGTGGGCCAGGCGAAGGCGAGGTCCGCGCCGATGGACTTCGAGTTCATCACCACGTACGCGCCACCGTAGGCCTTGCGCGTGATGACCGAGATGCGCGGCACGGTCGCCTCGCAGAACGCGTAGAGCAACTTCGCGCCGTGGCGAATGATGCCGCCGTACTCCTGCGCGACGCCGGGCATGAAGCCGGGCACGTCCACGAAGGTGACGATCGGCACGTTGAAGGCGTCACAAGTACGCACGAAGCGCGCGGCCTTCTCGCTCGACTCGATGTCGAGGACTCCGGCGAGAATTTGGGGCTGATTTGAGATGATGCCGATGGTGTACCCATCCAAACGGGCGAAGCCGCAGGTGACCTGTTGGGCGTACGTCGCGTGGACTTCCATGTAGTCGCCGCCGTCCACGACCGCGGTAATGACTTTCTTCATGTCGTAGGGCTGGTTCTGTGACGCGGGCAGGAGATCGCGCAAGTTCTCGCAGAGCCGATTGGGGTCATCGCCGGTCATGATCCGCGGCGGCTCCTCCATGTTGTTCGACGGCAGGAAGGACAAGAGGTAACGGACTTCGTCGAGAACGCTCTTCTCGTCGGGCAGCACGAAACTCGCGACGCCCGACTTCGTGGCGTGCGTCTGCGCACCGCCCAACTCTTCGAGGGTGACGTCCTCACCAGTCACGGACTTCACCACGTCGGGACCGGTGATGAACATGTGACTCGAGTCCTTCACCATGAAGATGAAGTCCGTCAGCGCCGGTGAATAGACCGCTCCCCCGGCGCAGGGTCCGAGGATGACCGAGATCTGAGGCACGACGCCCGACGCGCGAACGTTGCGACGGAAGATCCCCCCGTAAGCGTTGAGGCCCGCAACCCCTTCTTGGATTCGAGCGCCCGCGCCGTCGTTCAGGCCGATGATCGGCAGCCCCATCGTCGTGGCGACGTCCATGATTTTTTGAATCTTCTCGCCGTGCGTCTCACCGAGCGCGCCACCAAAGACCGTGAAGTCTTGGGAGTACACACAGACCTTTCGACCGTCGATCTTGCCGTAACCGGTGATGACGCCGTCGGAGTACGGGCGAGATTCCTCGAGTCCCATTCCCGAGGCCACGTGACGATTCAACATGTCGAGCTCTTGGAACGAGTCTTCGTCAAGGAGGTACTCGAGCCGTTCGCGCGCGGTCATGCGACCCTTGGCGCGGTGACGCTCGATCGCTTTCTCGCCCCCGGCGACACGGGCTTCCGCCTTCAGGGTCTCTAACTCCTTCAGACGATCAGCCATTGAGTGCTCCATATGTTGCCAGGCTAGCCAGGACGCGTGGTCGCTCGATGGAGAAAGTGCAACGCGAATTCGACGATTTCTATAACGTCGCGTCAATATGGTGTTACCGCAAAGTAGGAATTTCTTGTTACTCGTAAGTACGATTTTTCTAACTCTTGAGTAACCGAGACCCCGTCGGCGAATTAATCGCTCTCTTGCACGAGCTCGATCAACGTGCCAAAGGAGGCCTTCGGATGGATGAACGCCACCGTCGTCGCGCGCGATCCGGGACGAGGTGCTTGATCGATCACTTGATAACCCGATGCCTTCACCGCCTCGAGAGCCGCGGCGCAGTCCGCGACCCGGTAGGCCACGTGGTGCAGACCTTCACCCTTCTTCTCGAGATACTTCGCGACCGGTGAATCGTCGCGCGTGGGCGTCAGGAGTTGGACGTAGGAGTCGGCGACACGAACCAACGCTTCTTCGACACCATCGGATTCGACGATCTCTCGATGCTCGACTGTGGCACCAAAGACGTCGGCGTACCACGCGATCGCGGCGTCGAGATCACGGACGGCGATGGCGACGTGGTCGATCTCGGTAAGTAGTGAGTCCACCGTTACTCCTCGTCGCGGCGGCGAAAGATGGTGAGACGATCTTCACCCACGCGAGCGCGAAGTTCAGGGTCCGAGATACCGAGTCCCTCGCTCGGCGCCACGCAGAGAACGCCAATCTTTCCCTCGTGGCGATTGTGGTGCATCTGATACGCGGCGTCACCAACCTCTTCCATCGCGAAGACCGCCGAGAGCGTCGGCACGACCGCGCCGTCGATAATCGCTTGATTGGCCGACCAGGCCTCGCGATAGTTCGAAAAGTGCGTGCCCTTGATCGTCTTAAGTTTCATCCACAGATGACGGTTGTCGTATTCGATCATGAAGCCAGTCGTCGCAGCGCACGTCACGATGGTCCCGCCGCGTTTCGTGACGAAGACACTCGCGCCCATGGTCGAACGACCGGGGTGTTCGAACACGATGTCGGGGTCACTGCCGACGAGCGATCGAATGTCTTTACCGAGTCGGCGCCACTCGCTCTCGTCCTGGGTATGTTCGTCCTGCCAAAACTGATAGTTCATTTCGGTGCGATTGATGATGTGTTCACAGCCGAGTTCTCGAAGCATCGCCGCTTTCGACTCACTTGACACGACACCGATGGGCACACCTCCGGAGTTCAAGACATGTTGCACGGCGAACGAACCGAGCCCTCCCGACGCGCCCCAGATCAACACCTTGTCACCCTGGGTGACCGGCTTGCCGTTTCGTGAAACCAACATCCGGTAGGCCGTTGAGTTGCAGAGCGCGTTCACTGCGGCCTCTTCCCACGTGAGATGCCTGGGTTTCGGCATAAGTTGGTTGGCCCTCACGACCGCGATGTCCGCCAGTCCGCCGAAGTTGGTCTCGAACCCCCAGATGCGCTGATTGCTCGCCATCATGGAGTCGTCGTGACTGCTCGGGTCTTGGTCGTCGACGTAGTTACAGTGCACGGTAACTTCGTCGCCCACCTTCCAGTTTCTTACCAACGATCCAGTGCGCAAGACGACTCCCGCTGCGTCGGATCCGACGACGTGATAGTCCAGCGCGTGACGTTGACCCCAGATCGACTCCCTGCCCAGACGGTCGAGAAAACCAAAGGTGGGTAGGGGCTCGAAGATGCTCGTCCAGACGGTGTTGAAGTTGATCGACGAGGCCATCACCGCGACGTACACCTCGTCGGGAGCGAGTTCGGGAACGGGGACGTCGCCAACGTGCAAGCTGCGACGAGGGTCCTTGTCCCTGCTCGCGACGCCGGCGAACATGTTCTGCTCGTCGCGACGAACGAAGACGGCCCGCGTGGTCACGGGCATCGGCGTCGCGGCCAACGTTTCGCCCGACGCCCCCGCGAGGACGGCGTCAAGAATCTCACTCATCTGCGCGAGGCTACTTGGCCCCGGCGAACCCAACGGCAGCGTTGTTCTACGGTCTTCGTCACTCGTCGCAGATCGTACAGAAGCGTCTATCGTTTCAGGTAGGTCCCACTGGGGCCGTTCGTGAGGAGTCGTCATGTCGCGCAGTGTCATCGTCGCCGGAAGTCGCACCGCCATTGGCAAGCTCTCGGGAGCTTTTGCGACGTTGAGTGGTCAAGACCTCGGTGGCGTAGCCATCAAGGGCATCCTAGAAAGGACCGGCGTCGACCCGACGAGCGTCGACGCGGTGCTGATGGGCCAAGTCCTTCAGGCCGGTCAAGGTCAAATCACCGCACGACAGGCGGCCGTCAAGGCCGGAATCCCCATGACCGTGCACGCCACCACTATTAATAAGGTCTGTCTCTCGGGCCTCCAGACGATCTACCTCGCCGATCTCATGATTCGCGCTGGCGAGGCCGACGTCATCATCGCGGGCGGCATGGAGTCGATGACCAATGCCCCCTACTTGCTCCCCGGCGCGCGCGCCGGATACCGCATCGGGGACCAGAAGGTCGTCGACGCCATGATGTTCGACGGGTTGACCTGCGCGTTCGACGAATGCGCGATGGGCCTCGCCACCGAGCACTACAACAAGGGTCAGATCAGTCGCGCTCGTCAAGACGAGTTCTCGGCTCGAAGCCACCAACTCGCCGCCGCCGCCATTGCCTCGGGCCGTTTCGCCGAAGAGATCGTCGCGGTGAGCGTTCCCCAACGAAAGGGCGATCCCATCCAGGTCACCGTCGACGAAGGCGTTCGCGCGGACACGACCGCCGCGTCGCTCGGCAAACTCCGCGCGGCCTTCGAGAAGGACGGCACCATCACCGCCGGGAACTCCTCGCAGATCTCCGACGGTGCGGCCGCGGTACTCGTGATGAGTGAAGAGCGCGCCAAGCAACTGGGCCTCACGCCACTGGGCGAGCTCGTGAGCTACGGCCAGGTCGCTGGACCCGACACGTCGCTCCTCACCCAACCTTCACGCGCGATCTTTCAGGCCGCCGCGAAGGCCGGTATCGACGTGAAGTCGCTCGACATCTTCGAGATCAACGAGGCCTTCGCCGCGGTGGGACTCTCCTCGGCCGACGATCTCGGCGTCGACGAGGACAAGATCAATGTCAACGGAGGCGCCCTCGCGCTGGGCCACCCCATTGGTATGTCGGGCACGCGCCTCGCGCTCACCGCGCTCACCGAACTACGCCATCGCGGCGGCGGCGTGGCTGCCGTCGCGCTGTGCGGAGGCGGCGGTCAGGGTGACGCCGCGATTCTTCGTTCTCTTTAGTGCGGAACGTAACTCGCGACGACGTCGTATTTGTCGAGACCTATCGGATGGTCCTCGGGTATCGCCAACACGAACGCACCGGCCAGGGGAAAACCCTCACGGGGGGACACGGGTAGTTCACGCGCGAGTGACCACAAGAGTTCCGCCAAGGTCGGATCGTGTCCCACGATGAGCAGCGACGTCGTCACCGGATCCACTGAGACCAACTCAATAAGGACTTCCTCCGCCGAGACGGCACGCACGCCGTTGTAGATCAGTTCACTGAAGACGTGGTCGCCCACGAGGGGCGTCCCTTCAAGGGCGAGTTGAAACGTCTCTTTGGTGCGAGCCGCGGCGCTGACGAGCGCGGTCGCCGGGCCGAAGCGAGCGAGTTCGTTTTCATCGCTGGCCCACGCGCGAAGTTGTTCGCACTGTCGCCTCCCACGATGACTCAAATTTCGATTGAAGTCGCGCTTATCCGACGTTGGCTTTTCGGCGTGGGCGTGGCGGACAATTGTGAGAAAGCGCACCCGCGAAGTCTTTCACACGGTGTCGTGGGCACCGCGCGCTCGTTTATCGTGGTTCCGTGTACGCCTCGCTCTCCTTCTTCCAGGCCATCGTCATGGGCGTCATTCAAGGGGTCACCGAGCTCTTTCCCGTTTCGAGTTTGGGCCACGGCGTGCTGGTCCCGGCTCTCCTTGGTTGGCACAATCTCGTCGGCAGCCAGAGCGTCAAGCAGTCGTTTTTCCTAGTCTTCCTGGTCGGACTGCACGTCGGAACAGCACTCGGACTCGTCCTCTTCTATCGACGGACGTGGATAGCGCTCTTTAAAGGATTCTTCACCCAGCTCCGACGTGTTCGCGAAGAGGGTGCGGCGTCACTGTGGCGACTGAACGATGCGACCATCAATCAGAACTACCGCGTGCTCATCATCTTGGCGATCGGCAGCGTGCCCGTTGGAATCGTGGGCGTCGTGCTCGAGAGCAAGTTGCGCGAACTCTTTGCCAAGCCGCTCGCCGCCGCGGTCTTTCTCATGGTGAACGGACTCATTTTGTTGCTCGGTGAGCGACTTCGCCGCACGCGTGGACGTCACGCTCGATTTCAAAACCTGAACTCGTTGTCGCCCTCGACAGCCCTTGGCGTCGGGAGCGCTCAGATCTTGGCGCTGCTCGCGGGCATCTCTCGAAGTGGCGTCACGATGGTCGCGGGGCTCTTAAGCGGACTCGACCACGAAGGGGCGGCGAACTTTTCCTTCCTCCTCGCGACGCCCGTCATCTTGTTGGCCGGTCTGTACAAGTTGCCCGAACTCTTTGGCGCACTCGGTAACGGCGTTCGCGTACAGACGCTGGTCGGGGCTCTCTTCGCGATGGTGACCGCGTACGTCGCGGTGCGTTTTCTCACGAGGTGGTTCAAGACGAAGACCCTTACTCCCTTCGCGGTCTACTGCTTGATCGCCGGCGCACTGTGCGCCGTGCGCTTCGCCTAGTCGCTGAGGACACGCCGTCCGTCGAGCGCGCGACCCAACGTCAAGTCGTCGGCAAACTCTAAGTCGCCCCCGACGGGCAGTCCGCTCGCGGGTTGGGACACGATGAGACCGGGCACCTGTAAGAGTCGACTGAGGTACATCGCCGTGTGGTCGCCTTCAACGTTGGAGTTAAAGCAGAGGATGACTTCCTTCACCGGTCCGTGGAGCCGTTGCAGCAGCTCTTGAATCTTCAGTCGATCCGGCGTCACGCCCTCGAGTGGATTCAAAACGCCGTGTAGAACGTGATACGTCCCATGAAAGGCGCCCGAACGCTCCACGGCGCCAACGTCGGGTGGGCTCTCGACAACACAGATCACCGTCTGGTCGCGGCGCGTGTCGGCACAGATCGGACAGAGTCCGCCAGATTCGGCGATATTGCAGCATCGCTCGCAGAACGAGAGCTTGACCTTCATCTCGCCGAGCGACGACGCCAGTCGATCGACGTCTTCGCTGGGCTGACGCATGAGCCAAAAGGCGATGCGCTGCGCCGATTTAGCGCCAACACCGGGGAAACGTCCGAGTTCGTCAATGACTGCTTGCAGGGCCGGAGGGTAGGTCACGAAATCTCCTCGGACCCGGGGAACATTTCGGTGATGAGGTGATCGGCGACGGAGGCGACGACGCGAACCGAAGCGTCGGCGTCGTCGATCTCGTCCTCGATTGGTGCGGGTTTCGCAGCCGCGCGACGAGTCGGCACGGGGGCACCCACGAGCGACGTGTCGACGGTCCAGAACACCGTCATGGGAACCTTGAACTCGTGTTCGAGGGCCCCTTTCAAGCCCTGAGCGATGAGTTCGGTGTTCTCGCGCATCTCTTCACTTCCCACGGCAATCGTCAACAACAATCCGTCGAGTGCTTCAATCCTCGACGAACGCAACAGGAGCTGCGCGGAGCGCGACGTGCGAGGAATCACGCGCTCGACGAATCGCTCGCGCACGTCGTCGAGGTCCAGCGATATCCCGCTTGAGCTCATCGGCGTCTCTTCGATCTTTGGTGAAGCGATCTCGGGCGCCTCGGCGGCCTTGCTGGCGAGTGGCTCGCTCACGACGGCTGGCGCTGGAGCGTCGGTGGCATGCGCCGACGAGCCAATGGGGCGTAGTGGGGGCGCGGGCGAAGGCGGCGAAGGCGGCGCGACGCTTCGTACGGCCCCTCGCTCGACTTTCGTCAGTCGTTCGTCGAGCGACTCGTACGAGTGATCGAGATCGGGCTTCGTGAGGCGCACCATTGCAACCTCTAACATGACGATCTTCTCGGGGGCGCTCTTCATTTCACGGATCGCGCGCCCAACGGTCTCGAGAATTCGCACACTTCGCGCTAAACCGAACTGCTCTCCCCACGCAGAGAGACGGTCTCGGTCGGCGTCGACCGCGTCGGCGACTTCGGGCGCGACCTGCAGCAAGAAGACCTGTCGCACTTCGCCGGCGAAGTTCTCGGCGAGTTGCTCGGGGTCCCACCCTTCACGCGCGAGTATCGCGAGTGAGCGCAGCGCTCCAACCGCGTCATCGTGCACGAGGGCGTGAAAGAGTTCGTCGAACTCCGGTTGACTCTCACTGATGGAACCCGTGGCGAGCAGTTGATCGAGCGCACTGAGCGCGTCGCGTGCCGATCCTCGACCGAGTCGCACCGCGGCCTCGATGGTCGCGTCGTCCGCGCCGAGCCCGGCGGCGCCCTCGACGTCGTGCAGCAACGTGGCGAGCGTTTCGGCGCCGATGAGACGGAATTCGAGATGCTGAGTGCGCGAACGAATCGTGGGGAGAACTTTGTGCGGGTCGGTGGTGGCGAGGACGAAGACCACGTGCGACGGCGGCTCCTCCAGGGTTTTCAACAGAGCGGCCGAAGCGGCTTTGGAGAGTTGGTGCACCTCGTCGAAGATGTACACCTTCCAACTCCCCGGCGTGCCGTGCCAGGCGCCCGAGATGATGTCACGAATATCGTCGACACCGTTGTTGGAGGCAGCGTCGAGTTCGATGACGTCGAGCGACGTGCCCTTGGCAATGGAGAGACAGCTCGCGCACTTGGCGCAGGCGTCACCGTCGACTGGATTCTCGCAGTTGAGGGCTTTGGCGAGAATTCGCGCGGTCGTCGTCTTTCCGGTGCCACGAGGACCGGAAAAGAGGTAGGCGTGGGAGATTCGGTCGTTTTTCACCGCACCCTGGAGGGCACGAACGACGTGATCCTGACCCCTAAGTTCAGCGAATCGAGCGGGTCGAAAGCGACGATAGAGCGACGTCACCCCTTCAAGTGAGGTGGGGGTTGCTTTCTCATCTGCCATGCAGTGATGTTAACGGCGAGGCGTACGGTGCCGAAGTCCAAAGCGGTGGCCAGGCGATCCGTGGCACCCAACACAGTTCGCTGAGAGCTGCTGGCTTCCGCCCCTGACTCGGTTCACGAAAGGTCGTCGCACGGGACCCGACCACCGCTTTGAACCTCGGCGATTTAAGGATACCGGAGAACTACGCGGCACGGCTCGGGTAGCCTTGCAAGCCGGTATTCATTTCTCGAAACGAGTACCAAACGATGGAGGAGTGCGAGAGCGGCCGAATCGGCACGATTGGAAATCGTGTGAAGGGAAACCTTCCGTGGGTTCAAATCCCACCTCCTCCGCCACTGTCCTGTCTTAAGACATCGCAGACGATGCGTCAAAACAAAGTAGACCTTCCAGTCTTTTGACGGCATTGGTAGTTGTGAGTGGGACCGATTGTAAAGCGTCGCATGAGCAGACCTTCGGGGTCGAACACGCGAACATGACGGTCGGCAATAAGAATCGTCGCACAGGTTTGAACAAAGGACCACGGACTAGAAAACCGCAAGTCGGCCGCCTTTGTTGCGTCGGTCTGTCGACGAAAGTTCTGAATCGACTCCGAGATCGTTAGGGCCTAGATCAGCACGCGGCCTTTTAACTCTGCGTTTTTCTTCCACCACAACGACAAAACGACTAGAAATGTTCCGTGCTTTTCGCCACCTCTGGTCTGACCCTAACGATTGGCGTCATTGCCCCCCTCTTTACAGTCCTCCAGTGTGTAGCGCAGGCGATGCGCATAAATCGCACTGGAGCCGTGGGCGTCTCAATGAGTACATGGGTACTCTCGGCCTCCGTGTCGGAGATCTGGATCGCTTACGGATTTTCATTTCACGTTCCCGCTGAGATCTACGCCAATATCCCTTATTTGATCGTGGCGGGTTACGTCGTGTTGGTCGCTGCACGCAGTCAGAATGTTCTACGGCGCGCGAGCGTGAGTTTCTTGGGCGCCACCGCCCTAGCGGTGGTCGTATCACTGACCGGAATGTCGCACCATTGGCGCTGGATTCTCGCCACGATTGCGGTCGGCGGTGCGGTCGTGATCTACCTCCCCCAGATGGTGGTGACTCTTCGAACGAGAGATTTGGTCGGTGTGTCGGTCGTCAGCTGGGCACTCGCCTTAGTTACCGGACTGGCATGGGCACTGTACGGTGTCTTGATTCATCAGCTTCCAGTCGCACTGCCAGCTGTCGTGTTGATCCCGTCGACTCTCGTCATCTTGATCCAGGTCACGCGCCATCGTCTACGCGGACGGGCGCTCGATGGATCTCTCGCACCCGTTGTCGAATAGATTTCGTCGACGCGAGAGTGACGAAGTCACGCGTCACGTTTCGACATTCGCCACGCACCCAGCGCCGTCCAGACGACGAGCCACCCAACGATCACGCACACGGCGACCGTCGTGCTTTCAGGGATCAGTGGTGGCCCGCCGCCGCCGCCTCCACCAATCCCGCGCGGTAGGCCGCCCGGTTCCAAGTGTGCGGTGGCGAGACCGACCAGTCCGCGCTGCACGTTAATCAGATGGGGGATCGCCGTTCGAGAGAAGATGGGCGTGAGCACGATTTCCAAGACGATCATCAAGACGACCGCGACGGTTCGTTGACCCATCAGTGACGCCAACCCGAGCCCCACGATGAATCCAATGGCGGCCTCGAGTTCGATCCACAGTCCAGCTTTGACCATCAAAGAGTTCGAAGGATAGAGGAAAGTCCTTGAGTACTCAAGGTAGTTTTGCTTGGCGATGGCGACGGCGTCCGCCTTCTCTGTGGCTGGCGAGATGTGCTTGAAGCCTGAGGACCCCGGAAGAATTACGACCGTCCCGTTCTGTTTGATGAAGCACGGAACGCCAACTTGTGGCCCGTTCTTACCTCCACGGTAGGGAAGACCGCAGATGGCCTCCTTGGGGTGCTGCGCCGCCCAACTCTCGAAGCCCGTCAGCGAGAGCCCGGACGGCACGGGGACACCTTGGTAGTCCAGCTTCGTGGGAGCGGCGAAGACGCACACGGCGCAGACGATCGTGAAGCCGACCGCCACCATCGGCACGATGATCGCCAGCCCGGCGGGGATCCGGGCGAAGTAGAGGGCCAGGCGCGAGCGGCCAGTGATCACCAAATGCCGGAACATGCCGTCGGTGAGGTCGACCGAGCCCGCCGTGCAGCCCAAGGTCGCCGCGACGATGAAGCCGAAGACGTACATGACGCCAGCGACGAGGCTGGTGAAGATGTCATAACCGCCGGCCGGTCCGTAGGACTTCGGTGCCACGGCGTGTGCGATCAATCGAACCAGAAGAAAGATTGCGGGTATGCCGATGTTCACGACGATCAACGCGGCCATCAGGCCCCGTCGCTTGCGAAGCTCCATGATCCGAGTCGTGATCATGGTACTCGTAGGAATCCACGATCCACGACGATCACGCGCGGCGCCGCTCGTAGGAGTCGCCGCCTGGGTCGCTGTAAGCGCGCTACCGGAGTCGGACGTCACTCGGACTCCCCCAGTCGACTCGTCACCTGCAAGAACCACGATTCGAGCGAAACCTGCACCTCCTGGAGCCGGTAGACGGCAATCCCGTCTTCGACGAGTAGACGATTGATTTCGGCGATGGCGTCGCGTCCCGTACCGGCGGCAAGATGAATGGATAGCCCCGACGTCTCGACGTCGATCTGCGCACCGAGAGCGGTGGCGCTCAGAATCGTTCGAGCTCGTTCGGGCGATGAACACTCCACGTTCACTTCTACCGACGCTCCGGCCAACAGTTCGCTGATCGGACCTTGGCGAATCACCTTGCCGTTATCCACGATGGCGACCGCGTCGCACGTTCGCTCCACCTCATCAAGAAGGTGTGACGAAAGCATCACGGTACGGCCTTCAGAGACCAGTGAAAGGATCATGTCGCGCATCTCGTGCATGCCGGCCGGGTCGAGTCCGTTCATCGGTTCGTCCAGTATCAAGAGCTGGGGGTCGCCGAGCAGGCAGGCCGCGACCCCGAGTCGCTGGCGCATGCCCATTGAGTATTTCGAAACACGGTCATCGGCGCGGTGCGTCATGCCAACACGTTCCAGCGACCCGTCGATCCGACCTCTCGCGGCTCGCTCGCGAGCTGCGGCAAGAATCTCGAGGTTCTGACGGCCAGTCAGGTGACCGTGGAATCGTGGTTCGTCAACGATCGCTCCGACGCGCGCCAGCGCCACGTCTCGGTGGCGCGGAACCGGGTAACCGAGCAGCGACATGGTGCCAGCGTCAGCGTGCGTCAAGCCTAGGAGGACCCGAATGAGGGTGGTCTTTCCCGCACCGTTGGGACCGAGGTAACCGAACGCGCAGCCTCGAGGAACGAGAAGCTCGACGTCGTCCACCGCGACGTTGTCGCCGAAGCGTTTGGTCAGTCCGTGTGTTTCAACTGCCCAAGGGCTGTCCGAGAGGTTCACCGGGGACTGATCGTCGAGCACCGATGTCGTCATCTCGATCTCTCCTCCCACGGGCGTCCGAACTCTTACAAGGGGACAATAAGCGAAGGACGCGTATCTGACTATCAGGGTAAACCCTGACGTCTTCTGACTCAGTCGAAGTGAAGGCGAGAACCGACAGTGGCATCTCGTCGCGATGGATGCCGCGGAGCACAAAGGATTGGCAGTTCTCTTCCCATGTTCCATTGCCAGTCATTGTGGATGCCAAGCATGACGTCCAAACCGGCCACGGCCGACGAATTGCTTCATATTGTCTTCGCCATCGTGGACCCCTGTCCAATGAGGTGGAGGGTAAGCAACAACGATGACCGGACAGGTAGTGAGTATGAACACTCAAAGGAATCCGTTCGGTTCTGTTGGCGTGGCGAGTTCGGTGTTGTCACTGGTGATGCTCGTGTCGGCACTGACCATCGCCATTTCTCTCTTGGCTCCATCGGCCAACGCGTCGTCCCTCGGGTCGTCGAACGTGCAACGAAGAGCCCTCGCGTTACAAGAAGCGCACCACCTCCTCACGCTCGCGACCTTGCCCCAAGGATCCGTGAGGATCGAGAAGTGGAATCGAACCGACGGCGCGGCACTCTCGTCGACGTCGCCCGTCTCGGGTGATCCAGATCAGGTGGACCTGACCGAATACTTCCTCGCGCCGGGAGGCAGCACCACGCGACAGTGGCTTGACGCTCGCGTCCCGGTGGGCGGCAGCGTCTCTGGAACAGGCGCCTCTTCCGGTCCTGGCACCGACGACGTCACCTACAAATCCTTCTCCTTTCACGCGACCTCGTCGTTCCTGAGTCCGGAGCTTCAATACTCCATGTTGATCACGCCAAAAGGCGACTTGGGACTTCGTGTCGACGCGGATGTCACGTGGACGCCGCGAAAGTCGAAATACTCCGTCATCGCACAAGGGGCAACGAAGGTCGTCGCGATCGTGAACCGCGGACTCAACGTGAAGAGCGGCAAGATCTCGACCGTGACGACCACCGATCGAGCGACCATCACTGACCTGATCGCGCAGATCAACAAACTTCCCGCCAAGATTCCCGGCGTGGAGATGTGCCCGATGGACGTCTTGGCGTCACTGACGCTTCAATTCTTTGACTCAGGCGCGCAACACCCCTACGCGGTTGTCGTCGCGGATCCAAGCGGTTGTGGCAACGTCGCCATTCGTCAGTACGACGCCGACGGAACACTTCTCGCCGCGACCAGCGTGTCCGGTGGCTCGACCTTCGCGTCGTTCGTAGCGAAAACAGTGGGCATCGTCAACGTGACCGGACTCTCGCCTGCGTGAGTCGGATGCGGAATAACTTTCTCGACGTACTAGACGTCTCTTCGCTCCGCGAAGAAGTCGCGAAGTAACTGGGCCGACTCTCGCGCGAGGACGTCGTACGTAAGTGACGCCTCGTGCAACAGTCGAGGGTCACTCAAGAGGTTGTAGCGAGAGCCCACCGCGCCCGCCTTCTCGTCGAGGGCGCCGATCACGACGCGCGCCACCCGGGCGTTGAGCAACGCGCCCGCGCACATCACGCACGGCTCCAGCGTGACGTAGGCGGTGACCCCGTCCATACGCCAGCGCGCTCTCGAACTCGCCGCCGCGCGCAGCGCCACCACTTCAGCGTGGGCCGTCGGGTCCCGATCGGCTTCACGGCGATTCTCCCCTACGCCAATCACGACGCCGTCCTCTACGAGCACGCACCCGACGGGTACGTCATCGTGCGCTCCGGCTCGTATCGCAGCGTCGAGGGCCTCGCGCATGAAGCGCTCGTCGTCTTGTTCCATGTCGTCGAAGCGTAGGACACGTCGAGCGCTCGAAAGCCGTCGTCAAGGGGCGTTGTAGACTTCGTGACGGAGGGGTGCGAGAGCGGCCGAATCGGGCAGTCTCGAAAACTGCTGTGTCTACGGGCACCGTGGGTTCAAATCCCACCTCCTCCGCCAGCGAGAAACGGGTGACTTCGGTCACCCGTTTCGTTGCTTCGGTGACGGGTTCGAGCGGTGCCAGTACGCTTGGAATGTCTGACGTACGTAAAACTTTCCCAGGAGCACACTATGGTTTCCTCAATTGAATCGTCGGTCGGTATCGAGCGCAAGGTCGTGACCGAACTGCCCGGACCGAAGTCCCAGGCGCTGCACGAGCGCCGCAAGGCCGTCGTGAGTGCCGGACTCACGGTTGGTTTCCCCGTGTACATCGAACGCGCTGAAGGCGCCATACTCGTCGACGTCGACGGTAACCAATTACTCGACCTCGGATCGGGCATCGCCGTGACCTCTATTGGCCACGCCGTGCCGGCTCTCGTCGACGCGGTGTCGCAACAAGTCGCGAGCTTCACCCACACCTGTTTCATGGTGACGCCCTACGAGAGCTACGTCGAGGTCTGTGAAGAACTCGCCGACCTCACGCCGGGTTCGCACGCCAAGACGTCGGCGCTCTTTAACTCTGGCGCCGAGGCCGTCGAGAACGCCGTCAAGGTCGCGCGTCTCGCGACCGGGCGAAGTGCCATCATCGTCTTCGAGCACGCGTACCACGGTCGCACCAACTTGACTATGGCCCTGACGGCGAAGAACATGCCGTACAAGGATCACTTCGGTCCCTTCGCGCCCGAGGTCTACCGCGTGCCCATGAGCTATCCCTACCGCGACGGGCTGAGTGGTGCGGAGGCGGCGGCGAACGCCATCAAGATCATCGAAACCGACGTTGGCGCGGAGAACGTCGCGGCCCTGTTGATCGAGCCCATTCAAGGTGAAGGGGGCTTCGTCGTACCGGCCGAGGGGTTCCTGCCCGCGCTCTCGAAGTGGACCACCGATCACGGCGTCGTCTTTATCGCCGACGAAATCCAAACTGGCTTCTGTCGTACGGGTGACTGGTTCGCCGTGGACCACGAAGGCGTCGTGCCCGACATCGTCACGACCGCCAAGGGACTCGCCGGCGGTATGCCACTCGCGGCCGTGACCGGACGTGCGGAACTGATGAACGCGGTCCACGAAGGTGGACTCGGGGGTACCTACGGGGGTAATCCCGTCGCCGCCGTCGCGGCGCTCGCTACCATCAAGACGCTTCGCGATCGCAACCTGTTGGGGCGTGCTCGAGAGATCGGCGACATCTTGTTAGCGAACCTGCGTTCACTGCAACAAGACGTTGCGATCATTGGTGAAGTTCGAGGGCGTGGCGCGATGGTCGCGATCGAGCTCATTGAGCCCGGCACCAAGACGCCCAACGCCGTAGCGGCGAAGGCGATCATTACGTACTGTCAGCAGCACGGCGTCGTGGCGTTGCCCTGTGGCACGTACGGCAACGTCATTCGTCTCTTGCCACCCCTCATCATCAGTGACGAGCAACTGGCCGACGGCCTTGGGGTGTTGGGCGACGCCGTTCGTTCCGTTCAGTAGTTTTCCGCCAACGCCAACGCGTTGATTCGAAGAGGATTTCATGAGCCCAGCCCCTACTCCCGTGCGCACCGGCTGGCCACTGATAGCGACGTTCGTGGCCGCTGCGCTCGTGTTGGCGAGTTGCGGCGTCGCGAAGGTGACGATTCAACGAGTCAACGGCACGCCGGCGCGCAGCATCTCGGTGCCGCTCACCAACGTGGGCTGCGCGCTCAACGACTACTGCGTCGCCATTGGTACGTCGAGCGCGAACGTCGGACCGACGTCCGTGGCCGAGTTCTCGACGCCGCTCGGCCACTGGTTCTCTCTCGCACTTCCTGCGACAGCGTCGCCGCTCATCACCTCAGCGGCCTGTACGAGTACGCAGTGTCTCCTCGGTGGATCACAACCCGGACACGATCTCTTATGGCGCTTTAACTCGGTCGGCCACGTGCTCGGCCTCGCGACCCCTCCACCGGGTGGTATCGGCGTCGACGCCCTGACCTGTGACGAACTCAACTGCGCGCTCATTGACACCAACGCGCTCGGGGCCACGCCGCGCTTAAGTCTCAGCGCCGACGGCGGGCTCACCTGGACTGACCCACTCGACATGACGTGGGCCAATGGCGACGCCATCACGTCACTCGCGTGCGGGGCGGTCTTCGACTGCGTCGTGAGCGCGCTCTCACCGAGTCACCAGGTCGTGCTCTACGTGACGCGCGACGGTGGTAGCACGTGGACTCAGCGCGTCACGCCCGCGACGTGGACCATGCTCACGTCACTCTCCTGCGCAAAACTTCGTTGCGTGGCGCTCGCGAACACTTCTGGCGCGTCGAAACTCGTTCGCTCTAGCAACTTGGGAGAGTCGTGGACCGGCGTGTCGCTGAAGCAAACGGCGAACTCTCTGGCCTGCACCACACTCACGTCGTGCGTCGTGGTTGGTCAACTCTCGAACGCCGCGCCGTGGCTCGCCACCCTGCACACGGGCACCACGACCAACGTGACGCTTCGTTACGTACCCACACCGCTTCTGGGCGTGGCTTGTGGGACGAAAACCTGCGCAGCAATCGGCGTCACCACGCTTCTCAACGTGCCCACACCGCGCTAGCGCCGAGTGACACCCATCCTCCAACGTGACGCGGGTCTCTCGCGTCGGCGTTGCGAACGAAGTCCTCGTCAACGCTATGAGAGGCTGGTGCGGTGAACACAACGCCAACCAACGACGTCCCGCCTGGCTGGTATCCCGATCCCTCGGGGTCTCGTCAGTGGCGCGCGTGGAACGGCACGGAATGGTCGGAACTCACCAAACCCTACGGCGAGGTCGCCGCGACGCCACGTTTCGCCACCAACTTGGGCCTCGTCCAAGCTCTTCACCGCGTGCGCGGCGCGGGCGTTGTGGGCGTCGTCGGTGGACTCGGTCTCTTAGTGGGGGTCTTGGCCCACTGGCCCGGCACGGCCCACCCGACTCCCGAGTGGTTCGCGCTCGCCGCGAGTGAACTCGCGGTCGCCCTTCTCCTCGTCGGTACCGTCGTGTGCGCCTTCGGCGTCAGGGAACTTGAGGGCCACTGGTCGTTCGGGGCCTTCGTGCCGGGCGTCAACTTCTTCATCGCGAGCGCCCTCGTCACCCAACGGCTGGGTCGACTGCGCTCGTGGCGCCTCTTCTCGGAGGTCGTACTCCTCGTCGTTTTCGCGCTCTCGGCGCGCGCCGACCTCTGGCTGTTCGTCGGACCGATGATCGTGGCCTACGTCGAGACCTCTTGGTTCGCGGCGCTCATCGATCAACTGAGCGGTCCGTCGACGATCGAAGAGGAGAACGCCTCGTAGGATGACTCGGGCGTCGTCACGCGACGTCGACCTGGGGGTGGAGATGTACGAATGGTCCGACGAGCACCAGGCGATCATCGACGTCGTGCGCCGTTTCGTTGACGAAGAGATCCGTCCCCACCTCGACGACCTCGAGCACAACGGTGTCCCGCCCTACGAGATCCTTCGAAAGATGTACGACGTCTTTGGTCTGCGCGCGATGGCCCAAGAGTCATTCAAGCGCCAGCTCGAGCGAAAGATCGCCGGCGACGACGCGCCCAGCGAGCGCCACCGCGACCCGGCCCTGACGCTCATCCCCACGATCGAACTCTGTCGGGTGAGCCCGGGTCTCGTGACCTCGCTCGGGGTCTCGACGGGTCTCGCGGCCGGGACCATCAACAAACTCGGGACCGCGCGACAGATGGAGCGTTGGGGGCTCGACCTGATGACGCTCGACAAGATCGGCGCGTGGGCGATCACCGAACCCGACTCGGGCTCGGACGCACTGGGCGGCATGCGCACGAGCGCGCGACGCGACGGCGAGGGGTACGTCTTGAACGGGCAGAAGACGTGGACGACGAACGGCCCCTACGCCGACACGATCGTGCTCTACGCGAAACTCGATGACGGCAGCGGTGACGAGGCGCGCCAACGAAAGGTCCTGACCTTCGTGCTCGATAAGGGAATGGACGGCCTCGAGCAGTCCAAGCCCATGCGGAAAATGGGTCAGCACGCCTCGCCCACAGGGGACATCTTCTTGAGCGATGTCGTGGTTGGTCGTGATCGGTTGCTCGGCGAGAGTGAAGAGACCAAGGGCGGTGGTCGACAGAGCGCGAAGGACAACTTCGTCACCGAGCGCGCCGGCGTCGCCGCGATGGCGCTCGGCATCATCGAAGAGTGCACGCGCATCGCCATCGACTACGCCCAGCACCGCACGCTCTGGGGCACGCCCATTGGTGAGTATCAGCTGATCCAACTCAAACTCGCTCAGATGGAGGTGGCGCGCGTCAACGTGCGTAACCTCGTCTTCGCCCACGTGGAGCGATCCAACGACGGCGCCATCCCGAGTCTCGCCGAAGCCTCCGCGATGAAGCTCTACGCCGCGCAGGCCGCCTGCCACGTCGCCGACGACGCTATCCAGATCCTCGGTGGCAACGGATACACCGCCGAGTACCGCGTGGAACAGCTAAGCCGAGACGCTCGAGTCCTTCGTATCTACGCCGGCACCGACGAGATGCAGGTCATCGCCATCGCGAAAGACCTCATTCGTACTTAGAGTTCGTCGCGCAACCTCGCCGCGACGCCGGTCCACCCCTTGTAGCGCTGCACCGACGCCGGCGCGGTGTCGAGTGCGTGCAAGAGCGCGGGAACGAACTCGTCGTCGTTCTCACGTAACGACGAAGCCGACGTCACGTACGTACGAATGGTAAAGACCGTGGCCCGGGTGATGGGCAGTTGACGGAGCGTCTGACGCTCCACGCGGAAGAACCACTGGGATAGGTCGCCTCGAGGCGTCTCGCGCGCCTCGACTCGTTGGTGTAACACCGGACTGTCGAGCAACGTCCAGTTCAGCCGCCAGAACGACTTGTCGGGCTTGAGGCGATCGAAGAAGGCGTTGGTAGGACGAGCGAGCTCTTGGTCGTAGAGCGGCACCGGCGAGTGTATGTCGTCGAGCGTCGTGCCGATCTTGCTCGCGAGGTCCCAACGCGACGGGAAACACACGCACGCCGCGCGCAGTCGCCAGGTGTCTTCCTTCACCAGCACGCAAAAGTCTTCCTGGGCGAGACGACTCGCCTGAACCACGGGGTGCTCGCCCGCGACGGTCTCGGTCGAGCGACCGGGGTAGTAGTCGTGCAAGAAGCTCTTGAGTTCGCGAAGCAGTTCCTTACTGGCTTCGTCCCCTTCGGGGTTCGTCGCCACGACGGCGTCGTAGTCACTCTCGATCAGTTGGGCCTTGAGCGACAACTCTTCTTCGCAGTGTTCGTCGAACTCCAGCCACTTAGATGGATCGAGCGGACGAAGCCCCATGGCGAGTCGCCAACCCCGAGGATCGAGCGGTACGTAGGGAAACGAAGCGCTCACGGTCTTAGTGGTCGCGTCGACGTCGTACGACGAGGAGATAGAAGAGCAGCGCCATGAAGGGCACCGCGACAACGACGAAACGCCCTTCGGGCAAGATGGCGCCCTTGTGCACGTTGACGGGCGTCGTCGTGGTGGTCAGGGCCGCGAGCCAAGCACTCAAGAGGGGAACTCCACCCTTCTAATCTCTCACGCCGCCGCGACCGCCTAAATCCAGCGTGGCGACGGTCTCGACCAAGAAATGGGGTGAATTCTTTAGGTACGATTGCCTATGGCAAGAACTCAGCGAACGCGCAGCGCTCGCGCCGTCGCCAACGACACGGCAATCCGTGACGCCGCCGTGAACGAGGTGTTACGCGTGGGCGTCGACCACGTGTCGCTGCGCGACGTTGGTCACGAGGCCGGTCTCACCCACGGAGCCACCTACGCCCGCTACGAAGACGTCGACGAGCTCTTGGTGGATCTTTGGAACTCGGTTCTCTACGACCGGGCGGTCGCGATGTTCGAACTGTGCATGAGCGCCGCCGAAGACCCCAATACCACCACCGTCGGGGCCATCTTCGACTTCATCCGCGCCACGACGCCCGCGGACGTCGCGTGCGTGCAGTTGCTCTTGACGTCGCGAAGGATCCCGACCGTGCACGAAGAGGTCGAGCCCTTCATTCACGACTACCTGGAACGAGAGTTCGACGAATCGAGTCCGCAGAGTGCGACCGTCACGCGCGGAATCACCATCTTCGCCATGACGATGGTGCAGATATTCGCCGATTCGCAGTTCGGTTGGGACCGCGACTATCAGAGCGTGCTCGAGAAGTTGTTGTTGGAGACCCTCGAAACCGATCCGCGCGACGTCGACGAGGTGAAACTCGAAGAGCCCGTCGATCAGATCATCCTGGCTCCCGGTGACGATCTCAAGACTCAACTCGCCTACGCCACGTTCGGTGTCGTCGGAAAGAGTGGCTACACACGAGCAACGATCTCACGAATCGCGAGGCGCGCCAACTGCTCGCCCGGCGCGATCTACAAGCTGTACCCCTCCAAGGAAGACCTCGTCATCGCGGCGTTTCACGATCTCATGCGCGCGCGCTGGATGAAGATCTCGAACTTCGTCAACGTGCTCGAAGAGGGATCGATCACGCAACTGCTCTACAACTCAGCGAGTCACCACAACGCGGTACGCAGGAGTTTCACGCTCGAGACGGCCCTCGCCTCGGCCCACAGTGACAAGCTCCGTGTCGCCGTACTGGGCCAAATCACCGAACTCGAATCCGTCATCCCGCTTCTCACCAACGTCAGTGACGACGAGAAGAATCGTCTGCGCTACCTCATCCGATCGATCGTCTTCGTGTCAATTGGCGTCACGTTCTTGTCAACGGTGACGGACTCACTGGCGCAACTCGATTTCAACCAGTTCGCCGAGCCGTTTCGTCGCGCGGTCCTGAAGGACGGCGTTCCGACGTGGAGCGTCATGTGTCACCAAATCTTGGAACTGAAGCAAGAACGGGGCTTCTAGGCGCTCATCGTGGGTGGCTTCACGTCGAGTAACGCTTCGATACGGTCCAGGGTCCTCGCAGTGACTTCGTCCTGGGCGAGGAGGTGCTTTTGAATCTCCTCGGACTCCTTCAGTACCGCTTCAGCGTCCTTGAAGGTCTCTTCCGATCGCTGGTCTGCTGCGACGAAGAAGCCAGCGCCAATGGCTACGACGCGTTCTAGGCGATCGCCTCCGAATCCTGACAACAACTGAGATATTCAATGTCAATATGAAAGGATTCCCTCAACC
Source organism: Acidimicrobiaceae bacterium (assembly GCA_003162475.1). Taxonomy (GTDB): domain Bacteria; phylum Actinomycetota; class Acidimicrobiia; order Acidimicrobiales; family RAAP-2; genus RAAP-2. The sequence continues at coordinate 33,107 of PMOI01000011.1, forward strand.
AAAGAATAGGAGCGACCATGTCGCCATACACCCACGTACCGCATCCGCACACGCTTGAGCGCCTAGAGCACAGGGACAAACCAGTTAAGACCGCCGACGTCGTGAATCAGAAAGCATCCAATAGATTTAACGCCTGGCTGGCGGTCAAGATCACCGACGCGGTTGGCACGATGTGGTGTGCCTACGTCTTTGCGATCATTGCCCTGATTGGTTTGCCGCCGGCGCTCAAACCTGGCGGCGAAGGCATCATCGCCTGGATTGCACAGACTTTTCTCCAGTTGGTTCTGTTGTCGATCATTATCGTCGGTCAGAACATCGCGGCTGCCTCTTCAGACCAACGATCTGAGAACACGTACAAGGACGCTGAGGCGATTCTGAGCGAGGCAATAGAGATTCAGAAGCATTTGCAGTCGCAGGACGAAACGCTGATAGCCGCGCTGAAGGAAGCACTCGCCAAACTTCCCCCAGCCTGACCCTTCAGTGAGAGATTCCTCGAGTCGGAGAGGAGAGCGTAAAGAAGTAGGCGCACCTCATGGTTCCGATCACCGGCGTGATTCTTAACCCGAACTTTGAGTTGAGGGGAGCGAAGAAGCCGACCGACTTCGGTTTACGAGGGTCGAGGGTCGAGGGTCGAGGGTTTTTGTCGGATGGCCCGCGCCGGCCAACTCGGCGGCGCGGGTATGACGGACGAACGCATCAAGAGGGGTATCCGTGTCACTACCAGATGCCAGGTTCGTGGCTAGCGAACTTTCTGATCCGAAGGGCGCGCTGGTAGTCAGATGAATACTTTTTTCCATGAACAACTCGCACGGTAGGACGCAATCAAGGAGATATTAATGATGAACAACGATGCTGATGCACCGGGTGACGCGAACCCCTCGGGCGAAGTGCCGGGCGATCGCACCACGCCGGCCCAAACACCTCGCGACGCTGATGTTGACGAGCCCACGTTGTCGAGTGACGCGTCGCATATCGTCTACAACCCACTGCCGGCGTCACGTTCCGACACCGCCCGCCAGCAAAGGGCCCTACGACGCATGACTCGCCAGAGGAAGGCTCCTTCATGGGTGAAAAAGATCCCCTGGATCCTCTTCCCGGTTTATGGGTTCATGCGGCTTCATGATGAGAACTACGTAGAGCACGAAAAGCAGTGGGAAGAGCAGCAGCGCAGAAACTACGAAGAGAGGTAACCGCAGTCATCTCGTGACCGGCGGCGCACAAGTGAACGGATGCGGGGTAGTGCTCGGACGAACATCGACCAAAGGGGCCGGGGTTTCTCGGCTCATTGAAGGTGACGCACGACCCGGCATTGGCTCGTAGTTCCTCCGGGGACTTACGACTCAACTCTTAGCGGAACCACACGTCGCTATCGGCGGATCTGATGCGTTCTCGGGCAACGGACCCGATCGTCCGATCGGTCACTGGCGCCCCAACCTGCCAAGACCCTGAATGGAGTGAGAGCATCACCCATCAGCCCAAAAGGCACCGAGACAGAGCCATGGTCCAGCATGTTCTTGGAGTTTGCAGGGCTTCTTGGCGAGATGGGTGAGAGGCGACTTACTGGCGTTTCGACGCTACTGGTTATGACCGATCCCACACCCGAACCACAAAAGGTAAGTGGCAGTGACATAGACATCCCGTCTCATCAATCTTGAATCTGTCCGGATTCTCACAAGCCCGGTGACGAGCTGAGAGGAATTACGAGAATTCCTCAGTTCTTCATCAGGTCCGGCGACGTTTCCATGCCTTTACGCCACACCGAGCGGGCAATGATCTTGGTTGTATCGGCCCGATCCTTGTAACGCATCGCAATGTCGCGAGCCTCTTCGAGCAGACCCTCCGAGAGCTTCGTGGGATTGAGTCCAAGGGCCAAGAACTTGTCCCGACTGACGTTGAGCTCGTTCTCCACGGCTTCGCGACGGGGATTCGGTAGGAGGGCCACTTCGACGCCCGTCAACTTGGCGATCAATTCGGCGAGCTCGCCAATGCGGTGAACCTCCGTGACCTGGTTGAAGACCTGGGGCTTCTCGCCACGTTGGGGCGGATTCTCCAACGCGATCTCGACACAGCGCACGGTGTCTCGGATGTGGATGAAGGCGCGCGTCTGTCCCCCGGTGCCGTGCACGGTGAGCGGATGGCCAATGGCGGCTTGCATTAAGAAGCGATTCAGCACCGTGCCGTAGTCACCGTCGTAGTCGAAGCGGTTGATGAGACGCTCGTCGCGTGCGGTCTGAGGCGTCTGCGTGCCCCACACGATTCCTTGGTGCAGGTCCGTGATGCGTATCTGATCGTTCGCCGCGTAAAAGGCGAAGAGCAGCTGATCGAGCGTCTTGGTCATGTGATACACCGAACCGGGATTCGCCGGGTGCAGGATCTCTCGGTCGATGTCGCCGTCAGGAGTTGAAACCTTCACCGTGAGGTAGCCCTCAGGAATCGGCGCCGAGCCCGACCACCCGTAGCCGTACACGCCCATGGTGCCGAGGTGCACCAAGGCGATGTCGAGGCCACTCGCCATGATGGCCACCAAGACGTTGTGCGTCGCGCGCACGTTGTTGTCGACGGTGTAGCGCTTCGTGGCCGTGTTGCGCATCGAGTACGGCGCGGCACGCTGCTCGCCAAAGTGCACGATGGCGTCCGGGCGCACCTCACGCAGGAGGGCCTCCAGGCGGTCGTACTCTTCCGCCAAGTCGAGGAGAACGAAATCGATCTCGTTGCCGGTGAGTTCTTTCCACACTCGTACGCGCTCGTGAATCGGACGGATGGGCGTGAGCGACTCGACTTCGAGTTCGACGTCGATCTTGCGACGACTCAAATTGTCGACAATCGTGACATCGTGACCAAGATCCGAGAGGTGCAGTGACGTTGGCCAGCCACAGAATCCGTCACCGCCAAGAACAAGTACCTTCATGAAATCTCCTAATGCGTACGCGTGAATGACGGCTGCTGGGGCAGCAGAGCTCTAAAAAGTTGGCTCAGCGTCCCTCAACACTACCAATGAATCGGCGCCACTAAGGCTCCTCACCCCTGTGCAGCAAGCGGGCGAAGCCCGTCCACTTCTCGACGACGTGACGCGATTCGAACACGACATCAAAGAAGTCGCAGGTCAACGCCCGTGGCTAGGTATAAGACCTGTAAAGACGGTTTCCCACGCCGATGAGGGTCGAAGCGTGCGGATTCCCAGGGTCAATTCACCCAGGCGACCACGCGACGGTCACGAACACTTCCAGTTTCGCAGGGTAGGGTGAGGAAACTTTTACGACGCCCAATCGACCAACTACCGACTCGAGGTGCCTTTGAACTTCCCCAACGCAGTTGTCACGTGCTTGAAAAAATACGTCACCTTTTCCGGCGTGGCCTCACGGTCCGAGTACTGGTGGTTCTCCCTGTTCTTCGGCATTGGCTACGTCGTGTTTCGAGTGCTCAACGTTCCCTCGCTCGTTTCCTTTTGGAGTCTCGCGTTGCTCTTGCCCTCGCTCGCCGTCAACGTTCGGCGCCTGCACGACACCGGCCGTTCCGGTTGGTGGTACTTCGCCTGGATAATTTTGCCCTGGGAGCTTGTCCTTCTCTGCCTGCCGACGAAGACGTCTAGCAATGTCTACTTGACGGGTAGATCGTCCTCGATCACAGAGGACAGCCTTTCGTCAACCTCGTTGAAGTGTCCGTCGTGCGGCAAGATGCGCCTTCCGGGACAGAGCTACTGCATGGGATGTGGAACGAAGTTCACCAGCGAGTGAGCCTCGACGCGGACGAAGTTCTGACGTCGACTGAGGTGATCGCTCTCACTAAAGAGCCTCGTCATCGACTTCATTACACTTAACTCGTGCGTCTCCTCACGCAAGACAGACATTCCCAGCGCGCCAATCTGATCGTCCTGATCGTCTTTGGCGTGGCGTTCGGTTTCGTCGAAGCCGCCGTCGTGTACTACCTGCGAGCGCTCACGCACTTCCATCAGAACTACGCATTCTCGCACTACAAGGTCTATTTGAACCTGGGATTCATCACCTTCGTCTCACCCATTCACTCGCTCCTCGTCAACCACCGCGTCAGCGATATCGAAGTCACGCGCGAATTCGCCACAATCGTCATGCTGGCCTGTGTCGGGTACGTGGCGGCGAGAAACTGGAAGGCGCGCGCCGGTGCGTTCCTGGTCACCTTCGCTTGCTGGGATTTGGCCTACTACCTCTTCTTGCGTATCGAAGACAATTGGCCTCGGAGCCTGTTCACCAAGGACGTTTTCTTCCTCATCCCCGTCACGTGGATCGGCCCCGTCATCACGCCGATCGTTCTCTCCTTCGTGATACTCATCCTCGGAGCGAAGTTCTACACCGACTGAGAAGTGGCGCTACGCCCTGGCGAAGCGGTCGACGAAGGTTTTCGCCACGAGAATCGAATATGGCGGCCGATGACCGAGGTCACCAACCGCCATATTCGAACTTCCTTGTTGAGGTTCTTTCGTGACTTCCTACGCGCCGGTGTAGCCGCCGGTTGCGAGACCGATGATGCTCGCGTCATACGCTGCGTACGCAAGGGCGATGTTCGCGTCGAGAATTTCGTGGTTCTCGGAGACGAAGGTCTTCGTGTTCCCTGGGAAGCCTTGTGGCGTCTGGGCAAGCACGATGCTCTGAACATTCAAGATTCGCGTCGACCAGTTAGAAAGCCGCGCGACGTAATTGTCGTAGTGGTTAAGAGCATTCTTGTAACCCGGGAGACCCAAGAGCGACGTAACTTCTGACTGGAGCGTCGCCTCGTTGGCCTGCATCGTCGTCACTTGGTTCGCTATAACAGAGGCTTCGATCATCTCGAACACTTGTGGAGACATCACTGCGTACACGCGGTTGTCCTTGAGCATCGCCGATCGGTCCGTGTTGAGCTGTGCTCTGGTGGTGTCCGTGGGGACCTTTGCGACCAGGGAATTAATACTCGACCCCTCAGTCGAAAGACGTGCTTGGAGTGTCGTCGACGCACTCGTTGACAGCGAGGTCGCCGCGGTCACGTCCGCGACGAGGTGCAGGAGCTGCGTGGCACGGTTTGCCAGCTGGACCTCGAGCGCCTTTTGTGCCGTAAGGAAACTGGCACTTGGCGTCGTGCTGGTCGCTGGCGAAGGCGGTGAACTCGCGTACGCAACGGCTGGAATGCTGATACCCATGGCGGCGGCGAGTACGGCCACCGCAATGGATCTGGTAGTTATGTTTCTCATATGTTCTCCCTTCATAGGAACAGTTCTCAGAGTAGAGAGCGCATTTGTGAGAGTGATGTGAAGGTGCTGTTGGATGACTGAGAGATAGTTTTGAAATTGGTGTGAAATGACGAGTCGCTTCCGTCTTCCGCAGGTGGACTCTTCGCTCGAAGAGCGCGCACTTCTGTACTTTCGCGTGCACTCACACGCTGAACGACGGACGTTCTGGGCGTCCCTCGTACCTTTCCCACTCAAAATAGACCCAGATCAGTTCCTTATAACCGTTAGCGTTAGCGTTGGCGTTGACCGGATAACGGATCGAAGTCAATCGGTGGGTATAGGTGAAAGGGACGGTTGAAACGTCCGTTCTCCCAATTTTCCCGGAATCGCATCGTCGAGTGCATGAACGAGCACGACGCGACGCGTCAGTGCTGTCGTACACAACGTGGAAGTTGCGTGGGTGCTTCCCCGACTGCCGCTAGGGAACGTCGAGACATGTGAAGACGATGACCCTCGCTCACACGGATTCACGTTAAATTTCATCCACCACGGTGGCCGCGACGGTTCGGAGGGCTGTACCGAAGTCGAGCGAAGAAGCTCAATGGCAAGATGACGTGACGTACGAACAAGCGAAGGAGATCTCAGAGATGGACGAGCCACAGGACCGACCCGCTACGTCACTTCTACACAGCGACGCACACGCTCGCCACGGTGCCGTCGTTCCCTCGATCGTCCAGGCGACGACATTCGCTGCTGCTTCAAGCGAGGAGTTCCTGGATCTCGCGACGAGGAGTTTCGCCGACGAGTTCTACATCCGCTATGGCAATCCGAATCACACCCAGGTCTCGCTCGTCGTGTCCGCGCTGGAAGACGCCGAACGGGCCATCGTCACCGCGAGCGGCATGGGCGCAGTGTCGACCCTCGCCTTGGCACTATTGAAGGCTGGCGACCACGTCGTGGTGCAGCGTTCCGTTTATCCCGGCACGACAACACTCACCACGGACCTTTTAGCGCGCTTCGGAGTCAGCGCGGACCTTGTCGGCCAGAGTTCACCCGAAGAACTCGAATCATTGATACGTCCGTCGACGCGGCTCGTGTTCGTAGAAAGTCCCAGCAACCCTCTGCTTGGCATAACAGACCTTCGCCGCTTCGCCGATCTCGTTCACCACTCGGGAGCACTTTTGGTGGCCGACAATACCGTGGCTACGCCCCTGAACCAACGCCCGCTGGCTCTAGGCGCTGACTTGGTGTGGCACAGCGCAACGAAGTACCTGGCTGGCCATTCGGACGTTGCCGCTGGCATCGTGGCGGGCAGCGAAGAGCTCGTCGAGCGCGTCTGGCGAACGCATCTAACCCTCGGCTCGGTCCTTGGACCCTTCGACGCGTGGCTCCTTCTGCGCGGGCTGCGTACGCTCGACGTGCGAATGATTCGGCATAACGAAAACGGTGATGCCGTCGCTCGCTTTCTCGACGGCCACCCTGACGTAGACTCCGTCTTCTATCCGGGACTAGCGTCTCATCCCCAGCATGCTCTTGCTGCAAGTCAAATGACGGGATTTGGTGGTCTCGTATCTTTCGTACCTCGTGGTGGCGCCGAGCGCGCCGAACGTTTGCTTGACGCACTGCGCCTAACAGTGCGCGCGGCCAGTCTCGGTTCGGTGCATTCACTTGCCACGCGCCCTGCAGCAATGTGGAGCGGTCGGCCTTCTGGCCCAGGAATTGACATCGTCGATGACGCACTCATTCGACTCTCGGTTGGTATCGAGGCGAAGGAGGACCTGATTCGAGACCTTGAGCAGGCCCTCGCGGTGACGTCGAAGGATTATTGAACCATCTCAAGCCTGATGACGTCAACCGCGAATGAACCTGGGTCGAATGGCATTCATCGACATAGAAGAGGTCTAGGAAGCGGGTTGGCTTGTCCGGTGTGTCACGACAGATCACATTGGTGGGGCCAGGTACTCAGGGCCTGGTTCACGGTCGCTGAGCCGGACGTACGTCATATCGTTCAATCGAAACTTGAAGCTCACCACTCTTGGATACGAGCGTAAACAGGGCCGTCCTCTGCCTGTTTTGTCTGGAGGTCCAACGCCAAGTCGGTTCTCACCGCCTTCGCTGTCGAGCTGTTCAAGCCGCGAAGCAGCCGGACTTGGGAGAACTGGTGCCGTCCGATCCGTGCGAGGACGCACCCCTCACGGGGATGACGCTCAACTGCGCTCCGTTCCAGGTGATTGAGTAGGAGGGCGCAGTCTCGGGCCAGACTTGCAGGTAGGGCCCGCCGTTGGCCGCCGCCGTCGCCCACGCGGCTCCGGCTGCGGGCAACGACCCATTGAGCGAGCGGTAGTCGGCGAGTGCCGTCTCAATGGCCCGGTAGTTCGCCTGGCAGGCCGAGGCGGCGGCCTCCTGCGCGCCACTCTCGGGCGTCGCAGGCACCGTCGTCGTGGTCGCGCCGGGAATCGTGGTGGTCGTGCCAGTACCCGATGGCGAGCCGCCCAGGGTGTTGAGCATGATCACGGCCATCACGGCCAAGACAATGACGGTGAGCAGCGTTCCGAGCAACGCAACCCCCTGCTCGGGGCACGAACCGTGAACTCTGCGACGACTGCGTCTGAAGGCGTCCATCTGGGCCAATCGTATCGGTGGAATCGGCGACGGGACGGGACTCGAAAGGCGTAACCCAGTGCCAGAGGAGCAAGACACAACGGCCCCACCATCGCCCGCGTGGTCACGGTGCATGTACCAGAAACTGGTACTTCTCCGCGTGCGAGGGGCCCCGCAAGGATTCAACCTTTCGGGCTCGTCGCCTCGAGCGCCTCTTCGAAGTCCTTGATGAGATCCTCGGGCGCCTCAATGCCGACCGAGAGCATCTCACTCCCTCTATCCCTCGACTCTGAGCGAAGACCTCGACGGCGAAAAAGGGATCCAACGACGAGTGTCCGGCCAGACGACAACAAGCCAGGACCTGAGTACCTAGCCCCCAGAAGTGAAGTGCGGCTGGAGGGATTCGAACCCCCGACCCTCGGTTCCGTAGACCGATGCTCTAATCCGCTGAGCTACAGCCGCGTTGATACTGGCCCACCATCCTAGCCGACTTCGTTTCAATGAACCCTTGGCGAACTCAGTACCATGCGACTATGGCCCGATCATTCATCGATGACCTGCCCGAACTCCTTGACGCGGCGTACGGCCCGATGGTCGATCTTCGCCACGACTTGCACGCCCACCCCGAACTTTCCTTCGAAGAACATCGCACGACCGCGATAGTGAAAGAGCGACTGGTCTCTCTCGGCTTCGAGATGCGACCGTGCCCGACCGAGACCGGCGCGGTGGCCCGAATCGTCGGCGCCAAGCCCGGTAAAAGCGTCATGGTACGCGCCGATATCGACGGGCTTCCCGTCACCGAAGAAAGAAGCCTCTCCTACGTGTCCCAGAACGAAGGCGTCATGCACGCCTGTGGCCACGACGTGCATACCGCCAGCCTCCTTGGGGTCGCGGACCTGTTGGCACGCCGGCGAGAGGAACTCGCCGGCGAGTTCACGCTGTTGTTCCAACCGGCCGAAGAGGTGATCGGGGGTGCCAAGGTGATGATCGCCGGCGGCGTCCTCGACGACAATCCCGTGGACTTCGTCATTGGCGTTCACGTGACGTCGTTGGCCCCCGTGGGACTCGTGGCGACGCGCGCGGGCATCATGATGAGTGACGGTCAGACGCTCAGTGTGCACATCAAGGGTCGAGGCGGTCACGGCGCGATGGCGACGACCGAAGGCAATGTCGTACTCGCCGTCAGCCACCTCGCGCCCCGTCTCGCCAGCGTGGTGGAGGGCCTCTCCTACGAAGGGACCGACTGCGCCTGCTCGGCCGGGGTCCTCAAGGCCGGTACCGCGAACAACGTGGTCCCGCGCCACGCACTGTTGCGCGGAACCCTGCGCACCTTCACGCCCGATCAGAAAGCGCAGGCACTCGCGAGACTTCGTGATCTTCTCCTTGAGGTCGACTCGATCTTCAGCGTTCAGTGCGCGTTGGAACTTAACGAAACCACCCCGGCCGTGAACAACAACGCGGCCGTGACGTCGCGCGTGGTGGCGAGCGCGTCGAAGGTCGTCGACGCCGACAACGTGATCACGTTTCCCCCCGTCACGCCGAGCGACGACGTCTCGGAGTTTCTCGTGCGCGTGCCGGGCTGTTACCTCTTCGTCGGCGGGGCCCTCGCCGACGGCACGAGTGGCATGCACCACAGTCCGGACTTCGCCGTCGACGATCGAGCGTGTCGCGTGACCGCGGGCGTCCTCGCCGCGGCCGCCGTCGACCTCGCGAAGAGCTAGGCCCAGGTTACGCAGCCAACGATTTACGTGGAAGCGAAAAGCCTCGCCGCGCCGCGCATGGGCGCTTCGTTGCCGTGAATGACGACGCGGTACCCGAGGTGTTCGAACTCGGTCGGCACGACACGCCTCGCGTTGCCTCCGGCCAGGTGCACGGCGTCGGCGTGGAACTCCTGGGCGAAACGATCGACCACCTCGACCAAGATCGGGTTCCAGCGTTCGTCGTCGAGCGACCTCGCTCGCTCACCAATGGTCTGGTCGTAGGACTTGTCGTCACGGAATATCTCTGCGCCGACGTCGCGAACCTTCTTGAGTTCACCCTCGATCGATAGAGCGAGTCCCAGTCCCGTGCCGAGAGTGAGGACCAGTTCGGTGCCGCTGCCTTCGATACAGCCCAGTGCCGCCATCGTCGCGTCGTTGACGACGCGCACGTCTCGCCCGCTCGCCTCACGGAGCACGTCTTCTAGAGCGAAGCCGCGCCACAGCTCATCGAGTTCTGGATCCTTCTCCGTCGCGACGCCGCCCGGACGTGAGAGGTTGCCCGGACGAACGACGTGGCCATCACGGAACTCCCCGGGAAACCCCACACCGACGCGTCGACACCCACTCTTGACCATGCGCTCTTCCAAAAACTCCACCAGGCGCGCTGGCGAACAGGGGTAGGGCGTCGGACGGCGACGAACGCCGCGCACGAGATCACCCTCGTCGTTCACGTGCGAGAACTTGATGTTCGTCGCGCCAATGTCAATCGCGAAGATCTGGTCTTGGAGCAGCAACGATTGATAGGCCATCCGTGAATCGTAGTTAAGGCCCGCGAACGCCCCGGTCACGCAGTCGTCGATCCTTCCACCACGGGCGAAGCCGCACCGCAAAGACTCGCCGACCGCCGGCGACGACCACGGCAGTGCCCCGAGGGCGAAGCCGCAGTGGAACCTGCCGCGTGTCGGGATTGGTCTCGACGAGCTCAGGCAGGTACGTGCCCACGGTCGCGTCGGCGAGACCCGCCAGCACGACGCGCGTGGTGTGATTGTTGACGATGGTCGCGGCCCGTGGTCCCCAGCGCGCCACCAACTGGGCGAAGTCTTGGATGACCGTCACCAACGTGACGTTGAGACCACTCACGGTGGCGGCTAGTTGATCGAGTTCGTCGAGTGAAGCAACGCTGGCCGCTTCGTCGAGCACCATCAGGACTCGCCGCGACGTGCCCTCGTCGACACGGCGTTGTTGCTCTTCGAGCACCATGCGCAGTGCGCCTCGAAAGAGGGGTTCGTAGTGACGCTGTTCACCCCGAGGGCTGCAGAGATAGAGCGTGTTCGTGCCCGCGACAACACGACGCACCTGGGCGACGGGTTGGCGAAATCGCCAGGGCATCAACATCGTCTCCGCCGTCGTGAAGACACCGTCAAGCGTTTTAGGGTCGTGAGCGAGAAAACTCCGAACGGCCTCACTCGCCGGCGAAGGGTCCCGGTCGCCCAACCACGACGTCACGTCATGACGTTCGACCACGGTCGCCACGTCGAAGATGGAACGCGCGCGGTCTTTCGCCAGCATCATCAGTCCCGCCACGAGTTTGGTCGCGAGCGCGTTCCAGAACTCCGTATCACCTCGATCGCTCGATCCGACCGTGAGATCGCGCGCGACACGCGTGGCGTCGCGCAGCGTCGTCACGCCCTCCAGGGGATCCCACGTCAAGCCGTCGTCACGGCCCGGTTCGAGAATCTGTACGTCGCCCATCGAACGGCGCCATTCGAGCGTCGTTCGCACGACGTCGCTCTTGACGCTCGTGACGACGAGCGCGCCACGCCAGCGCAACAAGGCCGGCACCACGAGTGACGAGGTCTTGCCGGCTTGCGTGGGCCCGATGATGAGCAGCGAACTGCGTGGCGCCATCGTGACGTAGGGACCGCCCGACACCCCTTGCCAGTAGCGGCGCCCGAGGATCGGGCGGTCGTTCACGACACGTCACGCATCGCGGCGTCGGTGTCGACGAAGCGAAGGTCGTGTTCGTCGGGTCGCACGCGAACGATGGACCGGTGCGATCCGTAGCGCACGAGGGCCACCCCCTTCGGCAGCGACGTAAGGTACCGCTCCTCACGCCTCAACAGACCGAGCGCGAGTGCCATTTCGCGAGCTTCGTCGGGCGGCTGGCGAAAGAGCCACGCGGTCTCGCACTCTCGAAGGAGGCCCTGCGCTCGTTCGCGCTGAGCGCTGCCGGCGTCGCCAGCCGCCGCAACGTCACTCCAGCGGTGCAGGACGAGCACGTGCGAGAGTCCCCTCGCTCGCGCGAGTTTCCACGAACCCTGGAGCCAACGAAGCGCGTCGACGTCACTGAGCAGCGCCCACGCTTCGTCGATGACGAGATATCCCGGTTCTCCGCCGCGCGCGAAGACCTGTTGGGCGGCAGCGACCGCGCTCAACGCGGCCAGCGACAGTGCGTTCGACGACCACTGCGCGGAGAGGTCCAGCACGACGAGATCGCCGGAAAATATCAGCGGGTCCTGCTCGCCGTCGAAGAGTCCGGCGAGGTCGCCGTAGATGAAGCGGTACAAGATCAACGCGAGCGAACGAGGCGCGCTCGGTGTTGGGGATTCGAGGTACGGAGCCAGGAGTTGATACAGCGACCAGAGCACGCGCTCTGGACGCGGGGTCGGGAGTCGCTGCCAGACCTCGTCGAGCGCGAAGTGTTGATCACTACTGAGCGGTGATCCCTGGGCACTCGCGAAGAGGGCACGCAGCAAGTTACGCCCTTCACGGTCGTCACTGGAAAAGGGGCTACACCAGCCGTCGCGACCAAGCGCCACGGGCACCGTCCCGTGCAACGCGGCCAGTTCTGGGTACTCGCCCTTGGGGTCGACGACAACCGCTCGACGACCGCGTCGCAGCGCCCGCTCGAGCTGCATCTTCACGATCGTGCTCTTGCCCGCCCCAATGGAGCCAGCCACGATGACGTTGGGGTTCGACACGAGTCCCGCGCCGTAGGCGTCAAAGACGTCGAGTACGAACGACGAGCCGTGTTGCGATTCGCCGAGAGTCGAACCCTCGAGCCCCGTTCCCGCGTCGTGCGCCGGCACGCGCAGACTCACGAGGTCGCTCGACGTCGCCCAGTGCGTCCACACTCTCACCAGCCCGCCCCGCCGGGCAGCTGTGCGTGATACCAAAGTGACTGCAGACCCCAACCTCGCTCTAAGCGAAGCCCCGCGTCGTGCGCGTGGCGCCAGACGAGAGTGCTTCGCTGTTGAACCTCGTCGAGGGACGCGCCGCGCACGATCACGAAGACCGCGAGGCGCAGTAACGACCGCCCGCTCGCCACGAGCGCTTCACGCTGGGACAGACGCTCGAAGTTCCTCGACGATCGAGCCGTTCGTCGAAAGCCCGCCGCCCTCGAGGTCGCGTCGTCACTGCCCACGCGGTGCACGGCTCGCGCGGCGAGACGATGGGCCTTGGCGCCGGCCACGACGTCCACGTGCAGTGCTAGGTCGAGGGGCGTCGATGATCGAAGGAGCTGCTCGAGGAGACCTCGCGTGGAGGGCACCGACGAGAAGTCGCGAACCCGATAGATCCGCGCCAGCTGCTCCTTCGACCGAAGGTAGGTAAATCGTTCGAGGACCTGAAGCGACGTGGCGTTGGTTTCGACGCCAACGACGTCGAGTGCGAGCGCGTTGTTCTTCGTCCAGCCGTCGGGCGCGGGCATGTCGATGGGCAGCGTCAACAAGGTGGCGACGTGCGCGCCTTTGGTGACGACGTGCTGGGAAAAGTGCTGGCCGGTGCGCGCGGCGCTGCTGGCATCGGCGAGGGCCGCAAGCGCTTCGGCGATCGTGATGTCACGTCCCGAGAGGTCGAGTCGTCCGCGGTGGACTAGTTCGTACCCACGGAGGGCCACTTCGCCGCGGGCCCAGAGAACGACGTCGTCACCGAACTCGCGGACGTTGAGTTCGTTAAAGTGCGAGCGAAGAAGATACCGAAGCACGACCACGCAGCCCTCGCCCAGCGTGAGTCCGTCATAACACGGCACCGCGCCCATCGAGAACGCGAGTCCCGCGATGAGTTCCACTAACGGCGCGTGCGGAGTCATCACCCAGTCACCAGCGAGTCCGACGCCAAGAATGACGAGGAATGCTTGGTGACGACGCACGCCGATCCAGCGTGCGTCGGCGTCCGACTCGCCGAGACCGACGTTCTCATTCATCGAAGTGCCACCCGACAACGGGACCTCCCTCGTCGCGTCGATAGGCCACGTGGCCACTTCGCAGGCGAGGCGTGCCAATAGGTGGTGGCGGCGGGTCACCGTCGAACGAGGGCATGGGGGTCTCTGGCGTCCCGGGCCAGGTACCCAAGCCGAGGTCCTCGGATCGTTCGGGTGGCCCTGGCACGGGAACCTCCGGCGCCAACGAGCGCACGACCTGAGCGACCGGTGACGACGACGCGTGCGTCACGGCGCGCGTCGCGCGCGAGCGCAGTCCTTCGAGGTGGTGGAGGGTGGACTGCTCGATGAAGGGGATGATCCGAAGGAGCACGAATGGCGTGCAGGTCGCGAGGAGCAGTGTCACCGCGCCCGTAATGACCTCCGTCGCCGAGTCACCCTGGAGTTCATTGAGTCCGAGCACCAAAGAGACCACGATGATGAACTTGCTCGCCGCGACGGCGAGAAACGTTTCAACGAGGCGCCAACTGAGTCGTCGCATAGCGGGAAACGTCGACAACGGCACGACGACGGGTACGAGAACGAGCAGGAGGGTAAGTACGACCGTGCGCACGATGAGTTCGCACCACAGGAGCATCGCGCCGATCACGACGAACGCGGCGAGCAAGAAGATCGCGAAGCCGGGCGCGGTGGGTGTGAGGCCAGAGAGCGCTCCGGCGAGCGTCGCCTCATGTTGGGCCACCGAACTCGCCGCCGTCGAGGACATCTGGTTCACCGCTTGCAGTATGAGTGACGCGAGCGGTTGGGCGAGTGCCACGCCCGCCACGCAGGCCGGCGCCACGCCGAGGTAGACCCGCCAGAGCGTCGATGCTTCACCGTGTCGCAGCGCCTGAAGGGTCGAAACCAACAGTCCAATCATCATGAGCACGGGCGCCAATACCAGGAGCGTCGTGAACTCCGCTTTGGCGCCGTTGAGCACGGTTGAAGGCTCACTTGCCGTCAACAGAACCTGACCTACGGCACCCAAGAACCAGTGAACGCTCGCGACGATCCAACTCGTCAGCGCGCTGAAGAGGTCGTTGGTCGTGGATTTGGCGACGTTCGCGACGCACGACGTTGGTGAGAAGATGCAGTGGAACACGGTCATCAGTGGACGCTGAGCCCCGTGTTGAAGAAGAAGTTGATCAGACTCGGCGCCGCGCCAATGAGAATTGCGGCCGCGAGTGACGTCAACACCGCGCGACGACCCTGCGAAGACTGATGCATATTTTGCGTGTGGCTGCCCACCGCCCACAGGCCCGCACCGAGAAGCAACGCCACGAGCGCGCCAATCAGCGCCCACGACGCGATTCCGTTGGCAATCGACTGCAGCGCGGCGCTGCCGGGAAGGGCGGTGGTGGAAGGGCTCAGCGTCACATTCGCGAAAAACATTGCGGTCTCACTTTCGAACAGGGGTCCCCAACGGTCGCTATCGCCGCTGGCGTGAGCGCGTCTGCGAGACTGGACGAGTGTTCGTTGCCTTGACAAAAAACGTGATTTCACTTTGGCCCCCCGCGGCGCTCTACGGGGCCGCCGCGGGCGTGCTGCTCGTGGGCATCGTGCTGGGCATACTGCTCTTTCGCCGGCGCGGTCATCGCGCGATCGCCCAGCGCCTCACCGCGCTCGCCTCGCGACTCGCCGTCGAACCCCACGACGACGACGGCAAGGTCGAGTCAGCGTTGAGTTTCCTCGAAGAGGTCACGGGTGCGGCCCACAACGCGGTGAGCGAGTCGAGCGCGGAGTCGGTACGCCTTCGCCGATCCCTCGACACGTTGCCGCTCGGCCTGGTGCTCTGTGACGAGGCCGGTGGCGTCATCTTTAGAAACACGCAAGCCGAGAACCTGATGGCTAGTCGCTACGGCGACGCCATCGCCGCCCAGGCCGTCACTGACGTGCTCGCCGAAGGTTGGGCGAGCGGCATGGCCGAGCGCTCGATCGACATCTACGGCCCACCACGCCGGACGCTCACCATTCGCGCCAGCGTCATCGACGACGGACGGCGCTCACTCGGCGTGCTCGCGGTCATCGAGGACGTATCGGAACGTCGTCGCCTCGAAGACATCCGACGTGACTTCATTGCGAACGTCAGCCACGAGTTAAAGACCCCCATGGGAGCGCTCGGTCTCTTGGCGGAGACCCTGCAGGTCGAGCGCGACCCCGCGGTAGCGCAGCGCCTCGCCGAGCGCATCAACTCTGAGGCGTTTCGCGTCAATCGGATCATCGAAGACCTTCTCGACCTCTCGCGCATCGAAGGCCAAGGTTCGCCCAGTCGTGAACCCATCGCCGTGTCGCTCATCGTGGCCGACGCCATCGAGCGCATTCGAACCGCCGCCGAACAGCACGAAGTGAAGATCAATTTCGAAGAGCCCGAAACGAATCAGGTCGTATTCGGGGATCGGCGCCAACTCACCTCGGCGTTGCACGCCCTGTTGGAGAACGCGGTCGTGTACTCGCCGCGTGACGGCACCGTGGACATCACCGTCAAGCGCGTCGACGCCTCGCTCAGCGAAGAGGGCGAGAGCGTCGGACCCTGCGTGCACGTCGAGATCCGCGACCACGGGGTGGGCATCCCCGCGAAGGACTTGGAGCGCATCTTCGAGCGCTTCTACCGGGTCGACCCGGGTCGCGCGCGCGAGACGGGTGGGACCGGACTTGGACTCAGTATCGTTCGTCATGTGGCGCAAAATCACGGTGGCACCGTGCTCGTGGACTCGCGTGAAGGCGAAGGTTCGACCTTCACCTTGGAACTCCCGCTGAACCAACAATGACGAAGAAGCAGCCGAGCGAGCAGCGCGTCAGCGTGCTCGTCGTCGAAGACGAAGAGTCGTTCATCGACGCGCTGACGATCGGACTCGACCGCGAGGGTTTCGACGTGACGATCGCGCGTGACGGTCAACAGGCCCTCGCCCTCTTCGCGCAGGATCAATTCGACGTGGTGCTGCTCGATCTCATGTTGCCCAAGATGTCGGGACTGGACGTCTGTCGAGCGATGCGCGTCACGAGCAGCGTGCCGATCATCATCGTCAGCGCCAAGGGCGAAGAGGTCGACATGGTGTTGATGCTCGAAATCGGTGCTGACGACTACGTCACCAAGCCCTACCGACTTCGTGAACTCGTCGCTCGAATTCGCGCGGTGCTGCGTCGACGCCAACGAAACGATCAGGTTGAGGTCGACGAGGAGATCTCGCTCGGAACCCTGCGGATGGACATCGACGCTCGACGCTGCTACGTGAACGGCGAAGAGGTCAAACTTCGCAAGAAGGAGTTCGCCCTCCTTCGGCTCTTGCTAGAGAATCCCGGTCGAGTCCTCACCCGTGAAGTACTCATCGATCGCGTGTGGGGCAGCGACTACGTGGGCGACACCAAGACGCTCGACGTGCACATCAAACGCCTACGCACGCTCATTGAAGACGAGCCCAAGAACCCCACGTACATCACCACCGTGCGTGGCGTGGGCTACCGCTTCGAGGCTACGAAGTCCTAGGACGAATGGTCGTGTCGCCACCTAGGTACGGGGCGAGGACGTCGGGCAACTTCACCGTTCCGTCGGCTTGACGGTAGGTCTCGACGACCGCCGCCCACACTCGCGACCACCCGAGGGCCGAGCCGTTCACCGTGTGCACCAATTCGACCTTGCCCTCAGCCGTTCGATAGCGAACGCTCGCTCGACGGGCTTGGTAGTCACGGAACCAACTCACGGACGAGACCTCGAGCCAGCGATCCACGCCCGGACTGAAGACTTCAAGGTCGATCGTGTACGCCGAGGCCGTGCCCAGGTCGCCGGTGCAGAGATTCAAGAGTCGATAGGTCAGGCCTAGCGCTTGGAGGAGTTCTTCGGCTCGACGCAGGATGTCGGCGTGCGCGTCCTCAGCTTGGTCGGGTGTGCAGTACGCGAAGAGCTCGACCTTGTCGAACTCGTGCACGCGCAGCAGTCCCCTGGTGTCCTTGCCCGCGGCACCCGCCTCGCGGCGAAAACACGCCGTCTGAGCCGTGAAGCGAACGGGTAGCGCGGCCTCGTCGATGATCTCGCCTCGACGCATCGAGGTGAGCGGGACTTCGCCCGTGGGTATTGCCCAAAGCCCGTCACGCTCGATGGCGTACATGTCGTCTGCGGACTTGGGCAGGTGACCAGTCGCCATCATGGTCTCGGTCAAGGCGAAGCTCGGTGGGCGCAGTTCTTCGTAGTCGTCCAGCTGCCGGTCGAGCGAAAAGGACCCGAGGGCGCGTAGCAGACGCGAACCGGCGCCTCGATAGAGCGGAAACATCGAGCCGGCCAACTTGGCGCCCGACTCCATGTCCAAGATGCCAAGCTCGGTCCCAATCTCCCAGTGGGGTACTCGTTGGTGCTCGGCGTACGTGGGAAAGGGGGCGCCCTCGTCCAT
Organism: Acidimicrobiaceae bacterium; assembly: GCA_003162475.1. Classification (GTDB taxonomy): domain Bacteria; phylum Actinomycetota; class Acidimicrobiia; order Acidimicrobiales; family RAAP-2; genus RAAP-2. Next base: position 51,164 of record PMOI01000011.1, read on the forward strand.
GCCGGCCCACCACTGGCGAAGCTCAACGTTGTCGCCTTCGTCCAACCCGTCGGGAACTCTCGGATCGGGCACGTTGGGAATCATCAACAACTTGTCGTTGAGGTTGGTTCCGACGCGCTCGACGGCGTCATTCGCCGTTCGTTCCCTCTCACCGAGTTCTCGACTCGTCTGACTGACAGTCTCGGCGGTGTCGTTGTCCTTGTTTCGACGAGCGTCACCCACTTGACGTGAGAGTTCCTTGATCTCGGCGCGAAGGCGCTCGTCTTCTTGGAGAAGCGCCCGATGTTCGACGTCGAGGGCCAAAATCTCGTCCATCGTCACCGCGGAGACCCCGCGCCGAGCGAGGGCGGCCTTCACCGCCTCGGGCTCGCGGCGCAACTGGGCAAGATTAATCATTCGTCAAGCCTACCTAGACACCGTCAAGCGATACTTGGAACCGTCTAGTTTCGTTAGGCATGAGTTACGCGGTCGACGTCAACAATCTCGAAGTCAACTTCGGGGACCTGCGCGCGGTAAATGACGTCACCCTCAACGTCAGCTACGGCGAAGTCGTGGCCCTGTTGGGTCCCAACGGCGCGGGCAAGACGACGCTCGTCGAGACGCTGCTCGGCTTTCGCTCCCCCGACGCTGGCTCGGTGCGCTTGCACGGTCTCAACCCGACGCGTGATCATCGAGAGGTCGTCACGCGCACCGGCGCGCTACTGCAACGAGGCGGCGTCTGGGCGCCGATGTCGCCGCGAGACGTACTGCGCCTCACTTCGTCGTACTACGACGCTCCGCGCGACGTCAGTGAACTCCTCACGCTGCTCGAACTTGATCGCTGCCAGAAGACGCCGTGGCGTCGCCTGAGCGGTGGCGAACAACAGCGCACCCTGCTCGCGCTGGCCCTGCTCGGACGACCCCGGGCCCTCGTGCTCGACGAGCCAACGACGGCCGTGGACCCCGAAGGACGCCAGATCATCCGCGACCTCATCACTTCCGAGCGAGACCGCGGGTGCGCGATCTTTCTCACCACGCACGAACTCAACGAAGCAGAACGTCTGGCCACCCGACTCGTCATCATGCACCAGGGTCGTGTGCTCATTCAAGGCACGCTCGAAGAGCTCGCCGGAACGCCCGAGATGATCGTCCAGTCGTCGGGTTCGCTCGATCCCGCGCCCCTCGCGGCGCTGTTGCGATGCGACGTGACACTCGACAATCCTCTGCAGCTTCGTTGCGCGGTTCCGTCCACCCCCGAGCGCATCGCACTGATCTCGAACTACCTCGCCAGTCTCGGTCTCTCCATGGTGTCCCTTCGAACCCGGGCGTCGCTTGAAGAGCGTTACCTCGAACTCATCAGCGAAGAGCGAAGCGACGCTCCCTCGTGAGAGCGTGGTGGGCCCAGACGCGCGCTGAGGTGTCGATGACGATTCGTCGCGGCGAGACGCTTTTGTTGACGATCGGTATCCCCGTACTGCTACTCCTCTTCTTCTCGCTCACCCACGTCACCGCCTCACCGGGCGCACGCCGCGTTGACTTCGTTGCTCCGGGGATCTTGGCGCTGTGCGTGCTTTCTACCTCACTCGTGGCGCTCTCGATCGCGACGGGCTTCGAGCGCTCGTCCGGCGTGCTTCGTCGACTCCACGTGACGCCCCTCGGGCAGCGGCGTCTCATCGGCGCGAAGATCTCGGGCGTTCTCGTCACGGAGGTGATCCAGGTCGTCGTACTCTCCGGCGTCGCCCTGCTTTTGAAGTGGCGCCCCGACGGCGGCTTCGTTGGGGCGCTCGAGGTCGTGCTCGCGTTGGTGCTTGGATCGGCCGGTAGCGCGGGCATCGGACTCGCGCTCGCGGGACGACTTCGCGCCGAGGTGAACCTCGCCGCGAGCAACGGTCTCTATCTCGTGCTTCTCTTGCTCTCAGGAATCGTGGTGCCGCTCTCGTCGATGCCGTTGTTCGTTCGACGAGTCGTGATCGGCTTGCCGTCGGGCGCGATGGCCGAGGCGCTGCACCGGGTGCTCGGACACGGCGTGGCGCCCACCGTGGCGGACTGGTTGTCGCTGAGTCTGTGGGCCGTCGCCGCGCCGCTACTGGCGGCGCGCACGTTTCGCTTCGATTAAGTCGACTTCAAGAGTTTGATGCCACTGGCCAGTTTCTTCTTCGGAATTGCGCCAAAGTAGACGTCGGTGACGATGCCCTTCGCGTTCAAAAAGACGCTTTCGGGCACCGCCTGGAAGCCGAAAATCCCCGTTGCGACCGTGGCGTTGGGATCGGAAGCGACCGGGAAGGTGACGCCGTCCTCCTTCACCATGGACTGAGCAGCGGAACGTACGTCGGTGACGTCAACCCCCACGACGTCGACGGGCGTTGGGCTATTGGTGTGGATGTACTTTGCGATCTTGGGCATCTCACTCTTACAGGGACCGCAGTAACTCGCGAAGAAGATCAAGACACTGGGATGGCCCGAGACCCACGGCGCCTTGATTTTTCCTCCGTTGAGGCCGGCCAGCGTGAAACTCTTAATCTGCTTACCATCCAGCAGATTCGTCGACGAGTTCGTTTGCTTCCCGCCGGTGAGGACTGAGACGACGGTGATGAGGGCGATCGCCACGACGACGCCAACGATGATGATCAGCTTTCGGGACCGACGTCCCTTGGGGGCCTCAGTGGTTCCGGACAAGAACGTCAACCGCCATCAAGATAAAGAGGGCCGAGAGATACGTGATGGAGAAGTGGAAGAGCCGCATCGCCTCAGCGACGTTGGCTTTGCCCACGAGAGCGTGACGGTAGAGACGAAGCGCGTAAAACGTGAACATCGCTCCGAGCACCGTGGCCGACACCGCGTAGACCCACCCGAGGTGCGCGCTCGGCCCGATGAACAGCGTCAGCGCCCACATCAAGACCGTGTACACGAGGATCTCGAGCGTCGTGCGCCGAAGTGACGCCACGACCGGCATCATGGGCACGTGCGCGGCCTCGTAGTCATCGCGGTAGCGAACGGCGAGCGCCCAGAAGTGCGGCGGCGTCCAGATGAAGATGACGAGGAACAACAACACTGGCGTCCAGCCCAGGGAGTTGGTCACGGCCGACCAACCGATCAACACGGGCACCGCGCCGGCTGCGCCACCGATGACGATGTTCTGCTTCGATCGGCGCTTCAGGATCATGGTGTAGACGATCACGTAGAACGCCGTTGCCGACATCGCGAGCCACGCCGAGAGCTCGTTGACCCAGATCGCGAGGATCGCGAAAGCTACGACTTCGAGGGCACCGGCGAAGAGGGCCGCAGAACGCGCCGACATGACGCCCGTCACGAGAGGACGCCTCTTCGTGCGCTCCATGATCGCGTCGATGTCGCGGTCGATCACCATGTTGAATGCGTTCGCGCCACCGGCGGCGAGCGTCCCGCCGACGAGGGTCACCACGATCAGCCAAAGTCTCGGGAACCCATTCGCCGCCACGATCATCGTTGGCACCGTCGTGACCAGTAGCAACTCGATGATGCGTGGCTTCGTTAGAGCGATGTATCCCTTAAGGACGTCGCTCGTCGAAAAAGACGAGGTAGCGGAAACGGTCACGGGGGATATTCTACGAGGCGCGCAATTCCCTAGGCTGTAGCGGTGTCCGCCTCGCTTCCTCGCCGTGTGACGGGTCCAGTATTTCGCTGGTTCGCCCTCGCGTCGTTCCTCTCGATGATCGTCATTATTCTCACCGGCGCGGCCGTTCGTCTCACCGGCTCGGGACTCGGATGTCCGGACTGGCCCACCTGCTTTAAACATAAAATCGTAAGTTCCTCGAGTATTCACTCCAAGATTGAGTTCGGCAACCGATTGGTGACGATTTCGCTGGTCGTGATCATCGGCCTAACGTTCCTCGCCGCGTTGTGGAGGGAAAAACGCCGACGCGACCTCGTCATCCTGTCCGCGGTCCTGGTCCTGGGCGTCGTCGCCGACGCGGTTCTGGGTGCCCTCGTCGTCTACTCCAAGCTCAATCCGTACCTGGTCTCCCTGCACCTTCTACTCAGTCTCGCCATGGTGGTCGTGGGGGCGATGCTGTATCACCATTCGAAGTATCTCTACGGCGAGGGCGCCAGAAGTGATCTGCGCGATCCCTACTTTCGCGCTCTTGCGCGTGCGCTGTGGATCCCCTTCATCGTCCTCGTCGTGACGGGAACGGCGACGAGCGGCTCGGGACCCCACGCGGGAAACTCTCAGGGCCAACTCGTCGCGCGACGACTACCCTTCGCGCTGTCGTCGGCCGCGTGGGTTCACTCGCTCGCCGCGGTGCTCTTCATTGGCTTGGTCGTTGGACTCTTACTGGCCATCTGGAAGAGTGACGCGCCGACGCCTCTCAAACTCGGCGTGCGACGTCTTGTCCTTATCTCGCTGGTTCAAGCAGCCATCGGCGCGACGCAGTATCTCACGCACTTGCCCGCGTGGCTCGTGGAACTCCACGTCGCCGGCGCCGTCTCACTCGCCATTGGTCTCACACAGTTCAACGTTCGCCAGGTCGCTCGCGATCGTGAGCCCGGAACCAAGAGGACCCCGGTCGCCGTCGTGTCGTCGGCACCGTAGTTCCTTCGACGCAGCGCCGTCCCCGGGGTCCTACGCGTCGCGGCTGTTCGCAAGCATCGTGCGACAATGAAGCAATGAGACATCACCTGTCGCGGCGAAGGAACGGCGCCACCCGTGAGTGAAGGGAAGTCCCACACCCACGCGCTGGCCCCTTACGGTGACGTCCGCTACGTGCTGGGCGCGTTAGTACTCATCTCTCTCTTCCTCGTGGTCGAAGTGGTGACGGCGATTCTTGGCACGTCCCTCGCGCTCTTCGCCGACGCTGGGCACATGTTGAGTGACGTGTCAGCCCTCGCCATGAGTGCGTGGGCGCTTCGTCTCGCGAAGCGCCCGGCCGAGGGACGTTGGAGTTTCGGTCTCAAACGAGCGGAAATCCTCAGCGCCGCGGCCAACGGCGTGACACTCGTCGCCGTGGCGCTCCTTATCGCGGTGGAAGCCATCCAACGTCTCATCACTCCCCATCACGTCGCCGGAGGACTGGTGCTGGTCGTGGCGCTCGTGGGCGCCCTCGTCAACGTGGTTGCGGCCTACGTCCTCGCAAAAGCCGATCGCAGGAATCTCAACATTCGTGGCGCCTACCTGCACGTGTTAACCGACCTCTACGCCTTTATCGGAACGGCTGTCGCTGGCGTCGTCATCATTCTCTCGAGTTGGGAGCGGGCTGACGCCATTGCTTCACTCTTCGTGGTCGCGCTCATGGTGCGTTCGGCGTGGGGACTCTTACGTGATGCAGGGAAGATCCTCCTTCAAGGGACGCCGGACAACTTGAGTCTCAGCGACGTGCGCGCGCACCTGGCCAACGTCGAACACGTCCTTGACGTTCACGACCTTCACGTCTGGACGGTGGCGTCTGATCTCCTCACGCTCAGCGCCCACGTGGTCGTCGAAGACGGTTGCTTCGATAGCGGACACGCGCCGCGCATCCTCGACGCACTACAAAAATGTCTCACCGAACACTTCGCTATCGAGCACGCGACCTTTCAACTCGAGCCAGCCACGCACGTTTCCCACGAGGAGGGACTCCACCCCTAAAGGTGCAAAAGCATGCACCGTTCCCGGGGTACGTTGCCGTAATAGGTGTAAAGTCAACTATTCAGATTCCCTTCCCAATGATTTGACGATACTGGATGTAATATCAATTGTTATACTCTCTATAGGGGTATAAACAATGCAAAATGAGCCATTAAGTACCACTGCTGACTGGGAGCAGCGATTTGGGGACGACGTGCGAGGTCTCCGATTGCGACATCGCTTCACCCAGGCCGAACTGGCGCAGCGCGCGAACATCTCGCTGTCGGCGGTGAAGTACTTAGAAAAGGGACGCGGGTCCTCCCTCGCCACCTTGATTCGAATCGCCCGCGTGTTCGGGCGAACTGACTGGCTCGCGTCGTTCGCTCCCCCCGAGCCCGCGGTCAGCCCCATAGCAATGTTGCGCGAGCACCAACGACTAGCCAAGGTTGGCACGAAGCGCGTCCGTCACTCGGCGTCGAGTACGCGCTCGCCGTGAGTTACACCCCCGCTGAGGTGATTGAAGTCTCGGCGTGGAATCGATTCGTCGGCGCGGTCGTGCTCGATCCGACGACGAGCTTCTACGCCTTTGAATACGACGACGCGTGGATCGCGAGCGGCGCCGACCTAGCGCCTCTGCACCTACCTCGTCGAGCCGGCGTGTTCGAATTCCCGGAACTCTCCCGTTCGACCTTCTACGGACTACCCGCCCTCTTGGCCGACGCGCTGCCCGACCGTTTCGGTAGTGCGCTCGTCAACGCGTGGATGGCCGAACAGGGCATCGAACCGGGACGCATCACCCCACTCGATCGCCTCGCCTACGCGAGTAATCGGGCAATGGGGGCACTCTCCTTCGCGCCACCGACCGGTCCCTCGACATCGGAAGTGAGCGTGGTGCAGCTGGCCGACCTGGTCACGGCCGCTCGAGCGCAGATCACCGGCACGCTCGACGAGTACGACGTCCACGAGTCACTCACGTCACTTATCTCGGTGGGTACTTCCGCCGGCGGCGCCCGGGCGAAGGCGGTGCTCGCGTACAACCCCGTGACCGGTCAGATGCGCGCAGGACAGCTCCACGCACCCGACGGCTACGAGCAGTGGCTGCTCAAGCTCGACGGCGTAGGCGACCCCGTGAACCACCCCTCGAAACCCTTCGTGACCAGCGAAGAGTACTGCCGAGTGGAGTACGCCTACTACCTGATGGCGACGCACGCCGGCGTCGAGATGAGTGAGTCGCGACTACTGCTCGAAGGACCACGGGCCCACTTCATGACCCGCCGATTCGACCGCGGACCGGGCGACGAACGACGTCACGTCCAGACGCTGTGCGCCCTCGCGCACCTGGACTACAACATGGCGCGCACGCACTCGTATTCGAGCTACTTCCTCACCGCACGGGCGCTCGGGCTTGGACCCGACGCGATGCAACAGGTCTTTCGACGGGTCGTCTTCAACGTGATGGGGGTGAATCGCGACGACCACGCGAAGAACTTCTCCTTCGTCTTGCCCGAGCATGGATCGTGGCAACTCGCCCCGGCCTACGACGTGACGCACTCCAACTGGGGTGGTGAATGGACCCAGACACATCAGATGAGCGTCAACGGCCGCTTCGAAGGAATCTCACTCGACGACTTACGAACACTGGGCGACCTCCACGAAGTTCCCGGCATCGAGAGCGTCCTTCAAGAGGTGACTTTGGCCACGAGCAACTGGCGCGACTTCGCCGCGGCCGCCCGTGTCAACGTCGCAACCACCGAGAAGATCGGCCACGACATCGACGAGTTTCGACCGCGCTAGGAGCAGTGAATGCCGTTGACCTTGAAGTAGGGATCAGGCGGCAACGAACACGCGATCTCTCCGGTTGCCGTTTCCGCGCGACCGCGTCCACAACTCGTTCTCGGCAAGGCAACGCCACCTCGAAGTGATTATGGGACCTTTGGCCCTAGCCGTCGCCTCCTCGAACGTGTGATGCTCTCTTGAAGACCACGAGGGAGCAACAATGCCGTTCACACATATCGCAGCGCTCCTGCCCCTCGACACGCTCGGGCACTACCTGCACTGGCACTTCATTCAAATCAGCGTCGCCAACTTCATCGTCATCGTGTTGATGGTGGTCACCTTTGTCGTCGCTCTCGTCGCACCATTCCCCGGTCGACGCCGGCGTAAGGAGAACCAGTGAGTTACACCGAGATTGAACGCCAGTGGACGACCCGTCTTCGCCGGCGGTTCGTTCACCTTCTCCCTCCCGAGAAACTCCTACCTGACACCCAGCCGACCTACGTCTCATCGTGGATCTACGTCTTTGGCGTGACGACGTTGTCGGCACTCGTCGTCGTCATCGCGTCGGGATCCCTGCTCGCGATACGCGGTCCTCAGTGGTGGCACACCTCGTCGGTCGGCCACTTCGTGAACTCCCTGCACCTGTGGAGCGTGGAGATCTTCTTCTTCGCCATGGTCGTGCACCTTTGGGGCAAGTACTTCATGGCGGCCTGGCGCGGAGGACGCGCCTTGACGTGGATGACGGGCGTCGTCACCTTCCTCACGTCGATCGCGGCGGCCTTCACCGGGTACGTCAGTCAGACCAATTTCGACTCGCAGTGGATCTCCACGCAAGCCAAGGACGGCATCAACGCCACCGGGGCGGGTGCGTACTTCAACGTCCTCAACATGGGCCAGATGCTGATGTGGCACATCGTGCTCTTGCCTCTGGCGGCCATTGTCCTAACCGGTTTGCACGTACTCCTCGTTCGCGTTAAGGGCGTGGTACCTCCATTTGAGGAGAACGCCAAGGTGAACGCATGAAGTCGAAGCACTTTCGCCCGGACGTTGACGTGGCCCCGTGGAAGGGTGGCCACAGTCCCTACGACATCATCAAGGAGGGCACGATCGCCCTCATCGTGGTGGGCCTACTCACGTTGATCCTTGCCGTCGTCTTCGGCTCGCCGGACGAACCTGCCGTCACGATCAAGACCTGGTCGAACGCCACACCGGTGGACTTCGCGATGACGGCGCTCAGTGAACTGAATCAGACGTCGACGTCAGCGCAGTACGGCGCGCCGTACAACAACGCAGCCGTGGGCCAGAAGTTAGGTCCCCTCGAACTCGCCAAGTGGGTCGGTGATCGCATCCCGGTCAACACGGTCCGCGATTTCGTGATCAACCCCTTGAAGTCACTGCCCGACCAGCCCATCTTGACGACGGACCTCCAGCAGTGGTCTAAAGCTTCCTCCAGCACTCGGAACTCGTGGCTTACGGACTATACGAAGGCATCCGCCCACATGACGTACGTGAACGGCCAGGTCACCGTCACCGCTAACAACGTCGGCCCCGTGCCGGTCTTCATCAACGATCTCACCCAGATGGCCCGAACCGGCGCGTTGGACCAAGCGCTCGTCACGCAGTCCGGGTTTTACACGACCGACTTCACGTTGCCCCTCTTGTTCTTGGCCGACGGTAGTTACCTGGCGAACCTGGCTGATCACCAACACCTTTCGGGTGACCAGTGGGGCATGATGAACGAGACGGGCAACTACCCCGGTCAAGCGTGGCTGTGGCTGTACACCTTCTGGTACCAGGTTGCTCCCTTTAGCACCAGCGCCAACGCGGACGTACTGGTGTGGGGTGTCATGATGGCGCTGTCGGTCGTGTTGCTGTTCGTCCCCTTCATCCCGGGACTGCGAACGATACCGCGCAAGACCCGAATCTATCGAGTGATCTGGAGAGAGCACTACCAGGGGACCACCACGGAGTAGTCACGGCTCACCGTGACGTCGTGACGTCGTCAAAGAGTGGAGACGATGGGGATCGAACCCACGACCTCAGGCTTGCAAAGCCCGCGCTCTACCAACTGAGCTACATCCCCGCGGAGAGTTCATTCTACCAAAGAGATCACGCTCTAGGTCGTTGGCGGGCCAACGCGCGAGCGCGCTGGCGATCTAAGCGAAGTAGTTCACGTTCGACGTCGGCCCAGTACAGGGGCGTCTCTTCCACCGCGACGCCCTGGTCTTCGGCGTGGGCGAAGATCACGAAAGCCACCCACCCCATCGGCAGGTAGCTCCCGAATTTGGCGACGAAACCCGCGAGCTGTTGGTCGAAAAGCGGAGTCATGCGCAGCAACGCGTACTGACCATGAAGGTCCGGGTACAACGGGTGGCGCGCGAAGATCCACACGAACGACAGACTCGTCACCACGAGCGCCGAGCCAAAGACGTAGCCCGCTCGCGCCATTGGTGAGAGTCGACGAGTCCCGGGCATCACCGCGAGCGCTGGTATCCACAGCAACACCCCGAGGGCGAGCACCACCGCGAGAGTCAGATCCCTTGCGCCTTCGTTTCGCGCACCCCAGTCGACGACGGGTGCGATCAACGTCGCGGTGCCGACCAGCGTGACGATGACGAGCGCGAGTCCCGGGTGCGCGAGTTTTCGAATCACGAAGTCCACGGGTGCGGGCCGAGTGAGACGCGCCAACGCCGTCGTGGGCAGACTCAGTAACAACAACGGCGCCACCAGCAACATGATCACCAGGCGCTGCGCGGTGGCAACACTCAGCGACACCTTCGCGGCGACGTCGCCGACGGGCCAGATCGTCACGAGCAACAAGGCGACCAGGGCGTAAAGAGCCAGTGCGCGTTGGCGTGACGAAGAGACGAGCATGTGGTGAGCCGCACCGGCCGCCACGATGACGATGACCACGTAGGGATGCAGGTGGAAGGGCAACAGCGCGGCCACGTCGCCACGGTAACGCTCTGGGGGGCCCGAGTCCAGCCCTGTTCGCGTCGGCCCAAAGTTTTTAGGAAGTGGCTGTCGACGCTACGGCCGACTCGCCGCGAAAACGCGGCCCCATTCGAGTCATGATCATGACGGAGAGCACGAAGTCGGTCACCACTATGCACCCGGGAAAGAGAGCACCATCGGTAGTGAAGACCTTGAGCGTCAAGATGGTGATGCCGCAGTTCAGACTTCCCATCACGAAGGCCCACGGCGACTCGGTGTTCGGCGCGAGCCAGGACTTTCGAAGTGTTGGGAGCGCCGCGACCTGATCGGCGCAGACGAAGGAAACCAGCGCGATCGTCGGTTCGTTGACGAAGGCCCAAAAGGCCAGACCCGCGAGTGAGATCGACCCGCAGAAGATATCGAAGGCACCGATCTTCCACACGCTGTGGGGATTCTTGAATGACGCGAACACCACCACGCACGGCACGAGTCCCAGCATCAAGGTCATCCACGACGCCAGACCCACGTGCTGTTGGAGTTCGACGCCGAAAGCGAGAATGCCCTCGAGGGCCCAGAGCGACCACGTGACGCGATTCGGCGACGTCTCGCCTCGGAGCGTGTCGCGAACGTAGCCGTAGCCACCGACCGCGGCGAGCACCATCGCGAGGTAGACGAACCGGGGATCAATCACCTCTCAAGTCTGCCTGACCACGTACGCATCGCCGAGACGAGCACAGTGACCGATCATGTACGTCCAGTAACCTCAGCCCTCGTGGACGTCAAAGAGTTCTTAGGCATCGAACGGATAAGTGACCACACGTGGCACTTTCACGTCACCGAACGTCTCATCACGCCGGGCAAGTTTCTCTTCGGCGGTTGCGGCCTCGCCTCGGGCATCGTGGCGCTCGAAGAAGCCGGCGCGCGACCAACGATCTACGCCGCAGCGCACTACCTCTCCTTCGCGAAACTGGGCGCCGAGGTCCTCGTCAAAGTCGATCTCGCGGTCGTTGGCAACCGCGTCACGCAAGGACGGGCCACGACGTACGTGAACGACCGCGAGATTCTGACCGTGAACGCCGCGCTCGGCACCGGGGAACTCACGTCACCCACGCCCTGGTTGACGATGCCCGACGTGGCCGCGCCCGAGAACTGTCCGGCGCGCGTGATGCCTCGCCGATTCGACAACTCAATCTTCAATCACTTAGAGACCCGCGTGGCCATTGGTCGACCCTTCGACGAACTCGACGCCACGCCGGGCTCGCCAGTGTCGGCCCTGTGGGCGCGCGTGCCCAGCCACTTGGAGCCGTCAGCGGCGACGCTCGCCATCTTCGGTGACCTCGTCTCGGGCGGGGCCACCCAACCACTTGGACGCAGCACCATGGGGCGAAGTCTCGACAACACGATTCGCGTCGCGACGCTCGTACCAACGGAGTGGGTCCTCATCGAGATACATATGCACGCCCTTGCCGGCGGCTTCGCGCAGGGAACGGGCTATCTCTGGAGCCGAGACGGCACGCTCCTCGGTACCGCTAGTCAGTCAATGTCTTCGAAGTTTTGGGACCCGCCGAGCTCGTAGAGCGCTCGTGACGCTGGTGTAGATTGGTATCCCTGCGGGGCTATAGCTCAGTCGGTTAGAGCGCGTCACTGATAATGACGAGGTCGTAAGTTCGATTCTTACTAGCCCCACCACGAGGGATTTAGACAAATTCCCGCTAGCCGTTCGGATAAACGGTCGCACGAATGGCTGACGCCCCGTGACCGTTCGTCCTCGTCGTTTTTCCCCTTGTAGCGATGAGTATCTCCGCCGCACCCAAGTTCGTCAGTTTCGCGGCCCCGATCCTCATCCACGTGGTCCACCTCTTCAGCATGACGGAGATGGCGTTCATCTTCATGAACATCGTCGTGAACTCGCGAAGGCTTGGTCGTGTCGTCGCCCCCGGGCCTAGGGCTCAGTCAGTCAGTCAGGGGACAGGCTGGTGACGTGCGCTGGCGACAGCATCTGGCCAGAACCTTCATCGTCCCCACTTGAGAATGAAGAAAGACAAACTCAATCTTCCACCACGGTTGTTTGCGCTCATACTTGGTGAATGGGGCGCCAGCGGGCGGCTAGGTGCCAGTGCGCTCGCGGTGATTGCACCCTGGCCAACAGCAGGGCCGACGCTGGCCATCTTCCAGTTCCTCCTGGGTTCGGCGAATACGGCGCTCTCGGGTCATCTCTTGCTTCGCGTCCTCTACCCAACAGATGAACTCGTTACGGGCCAGTGGCGTGATGTCCTTCCAAGCATCGAGTGCCGTGGGGTTGGCGATCAACGCCTTGCGCAGGTCTCCGGGAAGCTTGTGCACTACCCCGGCGGGCACGGGCGGGTTGCTCATGAGCCGACAGTACCGGTTTCAGGGCGAGCCCCGTCACCATCCGAGCGGACCCAATCGCGAGATCAGAAATATGACATCGCGCCATGAGGTCCTGGCGAGACGGTGTGCACGCGAACGATTTCACTCGACACCGGCGCGAGAACTGCGCTACCTTTCGAACCGTGGGACTTTTCAGTCGCTTCAAGAGAACGAAGGACACGTCGACGGATGCTGACTCACCGCGTCGCCGCGCAGCCGCCAATCCCCTCGAAGAGATCGCGGTGGCTGACGAGACAAGTCAACCGCACGGTTCCCTGTCGCCCCGGAATGCGGGAGTAATACCCTTCGTCGCGAGTAACGATCCCGAGCCCCTCGCCGCCGAGGAAATTCGAGCCGCCGCCGATCCCGAGGACGACAACGCCCGGGACCAACTCATCCAACACGAGCGCGAGACCGAAGAGCGCAATCGCTGAAGTGCGAGCGCGCCGTGTGGCCGCTGACGTTCACGAACGTTCCCACGCGATGGCCGTTCACTTGACGTCCGTTGAAAGGAGTTGACCGAACTCGTGGGGGCCAAGTTCTAGAATTGACCGTCACATGCCCCTCAACCTTCATCGAACGTTTCGATCGAGCAAAGTGCCGAAAATCAACGGCGTCTTTTGGTTCTTGAAACTCCTCACGACCGCCATGGGTGAAACGACATCCGACTTCTTCGTGCATCGCTTCAACCCCGAACTGGCCGTTCTCGGGGGTGGCGTCGTGTTCGCCGTGGTCCTGTGGAATCAACTTCGAGCGCCGCGTTTTTCCACTACGACCTACTGGGCGGCGGTCGTGATGGTGAGCGTCTTTGGCACGATGTGCGCCGACGTCTTGCACGTTGGCTTCCACGTGCCCTACCAAGCCTCGGTAACCCTGTTCGCGATCCTGCTCCTCGCCACCTTCGTGACGTGGTCGCGGGTGGAGCACACGCTCTCCATCCACAGCATCTACACCTCCCGGCGAGAACTCTTCTACTGGACCGCCATCACGATCACGTTCGCGCTGGGGACTGCCGTGGGAGACATGACGGCCTACACCCTTAACTTCGGCTACTTGAAGTCGGGGATCCTCTTCGCCGTCATCTTCTGTCTACCGGCCATTGGCTACCGGGTCTTTCGCCTGAACGCCATCGCGATGTTCTGGGCGGCGTACATCTTGACGCGCCCGCTGGGGGCTTCGTTCTCGGACTACTTAGGTGTCTCGCAACTGCGCGGGGGTTTGAATCTGGGACCCGGCAACGTGTCGCTGATGTTCACCTCGATCATCGCGATCGTGGTGGGGATTGTCGTGTTTCGCGAACGCAACGACCCACCGGTGCTACGCCACTAGTCTCCGCGTTGCAAAAGAAACGTCCCCGACGAGCGGCTCACCAACTTGCCCTCGTCGTTGGTCACACTTGCTTCCGCGAAGCCAACGTGTCGCGTCAGGCGAACGACGTTGCCACGTAAAACGTAACGCTCGCCGAGCAGTGCCGGACGAAGGAGCTCGGTCGACATCTCGATCGTCGCCTTCGTACGATCGCGGCCTCGAAGCGCGGCGTTGATTGCGAAGTTCATCGCCGCGTCCAACAAGAGTGCGTGCACACCGGCTTGAACGCTGCCGTGCGGATTGCAAGCCAGTTCGCTCGGGAGGAAACTGCCGCTCACCCATCCGAGGTCATCGCCGTCGACGCCGTAGCGCTCGAAGGCGCCGCCGACGGCACCGATGAGGGCCATACCCCCGTCGCCCAACCATCGATCCATGTCCTTTTGTGCGTCGCTCACGTCCGCGACGATAGTTCCAACCCACGTCTAGGCTTCGCGCGGAAGGATGTACCGACCCAATAAAAGGAGAACAATGCCAATCGCGGTCATTGTGGACGCCGTGCGCACCCCTGGAGGAAAGCGCAACGGCAAGCTGAAGAATTGGCACGCCGTCGACCTCGCGTCCGAGACGCTGAAGGCGCTGGTCACCCGTAACAACCTCGACCCGAGCCTCGTCGACGACGTCATCATGGGGTGCGTTTCCCAGGTCGGCGAACAGGCCTTCAACGTGGGTCGAAGCGTCGTGCTCGCGGCCGGTTGGCCCGAATCGGTGCCGGCCACCACGATCGATCGCCAGTGTGGTTCGTCACAACAGGCGCTGCACTTCGCGGCTCAAGGCGTCATGTCCGGTGCCTACGACGTCGTGGTGGCGGCGGGCGTCGAAGCGATGACGCGCGTCGCCATGGGTTCGTCCATTGGCAAGGACGCGGGCTGGCCCTTCGGACCGCGCGTCGCCGAACGCTACGAGCCCGTGGGAGGCCTGAAGAATCAAGGCATTGGCGCCGAAATGATCGCCGACCAGTGGGGCATCTCGCGCGAAGAGCTCGACGAGTTCTCCGTGGAGAGTCACCAACGAGCGGCGAGAGCCACGGCCGAAGGTCGTTTCGAGCACGAGATCGTTCCGGTCTACGTCCGTGACGACGAGGGTTTGTTAACCGACGAACTGATGACAAGCGACGAAGGCATACGCCCCAATTCGAGCGTGGAGGCGCTGGCGAACTTGAAGCCCGCCTTCAAAGAGGACGGAAAGGTCACGGCCGGAAACTCCTCACAGATCACTGACGGCGCGTCGGCCGTGCTGATCATGAGCGAAGAGAAGGCTCGCGAACTCGGCTACACGCCGCGCGCCAAGTTCCACTCCTTCGCCCTGGCCGGGGTCGACCCCGTGACAATGCTGACCGGTCCCATCCCGGCGACGACGAAAGTGCTCGAGCGCGCCGGACTGACCCTCGACGACATTGATCTGATCGAGATCAACGAGGCGTTCGCGTCGGTCGTGCTGGCCTGGCAGAAGGAGCACAAGGTGGACCTCGCCAAAGTGAACGTGAACGGTGGCGCGATCGCGCTCGGTCACCCGCTCGGCGCGTCGGGAGCAAAACTGTGCGCCACGCTGCTGAACGAACTCGAGCGCACGGGTGGACGTTACGGACTCCTCACGATGTGCGAAGGCGGCGGCCTCGCGAACGCGATGATTATCGAGCGACTCGGCTAGATCTCACCCCTCGCCTCGGCGAGGGCTACTTGTAACGAGTAGCGAGGTAGAAGCCCGCGAACATCGACACGAGGCCGAGGGCCAGGTACCACGACGACGTCGATCCAGGCAGCACCTGAAGGTAGTTCAGCGCGATCGCGAGCATGCCAAAGATCATGAGATCGATGACGAGCCATCCGTACCAGCGGGGACTGTGATCGGCCCCGGCCGGGCGGCGCCGGGTGACGCGCCCGCGCGCCTCGGCGTCGACGTAGCGTCCTACCGACTTCTTAGGGTTCTGCTTCGACGGAGGTTTCGCCATAGTTCTCTATCCTTGCGGTGTCGTGATCTGACACAGCGTCAGATTTACAGTCGAGCCGTAGGGCGTCGGTGAGCCTCCCTGCGGGCTCTGCGTCGCGACCGTTTGTGGTGAGCCAGGCGTGCACACCGCGGTCGGATCAGTCGTGTAGTTCGGCTGGAGTCCTTGACCCACAAGGGCCGACGTCGCCGCGCTCTCGGTGTCGCCAACAACACTGGCCACGTACACATTGCAAGGTCCCGACGAAACGATGAGTCGCACTACTGAATTCGCCGACACCAAGGCACCCGCGACCGGCACCGTGGAGACCACGAGACCCGGTGCGATGGTGTTCGAACAGGTGTGGCCGAGGTTGGGGCTCGGCGAGAGGCTCTGCTTGTTCAAGCTCGACCCAGCGGCCACTTGGGTAAATCCGTTCACGGACGTGAGGGGATACGTCGCGTTCGACGCCAGGACGTAGAGCAGTACCTCGACGCCGGTGTGCGTCTTGGTTCCTACCACGGGCGTCTGGTTGAGGACGACGCCGGGAATCTGCCCGCTTGAAGCGGTCGGAATATACGACAGGTGGTATAGGAGTTTCTGGCTGAGGAGTTCACCCTCCGCGTTGGCGAGCGACATGCCTATGTAGTCCCTGATCGTCACCGGGATCAGCGTCACACCGGTGCTCACCGTCAACGTCACGAGGCCACCTTTGGCGATACTCTTTCCCGCCTTGGGACTACTTGAGATCACGGTGTTTATCGCTAACTTCGAATGCTTCGGAGCCGTGTTGACGGTGAGGTCATCGGCCTTTAGGTGTTGTGTTGCGGCGGCAAGAGTCTGGCCCACGACGTCGGGCACGCTCGTCGTCGTGGACTTGTTGTTCTGAACGAGCGCGTACACACCGCCCCCGATAAGCGCGAGGACGAGCACGACGATGGCGATCGGTCCGGCGTAGTTGCGACGACGTCGACGAAAGTCGGTGCGCGGACCCGACATGATCGGTACGGCCATCGTTCGTTCACCGGGAGAGACCGTGGCAACGGCGCGCGTGGCGTCGGCGCCGAAGAACGCCACGTCACGTTGGGCGGCCTGTACCGGTTGCCCTTCGGAGAAGCGAATGAGGTCGGCGCGCAACTCATCGGCCGACTGGTAGCGCTGACCGGGCGACTTCGCCAACGCCTCCATGACAATGGCTTCGAGGTCGTGGGGCACCGAGTCGGAGAACTCCCCCAACGGCGGAACCGTGCCGTGGACGTGCTGACTGGACACTGCGACGGGCGAGTCACCTATAAACGGTGGTCGCCCGACGAGCATCTCGTAGAGCACCACGCCGAGTGAGTAGACGTCGCTTCGGCCGTCGACCGGAGCGCCTTCAGCCTGTTCCGGAGAGAAGTAGGTGGCGGTACCCATGACCGAGCCTTCTTCGGCGAGATGATCCTCGCTCGACACCGCTTGAGCGATGCCGAAGTCCGTGACCTTGACCTGACCTTCTTTCGTCATCAAGATGTTGCCCGGCTTGATATCACGGTGCACCACGCCGTTGCGATGGGCGTAACCGAGAGCTGCCGCGACCTGGGCCGCGATCTGCGCGGAGCGAGCACCCGAGAGCGTCTTCGATTCGCGAAGCATTTCGGCGAGGGAGGTTCCGTCGACGAGTTCCATCACGATGAAGTAGGTGCCACTGTCTTCACCCCAGTCAAAGACCGGCACGATATTGGGGTGTGAGAGGTTCGCGGCGGCCTGGGCCTCACGGCGGAATCGCTCAACGAACAAGGGGTCGGCGCTCAGCTCGGGGTAGAGGATCTTGAGCGCCACGGCGCGATTGAGAAGTGTGTCCTCCGCCCGATACACCATCGCCATGCCCCCACGGGCAATCAAGTGAGTGACTTGGTAACGATTCGTGTACAGACGTGGGTCGTTGACGGGCTCCATACCTGGATAAGCCTACGCTCTGGACCTCAAGGTTCAGGCCTCGTCACTTCGCACAGGTCGTCGCCGTACCCGACGCCGGTTGGCCGGCCTGTATCGCGGCTGCGGCTTCGGCGATGCATCGAATGACGGGGCCAACAACCGTCGCGCCGGTCGCTGATGTGACCTGGAAAGGTAACACAACTGCAACAGCAATCGTCGGGTCGTTCGCGGGCATGAAGGCGATCATCCAGTCATCGGTGTTCTTCGCACCGTTGCCGGTCTGAGCAGTGCCGGTCTTGGCGCCCGCATCGAGCGCGGCGGGAAAGACGCCGTAGGCCGTCCCGTACTTCGCGACGTCAACCATGAGGGGATTGACCTGCCCCGCCTGAGCGACGGTCAACGGGGTCTTCCACACCGTGGGCTTGTAGCGCTTGACGATGACGCCGTTGGGTCCCGTGATGTAGTCCATGAGGTGCGGCGTCATCATGACCCCACCGTTGCCGATGGCCCCCGCCACGAGGGCGTTCATCAACGCCGACGTCTGCACATTCTCCTGGCCAATGGCTGAGTACGCCAGTTGGGGTAGGTGGTTCGTGAAGTATGACGCCGGTGGGAAGTAGCTCGCCACCGCTCCGGGCAGGTCGATGGGCGGCACTTGGTTGTAACCGAAACTGTTCGCCGTCTGCGACATGTCGACACCACCGACGTCAAGTCCAACCAACGCAAAGCCCGTGTCGCACGAAGGTGGCAGCATGAAGGCAATGGTTCCGCCGCACGAACCAAAGCCGAAGTTCGACAGCGTCTTCGTGGTGTCGGGCAACGGAGTCGTCACGAGTTTTGGGTACGTCTTCGTAAGCAATTGGGGCTTAAGCGCCACCACGGCGGAGGTCGTAATGATCTTGAAGGTCGATCCGGGAAAGAAGATCTGTTGGGTCGCCACGTTCCCGAGTGGCTCGAACCCTTCCGCGTTCCTCGTCGTGTCCTTCGTCCACGCCACCTTCTGCGCGGCGAGACTTCCCGTCGCCAGCAGTGCAGGGTTGTACGTCGGATTCGAGTACATGCCCAGGATGTCCCCGTTCTTAGGATTGAGCACGACTGCGGCCCCATCACGCCCAAGGAGCGCGTTCGCGATCACGCGTTGCAGCGCGGGCTGCAACGTCAACGTGACACTGTCCGAGGCACTCGTGGGCGCCAAAAGCTGCTCAAAACTCTGGGGGGGCTGAGTGTGCGACGAAAGGTAACTGTTGTACTCCGCTTCGAGTGCCCACGTGCCCTGCGCCGGGGAGACGAATCCGACGACGCCGGCCGTCAGCGCCCCCATGGGATAGATCCGCTTGTAGACCGTCTGCCCGCTGCCGGTGGCCACGGACTGCGCCAGCACTGATCCGTCCGCCGCGAAGATCGTTCCCCGTTGTGCGTTCGCCGTCGATTGATTGTTTCTCGGATTCTCTGGCGACGCAGCCAATGATTTTGACCGAAAGAACTGGAGGTTGGCGGACTGCGCCGCTACGACGACGAAGAGCAACAGAATTATCGTCGCGAGGACGCTGAGCCGCCGAGACACGTCTAACCCTTCTTCGCGGTGGTGGTCGTGGTCGGCGCGACGTGCAGCGTGGTGGTGGTCGTTGCCGAAGACGTGAGCGTGGTGGTTGTCGTCGGAGGCGTTCGGCTTAAGTGCCAGGCCTTGTTCAAGTATTTCGCGTAACTCTTTGCCGCGCTGAGCGACGGTTCCGCGATGGTGGCGGCGAGTGCTCGTTGGTCGGCCGGACGTAGTCGCGTCACCGGCAAGCCCGTGTCCGCCACCATCATTGGCCGATACCACAGCACGCCACTCGGCTGGCCCTGGTACACCACGATGGTGGTTCCGTCACTCGCCAAGTAGTAGGTCGAATAGGCGTACCAGTGAATCACTGCGACACCTCCGCCAATCACCCCCAAGAGAATAAGGGCTGACGCCAACATGCGCCACGTCAGGTGGCGGCGACGGCGTGCGACGGCCGGACGCGCGTTCGTCACCACCGGGGGCGGGGCCGTACTCATGGTTCGATGAATGGGCGCCGCGGAGACGTTCACCTCATCGAACTCGATCAGGATCACCGAGATGTTGTCGCGGCCGCCCGCGACCTTCGCCGCGCTCACCAAACTCTCGACGGCCATTTCGAGCCCGTTGGGCGCACTCGCGAGTCGCGCCAAGGTGTCGCCGTCGAGTTCGTTGGAGAGACCGTCACTGCAGAGGAGGAGTCGATCACCGGCGACGGCGTTGATCGACGTCACGTCAATGGCAATCGTGTCTTCGACACCCACGCCTCTCGTCAACTGGTGACGCCGTGGGTGCACCGCCGCCTCTTCGGGCGTAAGGCGCCCCATGCGAACCCACTCCTCGGCGACGCTGTGGTCCTCGCTCAGTTGACGCAGCGCGCCGTCTCGGAGTTGATAGGCCCGCGAGTCCCCCACGTGCACCAACGTGGGCACGACCATGTCTTCAAGGTCGTAGGTGAGCCCGATCGCGATGATCGTCGTGCCCATGCCGAAGTGCTCGGGATTATCGCGAGCGTTGTCGAGAACAGCGGCGTTGGCGCCTTGGATCGCCTCCACGAGACCCTCGACGCTTTGACTCTCGCGAAATCCCTCACGAACGAGATTGATGGACATGGCCGCCGCTACCTCGCCGGCTGCGTGTCCCCCCATGCCGTCCGCGATAATCGCGAGTCTGTCGTCAGCGAAAAGGGCGTCCTGGTTCGTCTGACGCACCAGCCCAATGTCGGTCGCCGCGGCGTAGCGCCATCGTGTCAACGAACGACCTCGAAGAGGACGCCACCAACTTGGACCACGTCACCGCGTTCTAAGTGGACGCGACCTCTCACGAGTTCTTGGTTGACGTACGTGCCGTTCGTCGACCCCAGGTCTTCGATCGAAAGGTCACCGTCGTCGTTCGCGACGCGCGCGTGACGCGACGAGAGATACGTGTCATCTAGACGCAGATCGCAGGCGTCACTTCGACCAATCGTCACCCCCACGGCGACGTCGACTCGTTCTCCCCCACGATCAAGTGGTTCGATGAACTCCAGCGCGAGTGTTCCTCGACGACGCCGACTCCTTGGCTCAAAGTCCACCGGGCGCGACCCGACCGAGGCCACGCGAAGTACGCGAGCGAAGAACAAGATAGCGATGACCATCGCCAACACCTGCAACGGGCGAACGACCGCCGCGTAATTCGTCGCGGCGATAAGACTCAAGCCAGCTCAATCCGGAAGTGGAGCGCGCCCACCGTGACGTCGTCACGCGGCGAAAGCGAAACGGCCGAAATTCGGTGTCCGTTCACGTACGTCCCGTTCGTGGACTGCAGATCGCGAACGGCGACCCCTTCGGCCGTGCGCCACACTTCGGCGTGTTGGCGCGAGACGTTGGAGTCGTTCACGACCACCGCCACGTCGGGACTCCTGCCGATGATCAACGGCACGTCGCCAACCGCAAAGGACCGGCCGTCACTGACGATGAGGCGAGGTTGACTCTCCCCACCGACGAACTCCGTCTTCACTTCAACGACCCCAGCCTTGAGGTCGTCGTCGATGAAGATCTCCACCTTTACCGGGCCGACGAAGGAGTAGCCCTCGGAGACCGCGTGTTGGCGAACGGTCTCTTCGAGTTCCGTGACGAGCGCTTTTTGAAACCCCTCGAAGCGTTGCGCGTCCGCGGGACCCAACCACACGCGTACGACGTTGGCCGAGATGGGGCCTTGGCCTGAGAGGCGGCGCGTTAGGTCCACCTCACGAACGATGCGCGTGCCGATCTCGATCGGTTGCAGCGCGTTCCTAAAGGGACGCGAGAAAGTCCGCTCGAAAAGTCGCTCTAAACCATTTTCTACATTTTTGAGAACCATGACCCTACCAACTGTACCGGTCAGTCCCCCTGGAACGAAGGTGCAGGAAGCGCCGAGAATCCAGTCGACTATTGTTGCAAGGTCTCAGGGCGAGTGGCGAAATTGGCAGACGCGCAGGCTTCAGGTG
>PMOI01000003.1 GCA_003162475.1 Acidimicrobiaceae bacterium
TGGTCAATCTCCTTAAAGGTCGTGGGAGCGGTCCCCGTGGCGACCGCTTCCAAGCGACAGACCTGTTGCCTTTTGAATTCAGTGTTGTGCGCTACGAGGGGCACCGCCGCCCAGACCTCGGCGCTTCCTTCCGTCGCGCGCGATCGCTCGCAAAACTGGAGCAACATCTCCTCCTCGGAGGCCACGTAGGAGATGAGTCCAGTGATGGTCCCTCGCAACTTCGTCATGCTACTCATATGACCGACGCCTCCTCCGGCTTGTAGGCCGTGAAACTCAGATGGTGGTCAACCATCACGCTCACTCGTGTGAACCCAATCGTGGAAAGCCGCGTGTAGAGCGATCCGGGATCGATCGGGTTGTAGAAGTCGCCCTCGTGGAAGTGGTGGAGCCCATCACTAGCGATGCTGTCCGAACCGATGAAGACCCCGCCGGGGCGAAGGACGCGCATGATCTCGGCGAGTATCCGATTTTGCGTCACCGTTGACGGCACGTGGTGCAACATGGTGAAGCACCCCGCCGAGTCAAACGTGTCGTTAGGGTAAGCAATGTTCGAGGCGTCGCCGACGACGACGTCCACGTTCGTTCCTTCATACTGGTTGGCGAGGGTCTCGGCGGACGTCGCGTCCAACTCGATCGCGACGAGGCGCTTGACTCGATGACGTAGCCATCCAGTCGCGGCGCCCGGGCCCGGACCAACTTCGAGCATGAGATCGCCAAGCTCAACGCCCGCCGAGAGAGGAGTTAGGACATCGATCTCTAGTCCTTCCGCCCACTGGGGACTGGCGCACAAGACGTGATTGTCGTTCATGTCCAAAACGTTAAGTGGGCTCTACACGCCATACAAGCCCGTGCGCTGCCAACTCGTGTCGTAAGACGGACAATCTGGACGGAGAGGCAGTTCTTCGAAAATTCAACGCCGTAAGGTGACAGTCAATGTTGACGGATGGACAATCTACGGTGACCGAGCGTAACGACGTTCCCGACGTGGTGGTGTGTACGTTCCCGATGTCCGAGGGCACGGTCTACGAATGGCACACCCATGACGACCATCAGTTGGCGTGGTCGGAGCGTGGAGTGCTGACGATTCGAAGCGGTTCCTCGGCGTGGGTTCTGCCGCCCACGCGAGCGATGTGGATACCAGCGGGTGTGCCTCACGAAACCCTCGCTGACGGTATTGCGACTATGCGCTCGGCGTACGTTCGCCCTGAGCGATGCTCGATCGCGTGGACCGAATGTACAGCCGTGGCGGCCACGTCACTCATGGTGGAACTTCTCAACTACCTGGCGGAGGACAAACTCGATGCCTTCAAACGAACCCGCGCTGAGAACGTGCTCGTGGACCTTATCGTTCCGGTGCCGGTGGTCTCATTCGACGTTCGTCTTCCCAGCGACGAACGAGCCAAACGCGTCGCGGACGGGCTCGTCGACAATCTCGCTGACGAACGGACGCTTGAGGAGTGGGGGCTTGAGGTAGGTGCCAGCGCCCGCACCCTCGCTCGTCTATTTCTCGCTGAGACCCGGTTACCTTTTGGGCGGTGGAGGGCGTTTCTGCGACTTCGCACCGCTCTGGGGTTCCTGGCGGCCGGTGAGTCGGTCTCGAACGTGGCTGAGAAGGTTGGCTACGCGACGGCGAGCGCGTTCGTCGCCGCATTTCGAAGGGAAACCGGGATCACGCCAGCTGCGTATTTCAAAATTGAGCATGATGATCGGAAGACGGGATCGCTGCAACACAACGACGTCTGAGGACGCACGTGATACTTCGTCAAGTCAGACGATGTTCAGTGCCTGGATAAGGACTGTAAGGGACTCACTTGGAGAGATCGGCGCGACGGCGATTTGACCAGGTCCGCGCTTGAGTTGTCCAACTTTCAGGCGAATCACGTCGGCGCGGATTGATCCTCGACGGCGTGTCGGTCGCTTTCGTGCGGTCCGTCAGGGGTAGGTTGCCCGTTCGTCGGCTGGGCGAACGTCACGATGACGATAAGTCCGCCGTCGGGAAGGGGCCGAGCGCTCATCGTGGCTTGATGAGCGCTCGCGATAGCTCTCACTATCGAGAGACCAAGTCCGTGCCCGTCCCTGTGATGCGTGCGTCGGGGATCGAGTCGCTGGAAGGGCTGGAAGAGTCGATCGACGTCGCCCAACGCAATGATTGGCCCGGTGTTGGAGACGGACAGCACCGCTTGTCCATCCTTTACCTCGGTGACGACGTCAACGCGGCCTCCCACTACGTTGTGGCGCACCGCGTTGATGAGCACGTTGGCGACGAGGCGTTCGATGAGTAGGGGATCACCCTCGAGTGGTGCCGGTGCGAGCATCACGTCGACGTGAATTTCAGCCCGTCGGGCCTCGGCTCGGACGCTGACGAGCGTGGACGTGACGACGGCGGCGAGATCTAGGGACTCGCACCCGTCCATGCCACTTTCACTACTGGCCAGCGTGAGTAGAGCTTCGATCAAGCGCGTTTGCTCGTCGCTGTAGGCGAGTGCGTCCGTGGCCGTGGTACGCCATTGGGCGAGCGTCGTGTCGGGGTCGTCGAGCGCGACTTGCAGCAGCGTTCGTTCGACAGTGAGGGGAGTGCGAAGTTCGTGAGAGGCATTGGCGACGAAGTGTCGCTGCGCCTCGAAGGACGCGTCGAGGCGCTCAAAGAGATCATCGAGGGTGTCACCGAGTTCCTTGAGCTCGTCTTCTGGACCCTCGAGGGCTAAGCGCTCGTGCAGATTCGACGAGGAGATCCTTCGGGCCGCTCGGGTGATGGTTCGGATG
>PMOI01000020.1:0-84809 GCA_003162475.1 Acidimicrobiaceae bacterium
AGGCCGTCGTCGAGCAGGGTGAAGACCGACGGACAGATCTCTTCACAGAGTCCGTCCCCTGTGCAGAGGTCTTGGTCAATCCAAACCTTCATTTGCGTGTCCTCCGTGGCGAATTACGTGTAGTCACTCTAGTGGGAACACGCCTCGATACGTGACCTTCTAAGTACCGTTTACTCCCCTAGGGTGGCGATATGGACGGTTCTCGGGGATTTCACGAATCTTCGCGCAATGAGCGCGACGAACCCGTCGGCGCGAATTCATCGCGCGACTTGACCCTGAGTGACGTCGATCAGGCCAACCGGCGTATTGAACTTCTCGAAGAGAAGCTCCTCGAGGCCCGTGGTCAACTTTCGCAGAGCCGTTCCAACAACGAAAAACTGACGATCACGATTCAACAGACACGTGATCAGATCGCGGCGCTACGTGATGAAGTCGAAAAGTTGACGCAGCCGCCTGCGGTGTACGGCACTTTCACCGGTTTCAACGAGGACGGCTCGGTGGACATCTTCGCCTCGGGCCGAAAGATGCGCGTGGCGTTGCACCCGGGCCTCGATCCGGCCCAGATAGCTCGCGGCGACGAAGTCGTCTTGAACGAATCCTTCACGGTGATCGGTGTGCGTGACGCCGACGGACAAGGTGAAGTCGTCACGGTCAAAGAAGTGCTCGACGAACGACGCGTCCTCGTGTACGGACGAGCCGACGAGGAGCGCGTGGTCGAACTGGCCGAGGCGTTGCGCTCGGTGAAGTTGCGAAGCGGCGACGCGTTGCTCTTGGACCTGCGCTCGAATCTGCTCACCGAGAAACTCATCCGCCAAGAGGCCGAGGAGTTGATCCTTGAAGAGGTGCCCGACATCAGTTACGCGGACGTTGGTGGACTCGACGCTCAGATCGAAGCCATCACCGACGCCGTCGAATTGCCCTACCTGCACCGGGCCCTCTTTCACGACTACGACCTGCCCGCCCCCAAGGGAATCTTGCTCTACGGGCCTCCGGGCTGCGGCAAGACGTTGATCGCCAAGGCCGTCGCCAACTCCTTGTCGCAGAAGGTCGGGGAACTGACCGGCAATCGCAACGTTCGCTCCTACTTCTTGAACATCAAGGGTCCGGAACTCTTGAACAAGTACGTAGGTGAAACGGAACGTCAGATCCGGGTGGTCTTTCAGCGCGCGAGGGAGAAGGCCGAGGAGGGCGTGCCCGTCATCGTCTTCTTCGACGAGATGGACTCGCTCTTTCGCACCCGCGGCACCGGTATCAGTTCAGACATGGAGTCGACGATTGTCCCACAACTACTCGCCGAAATTGACGGTGTGGAGTCGTTGCGTGACGTCATCGTCATCGGGGCCACCAACCGCGAGGACCTGATCGACCCGGCGATCCTTCGCCCGGGGCGACTTGACGTCAAGATCAAGATCGAGCGTCCCGACGCGGACGCGGCAGCCCAGATCTTCCAGCGTTACCTCCACGTGGACTTGCCGCTCGACGAGGTAATGGTTCGAGAACTCGGCGGTGGGGACCGCGCAAAGGCCGTCCAGCTGATCATTGAAGAGACCGTGTCGAACATGTTCCGCATCGACGACGAGAACCGCTTCCTCGAGGTGACCTATCAAGGCGGCGACAAGGAGATCCTCTACTTCAAAGACTTCGCGTCGGGCGCCATGATTGAGAACATCGTGCGTCGCGCGAAGAAGATCGCCGTGAAGCGAGAGATCGCCGGTCAAGGTAGGGGTCTACGCAAGGAAGACCTCTTCGACTCGATTCGCCAAGAGTTCCGCGAGAACGAAGACCTGCCCAACACGACCAACCCCGACGACTGGGCGCGCATCTCGGGTAAGAAGGGCGAGCGGATCATCTTTATCCGCACGCTCATCAATCGTGAAGAGGATGACGAGAAGGGTGGTCGTTCCATCCAACACGTAGGCACCGGACAGTATCTCTAGCTCGATGGCCATCGCGAAGGTTCTCGGCATCGAGACGGAGTACGGCATCGCCGGGGGGCCGGACTACGACCCGATCACCTCGTCGAGCATCATCGTGAACGCCTACGCGCAACAAGGTCGCACGCGCATCAACTGGGACTTCGACGGTGAGACGCCCGAAATGGATGCTCGGGGCCGTGTCGACCTCACCTCGTTCGCGCCAATCGTGGAGACGCATCTCGCCAACACGGTCCTCACCAACGGCGCGCGACTCTACGTCGACCACGCGCACCCGGAGTACTCGTCGCCCGAGTGCCGCACGCCGCTCGAAGCCACGCTCTACGACGTTGCTGGTGAGGAGATCATGCGTCGCGCGCTTGGCATTGCGAACGACTCGCTCGATCCCGCGGCGGCCATCACGCTCTACAAGAACAACTCGGATGGCAAGGGAAACTCCTACGGCACGCACGAGAACTATCTCGTTCGACGTGACGTCGAGTTCGCCCATCTCGTGCGCGCCATGGTGCCGCACTTCGTCTCTCGTCAAGTCGTTATCGGGGCTGGCAAGGTGGGCGCGGAGACCGAAGCCGCCCTCGAACATAACCCCACGTTCCAACTCTCTCAGCGTGCGGAGTTCTTCGAGGAGATCGTGGGCCTCGAGACCACACTGAAGCGTCCCATCATCAACACCCGCGACGAACCCCACAGTGACGCGGAACGCTTTCGACGCCTCCACGTGATCATCGGTGACGCCAACATGAGCCAAAGCGCGACCTTCGTGAAGCTCGGATCGACGGCTCTGCTCCTCGCCGCCCTCGAAGAGTTCGGTCCCGTGTCATTCCCGGCCCTTCCAAGGTCTCCGGTGCACGCCGTTCGCGCCTTCGCGAGAGATCTAACCCTCCGTGAGGGCGTCCCGTGTGACGACGATCTATCTCGCAGCGCCTGGGACTTCCAAGATGAACTGTGGCACGTGGCGAAGGACTACGTCGGGCGAACGGGTGCGAGCGCCGTGGCCGAAAGCGACGAGGTCGAGTTCATACTGACCCAGTGGCGCGAGATGCTCGACGGCGTACGCGACGACCGCGACGCGGTCGCGGACCGGGTGGACTGGGTGGCGAAACTTCGCGTCGTGAACGGCTACCAGGAGCGTTACACGCTGCGCGACCAGGACGCGAAACTACGCGCCATCGATCTGCAGTACCACGATATTCGCCCCTCGCACTCGCTCGCCCAACGCGTGGGACTGAGGCGTTTATGCGGCGACGTCGAAGTTCGTGAAGCCGTTCACAATCCTCCGCTGACGACGCGGGCCTACTTTCGTGGCCAGTGCGTGGCGCGATATCCCGAACAGATCGTTGCCGCAAACTGGGATTCGGTCGTCTTTGATCTCGGCGAAGGGCCTCTTCAGCGCGTGCCAATGCTTGATCCTTTGAGGGGTACCCATGAACTCACCGCGGAGTTGCTAGAAACGAGTACGACGGCAAATGAACTTCTTGACGCACTAGACAGGTAGAACAGACGTATGAGTGAACGAGAACGAATTCAAAAACAGCGTAGTGAGCGCGCGAGCGAGACCTCCAGCGAGGTCACGGTTGACGCGACCAAGGGAGACCAACTAAAGGCCGATCTTGACGACTTGCTGGACGAGATTGACGAAGTTCTCGAAGAGAACGCTGAGGAGTTCGTACGTAACTACGTACAAAAAGGCGGCGAGTAGGCGTGGGACTTCCGCTCTTCAGCGCCCACGGAGATCCGGGACCCTCATTTTGGCACTACGCCGACACCGTCGGACTCGCGCCGTTGGCGGCGGTCCTTCACGATGAGGCGCCCCACGCGACCACCGTCATCGCCGTTCGTTACGACCAGGGTGTCGTCATGGTGGGCGACCGTCAAGCCACTGGCAACTACATCGCGAGTCGTGACGTACGAAAGATAGAGCCGGCCGATCGCTACACGGCGCTTGCGATCTCGGGCAGTGCCGCGCGCGGTATGGAGCTCTTAAAGATCGCCCAGCTGTCCTTCGAGCACTACGAGAAGATGACCGACTCAGCGCTCAGTCTCGAAGGAAAAGCGAACTACCTTTCACCCATCATCCAACGGAACAATCTCTCGTCACCGCTCCTGGTGCTGCCCCTCCTCGCGGGATGGGACGAGAGCCACTTGGTGGGGCGCATCTTTGAGTACGACGGCGCGGGTGGGTGCTACGAGCGGTTCGACTTCGCCACCATTGGCTCGGGATCTCCCTTCGCCGAGGGCGCGCTGCGCCTGGGCTTTCGCTCGGACTTGGATCGCGAGGCGGCCCTCGAATTGGGCGCCCTCGCGCTCTACGAGGCCGGTGACAACGACCCCAGCACGGGCGGGCCGGACTTCGTGCGCAACATCTTTCCCATGATGATCACCGTGAGCGCCGAGGGTTTTCAAGAGATCGCGGGCCCTGAGGTGGGCGGGCGGTTCCGACTCATCAATGAGCGCCGCACCGAATCGCGCGGCGTGGCCGGTGGATCACTGCGATGAGTAACTACTTCTACGTGTCACCCGAGCAACTCATCAAGGACCGCGCCGAGTTCGCTCAAAAGGGCATCGCCCGGGGTCGTTCCATCGTCGCGGCCATCTACGACAACGGCGTGGTGCTTGTGGCGGAGAATCCCTCGGCGTCGTTGAACAAGATCTCCGAGGTCTACGACAGGATCGCCTTCGCGGGCGTGGGCAAGTACAACGAGTTCGATCGACTTCGCGAGGCCGGCATCCGCTGGGCCGACTCGACGGGATACACGTACTCGCGCGAGGACGTTGACGCGCGAGCACTGGCGAATTACTACGCCCAGCACTTGGGCGACATGTTCACGGAGGGACAAAAACCCCTGGAGGTCGAGATCCTCGTTGCGCAATTGGGCAACAAGCTTCGCCCTACGAAGCTCTACCGCGTTGCCTACGAGGGAACGATCTCTGACGAACCACGCTTCGCGGTGCTTGGTGGCGACGCCGAAACCATCAAGGACCGCTTCGCGCTCTCCGAAGATTCGCTCCAATCACTCACCGTCACGCTGCAGAACGCGTCCAGGGCGCTCTCGGGTCCCGATCGGGTCATCCCGGCCGAGGAACTCGAAGTGGGTATCCTCGAAGACCGCGGCAATCGTCGCACGTTCTTGCGACTATCGGACGAGCAAGTAAAGGAGCTGCTGAGCTGAGGTCGGCTCGGGTCACGTCATGTTACGGAGAATCTACGGCGTAGAAACTGAATACGGAATCACTTTCTCGCTGCGTGGTCAACGACGTCTCAGTCCCGACGAGGTCTCACGGTTCCTCTTTCGAAAGGTCGTCGCCTGGGGACGTTCGTCCAACGTCTTTCTCGAAAACGGCAGTCGGCTGTATCTCGACGTGGGCAGTCACCCCGAGTACGCCACCGCCGAGTGCGACTCGTTGACCGACCTCGTGGCCCAGGACAAGGCCGGTGAGTCAATCCTTCGTGAACTGGTTGGCTACGCGCAGTCCCAGCTGAGCGACGAGGGTATTCGCGGCGACATCTATCTCTTTAAGAACAACACCGACTCCACAGGCAATTCGTACGGCTGTCACGAGAACTACTGCATCGAGCGTATTGAAGACCTCAGTCGGCTCGAAAACGTCTTCATCCCGTTTCTCATAAGTCGCCAGATCTTCACGGGTGCCGGCAAAGTCGTCACCAACGCCAAAGGCACCGCCTACTCCATGAGCCAGCGCGCGGAGCACATCTGGGAAGCGATCTCCTCCGCGACGACGAGGAGTCGTCCGATTATCAACACCCGCGATGAACCCCACGCCGATCCCGAGAAGTTCCGACGACTTCACGTCATCGTCGGTGACTCGAACATGAGTGAGTTCGCGACGTACCTCAAAATTGGCACCGCCTCGGTGGTTCTGGCGATGATCGAAGACGACATCGTCCAGCTACGCGACTACACCATGGCTTCGCCCATCAACGCGCTGCGCGATATCTCCTACGACCTCTGGAGCAAGGAGCCGGTCAAACTCATGAACGGCCGCGACCTGACGGCCCTGGAGATTCAAGAAGACCTCTGTGAGCGCGCCGAGAAGTTCGTCGAGGTCCGTGATCTCCCGGCCGATCAAGTGCACGCGGTTCGACTGTGGCGAGAAGTGATCGAGCAGTATCGCAGCGATCCGATGGGCCTCGCCGACAGAGTCGACTGGATCGCCAAGCTTCAGATCATCGAGCGTGAGCGTGAGCGAAGTGGCGTCGACTTGAGCGACCCCAAGATCGCGCTGATCGACTTGATCTATCACGACACCAACCTCGATCGCGGACTCTTCTATCGCCGTTCGGCTCGCGGACACTTCGAGCGAATGGTGAGCGACGAGCAGGTGGAACACGCCACGACGACGCCGCCACCCACGACGCGAGCGCACATGCGTGGTACGTTCATCCAAGCCGCCAAGCACTGGCGCCGTGACTACACCGTCGATTGGGTGCACCTCAAGCTCAACGACGAGATGCAGCGTACGGTGTTGTTAAAGGACCCCTTCAAGAGCACCGACGAACGTTTTCAAAAACTGTTGGCCTCGCTCGAGCGTCACGGGTAAAACGACTCGCCATGATTCGTGACGGACGAGTCATCCATCGTCAACGGCGTCGCACTGGGAGAGGATTGGCCGCAGATCGAGCCCCTCGGTCCCACGGTCGACAGAGTCACCGTGCGGATCTGGACCCTTTTTCGTCTCGCCTGGCTCTAAAACCTTGAGGATTCGCGCCCTACAATGGGGACGTGTTCAGTTTGAGTCCAATAAAACTCATGGTAATAGTTGGCGTGGTAATGCTGCTGATGGGTCCGGACAAATTGCCCGAGGTGGCACACAAACTAGGGGCGACCTGGCGCGCCATCAAGAACCTTCAAGAAAAGGTTGAGGCCGAGGTTCGAGAGGCGATTCCCGACCTGCCGAGCACGGGCGACATCGCGCGTATCGCGCGCAGTCCAGTCAACCTCTTGAACCAACTGGCCGACCGCGTGGATGCGAAGGAGGCTGCTGCCAATCAAGCCGCCGCCTCCGAGGGTGACACCGCCGGTGACGAGCCGGCGCCGCTACTCACGTCACCGCGACCTCCTCCGCCCCCACCCAAGCGCACCGACGACCCGTCACCGCCGCCCGATCCCTCGCTGAACTAAGTCTCGATGGCAAAATTTCGTCGCGCCGAGAGTGGCATGACGCTGGCCGAGCACTTGGCCGAACTGCGTCGTCGGTTCCTCATCATTGCGATTGCGGTGCTCGTCTTTGGCGTCGCGGGCTTCGTCTTCTATCCCCACATCCTCAAGATCCTCCAAGATCCCTACTGTTCGGCCGTCCCCGGTCACTGTAAGTTCCTGGTCACCAATCCGCTTGATGGCCTCACGCTGCGGGTGAAGATCGCCTTCTTTGCGGGCTTCCTCGTCTCGTCGCCCATCATCTTGTGGCAGGTCTGGCGTTTCATCACTCCGGGCCTCAAGGCTCGTGAACGTCGCTACATCGTCCCCTTCGTTTCGTGCTCGGTGGTCTTCTTCTGTGCGGGCATCGTGCTGGCGTACTTCAGCTTCGCTCACGCCATCCAGTTCTTGAAGTCCATCGGCGGCACGTCGTTGATCACCGAGTACAACCCCAATCAGTACTTGACACTTTTCTTGCTGATGATGTTCATCTTCGGCCTCACTTTCCTTTTTCCCGTGGTTCTCGTGGCGCTCGAGCTCGTGAACATCGTCACGCCCAAACAGCTCCTACGAGGCTGGCGTTACGCCGTCATCACGATCACGGTCGCGGCAGCGGTCTTTACGCCGAGTGGAGACCCTCTGTCGATGGCCGCCTTGGGCATACCGCTCGTCGTGTTCTACTTCCTCGCCATCGGCGTTGGCAAGCTGCTGCACAAGTGAGCGTGATCGACTACCGACGTCGATTCATTGACGCACTCGGCTTTGGGCTCGACCGTTTTCAGATTGACGCCATCGAAGCCGTCGACAAGGGCGTCAACGTTCTCGTCAGTGCTCCGACGGGCTCGGGCAAGACGCTCGTAGCGAACTACGCCATAGGTCGAGAGCTTGAGCGCGAACAGCGGACCTTCTACACGACGCCACTGAAGGCGTTGTCGAATCAGAAGTATCACGAACTCAGTGAACTCTTCGGTGAATCAGAAGTGGGTCTGTTGACGGGCGACACGTCGGTGAATCGAAGCGCCCCCATCGTCGTAATGACGACCGAGGTCCTTCGCAACATGTTGCTCACCGAGTCTGATCAACTGACGGCGCTCGGCCTCGTGGTACTCGACGAAGTGCACTACCTCCAAGATCCCTTCCGCGGGGGAGTGTGGGAAGAAGTGATCATCCTCACGCCGCCGACCGTACGTTTCGTGGCGCTGTCAGCGACTATTGGTAACGCCGACTTTCTCGGCGAGTGGTTCGGCCGAGTCCGTGGTCCTACGACCATCGTGGTGGAGAAGACGCGCCCCATTGTGCTGCACAACCACGTCGCCTTCACGAAGCGCGGTCAGCCCACCGCGGAGATTCACGACCTCTTGGACGACCAGCGTCTATCGGATGAAGCGCGTCGTGTCGACAATCTGATGAAGACCTCTCAGCGCTTTCGTCCGGGCGCCAAGTGGAAGGGGCCCAAATCCAGCGCACCGCCGCCGCCATTTCGCGCGCCGCGACGTTCCGAGTTGATGCAGGCCCTCGAGCGCGAAGACCTGCTGCCGGTCATCGTCTTTATCTTTTCGCGCGCGGCCTGCGACGACGCGGTGCATCAGTTGCGTCGAGACGGCCTGCTCTTCACCAAGCCCGAGGATCGAAGAGAGATCGAACGCATCGCCGAAGCGCGTCTCAACGATTTTTCGAGTGAAGACCTTCAGGCCCTCGAGTACGCCGACTTCATCGACGCACTTCGACGCGGCATCACCATGCATCACGCGGGTATGGTGCCCGCCTTTCGTGAGATCGTCGAGACCTGTTTCGAGCGCAACTTGCTCGCCGTAGTCTTCGCCACTGAGACGTTGGCTCTCGGCGTGAACATGCCCGCGCGCTCGGTGGCGCTCGAACGCTTCACGAAGTACTCCGACGCGGGTCGCCAGTTTCTCACGAGCGCCGAGTACGCCCAGATGACGGGTCGGGCCGGTCGACGCGGCCTCGACGACGAGGGTCACGCCATCGTCTGTTTCTCCAGTGACCTTTCGCTTCACGACGTGGGACGCGTGGCGCTCGCCCCGCCGGCGGATCTGCACTCCTCGTTTCGTCCCACCTACAACTTCACCGCGAACCTGATCAACCACTTCGACTACGAGACCGCACTCGAGGTCGTGCAGCGATCCTTCGCTCAGTTCGAGAACGATCGGCGCCCTTTGGGTCACAAGCGTCCACTAACCGATCAGATGGTGGCGCGCCTTCACGTTCTCGAAGAACTCGGCTACGCCAGCGGGTGGCAGTTGAGTGCGCAGGGTCAACTCCTTCGTTCGATCTACCACGAATGCGATCTCTTGATCGCCGAGTCGATCAGCTCGGGCGTCTTCGAGGACCTGGAAGCTTCCGAACTTGCCGGACTCCTGAGTTGCTTCGTCTATGAGTCCAAGCGATCGACGCGTGGCGCCAACGCCGCCCAACAGGTGTCGACGAAGAAGAAACGAGTCCACCACGATCGCCTCGGACAGGAGCGCCGTCTCAGCATCAGTGAGCGACTCGGTGAGATCACGTTCATCGCCGCGACACTGCGCGGCGTCGAAGAGCGCTACAAAGTTCCCCACTTCAAAGAGCCGGACGGTCACTTCGCGACGATCATCGCCGCCTGGGCTCGGGGCGTGACCCTGGGCACGGTGTTGGACCTCGCGGACGCCGAAATTGGCCAGACGTCACCAGGGGACTTCGTGAGAAACGCCAAGCAAGTGGCCGATCTCTGCGAGCAGTTGGGCCGCATGCGCCACCTCACCAAGGTTGCCGAGGTGGCCCTCGAGGCCCGAGACGCCGTACTGCGCAGCGTGGTCGCGGGTGCCTCCAGCGTCCACCCGCGCGACTAGTTTCGCCTCTAACCTCGTAACTTCATGCATCCCTACGTAGTCGAAGAGTTCACCGACGCCGAGTCGGCGGTACTTCGCAGGTATTTCACGAATCTCCAGGGCCCAGTCTTCGCTCTGGTCAACTTGCCCGAGGTCGTCAAGGGCGCCCTTTTCGCGCGCTACTCGAGGTCGTCAAAGAGCCTTCGACGACTCTTCCTCGACGAGTTCGTGGGCGACCTCGAACTGGCCGGTGACGCGTCAATCGACGCAACGGTGGGGCTCGAAAGAGCCGACGACCTCTACCAGAAGATCTTCTTCGAGTACGGCGACGACTCGGTGGCGCAACTCGGGGGAGTGCACTTGGCCTGCGAACAGGCGAGCAATCTCTTGACCAAAGTCCTCGAGCGTGGTCGCCTGATGAGCTACCTCGAGCAGTCGACGCGCTATCTGGGCTACGACCGCCGATTGGGTAACGGACTGTACCGCTTCTATCGCGACAACGACGTGCTCGAGTCTCGTTTCGGTGCTCGCTACATCGGTGAGATGGACCGCATGTTCGATACGTACCGAGAGCTACTGCCGATCTTGACGGATTGGCTCACGCTCAAATACCCGAAGACCCCCGACGACACCGACTTCGTCTACCGACAGGCCATACGAGCCAAGGCGCTCGACGGTCTTCGTGGACTGCTACCCGCGAGCGCCCTATCGAACCTGGGCATCTACGCCTCGGGTCAGGCCTACGAAGCACTGTTGCTGCGCATGCGCGCCCATCCGCTGCCCGAAGTTCGCGACTACGCCCAGATGATGCTCGACGAACTCGTGAAGGTGATTCCCTCGTTCTTGAAACGTCTGGACGTTCCCGAGCGCGGGGTGGCGTGGACGAACTATCTTCGCGACACGCGCAGTGCCACGCACGCGCTGCTTCGTGAGAAGGACGACCACGTCGCCGACGAGGAGCCAGGGGAGTACGTCCGCCTCGTGGCTTTCGACCCCGAAGGGGAGACCCGCGTGCTCGAAGCCATCGTCTTCGCCAACGCTACGACGTCGCACGACGACTCGGCTCGACGCGTCGCGGCGATGAGTGCCGACGAGCGCGCGGCGGTGCTGGCGAGCTACGTGGGTCAGCGCGGCAATCGCCGCCACCGCCCGGGGCGGGCCTTTGAGCGCACGGACTACCGATTCGAGATCGTGAGCGACTACGGCGCCTTCAGGGACCTCCAGCGCCACCGGTTGCTCACGATCGAATGGCAGCCGCTGACCGTCGATCTGGGCTTCGACGTGCCCGAAGTGGTCGTCGAGGCCGGGCTCGCGGAACGCTACGAGGAGTCGCTTCGACGTTCGGCCGAACTCTTCAATGACGTGCGCGAGGAATTCCCTGACCAGGCACAGTACTGTGTGGCCTTGGCCTTTCGCATCCGCTACGTCATGCAGATGAACGCCCGCGAGGCCATGCACCTCATCGAACTGCGTTCTGGTCCTCAAGGGCACCCGAGCTATCGACGAATCGCACATGAAATGGTCCGATTGATCCGAGAAAAGGCCGGCCACGAGGCGATATCGGCAGCCATGAGCTACGTGGACTTCTCCGAAACGGACCTCGAACGTCTCGAATCGGAGCGCGCGGCGGAGCGAAGTCGTCTGAATCGCTAGAAATCGGGAGATTTATGCACTCCTTAGGTCTAGATGGCACACATCAGGACAAAAAGGCCTTACAATGCCTGCGCTACAGAAGAGGAATTTATGGCAAGTGAAGTTGATAGCGACGAAGTATTTGACGAAGAAGAGCTCGCGGACGGTTTCGACGAAGAGGTAGTCACCGAGGAAGAGCTCGAGGACGTCGTAGACGAAATCGAGGATGAAGAGGCCGACGACGACGTCGTTGACGAGATCGTTGTGGTCGCCCTCGTGGACGATGACGAGGTCGTTCCGGCCGCGGTCGTCGTGACTGAAGACGACGACGACGTGGTGGACGACGCGGACGTCGAATTGGCTCTCGACGAAGTGCTCGCGGAGACTATTTTGCGCACTTCTGTGCCCGAAGACGACGACGAGGCCCCCCTGGAAGTCGATCCGACCCTCGACACCACCGAAGCGATACTGCCAAAACAAGACGACGAGTTTCGTTGTAAGTCGTGTCGCTTGCTCAAAAAGACGAGCCAACTCGCTAATAAGGCGAGCATGCTCTGTCGTGACTGTGTCTAAGAACTTCGTAGCGTAACGTGAACGTTTCGCTCGTGTCGGCTGTCACGCCCGAACTCGAGGCACTGTGGGCTCACGCCCACAACGACGTGCTCGTCAAGCGTGGCGGCGTCGCGCTGCTGCGAACGCTCTGTGGATCGACCGACGAGAGCGACCTCCTCGATCAGGTGGTCGCGTCGTCGTCGCTGTGGACGATTGACGACGTCGATCAACTCATTGGTTTTGTCGTCTGTCGAGAGCGAGTGGTCGAAGCGATCTACGTCGCGCATTCGTTTCGTCGCCAGAAGGTCGCGACCACGCTCGTGCACGCGCTCCTCGCGGGTGCAACGCCACCCGTTGACGCGTACGCACTGCCTGGAGACCGGGCGATGAAGTCGCTTTACGAGTCGTTGGGCTGGAAGGCGCGCTTGCTTACGATGCGCGGCGCGTAGGCGGTCGGCGAACCATTCGTGTCGGCGGAGGCGGAGGCGGCACCCTCATGCCGAGCAGCTTCGCTAACTCGGGGATCGCGCCCGCGTTGTGCACCGCGACCGCGTGACTGGCCTCATCACTCGGAATGCCGAGCGGCTTCACGTTGCGACGAATCGACGTGTCCGCCGTGAGTTCGACGATCTCATTCCACAACTTGGGATCCTGATCGCCACTGAGCGACTCTGAGACGAGCGCCACGACGCGTCCGGCCGCGTCAGCACTGACGCGAGTCGAGACGTCGGGTGGACGGGCCACCAGGCTCAGGGCTTCTTTGACGTTCTTCGAGGTGATCGCGGCTTCGAGTTTCTCGTTCCACTGCGTGCGCAGATGCTCCACGCGCGCGGTCAGTGACGCTTGGAGTTCCTTCAACTGCGTTCGGGCTTCGTCGTCGAGTGAGACGGTCTTGGCGGACGTGACGACCGCACGAAGATCGCGCAGACGTAGTTCGCGTCCGGCGCCGATGGCGCCGCCGGCGCGGTCCTTCCACAGTGCGAGGTTCGTCCGGTTGAGCAACTCTTCAGCAATGCGATCGATTGTGGTGGGATCGACCGTCGGTCGACCCTGCGAGGAGGCGTTCTTGTTCTGGAGCTCTACGGCGGCGCGTACCGCGGGCATGCCGCCACGAAGCAACTGTTCGGCCACCGGCAACTGCTCTGGCGACAACGTGGCGAGGAGAGCGTTTCGGTGCGTGGTCGTTAGTGGTGGTGGCTGCGGGCCATGCGGACGCTCGGGACGGCTCGGACGACCGCCTCGATCAGAACGTGGCGCTCGCGCGGAGCGGTCGGTGCGTGCGTCTCCCTCGGCGTGTTCACTCCTCGGACCACGGGGTGGACGTTCACCAGCGGGGCGTTCGCTACGGGGATGATCACCGCGAGGCGCGCGCGCTGGACGCTCGCTCGACGAATCGACGCCCTCACGGGGCTCTCTTCGAGTACTTGGACGCTTCGTTCCCTCACGTCGGGGTCCGTCGCGACGGTCCGTGTCGCGCTTCTCACCGTCACGTCGCGTGCCGCGACCCTTCGGGGCGTACGTGACCACGACGTCGGGCCCCTTCTTCACTTCAGGAATGAGTTCGAGGCGTTCGTTTCTCGGATCGAGTGGGGAAGCGGTCTTGGGAGCCATGACCGAAAGAACCTCGATGCCCTCCATGTACTGCTCAATATCGGCGCGATAGACGTTGCCGATCACCGGGCCGCCGGGGATGAGTGACGCCTGAAGGACGCCCTTGGGAAGCTTCGCTCCCGCGGCGCGCCACGTGGCGAGGTCGCCATTCAAACTGGTGATTTCGATCTCAATGCGTCGAGACATAGGGCTCTAATCTAGTCGCTAGGCAATAACCAAACATTTCGATGGCACTTAGTCGAATTTTAAACTCTGCTGCCTAGCATGGCATCGTGAGCACCAGACCTCCAGACGACCCCGACGAGAACGTTTTCGATTCGACGCCGGAGGTGCCCACTGCTAACGAGCCGACGACACCGGTCGTGTTCACGCCGGGCCCCGCGTTCGAAGCGACTACGGGAGGATGGGCGAGCTCGGTGGAACCTCCCCGTGAGCCCGTAAGCGTGACGACGAACGAGTCCAACGCGAGCGGTCCAGTTTCGCGCGCGACGATCGTTGACGAAGCCCCGCTCGCTTCACAAGTTCGCAAGAAAGGGACCTTGTGGTCCACTCGACTTTCCCTTCTCCTCGTTGCCGCCTTGGTGGGAGGACTCGCGGGTCACTTCGCCTCGCCAAATTCTTCCTCGACACCGGGCGTCACGATTGATGAAGTGAGCACGAGTCCCGGGGCCGCCGTGCTGCCCAGCGGACTGAGTATTCCCAAGTTGGTGCAGAACGTCCTACCCTCGATCGTCAGCATTGACGTGAAGGGCGGAGGCACCGAAGACCAGGGAACCGGCATGATCATCTCCAAGGGCGGACTGGTCTTAACGAACAATCACGTGATCGCCGCCGCGGTGAGTAGTGGTTCGATAACCATTACCCGAAGCGGCTCCACGAAAAGCCAGGCGGCCACGTTGATCGGCACGAATCCCATTGATGACGTCGCGCTGATTCGCATCAACGGAGCCTCCAACCTGCCCGTCGTCACCTTTGGCAACTCCAACGCCCTTCAGGCCGGAGACGCCGTCGTCGCCATCGGAAACGCGCTGGGCCTCGCCGCGGGTACTCCCACGGTCACCCAGGGCATTGTCTCGGCGCTAGGGCGAACCGTCACTGCGGGTACGTCGACGTCGTCCGAGACCCTCAACAACATGATTCAAACCGACGCCGCTATCAACCCGGGCAACTCTGGTGGGCCGTTGCTCGATTCGAGCGGCGACGTCATTGGCATGAACACGGCGGTCGCGGGCACCTTGTCCGACGGCGAGACGACCCAGAACATCGGTTTCGCGATTCCCGTGGCGACAATTCAGTCGCTGCTCAAGTCCCTGATGGCGGGCGAGAGCGTCGTCAACCATGGCGCCTTCATCGGCGTCGAGATCGAGTCGATGACGCCGTCACTCCAACAGCAGTACGGCTTCACCGTGTCGAGCGGGGCCGTCGTCATGAGCGTCATCGCGGGCACGGGCGCGGCTTCGGCGGGCGTGAAGCAAGGCGACATCATCGTCGGCATCAACAAGTCGACGATCCAGAGCGCCCAGGACGTTAGTTCGGTCATCTCCGCGCTGAAGCCCGGTGATCAGGTATCGCTGCACCTCATTCGAGGCACGAAGCACCTCACGATTCAGGTCACGCTCGGTCGCGCACCCGCGAATTAGGCCAGTGTGGCGATCCCTCCGTCGACTGGCAGAATCGCGCCGGTGATGTAGCTCGCGGCCGGTGACGCAAGAAAGATCGCCGCGCCAGCCATGTCCGAGGGCTGGCCGATTCGTTTCATCGGGGCGCTTTGGGCGATGGCGTCGCCGAAGGCCTCAAGGGTAGCGTGCATCATCTTCGACTCGAAGGGACCAGGCGCGATGGCGTTCACCGTGATCAAGGGCGCGAGGAACTTCGCCAAGTGACGCGTCAATTGATGCACCGCGGCCTTGGACGCGGAGTAGGCGTAGGTCTCCATCGACGGCACGTGCAGTCCATCGATCGAACCGATGTTGATCACTCGAGAGGGATTGGTACTGGATGCGCCAACCTCGAGTAGGGGACGCAAGAACTTGGTGAGGTGAAACACTCCCTTGACGTTGAGCGCGAGCACTCGTTCGAAGGCCGCGTCGTCGTACGCGTCCATTGGCGCGCCCCACGTCGCGCCCGCGTTGTTCACCAAGACGTCGAGGCGCGATTCGCGCGCGGCGATCTCGTCAGCGAGACGTCGACACTCACCTTCACTCGACAAGTCGGCCGGTAGGGAAGTGCACGAGCCGAGTTTCGAGAGCTCCTTGGCTAACGCGTCGCCAACCTCGGCCTTACGTGACGAGATGTACACCGTGGCGCCCGCGTCGACGAAACCTCGCGCGATCATCTCGCCGATTCCCCTGGAACCGCCGGTGACGAGTACGACCTTGCCCGAGACGTCAAACAGTGAGTTCATGGGCCGAAGTGTACGTCAGTCGACTTCGCCCACGAGGAACACGGCGCGGGGCCGGGGGAGATCGGGTCGACGTTCGTGGGCCCGCACCAGCGCCTCGTCCACGTCGAACGCGACCACGATCTCTTGCGTGGCATCACTAAAGGGGTTGCCCCAGATGACCCGAAAACGATGGGACCCCCGAGGGGCCATAGCTAATTCGTGACGCGGAGTCGCGTGATGGAGACCGACGTGACGTCAGACTTGGGATCGGGCGCGAACTGAGCTCGTACGGTCCACACTCCGTTGGTCGTGAAGTAAAATTTGCACTCCACTTGACTCTGCTGGACGGGTTGGAAGGGACAGACAAGGTTCGAAACGCCGGAGTTATCAGGCGAGATTGCCACCATGCGAACGACGCCGCCGGTGTGTTCCGGCAAGACATCGGCGATGACGTTAAAGTCGCCGTTACTCAGCGACGCCGGCAGTGAGTTGTCACTGAAGTCAAACGATATGACGATCGGCAGAGGAAGCGGGTTGTCCGCAGCGGCCGGGAGCGACAAGATACCCACGCTGCCAATCACAAAAAAAGCAGCCAGAAGTGCCCGTCGCATGCGCATTACTATAACAGGAAATGACGTGAATATCGCCGATAATGTTCGTTATGTAAAGTCAAAGATGAATTGACTTAGCCGGATATAAAGTTCCCTTTCCGGACAAACACTGCCCTACAGGGTGCGTTCGATAGTTTTTGAGTACTCCATGTCGCCGAACGTCACTCTCAAGCCGCGTGAATTTGTAATGGCATTGTCATCTACGGCGCTCGGTGGATTCGTCGGAACGTTGCTGCGCGACCTTCTCACGAGTGTCGATCACTTGCCGTCGCCAACGTCGGGCTCCGTCACGTGGCCCCAAGAGATTCCTTGGATGCTCTTAGTCATCAACTTTGTCGGCGTGTTCCTCGCCACGCGGCTCTTGCGCGGACCCCTGCGCGCGCACGACCCCAACGACTTGATGAGGCTCCTCATCATCACCGGGTTCTTCGGCGGCCTGACCTCCTATTCGGGCCTCTACGTCGACCTCGCGGCAATCTGGCACGTTTGTATTGGCGGGGCCATCGCCGTGGCACTGGGGGCCATCCTGAGCGGTGTTTTCGCAGGATGGCTCGGACTGATTCGGCATCGTCGATGACCTTGTTGCTGATCTCTCTCTTTGGCGCGTTTGGTTGCGTGGTTCGCTACCTGCTCGAGTACGTCGTTCGACGCCACCATCCCACTAACCGACCGTGGGCTACCGTCGCGGCGAACGCCATCGGAAGTGGCATCGCTGGCTACGCGGCCTATCGTCTCGTGGGTGCAGCGGACGTTCATCTGCGTGACGTCGTGCTGACGGGATTCTGTGGGGGACTGACGACGTTCTCGTCCGCCTTCGCGATTCCGGCGATCCTGCAGCGTGAACATCATTGGGGCTACTCCCTCACGCTCGTGGTCACTACCCCACTGGCGTGCGCCGGTCTCTTCACTCTCGGCATGGCGCTCGCCCACTAGAACTGTCGGCGATCGACGGACATGAGGGTCATTGCCGCTGTGCGCAGAGCGACCTAGATCTTGAGGGGACCTCGCTCCGCCTCGCTGAGACCCGAGAAGTCCGCCGTGCCGGTCGGCACCTTGGGCATCAAACTCGCGACGACGAGCCCGATAACCAGTAGCGCGACGCCACTGTACGGAGCCCAGACGGTGGGCGCGGTCACTTTGTAGATCGCGCCGTAGATGGCCGCGATCGTGACGAGTCCCCCGACGAGACACGCGAGGTAGAGCTTTGCCGACTTGGCACTCGCCCTCAGACCACGAAGCGCGCCCACCGCGATGAAGAGGTAGATGACGACGATGGCGAATCCGCCAAAGGTCGACATCCACGAAAACATCGACACGTACTCGGGCAGTCCGTGTGGCGGGGTGGTGGGAATGGCGAAGACCGTGGTCCACGTCACCAACGCGATGACGGCGGCGTAGGCGACGACGACGAAACCACTCGCGCCCGAGGGCGTTCCGTAGCGAGAGATCTTGGAGAGCGACCGGGGCATGCGTCCGTCCCTGGCGAGGGCGAAGACGCCGCGCGAGGCCGAGACCGCGCATCCGATCAGCACGGCGATCATGTCGAAGATCACGACGAGCTCGACGAGACGACGAATACCCACGCCCGCGAATCCGCCCGTGGCCCTGGGACCAGCGAGCGTGAAGAGAGGCGCTCCCGCGTTTTTGCCGAGTGCGCTCAGATTGAAGTGGAAACCGGAGATCTGCGCGAACGATCCAATGACGTAAAATACACCTATCACCAGCACCGACGTCAACACGGCTCGCGGAATGTTCTTCTCCGGTCGCTTGGTCTCTTCAGCGAGATTGGCCGACGTCTCAAACCCCGTGAAGAGCAAGACGCCGTAGAGCACGCCAAAGAAGACACCCTTCCAGTGGGTGGGCGAACTGTTGGCCGAGAAGCCAGTTGAAAGGTGGTGCACTCCCCCGCTCTTGAAAATGACGTAAAGAGAGAACACGAGAACGACGGAGACGGAAATGAGGGCCAGCGTCAGCTGCACTCGCGTGGACAGCGCGACACCCAGGTAGATAATCGTTCCCACTAGCACCAAGAGAGCGACATCCCAGACGAAGTAGTTGACCGGTGCGCGATGAAACTCACTCAGAATTGTGTCGTGAATGGTGCCGCCAATCATGGGCAAGATGCCAGCACCGAGTGCCAACATCCCCACGTAGTAGAGCCAGCCGGCCGCGGTGCCCACACGCCCGCCGAGACCGTCAGTCACGTAGTCGTAGAGCGAACCCGCGGCTTGTATCTTTCGGGTGTACTCGGCAATGATCCAGCCGAGACCGGTCACGCCGACGGCCGCGATCACGACCGCGAGTGAAGCGGCGTTGCCAGCACCGGTGCCCGTCGCGGCAGTGAGTCCCACGATCAAGGGCACCAAGAACGCAATGGAGAACACTGGTCCCATCAGACCAACCGACTGCGCGATCGTGTCGATCAGCGTGAGCTTTCGTTTACCGCCTAGTGACGTCTTCGTGTGATCATTCTTTGCCATGTCCCCCCTAGGTACAACAATGAACGCCCGACGAAAGGTGCTCGTCGCTAAACCGTAAGGGTTCAAACGAACTGCGTCAAGTACCGATCAGGCGAGTAGGCGTTCACTCGCTTCACGCACGAGCCACACGAAGGTGGGATCAGGTTTCTTCAACAACTCGGGGTGCCACTGGACCGCGACGATCCGCCCGTCGGGCGTTTCCAGTCCTTCGACCACGCCGTCGGAGGCCGTCGCCGAAACGACGAGCCCCTCCCCCACGGTGTCGACCACCTGGTGATGCAACGAATTGACGCCGATCTCGTTTGGGAACAGTCGAGAGGTCATCGTGCCGTCGACGATGTTGACGCTGTGGGTCGCCTCGTGACCGTCGACGTCCCATTGCGGGTGTCCGGCGCCTTCGTCGAGTTCGACGTGCTGGCGAAGCGTGCCGCCGAAGACGACGTTCACGAGTTGTAATCCGCGGCAGATCGCCAGCACTGGCAGTTCTCTCGCGCGAGCGGCCGCGAGGAGCGCGATCTCCCACTCGTCGCGCTCGGGCTCGAGGACACCGAGGTTGGTGTCGTGCGCCTGGTCGTAGTTCTCAGGGTCGACGTCGGCGCCTCCGGTGAGAACGAGGCCGTCGAGATGCTCGACCATCTCCGTGACGTCAGCGTCACGCGTGAGTTCCACTGGTAGTCCGCCGGCCAGGGCGACGGACCTGGGATAGTCGCTGAAGTGAAGATCGAAGTGAATGTCGCTCATGGCGGGAGGAACGTTCGTGCCGAGTACCGACGCCGCCCACCGACGACCCGTAATGCCAATCAGTGGTCTAGCCATAGCCTGATTCTACGCGCCGTCCACCGTCTATGGTCTATTGGATACTCGTTTGGTAGCAAACATCTTGGGGAGCACCCGTGGCCGAGCCGCTAGCTGACATCACGTCACACGACACGT
This sequence comes from Acidimicrobiaceae bacterium, assembly GCA_003162475.1. Lineage (GTDB taxonomy): Bacteria > Actinomycetota > Acidimicrobiia > Acidimicrobiales > RAAP-2 > RAAP-2. The sequence goes on from PMOI01000020.1 coordinate 20,118, forward strand.
ACGTCAACGGGGTTCCGCGTGCGACGTTTCGCTACCTTCGCGAAAACGATCCCGTGCATTGGACCGAAGAGTCCAACGGCGGTCGGGGATTCTGGAGTCTGACGACCTACGATGACGTCCTCTTCGCGAGCCGCACTACTGACGTGTTTTCAAGCCGCCTCGGCATCCGTCTCGAAGACATGGACCCCGAGGAGACCGAAGCGCGCCGCACCTTGATGGAAATGGACTCGCCAGAACACACTCGCCTGCGTCGCCTCGTCAGTCGTCCCTTCGCACCGAAGTCGGTGAACGAGTACGAAGAGGCGATTCGCCAGCTCGCGGTCGAAGTACTCGACTCGCTCGAAGGTGAGCGCGAATTCAACTTCGTCCAACGAGTGGCTCGCGAACTGCCCATGCGGATGCTGGGCAGGCTCCTCGGACTGCCCGATGACGACCTGGACTGGCTCGTCCTACGCGGCGACGCTCTCATTGGCAACAGTGACCCCGACTTCACGGAGTTCGTTGTCGACCAGGTCGACACGTCGGCCTATCGACTTCTCCCCTTTCGCTCCCCCGTCGCGCTCGAACTCTTCGAGTACGCCACGCACGCGCTCGAAGAGCGTCGAATCACTCCCACGCACGACATCTTGAACGCGTTGTTAGAGCCCACGGCCGACGGCGAGTCACTGGACGACTTGGCCCTAATGAACTTCTTCACGCTGATGGTCGCGGCCGGCAACGACACCACGCGCTACACCATGGCGGGAGGCCTCCTGGCCCTGATCGAGCGGCCCGACATCTTCGAACAAATTCCTTCGATGTCCCTCGAGGAGCGCAAGAGTCTCGTTGACGAGATGCTGCGGTGGACGACCGTGACGATGCACTTTCGCCGTACCGTCACCGTTGACACGGAACTCAACGGCAAGTCCTTGAAGGCCGGCGACAAAGTGGTTCTCTGGTACGCCTCGGCCAACGACGACGAGAGCCATTTTCAAAACCCCGGTGAGTTCCAACCCGATCGATCGCCCAACGACCACGTCGCCTTTGGACTGCACAGTCCACACCTCTGTCTTGGCTCGCACCTCGCACGTCTGGAGATGCGAGTTCTCTTCGAAGAGATCGCCAAGCGCTGGAAGAAGGTGGAACTCGTCGACGAGCCCGAGCGACTGCGTTCGAACTTCATCAGTGGCATCAAGAACCTACCGATTCGCGTGACCTGGCGTTAGAAGAACGGAAGGTACTCGCGAATCTCCCAGTCCGTCGTCGCCGCGGTGAAACGATCCCACTCGGCTCGCTTCACCATGACGTGTTGCGCCACGAGATCGCTACCAATCGCTTCGACGAGGGCCGTGTCTGCTTCGAGGACGTCGAGGGCTTCGGCCAGTGAGGCGGGTACGCCCACCGTCGCGTCGATACTGTCAAGACCATTGCCGCCTTCGGCCTCACCAGGATTGGCCTTCGAGTTGACGCCAAGGAGGGCCGCCTGTAGGACGGCGGCGACCGCACTGTGCACGACGGCTGCGCCGTCACTGAGTCGATGCTCGAGGCGAGCGGCGCTGCCACGTTCGTTTGGCACGCGAATCGTCGCGCCACGGTGGTCGTAACCCCAGTTTGCCCAGTAACCCGAAAGCGACGCCGGGCGTAGTCGCTTGTACGCGTTGACCGTAGGGGCGCAGAGTCCCGCCAGCGCGCGATGGTGTTCGAGCAGCCCTCCAATGGCGTGCTTCGCGAGCGCGGAGAGACCGTCAGCACTCGACTCGTCGTTGATGACGTTCTCGCCCTCAGTGTTTTGAAATGAGAAGTTAACGTGCAGTCCCGATCCCCCGCGATCACTGATCGGCTTGCCCATAAAAGTGACCATCAGTCCGAGTCGGTGCGCCACTTCACGCGCGAGGACCTTGAAGAGGAATGCGTCGTCAGCCGCCTTCAAGGCGTCGCTGTAGCGCAACGTGAATTCGAACTGGGGGGTGTCGTATTCGGAGTTGACCGACTCGAGAGGTATCTCGGCGTCGGCGCACGCCGACCAGATGGCGTCAACGAGACCGAAAGGATCGACGGCCGGTCCCGTTCCGTACACGAAGGCGCCCGGGGTCTCCATGGGCTTCCAACCGCCTTCGCCGTCGGACACGTAGACGTAGGCCTCGAGCTCGATACCGACGAAAGGTTCGTAGCCAATCGCTCGCCAGTCGGCGACGGCCCTGCGAAGTGCGGCCCGCGGTGAGACCGAGAACGGCGCGCCCTCTCGAACGAGATCGGCGACGACCACGCGAGTGTTGGCTTCCCAACTCGGTCGCAGGTCCGTCATGTTGAAGACCGCGTCAAAGTCTGGCAGTCCTTCGTGCCAGTGGCTTCCGGGCGTTTCAGGAGTCATAACGCGGTCGTAGCCGAGCGCCCACGTACCAGTGCAGTGACGGGTCCCGTGATCGGCCAGGCTGGCGGGTACGTACTTGCCGCGTGCGAGACCGAGATGGTCGGGCCACAACACCCGTACCCGGTCGAATGAACTCGTCATGAAGCCTCCAAGGGTGACTTTGGCGAAAGTAGCACGAGAATCGTGACCTTGTTCGTACAATGGGATACTCATTTGAGTACAAACGATTTCGGGGGGGGTCCCTTGGAGTATCGCCGCATCCTGCTTGACGGCAACGCGGTCGACGTCACACGTGACGGCGACACGTTGGTGGCTGCGGATGGACGGCGCGTCGAGGCAGCGACCGCGTCGCACCTGCCCCCGGTCTCGCCTTCGAAGATTCTCTGTTGTCATCTAAACCACGTGTCGCGAGTGCGCGAGTTCGGCATCGAGCTCCCACCGGCCCCGACGTGGTTTCAAAAGCCCGTCTCAGCCCTCAACACCCACAACGGTGCCGTCGTGCGTCCGGCTAACTGCCGATACCTGAACTACGAAGGCGAGGTCGCGATAGTCATTGGCCGCACCGCGCGCAACATCAAGCTGGCGGACGCGCCGCACTACGTTGCGGGTTACACCATCGCCAACGACTTCGGCTTGCACGATTTCCGTGACACGGATGCCGGGTCGATGCTGCGAGTAAAGGGTGCCGACACCTTGTGTCCGATTGGTCCGGGGCTCATCACGGATTGGGACTTTCACGCCAAGTCCATGCGTACGATCGTGAACGGCGACGTTCGTCAAGACGGCTCCACTGAAGAGATGGCGTGGGACATGCACTACCTCGTCACGGACGTCGCTCGGCTCATCACGTTGGTGCCCGGCGACGTCATCCTCTCGGGTACGCCGGCGTTCTCTCGGCCGGTCGAACCGGGCGACGTCGTCACCGTTGAAGTAGAAGGTCTAGGAGCTCTCACCAATCACGTAGTCTCCTCACCCCATCCCGTTAGCGACGAAGTCGGTGCGCAGCCCACCGCGACCGAGGAAGTACTTTCGACCACCTATGGGGGTGACTGGGAGTTTCGCGGACAGCGCCGTCCTCATCCCACGGAGCGTTCCGCGCTGCCCTACCCCCGCGTACGACCACGGTTCGAATCGTGAGTGAAGAACGGACCAACGTCGGTGGTGTCGCGGTCGCGACGGGACACTTCATCAACAACGTCCGAGTTTCTTCACACGCCACCTTCGAGGACCGTTCACCACTCGACTGGTCGTTGAAGCTCGCGGACGTCGCCCGCGGGAACGAGCGCGACGCCGAAGCGGCCGTGAGTGCGGCGCACGTCGCCTTCCCCGCGTGGGCGGCCCTGAGCCCGCGACAACGCGCGAAGTACCTCCGCCGATTGGCCGATCTGATCGACGAGAACATCGAGCGGATCGCTACCGTCGAATGTCTCGACATGGCCATGCTCTTCGAGAGCCTTCGACTCCGCGTGATCGCCCGCGGTGCTCGGAACTTTCGTGCGTACGCCGATCTCGCTGAGTCCTACGAGTCGAGGCGTTGGGCATCGAACGGCACGCATAACTCGGTGCTGCGCATGCCCGCGGGACCGACAGTCGTCATCACGCCCTGGAACGCGCCCTTCATGCTCTCGACGTGGAAGTGCGCGCCGGCTCTCGCCGCGGGCAACACCGTTGTCCTGAAGCCCGCCGAGTGGTCACCGCTGAGTTGCTCGTTGTTGATGGACCTCGCACTCGAGGCCGAGTTTCCTCCCGGCGTCTTCAACCTGGTGCAGGGAATCGGCGACGAAGTGGGCGCGTCACTCGTCGCCGACGCACGCGTGCGTCGAATCTCCTTTACCGGTTCGCCCGAGACCGGACGGCGCATCGGCGTCGCCGCGGCGAAGAATCTCGTCCCCTTTACGGCCGAACTCGGAGGGAAGGGTCCCTTCGTGGTCTTCGCCGACGCCGACCTCGACCTCGCCGCGGAGAAGGCCGCCTTGATGTACGACGACGCGGGGCAGGTCTGTCTGGCCGGGACGAGACTCATCGTTGAGGCGAGCATTCGTGACGAGTTTCTCGATCGGCTCACGAACTTGAGCGAGCAACACGTGCTCGGTGACAGCAGAGACCCGGATACCACCATCTCGCCACTCATCCACCCCGAGCACTTCGCGCGCGTCGAAGGGTTCGTCAAGCGTTCGCTCGCCGCGGGCGACACGCTCCTCTTCGGTGGCGAACGGTTGAAGGACGACGGTCTGTGGTTCGAACCGACGTTGATCGAACCGCGCGACAACGACGCCGAGATCGTCCAGCGTGAAGTCTTCGGTCCGGTGTTGACTTTCCAGACGTTCGACGGCGAGACAGAAGCGATTGAGCTCGCCAACTCTACGAAGTACGGTCTCACCGCGATGGTCTTCACCGCCGACCAGAAGAAGGCCGACCGCTTCGGCGTCGGCGTTCGAGCGGGAACTATCTGGGTGAACTGTTTTCTCGTTCGTGACCTGACGGCACCCTTCGGCGGAACTGGCATCAGCGGCGTGGGGCGCGAAGGCGGCGACTACGCCCTCGACTTCTACAGCGACCTGAAGACCTACCAAGTGAAAGAGGACACCACGCATGGGTGAAATCGTCGGCGCTGGATTCCTCGCGCACGTTCCGACCATCGTCCTACCCGACGACGTTCGCCGTGCGTTGAACAACGGTGAGGAGAGCACGCTCTACACCGGGCTGCACCGACTGCGCCGTGAGGTCTTTGACGTGCTGAAGCCCGACCTCGTCATCGTGTTCGACAGTCACTGGTTCACCACCGTCGAGTTCGTCATCACCGCGGCCGAACGTCGACTCGGCTACTTCACCTCCGAAGAACTGCCGCGGGGCATGTCGAGCGTTCCCTACGACGTGAAGGGTGATCCCTCATTCGCGAAACTCGTCGGTGAGATTGCCGACGGCACGCCCGAGTGCTGGATCACGCCGATTGACAACGAGCACCTGCCCATCATGTACGCGACCACGAACTTCTTCTCGTTTCTTCAAGGTGACGAGGCGTGGCTCTCGGTCAGCACCTGTCAAACCTCGGAACCGCGTGACTTCACGGCCGTCGGCGAAGTCATCGCCAAGGCCATCGAGCAGAGTGATCGCCGTGTCGTCCTCATTGCGTCGGGCGCCCTCAGCCACACCTTCCATACCCTTCGCACGTTGCGAGACCACGAAGCCGCCGGCGAAGAGCACATCTTCTCCGACGAGGCTCGTGCGGCCGACCACAAAGTCATTGACGCGTGGCTCCGCGGCGATCACGCGAGTGTCATCGACGACTACCCGGAGTTCTTCAAAGTGAAGCCCGAAGGCCGCTTCGCGCACTATCAGATGATGATCGCGGCCCTCGGCGGACGTGAGTGCGTGGCCCCGGGGCGCCTCTTTTCCCAGTACGAGAACTCCATCGGGACGGGTCAGATTCACGTATGGTTCGATCAACCTGAAAACGGGTGGAGAGGAGCATCATCGTGAGCCTTCGAGGCCTCCCCTACCCTCGCACCGCGAGTGGTCGCGCGTCGCTCTTGCCGCCGCCGCCGTGGCACTACTCGGGTGATCTGCTCACGGTCGAGTACCGAACCGATCCCTCCGCCATCGCCGCGCTACTACCCGATGCCGTCTCGCTCGCGAACGACGACGAGGATCCGGGTGCCGTGGCGTTCATCTGGGCCGACTGGCAGAGCTGCGGTGACGACGAGGCTGAACTGCTCGATCCCGTGCGTGCTCAGTACAAGGAGTCCTTCATCGTCGTGCGCTGTCGCTACCAGGATCGTCTCTATAGCCGGTGTCTCTTCATCTGGGTCGACAAGGACTTCGCGCTGGTGAGGGGACAGATCCAGGGTTACCCAAAGAAACTCGGCTCGATCTACCAGACGAGGCCCGTCACGCGTGGACGCGCCGGACCCCGACTCGAAGCCGGAGGATCCTTCGGCATGACCCTCGCAGCGGGCGATCGTCGCCTGGCGCAGGCAACGGTGACGCTCCGGGGTGAAAGCGCGACCGGTGGCTTCGTCAATGGTCACGCGATGTTGCACCACCGCTGGTTCCCCCGCGTCGAGATGGACGATCGCGACGCGCTGAGTGACGTCATCACCATGGCTGGCGAGGACGTGGACGTCGGCCCCGCGTACGGCGGATCGGCGACGCTCGAGATCTTCGACTCCCCCACGGAAGAGCTTCTCTCCCTCGCGCCGCGAGAGATACTCGGCGGCTACTTCCGATCGGTCGGTACCACCTTCAACGGTGGCACCACGCTCGAGGATTAGTCGTGTCGCGACGAATAGCCAGCTCCAAAGCCACGGTCGTCTCCCAGGCCGAACGCGACATTCGCGCTCGCCTCGACGAGCACGAACTCGACTTCACCGCCATGAGCGCGATTTCGAACATCTACCGCGCGGGTTCAGCGGTTCGAAATCATATGGAGCGTTCGCTCCTGGCGGACTACGACCTCAGCTGGGTCGCCTTCACGGTGCTCTGGGTGTTGTGGATCTGGGGCGAGCAAGAGACGGGTCACGTCGCCGGCGAGGCCGGCATCACGAAGGGTACTTTGACGGGCGTCATGAAGACGCTGCAGGCGCGAAAACTCATCAAGCGAATCCCCCACCGTGACGATCGACGAAGGGTGTCGATTGGCCTGACGAAAGCTGGGGTGCGCCTCATTGAACAGGTGTTCCCCGAGTTCAATACCCACGAAACCCTTGCGGTCAGCGGTCTTACCGTGGCCGAGCAGCACGAACTGGCCCGTCTCTTGCGGTTAGTCCTCAAACAGGTCAGCACGACGAGCCACGACGAGGACGTCTGAGTCCACGTTGACCTCGCAATGTCGTCGTCAAAGACCTCCCCTAGAAGCGACGTCTCAGAGTCCTCGGACCACCGAAGATCAGGAGTTCGACAGTACCTCTTGAATTCGCGTGCAGGCGAGAGAGAGCCGATCAAAGTCTTGGGAGAAGTTGATTCGAAAGTGACCGCGGCCGTCCACGCCGAACTGGTAGCCGGGACTCACGAGCACTCCGTTTTTCTTCAGCGCCACAGCTAACGCGTAATCGTCGTTCGCGCCATGACGCAGCGCCCAAGGACTCTCACTGGCGTTCGGAAAGACGTAGGAACTACCGGCCGGAGCGGATACGTTCATTCCAGGAACTTGCTGCAGAGAACCGACCAGAAAGTCTCGAATCTCCTGATGCGCTTTGGTACGTTCGCTGAGCCACGTTTCGTCGTTGTCCATCCAGTGGCGTAGTACGTGCTGACCGTAACCCGCGGTGCGTAGCGACGCGAGTGAAATGACCTGCTCCATTGCTTCGATGACGTCGCTTGGTCCAACGGCCGCACCAACGCGGTAACCGCTCATCGATTCGGTCTTGGAAGGACCGAGCAGCGTCACGGTGCGCTCAGCCATGCCCGGCAAGGAACCGATGTGCACGAACTCGTTGTCATCGAAAATCAGACGGCAGTAGAGCTGATCGACGACTGCCCACATGTCGTTCGCCACGACCCACGCGGCGAGGCGTTCGGCCGTCTCGCGCGAGTAGACGCCTCCCGTTGGATTGTTGGGATGTGAGAGAACGACGCCCCGTGCACCGTGGCGCGCGGCTTCGTCCAGGTCGCCTTGGTCAATTGACATGATGCCGTGCGCACTCTGGCTCAGCGCTATGCGGTGCGACGTTGCCCCAAGGTAGGCGCAGATTCGCTCGTCCATGAAGTATTCCTTCGCCGGGAACGCAACGACGTCGCCCGGCGTCACGAGTGCTGACAACGACGTGAAGAGTCCGCCCTGGGTACCTGGCGTCAAGATCAGGTCGAGCGCCGGATCAACGTCGCGACCGAGGAGCGAACCAACGCGCGGGGCCAGCACACGGCGCACGCTGATGCTCCCTCGGTACGGAGAGTACGCCTCGGTGTTCTCTACAACGGCCGCTTCAAAGTCAACTCGTGCCGACGAGGGCGGCAGAAACGCCCTCGTGTCGCCGTGCGTCAGGTCAACGAGATCATCGGGACCGGGCGTCGTGGCGACGTCACGATCCATCTCGCGCACCGACGCTCCGTACAGCGAAGCGTAGGCACCGAGTTCCGCCGCGACGAGGGCGGGAGGGCGCTTGTACATGGTCATTCTTGCTCCTTGGGGAACGAAGTGAGAAGCGCACGCGGACCGTCCGCGACGCGCTCGGATGATACAAAACAGCTCACGTCGTACGGACCGCGTCCGACGATGCAGGGAACTGGCTCTGACGCACTAATCAGTCGTCTTCAGGTGCGTCGACGACGAGATGCGTCAAGTAGTGGCTTCGTATCGCCTCTTCGATCACGTCCGACTCACGTGTCTTGAGCGCGTCGATCACTTCGCGGTGTCTTACGACAATGTCGTCCATGTCGATGCCCTGTTGCTCAAGCGACGAACGCATCAGCGACCCCATCTGGCCGTCCAACATGTGCCAGAGTTCGGTCACTCGAGGGCGCTCACTGGCCGAAAGGATGACGCTGTGAAAATCCGTGTCCGCGTCGACGATGGTGGCCATGTCGTGCGCCAACGCGGACATCTTCATCCTCTCGATCTGGCGTTCCAATTCATCGATGACTTCAGGCGTTATCCAATGGAGGTCATTACACGCGGCGCCGGATTCGAGCACGTAACGCGCAAAGCACGAATCGATGATCTCGGACGCGCTCATGCGGGCGACGAAGCTTCCCCGGCGGTCGGTCATCGTGATGAGATTCTCGTTCGCGAGGTCTCGAAGGGCCGAGCGAAGCGTGGTACGGCTCACCCCAAACTCCTCCGCGATCCTCGACTCGACCAGGTGTTCTCCCGCGATGAACTCGTTGTTCAAGATACGCCTGCGCAGTTCGGTGTAGACGGCGTCAGGAAGTGACGTGTGCTTGATATGACCAACGTCGGTCCCCGACGTGTGATTGGTCGCTACTCCGTTGGTAGCATCGCGCATTGTCCTCCCGGTTCTCATTTGCTGGCTTTCGACAGCAAAGTCTCTTCGCGCAGTCCCTGATGGGCAGCACCTTCCGAGCGAACAGAGAAGTGCTTCGCGGGACCGCTCAAGACTATCGTCACGCCGGGACCGTGTCCGGGTTGCGGACTCGTTCCGTGGGTGACGACGCCGATGCTCATCGAGTCTTTTCGAAAGCCGGCGTTGGTTCGAGCGTCGAGATCGGTTATCGCCACCAGGTCACCCAGACGAAGATCGCGTGCTGCTTCACTCGTGCTTTCGACTTGCAGATCGACGTCCCACATGGCCATGGGGCGACCAATGCCGTTGCCCACGGTGCGACTCGGTAGAACCGCACGGACGCCGACGTCCAGTCGATCACCCACCACGTCCACCGGCAGAAGCGCCAACGCCTCGGGGGTGATGTTCATCTGGGTGATGCCAGCGACCGGAGCTGCAGCCCCTTGACCACGGCTCATGATGGCGACTTGATCAGCGGGGCGCAGTCGCGCGAGGACGTCTTGAGCAAAGATGACGATCACTCGCTCTCCCCCGCCACGCTTGCCAAAGACCACTCCCTCGTGTCCGGTGGCGTCACCGGTGCGAACGATGGCGCGATTGCCAATGCACGAGAGGCCAACGACGGCGTAACGCGCGTCGTCACTGGGATGAACGAGGCACGCGCCCGGGGCCGCGTGGTCGCCCACGTGGCCGAAGACACTGTCGCCGAGGCGGAGTCCCAGCACGATCCCACCGTCACCCACCGCGACGTACGGATTGCCGTCGCGGTCGATTCGATAAGGATCGTTACCAACCTCTCCTTGATCAACGTAGGCGAGCAGATTGACGCTCACGAGTTTGGCGTTCGTCATGAAAGCTCCCGATGTTGTACCAGATTGAAGAAACTGAGATTGGCGGTATCGTCTTCGACGATCTTGAACGATGATGAAGGTCCACTCATGATCGTGGACGGACCAGGTCCGTGTCCGAAGAGAAGACAACTCCCCGTCGAAATGATCCCGATCGAAGTCCATCCTTCGCGGTACCCACGACCAAAGCGGTGATCCTGATCGGGCATCGCGACGACGTCGCCGATTCTCAGTGATTCGAGACCGAGCGAGAGATCGTCGTCGAGACCGGCGTAGGCGCCCATCAAGTCGGTGTTGGCGTATTCAGACGCCATGCCCGCGCCAGCACCAACGGCTTCAGGCGGGATGACGACACTCACGTGGACCTCCAACTGCCCAGCGGCGTTCGTGCCACCAGCCATGGCACTCAGCAAAGCGGGCGAACAGTTCTTCACCACAATCTCCGGGTGATCAGCCAATTTGAGACCTTGACCAACGGCAAGCACGGTGACTTGGTCGCCGGTCGTCACGCCGCGCATCTCGTCGCCCTCCATATCGACGAGCACGTAAGCGTGCTGTCCGATGACGAACCCGAGAGCACCCTTTTTCGGGCCGGAGCTCACCTCGACCCGATTGCCAATACAGGTCAAGTACTGCAACGCGTAGTTCGGCCCTGTTTCGCGGTGGCGGACCGAGAGACCGGGTTCGAGGTGGTCACTCCGATAGCCCGTCGCCGGGTCACCACAGTGCACGTCAAGCGTGACACCACCCATACCCGGCAAGTAGAACGCGTCGCCGTTGGGATCGACGCGATAGCCGTGTCGATCAGCCAGTGGCGGCCACACCTCGCCCGCTAGCACCTGGGTCAGCAGGTCCTCGACGTTACTGGCGACTTTCATGAGACCTCTCTCTTTCCTCTCAACGTCGTTCGACAACGACGACGCACCCCGAAGTGCGTGTCGTTGTCGAACGGGCGACCCTTGCGTCCTCTAGGCACCCTCAACCTCGTTGAAGTTGATCCAACGACGTTCACGGTGCGAACGCTCGAAGGCATTGATCGTTCGTTGCACCAGCGCACCCTGGGCGAAGTCACCTTGGGACTCTGGGGCCTCTCCCACGATCTCATCAACGAAGTTTCTAATGAGGTTCGAGTAGAACAGCGACGGCCACTCTTCGCGACTCGTGCCACCCACCGGGAAGTACTTCTCGGGGATCTCACTCTCGACGAACTCCACCGCGTTCTTGGTTGCCGTCTTGATGGTCTGACAGATGCCGAACTCTTCGACGAGACGAACGATGACCGCGCCTTCTGATCCGTAGAGGCGAACCTCGATGCCCGGGTAGTTGCCAACGGTGACGTAGGAAGACTGAATGGACGCCATGACGTTGTCTTCAAACTCACAGATCCACATGTCACCGTCGTCGATGTTCATGCGCTCCATCTTTCCGGTGGAGCGCAGTACGCGCGACGGCACGAAGTTGCGCATCGTGCCCACGACGTTGGTCATCGGACTGCCGGACCACCAGTGCATGATGTCGATAACCGGTGCGCCGTAGCCTTCAATCGACGACACAGCGATGTCACCATCGCCAATCGGCGTCTGTTCGGCTTGGCGCAGTGGCGTCGTGGGATCGATCCACTGACTGTTCTGCTCGTAGCCATTAAAGACGTACGGTTCTCCAACGAAACCCGCGTCGATCAGATCCTTGGCGTACTGAATCGCGGGGGCGTAACGAAAGGTGAAACCCAACTTCGTCTTTAGGTTGTTCGATTTCGCCAACGCCGCGGCACGAGCAGTCTCGCGTGCGTCACGGTGGACGGGCTTCTCACAGAGCACGTGCTTGCCGGCCTCGAGTGCAGCCCACGAGACTTCGAAGTGAGCGTCGTTGCCCGCCGCGACGTCAATGACGTCGATCGTCGGGTCGTCGAGCACCTCACGGTAGTCCGTCACGGCACGAGCGACACCGAACTGGTCCGCCACCTCTTTGCCGACGGCGGGGTCCAGGTCGACGATGGCGGCAACCTCCACGCGAGGGTCGCGCTGCCACCCCGGAATGTGGGCGCGCTCGGCCCACTTTCCCGCACCGACAACGGCAACCCGAAGTTCCTTATTACTCATCTTTACTGCTCCTTTCTGCCTCACCGAGGTGGACAGTTTTATTTTCGATTGTCTGACACGAAATACACGTCGTGCGTTCTGAAGAGCGTGGTGGTGACGGTGGTCTTCTATTTGCCAACGTTCAACCTCACCCGCGGATCGATGAAGGTGTAGGCGACGTCGACGACGAAACTCATGAAGACCATGAAGACGGCGGCCACGAGGACGGTACCCGTGATCATGGGCACGTCAAGCGTGGAGATAGAGCTATACGCCAGTTGACCCACGCCCGGGATGCCGAAGATGGACTCAATGATCAAGACACCACCGAGGAAGTAGCCGAGGTCCATTCCGAGCATGGTGACCACCGGCGTGAGTGCGTGACGAAGCACGTGTCGGAACAGAATCGTCCGCTCGGGCATTCCCTTCAGCCTTGCGAACTCAATGAACGGGGAACGAAGGACTTGACGCACCGTGGTACGGACCATGCGTGAATAAAAGGCGGCACCCCCGACGCCCAGCGTGAAGCTCGGCAGGATCATGTACCAGATCAAGGGGTGACCAACGCCGTTCAGGGGAAACCAAGAGACCTTGTAGGCGAGGAAGTAGATCAACATGAGTCCCAGCCAGAACGGTGGCGCGGACAGTCCCAACAGTGCACCAAAGGTAGCGAAGCGATCAACGACGCTGCGTGGTCGATACGCCGCGATGATGCCCGCCGGGATGCCGATGACGATCTCCCAAAGGATGCCGCCAAAGGCGAGCACCGCCGTGTACGGCAGCGCGAGCCAGATCTCACCGGCGACCGTTCGACCTTGGAGTGCGAACGAGACCCCAAGATTGCCGTGCAGGATTCGTCCGAGGAAACTGACGTACTGTGACCACACCGATCGGTCGAGTCCGAGTTGGTGTGCGATTGACGCCACGGCCGCAGGACTCGCTTGGGGGCCAGCGACCATTCGCGCGGGATTGGCGGGCACGATGTAGGCAAAGACGAACGCCAAGGTCACCACGCCAAAGATCACCAACAGCATCTGCAAGAAACGTCGGAGTAACCAGGCCGTCATGAACCCATCTCCTGCACCGCGGGATCGAGCAAGTCCGTCAGCCAGTCACCCGCCAGGTTGAACGCCAACACGGTCAAGATCAACGCAACACCAGGCGCCACGAGGAGCCACGGCGCACTTTGGAAGTACTGCTGGCCCTCAGAGATCATTTCGCCCCACGACGCTTGGGGCAGGGGCACCCCAATGCCGAGGAAGGAGAGTGACGCTTCAATGAGGATTGACGTGGCAACGCCGAGCGTGCCGTACACGATGATCGTGGGGATGAGGTGCGGAATGATGTGTTTGCGAATGATTTTGATATGACCAACCCCAAGGGTGCGCGCCGCGTTGACGAATTCGCGTTCTTTTATCGACAGAACCTGACCTCGCACGACGCGCGCGAGGTACGTCCAGTACGCAAACGCGATGACGAGCACGACGTTGCGGGTGCTCGGTCCGGTCACCGCGATCAGCGCGACGCAGAACAGCAGGATCGGAAACGACAGGACCATGTCGGTGAAGCGCATGAGAATCGATTCGGTCACGCCGCCGACGTAGCCCGCCACGGTGCCGATGACCACGCCAATCAGTGAAGCCAAGCCGGTGGCGACGACACCCACGAGGAGCGACACCCGCGCACCGAAGATGAGCCGCGAGAGAACATCGCGTCCACTGGCGTCCGTACCGAGCAAGAAGTGTCCGTTCGGTGCCACAGGCGCTCCCACGAACGAGAGGCCATTGGAGAACTGGCGCAGCGGATCGTAGGGGGCAATGAGTGGCGCGAAGACTGCGACCACCGTCAAGAGCAGTATGAACGCAAACGAGCACAGCGCGACGGGATCGTGCAACAGACTGCGCCCGGCACGGCGCCAAAAATTCGGCTGGCTCAGCACCGTTGTCTCGCTCGCACTGAAAGCGACGGTCAGTTCGTTCTCTGGGAGGTTGATCACGCCGTCACCTCAGTTTTCGGCGTTTTCTCGCGTCCCCACTGCACGACGTGACAGGCCACCTTTTGCGCGTCACCGATGGTCAGAAGTTCTGGTCGCTCAGTCCGGCATGTCTCAACGGCTTCGGGACAACGCGGGTGGAAGGGACAGCCCGAAGGTGGATTGCCGGGGTCGGGCGGCTCACCACTCAATTTCAGGCGCCGCTCGCCACGTCTGGTGACGCTGGGCACCGCGGCGATGAGCGCCCTCGTGTAGGGATGCTGAGGGTTTGAGAAGACTTCCTCACTCGTCCCGTATTCAACAATTCGTCCGACGTACATGATGGCCACGTGGTCGGCCATGAAACGAAGGGTCGAGAGATCGTGTGAGATGAAGAGGTAACCGACACCGGTGTCGTGCTGGATGTCTTTGAGTAGGTTCAGCACCTGCGCACGGATGGACACGTCGAGCGCCGCGACAGCTTCGTCACAGATGATGATCTCGGGATTCACCGCGAGCGCGCGCGCGATCGAAACTCGTTGTCGTTGGCCGCCCGAAAGTTGATTGGGGTGGCGTTGGGCGATCGTTGCGGGAAGTTTTACGCGCTCGAGGAGTTGCGCCACTTGCGCGGCGTGTTCGGTCTTGGGTAGACCGCGTACGGAGAGTGCCTCGCCGATCGCGTCGCTCACGGACATGCGTGGATCGAGCGAATCGTAGGGATCTTGATAGACCATCTGCATCCGGCGTCGGAAACGCTTCAGTCGTTGACCCTTGAGGTTGGTGACCGGCGCGCCGCCGAGAGAAACAGTGCCGCCGGTGGGTCGCGTGAGCTGGACGAGCGCGCGCGCGACGCTGCTCTTACCCGAGCCCGACTCGCCAGCGATGCCGAGCGTCTCACCAGGCTGGAGCGTAAACGACACGTTGTCTACTGCCTTGATCGATCGTGACGCCCCGAACACTCGACGGACTCGGAAATGGACCTTGAGACCATCGACCACTAACGGCGCTGCGGTAACCGGTGTCGTCATCGGTGCATCACTGACTTCGAACGGACGGCCACAGGGCGTCGCCCGCGGCGTGACAGGCCACGTCATGGAAGGGATCGTCGAGTTGACGAAGTTCGGGATTGATTTCACTACAGATCGCTTGGGCCAGTGAGCACCGCGGCGCGAACGCACAGCCCACGACGTCGACGCCACCAGCTGGAGGGCTGCCCGCGATTGACGAGAGACGCGCTGGAAGTTCTTCAGTCATGGAAGGTACTGACGTCAAGAGCGCTCTCGTGTAGGGGTGGAGTGGCCCGTCCAGGATGTCTTGCGTTGGTCCAGACTCGACGATCTTTCCCGAGTACATGACCAGAATCTCTTCACAGAAGTTTGCGACGACTCCCAGATCGTGGCTAATCAGCAGGACCGCGCTGTTGTGCTCTTGCGACATCTTCTCCAAGAGGTCGAGAACCTGCGCCTGGATCGTGACGTCGAGCGCCGTCGTTGGTTCGTCGGCGATGAGGAGTCGAGGATTGCAGCTGATGGCGATCGCCAAGGCGACGCGCTGGCGCATGCCACCGGACAGCACACTCGGAAACTGGCGCATCGTGCGCTTCGGATTGGGTATGCCCACCGCGTTCAAGAGTTCCACCGCACGTCGACGAGCATCCGCTCGTGAGGCGTTGCGATGGTGACGGAGCATCTCGCAGATCTGCACGCCAATGCGTACCAGCGGGTTGAGACTCGACAGTGGGTCTTGCGTGATCATCGCCACGCTCGTCCCACGCCACTTCTTCGCCGATGCCACTGTGGCGAGCGTCAAATCGTCGCCGACGTGGATCTCCCCGGCACTGATCTTTCCGGGCGCCGGGATCAACTGCATGATGGCACGGGCAGTGAGCGACTTACCCGAGCCCGACTCCCCTACGAGCCCCACCCTCTGTCCGGCCTTCACCGAGAAGGAGATGGAGCGGATGACTTCTCCGCTTCCACTCCGACTCGGGAAGGCAACTGACAGATTGTCGACTACCACCACTGCGTCGTTCAACAAAGCAAGCTCAACGTGATCTGTTGGCACGATTGTCGACGCGGGAAGTAGTCCGGGTGGTGACCATTGGTTACTTGGAGGTGTTCTTCAGCCAGTAGTGGTCAATGACGTAGTCCCAAATCGGGTTCTGGACGAAGTTGCCGATATTCGATCCGGACAGGCCGGTTCGTACGCCGAAGTACAGCGGCACGACCGGGTTGTCAGCGAGCAACTTCTTCGCTGCCGCGGCGTAGTCCGCTGCTGCCTTGGACGGGTTCGCGAGTCCCTGGGTGACGAGACTGTCAACTCCCTTGTTGCAGTAGAACGAGTAGTTCTGACCACCAGGAATGTCGGCAGCGCACGAGGTGAGTGCGTTGAAGAAGTCACTCGCGTCGGGGAAGTCCGCAATCCAGAAGGTAAGCGTCATCGGAGCCTTACCCGGTGTGGCGGCCAACGTGAAGAACGTGCTCTGTTGAATCGGGTGCACTGTCAGTTTGATGCCGACCGCTGCCAATTGCTGCTGAAGAGCGGTGTCTAAGTTGGTCCACGGTTGGGTGTTCCAGCTGTACATACTCGTGCTGAAACCATGGGGATAGCCGGCCTGCTTGAGAAGCGACTTCGCCTTCTTCACGTTGAGTGGGTTGGTGAGATCCGCTTTCGTGTAGCCAGTGACGCCCGGTGGGATGAATCCCGTCGCGGGCGTGCCCTGACCGTTCACGTACTTCAGGAGTGACGTTCGGTTGATTGCGTACGACACGGCTTCACGAACGAGTGCGTTATTGAACGGCTTCATCTTGGTGTTGAGTGTCAGGTAGTACGTATCCAGACCCTGGGACTGCACCAACTCCTTCTTCATGGTCGGGCTGTTCTTCACGCTCAAGTACGAAGAGTTCGGCAGTGCGTCACCCATGAGGTCGAGTTGACCCTTTTCAAGTTCCAACAACTGCACCTGAGGGCTGACGCCCAACTTCTCGTTCACGCCGTCGGTGTAGGGAAGCTTCGGGTCCCAGTAGTGGGGGTTGCGCTTCAAAACGATGGCCTGACCAGGCGTGTAACTCACGAATTCGTACGGTCCTGAACCCAGAGGGTTTTGGGCCTGCTGGGCCCCGGTCCCGGTGGGAATCACTGAGGCGTGGGGCATCGCCAACACGTAGACGAACGCCGCGTCGGGCTGGGTGAGTGTGATCTGTAGGGAGTCGGTCGACACGGGCTTAATGCCCGAGACGTAACCCGTGGGCGCCTTCTCGTAGGCCGTGCAACCCGCCACCACCGTCCAGAAACCTACGACCGGTGACTTCGTTGCGGGATTACAGATGCGAGAGAACGTGTAGGCGAAGTCAGCGGCAGTCACTGGCGTGCCGTTCGAGAACTCCATCCCTTGGCGAATGGCAATCGTGTAGACCAGCTTGTTCGCCGAGATCTTGGGCATGCTCGACGCGGCCTGGGGATACAACGTGGTGTTGCCCGGCTCGTAGTCGTAGAGACGGTTGAACATCATCTCCATGTTGACCCAACACGTCGCGTCGTAACAGACTTGAGGGTCGAACGTCGTGGGATCTGATTGGAACGCGGTTTGCAAGATGCCACCGCGTGTGGATTTTTGGCTAGCCGCCGACGATGAAGCTGCGCTCAGGCTCACGCCCATCGCTCCAACGAGGCACAACGCACTAATGCAGGCGATGAATCTCTTAACCCGCCCTTGAACAAATCTCATGAACTCCCCTTTTTGTCGATTGTGGACAATCGACAACAGGTTTATCAGATATTCATCTCTATTTCAAACGCAGGGTGACGGGAATCTGAAATGTTCGTATTTTGGAAATCAGTAGCCCGTGACTGGGTTGTAGAGATTTCTAAAGGGCAATCCCCCACGCCAGTTCCCGAAGTTCTCAAGGAACAACTCAACGAGCGAGGCATTCTCCGTCTGCACCGTGGACGCCGAGTGAGGAGAGATGATGACGTTGTCCAGGTCCCACATCGGGTCGTCAGTGGGCAACGGCTCTTGCTCAAACACGTCAAGACAAGCACCGCCGATCGTGCGATTCGACAACGCCAGGTAGAACGCGTCCTGGTCGATGAGTTGACCCCTCGAGATGTTGATCACCACAGATTCCGAGTGCATGAGTTCCAGTTGCCTGGCGCCGATCATTCCCTGCGTCTCGGTCGTAAGGGCGCTGCAAAGGACCAGAAAGTCCACCTCGGGAAGAACACTATCCAATTGCGTTCGGTCAATGACCCTCGTGAGACCATCGATATCGTAGGTTTGCTGCGATCGTCCGAGCCCGATGACGTGCACACCCATCGCCGTGAACTCACGCACGACTTCGCGTCCTACACCGCCAAGACCCACGACGAGCGCACGCATTCCCTTGAGCTGGCGCGTCGTGTATCGCTGCCAATGATGCTCCCGCTTCCTCTCCATGAGGTTAGGTATCCCCTTGACGAAGTAGAGCGCGCCAAAAAGCGCGAACTCGGCGAGTGGCGCGGCGTGAATGCCGCCAGCCGTCGTCACGGAGAGAGGGCTCTGATCGAGCTTCGTACGCTGCATGAAGGAACCAATGCCAGCACTCGTTGCCTGCACCCACTTTAAATTCGGACACCTTTCGGGCATGGAGGCGGGGTCATTCCAGTCGAAATCGAACAAGACGTCCGCGAGCGCCACCGTCGAACGCCACTCGTCCATCTGTTGTGGCGAGAGATCGCGAGCTGGGGCGGAGTGATCACACGCGTAGCGAGGCACCGGCAGAAGATCGGGGCGATAGTGAACGCGAATCTCGTCGGAAAACGATTCGATCCTCTTCACGAGTTCCGGCTCTAGATACGAACCAATCACGATATTGACGGTCACTACGTCCCTCTCATTATTAGATCGCCACGATGGCGTCAATCTCCACGAGATACCCGCGAAGTCCCGCACGAACGGTAGTTCGAACGGGAAACGGTGCATCGAAATACTCGCGGTACACCGCGTCGAGTTCGTGGACTGCTTCGAGATCATCGAGATACACGTTGACTTTCACGGCGTTCGACAGTGACGTGCCGCCCGCGAGTGCGACGGCCGAAAGATTCTCTAAGGTCTGGCGTGCTTGCTCAATGAAGGTGATCGCCACGTCACCCGTCTTCGGATTCCTCGGCACTTGCCCGGCTATAAAGAGAAGATCACCGACGATGATTCCCTGTGAGTAGGAAAATGCCGGACTCGGAGCATCGTCAGTTCGTACTTCACGTCGTTTTGGTTGCGGCACGGAATGAAGTTAGCAGCCACACGTTGAAGGTAGTGAGCATACTAAGACGTCAGCAACAAACTTTTGAGTACTCGAAATGTACTTTTGTGCCTCAAAGTACGTCACTCGCGGTGTCCTACAACAGCAAAACTCGTGGACAGCCTCGATCCGTATTCGGTTAGTCCCCCGGATGAGTTCGAACTCTTCCGACCGGGTATTTTCGATCAGATACAGATTCCAGTCGTGCCACACTCCTTTGTTCCGCTCTCGCCATTCCCACTGGTCAGAGCCCTCTTCTGATGAAACTTTTCGGACAGGAAGTTTCTCAGCGTTCCGGCCAGCGTGTTGTTGGTTGATGGAGTCAATAATCTTCCCGCTTCGCCTTCGCGCGAATCTTCAGGTGAACGTTTTGGTTTCACTGCCTCGACGCGTTTCACCTGATTCAATTGGAACGAAATGACATTCGAACAGCCACATCGTGATGACACGGATCCCCACGTGGCTCACGACGTCACGTATCTTCGCAACAGCCAGTACGGAACCCTCGACAAGTTGAACGCTCGAATAGTCCTCCATTCCAAGTATGCAACGTCGCACGTTAGTTGGTTCGATTGGCTTCACTCACTGATTGAGTGGAGCTCGTGGGACGACGTTTTAGAGGTCGGAAGTGGGACCGGCGTCTTCTGGACGGCGCTGCCCGCTTCCTTGCATAAAAACTTTCGACTTGTCCTGAGTGACCTCTCGCCAGCGATGGTTGAGGCCTCATTGAAGCAAGCTCGTCAACGGCTGAACAACGTGACGGGCGTCGAGGCCAACGTTCAGGACTTACCCTTCGAAAACGCTTCTTTCGACTTGGTGATCGCCAATCAGATGCTGTACCACGCACCCGACCCGAGGGTTGCACTCGCCGAGATTCGTCGAGTTCTACGCCCCGGCGGAACCCTCTTCGCCTCGACCATCGGTCCCGAGCACTTGCGCGAACTTTTCGAGATAGAAGCGGTCGTCTTTGGAGTCACACGCAACGCTGCACTCTCGGACGTCTTTGGCTCGGTCAGTGGGCGCACGCTGTTAGAGCAAGGCTTCGAGGTCGTTGAATGGCACCAATTCGATGACGAGTTGCGGTGCACGGACGTGGAGGACGTGATGGCCTACCTGACGACAACTCCTCCAAGTGAGGGCGCCACGTCAGAGCAGCTTCGTCAGTTGCGCGCCGAGGTCGAGTACCGAGTGCGAAAAGGTGACGGAACCCTGTACGTGACGAAAGACACCGGCGTATTCCTCGCTCGGCGCCCGCGCTAGCGCCCTACGTCGCGAGAAGTGTCATTCGAGTGTGCTCATTCGAAGGGCGACGTTTCTCTCGCTGAGTGTCCCCTCTGCGAAGTGATCTCGAACGCTGATCTGATCTTCTTCCGGACGATTCTGGGACAACTTAGCTTTGCCCTCTATCGAGACGACGTCGATCTCTATGCCTACGACTGCCGTCAACTGCCCTTGTCGGTACTTTTCGTCCAAGTCGTCAACGCGCCATTCGGGGTCACGTCCCCGTTCGAACTGCTGCGTGACGGCTCGAACCTGGTTCAACTTCCACTCGGGTTCTTCGTGGAGTCGCAGTCGACCGCGAACTTCCGCCGCGACGTAGTTCCAGGTCGGTACGACACCAGGATTCTCGAGTCTGCTCGGGTAGTACGACGGGCTCACGTAGGCACTCGCGGCCAAAAAGAGTGCGAGTACCTCGTCACCAGTCTTCACCGTTTTCCACCACGGGTTGGCCTTGGCGAGGTGCGACGTTAACGTTCGACGATCATTGCTCACGATCACCGGCACAAAGACACTCGCCAGGCCCTGTGGTGTCGCGATGACGAGCGCTCCCGCGCCCGCGTCCCTCACGATCATCCAGGCAGCGTCGTCGTCAACCGCGTGCTTGGGAGGTACGTACACGTGCCCATTGTGACACGAAGAACCTCTGATCTCACCGTGTCGCGCGACAACGCGGCTCGACTCTCAGGATTGGGCACGCCTGTTGCCCTTGCGCCACCAACTAGAAGGGAGTCCTCGACGGCGCAGCCAGCACCTCCGCGGCCGAGCACTCAGCTGTCGAGTTCACTCAGGCGACTCGCGAGAAAAGCGCGCTCGACTTCATTCTCGGATAGTTCCAGTGCCTCTTGATAGGCCAAGCGGGCTTCATCACGACGACCGAGACGGCGAAGGAAGTCGGCCCGCGTGCTGGCTAGATAGTTGTAGCTGAGGAGATGGTCTTCACTCGAAAGTTCCGACAGGGCCGCGAGCCCCGCCTCAGGTCCGTCCACAATGCCAACAGCGACGGCACGATTGAGGGCAACGACCGGTGAGGGCCACGCGACGAGCAGTACGTCGTACAGTGCGACGATCTCACGCCAGTCAGTCTCCTCCCACGAGGGTGCTTCGGCGTGCAGCGCCGCGATGGCCGCCATCAAAGCGAACCGACCAGGAGGTCGAGATCGAAGCGCCTCACGAACCAACACCGCGCCTGCGGCGATCGCTTCTCGATCCCACTTCGTGCGGTCTTGCTCCGACAACAGGAGCAACGAACCCTCGCTGTTCGTGCGAGTCTGGCGGCGAGCGTCCGTGAGAATGATGAGCGCCAAGAGGCCGGCGACTTCAGCGTCGTCGGGCAATAACGATCGCAGTAGACGGGCGAGATCGAGTGCGCGTTCCACGAGATCGCCTCTCACGAGGTCTGACCCCGACGGCGCGGTGTGACCCGTCGTGAACACGAGGTGAATCGCCGAGAGGACGGCGTCAACACGCGTGGGCAGCTCCACGGCGGTGGGTACTTGGTAGGGAATGCGCGAGGTCGATATCTTTTTCTTTCCCCGAGTAATCCGTGCCGCCATCGTTGGCTCGCTCACCAAGAAGGCTCTCGCCACTTCCGAGGTGGTGAGCCCGCACAACAGTCGCAGTGACAGTGCCACTTGGGTCTCGGGCGAAAGTGCCGGGTGACAGCACGTGAAGATGAGACGGAGTCGATCATCGGCAACGCTCGGTAGCTCCGCGTCGCTCAGCAACGCCGACTCCTGCGGTTCAACGAAGTTGCTCATGGCTCGCCTCTGGGACGTCTGACGTCGAAGCGTGTCAATGGCTCGTCGTCGCGCGACGGTGGTGAGCCACGCCCCCGTCTTTGTGGGGATGCCGCTCTTCGGCCATGTCACCAAAGCCCGGGCGAAAGCGTCCTGAACACACTCCTCGGCCACGTCGATGTCGCCAGTGACGCGGATGGTCGCCGCGAGCACGAATGCCCACTCACGTCGATACGCCTCGGCGACCGCGGTCTCGACATCGACGGGACGAGAAACGCTGTTCAGTCGAAAACTCTGATCGGGCGCACTTCTACACCACCGAAAGGAGCCGGAACTTGACTCGCCACGGCAATGGCCTCGTCGAGGTCACCCGCTTCGATCAGGTAGTAGCCGCCCAACGCTTCCTTGGTTTCGGCGAAAGCTCCGTCGGTGACGACGAGCTTTCCCGTGGCGTCACGACGAAGCGACGTTGCACTCGATGTTGGCTGCAAGGCGTTTCCACCGCGAAGCGCGGCTCCATTCGTCTCACCAAACACTCGGTGTTCGTCCGTCATCTTGCCCATCATTTTCCCGGCGCTCGCCGGGTCGGCGTTTTCCCACGCCGCTTCATCTGAGTAAATCAGAACTAGGTACTCTGACATTTCTCTGCTCCTCTGTAAGGTCCGATTCTCGGACTTCATGGATACCGACGCACGGGACCTGGCGAAATCGACAGAATCTCGAAAATTCGTTGTCAACTTTATTCATGGCGCGTGTGAGGCCAACGAACAGACCAGGCCAGGTAGTGGAAACCGCCTAACCGATGCCGTCAAGGAGATCAAGCATGTCCTCGGCGTGTTCTTCTTCAACCGCGAGAATCTCCTCCACCATCCGACGCGTGGTCGGGTCACCGTCGCCCAGCCAGGAGATGATTTCTGAGTAGGCGGCGATCGCCACTCGCTCGGCGACGAGGTCCTCACGAATCATCTTTTCCAGTTCTTTGGATGAGTCGTACTCCGTGTGGCTGCGCCCGGTCAAAGTTTCGGGACTGAAGTCAGGCTCACCGCCGAGCTGCGCAATACGCGCGGCGATCGAGTCGGCGTGTTCTTGCTCCTCGCCGGCGTGCTCGAGGAACTCCGCGGCGGCAGCCTGTGCGCTCAGCCCTTGTGCGGTGAAATAGTGACGCTTGTAACGCAACACGCACACGAGTTCCGTCGCCAGTGATTGATTGAGAACGAAGATCACCCTCTCAAGGTCCGCTCCGTACGCGTCGGTCACTGGTCCTTTGTCCATGTTCTCACGAGCACGCTTTCGCAGCGTTTCAACATCAGTCAGGAATTCTTTCACGGTCGCTTCTCCTTGCGTCACGGATGACCCGATGTCTTAGAAGGCCATCTTGAGGCAAGGGTAGTGGACCCGCTCACTTCGGACACCGAAAACTTAATCTAGGCCTCGCCGCGTCCACACACCTCTACACCGCTCTAGGTGATGAGACTGGCGCGTCGTTTCTAGCGAACCGCGTCGGCGGTCGCAATGAGCTGACGCGCGGCGCGCGCCTCATCCACGCGTGACACGGGCGTGCTCTGCGGCGCGCGGTGGAGCGACTCGGGATCGTCCTTCGCGCGCTGGGCTATGCGCTCAATGGCCTGGGCGAGCGACTCGAGCGTCTGGACACTCTCGGTTTCGGTTGGCTCGAACATCAGCGCCTCTTCGACGATGAGCGGGAAGTAGACCGTTGGCGAGTGGAAACCCTCCTCGAGAAGCGCCTTCGCGACGTCCAGACCGCGCACGCCGTACTTGTTCTTCAGCGGCGTCGCCGTAAGGGTGCACTCGTGCATGCAGACTCGGTCGTAGGCGGCCGGGAGAATGTCGCGAAGTCGATGGCGAAGCCAGTTCGCGTTCAAGACCGCGTGTTGGGCGACGCGAGTGAGGCCGTCTCCACCGTGAACGTCGATGTAGGCGAGCGCTCGAGCGAGCACCAGGGCGTTGCCGTGCCAACCGTGCACGCGCCCGATCGAGCGCGGCGGCGCGACCCAGTTGAAGTAGCCGTCACCGACGCGCGTGGCCTTCGGGCCTGGTAGGAAGTCCACCAAGTGCGCGGCCACCGCCACCGGACCGGCGCCCGGTCCGCCACCTCCGTGGGGTGTGGCGAAGGTCTTGTGCAGGTTCATGTGCACAATGTCAAAGCCCATGTCGCCCGGACGAACGGCACCCAAGATGGCGTTCAAGTTCGCGCCGTCGTAGTAGAGCAGACCTCCAACGTCGTGCACGGCCTTGGCGATTTCGGTGATCTCCTCTTCGAAGAGTCCGACCGTGTTGGGGTTGGTGAGCATGATCCCCGCCACGTCGGGTCCGAGCGCGGACTTGAGCGCTTCGAGATCGACGAGCCCGCGATCGTTCGAGGGCACGGTCGTGACCTCGTAGCCCCCGAGCGTCACCGACGCCGGATTCGTGCCGTGCGCCGAGTCAGGGATCAAGACGCGTCGACGGTGATCGCCGTTCGCTTCGTGGTAGGCGCGCATCAACAAGAGGCCCGTCAGTTCGCCGGCCGCGCCCGCGGCCGGCTGGAGCGTGGCGGCACTCATACCGGTGATGGCGCAGAGCTTCTCTTCGAGCGTGACCAAGATCTCGAGCCAACCTTGACTGAGTGACGCCGGCGCGCCGGGATGCACGGCGTTGAGCCCGGGATCGCCCGCGATGGCGTCACAGAACTTTGGGTTGTACTTCATGGTGCACGATCCGAGCGGATACATTCCGAGGTCCACCGAGAACTGACGATGCGACAGTCGGGTGAAGTGCGCCACGAGATCTCGTTCGGAGACTTCGGCCACGGGAACGACTTCGGGGTTCAGATGCGCCGCGGGGACCAACTCACTGAGAGCAGTCGCGCGAACGCCCGTCGTACGCAGTTGGTAGGCCGATCGGTTCGCCACGGACATCTCGAAGAGCGTGGGCTCGGTTTCGTGGCCCATGAGTGGCGCCGACGCCGCTCGTCCTCCGGGCTGTGGGACCGCGTTCATCGGGTCAGCGCCTCTCGCAACACGTTGACGTAGTGGTCGATCTCATCTTTCGTCCGGCGCTCGGTGACGGTGACGAGCAACACGTTGTCGATGGCGCCGTCGACGGAGGGATCCGCGCCACCACTCAAGGCACTCACCGAGAGCCCGGCGAGCACGTTGCTCTCGGCCATGGCCGCGATGATCTGATCGGCGGGCTTAGCCAGGCGAACTGCGAACTCGCGAAAGAATGGCTGTGTCGAGAACGGCGCGACGCCCTCAATGGTGAGCAGCTCGTCGTAGAGGTAGTGCGCGCCCTGGGCGCAGCGCGTCGCCACTTCGCGAAGCCCGTACGTCCCGAGCCAGCCCAGTTGTATCGCTGCCGTGACCGCCATCAAGGTCTGGTTGGTGCAGACGTTCGACGTCGCCTTCTCTCGGCGGATGTCTTGCTCGCGCGCTCGAAGCGTCGTCACGAAAGCTCGACGGTCACTGGAGTCCACCGTCTCGCCGACGATGCGCCCGGGTAGGCGCCGTACTTGTGCTTGGGTGCAGGCGAAGAGTCCGAGGTACGGCCCACCGAAAGAGAGAGGCGTACCGAAGGCCTGACCCTCACCGACGAAGACGTCCGCGCCCCACTGGCCAGCGGTCTTCAAGACACCCGCGGCGACCGGGTCGGCGCCGATGACGAACAGAGCGTCGTTGGCCACCGCGAGTTCTTTGGCGACGCTCAAGTCCTCGAGGACGCCAAGGTAGTTAGGGTACGCCGCCACGATGGCCGCGGCGTCAGTGACGTCGACGCTTTCCCAGTCGGTGACGCCGTCTCGAAGAGGCACCTCCACGATCTCGTGTCCGGTGCCGCGAGCGAACGTGCGGGCCACTTCACGCCAGTGTGGATGCACGCCCGAGGAGATGACCATCTTCTGGCGACCAGTGGCGCCGCGCGCCATGTTGAGGGCCTCGACGAGGGCCGTCGCCGCGTCGTAGAGCGAAGCGTTGGGGATCGCAAGTCCGCTCAGACGCGCGACCAACGTCTGGTACTCGAAGATTGCTTGGAGCACACCTTGCGCGACCTCGGGCTGGTACGGCGTGTAGGCGGTCACGAACTCCGAGCGGTTCGAGAGCATCTTCACCACGGCCGGCACTTCGTGGTCGTAGGCGCCGCCGCCCGCGAAGCACGTCATCGCGTTGGCCTTGGCCTTGTTGGCGCTGGTGTAGCCGGCGAAGATCGCCGCCACGTCGGGTTCGCTCAATCCGTCGGCGACGTCGAGTCCCTTTGCTAAACGTACGGCCTGGGGAATCTGGGCGAACAGATCGTCGAGGGAGTCCATGCCGAGAAACGAAAGCATCGACGTGACGTCGTCTTCGGTGTGGGGTAGGTAGTCAGCCACCTGAAGCGTCCTTTCGGACGAACGGCAGCGCCGTCACCTTCGCCGCGATCTCACGACCGCGCAACATCACCGTGACGTCGGTGCCCTCTTCGAGTTCGGGCGTGAGCAGTCCCATTCCGATTCCATGTTCAAGCACGGGAGAGAAGTTACCCGACGTGAGTAGTCCCGCGTGCACACCATCAACGAACACCTCGCCACCGTCACGCAGTGGTTGACGACCCGGCGTGGCAACGCCCTTCAACAATCGGGCCACCCCACGCTCGCGTTCACGCTCGACGGCCGCTCGTCCCTTGAATGTCTCCTTTTGCCAACCCAACACCCAGCCGAGTCCAGCCTCGAGCGTCGTTGACGACAACGTGAGCTCGTGACCGTAGAGCGGCAGCGCGGCTTCGAGGCGCAACGTGTCGCGCGCGCCTAGTCCCGCCGGCGTGACGTCCGCGGCGACGAGACTTCGAAATATCTGTTCAGCGACCTCGTTCGGTGCCGCGATCTCGAGACCCGCTTCGCCGGTGTAGCCCGTGCCCGCGACCCTTACTTCCACTCCCTCGAAATCGAACCGATCGACGCGAAAGCGCCCCACTTCGGCGAAGCGCGGATCAACCGCGGCGACCTTGGCCCTGGCGTTCGGTCCCTGCACCGCCAGCACACAACGCTCGTGCGTCACGTCGCGACCCGGCAACACCGACGTGACGCCCGACGTGTTGGAGGCGTTGGGCATGACGTCGAACTCGTTCTCACTCACCCACCAGACGATGATGTCGTCGACCACGAAGCCGTCGTCAGTGAGGAGGTGCGTGTACTGGGCTCGTCCGGGCGCGACCTTCTTGAGGTCGTTCGTCAACGTGTTCTGAAGCGCGTCGAACATCTCCGTTCCGTCACAGCGCACCGTGCCGAGGTGGCTCACGTCAAAGACCACCGCGTCGCGACGACAGGCCAGGTGCTCGACGACCGTACCCGTCTGATACTGCAAGGGCATCTCCCAACCACCGAAGGGCACGATCTTCGCGCCCAGTTCGACGTGGAGGTCGTAGAGAAACGGACGGCGATCGCTCATGATGCGTTACGCGGCCCGTCCGTCAATAGCGTGCAGATCGTGATGACGTAAGAGCTCGTGGTAGTCGCGCTGGTACACAACGAGGAGCGGGATCTCGGGATAGAGATCACGGAAGCGACGGACCTTTTGGTTCTTCTTCGTGACGAGTCGTTGTTCGAGGACGGTCAGCTCGATGAAGAGGCGTTGCGCGGGAAGGAAGAAGTCGGGGCGAAACCCGCGCGTCGGCACGCCCTTGTCGTTCCAGGCAAGAGGAAATTCGAGCGGTTCGTAGACCCACTGGTGACCGTAAAGGGTGAGCAGTTGCGAGAAGAGCTTCTCACTGGGGTGGGCAAACGTCTGATCGAGTGTAGGTACCGCACTCGGATGGCGACGACGGGCGTCGTCGCTCAGCGTCGAAGAAGTCACGCCGTGGCGGCCCCCTTACCCGACATAGCAACTTCATCTTGACGCAGGGTGGCTCGCAGTTCGGCAACCACCTTCGCGAGCGGGACAATATTAAAGACCCCTTGACCGCCGCGCAGGAGGTCAACGAGTTCGCCGTCGTCGTGCGCGAGGACGGATCCGGCGTCGGAGAGCACGAGAGAGCTAGAGGCGAGATCGGCGCCCAATGAACGTCGAAGGCATTCGACGGCTTGGCGCGCACGCGCTAGCGACACGCCCGAGCTGAGCAGCGACTTAATGACCTTTACTTCGAGGACGTCGCCGTATGAGTACGCACGCTTCGAACCACTTCCGGTCGCGGGCGTGATTGAGGGCGTCACCAGTGAGGTGCGCGCCCAGTAGTCCAACTGACGGTACGTCACGCCCGTGAGGCGACACACCGTCGGTCCGCTATAGCCAAAAGTTGCAGTATCAGTCACTCGTTGTCCTCCCCGACCGAGGTCTGACCAGACTAGCCCGAAGGACTACACGCGTGTAGTTAGTTTGGCCCTACCCGGCAAAAAGGTCGGGCCGACCGAGTGACGGCGACGAAGCTTCAGCGTGCAGTCGGGTCGGAATCCGCCCCGCCCGACGCGCCAGATACCCCGCTCGCACGGCCTCTTTGAGGGCTTCGGCCATCAAGACGGGCTCGAGGGCCCTGTTCATCGCCGACGCCGCGAGCACCCCGTCACAGCCCAATTCCATGGCAAGCGCGGCGTCTGAGGCCGTTCCCACGCCAGCGTCGAGCAGTACCGGGACCTCAACGCGGTCCGTGATCAACGAAATGGCGTGGGGATTGAGAATGCCCAGTCCCGACCCGATCGGCGAACCCAGCGGCATCACCGCAACGCAACCCAACTGTTCGAGACGCTGCGCGACGATGAAGTCGTCCGACGTGTAGGCCCAGACTTCGAATCCCCTTCGAACGAGTTCGCGCGCGGCACTCAGGGTTTCGGTGGTATCGGGCAGAAGAGTGAGGTCGTCACCGATCACTTCAAGCTTGATCAACGGCGTCGAAAAGGCCTCACGGGCGAGCTCGGCGACCTTGACCGCCTCGTCAGCGCTGTAGCACCCGGCCGTGTTGGGCAACAGCGTCACGTCCAAGCGATTCAAGAGGTCGTAGATCGAACCTTCGACGTTCGGGTCAACCCGACGAAGGGCCACCGTCGCGATGGTCGAACCCGACGCCAGTATCGACGCCTCCAACACGTCCATGGAGCGGAAACCACCCGTGCCCACGACGAGCCTCGATGGCGATCGAAACGATCCGACTTGAAAGACGTCTTGCACGGCACCAGCGTACTAACCAACGTCCCTAACTAGGGTTGGAGCGTGCAACCGATCACCGCTCTGTCGATAGCCGGATCGGACTCCGGCGGGGGCGCCGGGATTCAGGCTGACATCCGAACGTTCAGTGCCTTTGGCGTACACGCCACCACCGCGCTGACCGCGATCACGGCCCAAAATACGCTTGGCGTGAGCCAAGTGCAGTCGATCGATCCCGATATGGTCGAGGCCCAAGTGCGTTCGGTCACGTCCGACTTCGACGTCGCGGCCACCAAGACCGGCATGCTCGCCGAGGCCAGCACCGTCGAACGCGTGGCCCAGCTCGCGAGAGAAGGGCTTCTCCCCCACCTGGTCGTCGATCCCGTCTTGGTGTCGACGAGTGGACACGTCCTGATGGCCGACGGCGGCATCGAGACGTACCGGCACGAACTCTTTCCCCTCGCGCAGGTAGTCACGCCGAACCTTCGCGAGGCCTCGGTCCTTTGTGGCGTCGACGTGCGTGACGTGGCGAACCTCGACGACGTCGCGGCGCTCGCGCGGACATTGTTGGCACTTGGTCCTCGCTACGTGCTCGTAAAGGGTGGACACTTCGCCCACGCTCCCGACGTCGAC
The DNA here is from genome assembly GCA_003162475.1 of Acidimicrobiaceae bacterium. Classification (GTDB taxonomy): domain Bacteria; phylum Actinomycetota; class Acidimicrobiia; order Acidimicrobiales; family RAAP-2; genus RAAP-2. Next base: position 50,354 of record PMOI01000020.1, read on the forward strand.
CGTGCGCCCGATCTCTTGGTGAGTGTCGACGGTCTCGTTGTCTTTGACGGGCCGCGCCTCGCGACGAACAACGATCACGGTACGGGGTGCTCCCTCTCGTCGGCCATCGCGGCTGGACTCGGTCTCGGTCGCGACGTCCCCGACGCGACGCGCGACGCGAAGTCCTTCGTCCTCGCGGCCCTTGCGGGCGCCACGACGTGGCGTCTCGGCGCGGGGCGCGGACCCATTGACCATTTAGGATGGAGTGAGTGAGTGATGAGCCCAAAGCGCCGTTGACGACCACGACCAGTCTCTGGCCAGCGGCGGCGATCCTCGGCGTCGCGGTTGTGATGTTGGTGGTTTTTATGGTGATCAACCTCGTGTCCGACCAGGGCGTGACCAAGCTGTCGGCGGCGAAGGTTCCTGTCGTGGTCGGAGGACTCAAACGCGACGTCACACCGGGCCCGGCCCTCACCTACTGCCGACAGGGCCAAGAAGTCCCCTCGAACATCGACGACGCCTTCCTCGTCCCCGTGGGCACCGTCACTCGCCCCGGTGCCAACACGCCAAACCTCGGCGCCGGCGACTTCGACTGCTCCCAGCCCATGACGACCACTCACGCGAGCTCGTCGACACTGATCAACTTTTTCAACGCGCAACTCGAGGCTCGCGGGTGGAGTCTCTTCTCCAAGGGCGCGAGTAACGGCGATCCTCAATCACTGTTTCAAAAAGCGGGCAACGACGGTTTTTACTGGGAGGTGGGCGTCACCGTCACCAAGTCCAGCACCTCCTCAGTCGAGTGGACCTTTCAGATCTATCAGAACTCCGAAACGGTCTAGCCTCACGCATCCACGAGTTCGGGCGTCACGACCTTCTGGTCTTGGGTAACCGCCGCCCACAGCGCAAAATTGAGCGGATAGATGACGTAACCCGCGCGCGTCGCCGTGGCGACGCACATCATGACGGTAAAGACCACGCTCATTATCCCCAGGAGCCGTGAGAGGGTGAGGGGCCAGTGGGCCCGCACGTCCTTGGTCACGAAGTACCCACCAATCAAGAGCGCCACCGGCGCGAGGACGTGCCCGAGGGCGGGGAACCACGTCGTAAGAATATGACCCGGCAGAGCGCTGGCCGCGGGCGACGCCACGCCGGCGAGACCGAGCGGGAACGCGAAGACGTTCGACATGAAGGCCGCGGGCGCCTTCCAGACGAAGGGCACGGTCGTGACGAGAACGATGGCTCCCGCCCACAACATCACTCGTCGCCACGTAGCGCGACCCTCGGGATTGCGCGCGACCAACAAGGCGCCGGCGGCCATGGGCCACGCCGTCAACTTCATCGCTGCGGCGAGTCCGAAGCTGATACCGGCCAGGTTCGATTGCCGTCGCTGTAGTGCCGCGACGCCCAACAAGAGCAACGCAAGTATGGGCATATCATCACCGCCCGTCGAGAGGAAGAGGGCCCCCGTTGGAAGGGCGATGAGCACCTGGGCCACACGAAGTTTCTGTCGTCTCGAGAGTCGAAGGAGCGCCAGCGCCCACCCGCTGGCAATCAGCGTCATCAGGGTCATGATGATGCGCGCGTCCGTGAGACCCTCACTCTTTTTCGTGTCCGCAGCCGGGAGACCGAAGACGCCCATCAAGGGGAAGTAGGGAAAGAACGACTCGAAGGCCGGAAGGCCCTTGATCTCGTTCACGATCTCTCCATTCTTTTTATAGGCACGATAGGGATCGAGTCCCTTGCTTAGAAGCTTGGCCGAACGCTCGATGACACCGACCTCGGGTTGGGCGTCCCCGTGGCCGCCGTGCAACTGGCGCCAATGCGTCTCGAGACCGAGCGGAATGAAGACGACGCCCACGAGAACGACGCCTAAGAGGACCACGCGCACGAGATGTTCGCGACGTAGAGCTCGTCGCCCGAGTAGCAGCGCAATCACCGCGATCAACAGGTAGGGCCCGGCGCTCAAGTAGCCCCACTGCCACTGCGCCGGTTGGCTTGAAGTCCAGCCGAGCACGAGAGCGAAGAGCGCGGCTCCGAGGTAGAGCAGTCCATCTCCGGTGAGTGTGCCGAGCGCGGTCCACCACGTCATGAAGTGATCGCGCACGTTCCAAAGACGCGTCAACATGACGTCAAGTGTAGTAAGCACCCGCCGTCTCGCAGCGACTGAACTAGTGCGGTTGGTCATCGTCGGCCCTGCGCAGTGGGTACTTCGTCACGGGTGGCACCGGGCCTAACAAGAAGCGCTGAATCATGCGAACGCATTCGCTCGTGTGCTCCTTCAACACTGCGTGCGACGCGCCGGGTACGACGGCGAGCTGAGATTCGCGAATCGCCTCGTAGAGCGACACCGTGTGGTCGAGTCGAGCCACGTCATCGTCCCCCACCATCACGAGTACCGGTACTGTGACTTCGGAGAGTTGAGCCACCGTCAACGTTGGCTGCGTCTTTGCAAGACGCGTGAACTTCTCGAGGACCACGGCGGCGTGCTCGATCCCGTCGGGAGAGTGCTTTGCGTACTTGCGCGCGAAATCATTAAAGCCCTCGCTCTCGGGCGTGAAGTCCTTCATGGGAACGAGACCTTCGAAGTGATAGTTGGCGCCGACGGCGACGACGCGCTTCAAGAGATCCGGTCGACGCAGCGCGACCAAGAGCGCCACGTTTGCTCCGTCACTGTGACCCACGAGGTAGACGCGCCGGCCGAGTAACTCGAGAAAAGCAATCGTCTCGTCGGCCATGGACTCAGGTGAGAAGGGCTCGTCGGTGTCAGCCGTTCGGCCGTGACCGCGACGATCAAAGGCCGCGAGCTCGAATCGCTTGGACAGGGGCGGTCCCAGCACGCTCAGTAGCGACGCGCTGCTACTGAGTCCCCCGTGCAACAAGACCACGGTCTTGCCTTTTCGCTTGGGCAGGAGAGCCCACGTGGGGTGGCCGTTCAGCACGATTCGTGTCACGCTCGAAATGGTATTGCCTTGGCCGTGACGGGAGTGGTGATGCGTAATCTGGACTGGTGAAAGCGTTCGTGGTCAGAGAAATTGACGGACAACTCGTCGCCGAGGTCGGCGATACCGTCGCGGTGCCCCAAGAAGAGGGCGACGTACTCGTACGCGTCGACTACTCCAGTGTGAACTCCAAAGACGCCATGGTCGCCACCGCTCCAAGTCGAGTTCGTCGCGTTAGTTCACTCGTCGGCGGCGTCGACGCCTCGGGAACCGTCGAGGCGTCACGCGACGAATTCTTCACTGAAGGCGTTCGCGTCGCCGTGCACGGCGGGTCGCTCGGCGTGGGACGCGACGGAGGATTCGCGTCGCACGTGTACGCACCGGCACGCCACCTCTCGCTTCTCCCGTCGTCACTTTCGACCTACGACGCGGCGGTCATCGGTACCGCTGGGTTCACGGCCATGGCGAGCGTGCTCGCACTCGAGGACCGCGGCCTCGAAGTCGGCGCGCAGGTCCTCGTCACGGGCGCTACCGGTGGTGTCGGATCACAGGCCGTTACCTACCTCGCGCGCAAGGGCTACGCGCCTGTCGCCTCTACGGGTTCTCCCGCGTCATCGGACTGGCTCCTTGAGCGAGGCGCGACGCGCGTCATCGCTCGTGACGAAATCAGTGACCGGCCAGAGCGCGTACTGGCGAGCGAACGTTGGGACGGCGCCATTGACTGCGTCGGGGGCGAGACCTTAAAGGAGATACTCCGGTCGCTTCGCTACGGCGCCGCCGTCGCGGCGAGTGGACTCGTTGCCAGTGCGGAACTTTCGACAACGATTTACCCCTTCATCACGCGCGCCGTGGCACTCGTTGGCATCGACGCCGTCGAGGCGTCGAGCGTAACGCGCCAACGCGTCTGGCAGGCTCTCGGTGAACTAGCGCCCCACGTGAACTTCACGACGTTCGTGGACCGCGTGATTGGACTCGACGAACTGCTCCAGGCGTTCGACGACATTAGAACGAGTGCAACGCAGGGCCGCATACTGGTGAACGTCAACGACGTCACCGGGTAACGACTTAGTAGAAGGGGCTCACCCAGATCTGGCCACCGTTACACGGCTGCACCGCGTACGGCGGCGTCACGGTGATTGCTGCGCCGTTGGTGGTGAACTGGACGCTGAGTGTGACCGCGCTCTCACAGGCCGTTGCCCCGGTGGGGACGTCGGAGTACGCCAACGAGAAGTTCGTCGTGGCGTTTTGGTTGAGCGTGAGCGTCGTCGGCGCGGCGTTGGCTTTGGTGATGGTGAACTGATGACCGTTGGCCGATGATGGAACGTCGACGAGGTTGGACGCCAAGACGGCTCCCAATCGGTCCTGGAGCGTCATGAGTGGCCAACCCTTCAGCGTGCACGATCCCGCCGTGGATTTCGTCAGGGTCACGCTCGCCTCGATGGTGCCGGCCGCGCCCTGACCTTCGTTGTACGCGCCAGAGAAGTCATTCGCCTTGCAGACCCTGCCCGCGAGCGTGGTGCTCGTCGCCGCGGTGGTCGTCGTGGTGGTCGTCGTGGTGGTGGTCGTGGTCGTGCCAAAACCGTGTCGACCGATGGTGTAAACGGCGATGAAAGCGATGAATATGGCCACCGAGATGAGCCCTCGTCTCACGTGCCAAAGTCCTCAGGACGTACGTGGTCAAGGAACGCGCGCAGTTGCTCGACAAGATCGGCCTCGTCGGGCGTGTCGAGTTCGACGTACTCCTCGTCATCTTCGTCGTAGGTCAGTTGCATCACTTTGCCTTCGCTGGCCATGAGATCATCACTGACGAGAATGGGCGCGCCGACGCGTAGAGCGAGCGCGACGGCGTCACTCGGACGCGAACTGACGGAGATCTCTTGGCCACGACCCACGAGTCGAAGACTGGCGTAGAAGGTGTTGTCGGTGAGATCCGTGATCTCGACGGCGAAGAGTTTCGCACCGAGAGCCTTAATCACGTGACCGAGTAGATCGTGCGACATCGGTCGTGGTGACTCCACGCCCTGCAGCGCGTACGCAATTGCCGCCGCTTCGGGCGCACCGATGAAGATTGGCAACACGCGCTCGCCACCGACCTCTTCAAGAAGCAGGAGCGGCGTCGACGTGCCGACGTCAACACGAACAGCGCGGAGCACTACCTCAATCATGCTTCCAGCCTAGACCCGACCACCCGACGTGTTGTCGTCTAGTCGAGCAAGTACCCCAACAACTCACGTTCGACGAGAACGTTGCGCAGGGCCGCGACCTCTCGAGCGACGTCGGTGGTGACCGCGATGACTTCTTCGCGAGAGAACTCGTGGCCACCCTGACGTAGGGGCGACGTCAAATCATCAACCACGCCGATTTCACGTTCCGCGACGCGCCGCAACGATCCAAGGAGTCGCGCGTCCACGCCACGAGTCAGTAGAGCGCGCGCGTGCGCCGCGACGCGAACGTCGAGCGCGCTGTACATGGTCTCGCCTTCGAAGACAACGGGCGTCACGAGACCCATCGCTTGCAACTGGTTGAACTCGTCGGGTTGGAGTCCGGTGGTGGCGAGAAGCTCATTCGTCGTGAAGTACTCCTTCACCGGTGCGGAGGTCCCTCCGTCGAGGTCACTCACCACGCTGAGCACGGGCCGCGCGTTCGGCGCAGGCGCAGGAACCGATACGGCACTCGGAGCCGCTTCGCGCGCGATCTGACGCGTCGTCGCGGTCGCGTTCGGAGGCGTGAGCAGTCCTTGTTCGATGAGGCGCAGGCGAACGACGCGAAGTGGAACGAACTCTTCTTGCGCGAGGCGGATCGCCTCGCGCAAGCATTCGACGTCGCGGTCGGAGTAGAGGCGGTATCCCTTGCGACTACGACTGGGGTGCACCAGTCCCTTGTCTTCGTAGTAGCGGATCTTCGATAGTTCCACCTCGGGAAAGAGCTTTCGAAGTTGCGCGTGGACTTCACCGATACGCATGAAGCCCTGATTGACGCTCATCGTGTCGCCTCCCAAAACACCAGTTTAAATTTGCCAACTTGCACCTCGTCGGCGGAGTGCAGGGTCGTCTCTTCGACTCGTTTTCCGTTGACGTACGTGCCATTGAGTGAGTTCAGGTCGCGCAACGTCACTCGCCCGCTCGCGGTTCGCGTGAACACGGCGTGATGACGTGAGACTGAGACGTCGTCGAGCAGGAGATCGCTCGCTTCGTGTCGTCCGACCGTCGTGACGTCGTTCGTCAATTCAATTCTCATGCCGGCTTGCGGTCCCGCGGCAATCACCAACTCGTCACGATGATCACCGAGTGGTCCCCGATTGGCGTCGGGGTGCATCGCGTCGGGCGTACTGACGACGGGAACGGCGATCGTCTCGGGTGACGTGGCCTCGTGTTGTGGTGCGCCACACGACCAGCAAAAGTTCGCGTTGGCGTTGAGTATCTCTCCACATCGACGGCAGTTCACGAGTTTCACACTAGTGAACTTTCGAAATCGCCGTCGGGGCTAACTTGTGGTCAACGCCTCGTATCCGGACGCGTCAAGTAGCGCCTCAAAGTCACTGCTCGAACTCGTCGTAATCTCACAGATCCACCCCGTGCCGTAGGGGTCGCTGTTGACGAATTCGGGTGACGTGCTGAGCGCTTCGTTCACGGCCTTGATGGTCCCGCCGACCGGCGCGTAGATCTCCGAGACGGATTTCGTCGACTCCACTTCGCCAATGACGCCGCCCTTCACGACCGTTGAACCAACCTTGGGTAGGTCTACGAACACGACGTCACCGAGCGCGTCTTGGGCGTAGTCCGTAATCCCGACACGCACGTCGTCACCCTCGCGCTGGGCCCACTCGTGATCACTGGAGTAACGAAGTTCACTTGGTATCTGCATGCGTGCCAACTTACAAGATTCGTCGACCTTGGCGTCCGGCGCGCAGTGCCGCACGGGCCGGGCGGACGTATCCCATGAGGACGATCCAGGAGAGACCGAGTCCCATGAGACCGATCACCCAACAGGTGATCCGCGCGTCGTGCTGCCAGAGATGCAACGCCGCGTGGTGGGGATTTGTCGTCAACAAAAAGAGTGGAAAGCTCGTCATCAGGGCGAACGTGGAGACCTTCCCCCACCACAAGACGTTGATGCGCGCGGCGCCGAGAGCGGCGAGCACGAGAGTGAGTATCGACACGATCATTTCTCGCGCCAACGTCGCAAGGGCGAACCACCAGGGCACCCCGTTGGCCGCGGCGACCGCGATCAATCCTCCGATGACCAGCAGCCGATCGGCGGTCGGGTCGAGTATCTTGCCGACGTTCGACACCTGGTGCAGTCGCCGCGCGACGAAACCGTCGATCCAGTCCGTGGCGCCGAGTGCGGCGAGCAACCACGCCGCCACGGCTCGATGACTTGTGCTGAAGAGTATCCAGAAGAAAACTGGCAGCAGCGCCAGACGCACCAACGTGATGGCGTTGGGCCACGTGAGCCAACCCGCGTCACCCTCGTCCTCCGTCACGATGAGAGCGTATAACTACGCGACCGTTATGGACTGATCCAAGAAGACGTCTTGGACGGCGTGCACGAGCGCTGCGCCGTCGTCGAGGGGACGCTGGAAGGCCTTACGCCCGAGAATCAGACCTTGGCCCCCGGCACGCTTGTTGATGACCGCGGTACGAACGGCGCCGGCCAAATCGTCCGAACCCTTCGACTCTCCTCCGGAGTTGATGAGTCCGATGCGTCCGGCGTAACAGTTGACGACCTGCCAACGCGTCAGGTCAATGGGATTGTCCGTGGTCAGCTCCGAGTAGACCCGGGGATCGGTTTTACCGAATTTGACCGCGTTGTAGCCACCGTTGTTGACGGGTTGCTTTTGTTTGATGATGTCTGCTTCGAAGGTCACGCCGAGGTGGTTCGCCTGGCCCGTCAAATCGGCGCTGAGGTGATAGTCGACTCCGCCGGTCACGAAGGCGTCGTTGCGCAGGTAACACCACAGGACGGTGAAGAGCCCGAGCCGATGCGCTTCGGCGAAAGCGGCCCTTACCTCTTCTATTTGGTGGACCGAACCCTCGGAACCGAAGTAGACCGTCGCTCCCACGCCCACGGCCCCGAGGTCGGCGGCCTGTTGGACCGAGGCGAAGAGCTGTTGATCGAAGGTGTTGGGATAACGCAAGAGATCGTTGTGGTTGATCTTCACGATGAAGGGAATGCGGTGCACGTAACGACGCGCCACGATGCCCAGGGTGCCGAGCGTCGTGGCGATTGCGTTGCAGTCACTGGCGATGGCCAGGTCGCAGAGCCGGGCCGGGTCGAAGTACTCGGGATTGGGCGCGAAACTCGCCGCGGCCGAGTGTTCGATGCCTTGATCCACCGGGAGGATGGAGACGTAGCCGGTGCCGCCGAGTCGGCCGTGGTTGTAGAGCGTGCCGAGGTTGCGCAACACCGTCGGGGTGCGGTCACTCCAGGTGAAGACGTCGTCGAGAAACGTCGGCCCGGGAACATGCAACAGTTCCTTTGGAAACGCGGTGGCGTGGTGATCGAGCAGTGACGACGCTTCGTCGCCCAAAAGTGCAGCAATGTCCATCGCCCAATGTTACAAGGTGACACCACACGCTCTTGGGGTGAAGTCCAGCTCGCACGGCCGAGGGCAACGAACTCGCGGACAACCGGACGTTCTAGAGTTTTCCCACGGCTACCAGATGAGGTGAGATGACGCTGGTGCAAGGAACCACGACGGAGAAGTTTGACGTCCTTCGACAGAACTTTGAGACCAGTCTCACCCAAGGCGACGACATCGGTGCGTCGATCGCCATCTTTCACCACGAGGAGCTGGTCTGCGATCTCTGGGGTGGCTACCGCGACGCTGCCAAGACGACCCCGTGGGACCGCGACACGCTCGTGAACGTTTGGTCCACCACGAAGACCATGACCTTTCTCGTGGCATTGATGCTCTTCGATCGAGGTGAACTGGACTTCAACGCCCCGGTCAGGAGCTATTGGCCCGAGTTCGGCGCGAACGGCAAAGGCGACGTCGAAGTCCGCCATCTCATGAACCACACGGCGGGACTACCGGGTTGGAGCGACGCTATTAGCGCGCCGGACCTCGCCAACTGGGATATCTGCGTCGAGGACCTCGCCGCCCAGTCGCCCTGGTGGGACGATCGCACTCGCTCGGGCTACCACGCCGCCACCCAGGGGTACTTAATCGGCGAGGTCGTTCGCCGCGTCACGGGCACCACGATAGGACAGTTCTTCAAGTCCGAAGTCGCCGACGTGCTCGGCGCGGACTTCTTCATTGGTCTGCCCGAATCCGAGGAGCATCGCGTGAGCGTGGTCATCCCTCCAGCGACGATCGAGCACGTGCCAATGGCGCGTGACTCCCTTCGCTATCGCACGCTCACCTCGCCCGTCCTCGAAGCGGACATACCTCGTCATCGTTGGTGGCGTGCGGCCGAGATACCCGCCGCGAACGGCCACGGCAACGCGCACTCCGTCGCGCTCATCCAACAGATCATCGCGAATAACGGACACGCGCAGGGACAGCGCTTCTTCAAGGAGTCCACCGGTGATCGCGTCTTTCAAGTACAGACAAGCGGCGTCGACAGTGTGCTGGACTTCGACGTCAACTTCGGTCTGGGCTACGGACTCGCGAGTAGTGCCGTTCCTATAGGTCCTCGCGCGTGCTACTGGGGAGGGTTCGGCGGTTCGTTCGTCATCATGGACCAGGACCTCGGACTCACGGTGGCCTACATGATGAACAAGATGCAGGTCGGTCTCGTGGGCGACACCCGCGGGCCGCTCATCGCCTTCACCGCGGCGATGGCGGCACTGAGTTAATCGACCTTTTTCTTCGAGGTCGGCGTGACGCGACGTTTGCGGTTCTTTCGCGGCAGCGTGGCGCCGAGTTCGACGAGTCGGGCAGCGGCGTCGTAGGCGTCGGGTTCGGCGATCACGACCCGCGAAAAGAGTTCGCGCGCCGACGTGGTGTCGCCCGCACGGTCGTAGACATCGGCGAGGGTGTACCAGAGTCGCACGTGACGGTACGAGGGGTTTCGCAGGTTCTTCGTCGCGCCCGCGCGCGTCAAGAGTTCGATCGCTTCGTCGTAACGGCGCTGATCGGCCCAGGTGGCGGCCTGCACGATGCGGCCCTCGGCGAGGACTTCGGCCGTGGGTTCACTCTCTTGGAGTTCGTCGAAGGTCTTTTCGACCGCCCGGTAGCGGTGATTGGCCCGATCGGCATCCATGACCAGGGGCAAGTGTTCGGGGTCGCCCGTGATGGTGAAGTAGGCGCGCAGATGAATCTTGGCCATGGCCCAGCGCTCGGCCCGGTACGCGCCGAGACCAGTGAGTTCGCGCACGGCCGCGACCCCTGGCGTCGCGTCAGCGACGACGCGACCGAGGCGCAGCGCCTCTTCGTATCGCTTGCGGTCGTAGGCCTCAGCGGCGCGCGTCAAGGTGTTCACCATCTTCTCGCGCATGTAGGCCGTACCGATGAAGGCCTTGCGAATGTCGGCGGCCACGTCACCGGGCAGCGCGTACTTGGCGCGGTTCTTCGTCTTGCTCGGCGTCGTACTGCGCGGCTCGGGGCGCTCCATTGACTCCCACGAAGCCAAGGGGTCGGGCGTTCGGGTGCGACTCTTGGCGTCGCCGAGTTCCTGTCCGGTGCTGTTGATGTTGATCGCGCCCTTTCGAGCGACGCTCCCCCATCCCTTCTCGCGTGCTCTCTCGCCAGCTTGTTGACGCTTTCTCTGTTCGGGCGTCAGCGGCGCGGGCGTGCGGGCGTGCGCGTACTTCGAGTTGGCTCCCGATCGCGACACCGGACCTCGCGACGACGAGCGCAGTGGCACGGTTTCGTCGCCCGACTTTCGATACGGGCGAGCTTCTCTCGAGGAACGTGCGTCGTCGTCACGCGCAGCGCGAGGCGAGGCCATTCGAGACGAGGGACCTCGTGACGACGAGCGCCGCGGCGCGGTGTCGTCGCCTGACTTTCGATACGGACGAGATTCTCTCGTGCTTCGACTGTCCGCGTCTCGCGGACCCCGAGCGGGCCCGTCTGCTCTCGTGGGCCGCTTAGGCCCCGACGCCGCGCGTGACGCTGGACGGCCCTCGGCGCCTTTCGTGGTTCGTTCGTAGGCTGACCTCGATTGACTGGCGCGCGGTTCGTCGCGCCTGGTTCCCTCACGACTCACGGGCTTGGATCCGCGTTCACCGCGAGGCGACGACGCCTTGGTCTGGCCGGACGCACTCTTTGGCCCACGTGCGGGCGCTCTCGAACTCGACGAGGGCCGAGCACTCGGGGGAGATTTTCGGTCTCGGGGGGCTCGGCGAGCGGGAGGATTCGATGCGGTCACGTGCCAGTCTACCTTTCGAGCCGCCGTCCAACTCTGGTCAACGCTCCAGCGACGTGAACCCACACTGAGCGCCATTCGGGCCCGGACCTCGGGACCGGCGGCGTCGCCACGAACCGTCTCGGACAGTGGTGCGACGATGACCGAATTCGTCACGGGCGACGACAGAACAGAGATCGACGCTGGGCGTGTCCTTGGCGAGCGCCGTACCACTCGTGTCGATGTTGATCGAGACCCGATTTTTCACCGTCACGCTAGGTTTATGAAGAAGATCACGACACCATGACCAGCCCACCCTTAACCCAACGTCCGGCTTGGATCGCGCTCACGGCGCACGCTCAGACGATGAAAACACGTCATCTTCGAGAGCTCTTTGGCGCCGATGCGACTCGGGGAAGCCGTTATCACGTAGAGGCCGAAGGTCTCTACTTCGATTTCTCGAAGAACCTCATCACCGACGAAACGCTGAGCCTGCTCTCCCAGTTGGCGCGCGAATCAGGGGTTGAAGAGCGCCGAACCGCGATGTTCGCCGGCCAGCACGTCAACGAATCAGAGGACCGCGCCGTGTTGCACGTCGCGCTTCGTCTTCCAAAGGATGCGTCGCTCATCGTTGACGGTGCCGACGTCGTTGCCGAGGTCCACGCCGTCCTCGAGCGCATGGCTACCTTTGCCGATCAGATTCGAACTGGGGCGTGGCGAGGTCACACCAACCGCCCGATAAAGAACGTCGTCAATATCGGCATTGGCGGGTCCGATCTGGGCCCGGTCATGGCCTACGAGGCCCTGCGCCACTACTCTCAGCGCGATCTCACGTTTCGCTTCGTCTCCAACGTCGACGCCACCGACTTCGTCGAGGCGGTGCGCGACCTCGACGCGCAAGAGACCCTCTTCATTATCTCATCGAAGACCTTCGGCACCGTCGAGACCCTCACCAACGCCGCTTCCGCACGGCAATGGCTCATAGAACACCTCGGCGACGAGGCCGCGGTCGCGAAGCACTTCGTCGCGGTGTCGACGAACGCGGCCAAGGTGGCGGCCTTTGGCATCGACGTCACGAACATGTTCGAGTTTTGGGACTGGGTGGGAGGACGCTACTCAATGGAGAGTGCCATTGGCCTTTCCACCATGATCGCGATCGGACCAGCACACTTTTATGAGATGCTCGCCGGCTTTCACGCCATGGACGAGCACTTCTTGAACACTCCTGTCCAGGGAAACCTCCCGATGCTGCTCGGACTCCTCGCCGTGTGGAATCGCAATTTCCTCGGCTTCTCCTCGGTGGGGGTGATGCCCTACGACCGGTACCTTCACCGCTTTCCCGCGTACCTTCAACAGCTCACGATGGAGTCCAACGGCAAGCACGTCACGTTGAGCGGCGATCGAGTCACGTACGAGACTGGCCCTATCTACTGGGGTGAACCCGGTACCAACGGTCAGCACAGCTTCTACCAGCTCATCCATCAAGGGACCACGGTGGTGCCGGTCGACTTCATTGGTTTCGTCAACAGCCTCAATCCCCTCGGCGAGCACCACGACATTTTGATGTCGAACGTCTTCGCCCAAGCCCAGGCGTTGGCCTTTGGTAAGACCGAAGAAGAACTGCGCCACGAAGGCGCCGATGAACGGGTGCTGAAACATCGCGTCATGGAAGGCAACCGACCCTCGAACGTCATCCTGGCGAACGAGCTCTCCCCTCGACTCTTAGGACTCCTCGTCGCGCTCTACGAGCACTCGGTCTTCGTCCAAGGCGCGATCTGGGACGTCGACTCGTTCGACCAGTGGGGCGTCGAACTCGGCAAACAACTCGCCGCGGCAATGATCCCCGAGCTGGCAAATACCGCACCCGTCGAACTCGCGCACGACTCGTCCACGAACGCCCTGATCACGCACTACCGATCCCTCAAGCAGAATGGACGCAACGATGACGACCACTAAACCAATGCAGCTCGGAATGGTCGGCCTCGGTCGAATGGGCTCGAACATCGTGCGACGCGTCGTCAACGATGGACATAACTGCGTGGTCTACGACGTCAACGAGAGCGCCGTGACCACACTCGTCTCTGAACGGGTCACGGGGGCGTCGTCGCTCGAGGACCTCGTGAGCAAACTCGACACCCCTAGGGCCATATGGCTCATGCTCCCCGCGGCCATCACGCACGAGACACTCGAGGCGCTTCTCGGCTCGCTCGAGCCCGACGACGTCGTCATCGACGGAGGCAACTCGTACTACCAAGACGACGTCGATCGCGCCCGCGAACTCAAAGAACACGGCGTGCACTACGTGGACTGCGGCACGAGCGGCGGCGTCTGGGGACTCGAGCGTGGCTACAGTCTCATGATCGGCGGCGAGGACGACGTAGTTCGTCGCCTCGACCCGCTCTTCAAGACCATCGCGCCCGGCGCTGACGGCACCGAGCCCACGCCCGGTCGATCCAGTGGCGGCACGGCGCAAGACGGCTACCTCCACTGTGGTCCCAACGGTGCGGGTCACTTCGTCAAGATGGTCCACAACGGCATCGAGTACGGCATGATGGCCGCGATCGCGGAGGGACTCAACATCCTCAAACACGCGAACGTCGGCAAACTGAGCGTCGCGGCCGACGCCGAGACCTCCCCCGTGAAGGACGCCGAGTACTACACCTACGACCTCGACCTGCCTGACGTCGCCGAGGTATGGCGCCACGGATCAGTCATCAGTTCCTGGCTCGTCGACCTCACGGCGGAGGCCCTTGCGCGCTCCGCCGATCTCGCGGAGTTCAGTGGCCACGTCTCAGATTCCGGGGAGGGGCGTTGGACGGTGGAGGCGGCGATCAACGAGTCGGTGCCCGCCCCGGTCATCTCCGCCGCACTTTGGCAACGCTACGAATCACGCGGCGCGGGTGAGTTCACCGCCAAGGTTCTCTCCGCCATGCGCGCTGGTTTTGGGGGGCACGTGGAGAAGTCCTCCTAGTGCACCACGAGTTGCGGGTCTTCGACGACGTCAACGCACTCGCGAGTGCGGCAGCCGAGTACGCCGCTGAACGCGCCCGGCGAATTCGAACACGGCGTACTCCCTTCACCTTCGCTGTCAGCGGCGGCACGAGTCCCTGGCTCATGCTGAGTGACCTCGCCCACGAGGAGGTTCGCTGGGATCACACGGTCATCTACCAAGTCGACGAACGTGTGATGCCCGCGGACAGTGACCTTCGTAACCTCAAACACCTTCGCGCGTCATTGGCCGCGACGACGGCGCCTATCGAAGCGATGGACGTCGACGACGCGGACCTCGATGAGGCGTGTCGTCGCTACGCCGACGAACTGCCGGCGACCTTCGATCTCGTGCATCTCGGACTCGGGCCCGACGGCCACTGCGCCTCGCTCATACCGAACGATCCCGTCCTCGACGTCACCGATCGACTCGTCGCCATGAGTGGCCCCTACCAGGACTCGCGTCGCATGACCCTCACCTACCCCGCCCTCGCTCGAGCTCATCAACTCCTGTGGCTGGTCAGCGGCGCTGACAAGCGTGACGCGTTGGCGAAGTTGCTCGAGAGTGATACCTCGATCCCCGCGGGTCGAGTGCACGCCGGCTCGTCGCTCGTCTTGGCCGATCGAGCTGCTGTTTCATGATGAATACCCTTCAACGCACTAGGAAAGAGGAGTCCCCGACGTGAGCACACCCCTCCCTCAAAACGGACGACCTCGTCCCGACAACCACGTCATCGTGGTCTTTGGCATCCGTGGCGACTTGGCGAAACGCAAGATCCTTCCCGGTCTCTACCATCTCGCGGTCGCGGGCCTCCTACCCGACGACTATCGGATCATCGGCTGCGCACGACCTCCGTCGGCCATGACGGTCGACGAGTTTCGTGAGTACGCCTTCGACGCGGTCTGCCAGTTCGCGTCCGACAAGCCCGCGGGAAAAGAGTGGAGCGACTTCGCCGCACGACTGAACTTCGCGATCGACCCCGACGACGGGCCCCAGAGCCTCGCCACCGCCGTGGCGACAGCCGAAGAGGAGATCGGCGGCAACGTGCGTCGTCTGTATCACCTAGCCATTCCCCCCGACGCCATGCAGGGCGTCATCAGCCTCCTCGGTGCGAAGGGACTCCAAAAGAATGCCCGCATCATCTGCGAGAAGCCCTTCGGCGTCGATCTCGCCTCGGCGGTGAAACTCGACGCCGAGATCACCGAGTACTTCGACGAGTCGCAAATCTTTCGCATCGACCACTTCTTGGGTAAGGAGTCGATCGACAACATCCTCGCTTTGCGATTCGCGAACGAACTCTTCGAGCCGCTGTGGCGTCGAAGTCACGTGAAGTACGTCCAGATCGACGTCCCCGAGACGCTCTCTATAGAGGGGCGCGGCGCCTTCTACGAGGGCACCGGAGCCTTTCGCGACATGGTCGTGACGCACCTCTTCCAAGTGCTCGGCATCCTCGCCATGGAGCAGCCCACCTCGCTCACCGCTCGGCCACTCAGGAACGAGATCGACAAGGTCTTCGAGTCGCTGCGCGCGCTCGACCCCGAGGAGGTCCTGCGCGGTCAGTACGAGGGCTACCTCGACGAACCGGGCGTCGCCCCCGACTCTTCCACCGAGACCTTCATCGCGCTTCGCGCCTGGGTCGATAACTCGCGGTGGATGGGCGTGCCGTTCTATCTACGCACGGGCAAATGTCTCGCCGAGAGTCGCCAGATGATCACGATTGGACTACGCGAACCGGTCATGGAGATCTTTCCTGATCAGAAGAACGGTGCCCACCCCGACGCCAACAAGATCATCATCGACTTCAAAGACCCCGGATCGATCCACGCGTACTTCCTCGCCAAACAGCCCGGGCCCGAGATGGCGCTCGGCCAGGCCCGGATGCACTTTCACTACCGCGAGTCCTTTCAGGAGAAGAACAATCTCGAGGCGTACGAACGTCTGCTGCTCGAAGTCATGTTGGGTAATCAGTCGCTGTTCACGCGCTCCGACGGGATCGAACGTCTCTGGGAGGTCGCGGCACCGCTCCTCGAACACCCCTCGCCTGTCGAGGCGTACGCCAAGGGTTCGTGGGGACCTCGGTCCATCGAGGGCGTCGTCGCGCCCAACCGTTGGACGCTTCCCGAGTGAGCGATCCCGATATTCGACTCGTTCTCTCCGACGTGGACGGCACCCTCGTCACGTCGAAGAAGGAACTCACCCCCGAGGCGATTCGTGCGGTCGCGCTCTTAGGTGAGGCCGGGATCCTCTTCGCCGTCACCAGCGGACGGCCACCGCGCGGACTGCGAATGCTCATCGACCCTCTCGAACTCGCGACGCCGATCGCCGGCTTCAACGGGGGACTCATCGTGAGTCGCGATCTGGTCACGATGCAAGAACTCATCATCCGCGACGAGGTCGTCGGCCCCATCATCGAAATACTGCGCTCGCACGGACTCTCGGTGTGGGTCTATCAGGGCACCGACTGGTTCGTGCTCGACCTCGACGGTCTTCACGTCGCCCACGAAGCAGTGGTCTGTCAGTTCATGCCAACGCAGTTGGATGACTTCGACACTGTCCGCGGCGACATCGTCAAGATCGTGGGCGTCAGCGACGAGCCCGCGACCATCGAGACGGCGACCGAGGCACTGAACGACGCGTTCTCGAGCAGCGTGTCGGCGACCAGCTCGCAGACCTACTACATCGACATCACGCACCAAGACGCGAACAAGGGTCGGGTCGTCGACTTTCTCGCCGCGACCTACTCGATTGAGTCGAGGCATATCGCCACCATCGGCGACATGTCGAACGACGTTCTGATGTTCGAACGTGCGGGCCTCAGCATTGCCATGGGCAACGCCTCGGACGACGTGAAGGCGCAGGCCACGCACGCCACGACCTCGAACGACGAGAACGGCTTCGCCAAGGCTGTCGCGCGCTTCATGCTGAACGCTCCGTCGTAACGCTCGCTCGGGCGCGTCGTTACTTCGGTTCTCGGAGCCAGTAGCCGACTGGCAACAACTCACCGTGAAAGCGCTCTCGAAAGGCGCCCCAGAGGCCACGCGGCTGCCAGAGAGCGACGACCACGGCGAGCGATCCGAAGATGATGAGGTACCACGCCCCGTACTGCTGAAGCGTCTGCTGGAGCACGAAGTAGAGGATCGAACCAATGATCGGCCCTTCAATGGTGCCCAGACCGCCGATCATCGACACGAACAACATCTCCGCGGCCCACTGGATATTGAAGACACTCAAGGGTTGGATGAAAGGCTGGCTGATGGCGAGGACCGCACCCGCCGCACCGCATCCCGCCGCGGCGATGACGAAGATCAGTCGACGAGCCGACTGCACGTTCACGCCGGCACTTCGCGCGGCCACTTCATTGTCACGAATCGACGCGAGCACGAGACCCAGTCGGCTGCGCAACAACAGGTACGTACCGGTGACGACCACGAGGGCGACGATCCACGTGGCGAGGTACGAGTAGTGCGCGGTCTGGGCGGGGCTGAGACTCTGTAGTCCCGGCATAAGTTTGCCCGTGCCGCCGCCCAAGAAGGGAATGGCGCCGATGATGAGGAGCGCGGTGTCGGACACCACCCACGTCGCGATCGCGAAGTATCCCCCGCGCAGGCGGAACAACAAGAACGTCACCGGCACCGCGATGACCGCGCAGGTCAAGGTGGAGAGCGGGATCGTGACGAAGGGGTTGACGCCCTTCAGGGCGAAGTAGAGCGTGGCGTACGCCCCAAGGCCTATGAACGCCTGCTGTCCAATGGAGACCATGCCGGCGTAACCCGCGAGGAGGTTCCACATGGTGGCCATGATCACCAAGATGAAGAAGTTCATCAGTGTCGACGAAGCTTGCGCCGGGACGATCCACGGGGCCATCGTGAGCAGAATCACCAACACGAGCGCACCGACCAGGGTGTAGATCGGTGACGTGCTCGAACGGCGAACCGAGGGAGCTCCGTGTTGTTTGGCGCCGGGAGTGACGATGCTCACGCGAGGGCCGTCCGTCGGCCGAAGAGTCCCTGTGGACGAATCGCCAGCACCACGAGGAATAAGACGTTGCCAGCGAGGATCTGATACTCGGGGTTGAAGTGTGCGCCAAACTGCTGCGCGACGCCCAAGGCGATGCCACCGATCAGCGTGCCCCACAGCGAACCAATGCCACCAATGACGACGGCTTCGAATGCAAAGAGGAGGTTCACGCCACCCGACGTGGGAGCGAACTGGGTCATCATGCCGTACGCGATGCCGGCCAGCGCCACCGTCGCGAAGGCAATGGCCGCGGCGATGCCAAAGATGTGTCGGTAGTTCGCACCGCTCAACTGCGCCGCTTCGCGGTCGTCAGCGACGGCTCGAATGAGACGACCCGTGCCAGTCCTCGAAAGGAAGAGCTGCAAAAGTCCGAGCACCGCGACGGCCACCGCCAACACGCCGAGCGAGACGTACGAAACGTAGATGATCGACGCCGGATGCCACGATTTAGCGATTAGGTCACCGATGTTCACACTCTGTCCGTTGGCGCTGTAGATCTCGAGCAAAAGATTCTCGATCACCACCGACAGGCCAAAAGTCACGAGCAACGTAGTGAAGGGGTCGCGGTCGATGCTCTTCTGGATGAGCGTTCGCTGCACGACGTAGCCAACGAGTCCGAAGATCGGCACCACGACGAGAAAGGACCACACTTCGGGAATGTGAAGGTGTGGGGTCAGAAAGACTGCCACGTAACCCGCCACGACGGCGATGTCACCGTGAGCCAGGTTGATGACCTTGAGGACCCCGAACATCAGTGAGAGCCCACACGCGAAGAGCGCGTAGAAGCCACCGATCAGGACACCCTGGATCACGACGTTGAGCCAGATCACTGGGTCGCGCTTTCGTCTGGCCCCGCGTGACTCACGTCCGCGCCAAAGTAGGCATGGTCGATCTGGTCGCTCGTGAGATCGCCCGGCGCGCCCGCGAGCGAGGTACGCCCTTCGAGCAGACAGTGCACGCGGTCCGCCACCGCGACGCCCTGGGCGACGTCTTGTTCGACGATCAAGATGCTCACGCCCTGCGCGACGATCTCGGGCACGAGCGCGTAGATGCGTTCGATGACGATCGGAGCGAGCCCGAGCGACAGCTCGTCGAGCAACAAGACCTTGGGGTTCGCGACGAGCGCGCGTCCAATGGCGACAGCCTGTTGTTCGCCTCCCGAAAGCTGCCAGACGGACTGTCTTCGTCGACCGGGCATCCAGTCGAACAACTCGTAGATACGTTGAATGGTGAAGGGTCCCTTGTTGGCGCGGTAGGCACCCACCTGCAGGTTCTCTTCTAGCGTCATGGATGAGAACAGACGGCGACCTTCGGGAACGAGCGAGATCCCGAGGCGCACGCGGCGATTGGGCGACAGTTTCGCGATGTCCTCGCCGTCGAACAACACCGCCCCTGACGAGGGGTGATGCAGTCCCGCGATCGTGCGCAACAACGTCGACTTTCCGGCACCGTTGGCGCCAATCATCGCCAGTATCTCTCCACGGCGCAGACTGAAACTGACGTCGTCCACCGCGCAGAGTTGGCCGTGAAAGACACTGATTCCACGAACGTCCAAGAGTGTGTCACTCATTGGGGCCGCGCGTCTCTAGCACTCGTCCGCCGAGATACACCGAACGCACCGCGTCCGACGCCAACACTGACTTAGGTTCGCCGTCGGCCACCACCACCCCACTCGCCAAGCACAGCAACCGTTCGACCGTCGTCAAGAGGGCGCGCACGACGTGTTCAATCCACACCACCGCGATCCCGTCGGAACGTAGGCTCCGGATGATCGCCGTGAGCTCGTTCACTTCCAGATCAGTGAGTCCTCCGGCGATCTCGTCGAGCAAGAGCACCCGCGGGGCCGTCGAGAGTGCCCGAGCCAACTCCAAACGTTTTCGATGCAGGAGCGTCAACGACCCGGCCTGCCGATTGGCAAACGGCGCGAGGCCCGTACGTTCCAGCGCGCCGAGAGCCAGGTCGTAACTCTTCTGGCCCCGCGTCCTCGCTCCCTGCTGGGCGGCCACTAACGCGTTCTCAAAGACCGTCATGTTCTCGAAGGGCCGAGGCACTTGGTAGGTCCGACCGATGCCGGCGCGCGCTCTCTTCGCGGGACTCAAGTGCGCGATGTTGTGACCGTCGAAGAGAATGGCGCCCGAGTCGGGTGCGATGTCGCCAGAGATCATCGCGAAGAGCGAAGTTTTACCTGCACCGTTCGGACCAACGATGCCCACCGCGTCGCCCTGCTCCAACTGGAAGGTGATTCCCTCTCCGACTACAACTTGGCCAAACTTTTTAGAGATGTCTTCCAGTTGCAGCAGCGACACTTAGGAACCTGTTAGGCGTTGGTCGGCTCAAGCGTGCCGTTGAGCGGAACGTGCTTGTTGAGCGAGTTGTCAACAACCACCTGCGACCACGCGTACTTCTTGTGACCAACCAAGGCAGTCGAGCCCGGCTTCCATTGGACGCCCACGGGCATGATCATGCCAATACCCTTGGCGGGACTTGCCAGCATTGGGTTCGAACTCTTGAGGTTCATGTTGACCGGGCCGCACATGCCGTCGTAGTTGACGGTCTGCAACGCCTTGGCGAGCGCCAATCGATTGTGAGGATTCGTGACCCTCTTCAAACCTTGGATGGCAATCTCGAACAGTGAGTACGTCGAACCCATCGACTGAACCCACTGACCGTGCCCGGCCTTTTGGTACGCCGTACAGAACGCGTTCGCCGACTGACCTGTCAATGAGGACTTGTACGGAGAGTACGGCGTGAACCACGCGTCGGTCGCGATGTTGTTCGAAAGGCTCCCGAGCGCGTACGCGTCAGTGGGGAACAACATGACCTTCGCGACGGTCGCGAGCTTTGGGAGGTACTTCTGCTGCGACGCCTGGGTCCAGAACGACTGGAAGTCCGGGGGCAAAGGACAGTTGATAAACAGATCGCACGCCGCGCCGCCTTTCGCGCCCGTCTTAAAGGTCTGGATCATCGACGAGTAGTTGGTCGTCAAGTCCGTGTACGCGCCGCCGTCGATGAAGCTGTACCCACCCGTGGGGTAGATCGCGCCCACGGTCGGGGCGAAGGCCGCGCGAAACGCGTTTCCGTCCGAGTCGTTCGGGAACATCTCGGCGACGTTGGAGTTGCAGCTCGTCATCTTTTGGATTCGCTGCCACATGGGCACGAAGCAGCCAACGAACTGGGGAACCCCGAAGAAGAACATCGAGTTGTAGGTCGGTCCGGTTCCCGTCGCTCCGCCCTGGGGCGAGATCGTCGCTCCAGAGAAGCCGCCCCAGTACGCCTCCCAGGGCACCACCGTGGAGAGGCACGGAACCTTGTACTGCTCGCAGGTCGTCGCCACGGGAATCGTGGTCTCGGGCGCGGAACTCGTCAAGATGAGATCGACGCCAGAGTTGATCAGTTCCTGCGTGACCTGGACCGCTATGTTGCCGAGCGACTGCGTGTCCTTCTCCGTGATTTCAATCTTGTACTTCGTCTTGCCAATCGTGATTCCCTTGGCGAAGTAGCTCGACGCGCGAATCTCCTTCAACACGAACGCGTCGGGACCGGCGAAGTCCGCCAACGCGCCGGTACGAGGCGAAACGTAGCCAATCTTGATGGTGCCCGATTTTGTCGCGGCGTGCGCCGCAGAGACGTCCCCGAGTGTCAGTAGCGCCCCCGAGGCTGCCATTGCACCGGCTGCCTTCAGTCCGAGACGGCGCCCGAACTCAAAACCACCCCATCCTGGAACTCCGCCAGCGCTACCAGAATTGATTTCACTTGTCATTTATGGTCCCCCCCACTAATGGATGAGTGATTCTTAACACACTATTCCGTACATAACTGAACGCTTGTCGATTCCTTTGAAACACTTCACTTCTCGCGCGCTTGACCCTACGACGCCGACTGCGCCTCAACCATTGACGCGAGCATTCGCCGGGCCGCGAGACCACCTCGATCAATCTTTATGCTCACCTCGCTCACCTCGCGCCGCTCGTCGGTACGCGACTGCAAGATGTTGAGCGCGTCAACGTCTTCTTGCACCACACCCGTTTGCATCTTTTCGAGGGACCGATCAATTTCGTCGTCGCCCACGCAGAAATCTCGAGCGAGCGCCCAGAAGTCGTACACCTTTCCTTCGCTCGACGGGGTGAGGCCGTAGAAAATCTTCATGTGAAAAGCGTGATCGTCCGTTCCGTCCGGTAGTGGGGGCTGACCAACGGGGGCGATTCGCGCGTGCAGTAAGTAGTGGCCCGGTGGCGTGTAGTCAATATCCTGCCAACGGTCGATCGCGCCGTGTAGACCGGTGGTGCGCGCGTAGAAGGGCGGACACTCCACCGCGTTCATGTGACGAAACACTCGTACGACGCTGTTCTCGTCGTCGACTTCGACTTCAATCGGTGTGGTCGCGACCTCGGGCGTGCCAATAGAACCGTTGTGCAGGAACGTTTCGTGCGAGAGGTCGAGCAGATTGTCGACGAGGAGATCGAACGAGGCCGATATCTTCGCCACGCCCGACACCGTTGACCAGTGCTCGGTGTCGGCGAGCCACGGCGTTGCCGGCAGCTTTGATTCGTCCGGTTCCCCGTGTCCCATCCAGATCCACACGAGGATTCCCTGCTCTATGAGTGGGTAACTACGCACGTTGGCCTGACTGGGGATTCGATCTTGACCCGGAACAGCGACGCACGTACCCGAACAGTCAAAGGTGAATCCGTGGTACCCGCAGACCAGCTGCTCACCGATAACCGTGCCGAGTGACAACGGGTACCCGCGATGCGGACACTGATCGGCGAAGGCCGTCACCCGACCGGACTCACTTCGAAAGATGGCGACGTGTTCGCCGAGAATCTGTCGTGAGAGCGGCTTCGCGTCGAGTTCCGAAATGAGAGCGGCGACGTACCAGTTATCTCGTAAGTACATTCTCTCCCCCCGCTCGAAAATCTTGTCGACGACGCGCGCCACGAAGTGGTCGTAAATCGGGCCTCTCGAGCGCAAGTTACCAAAACTGTGATAAGTAAGCAAGGAAGTTTGAACTAGGGGGTACATATGTCGTTTCTCGACGGCGCGTCGTGGCAAGGGAACATTTCGCTGGATGGATGGCGCAAGGGGGGTGGCGGCGACGCACCCGTCATGGAGCCCGCGACCGGTGAAGAGTTGGCTCGCAGCGGGCGCGCCAGTGTCGAGGACGTAGCCCGAGCCGCCGAGGTCGGTGCCGACGCGCAGAAGGAGTGGTCCGCTCGCGCGTACAACGAACGGAGCGCCGTTCTACGCCGAGCGGGGCAGATCTTGCTGGACAACGCTGACGAGTTCTCGGACTGGATCGTTCGTGAATCGGGCGGCATCGGACCCAAGGCGGGCCTTGAGATCCACATCGCCGCCGAAGAGTGCTTCGAGGCGGCGGCCCTGGCGTCACACCCAACTGGGGAGATTCTTCGGAGCGAACAGCCGCGACTGAGTTTTTCTCGACGAGTCCCGGCGGGCGTCGTGGGCGTCATCGCCCCGTTCAACTTTCCCCTGATCCTCTCGATCCGCTCGGTTGCTCCCGCCCTGGCCCTCGGCAACGCCGTCATCTTGAAGCCCGACCCTCGCACCGCGGTGTGCGGCGGTGTCGTGCTCGCTCGCGTCTTCGAAGAGGCCGGCGTCCCCCAGGGTGTGTTCTCCATGTTGCCCGGAGGAGCCGACGTCGGCGAAGCGCTGGTCGTGGAACCGAGGGTTCGCGTCATCGCCTTCACGGGATCGACCGCAGCCGGAAGAGCCGTTGGTTCGCTCGGGGCCCAGCACCTCAAGCGCGTCCACCTCGAACTTGGCGGCAACTCTGCTCTCATCGTCATGGCCGACGTGGACCTCGAAAAGGCCGTGTCCGTGGGCGCGTTCGGTTCGTTCATGCACCAGGGGCAGATCTGCATGACCACGGGTCGTCACGTCGTCGACGCGTCGATCGCGAAAGAGTACGCGTCGCTCTTGGCCGAACACGCCAATCATCTGCCGGTCGGCGATCCCAAGAGTGGTCAGGTGGCCCTCGGACCACTCATCGACGCCAAGCAGCGTGACCGCGTGCACGCAATGGTGAGCGACACCGTGGGCGCTGGCGCCACGCTGTTGGCGGGCGGCACGTTCGAAGACCTCTTCTATCGACCAACCGTGCTCAGCGACGTTCCCACGTCCTCGCGCGCGTACTGTGAAGAGGTCTTCGGTCCCGTCGCACCCGTGATCGCGTTCTCGTCACTCGACGAAGCGGTCGCCCTGGCGTCCGCGAGCCCGTACGGACTGTCGCTCAGCATCCTCTCCAACGACGGACTTCGCGCGCTCGAGCTCGCCAGTCGCATCCCCACCGGCGCGATTCACATCAACGATCAGACGGTCGCCGACGAGCCCGTCATCCCTTTTGGCGGCACCGGGGTGTCTGGCAATGGTTCGCGAATGGGAGGACTGGCCAATCTCGACGCGTACACCGAGACCCAGTGGGTCACGGCCCAGAGTGAGTTGCCGACGTATCCCTTTTAGAGCGAATTGAGATCGACGTAGTTGCGAGCCAACACGGTCGACGCCTCGCGCGACTGGACGGCTTGACGCAGACGCGCCAGCTGAACACAGTTTTCGAAATCGTCCTCGTCGCTCGGGTGCAACATCTGGGTCATGTAGTTGGAGAACTCCTCCGCCCGCCACACCCGTTCGAGACAGGTCTTCGAATACGTCGCCATCAACGTGTCGTCGTGGCGTTGCAGCTGCGCCAGGAGTGCCTCAGCCAAGACGCGTACGTCGGCGAGAGCGAGATTCATTCCCTTGGCGCCGGTGGGTGGCACGATGTGCGCCGCGTCGCCGGCCAAGAAGAGTCTTCCGTGTCGCATGGGCGTGACAACGACGCTGCGCATGGCGGTGATCGAGCGCTCGACGATGGGACCTTGGCGGATCTCGGGCGCCTCTTCCGTGGCGAGGCGCGTGTTGAGTTCGTCCCAGATTCGATCGTCCGACCACGCGTCTAATGTCTCGCTGGGTCGAACGCCTAGATAGAGACGGCTCAGCGTTGGCGAACGCATCGAGTACAGCGCGAAGCCGTTCTCGTGGCGAGAGTAGATGAGCTCTTCCGAAATCGGCGGCGCCTCCGCCAAGATCCCGAGCCACGAAAAGGGGTACGTCCGTTCGTACTTTCGAAGAACGCGTGCCGGCAGGGACCGGCTCGCCACGCCGAAGCTGCCATCACATCCTGCGACGTACTCGCACGAGATTCGGGTCTTTCCGTCGGCACCTTCTGCCTCGATGGTCGCTTCATCGCTGGTGAGGCCATCGAGGACGGTAACCTCGTGGTCGAAGAGCAGCGGCGCTCCCGCAACGAGACGCAGCGCGATCAAGTCCTTCACCACCTCTTGTTGACCGTAGACGGTGATGGACTTGCCGTCGGCGAGTTCACTCAGTGGCACACGGTAGGCGTTACGTTCAAATCGAAACTCGACGCCGTGGTGCACGAGCCCCTCGCGTCGAAGACGCTCCCCCGCACCCGCGTCCTCGATCAAGTTCGCGATCCCGAACTCGATGACACCCGCTCGCACCCGCTGCTCGACGTACTCGCGACTTCGTCGTTCGAGGACGATGTTGTCGACGCCCGATCGTTGAAGTAAGTGCCCAAGTAGGAGCCCCGCAGGGCCGGCGCCAACGATGACGACTCGGGTGCGTAACTCCTTCACGAATCTCCCTCTGACGCGGCGTCGTAATGAAATGGAGGTTGAAAGGACTTCAACCTGGGCGAAGATATAGTGTACTGTTCAGTTAATTACAACATAATCTACGTAGGATGTGTCCGAGCAGCACCACTGCCGCGTCATTCACCTCCGGAGGAATCCATGGCCATCGTTGTCCGCAACACACCGCGAACCGACCTGAAGTTAGTCGACGCCTTGGGCGCGTTTGGCGTGGCCACTATCCACGAGGCGCAAGGGCGCACGGGACTCTTCGCTTCGCGTCTTCGCCCGATCTTTCGGCCCCTGCGCGTCAGCGGCAACGCGCTGACCTGCGAGGTGGCTCCGGGCGACAACTGGTCCATTCTCGTCGCCATCGAACAAGCCCAGCCCGGTGACATTCTCATCGTGTCGCCAACGAGTCCCTGTGATGACGGGTACTTCGGTGAACTCCTGGCCACGAGTTTCGTGGCACACGGCATTCGAGCGCTCGTCATCGACGCCGGAGTGCGCGACGTGAGCGAGCTCACGACCATGCAGTTCCCGGTCTGGTCCAAGACCATCAGCGCCAAAGGAACGGTGAAAGAGACCCCGGGCGACGTCCAAGTGCCGATCGTCTGCGCGGGCGCTTACGTTCGCCCCGGTGACGTCATCGTTGCCGATGACGACGGTGTCGTCGTCGTCAAACGTGAAGAGGCGCAGGTCGTCCTCGCCGCCTGCGAGGTCCGCGAGGACAACGAGCGCGACAAGCGTGCGAGATTGGCCACCGGCGAACTCGGTCTCGACCTCTACGCCATGCGCGAGAAGCTCCAAGAGCGCGGTCTTCGCTACGTGGACGAAGAGTTGTGACGAGCCAGACGGCGATCCGCTGTTCGGTGATCCGAGGTGGCACGTCGAAGGGCTTGTACTTTCTCGCCGATGATCTGCCGAGCGACGTCTCGACGCGCGACGCCGTGCTACTCGCCGCGATGGGCGCGCCCGACGTTCGAGAAATCGACGGCATGGGTGGTGGCCACCCGCTGACCTCGAAGGTCGCGGTGGTGCGTGCGTCAGAACGACCTGACGCGGACGTTGACTATCTCTTCCTTCAGGTGTGGCCCGATCGGGCCGAGGTTTCGGACAATCAGAACTGCGGCAACCTCCTCGCCGGCGTGGGGCCCTTTGCGCTCGAAGGAGGACTCCTCGCAGCTGAGGGCGCGACGACGGACGTGCGGATTTGGATGGAGAACACGCAGAGTCTCGCCGTTGCGCGGATCGAAACACCCGACGGCGTTGTTCGCTACGACGGGCCAGCGCGCATCGAGGGCGTTCCCGGGACCAGTGCGCCGGTTCCCATTGAGTTCCTCGATATCGCGGGATCAACGTGCGGGAAACTCCTGCCGACCGGTCACGCCAGTGACGTCGTCGAAGGCGTACGCGTGACGTGCGTCGACAACGGAATGCCGGTCGTGTGCGTGAAGGCCGACGACCTCGGCCTCAGCGGTTATGAAGATCCCCTCGAGATCGAAGCCAACAACGAGGTCTGTCAGAAGGTGGAGGAGATCCGCCTCGCCGCGGGACACCTGATGAACTTGGGCGACGTGACGAACAAGACCGTGCCCAAGGTGAGCGTGCTGGCGCCGGCGAAGAACGGCGGCGTTGTCTCGACGCGCACCTTCATCCCCCATCGCGTGCACGAGGCGATTGGCGTCTTCGGCGCGGTCTCGGTAGCGACGGCGTGCCTCGTTCCCGGATCTGTCGCCAACGAAATGGCCAACGTCACGGGTACGAGCACCCGCGTAACGCTCGACGTCGAGCACCCCACTGGTTACTTCAGCGTCTCGATGGACGTGTCGATTGAGAGCGGCGAGGTGCGGGTCAACTCCGCCGCTCTGCTTCGCACGGCACGTCTCTTGATGCGCGGCGACGTGTTCGTTCCGTCCAAGGTGTGGGAGGGTCCGTGATCATTGACTGTCACGGTCACTACACCACGGCGCCCGAAGCTCACAGTCTCTGGCGTCGTTCGCAGGTCGCCGCCTTCGAGGCCAACGAGCCCTTCTCGACGTACCCGGTGATCTCCGACGACGAGATCTCCGACACGATCGAGAAGAATCAGTTACAGCTACTGAGAGATCGCGGCGCCGACATGACGATCTTCTCGCCGCGAGCGTCGGCCATGGAACCCAACGTCGGCGACGAATCCGTGAGTCGAGCCTGGTCGCGAGCGTGCAACGATCTCATCGCACGCGTCGTCACACTCTTTCCCGACTCCTTCGTCGGGGTCTGCCAACTACCCCAGTCGCCGGGCGTCGCGATCGAGCGATCCCTTGACGAACTTGAGCGTTGCGTGGTGGAACTGGGCTTCGTCGGGTTGAACCTCAACCCCGATCCGAGCGGCGGGTGGTGGAACGCACCCCCGATTACCGACCCCTCGTGGTATCCCCTGTACGAGAAGATGGTCGAGCTCGACGTGCCCGCCATGATTCACGTGTCCGCGAGTTGCAACGTGAATTTCCACACCACCGGCGCCTACTACCTGAACGCCGACACGACCGCGTTCATGCAGCTGCTGCAGGGCGATCTCTTCTCCGTCTTTCCCGACCTTCGTCTCATCATCCCTCACGGCGGGGGCGCCGTTCCCTACCACTGGGGTCGCTACCGGGGTCTCGCCGACATGTTGGGCAAACCCACGCTGTCGGAGCACGTGATGAAGAACGTCTTCTTCGACACGTGCGTCTACCACCAACCCGGCGTCGAACTGCTCTTTGACGTGATCGACGTCGACAACATCTTGTTCGGATCTGAGATGTTGGGCGCGGTGCGCGGCGTCGACCCCGAGACCGGACACCACTTCGACGACACCAAGCGTTACGTCGACGCCCTCGATCTCTCCGACGCCGAACGAGACCAGGTGTACTGCGGCAACGCGCGCCGGGTCTTTCCCCGGCTGGACCTCGCACTCTTGTCGAGGGGGACGTCGTGACCGACACCTTCACCATGGACGCCGACTGGCTCGCCTTCGATCCCAGCCCTTCGAAGCCCACCTTCGTGTTGCCCCGGGGCTCCGTCGACGCTCACTGTCACGTCTTTGGACCTGGCGACATCTTCCCCTACGCGCCCGAGCGCAAGTACACGCCGTGTGACGCGAGCAAGGAGCAACTCTTTCATCTTCGTGACTTCCTCGGCGTCGAGAAGAACGTGGTCGTCCAAGCCACTTGTCACGGTCTCGACAACGCGGCGATGCTCGACGTCCTCGCGTCCTCGAATGATCGCTGCCGAGGGGTCGCAACCATTGGCCCCGAGGCGAGCGTCCAAGAACTCCACGAGATGCACGAACTCGGTGTTCGCGGGGTTCGCTTCAACTACGTCCGTCGTCTCGTCGACCCCGAACCCGACAAGTACTACTACCGCGTGGTGGAGAAGATCGCGCCGCTTGGCTGGCACGTCGTCGTCTACTTCGAAGCCGCGGACCTCGACGAGCGCTGGGACTTCTTTACCTCGCTCGAGACCCGCGTCGTCGTCGATCACATGGGGCGCCCCGACGTTGGCCAAAGCGTCGACGGACCCGCGTTCGCACGTTTCCTTCAACTCATGCGCGAGCACGAGAACTTCTGGACCAAGGTCTCGTGCCCGGAGCGACTCTCGCTCTCCGGACCGCCCGAGTACCGCGACGCGGTTCCTTTTGCCCAACGCGTTATTGAGGAGTTTCCCGATCGAGTGCTCTGGGGCACGGACTGGCCACACCCCAATCTGAAGGGGAGTATGCCCGACGATGGCAAGCTCGTCGATTTCATACCTAGCATTGCCACGACGAGTGAACTCCAACACCAACTGCTCGTGGATAACCCCACCCGTCTCTACTGGGAGGAGCACTAGATAATGGTCGACAACTCGGAGTTCGACGACATTCCCGGCACCACGGTCTTCACCGCGGTGCGTTCCCACCAAGGATTTCACCTCAATCAGTTCTGCATGAGTCTGATGAAGCCCGAGAACCGCGAACGATTCAAGAGCAACGAAGGTGCCTACCTCGACGAGTGGCAACTCACCGCGCCACAGAGACAGGCCGTCCTCGATCGCGACTACAACGCCATGATCGCCAACGGGGGCAACATCTACTTCCTCGCCAAGATCTTCTCCTCCGACGGCATCAGCTTTCAAACGGCCGCGGCGTCGATGACCGACATGAGTGTTGAAGAGTACGCCGAGATGATGCTGCACGGAGGCCGTTCACCAGAAGGTCAGCGCTCGATCAAGGAAGGTCGCTAGCGATGGCTCGGATCACCGCGGGCGTCACGACCAGTCACGTCCCCGCCATCGGCGCAGCGATCGACCTCGGGAAACAGGGCTCTGACTACTGGGCACCCCTGTTCGAGGGCTACGAATGGTCGAAGGAGTGGATCGCCAACGAGCGACCCGACGTCGTCGTGCTCGTCTACAACGACCACGCGTCGGCCTTCTCCCTCGAAGTCATTCCCACCTTCGCGATTGGCTGCGCCGACGACTTCGCCATCGCGGACGAGGGCTTTGGCCCACGTCCCGTTCCCAAAGTCATTGGCCACCCCGATCTCGCGTGTCACCTCGCGCAGTCGCTGATCCTCGACGAGTTCGACATGACCGTCATCAACGAGATGAAGGTGGACCACGGACTCACCGTGCCCCTGTCTTTGATGTTCGGACAACCCAGCGAGTGGCCCATCAAGGTCGTGCCCATTGTGGTGAACGTCATCCAGTACCCACCACCCACCGGTGAGCGATGCTTCAAATTGGGCCAAGCCCTCCGTCGAGCGATCGAGAGCTTCGACGAGGACCTCAATGTCCAGATCTGGGGCACGGGCGGCATGAGCCATCAGCTCCAGGGCCCGAGGGCGGGGCTGATCAATCAGGAGTTCGACAACGCATTCCTCGACAACATGACCGAGAACCCCGACGATCTTCGAAAGATTCCCCACATTGAGTACCTGCGCGAGTCCGGGTCCGAAGGTATCGAACTCGTGATGTGGCTCATCATGCGAGGGGCTCTCGGCGACGCCGTGACGCAGTTGCACCGCTTCTACCACGTGCCCGCGTCGAACACGGCGGTCGGCCACCTGGTCCTACGAGCCGCGGCCGAGTAGCACGAACAGAATGCGAATTGCTCTCGCCGGTGCCGGCGCCTTTGGGATCAAACATCTCGACGCGCTCTCGCGCATTGACGACGTGCAGGTGGTGTCAATCGTGAGCCGCACCCAGAGCCAAGCCCAAGAGGTCGCCACGAAGTACGGCGCTCGTCAAGCCACGGTCGAGCTTCACGAGGCGCTCGATAATCCAGACGTCGACGCGGTCATCTTGTGCACGCCCACCCAACTCCACGCCGAACAGTGCGTTGCGTCACTCGAGGCGGGCAAGCACGTCCTCGTCGAGATCCCCTTGGCCGATAGTTGGTCCGACGCGCACGACGTCGCACGCGTGGCCGCGTCGGTGAAGCGCGTGTGCATGGTGGGCCACACCCGGCGTTTCAACCCTTCGCACCAATGGATCCATCAACGAGTCGAAGCGGGTGAATTCGACCTCCAGCAGATGGACGTCCAGACCTACTTCTTTCGACGCACGAACACCAACGCCCTCGGCAACGCGCGGAGTTGGACCGATAATCTGCTCTGGCACCATGCGGCACACACGGTCGACCTCTTCGCCTACCAGTGCGGTGAAGGAATCGAAAGAGCGAACGTACTCGCCGGTCCCGTTCATCCAGTGTTGGGTATCCCCATGGACATGTCGGTCCAACTGCGCAGCGTGTCTGGAAAGATCTGCACGCTCTCTCTCAGTTTCAACAACGAGGGTCCCCTCGGCACGTTCTTTCGCTACATCGGTGACCAGGGCACGTACCTCGCGCGCTACGACGACCTCACGACCGGCAACGACGAGGTCATTGACGTTTCTCACGTCGCGGTCTCACTGGACGGCGTCGAGCTGCAAGATCGCGAGTTCATCGACGCCATCCGCGAGGGTCGCGAGCCGAACTCGTCGATCTCCTCGGTTCTCGATTGTTACCGCGTCCTCGGCACGTTGCAGTCACAGATCGACACCTGATTCGACAACGAATACGTACCTTCTACGAAGGCGCGCTCATGAGGTACTGCACCACGACGTCACCGATCATCTGGCGGTACATAGCGCGGCGACTCGGCTCGACGAGATTTCGTCCGAAGTTCGCCGAGAACGTGTACTGATTGTTGATCCGGAAAAAGCAGAACGAGCTGATCAGCATGTGCACGTCGAACACGTCGATGTCGCGGCGAAAGACCCCTTCGAGTCGACCCTGCTCGAGCGACTGTTGGAGCATCTTGATGACCGGCCGATCGAGTCCGGGGAATCCGCCGCCGGCCGTGATGAACTTCGCGCGCTGCATGTTCTCGTGACTGACGAGGCGACTGAAGTTGGGATTGGCCTCGTGACGGTCGAAGGTCAGTTCGGCCAACTTGCGCACCGCGGCGACGGGATCGAGGTTGTCGATGTCCACGCTTTGTTCGGTGATGCGAATGGCTTCGTAGGCCTTTTCGAGAGCGGCGATGTAGAGGAGTTCCTTTGAGCCGAAGTAGTAGTAGATCATCCGCTTCGTGGTGCGCGTCTGGGCGGCGATCTCGTCGACCCGGGCCCCGGCGAAACCTCGATCGGCGAACTCTTGGGTCGCGACGGCAAGGATCTCCAGCTTCGTACGCTCGGGGTCGCGCTGGCGTCGTTCGCGACTCGCCGGCTTCCCCTGATCTATCGACATGCAATTCCCCTCAACCGTTAACTACCTATTGCGTTACCAACAGTCAACACTAACGAGAACGGCGAACAAAAAGGTCGTTACGAGCGCGAGCGCCCTCTGGAGACCAAGAATCGCGGAGCCAACCTTTAGCTCGCCGGCACCGGCGTCCAATGGACACCGCCGTCACTCGTTCGAAGGAGCCGTTCACCCTTCCATGAGCCGCCCGGGAAACAGAGCACCAGACCGTGCGTCTCATCGGCAAACGAAAGGTACTGGAGTGCTGAGTAGGGGCTCGAACACTCCAGTCTTCCGACGACCGTGACACTACGACCGCCGCTGGTAATTCGATCGAAGGGCCCCTGCTCGCCGTACGCGAGGTAGGCGAGGTTCGCTGAGACCGGATCGAAAGTACCGCCCCCGGTTCCCGAAAACTGTTCGCTTCGAATGTTCGACCACGTCGCTCCCCCGTCACTCGAGTGAAAGAATGACTCGTCCATGCCCGTAGGGCACTCGGCCCAGAGCGACGTCGCCGAGGCGGCGGTGATGGCGCAACCCGACACGCTGGCCAGCCTGTTGGCCGTTATCGGAAAGAACGACTTCCCCCCGTCGTGCGAGGTGAAGATCGTCGAGCCCGCATGCGTCATCTCGCTTATCCAGACGTCGTTTTCGTACGCGCCGACGTTGGGGCTGAACTCTCCGTCGTAGACCTTCGTCTCGCCAGCATGAGGCAACGTCGTGCTCGTCCAGACATGAGCTTGCAACGTCGATCGGCTCACCAGATAGTTCCGACAGGTGTTGCCGCTCGGCGAACAGCGCGCAGTGACGACGTAGATCGACGGGGCGCTCACCGTGAGTCCGAGGATGCTCTCGCCCGATCCGATCGTCACGGGCCGCCACGTTCTGGCCCCGTCCACTGTCTCGTAGAGCGTCCAGGGAAGGTTCGCGCCCACCAACGCGTACCCGACGTTCGCGGTGGCGAAGACCAGGCGGTTCAGATCACCAGTGAGACTTCCGGACACGGCTGAAAGAGGAGGGAGGGAGACGGCGCTGAACCTCGTCGCCGACACGCTGGTGCGATAGAGGCGAAGGCACCGTAACTGCTGACATCCAACCAGATCCACCACGTACATCGTTCGCGAACCGGGCACCGTCGCCAACATCTCCGGCACAACCAACGACGGTGCTACGCCACTCGAGACAGCCACCACGGGCGCCGTTGAGAACGCAATGAGCAGGGAAATCGTGACGAGAGACCAACGACGAAGCCATCGCCTTGGGCCGAAGTGAGAGTTCATCGAATCAGCATTGCGCTGATCATCACGGCGCGCACGAGAACGTGACTACGAATGCGAAAGACCCCCACCTTTCGGTGGGGGTCTTTCTAGAAATCCCGGCGGCGACCTACTCTCCCAGGGAGGAACCCCCAAGTACCATCGGCGCAGGTGGGCTTGACTGCTGTGTTCGGAATGGGAACAGGTATATCTCCACCGCCATAACCACCGGAAATCTTGCGCTCGACCACTTTCGTGGTCCGAACTGGCGTCAGCCAGCTCCCTGAGCGTCCTAGAACGAGCACGAACATCAAATTCCAAGCCCTCGGCCGATTAGTACCGGTCAGCTGAATGCGTTACCGCACTTACACTTCCGGCCTATCAACGTGGTCGTCTGGCCACGGGCCTTACCTGGTTAACCCAGTGAGAGATTTAATCTTGAAACGGGCTTCGCACTTAGATGCTTTCAGCGCTTATCCCACCCGCAGGTCGCAAAACAGCCATGCCCTTGGCAGGACAACTGTCACACGAGAGCTGCGTTCGTCCCGGTCCTCTCGTACTAGGGACAACCTTTCTCAAATCTCTTACGGCTGCATCGGATAGGGA
>PMOI01000020.1:84881-86111 GCA_003162475.1 Acidimicrobiaceae bacterium
CGATATGGACTCTTGGGGAAGATAAGCCTGTTATCCCCGGCGTACCTTTTATCCGTTGAGCGACGGCGCTTCCACAAGCAACCGCCGGATCACTATGCCCTACTTTCGTACCTGCTCGACCTGTAGGTCTCGCAGTCAAGCTCTCTTGTGTCATTGCACTCAACAGCTGATTGCCAACCAGCCTGAGAGAACCTTTGGGCGCCTCCGTTACATTTTAGGAGGCGACCGCCCCAGTCAAACTACCCGCCTGACGCTGTTCCTGATCCGGATTACGGACCAAGGTTAGGGTTCCGGCGCAGAAAGGCTGGTATTTCAACATTGACTCCACGCCGACTAGCGCCGACGCTTCAAAGTCTCCCAGCTATCCTACACAAACTGAACCAAAACCCAACATCAAGTTGTAGTAAAGGTGCACGGGGTCTTTCCGTCCTGATGCAGCTAACGAGCATCTTTACTCGTATTTCAATTTCGCCGGGTCTGTAGTTGAGACAGTTGGGAAGTCGTTACGCCATTCGTGCAGGTCGGAACTTACCCGACAAGGAATTTCGCTACCTTAGGACCGTTATAGTTACGGCCGCCGTTTACTGGGGCTTAGGTTCTCAGCTTCGCTCGAAAGCTAACCGATCCCCGTAACCTTCCAGCACCGGGCAGGCGTCAGAGCGTATACGGCGTCTTACGACTTAGCACGCTCCTGTGTTTTTGGTAAACAGTCGCTTCCCACAATTCTCTGCGACCTTCTCGCGCTTCGGACGCGAAGTCCTACACGCTAGTAAGGCCATCCTTCTCCCGAAGTTACGGATGCATTTTGCCGAGTTCCTTAACTACAGTTCTCCCGATCGCCTTGGTATTCTCTACCCACCCACCTGTGTCGGTTTGGGGTACGGGCACCGTGTCAACTCGCTAGAAGATTTTCTTGGGAGCATGGAATCAGTGACTTCGCCTAATGGCTCGGCATCGTGTCTCAGGCATAATGAAGTGCGGATTTACCTACACCTCGCCCTACGCACTTACCCCAGGACAACCAACGCCTGGGCTCACCTATCCTCCTCCGTCCCTCCATTGCTTTCCGCCGCGGGGCTGGTCAGTTCGACCCGAAGGTCAGCCCCTTAGTACTCCCGCTTTGGTTTGGGCGCGTACATGGCGGTACAGGAATATCAACCTGTTGTGCATCGACTACGCCTCTCGGCCTCGCCTTAGCTCCCGACTTACCCTGGGGGGATTAGCCTTCCC